>JAHCIQ010000009.1 GCA_026129135.1 Cyanobacteria bacterium TGS_CYA1 | reverse complement strand
AGAAAGAGGATCCTCTCCCATTTGAGAACGAACTAGTCCAGACAGAGCGCTGAAGCTGCAGCGCATATCGGCTGGCTGTACGCAGAGAAAAACTTTTACGGCATTTGGAGTGATTAACATTTGATGTCCACGAGTGTAGTGACGATGCGACGCAGCAAATCCCGATCAGTTTTCGCATCAAGATGCAAAGAAAACTTTCCACCAGCAAAAACTATTTGCATTGTGTTGGACTCCCTTTCTGAAGTTTCATTATTCCCGGACTTAATTTTTTCAGAATCCTTAGTCACGACTGGAATGAACAAGCTTGGGCTTGCTAGTGGCTTTGCCGTTGCTACTCTTTTTTCAGCCCGAGACTTTTTTTCTAAATCTCTTTTTGCGATTTCAATTTTCCAGTGATTAAAAGTCGAAGGTCGGATATTCTTTTTTCTGCAAAATTCGGCTTGTGTAAGTCTACTTTCCTCCCATTCAAGCAGCACTCTTCGCCAGTATTTTTCTGTCTCTGGATTTCGTATTCTAACGTTTGGCATTTGAAACGCTGACTTTCTAGTTCACCCTCATACTGTTTTAAGGCATCTTCACTAAAGAAAAAAGATGGCGTTCCTGCAACGCTCTCGAAAGTAACTACTAACAACATGAAAGCTGTCTTTGACAAGTTTTATAGGAATACCAATCCAAGCGGCAAAAACGTTTTGGCAGAAATTAAACTGAATACATCTAAACTGCGTCCAGGACAAAATGAAGCGTTCAACCATCCTTCGCAAGTAATTCTACAAAGTCCAGTAAGAAGAATGACAACGGGTCGGTCCATTACTAGTCAAAATACTGAGCTTCGCTTAATCAGAATAAAGTTCTTACGTGACATAAAGTAGCAATGTGGATCTTCATGCCATTTAGTTAAGATATCATGGTCGAGAGCTGGTTTAAAATTGGCTCTCGACTTTCGTAATTGGTGAACTTTTGCATGACAACGGCAAACCTTAGAGAATTTTTCAAAAATAAGGTAAGCGACTTTGATCATGAAGAACCCGACAAAATATTTAGACATTCATGCAGCCTACTTGGAGCTGCGCTAAAGGAAAAAGCTAATTTTAAGTACATAGCTAAAAATACTTCATGCGAAAAGCTAGATGAAGAAATCACTTTTAGATTTACGTTTCAATCAAAACCAAAAATTAATAAGAAAAACGAAATGGTTTATTTCAGTCCTTATTTTTGGATAACTTCAAAAGGAATGAATATTTGGGGAGAAAAGCACCAAGTTCCATGGAATAGTGATCAGATAATAGCAGGTCAGTTAGGTTCTATGTCACAACCGGAAACATGGCTGGAGTGGAATCTTGTTGACCCTTCACAAAGACCATTTTTACTTGAGAATATTTTCGAACATATTGAAAAGAAAGCTCTACCACTTGTTCAAATTTTTAGTAATCCGAAAGCCGCTGTAGAAAAGTTGTTATATGAGGATATTTTCCCAATGGAAATAAACAATATCATCAACTTCGTTCATTACTTTTCAGACGAAAATTCCGCAAGAGTGGTGGCACAAAATTATTTGCGGCGACATAGTCATTTAATTCGAAATTATCAAGAAAAGCTGGACAATTATTCTGAGGGATTAGAAGAATTCGTGCCTTATTCCAATGACCCGGCTGGAATGCTTGCATGGTCATCATTATATTTAAATCTTGGAACGTTAAGCTTATAGTGCGTGTCCGTTTGGACCCTTCCAATTTTCGTTTCTTTTTTTTTGACTTATTTAAGCACCGCATATAGTGGCACTGTCGAAATGAGTAGTTCGATATTCGGCGATTATCGTATAATAGGGTCTGCGCTACCGTTTTGATAGGTCTCAAAATGCAAAATCAACTATCTAGCGAAACACAGGAAATACTCTCGAACAGTACTTTTGTAATCGAGCCTGGGGTCTACATCTATACTAAAGTAAATAGCATGCCATGCAAAGACGAGCACTTTCTTGTCGCTAAAGACGCTGATGAAATCACTGTAGTTACTCGCCAAGGGAATCTGGATAAGCTCGATCTGATTGAGCGTAATAAAGACGATTATTGTCTGATTGCCTTGAATGTTTCGATTCCCTTTTATTCGGTCGGTTTTCTAGCTACTGTGAGTTCGGCATTTGCAGCAAAAGGACACAACATTTTAATTGTGTCCACTTATTCAAAAGACTACCTAATGGTCCGCGATGATTTGCGAAAAGATGCAGAAGAGATTCTCACCAGTTTGGGACTGAAGCGCGTCACGGCTTGTAATTCTTCTTGGGCTCAAGATTCATGGCACGAATCGCAATAGCTTTTATTGTTCTTTTTTTGGCAGTAAGCGGCTCGTTTGTCTTTGGAGAATTGCAGAAAGGATTTGTGAAATTCAAGCAGGATGCTGTGATTAACGCTGGAAAATGCAACGGCTCGGCGCCCCACGGACATTGAGCGTGAAGTCCTAGTATAATTTCCGCCCGGACCTTAAGCAGGGTTTTGAGGCCAAGATTTTGTATCTCACGTTCTCTTGCTTTCTTTTTTGAATTCAGCGATGTCTTCAGCTGCTTTTTCGGCAATCTGCACTTCGTCGTCGTATACTTTGCTGCGGTGTGCGATGCGCAAAACCAGGACCGTGACCTCGCTTTTGTCGATGTGGCAAACTACTCTCATGTTACGCACTCGGTAACGCCTCAAATTCGCAAGTCTTCCGGTAAGCCCTTTTCCAGCCGTCGTTGCATCTTCTAGTGAGGCTATTTTTTTGTCTAAATAGTCGACTATTTCCCTGCCCGTGCTCTTGTCCAGCTTCTTTAACTCTTTTAGGGCGGTATCAGAATACTTAATCGTCCAGACCAAGCTCTTTTCTCACAGATGCGCTGTTGTGTACTTTTTCTTTGCCTGCGCGGATGCGCTCCAGAACTGACTCTGCCAGATAGCAGTCTTCAATGTCGTCGATATTGTCTTCAACCATTTGTTTAATATAAAAGCTTTTGGCTCGCCCTGTTTCTTTGGCGAGTCTGTCGAGGCGTTTTTCAATTTCTGGTGAAAATCGTATTGAGGTACTCAAAATATTGTCCTGTCCTAGATGTATTAAGTGTATTACAAGTACGACCGGTTGGCAAGTGCGTGGGGCTTGGAATGGTGCTTTTAGCTATTCTGCCGAATCAGGTAACGGCACATCGATAGTCTCTGATTCACTCAACAGAGCGTCAAATGAATCAGGCGGTTGGCCTCTTCTAAGTCCGCGTGCAAAAATCGCATATGGATCGTTCTTGTCGCCATCCTTGCGCAAGGTTTTTTCGTCATTGACCCACACGTAAATTATAGCTTTGCCTTTTCCAGGAGGACTTTCCTTGGATTTTGCATCGTAGCGGAAGAACAGTCTGTACCTGCGATCTTTGCCGAACTTAGCGCGCTTCCAATGTCTATGGTCTGTGCCTAGCGTGTTGCTGCCTTGATTCCAGCAGTCATGCCCAGGGTCCTCTGGAATTTCTTTTGTAATCAGGTCGGTTATGCGTGCTAAGAGTTTTACGGTTTTATGGTTTTGGTAGGTATCCGGCTGCTCTCTTCTAACTTTCTCTGCTTGTGTGAGCAACTTTTCGTATTCGGCTTTGAACAGCGGATGCTGAAACAAGCGCCAACCGTTTACTTCCATTTTTATTTATTCGATGTCGTCGTCGGTGACGGTCATTCCAGCAGTCAGTGCCTTGGCTTGTGCTATTGCACTGGCATCGAGCGGGGTAATGGCAGCAGGATTCTTGGTTATGTCATTGGTCAGAAAAGCCAGGAAGGCGCTTACAATCGGATCGTCTTCGCTATCGAGATTAGAATTGTTTGTCACAGTAATAAGCATCATTCCCGGTCCTATGATGTCTGCCTTTACTTCAGCTGCTTGTTTGAATTCGGGGTTTTGTTTGAAGAGGTCTTTATCCAAGCGAATTGCCTCAGACGTTCCGACTGTTGTGATCTTGCCTTTGTAGCTCATCGGTACAATACTTTCCTCTTTTGGCCCTTATACGTATCATTATACGTATAAGGCTGGTTTGTCAAGCCTCCTCGGAGGTTTATCTTGCATCCTCAAAAGTTTTCGTATTATGTGTAAATTTCCTTGCGTCCGCTCCAACATAATCAGAAACTATCTGCCCATTTCCAATTAATTTGTATTTGTAAGTGACCAATCCTTCGATGCCCACCGGACCTCGTGGGTGCATGTTCGAAGTGCTTATGCCAACTTCGGCTCCAAAACCATAACGAAATCCATCTGCAAAACGAGTAGATGCATTTAGATAAATTCCAGCAGAGTTTACTTCAGTAAAAAACTTTTCGAAGGCGTCTCTGTCTTCTGCAATCATGCACTCAGTATGCCCCGAGCCAAATTTATTTATGTGCTCGATTGCTTCGTCCATATCATTTACTATTTTTACAGCGATAGTCAGGTCACCATATTCGGTGTGCCATTCATCGGTGATTTGAGCATCTAAATCTGGCGGCAAGAAAGCTTTTGTATTTTTGTCGCATCTAATTTCGACATTTCGTTTTTTCAGTGCGTGGCACAAACCGGTCACAACCTGCGGTGCAATGTCTTTGTGTATCAACACTGTCTCAGCCGCATTGCATGCTGCTGGATACTGCACTTTTGCATCGACAACTATTTGAGCTATCTTGTCGAAATCGGCAGATGAATCTATGTAGATATGACACACACCATCGGCATGACCCAGCACGGTTATATTGGTATTTGCTTGAATGGAGCGCACAAGCTCGTTTGAGCCGCGAGGGATAATCAAATCGACATATTCGTCTGCTTTTAGTAATTCGGTAAATTGCGAGCGCGATTCAAGCAGCGCAAAAGCGTCTGTATTGATGCCTGTTTTTTTACATGCTTTTATAAAGCAATCGAATAATATTTTGTTCGAATGTTCTGCCTCCGAACCACCTTTCAAAATAATTCCATTGCCGCTTTTAAGGCAAAGCGAGGCTATCTGCGGAAGAGCGTCGGGACGCGATTCGAATACAACTCCAATTAGCCCAATTGGGCAGGTGATACGAAAAAGTTCTAGCCCGTGATCAAGTTCGCGTGCCAGTTCGATTTTGCCTAAAGGATCTGGCATTTTTGCAATTTGATTTATGCCGGTTATGACCGAATTCAATTTTGATTCGTCGAGCTTGAGCCTGTCTAGAAGGGCTTTTGAGATGGATTGTGCTTTGGCATTTTCCAGGTCTTTTTTATTTGCTTCTAAAATTTTTTCTTGATTTTTTTCTATTTCTAAAGCGTATTCGCATAGAGCTTTGCTGCGCTTTTCGTCCTTTAAGGCGGCAATTTTGCTTGAAGCGAGTTTGGCTTTCTGAGCTAGATTGGCGATTTCTTCGACCGGCATAACACCTCTGAATTAGACTTCCAAAAAAGCCAGATTATCTCTTGTGACCATGGCATCGTAATTGCGATTTTCAATTACTGTGTCAATTTTGTCGGAGTGCATGCCGACCAGTTTCTGAGCTTCTTTGCTCGAGTAATTTACCATTCCGCGTGCAAATTCTGCTCCAGTTTCGTCTGTGATGCTTACTACGTCGCCACGCTCGAATGAGCCTAGCACGTTTACGATGCCTGCAGGCAGGAGGCTTGCTTTGCGCTTCTGAAGCGCGTCTTTGGCGCCTTGGTTGACGACGAGCGATGCTTTTACTGTGGTGGCAAAAGCAATCCAGCGCGATTTTGAATTTGATTTTTGTTTATGGCTGCCGTCTGCGCCAGACAAAAACATGGTGCCAAGGTCTTTGTTTTGAAAAATCTGGTCTATTACATCTGGGATTTTGCCGCCGGCAATAATGACATTGCATCCAGATTGAGTCGCAATTTTAGCTGCGGCGAGTTTGCTTTTGATGCCGCCTCTACCAGGTTTTGATTTATTTGCAGTTTGTTTTTCTTCTGCTAAATCGTCAATTTCGGCAGTGAATTTTTCGACGACACTTATTAATTTGGCGTCTTTGTTTGTACTAGGATCGGCGGTGAAAAGACCCTCTACATCGGTCAGGATCATTAGTAAGTCGGCGTCGATTTTGCTTGCCACCAGTGCAGACAATTTGTCGTTGTCGCCAAAATTGACTTTGACTTCGGCACCATCTTTTATTGGTTCGAGTTCGGCCGTAGATACTGTGTCATTTTCATTTATGACTGGTATTACGCCCATCGATAGTAGCTCAAAGATTGTGCTGCGCAGATTCAAGTATCTTTTGCGACTGGAAATATCTTCTTCGGTGAGCAGTATTTGTGCTGCTACGAGTCCCTGGCGTTCGAATGCTTCAGAATACAGTGCCATTAAACGACCCTGCCCAACCGCTGCACAAGCCTGTTTTTGGGGTAGCAATTTAGGCGTTGATGTTAGTCCCAGTTTTTGTTTGCCCAGTCCAATTGCGCCAGAGGTCACAAGCAAGACGTCGCGGCCGCTTTTTTTGAGACGTGAGAGACCTTCGACAAAAGAATAGAAGCGGCTCATCGCAAGCCCGCCTTCTTCTGCCATAAGAACCGCGGTGCCCAGTTTTACCACCACACGCTTAGAATTTTCGAGGATATTTTTGCGGTCCATGCCGCGATTTTACCAGGTTGACCGGAGTTGTCGAAGACACTCAGAGCATCATCAAGCAATTGAACAAGGCGCGTTCTAAATAGATGTAATTTCTTAGCTTAGACCTGCTTCAGCCAAAAAGCCTCAACCGGCGAATAGTTGTATACTTGCAGCGCATGACTACTTGGGTTAATCGGGTCTAATTTATGCGTTCAGCTTGCTACAAAGCAAAGCCACAAGCCAATGCCTTCGGTAAATTCGAAGTCGAGAAGATGCTCAAAAGCGATGCTTTTGGCTGCATCGAGATTGGTCACTGGGTAAATGCGCAGGGAGATACGCCTGCTATTCGTCGCCGCTACACAAAGACCGCCTGGCTGCGTCCGCTGGCGCTAATTCTTGCAAATAACGAGAAGCGCGCTCTGCGCAAGCTCGGACCGCTTGCGTGTGCTGGTCAGGTGCCGCAATTGCTTGCAGTCGACCCCGATTTTCATGTCAGAAGCTTTATCGATGCCGAAGTGCTTTATCGCATGGACAAAGAGGCGATGCCTCGTCAGTTCTACCAGGATGGTATGGAGCTAATTCGCAAAATGCGTCGTTTTGGCGTGTGCAATAACGACCTGGCTAAACAAGCCAACTGGCTCGTGCGGACTTCAGATGGCAAACCTGTGCTGGTCGATTTCCAGCTGGCGCTTTGTTTTAAGGATATTCACAACAAGCTCTTTTTGACTTTGTGCCGTGAAGATTTGCGCCATATCCTGAAACATAAACGTGACTATTATCCTGTTTCGGCTTCTGAGCGCAAGATTTTGAATAAGAAGAGTCTGCCGACCAGAATCTGGATGGCTACTGGCAAGAAAGTCTATTTGTTCTGGACGCGCAAGGTACTTGGTTGGAAAGACAGAACCGGTCCTTACGAGCGCGATTTTTAGAAGTATTGGTAGCGATTGAAAGCAATTGAAAGCGGTTTCGTTTGCAAGTCTTTGACGTAATCATTATTGGCGCTGGTGGAGCGGGGATGATGTGCGCTATTCATGCGGCACGTCGCGGCAGGCGCGTAGCGCTTCTTGATCATAGTCAAAAAATTGGACGCAAGATTCTGATTTCGGGCGGTGGAAGATGCAATTTCACCAATATCAATGCTGGTCCTGCAAACTATGTTTGTAAAAATGAGCATTTTGCCAAGTCTGCGTTATCTAGATACACGCCAGATGATTTTATCGAGATGGTTGAGCGACACCGTATTTCGTACCACGAGAAAAAATTGGGACAACTCTTTTGCGATGGCTCTGCGCAAAGCATTGTGACCATGTTAGTCGACGAATGCAAAAAAGCACAAGCCGAAATTTTCATGGATTGCTCTATTTTGTCTGTTAGCAAAAAAGAAAGTTTTGTGCTCAAGACTTCGCGGGGCGAATTTGGCTGTGAGTCGCTTGTGATAGCTACCGGCGGGTTGTCTATTCCACAAATTGGTGCCACCGGATTTGGTTATGATATTGCTAAGCAATTTGGTCTCAAACTGGTCAAAACCGATCCCGCACTTGATGGATTCAATTTTGCCAAGCCCGATCTTGCAATTTGGGGCGAGCTTTCTGGAGCTTCGCTTGATGTGAATGCAACATGTGGCGATGCAAGTTTCAGAGAAAATATTTTGTTTACGCATAATGGACTTAGCGGTCCTGCCAGTTTGCAGACTTCGCTTTACTGGCAATCTGGAATGCCTCTAACTCTAGATTTGATGCCCGATTTAGACGCTTACGAGTTTTTGCTTTCGGTCAAAAAAGAAGGGTCGAAAGTCGATATCAAAAATGTTCTTGCTACCAAATTGACTAAACGATTTGCCGAAAAATTCGCCCAAGTAAATAAGATTCAAGGACCCATAAACACACTAAACGAGCCGCAATTGAAAAAATTGGCACAGGTTTTGAATTCCTGGCAGGTTTTTCCATCGAGCACTGTGGGTTATAGAAAAGCCGAGGTTACCCGCGGAGGCGTGGACACAGACGAGCTTTCGTCCAAGACCATGGAAACTAAAAAAGTCCCGGGTCTTTATTTTATTGGCGAAGTTGTGGACGTTACAGGCTGGCTTGGCGGTTACAACTTCCAGTGGGCATGGGCATCTGGCCATGCTTGCGGAATTAGTTGCTAACTAATTGCTTCGCAAAATTCTCGCAATATGCGCCTTAGAAAATTTCGGTCAAGAAATTCTCCATCGCCTGCCATGAGCGTTTTGCTGCAGTTTCGTTGTAGACCGTGCCGCGGTCTTTATTATTAGCTGCAGGATTGGTGAATGCGTGCATCGCGCCGCCATAGCCGTGCAATTGCCAGTCGGCATTGCTTGCGGACAGTTCGCTCGATACTTCAAGCACGTTTTGCGGTGTAGCCATGGGGTCGTCCCAGCCGTGCAGGATGAGGATTTTGGGCTTGATTTGTTTTTCGATTTTCCAGTCGGGTGGAGAAAAGAGACCATGGAAGCTCACCACGCCTTGAACCGGAGCGTTGGCGCGAGCCAGGTCGAGCACGCACAATCCGCCAAAACAATACCCGATTGCGGCTACTTTGTTCGATTCGCTCAGTGGGTGCTCTGCTGCTGCTTTTATCGAATCGAGCAGGCGTTGTTTGAGCATGCTTCTGTTTTCGAGCAATGGCATCATCAAGTTGGAGTTGTCGCCCTGGACATCTCCGCGCACGCCTTTGCCGTATACGTCGGCTGCAAAGCCCAAATAGCCAAGCTCGGCGAGGTTTTGAGCAATTTCGCGCTCGGCGTCCATTTGACCTGCCCAGGCGTGACAGATCACGACTGCGGGGCGTTTTTGACTTTTACTTTCGTCATAGGCGACAAAACCTTCGAAAGTATCAGCGCCTGATTTGTAGTCAAGATAGTCGGTTTTTATTTTGGCTGCGGTGCTTTGCATGCTCAATCCTCGTCCTTGTGAAAAACTGGACGATTAGTATATCAAGCCTGGGCAAGCATCCACTTATTGATTATTGCGCTGAATTGCTCAAGCTTAAAAGGCTTGCTTAAATAATCGTCCATGCCGGCATCCAGGCAAGCTTGCTGGTCGCCTTCAAGCACACAGGCGGTGACGCCGATTATGGGGATTCGTTTGTATGGCTCTCTTGCTTGCTCGCGCTCTCTAATAGATTTTGTACATTCAAGCCCGTTCATGCCCGCCATTGCAACGTCCATCAAAATAAGCGAATAAAGGTCGGCGTCATTATCTAACGCCTGAAGCGCTGCTTTGCCATTGTCCACGACTGTCGCCTCAAGACCGATTTCTTCAATCAAGATCTGCAACAAACGCTGTTCTACAGAATAATCTTCAACTACCAGAACGACCGATTTTTTCTCACTCATTCAGTTATACCGTTATCGTTATATTTCATATCGTCATACTGTTACGACGATTTTTCCAGTTTGGGTGTTAGATTCCATGTGTTTGTGCGCTTCTTGGATATTGGAAAGTTTAAAAGTTTTGTCAATTATCGGTTTGAATGTTTTTTCTTGCAGACGGTCATAAACGTATTTCTTGCCATTGTTCATTCTATTAGGATCCGAGGTGATTTCAAATAGAGTGTATCCCCTTACAATCAAGCCCTTTTGCAATGATTCGAATAAAGGGAAAAGGCACGGCTGTTTGCTCAGTGCGCCATACTCGAATATAGTGCCACCATGGGCAGTGGCTTTGGCGCATTCTTTCAAGAATTTGCCAGCCACCGGATCGAAGACATAATTGACGCCTTTGCCCTCGGTGATTTTATTCACTTCTTCGGCAAGGTCTTGTTCGTCTGTCACTACTACAGCATAGGCTCCGGCTTCTAGAAGCTGATTCTTTTTAACGCTCGTGCGCGTGGTGGCAATTGGAATTGCTTTGTGAAAAAGACAAATTTCGATTGCAGCTAGTCCGACGCTCGAACTTGCGGCGCTAATGAGCACATAATCGCCTTCTTTTATCTGGGCGATGTCTACAAGTGCGCCGTATGCGGTCAGGTACTGCATCCAGATTGATGTTGCCTCTTCAAACGAAAGGTGGTCTGGATAATGTGCAAGGGCTCTTGCAGGAATGATGGCGTATTCGCCATATACACCGTATTGAGTCATTGAAAAAGCTGGTATCGAACTGACTTTGTCCCCGACTTTGAAGCCAGTCACATCTGGTCCGAGTCCGTCCACTATGCCCGAAGCTTCGTATCCAATGAGACTGGGCAGATTTTGGGGTCTTTCAAGATAAAGCCCTTCTCTGAAAAATACTTCGGCGCGATTGAGCCCCAATGCTTTGACTTGAATGCGGACTTCGCCACTTTTAGGCTCAGGCAAAGGCATTTCGTCCAGTTTTAATACAGATGCATCGCCGAATTCATGAAATCGAACTATTTTGGGCATGGGTGAAAATCGCCTCGAAAAACGCTTTAAGGATCTAACGATTATACCGAACCGATATCGGTTTATTTTATATAATGAGGCGATGCAGACCACAAAAATCGAAATTAGCGAAGTAAACGCCCCTTTTGACACGACACTGTTAAAGGAGCTTCTTTTGCCGCTGGATACTAGTTTTACGACCGACATGGTTTTCGATGTCGAAGTTGCGTCTAATTCTTTCAAGCTAGTGCCTCATGTGCTCGAAACGCCCTTGAAGAAAGGCTATGAGCTCGATATAGATTCAACGGAAAAAGAATGGGACCGCATTCTTTTAGCCAGGCAAGGCGACGAGTTGCTTGGCTATCTTGCCTATTCGTACAAAAATTGGAATAAGAGACTTTGCATCTGGCATTTTTATGTTGATCCAAAACATCGAAAGAAAGGTGTCGGAGTTTCTTTGATTGACCATCTAAAAAGAACCGGAAAAATAATCGGCGCGAGCTTAATCTGGGTGGAAACCAATAATGTCAATTATCCAGCTATTCAGATGTATCAGAAGCTTGGTTTCAATCTGTGCGGTTTAGACACGAGCTTGTACAAAGGCACGCATAGCGAATCTTCTGAGGAAGTGGCAATCTATCTTGCCTGTTCTATTTAATTATTCTTGTTCGATTCCGTCTGGTTGAGTCAGTTTGAATAGCTCAGACACAAGATTGGACATGTCGCTCAACGCTTGATTGAAGCGCTCTTCTGCCATCAGAATCTTGCTTGACGCGCTGGTTACGACAAGTGGGAGGGTGGATTCTTCTTCGGGAATGACAGCCAGAGAATCTACAAGATAAGTCAGACGAGTCAAAGATTCTCTGAGATCAGTGTTGACTTGTACGGATAACTGAGTCAAATCGCGTGCGACACTTGGATCTTCGAAATTCAGAAAATCCATGAAGTATTGATCCATGGTTCTGACGTTATTCATAATCGAAGTGAGAGATTGACGAACAAGACCGAATTCTTGCTGAACCTTGTTTTTCCACAAAGGAGCAACATGGGTCTCGGGCAAGATGAGAAGCACGGCTTCTACGTTTTCGACAATAGCATTGAGAGATTCCTCGATATTAATACGAGTGTCTGCAGCTAAATTACCTATTGTTTGGTGCGACATTCAAGCAGACTCGCAAAGCAACCGTACCATGCTAATTGGATGTCTAGATTTTCGGGCAATCAGACGACGAATATCATCCAGTCTTGCCAACTGCTTTTGCAAGTAGTCATTTTCAAAATCGGCACTTTGATTTGCCATGCAAAGTGCGAGTTCTTCATTGCCGCTGCGCTCGAGGAAACGAGCGTATTCTCTATATGTTTCGGACAAAGAAAGAAAATTGAGTGATGGTGCCGATCTTATGATATCGATTGCTGTTTGAAGATGTAATTCGGCTTCTTCCTTGCGATCTTGCATTTCTCGCAATAACGAAAGAGTCCTAAAATAATGCGCTCTAAACTCAGGTGAAACTTTTGCGTTTCTAGAATAAGTGCTCAGTGCAGTCAATCTTTCTTGAGCCGAGTCGATATTTTTTCTGAGCAATTCCAGTCGTACGCGCACCAGGTCCTGGTAGAGAGTGCCATTCAGAGCTGGTTTTGCATTCATGATTTCTTCGTTGTCTTCAAGTATTTTATTTGCTTTTTCATCCTGGCCAAGCTCCATATAGCAATACGCAAGGCTATGCAAAATGCCTCTGTGCAAGTAATTTTTCTTGGTGGTCTTGCTAAGTTGCTCCAAAATTTCTAAGGCTTGATCGAATTTTCTTTGCCCCATCAACGAAATTGCAAGTACATTTGCTAATTCAACTTTTCTGGGAACGCCCCGGCCTAAAGCTTCTCGCTCGTCTAATGCCCATTGAACTCTCGTGACTGCTTCCAACTCGGCAAAACGTCCCTGATTTATAAGTGTCTCGTTTTGAACCAGAGTGACCAGTTTTAACTGTAGATAGCTAAATGGAGCCCACGCTTTGCACCAGAAAAGTGCTTTGTTGAATTCTCTCCAGACCTGATCATAGTCGTGCAAACTGAACGTTTTAACAAGTGACATTGACAGATTAGTCGTGTACGCAATACTGAGCAAAATGAAGAAGACGCTAAGGTCAAACAGAACCATGTTCTGGTCCATGAACGCAAAAAGAAATCCAACAAAAGCGCCCGAACCAAAGGCTACAGCGCCGGATTTGATTTTGTACGAAAACTGCGATTGACCGAAAGCCGCCAGGTCGTAAGCGAATTGCGCATCGACTAGCTCGAGATTTTCCAATTTTTGTCCGACGTTACTTTCTATTTTTTTTCTCCAACCGATATCGGTTTATTTTTTTTGTATGCGAAAAACTAACTTTTATTGATGATGTGGGTTAGCATCAGAGTCGGTTTCTTCTGAGAGATGCGCGTCTTAATAGAGTCGATTTTGGATAGTTCTCGCTCAAGATATAAAGATTCGCAGTGACGTGATTCTGCTTTTATTGCCTCGCTTTCATCGTGTTGACCATTTTGCTCCAGGCACCATGCGTGTTCTTCTAAAATCTGAGCCAGGGTTAAATAATCTGGATTAGCATTAGTTTTGATCATATCTATAGCGGTCTTGAAGTGGAGTTCGCCTTCTTCCCCTCTCCCCTGACCAAAGCGGATGCGGCCTAGCACCGCCTGGCACTGAGCCATGAATTCTATGGACTCTTTGGCACTTTTACCTTCAACTAGAGCTTGCTTAATTTGTTCGGTAGCAAGGTCATATTTTTCTTTTTGAGTGTTTATACAAGCTTGAATCAAATTGAGTCGAGCTTGGACCATGTCTGGACTTTTATCCAGAGATTTCTCGTGTTTTTCCAGCACTTTTTGAGCTTTTTCGAATTCTTTCAAACGGATATGACACAAGGCGAGATTAACGGCAAGAACTCTGATGATTTCTTTGCGTTTTTCCGCTCGCAGCAAATTTTCGAGAATTGGAACTGCTTGTATGTCACGACGTTGCCCCAGATACGAACAGGCAAGGGTATTGGCGAGTAAACTGTTTTTCGGAAATCCAACCGATATCGCTTCATTTTGTTGAGAAGCCCAAGCCATCCGAGCAAGCGCCTCTAATTCGACACAACGTCCCTGGATGAGAAGCAATTTGATTTGCAGAAGGTAGCAAGAGCTTAGTTCGAAAAAGGTAATCGGATAAAAGATGCTTGACCACAAGATGGCTCTATCCAGATTCGAGGACAGTGAATTAAAGTTACGATTTTGAAATTGCTTTTCAAGCAAAATGGTCAAATAGTGGCAATATGCCCAACCGAGAAGTAAATTGCCGACTATGAGAGAAACGAACAGCTTTATGGGAATGAGCGAACTCAAAAGCCCGCCTGTAATCGAGCCGAGAACAACGAACCAGATGGCGATTTTTAAAGTTCTTTCTCGGTAACGTTTTCCATATGCGGCGAGATCGTTCGCCAGACTCTCGTCTATGAGCTCAATCTTGTCTATCTGGCTTGGCCGGCTCATGACTGTCCCCTTTTAAGCTTCTAGATTCACTATACCCAGATAAAAGGTTCAATTAGGAATTTGATATTCTGTTCTAAATTAAAAGTGATCCGTCTTGGAACTAGATTGTGCTTTCAGAGTTTAGATTAAAAAGTAGATTAGCCAGGACTCTGGTATTTGCTACGCTGTCCGGGCTAGTGATTTTTGCCAGCGGTCATGGCTGCAGCAAGCAAGAAAGGTCTGTTGACCAAAGTCAGAGCAGTCCTGAGAGTCAAAAAAATTTAGATGTCGAGATTCAAAATGACAGAGTGCTCTACAAAGGCGAATTTATCGGTGTTTTGCCTGATTCAATCCCAAAAAACGCCCAGAAAACTCTTGAGGCTGCCTTAGTTTATCCCAAATTGCCCGACGGAGTTCTCGTTCCAGAAATTACACTGCTTAGGGACGGAAGAATTTGGCTTTCGGGCGGGGTAGGCAAAAATAACACTTACAGTCGCCAAACCTGGTTTTTCGACCCTGTAACAAAGAAGTTGAATAAAGGGCCCGACCTTGCAGGCGAGAGTATCAAGCACCAAACGCTCGTTTTGTCCGACGGACGAGTGCTTGTGACTGGGGGATCCACTGCAAGACCTCAAGAAGTTGGTCTGGTTCAGATTCTGGACCCGAGAAAAAATGTCGTAAGCACGGTGGGTAATCTGGTTTTTCCTCGATACGAACATGCAATGGTGGAACTTACTCCTGGGGTCGTCGCCATTACTGGTGGTGGCACGCGAAATGGCGACCAGGACGAAGTTGAACTGTTCGATTTGAAAACGAACAAAAGTCGAATGGTCGGTCATCTCTCCACTCCACGCAAGCAGCATCAAAGCTTGAAGTTAAGCACTAATCAAATTTTGGTTTTGCAAGGACGTGGATTCGATTACGATAAACAAGAATTACAACCAGAAGTTTTCGTTATTCCGGAGAATAAATAGGACGGTCCTTTTTATCCAACAGTCTTGAATGAATGAGACCTTCCAGTTTGCTTTTCAAGGTGGCAGGCGATTCTTCAAGCGGAAGTTTGAGAAGGTAAGACGCGCCTTGAATCTGGTCGGAGTCGAGATAATTCGATTCGTCGATGACAAAAACCACAGGAATCGAAGCTAGTTCTTCATCGCTCTTCAAAGTTTCGAGCAGTCCAAAACCATCGCCTTCGAGTAGACTGGCTTCGCACAAAATTAAATCGGGAAAGTTTTTTTGAGCGAGGAATAAACCAAGCGACATGCTGGATGCAGGAATGAACTGATATTTCGATGGATCGAACAGATCTTTCACCAGCGAAATATTTTGCTGATTTTTGCTCACGTACAAAATGTTGCTGGTATTAATGGTAGTGCTCCTTGCCGGATCTGGCAACTCGATTAAAGTCCCAGTTCGCCTTTTAAAACTTCCAGACTCCGCTTATAAGCCAAGTCTGCGGCATCTTTGTTATAGGAGGCGCGCTCGTCGCAGTTAAAACCGTGTCCGACGTTTTCGTATTCATACACGGTGAAATTCTTGTACTGAGAAAGGTCAGCTTTCACTTTATCGCGCACGGACTCTGGAATGAGCTGGTCTTCGACTCCAAAATGCAAAATGGTCTTACACTTGATATTGTTTGCTTCGTCGAGACAGGCATCGATTCCACCAGGGTAATAGGAAACGGCGCAGTTCAAATTGGTGTGTGCTGCCAATCTGAATGCCAGTTTTCCCCCGAGGCAAAAACCCATGGAAGCCATACGACCCGTGCACGCTGAATGATATCTCAAAACGCCGCTTGCGGCTTTCAAATCTAGCAGACCTAGTTTCTCATCGAATTTTTGCATCAAGGCAAAAGCCTTTTCTTTATCCTGTCCTTCATAACCGAAATTGGCATGGGGTTGAAGTCTCCAGAACAAGTCGGGTGCTAGAACGACAAAACCTTCTTCGGCAAGTTTGTCCGCCACTTTTTTAATATGCGAATTGACTCCAAAAATTTCCTGAATAAGCAAAATGCCTGGACCTTCACCACTATTAGGCAGGGCTAAATAACCATCGAAATAACCGTCGGAAACATGGGTTGTGATCATTTCAGACATAGATTTGACGCCCCTTTACTAATAGTTTTGCCAATCCAATTTTTGAATTTCGACTTGAGTATTTTCATCCAAAACTTCGTCTTCCAGGTCGAAATGGATTAGGCAATCCGCAGCTGCCAGACCGCTAAGCATATGTGATTCTTGACCACGGGTCGGCTCAACCATCAGGTTATCATCTTTAGTTCTCTTTTGAATACCTCTGACAAATTCCATCCGCCCAGCTTTCTTTTTGATTTTTTTGCTCAAAATGGCCCTATTTTGCGCTGGATCGCATGGAGCTACGCCTTGCAGTCTCATCAGGGCAGGCTTTACAAAAAGATGGAATGTAACCAGGGCGCTGACGGGATTCCCAGGTAACCCAAAGAAATATTTTTCATTCTTCCTGGCGAAGAAAACGGGCTTGCCTGGCTTGATGGCGATCCTCCATAAAATGGTCTCGACTTTGAAATCCTCTTCCAGAACTGGTTTCACCAGGTCTCTGTCGCCAACCGAGACGCCACCCGTACAAATAATTACGTCCGCAAATTCGATTGCTTGCGTCATCTTTTCGATGGTATCTTCCCTGGTATCAATGCAATGTAGTTTGATTAATTGGCTCAATCCCAAAGACCTGCAGGCGGCTTCTATGGCATAAGAATTTGAATTGAAAATTTGATTTCTTGCCAGGTTTTGGCCAGGTTCAATTAACTCATCACCTGTTGTGAGAATGGCTATTTGGGGTTGCTTAATTACTTTGAAATTTGCATATCCCAGACTTGCCAACATTCCGACAACAGGAGCGTTGATCCGCGTATTTGCTGGGATTACCCGATCTCCCCTCTTTAACTCTTCGCCTTGTTTGCGGATGTTCTCGCCCTTAGAGACCGATTTAAAAAATAAACCGATATCGGTTTGTTTTTCAAAAGCGCTATATTCTTTCATGATGACGGCCTCTACGCCTGGTGGAACGGGCGCACCAGTCAGGATCTTGACACATTCGCCCAGTTTTATTCGAGGTTGCCCATCCAAATTTTTAGTACCGGCCTCGAGTGACCCAATCAATTTCAGTTCGATTGGATTATTCAAATCAGCATTAATCAAGTCGTTAACCAGTACACCATATCCATCGACTGCAGAATTATCGAACAATGGCATTTCAAACGGGGCGATAACAGGCTCCGCCAAGGTGTGGTGCAGACTTTCGGAGATAGGTAAATTTATAGCTTCGAGCGTATTCAGCGAGCTAATTATGAGATTGCGAGCTTCGACGTAAGATAACATGTTTATTTAGAAGCGCTGGTTTGCTTCGCCTTCTCGCTTTTGTGCTTTTGTCCGTTTAGCATATCGAGGCTGTGCAGCACGTGGGGAAAGGCAGCAATCATCGCATCTTTAACGCCGGAGTTTGAGCCTGGAAGACTCACTATCAGAGCCTTGCCTCTGGTGCCTGCTACCTGTCGTGAGAGCATGGCTAGTGGGTTGCGTTTTTGACCATAGGTTCGAATAGCCTCAACCACGCCTGGAAGAGGTTTTTCAATGAGACTTTGCAAGCAAGTAAAGGTAAGGTCGGTAGGGCTTACGCCGGTACCACCAGTGGTTACGACTAAATCAAAGGCTTTTTTGTCGATTGCTTCTGTAACTAAAAATGACAGCTCATCAGGATCGTCGGCGATGATCTGTAATTCTACATTTGCAGGCGCAAATCCTATGCTGAGCAAATGTTCGACAATAGTTTTTCCCGATTTGTCTTCGCCTTCGCCTTGGCTCAAACTATCCGAAAGTACTATAACTTTAGCTCTTAAGTCCTGACATTTTTGTTTCTTGTAAAAGTCTGATTTACCACCACTTTTGCTCAAAAGAGTAACGCCCTCTATTTCAGCCAGTTCGTCGAACATTTTGACCATGTCATAAATTGTCAACACTGCTACTGAAGCGCTAGTCAAGGCTTCCATTTCCACGCCGGTTTTATAAATCGCTTTTACTATAGTTCTTACACAAACCGAGTCTTCATCAATATCGTACTCGACTCCGACATAATCGACTGGAATTGGATGACAGTAAGGAATGATTTGATGAGTATTTTTAGCTGCCTGAATTGCGGCAACCTTAGCCACTTCCAGGGCATTACCTTTGGGAAGGCTGTGATTCTTAATTTTTTCAACAGTTGATGGACTCAGGCGCAATGTCGCCTTCGCTTCGGCAATTCGCTGGGTGGAAATTTTGTCCGAAACATCTTTCATCGTGTTTTCATCCTCCAATCTGAATCATTGATCGATTGTTGTAATCAGCTGCCAGGTCTTCTGCTGGTTCGTGTGCTTCTGGTTTTAGTTTTAGAGCGTCCAAAATTGTTTGAATAATCACTTCTTCGCTTGTATTATTTCTAAGCAAATCGCGCAGGCTGATTTCGGATGAGTCGAAGAGGCATGGCTTAATCGAGCCGTCGGCGGTGAGTCTGAGCCTGTTGCAGGTGCTGCAGAAGCTTTCGGTCATAGAAGTAATGAACGAAACACTGGTATCGTATCCATCGACAGCAAAATCCTTTGCCACCGCAGATGGTTCAGCTTTTAGAGGTGTTACTTTGTACTTCGATTCGATTTGTTGCAATATCTGTGTATATGGAATAACTTTTTCGATGTTCCAGCCATTGCCCACAAAGGGCATGAATTCAATGAATCTAACGTTGATCATGCTTCTATTTTGTGCGAGCCCATTGGCGTATTCAATCATGTCTAGAATTTCGTCGTCATTGACTCCTGCAATGACGACCACGTTCAGCTTAATTGATGGAAAGCCGCATTTAACTGCCGCTTCGACTCCGCTCAAAACATCTGATAATTGGTCCCTTCCGGTTATTTTCTCGAATCGATCTCGCTGCAAGCTGTCGATACTAACATTTAAATGCGTGACACCCGCCTGGCTAATTGCATGAGCGTGTTTAGCTAAAAGCAGCCCGTTAGTCGTCATAGCTAAAGTTTTCAGTCCGGATTGTTTTAGCTTGCCTAACGATTTGAGCAGTTGAGGAAGAGCGTTACGAACAAGTGGCTCGCCGCCTGTAATGCGGATTTTATCTACACCAAGTGAAACAAAAATTCTAGAAAGCTTTTCAATTTCTTCAAAACTCAATAATTTGTTTTTTGGCTTCCAGATTATGTCTTCGTCCTTAGGAAGGCAATAAAAACAGCGTAAATTGCACCTGTCAGTTACTGAAATGCGTAGATATGAGTGCTTGCGATTATAGTTGTCGATTAGTTGCATGCGGCACCGTGATGTTCGCTACAGTTGACCCAATGAGCTTCGCCAGTTTCAAACGTTTCTTTTTTCCATATTGGCAAACGGTGCTTCACTGCTTCGATTACATAACGACAACCAAGAAATGCTTCATCACGATGGGCTGATGCAGCGCCGACAAAGACAGCTAGTTCACCCGGTTCAAGCTCGCCTTCCGCGTGAACGCAAATCAAACTTTTAATTTCTGGATGTTTTGCACGCGCTTCGTCTAGGATTTTTACGCCTTCTTGTATGGCGAGAGCTTTGTAAGCTTCGTACTCTAATTTGAGAACTTTTTTGCCTTCGCTTTGATTGCGCACTCGTCCTTCAAAAACGACAATTCCGCCAAGGCTCTTGTCTGAGCGCAACTTTTCAGCAAGACATTCGGGATTGATTTTGTTCTGGCAAATTTCGAATTGAAAATCTAAGTCGCTCATTTGTCTAGCCTCCTGCAACTGGAGGGATGAAAACTATTGTCGAGCCATGTTTCACGGGATCGGTCCAGGCGGCAAAATTGTCGTTTTGAGACACTGCAAGCCGGCTCGCTTCCAAACTAAACCGATATCGGTTCGATAATTCTTTATAGAGTTGTTCCAGTGTCTCGCAATTCGTGCTGATTTCCTCAAGGTCAAGCCCGCGTTCCTCACGCAAGATAGCGAAATATCTGACCTTGATTTGTTTTGTAGGCGCTTGAGCGGACATATAATTGCCGGAAAAATAATTATTGTCCCACAAAAATAGTGATCCTTCCACGATAAGTAGTCATAATATAAGGGCAAATTACTATGGAATGCAGTTTTGCAGATTTAAGCAATTGAAGGGGTCCTCAGCATGTCCGGTGAGCCGGAGGAATTAAAGCTCGGCAGTCTACTCAATTATTTTGGACTGGTCACAAAAGAAGATATTGAGAGAGGTTTGGCTCTCTCTAAGCAAACCGGGTTGCCGCTTGGCAAGTGCTTAACCATGCTTGATTTGCTCAATCCTGCAACTATCAGAGCCGCCATCGAAGCTCAATCGATGATAAAAGACGGCTTGCTCGGGCTTTACGATGCTCGCGAAGCCATGGGGATGGTTTATCGCAAAAAATGGATGCTTTCGGATGCTCTGATTGGACTCGGGGTAGAAGCCTATGCTTCTAAAGGGACACGACTGGGCGAATTGCTGTCGGCCGCTAGATGTATAAACGACGATCAGCTCGATATGTCGCTCAGAGTCAGTGATACATCGGGCCTGCCGCTGGGACGCGTGTTGCTTCTACTAAATCGAATTTCTACACCTTCCTTGGAACTAGCTTTGAATCTCCAGAAAGAAGTTCGTCTGGGGCAATTGGATCTGGGGCAGGCTCAAAGCAAACTTGAAAAAGAGCTCATACCGCCAGTTGCGCAAGCGGATTCGAATGGACAGAAGATAAGACTTGGTGAGATGCTTGTGGCTGCGAGGCTTTTGACGCCTACAGAAGTGATGTCTGCAGTGGAAATGGCTCAAGCAAATGACAAAATGATAGGCGAAGTCCTAATCGAAATGGGCTGGTTGTCGGAGGATCTCTTAACTGCAACTTTGAAATTGCAAGAAATGATCTGGAAAAGTCAGTTGACATCGGCGAAAGCGGCTGACCTGCTCAATGTAATTCATAAGACCAATATCAGTCTGGAACAGGCAGTCAAAGATACCAACTCAGTTCCAAACGACGTCCAGCGCAATCTCTTGTTTTTGGACTTCCTCCGCTTGAGTGGCTATTTGAGCCGTGAGTCAACTAAAAACGTAATCGGTGAAATTATGGGTAATCCGGATTTGATTTCGATGATTATGAAAAAAGCCCAACGTACGGAAGAATTATCCTCAGGCTATTTGAAAGAAGCTATTAAACAGAGTTTTCGCGACGCGTCGATGCTGGCTAATATTTTGCGTTATTTAAAACCCAAAGAAGAACAGGTAATAGAGTCAGGCTTAGCTATTCACGAATTGTTGCAGCGAGGCAAATTGACTTTGGAGCAGGCGCTAATCAATTTTGCAATGCGAAAAAATCAAATAGAAAATGAATCAGACTGAATCATCGAATAAGAGAAAAGTTTGGCAAAGTCCCATTGGTGCTCAAGAAATCGCTGGTGGGAGCATCAAATTGCAGGAATCGCAATTTGGTTTTAAAAGTGCAAACGGTTCTGATCCATTTGTTTATTGGCTTGAAACCAGACCTCTCGAAGGCGGACGCAACGTTGTGGTGCGCAATGATAAGCATGGTGCGGAGGATATGTTTCCGCAGGGATACAATGCTCGTACTCTCGTACACGAGTATGGCGGCGGTGCTTATGCCGTTTTACCGGAATGCACAGTTTTTGGGGACGCTCAAGAAATAATCGTTTTTGTCAATTATAAAGATCAGCGACTTTATCTTGCGGCAAGTGGAAAAGAGCCTCGCGCCTTGTCTTGTGAAGGACCCTGGCGATATGCAGATCTGGTTTTCGACAAAAATAGAAATCGCATTTTGTGCGTGATGGAAATACTGCCTGAAGCTGGCGGCGAGCCCCAGAACGTAATTGCAGCCGTCTCACTTGAACTAGACCAGAACAGTGTTGGCAATGAACCAATCGTACTTTATGCCGGACATGACTTTTTCGCTTTTCCAAGATTGAACGAAAGTGGCTCACTGTGTGCCTTTATTGCCTGGGAACATCCCAACATGCCCTGGGATGAAAGTAGATTGTTTTTAGCAGACTTGAATGATCCGACAAGAGAACCAGAAATAGTTGCAGGCGGTGTTGATAACTCTGTCTATCAGCCCTTGTTTGCTCCGGATGGAACTTTGTTCTTTGTCGATGAAGAATCTGGATTCTGGAATATTTATAAAATTAGTGCGCCCGAAACTGTTTTTAGTTCTTCTTCTGTGGAGAAAAAAATTCCCGTTGTTTCGATGTCTGCTGAATTTGGGTTGCCGCTCTGGGTCTTCGCTGATAATACATATGCCTTGGCTGAGGACGAAAAGAGTTTATATAGCGTTTATTGCGAAAAAGGCTTGTGGTTTCTGTCGCTATTAGAGTTTGATAATAAAAAGAATCACTACACTTTTTGCAAAATAGAGACTCCATTTACTGACATGGACTACGTCTCGGCTAGAGGCACCGATATCGTGATGATTGCAGGAGCACCAAATATGGTGCGGTCGGTGGTGAAATTCGACACTCGTGATAAAAGCTTTCAAATTTTGCGCTCGGGCTCTAGTCTTCAGATAGACAAAGGATTTATCTCAATTCCACAGACTATTGAATTTGAAGGCGCAAACAAAGAATTGGCGCATGCATTTTTCTATCCGCCGCAAAATAAGAACGTCGAAGTAAATAATATTGACAAGCCGCCCCTAATAGTTCGAAGCCATGGCGGACCTACTTCGGCATCTGATGCTGTTTTGAATCTCACTTATCAATTCTGGACCAGTAGAGGTTTTGCTGTAGTTGATGTTAATTATGGCGGGAGCACGGGATTTGGCAGGAAGTACAGAAATCGCTTACTGAAAAACTGGGGCATCGTAGACATGCTGGATTGCCAGGGTGCCGCGCAATATTTATGCGACAAGGGGCTTGTAGATCCCAAGCGTTTAATTATCGCTGGTGGCAGCGCAGGTGGATACACAACACTGTGCGCTTTGACATTTTGCGACACTTTTACCGCGGGTTGCAGTTATTACGGCATAGGCGATCTAAAAGCCTTGATGAACGACACTCATAAATTCGAGTCAAGGTATCTGGACAGTCTTATCGGTCCATATCCTGAAGCTGCGAGTCTGTATTTCGATCGTTCGCCCATTAATTTCACAAATAAGCTGAACTGTCCGGTAATCTTTTTTCAGGGTCTGGAAGACAAAGTCGTGCCGCCGTCTCAAGCAGAGCAAATGGTCGCCGCATTGAAAGACAAAAAAGTCACTGTGGCGTACTTAGCTTATGAAGGCGAACAGCATGGTTTTCGCAAAGCCGAAAATATTAAAAGAACCATGGAGGCCGAACTTTATTTTTACGCGCTGATTTTTGATCTTGACCTTAAAGAAAAAATCGAACCGATATCGGTTAATTTCTAAAAGTAGAGTTTTAAGCGCGGGCAGTTGCGACCTGTTAAGATTATGCGGTTGTTCTGGCTACCTTTTATGCCCAAATCACTCATATTTTTCATAAGCCTTATCCTTTGTGCAACTTTGTGCTCTTGTGCGTACAGAGGTGAAAGTCACGACAAGGCATTAAAAGAAACCGCTCAGACCATGGTTGAGAAGGGCAGCAAGCTATTATCAGAACGAAAATATGATGATGCAAACCAGATGTTTCAGAAAGCTTTAGAACTTGATCCCCGCAATGATAATGCATATGTGTTCAAGTCAAATTTGCATCTACAAAAGAATGAAAATGAGCAAGCCCTTGCTGATGCAACATCTGCGCTGAAGCTCAACAAAGACAATGTTTTTGGCTATGTTAACCGAGCTTGTGCTCTGATAAATCTAAAAGAGTACAAGCCGGCAATGGTCGATTGCAGTAAGGCAATTGAAAAGGATCCTACCTTCTACTCGGCGTTTGGCAACAGGGGAGTCGCACTGTTTTATCTTGGCGAATATAAGGAAGCTGTCCGGGATCTCACTATAGCTATTCAAAAACTAAAGGACAAAGATGCTGCCCAGTTTTATTTCGTTCGTGGACAATGCTTCACAGAACTGGGAAAAGACAAGCTGTCAGCTTCGGATAAGGCTAAATCGAGGGAGTTAGGCTACAACTTTACAGAAATTAAGCCACAAGAGTCCAAATAGCCCTTATTATAAGTCTTTGTCAAGCGGACTCTTTGAGGGGTGCAGAATTGGAATTAGCAAATAAATTGCTCGTCTGCGTAAAGGGAAAGCACTGCAATCGTCGCAACAGTCCCTCTGTCTTCAAGCAGCTGAAAATGCTTATTGAAGAATGCGAACTCGACAACATTTTCAAACTGAAGAAATCTGACTGTTTTGGGCTTTGTGAGCATGGACCTGTAGTCAAATTCAAACCGGATGGGCATAGTTATCTCAAGGTCACTAAGGATGATTGTGTGGACATAATCCGGTGTCATATAGATGGAAGTTCTCCGAAAGGAAAGCTCCATTTAATGCACAAGAAAAAACGATAACTTACTCTAAGTTTCATGACTGAAGACAAAACCGCTACAAAGAAAAGCGCCGACTTTAAAAATCTGACGTTCTTTCAGGTTCGAGAAGATGTTGAGCGAAGGCGTCCTCATCTAAAGGAAATTCTAGCGACCAAAGCAGATACTTTAGAGAAAGTTAGGCAATTGGAAAGTTTTTCCAAAGAAAGAGAAAAAGAACTTGCTGCAATCAAATCCAAGGGTATCGAAATTGAACGGCTAGCGCATTTAGATGTTCTTACAGAACTTCCCAATCATCAAGCTTTTACCAAAGAGATGCAGGCCGAGTTATTGCGTGCTAGTCGCTACTCTCAAGAAATGTGCATTTGCCTTTTCAGTGTAGATAGAGTCGACGAAATTTATGACAAATATGGTCCACTCACAAGAGACGCGATATCAAAGGTAATTGCAAACGTTATTCGCACTTCTACCCGAGAAGTAGATATTTGCGCTGTTTACAGTCCAGTGCAATTTGCCATTATTTTTGCCCAAACCCAACAAGCCCAGGCGGCACTTGTGGCTGAGCGTATACGCAAGAAGATAGGTTCTCAGGTCATTTCATATAACTGGGAAAGCTTTTCAATTACAGCCAGTTTCGGAATTGCAAGCCACCCTCGACACGGCAGTTCTTACGAAGACTTGTTAGCCAAGGCTCTTGAATCATTAGAGTATGCCATCGAACGAGGTGGAGACCGCGTTTTTTGCTTCTAATTGACTCCTTTAAAAAATAAGCCGATATCGGTTTATTTTTTAGTTGGGAGGCAAATTGAACTCTTTGCATCAATTCTTCGTCTTACCTTTTAGAAGGAGGTGAGACGCATGAGTAGTGAGCGTTTTGCACATGACCAGTTTGGATGCGCAAATGATGTTGTTCTTGCTTTGACAAAATTCGAATCTAAGTTTGCTGATGAGCAAACATGCATGAATTATGTTCTAAATAAATTGGCGAAAGAAGTGCGTTGCAAGGAATGTCAGGGCAGTAATGTTAGAAGGCTTGCCAGGTCGCGAGATTGTATTTGCAATGATTGTGGCACTATTTCGTCATTGACAGCGGGCACCATATTTAATGGCGTTCGGAAAATCGGACCATATCTAAAAATGATTTGGCTACTGGAGCGAGGTTTGGCTTTTAATTGTTTTCAAATACATAAACATTTGGGAATAGCCTATTCTACTTGTTTGGCGATATTCAAAAAATTATCCACAGTCATAAAAGACTTGATGGAAAACCGTGAAAAGAAGATTGGTTCTGCTTTGTTCATGCCGATTTTTATGAAGAGGAGCAGGCTTACTCCACTTAATGAACATCCGCAAGCAGAGCAAAAAATGGCTTATCTAAAAGTGAACGTAAAGGACGAGTTCAATAAAAGTTCAGAAGATGTTGAATTGAAACTTAACTCTCTAAGCGATTTTGACCGCAAGGTCTACGAATTGATTCGGGCCGGAAAAATTGACCTCGATAACATACTTCAAAAATTAGAAGCAACCGTTCACGATGTGATGTTGCCTCTCTTTGAACTGGAGGATGCGGGATTGATAGAAAGATTGCCAGCAAATTATTTCGCGCTCAAAGATAATTCGAATTCACACTTGCATCAAAATCTTGATGCTCAGCCATATTCCCACAAATTGAAAAAGCACGTTTCGAAATGTCTACTCTTTTTGCGCGAAAAATTTAGAGGAATAAGTCGAAAATATTTGCAGAATTATCTAGCTGTTTTCTGGTGTTGGACAGATAGAAAAACCTGGGGACCCAATAGTCTTTTAAGGGCATGTTTGCGATCCTCTGAGATTTCATATCATCAAATTTTGACTTACGAAACGCCTTTGGACGTAAATTTCATTTTTGGCGGCGATAAATGACTGAAGCCTCGTCTTTTGCAACCAGGGACCATTGGGGATTGATAGATAGTGCTTGCACTAATTTTGCATTTGCGGGCATCAAAATCCATTTGATTTTGAATTGATCCAATAGGCCTTGCCATCCTGGATCTGTTTGGACAATGGTGCCGTATTTGCCGTAATATTCCTGCCCGTAAAAATCTGCTCTGTCGTCGATGAAGACTTTCATTTTCAGCTTGTAGAGGAGCAGTCCACCCCAATTGTCCAGGTTAAAGCCGCAGTCGCCGACCTGGGCGGGACGCAAGTTCTTATCAATGTAATCTAGAGTCTTGGTTGGTGTCGTTTCTGGATTAAAGCCAGTTTTCATGTTTGGAGTGAATGCCAAAACTAATACTACAAGCGTATAAACAACAGACAAGATGCGCTTTTTACTCCGCAATTCTTGCTGGTCGAATTCTGCAAACTTGTTTCTGGATTTGTCAACCTCGGTATTGTTTTTGTTCTCTTCATCGATCTTTCCTTGGATCTCGACGTTTTCATTTGTATTTCGTTGCATCAGAAAACCGATTAGAGGAGAGACCGCTAAAACGAAAATAGGTATGTTTCGCACAGCCGACAATGCAAGATGAAGACTGAAAATGCTTATGAGGACTGAACTCAAAGAGATCTTTTGGGTTCCTCTGTATTTGTAGAAAGCAATAATAAGAATGAAAATAAGAAGTTCAAGGCAGAAAGCATGGATATTTCCGTGAAATACAGGCGATAAATATTCCTCTGTGTTCGCTAGTATGCCCGTTCCCTTAAGATAATTCAAAATGTACAAATGAAGTTCGAAGAAATTTGGATTGATTAATGTGGTGGCGCTTGTGGTGGCAAGGGCTATAATCAAGAATTTCACTTTGTCTTTTGCGGAGCGGGATATCAGTGCTGCAAATAGGTGAATGGAAATCAGAATCAATCCAAGCGGAAAAGCCGGATGGCAATTGACCCAGGGAAGCATTGTCAGTGCTAAGACAATGAGCATTCTGCGACCAGATATCGCATTACGCTCGTACTTTTGCAGAACCGATAGATAAATAGAAAAGCACAAGAATGTGATGATGTGAGGACGGGCCAGCCAGTGAACTGCTGATGCGAAAATACCTATAATGCTAACTAGCGTGGCAACTTTCAGTCCTGTATTCTGTGATCGTTGCCAGTCATAGGTTTTCACGAAAACATATGCGATGAGTGAAGCCGAAAAAACAGCCAGTAGATTGAAGCCGCCAAGATTGGTCAAGCAGGCTGCTATTAAATCGAAAAACCACTCATAGGGTACCCAAGGTTTATCTGGAAAAGAATATGAAGCGATATCGGTTCGAGGAATTTGTCCGTGCTCTAAAATGAACTGGCCAGCAGCAAGATGCCATCCAATCGAGCAATCTTGAAAAAGAAAGGAAGGTCTACCAAAGAGCAGTACCTGCATGATGCAGATGTACAAAATATCGCCAACGTCTGGTAGGAAGGATGTGGAATCTTGTTTGCTTTCTTCAGGAGCCACTTGCTGCACTTGCTGCATCTGATTCATTGTTTAACTCTTGCGCAACAGATGAAAAGGCGCTTGACACCGCTGGAGCGAGTTTTCCTGGAGCAAATGCAAAAGCTAGAGCAACCAGAGTTGCTACAAAAGCAAGAAGAGCGCCGTATTCGGCTATTCCCTGCCCATCTTCTTTGCGAACTGATTTTTTGATTTTGAATTTTAGCTTTGTCATATTTTTAAAAAAATAAACCGATATCGGTTCGTTTTTCTGGTCGAGGTCCATTCAACTTCACCCCTAACGGTAAAACAAATCAAGCTGAAATGGAACCTATAAGACCAGTTTTTTTAGTATGAACCTATGAAATAGTAAGATATAGTGGCTGGGAATACCCGCCACCGAAGAACTCGGAATTGAGCAAGTTGATAAAAATTTTGATCCTGGTGCACGCTAATTTCATTCTATCAGCCGGTTGATTTTTTAGACAAATTTTTCAGCTTTTAATCTAGTTGCTGGTGTGAACTGGAAGAGTGAAATAAATCCCTATACCTCGTCCAGCTTCTGATTCCGCCCATATTTTACCGCCCAGGCGCTCAACGTTATTTCGTGCAAGATACATGGAAAGACGCTGACTGTAGGTGTTTTCGGTGTGCTTGCCTTCGATGAAGCCAGCGAACATGTCTGCGATTTCTTCTTCAGACAGTCCAG
The DNA here is from genome assembly GCA_026129135.1 of Cyanobacteria bacterium TGS_CYA1. Lineage (GTDB taxonomy): Bacteria > Cyanobacteriota > Vampirovibrionia > Obscuribacterales > Obscuribacteraceae > Aved-18. Next base: position 112,875 of record JAHCIQ010000009.1, on the reverse strand, counting down.
GGCCAGAACTGGTCACGCTTAGACGCATTTCTTTGTTCCGGATGGAACTTTCCACTCGCACTCGCCCACCGGGAGCAGTGGCATCTATCAGTCTATTTAACGAATTAGTGAGAATGCTTTTTACTGCTTCTTTATTCGTGCTTACTTGAGGTAAACCTGTAGCAGCTTTGTAGTCGAGCATAAGTTGTCTTTGCTGAGCAATCGGGCTCACTTCTTCGAGACAATCCGAGACCAGTCGAGAAATGATTATGGAGTCTCGCGGAGCCACTGGCTCTGGGACAATTCCTCCATACATCATAAGATAGCTATCGACCACTCCAAGCAGATTCTGATAATTGGAGTGAAGTTCCGCAAGCGCTTTCGCCACTTGAGGATGCATGTTATTCGTCGCTTGCGACATTATGGCTGACCATCTGGATTCTCCTTGCGCCAGAGGAGCTCTGATGGCGTCTTTCAGCATTGCGACCAGTTCTTGACGCAGTTGAGCATTTTCGCTGCGAATTGATTTGTCGCGCAGAACCATCACATAGCCTTGAATTTGATTGTCTTCGCCAGTTATTGGTTGCAAGTGCATCAGAACTTCGATTTTTTTGTCCTGACTTGCATGAAAGACAACACCTTCGGGATGAAAATTATTAATCACGATGTTCGGGTCGGTCGAGCGAGCAAAATTAATGCTTGCAAGACTAGCTCTGCCGGCGTCAGGACGTCTGACCAGGTCAAAGCACAACTTACCTGAAGTCTGACCTTCCGAAAGACCTACCCAGTTTAGAAAAACTGGATTTGCTGAAAGTACGTTGCCAAATTGATCGATGATCAAAAAACCTTCAGTCGATGATTGAAGCACTGCATCTAGCTTGTGCTGCAAGATTACAGCTTGCCTGTTTGCCTGGTTAATTTGTTTGGAGACTTCCGAAATCTGACGAGTTTGCGTGCTTATCTGTTTGCTCAGTGTCTCTAGCTTGAGTGCTGCTTCTTCTGCTTGTTTGCTCTTTTCGGCCAGTTCTTCTTTCTGGTCGTGCATTTTCGATTTCAAATTCTGAGTGGACGAGCGCATGGTGGAAACAGCCGTATCAATTAGTTCTCCCAGTTCCATCCATTCGCCGTGCAGTTGATCTAACGACTGGATTATCGCCTTTTTGTTGGCTATATCTTTGGTGCGCGAAATCAAAAAACGCAGAGGCTTTCGCACCTGGGCATTGATGGCCACAGAAAAAATCAAGCTCAAGACGAATGCGACGATTCCAAATCCAAGTGCTGCAACAAGCGATCCAATAAATTTAGAAGGAGAGTCGGTCAATGGCGTAGATAGTAAAATTCTTGCGTATTCTTTCTTGTCGCCAGGATTTAAGAAAGGAACTTGATACCACCAGCGGTTATCTTTTTCGAAGCTTTTATCAGCACGTTTTAAGTCGATCGGGAAAAATGGCTTCAGTAAAGGCGCAACCAAACCATAGGGAGAGCCTGGAATGGCCTTTACGCCGTTCTTACTAAGGTCTGGAATAAAGCTCCCTCCGCTTCTGACCAGGCTTGGAGTGATGCTTACGATGCGATTTGCTCTGCTTGAAAGCAGAACGACATCCATATTTGTTATGGGATCAGCTTCATCGAGGCTCAGTTTAGTCATTTCTCCGGTGAGAAATTCCATGTTCAAGGGCTGAATGATTCCAAGTACACAAGCAATATTGCCAGAAGGATCAGTCATTGGCACGAGACAGGAAATACTCAAACCGGGTGAAAGATTCAGTTCGGAAAAATTGCAGAAAGTTTCTCCATCGCGCATCACATTGCGGAAAGACTCGAAAGCTTGCGCATTAAAGCCCGCTGCTGGCGGCTCTGTGCTGTAAATCACTTTTCCATTCTTATCGAATAAGCAGCCCGTGCCAGTGAATCTTTCCTGCGAAAGAATTTTGTTCATCTCTTCAGCGATTGCATTCGAATTCTTTTTGAGAGCGGCGCTTTTGAAATCGGACGATGATGAAAGTTGTCCCGCCAAACGTTTACACATAGCGATGACAACCTGAAAATCATCTGCCATCTTTTTAGCTGCAACACCCACTTTTCGGTCAGCTTGAAGACGAGATTGTACAAAGTCATTGAGGGTCGAACTACATGTCCAACCAGTCATCATGACAATAATCACGACTACGAAATAGAAAAAAAGTTTTGATGTTATTCCCAAGAAGAAGCGACCTCTATATTAAGAAGTTTAGCTCCTTTTTTTATTTGCTCTCAGCCTTTTTTCTCAGTTCCACTTGGACCTGAATTGCTCTAATCAATTGGTTAGGACCGCAATAACCCAATTCCAGCAGAATTTGTCCCAATGGTTTATTGTCTCTGCCGGCATTAACATCATTTTTTTGGATGCTAAGAGCTTCGTCTAGCTGATAAACAGTTATGTAATTGAGGTCGACAAGGATTTGTCCAAGTAAATATCTAGGTTCGCCAGATTCAGTCTCGACACTGCCGTTTCCTGAATCCTTGGTACTTGAATTAGCTTTAGAGTCTTTATTGGTCATTATTCTCGCCTGTCACCCTGTTTATTTTCAGATCGCTGGATGCACCCAAAATACTCAACTTATGGCTGCTGGGTTTCCCCCCTGACCAGGTTCGTCGGATTTCGCCGCACCCAACGATCTGTAAGGTCTAATTATAGACGAAATGCGCACAAACTGGGATGTGGATGTCAGTAAGGATATAAACCACTATAACATTTTGGATGCACTTCAATAGCTTTTAGAGCATGAAAATCCGTTGGTCCGACGGACATCAAAATCGATATCATCCAAAATAAATAAGCCGATATCGGTTCGTTTTTTATTAATTAGTCCTGAGCACCCATGGCAAAGTCGTTGCCATTGTCTGAAATATTCCATTTAAGAAGCTCACGGCGCCATTCTAAGTCTGCCTGGGCTTCTTTGATCAACTGAGAAAGACCTTGATAATCAGCAAACGAAAGGTCGACTGCCACGCCTATGTCAAAGGTTAGCTTCACTCGCTCACATGCTGGTGTGCACGACATGCAGACGATATGTTCGAGCCCACAGACTTCAATGAGGTGATTCTCTTCGCACTGCAAGGGATCCTGTTGCCAGTTGAGCAATTCGATGAAGTTTTCATCTTCCATGCTTTGCTGAATTAATAAAACAAGAGCTTGATACTGGGTGTGATTTAAATAAATGGTGATTTCCTGACGACGAAAATCCAGAGCGAACTCACCGTTTTCCTTGTCGAGATAAAGATCGGCAAAAGGATTGGCGAAGCTGATTTGGTAAGCCGTGCTGGTTTTCATTCCCTTGTTCCCTCTAACAGTGTTATACCCTACTTGTGGGTTACGCTTGAGCCTTAGTCCAGTTTGCAAAGTCTCTAGCGTGATAAGTGATTATCAAGTCGGCTCCTGCTCGGGTTATAGAAGTTAGTACTTCTTCTACAACTTTCTTTTCGTCAATCCAGCCATTTTGAGCAGCTGCTTTGACCATCGAATATTCGCCTGAAACGTTGTATGCCGCCACCGGAAGGTTTGTAATTTGTCGAGTAGCATGAATGACATCAAGGTAGGGCAAAGCTGGCTTCACCATCACGATATCAGCTCCTTCCATTATGTCTAATTCCACTTCGCGCAAGGCTTCACGTCCATTGGCAGGATCCATTTGATAGCTCTTACGATCACCAAATTGTGGTGCCGATTGAGCAGCTTCGCGAAATGGACCATAAAATGCTGAAGCGAACTTCGCACTGTAAGCCATTATTGGAGTGTTTGAAAAACCGTTCTCATCTAATGTTTGGCGAATCGCTGCAACTCTTCCGTCCATCATGTCGGAAGGAGCTATTATATCTGCACCAGCTTGAGCTTGAGCCAGAGCCGCTTTGGCTAAAATGTTCAAACTCGCATCATTTTCAATTTGCCCATCGCATACGATACCGCAATGACCGTGACTCATATACTCGCACAAGCAGGTGTCGGCGATTACGACCAGTTCGGGAAACTCTTTCTTAAAAGCCCGAATTGCTTGTTGAATTATGCCTGCTTCTTCGTATGACTGGCTGGCTTCTGTGTCCTTTTGGTCTGGTATGCCAAAAAGAATCACTGAACCCAGACCTAGTTTCTGAATATTTTCTAGCTCGAACAGGGCTGATTCGACTGTTTGCTGACAGAAGCCAGGCATCGAATTTATGGGATTTTTCTTATCTTTGCCTCTGCCTTCAATTAGAAAAAGCGGATGGATAAGTTTTTTCAGGTCGATTTTTGTTTCGCGGACCATGGCTCTAAGCGCTTGGCTGGAACGCATACGACGCGTACGGTAAATGGGATCAAATTGAGATTCGCTTATGTTGAGTCGCGATTTGGCTGACTCCGTGACCAGATTAGTCATCTTCGGTCGGATTCTCCTTGCGATATGAAGATAATAGTATATATGTTTTGCTCAGCCCTGACAAATACGCCCTTTACCTTGTGACTTGGCATTTTGAACGGCTCTTAAGCTTCGCTCAAGCAAGTCCGAAAAGCGTTCTTGCTCCATCGCCGCAGAAATGCCTGCACTGGCTGTAACTTTGAAAATATTGCCTTTTGATTTGTGCGGTACTTGGGCGAAATTTAAAAGCAAGTCATCAACTGTTTCCATCGTTTCGCGCAGAGGCAGACCATAATCGAGGATAGCGATGCGGTCGCCTCCAACGCGTCCAATCAAATCGGTATGGCGAAAAACTTTGCGAATCACTTGTACCAGGGCAAGCAAAGTGCGGTCTCCGACAGCGAATCCAAATGTGTTGTTGAGACTTTTAAGATTGTCGATATCTATAACGGTCAGGATCGCTCGCGATGCGCCGGGAAGATTGGCTCTGGCTTTGAGTGATCTCTGGGCGAGGTCGACGAAGTGGTCATAATTCAAGATTTGAGTAAGTGGGTCATTTTTCAAAAGCTTTTTGAAAATGCGGAACCGTTCTAGTTTCCCGGCTACTGTTGCGATCAATAATTCTGGAATTACCGGCTTTACCAGATAGTCGTCTGCCAGGGCGCGAGCGCCTTCCATATGGGCCTCGAGATTGTTTTCACCGGTGAGGAATAAAACAGGTACCGTGGCAAAACGCTCACTCTGCCTTACGTAACGCGACAACTCGAAACCGTCAATTTGACTCGAAGCTGCATCGAGCAAAATCAAATCTGGACTGAATGCTAACAACGATTCTTCAAAGGCAAAAGGATCGCTCTGCCACAAAACGTTGTAGCCCGCCCGCTCGAGGGTCTCAACTACAGATTGGGCTTGCAGTGGATCTTGCTCCATGCATAAAATTCGATAAAGCTCTGGCTTACCCCGACCAAAGAAATATCTGAATTTCTCCAGTATGGCATCGACTTCGACTGGTAAAGCAAGGAAGGCATCAGCTCTGGCTTTTACCGTGTTTATCGATTCGAGAAATGCATGCTCTTCACCTAAGACAACGATTGCGATATTTTCTCCGCCGGGAATCGCTCTGATCTGACTTATGAATTGATAAGCATTGCCGCCTTGCACTGGAACACAGACTAAAATTCCGTTTGGCATGTGATTCAAAGTCGTTTCCCAGGCTTGATTTAAATCGCTGCAGGGACGAACGGAAATGGCTTGATGCGATAAAGCAGTTGATAGTGCTCGCAGTTTTTCCATATTACTGCTCACTACCACGACGTCGTGCGTTGGTACTATCTGTGGTGCTGGAGCTTGTTGAGGTGCGGGAGACGGAGCTGGTGTAGAAAAAGGATAGGGCGCTTGCATTTGATTGTGTGTTTGAGCAGGATTTTGCACGGGTGCCTGCGCGGGCGATGGTAGCGGAACAGGGGTTGGAGTCTGCATTGGAGATTGCATCGGAGTTTGCATCGGAGTTTGCATTGGAGTTTGCATCGGCGCTTGTGTGGTGGCACCAGCTTGGGATGGGTTAGATGGCGGTTGCTGAGCCCGGAGTGAAAATTGAGAAGCTGACGGAGGCAAATTGGAAGAAGGCGGCAATTTGATTGAAGCTTCAGATACAGAGCTCGTGCCAAACCCGGACTTCAAATGCGCACCTACACTAGAGCTGGCATTTGCAGTTTGTGGGGATGGACTTGCGGGAGGTCCCGAACCACCAAAAGAGCCAAATGCATCAGTGTGTCCAGGCGAGTTTCCGGGGGGATTACCGGGCGAATTTAGAGCCGCATTTCCTGTCGAGCTGTAAGCATCGTAAGCGCCGGAGGCTCTAAACGCTCCTGGAGCGCCTGAAGCCCCGGAGCCACCGTAAGTGTCATAACCTGCTGTCGAATCGTATGACGTAGGCATATTCTGGCTTTGCCCAGCATGGTTCTGCACCCCGCGCTGTCCTCGCTCATCGGGCATGGTAAGGATCCGTTCTTTTTCTTTTTCGAAAAGGCTGCGAATTTGACTGAGCATCTCTTTGAAGCTGCGCCAGTACACGATTACGTCGTCAGGCTGACGCGCAATGATAGTAGTGCACAAATTTTGTCCTGAACAGGCAATATCGTAAATATCAGAAAGGCGCATCTGTTCTTTGGTCTTAGAGATTTCGGCAAGAATGGAAAAATGTTCTGCCAGTCGCTTTAAATTATCGGCATCCCACGGGCTTTGGGCAAAACGAACTACATGACCATCCATGTCAGAAATTCGGTCTATGCAAGTGTCGAGGATGTTTAGCTGGTCTTCCTGATTCATTTCAGCTGTGCTGCAAAAAGCGCTCGAGGGACGAAACTAGCCCTTCAATAGTATATTCCCCGGCCACGACATCTGCTTTGCCATAAATTTCAATTGCTGTTTGAGCTGTTTTAGGACCGATAACAGCCACGATTACATCTGGATAACGATCTGATAGTTTTTGACAGATTTTTTGAGATTCGAGCACCGAAACGAAATTGCGAATCGTTTGCGAGCTTGTGAATGTCACTACATCGAGTTGGCTATTCATCAGGTTTGCAAGCTCAAGTGCAAGATTTTCACTAGACTTTGGCAGGTTAGAAGAATATGCTTCAGCCATTATAACCCGTGCCCCAAGAGCTTGGAGCCCATCATGAATGGTAGATTCGCCGGCAAGTGTTCGAGGCCAGAAAATTTTCAATCCTGCAAGATCCCGCACTGGAAATTCTTTCACCAGATCGTTTGCACTGAAATTCTTAGGCTGAAAATCCACTTTAATGCCAAAATTTTTCAGGCAGTTGGCAGTGGATTTGCCTACTACAGCCACTTTTGAGTTTTGGAAAAATGTCAACGCTTCTTTTGCATTAGTCAAATTGAACAAAATAATCAAGCGCGAAATTACACTCTCGACCGCTCTGGGACTGGCAAAAACTATCCAGTCGAACTTATTCAATTCATTTAGTTCTCTGTCTAAAGCTTCGTATGAAGATGGAGGGTCTATGCTCAAAAGTGGCTTCTCGACTACGCTTGCGCCCTTTTCAGTCAGTCGACTGGTAAGGTCGTCTTCGGTCTGTTGATTGAATGAGGCTCTGGTGACGAGAATTCGTTTGCCGGAAAGACTCGAGTGGTTAGCCATTATTACGGAGCCGAAACTCGGCTTTCCTCTTTTTTGAGTTCTTCTAGTATGAGGACCACTTCGTCAGTTTGCATTGATTTGGCAAACTCATATCCAAGCTCGCTTGCACCAGAAGTGCTTGCATCGAATTTTTTCCTGCAGGAGCTGCGATGCACCGATTTACCGTCGATTGAGGCTATAACACCCGCGACGGTAAGTTCGTTATTTTTTTGATCGAAAGAAGCAGATACTCCGATAGGAATCGAGCATCCACCTCCAAGAGCACCTAGAAAAGCCCTTTCGGCGCTTATTTCTATACGGGTTTTTAAATCGTCAAGCTTTGCAAGCGTCGAAAAAGTGTTGGTATCGTCTATTCGGCATTCGATAGCAAGCGCTCCCTGTCCGGCAGCGGGAGTGGATTCTTCTATAGACAGATATTTCACTATCCTGTCTTTTAAATTTAATCGGTGCAGACCGGCAGCGGCAAGAATCATGGCATCGCATTCGCCTTCGTCCATCTTACGCAAACGAGTGGTGATATTGCCTCTGATATCGACGAATTTGAAGGAAGGATATAGTTTTTTCAACTGAGCGATGCGACGACGGCTCGAAGTCGCGATAGTGCCGTTTTTGGGAATCTGTTCAAGTGATTTATTGTCACGCGAGACAATTACGTCACGAGAATCTTCTCTGGACAAAGTGGCTACAAGCGACAAACCATCAGGAATTTCAACGGGCATGTCTTTCAAGCTGTGTACGACGAAATCAACTTTTTTTTGAAGCAGGGCTTCTTCCAGTTCTTTAACAAATACGCCTCTAGTGCCAATTTCGGCAATAGGAACACTCCTTTGAGCGTCACCAGATGTGGTGATGGTAACTACTTCGCAATCCAATTGAGGATGCAATTCTTTCAACAACGAAACTACATGATTAGTTTGATAAAGAGCTAGCTTGCTCGATCGAGTGCCAACTCTCACTTTTCCAATCCTATTGTTTTCCGGGTTGAACCGGATGATTTTGACTGAGTTGGCTGTTCTCGTTTGGCTGCAGTTGCATTTGCGATTGTGAGAAAGCGCATTTTTTCGATAGTGGGTCTAAATTGAAGAGATTGCGTAGTGTTTCAGCCTGTCTTGCCAGTGCTTGAATATCAGAAGATGATGCAGCCGCCTTTAGATTTACCATAGGAATGTGCAAAATCTGATTGACGATTGCCTGGCTGATTTCTTCCATGCGAGCAATTTCTTCGCGACTGAGCGCCTTGTATTCCACCGAGCCGGCACCCTGAATATGAGCCTGTCGAATGGTTTCTACTTTTTCTTTTAACTCGGTGATTGTTGGAACGACAGAACGTGCTTTTTGCCAGGATGTAAATTCATCCAGGCAGGCGAAAATAATGTCATCTGCTTCCTGAGCAACTCTTTTGCGCTCGTCCAGGTTCTTATTCACCAGTTCGGCCAGGTCATCGGTGTGCTTGAGAGTAATACCATCTATAGTGGCAAGCTCGGGGTCGACGTTGCGAGGAACCGAAATGTCGACAATCAAACATTTTGATTTCAACCCTGAAAGCGTCTTTTCTGTCTCGGTTTTAGTCAAAAGGTGTCGGTGAGCAGAAGTTGCCACAAGTACCAGGTCTGACTGGGCGATGGCCTGGTGACGCTCCTCGAAAGTGAAAGTCTCGTTAACTTCGATTACTCGCGGGGCAGAAACTTTGCTTGCTTGGAAGCAATCTAGCAAATCGCGCTTGGTTCTGTTGACCACACGAATTTCTTTAGGTGCTTTCTTGGAGCCAAGCATGTGCTTCAAGCAAATCTTTGCCATTTTGCCAGCGCCAAGTATGGTCACTTTCAATTTATCGAATTCGACATTGCGCTCTTTGAAATAGTCTTTGGCAATTTCTACTGCTGCCGAACTTATTGAGACGGCTCTTTTGCCGAGCGAAGTTTGCGATCTGACTTTTTTGCCGCAATTGAGCGCCGATTTGAAGAGGTTATCCATCACAGCGCCAGCGGTTTTTGCCTCAAGAGCACACTGGTGGGCAAATTTGACCTGGGACATAATTTGTCCCTCGCCAAGAACCATGCTGTCTAGACCGGATGCTACGCGCATTAGATGTAGAGCTACGTCATCGCCCATGAGTTTGTAGTTAGGACTCAAAGAAGCGTGGTCGCTGACTTGTTGGACCGAGCGGAAAAAGCTTTCGATCTCGGCAAAACCTTTGGAAACGTCTGAAACCACTGCGTATACTTCGGTACGATTGCAGGTTGACAAGATGACGCTTTCGCTTAAGTGTGGAAACTGCCCCAGAGCCATCAAGCCGTGTTTCAGGCAGGAGTCAGGAATGACAAGATGCTCCCGAATGGCAAGAGGATGAAAGTGAAAATTGACGCCGCAGACTATGAGATGACCCATTGAAATGACTCTTTGGAGAGTAGTTTCCCAAATTATAGCCAGGTTTATTGACCCAAACGTCGTCCAAAAGGCTGACTAAAGTTGGAAGATTGTTATAAACAGCTCAAAGCCGCAAAACTAGCCAGATCTTGAATTGATATTCTTCTTAAACAAAGATAGTTTAGCTGTGTCTAACCATTGATTTATCCGTAACTTCTCTTTGGGCTGTTGTTTCAAGGCCAGCCAGGCGAGTCCCTCAATCACCCGAAGGGATGGTCTTGATAAAAAGTCTGACTTGTTTTTGGGCAAGAAGTGAGTTTGAACGCCTGACCTTTGACATAGCTTGACCCAGGGCATCTTTTTCAGAGTTTTGGTTCCCAGAGCTTCGTTTGGCAAAATTATGAGGTTGGGGCGACTGGCTAAAAGTGTTTCTTGTGAAACTCGAGCATAACCCAGATCTTTTCCAGATAAAACATTTGCGCCACCGCATACAGTGACAAGGTCGTTTATGAAAGATTTTTTGCCGACACAAATAATGGGTTCTGCCCAAACGCAGACGAGTGTCTTACAAATTGGACCTGAAGCAGTAATTTTTTTGAGCTCATTTATTTGATAGTCAAATTTCTGACTCAGCTCCAAAGCGTCCTTTTCCTTGTCTAAAAGGCGACCCATTTTTTTCAAGTTGTTCGAGATATCGCCAATTTTTTCGTTTTGAAGAATCTCTACTTTGTAATGTCTCTTCTGCAATTGAAATGCAAGTGCTTCCTGTCCCTGCACAAGTAAGATGATGTCTGGTTTTATCACTGCAAGTTTTTCGTAACTCGCGCTTACGAAGCTTCCAACTACAGATTTGTTACCCTGGCAAAAAGAAGAAATTCCGTAGAGTTTGTCTTCTGCGCCAAGGGCATAAATAAGTTCGGTGTTGGATGGTGCTAGTGAAACAACTTTAGAGTTTTTTGACCAGGCATTCTGGGGCGAAAGAAAAATTGTCCCGACCAAAAAAAAGGTCGAGAGAAAACAGATTAGTCGTAATCTTGGTCTTGGCCTTAATCTTGGTCTTGATTCTGATTTTGGGACAACCAATTTTTTATCTCCACAAGACGATTGTCGAGTTCTTGCTCCCGAATTATATACGTCTTGTTCTGAAGACCAAAGTCGAAGATGGCAAGTTCGGTCATGCGATGAATTTGATTGAGATAATCTTTGTCAATCCAGCGGAAACCATCATCCACGGGCTCGAACAATGGTGGCACCAGTATTACATGAGTGTATTTCTGGCTTTGTGCTCGCGCCATTTTATAATACGCTTCGCTTGTAAAAGTCATTGCTTTGCACAGTTGCCAGCGCTGCCAGAGCACCCAACAATCGAGTGCGCCGCGGTCGGTTATAAAATCCTTGAGCTCATTTTCGCGCGAGATTTGTTCGCTCAAAACTTTTATTTTAAAATGTTCTTGTTCGTTTTCTGAAATGTCGCCAATTTGTGCATATCCAAGTCTGGTGCATAAATCGCGTGCCATTTCTTCAATTGGGCAAAGTGAAAGCTCGGGCCCAAGATGACTAACCAGAGTGGTTTTGCCTACTGAGCCCGAGCCGGTGACAAGAATGCGCGGCATCTTATCCTTTGAGCGGAGGTTGGGTGCTTGCGCTTACTGTAGGCTGTTTCTGCTCTGGAGGGTGTTGGTTTTGAGTTTGCACTGGATGCGCCTGCCCGGAAGCAGCTTGTTGACCTTGACTTGTTTGTTGAGCTTTGGGCAAAACGTTGTGAGTACGCGACATAGTATCGACCAGGTCGATACCGGTCAAGCCTTTCACCATCGTCACTCCTTGAGCCGCGACGCTCAGGACGTCTGACGTGATCTTGCCAAGACCAGTGGTTTCACCACCAGTTGAAAGCAAGGTGACATTTCCAATTTTGGACAGTGGTTGAGCGGCCGCTTGAACAAGTTCAGGCAGTTTTTCAATCACCATGGAAGCCATCGCCGCGTCGTTATACTGTTTGAACGCCTCAGCCTTTTTCGCCATTGCTTCAGCCTCTGCCTGACCTTTGGCGGCTACGATTGTAGCTTCGGCAAGACCTTTCGCTCTTTCTGCTTCTGCTGCGGCAAGACCCAATTGTCTTGTGGCATCAGCATCGGCTTGTGCTCTCAATCTTATCGCTTCAGCCTCACCTTTCGCTTTGGCTTCAGTCGCCTGGGCATCACCTTCTGCAAGGATGCGACGTTTTTCTTGTTCTGCCACAGCCATCAGTTTAATGCGGGTCTGTTCAGCTTCTGCGGGTTTCGTGATTTCGGCCGCAAGTGCGACTTCTCTTTTGAGAACTTCTACTTGTTGCAGCTCGACTTCTTTTTGAGCTTCGACGATTTTGATCTGCTGTTGCTCTAAAATCAGTTTTTGCTGCGACTTTGCTTTTGTAATGTCGTAAACCATGTCGCTTGCTGCTTTTTGTTCCGCGACTTCCTGCTGATACTTTGCCTGACTAACCTGGAAATTCTTCGAGGCTTCAGCTACACGGGTGTCGGCTGCGAGCTTGGCTTTGGCACCTTCTTCAGTGGCTTGCGCCTGAGCAATCTGAGAGTCTCTTTGTGAATTGGCTTGAGCGATTTGAGTTTCTTTCAAAGCTTCGGCTTCGCCAATGGCAGCGCTTCTTTTTACGTCTGCAGTCTGCTTTTTACCGAGTGCTTCAAGATATCCAACTTCATCTCTGATTTCTTTGATTGTGAATGAAACCACTGTCAATCCCATTTTTGCCAGGTCAGAAATAGAAACTGAGGCAACACGCTGGGCAAACTCATCAAAGTTACCGATTAACTCTTCAACTGTCATGGTGCCTAGAATCGCTCTCAAGTGACCCATTAATGTCTCGTGTGCGACCATCTGAATTTCGTCCAGATCTTTACCTAGAAACTGTTCAGCCGCAGTATGGATTGATGATTCGTCGCTTTTGACCTTGATTTGAGCGACGCCCTCGACGAAAATCGGAATACCATTTCTCGTAATCATGGGTGCGTGAGAGCGCACTTCAATAGGCATGATTTCCAAGCTGAGAAGGTTTTTCTGGTTAAACAAAGGAATAAGAAATGTACCGCCGCCCACGATGATACGAGGCTGGCTGCCACCTCCAGATATGATCATTGCTTCGTTAGGTCCGCACTTTTGATAGAGAGTGGGGAGCATAAACAAAATAATCATGAAAGCAGCAATACCGACGCCAATAATAGTCATCGACATAAGGTCCATAAAAATACTCCTTAATTTGGGGCGCTAATTTAAGTTAGCAGGTCTAGCTTTAAGTTCCCTTTTTAAAAGGCGACGAATCGGCCCGAGTTCAAATCCTGGACACAAAAATAAACCGATATCGGTTTATTTTTTTGATCTACTTGACTGAAAAATCTTTTTGCGGCTCTACAATGGCTGTAGATCCATCGAGGTCGGTAATTATTACTTTCGAGCCTTTTTCGATCATTATGGATTTGTCTGTACATCGGGCAATGCCATTGTGCATTTTGTTGCCGATGATGTATGAAATTTCGCCGACATTTCCATTTTTGATAGTGGACATCACTTCAGCTTCCTGCCCCACTGCCGCCCACTCGCTAATTTGAGTGGCTCCAGATAATTTGCTCATCATCAGACTTATCAGTCGTTTGAAAATCTTGACAGCCAGTACGCCTGCAATCAGGGACGGAATCAGCGTCAGAAGACCTATAGCGGGAAAAAGTTTAAGGCTGAAATAACCCACAATGCCAAAAAACATCAAAAATAGTGACATCGTCATCGGGCTTAAAAGAGAAAAGGCGATGCGCCCTACGTTGGAGACCAGGTCATTCTGGGAATTATTGCTGGCGCTCGAAGAATGGTGACCTCGCGCTTGAGAATGAGTATCAGACTGGTGAGAATGATCATCGCCATGCGAGTGACCTGAGTCATGACCACTTGGATCATCATGAGCGCCGTGACTGTCGTGCATGTGACCACTGTGGTCTAGATGCGCGTGACCGGCATCGTGATGCCCATGAAAATCCAAATGACCACCATGTCCGGCATCTCCATGCCCCGAATCGCCATCGTGCATGTGTCCAAGGAAAAAACTCAAAATAATGAAACCGCTTCCGATGAAGAAGGCTATTACATAAACCTGGGCAAAATCGAAAAGTGGCATAATCTATAAGATTACCCAAGCACTCAAGCAAATAAACTGTAAGTGGAAATTGTAGTCACTCATAACAATACTGATTTCGACGCCCTGGCGTCTCAGTTTGCAGTGACCAAACTCTATCCAGGAACTAAAATGGTTCTGAGCCAACCGATAGTCGGAAGTGTGCGCGAATATCTCAGCTTGAACAGAAGTTCGCTTCCAGCAATAGAGCCGAAATATCTTGATCTAAGTCAGGTTACCTCCATATTCGTGGTCGACTGTCAGGACGTAGAGCGGCTTCCAGAGCCAATATCTAAGTTCATACAAAAAGAGATGAGCAAGAATCCGAAAACAGTGAAAATTACTGTTTTTGACCATCATCGTTTAGAATCTGACGGTCTCTTGCAATATGCTAGCGAAGATTCAGTGGTGGCTAAGGTCGGTTCAGCCACTTCGATTTTGGTAGACAAAATGCGTCAGCAAAAATTCGTATTGAATCAATTCGAAGCCACTCTTCTTGCCCTGGGAATCCATGAAGATACAGGTTCATTGACATTTTCAGGCACGAGCGAAACGGACGCAAAAGCACTCGCGTATTTAATGACTTTCGGTGTCGATTTAAATCAAATCACGTCTTTGATCAAGCCTAAGTGGAGTGAAGAGCAAAGTGGACTCTTGAACGAATTGCTCTCCAGCTGCAAAATCAAGGAAATACACGCAACTAAAATTGTGCTAGCGCATAGCAGAAGTGAACGTTACATTGATGGTGTCGCTCATATGGCCAGAACTCTGATGGATGTTCAATCCGCAGACGCCGCATTTTGTTTCGTACATATGAAAGATCGAGTGCATGTGGTGGCACGCTCAGATGCAAATGTTCTCGACGTGGGCGAATTGATGGAGATTCTGGGGGGGGGCGGACACCCTGGTGCTGCTTCGGCAGTGGTGAAGAATGGCAAAGTTAGCCAAATCATGGACCATATCGAATCGTTGTTGCCAGACAGGATCAAGCCACAGCCTACCGCCAAAAATCTAATGACGACGCCTGTTCGCACGATACGACCATCTTTGCGCATGGCGGAGGCGCATCGTTTGATGATCCGATTAGGTCAAGACGGACTTGTGGTCTGCGAAGGTCTTGACGTAGTGGGTATAGTCTCTCGTCGTGATATAGACCAGGCTATTCATCATAAATTGGATCACGCGCCGGTACAGGGTTTTATGAGTCGCCCTGTGGTCAGTGTGCCTCCCGATGCCAGCCTGGAGCAGATTCAACAATTGATGGTGGTGGAAGACATCGGGCGATTGCCTGTGCTTGCAGATGATGGTGAATTGCTGGGACTGGTTACGCGCCAGAACGTGCTTGAAGCTGTGTACGGGCATGGAGTGAAAAGAGCACATGGTCCGTCCAATCTGGTCCATGACCCCATATATGGTGAGACACGTCAGGATGCCAAAGAATTTCTTCCTGAGCGAAAGTCGGCTACGCCCAGCGCCAAAAGACAAAAAGAATTCGAAAAGAAATTTAAAACCGTAGATCCAGAAATCTTGGAGCTATTCACTATTGTCGGCAAAGAAGCAGCCGAATTGAATATGGTGGCATACGTTGTGGGTGGTTTTGTACGTGACACTATATTAGGTGTCACGCCAGCCGGGGATTTGAAATTCGATCTCGATTTCGTGGTCGAAGATGGATCGGCTATCAAATTGGCGGAGCAACTGACTTCTAAATACAAAGATAAGTTCGAAATTCTTGTCAGTCACGAACGATTTCAGACCGCCACTCTTTCCAGTCCCATAAAATCGGTTCGTGAAATTGATTTGTCCACCGCGCGTACCGAATATTATGAATTTCCGGCGGCTCTTCCAGTGGTGGAAGCTTCTTCTTTGCGCCAGGACATTTATAGACGAGATTTCACCATTAATTCTCTGGCAGTTTGTTTGCACCCTGCAACTAATAGATTTGGCGAATTAATTGACTTATACAACGGATACGATGATCTTCAAAAGAAAGTGATTCGAATTTTGCATCCTTTCAGTTTTATCGAAGATCCGACCCGAATCATAAGAGCAGTGCGTTTTGCTGCAAAACTGGGTTTTCATCTCGAACCCAAAACTCGATACAGAGCGTGCAGAGGCATTAGCGTCGGACTGTTCAACGGTCTTGGTGGAGTGAGACTGAAAGAAGAGATTCGATATATTCTCGAATCTGAAAAGCGTCTTGAGGCTCTAGATTTGCTCGAGCGTTTGGGCGGGGGCTTGCGCTTTTTGCATGAAAAATTGAAATATGGTGCCAAAAGCAGAGTTCATATACGAAGAGCCGAGCGTCTGCTTGCTAGATACAAAGTTAAAGACGAGTGGATAGTTTATTTGGGGCTATTGCTTGCTCGTCTGACTAAAGCCGGGCTCCAGGAAGCGCTCGATAGATTGCAGCTAAGTAACCATCACAAAGACATCATCATAAGAGCCAAGGCCATCGAGCTTGGGCTTGGGCACAAGTCAAAAACGCTAAAACGAAGCGAAATATACAAACTTTTCAAAGACCAGCCGGAAGAAGCGCTTGCCATAGTAGGAAGTCTTGCTTCACCAGGTACTAAAGTGAGAAGGATGGTCCTTTTGTATCTAAATGAGTTAAGTTCTGTGCAACTTTTA
This sequence comes from Cyanobacteria bacterium TGS_CYA1, assembly GCA_026129135.1. GTDB lineage: Bacteria > Cyanobacteriota > Vampirovibrionia > Obscuribacterales > Obscuribacteraceae > Aved-18. The sequence goes on along the minus strand of JAHCIQ010000009.1, from coordinate 96,206 downwards.
ATCAAGGGAGCAGATTTAATCGATATGGGGGTGCCGAGAGGTCCAAAAATAGGCGCCCTCTTGACTTGCGCCCTCGAAGCAAAGCTGGATGGGTTTATCAGTTCTCGAGAGGATGAAATTTCGTTTCTCGAGCGTCAGATATCAGGTGCAGGAGCCATTTCAAGTGATAGTGGGTGATTATTTCAAAGCTATTTTTTAGATATGCGCCTGTAACGATCCGGCTTTGCGATGTTGAAATATAATTACTTGTTTTGCAGAATGTAGTTGTGGCATGATGTCAACGTTCAATTTTTTCGCCTGATAATCAGAGTGGTCGGATGTCAAGCGAGGCGTGCAAAAGACGAATATATTTGGTTTACCAAGGATCGACCGGAGCACCGTTGACAATGAGAAAATTTTCAGTATTGTATTTGACACCAACTTAAGTCTTAAGTCTCCTCAGGTCCGCTTTAAGGAATATGCAAACAGACTGCATTCCTCGTTCTCTAAATGTCATGGCAGAAAGGAAAATTTGGTGTTTAACCAGGAATTCATGAATAACAAAACTAACTCAATCAAAAATGTCAGCCAGAAGGCAGCTCAAGGCATTTTGACCTTGACCCTTTTGTCCACTCTTTCGCTGGCGTTCCCTCAAACGACTTCAAATCAAGCACTTGCTAAGGCTGCAACTGATGAGGTCGCTATCTCTCAATCTGATATTGGCGGCGATTCTTACGCTGTTTGCAAACAACTTATCAAAGCCCCGGCAGACCAAATTTGGCAGATTTTGTCGGATTACGATAATGCCTACCGCATTTTCGGGATGGTCAAAGCGTGCAAAGTGCTCGAAGATAACGGTTCGGAAAAGATTATTTCGCACACTGTTGCCCCATCGGGTCCGGTTGGAACCTTCACCTACACTTTGAAAGTGAAAGAAAAGGGACCTTATTACATGGAATGGACCAGAATCAAAGGTGCATTCAAACAAGTCAAAGGCTATTGGAAGCTCGAACCACAAGATGGTGGTAAAGCCACTATGGTGACCTATGCTTCTTTTGTAGACGGTGGAATGTTTATTCCTAAGCCATTGATCAAAAGACAATGCCGCATCGACATGCCTAATGTGATGACTACATTGAAAAGCGAAGTAGAAACCAAAGTTCGTATTGCCAAACGTCCTGGTCATAATATCCAGTAAGTCCGGCAAAACGCTCTATAACATTGATATCAACTAAAAAAATAAACCGATATCGGTTTATTTTTTTAGTTGCGGAACTTGTAGGGGCGGCTTGTCGATTTGTTGTCATTAAGTCTTTCGATGCTAGAATAAATTTTCGAAAAGTTTGAGGAGAGGTACCGAAGCGGTCATAACGGCGCCGCCTCGAAAGCGGATGGCTTAATAGGCACGTGGGTTCGAATCCCACCCTCTCCGCCAGTTTGTAGTGAGATAGAAAGCGGTAAGAACATGAAAGTTGGTCTCATAGGCTTACCGACATCAGGTAAAACAACAGTACTGAACGCTATAAGCGGAGGCAGTGCTGAGGTGCGTAGTTTCGCGGCTGTTGCTGATACTAGCGCTAATTTTGCCGTGGTGTCAGTGCCTGACGAAAGGCAAGAGTGGTTGCGCGGGCACTATAAGCCCAAGAAAAATGTGCCTGCCACTATCGAACTCGTCGATGTGGCGGGAATGTCTTCTGGAAGCCCTAAGAAAGAAGAATTGAGCCCACAGCTTTTGAGCAATTTACGTCAGGTCGATGCTCTGGTCAACGTTATTCGAGCTTTCGAAAACGAAGCGGTCCCACATCCTTCGGGTGCAATCGATCCTTTGCGTGATGCGCAGAATCTTGAGTTGGAGCTGATTTTAGCGGACCTGTCGGTGGTAGAAAAACGCCTTGCCAAAATCGATCAAGAAATCATGCGCAAAAAAGGAACAGATAAAAACAAAGCCGAAGAAGAAAAAAACTTGCTTGCGCGCTTCAACGAACATCTTTCTTCGGAAAAACCTCTCAGAACGCTTGAAATGACAGCTGATGAAATGCAGAGCATTAGAGGATATACGTTTTTATCGCAAAAACCACTGATGATTGTTGCAAACATTTCTGAATCTGATCTCGAAAAAGAAGACTTGCCCGTTTTGTCCAAACTAAGTGAGTGGGCGAAAAGCACTGGCACTTTGATGATTAGCTTTTGTGCAAAAGTCGAAATGGAAATCGCTCAACTAAATAACAACGATCCTAATGAAGCCAGAGAGTTCATGGAAGCGCTTGGTATCAAAGAAGCTAGCCGTGACAAGGTGATTAGAGCTGCTTACACTTTGTTGAAACAAATAGCCTTCTTCACCGTGGGCGAGGACGAAGTTAGAGCGTGGACCGTCACCAAAGACGCCCCGGCTCAAGAGGCGGCTGGCAAAATTCATAGCGATATAGCTCGTGGATTCATTCGTGCTGAAGTGGTGGCATATTCTGCCATACACGATCACGGCGGCTGGAATCAAGCTAAAGATAAAGGACTGGTGCGCCTTGAAGGTAAAGAGTATAAAGTTCAAGACGGCGATTGCATCAATTTCCGCTTCAACATTTAAACCGGTCGCTCTAGTTTTCGTCTTGCTTCAGGTCGTGGCATTTGGCTGTGCTGTTTCGGATGTAAATGTCGAACTCCAAAAGCCGGAAATCAAATTTCGATACTTTGATCCTAAGAATTTCGAAGGCAATTCACAAGGTCCTCTTTTGAAACAAGGTCAGGAAGCCCTGACTGAGTGGGAATTTGGATGTCAGACTAATTTTGATTTTGATATTCTAGAAGAAAGCCGCATGAGCACTGGCAAAACTTTTGTTCGGTTGAAAATTAAAAATGTCAAAATGATATTAAGCGCCCCTATTCTTGTCTGGCTTCCTAAAAGCCCCGCACCAAATGTAGTGGCGCACGAAAAAGGACATCAGGATATTTGTGTCAAGGTCTATTCCGAATCTGAGCCAGTAGCTCACAAGGCGGCACAGTCAGTGGTTGGAAGATCTTTTGAAGCTGAGGGCGATTCGCGCGAGGAAGCTTGCAAAAAGTCATTGCTACAAGCTCAGTCTGTGGTGTGTTCCATTTATCATCAAGATGTTAGCGACTATGCAAGTAGTATTTCTGAAATTTATGACGCTCTAGACGAGTCTGAAAAAGGCGAAGCTCAGGAACTCGTGCGCAGAGCATTCAACAATTACAAAAGAGTATCTGACACGAAAAACTAAGGTTTTAGCTGGACATATCCACTGTCAAAGAACATGATGTTGCCGTCGCTGTCGATAGTCCATGCATCAACCTGGCGGCGAAAGCGAATTTCTGCCAGGGTTCCGTTAGTTTGATATGTAGGACGTAATCCAGAACCATATGAAAAGGACCGGTATTTTCCAGGTGTCGTGTCTATCACCGCTGGGGCCGGTGGAGTGCCACCAAACTTGTGGGCAAAATCATTTTGTTTTCCAACCAAAGGCACTGCTCCGCCACCTATTGGGGGACTTTCCGATTTCTTTTTTGCTCCAATATTTTGATAGCTGATGGTGTCTCCTTCAAAATAACCATTATTTGCATTGGCAGCGATTTTTATTCTAGAGTTGGGTAAGATTTTGGAATTGATGGCAGGGTCGAGCATTGGCTCCCCTCTGTGTTGGTTGCCACCCGATGTCTGACCTGGATTGCGACCATGGTCACGGATATATAAATCGTAAGTGTGCTTGAATTTGACGAAACCTGCAGTCCCGTTGTAAGCAGGACCCAGATAAACACCGACAGTTTTTTCGACTGCGCTGTTTTTGATGCAGGACAAAGATTCCATGCAAAGTTGATTTTCGCTTACGACGGAGAAATTCAGTGGGTTGACCGTTTTTCTGAAATACTCAATATCACCGTTTGCTCTGAATCTCCAGACATGTGCTACGCCACCAGGTATTTGGGGCGCCGGTACAGGGATAGGACCTGTTTGCATAGCTGAAGACCAGCTTATGTCATTCGGCACTGGGAGGAAGGATTGCATAAATACTTGAGGAAGAATGGCCCCTACGTTTACCTTAGTGCCGCCCCGTCTAAGCCAATCGTAGAACGCAACTTTGCACGCATTATGGGCAAGGTGATTTGTATCAACAGAGTCTAGTGGCCATGAGCTTGAGCCGTTGACTAATGAGGATGTACTATTCACCGGATAGTCTCCGTTGCCATTCGATGCAGTTAAAACGTCGCTGCTGTCATCTCCATTGTTGAGACAGCCGCTCGAAGATGTTAAGTCAGCAAATTTTGTATGTGCACATGAGAATGTGGGAGAAGGACCGGGTGGACCGTCTGGATAAGAGACCACCAGTGCTCCTGGAGCTGGCAGTGGATCGTAAACGCTAGCTGGTTGAGCGCAAGCAACTGACCTGATACTACGAATGGTGCTATTGTCATTTACGTCTTGAGTTGCTTGTGCGCGCACGATTGTGCCGAATTGATATGGTAAGCCTGATACGGTGGTCTGAAATTTGTTGATGTCTACAAGTTTGACGTCTTCTCCAATTCCGGCGAAAACCCAGTTGATACCATTTCTGGTGATAGTGGTATAGGATTTGTATCTTTGATTCGTGGCAATATTAGACGGCCATGAACTCGACCACCCGGTGGGCGTCCGCACATTGGTCGGAGCGCCGTCGCTTAGTCCTCCCAGAGACAATTGAAGAGAGTTTGCTGCCAGCGACGAATTGCCTGCCATATTTATTCGGTTGCTATTATAGGCGTTGAGGGCTTCCTGATAGGGACGCACAGTGGCTCCATTTTTGTCTATGCCGCTGCCAGTAGGAGTAACTGAACTGTTCAAAACGGTCATGAGTAGACTTGCTGCTGTTTTTAAACTGTCGAGATCCTGGCGCGCCATCAATTTGATTTCGTCGCCACCATACGCTGCGCCAATTTCTTCCCCAATCAGATAATCGAGAAGGGTGGTGCCCATGAGCGTGTTAATGCTGTGGACTGAGTTGTCGTAACCATCGCCGGATGCAGTATTAATGCCGTTTGGCGCAGAGTCTGATAGACCGATAAAACCAAATTGTGGAGTATCGATTACGATTTTGCTCAGTTCGCGAGCCGCGGCTAGAGAAGCTGCTTCTATAGCTGATTTTTGCTGCGATTGTGTACCTGTAAGTCGTACATAACTTATGGAAAAGATTACGATGGCTGTTATGATTCCGAGCGTAACTGCAAGCACGAGAAGAAGAACGCTTCCTCGCGATTTGCGCTTTGAATTGCAACTGGTCATAAAATGCCCTCATCGGCTATTCTAATTCTATTTGAGGACTTCTCTTTCCGTCAATTCAATTCGAATGAGCAAAATTATTTTTTCGCTTTAGCTTGAACGGTAGCTGTTACGGTTGCCGCTTGCCTTTCAAAACTGGCTGCTTCGCTTGCGCGGCCATTGTTTTTCAAGACTTCGGCAAACCAGAGCAGAGCCCAGGCAAATTGAGCCTGTTCTTCCGCTTTTTTACCCCCGATTCTTTCTTCGAACTGTTTTTTGGAAGCGGCCAGAAAACCGTTAGGGTCTTTCAATATATCTGTTTCAGGCAATGGGAAAAATTGAAGAGCCCATCTGTTTACACTCCCTTTGGAATTGGTTTTTAATGAATCCAGGTTTGCACAAGCTTTTGGGTCTTCTTTGGCATGTAGTGGTTTAGCACTTTTTGCGGCTTTATAAGTTTCTTTCTGAGTCTCTATACTGGTGTTCAAAGATTGAACATCTTTTGACAAGGTCGCAGTGTTTTGATCTTTGACCTTTTGCTCTATTGCCATAAGAGCATTGATAAATGCCGCAGTTCCTACGCCCATTTGCTCGAGCTCGCTAATGCCTGCAAGTAGCATGGCTCGCTCCGATTGAAGGGGACCAGGAGTAATATCGATATCCTCAGCCGTCAGAGTAGCGACGCCTTTTGTAAGGGCAACCGAGCCAAGCGCTTTTTGTACTTCAGAATCGAGTGCCTGGATTTGCGAAACAGGCACGACTACTTGTTTATACTGACCTTTGTTTCCACCTACGGCAAAAAATTTGATGTTCACTCGCGAAACAGATCCAGCATCACTTCGTTGCAGAGCGGTTTCTGCGATTCTCAGTGCTTCATATTTATATTCACGGTCTGGCGTGTCAGCTGGCATGTCAGTGGTGACATTGACCTCGTCGCCATTGACAGAAATTTGCATCTTGCGACGGCTGGCAGAAGTTAGCATCAAATAGTTTTCGATCATTCGAGCTTTATCTTGAATTGCGCCTTGTTTCAAAATTAGCGATTTGAGTAATTCGTCTTGCGAAATTTGACCGGCACCAAACGCTGCCACATCACCTTTGGTGATAGTTATAGACCTGAATTGTTTGGGGTCGCGCGCCTCATAAAAATAAATGCTCACGTTAGCAATATCGGACTTGCCTAAATCGAACAAAGTCTTACTCATGAGCAATGCTTCGATTTTGGTGTCTTTTTCGTTGGCTTGTTCGTTTCTAAAAGTGGAGATGGTTGCCAGTCCCTTCGCTACATTGATTTTTAGCTGGGTTCCAGGTGCCAAAATGCGTGCCTGGTTAATAGCTTGAGTTGCTTCCTGCGAACTTATGGCGAAAGCAGGAGCGACAGACGAAATCAACATGCTTAAGCTCAACGCCGTTAATGCCAGACTATTTTTTTGCATGAGCAAATTTATCCTCCAAATGCTAACGCCATATTTCCAGGTCTATACCCGGGCATTTTGAGGACAAATCTCAAGCTATTACTTATTTTAACTGCACATATCCATCGTCAACTTTGACGCTACTAGTGGTCGTTGTACCAGTGTCTGGATCTGTAGTTGTGGTTTGAATATAAACATCGACTTGTCTGCGGAAACGAATTTCAGCAACGGTTCCGTTTGTCTGATAGGTTTGTCGCAATCCTGTGCCACCTGCGGCATATGTTTTATATTTTGAAACTGAAGGATCCAAACTTGGAGTAGCTCCGCCCCAGACGTAAGCAAAGTCATTTTGCGGTCCAATGAGAGGTACTGCCCCCAAACCTGCTGGAGGTCCTTGAGACTTGGTTTTTGCGCCAAGTCCACCAGAGAAAACAGCAGGGCAGATGGCATTGCCTGAAAGACTGGAACAGGCAACCTTAATATCTGCACTATTATCAGGCGCTTTGTGAGCAACCAGAGGGTCGTCAATTGGTTCGCCAGCGTGTTTGCCCCCAGAGCTTCGACCTAGTGTTCGACCGAAATCGCGTAAATACATATCGTAATTGGTTTCAAACCAAGCCTCTCCTGTGCTGCCAGGGTAAGCTGGTCCCAAGTTGATATTTGAGACTTTATGCACACTTGGAGCACCATTTGTAAGTACTTCGAGAGACTCCATGATTACCTGTTTCTCGCCGACTACGTAATACTTTTGGGGTTTGATAGTTTTGGCTTGAAATGTCACGTCTCCATTGGTTGCAAATCGGTAAATATAAGCAATGCCTCCTGGAATGCTCCCTCCGCCAGCTGGTGCCCAAGCCACCATACCCGGTGCAGCGCCCCAGTCTTGGTCGATGGCGTTTCTGACAGCTCCAATGTTTACTTTGGTGCCGCCTCTTCTAAGCCAATCGTAGATTGCAATTTTGCAAGCGTTGTGAGCTTTGTGATTGGGGTCTAAAGAGCCCAGAGGCCAGAGTGCAGAGTTGTATATTAATGAGCCTCCGTCTACTGGAAAATCACCAGAATTTGAAGTAAGAACGTCGCAGTCGTCATTGCCATCGTTCATACAACCAGAATCCAGGACCAGGTCTGAAAGGTGTCTTTGGGTACATGCTCCGGTTGGAGGCCCATCGGGGTATGAGGCTACAAGTGCACCTGGACAGGGCAGGGGGTCGTACACGCTTGCGGGTTGTGCACATGCGGATGATTGAATGTTTCTGGTGGTGCCATTGTCGTTGATACTCTGAGTCGCCTGGGCTCGTAATATTGTGGCGTGTTGATATGGCAAACCGCTGGCTGAAGCAACGAATTTAGTCGGGTCAATCAATTTTACAGTTTCGTCTATGCCAGCGAAGACCCAGTCGTTTCCGCCTCTGGAGAATGTCGTATACGATTTATATCTGCCGTTTGCAGTTTGAGCGGCTGGCCAGGAGCTGCTCCAACCCACGGGTAATCGTACGTTTGTAGGTGCACCACCATTGATGGCACCAAGTGAAAGTTGCAGTGAGCCATTGACGTAGCTTGAACTGCCTGCAATGCGCATACTGTTGCTGTTGTACGCATTTAAGGCTTCCTGATATGGACGCACGGTGTTTCCATCTTTGTCTTTGCCACTACCTGTTGGTGTTATTGAAGCTTGCAGGGCAGTCAGGAGAGCATCGGCTGCTGAACGCGCACTGGAGAGATCTTGTCTTGCAAGTTCTTTCATCTCGGTACCGCCTCTAGTCGGCCCGATATCTTCAGCAACTAAATAGTCAACAAGGCTTGTACCAAGTAATGTGTTGATACTATGAACCGAAGTTGAATAACCATCTGTCGAATATCCTGAAAGTGATTGTGTATCGGTTCCGTTTGGTGCTGAATCAGAGAGCCCGACATAGCCGAACTGGGGTGTATTCACGACTATTTTGCTCATTTCGCGAGCTGCGGCGAGCGCAGCTGCTTCAATTGCTGTTTTTTGCTCTGACTGCGTTCCCATCAAACGCACATAACTCATCATAAATATTACTAGCGCGGTGATAATTCCCAGGGTCACCGCCAGGATGAGCACTAGCATATTGCCTTTGGGACTGCGATGTTTCCAATGAGAAACCTTGCGTATCATATGCACCTCGATAGTAAGTCTGAACAAGCCAAATTGTTCGAAAAGAACGCCAGAGAGTTATGAATATTAAGCTCCGTTAATATTACGATCGTATCTGATCAATTTGAAATGCGTCAATAGGCTAGAGGCTCTTGGACGGACTAAAGAGGCAAACTAACCAAAAATTTTTCCTTAATCCAGTTCCCAATTCGATTTACCACCCTGGCTGTCCATCAAAGTAACCCCGCAACTGCTGAGTTTCTGGCGAATCAAGTCGGAAGTGGCATAGTCTTTTTTGACACGTGCTTCCTGTCGTAATTCAACAATCAGGTCGAGTACGGATTTGCCGATTTCCGGTCCCACTATGAGTCTTGAGTCTTCCAGGGTGAAACCTAAAACCTGCAAGTGAAAAGCAAGAATCAAGGACAAATTATCTTTTGTGGCCTGTTCAGATTCCTGGAAAATTTTATCCGCCAGACTGAAGCAAGCGGATAAAGCTTGAGCAGTGTTCAAGTCATTATTCATCGCTTCTTCAAAATCTTTTGCGAATTTGAGGCTTGTCTCGTTTTTGATTTTATCCAGGTCGGTTGCGTCTTTTTTCCTTGGACCGTTTGCTTGCAGGACATCCAGTTTTCCTTGCGTCGATTGTGCTTGTTCTCCTACTGCTCTAAGCAGACGAGACATTGCCTGACGACTGGCATTCAGACTTTCGGTCGTAAAGTCTATTGGGTGTCGATAATGCGTTTGTAGAATGAAAAGCCTTACAGTGTCTGGCGAATAGTTTTTTAGAATGTCTCGAATCGTGGAAAAATTTCCAAGCGATTTGGACATTTTTTCAGCTGAAACCTGAACGAAACTGTTATGCATCCAGTATTTGGCCGGCGGCTTACCATGCAGAGCTTGCGATTGTGCAATTTCATTTTCGTGGTGAGGAAACACGAGGTCTTCGCCACCGGTATGAATATCAATCGTCTCTCCAAGTACATGTTTAATCATAGTGGAGCATTCTAAATGCCAGCCTGGACGACCTTCTCCCCAGGGCGTTTGCCAGCTTGTGACTTTTTCGTCAGGCGACTTTTTAGAAATAGATTTCCAAAGAGCAAAATCGCAAGCATTCTTTTTGCGCTCTAAAAGTTCTTCTTGAGATAAAACCTGGTCGCGAGCACCAGAAATCAAATCTTCTACTTTGCGCCCGGAAAGCAAGCCGTAATCGGCGAAAGACATTACGTCGAAATAGACATCGCCGCCGCTTTGATAAGCATGACCCTTTTTGATTAACTCTTCGATAAACCCGATCATCTGATTAACGAATTCAGTCGCTCGCGGTTCGCGATCTGGCGACTGGACATTGAGTCGGTGCATGTCGTCCCAGAATGTGTAAGTAAAATAGCGGGCCAATTTTTCAGGGGTAATTCCTAATTCGGCTGCTCGGTTGATTATTTTGTCGTCGATATCAGTGATGTTGCGGATATAAGTGACTTTGTATCCGTAATAACGAAAATAACGTTGCGCTACATCCCAGACTACGCTCATACGAGCATGTCCTAAATGACTCCAGTCGTAAACAGTGGGACCGCAGGAATAGATGCTTAGCTCGTTTGCACGTATTGGCACGAGAGTTTCTTTCTTGCCTGACAGTGTGTTGTAGACTTGAATTTGATTATTGTTGTCGGTCACTTTTAGATTCTCAATTTTTTTTGCAGTGTGCAAGAGCAGCTTCAAGACGAGCTTTTACTCTTGATTGTCCCAGGGCGGAAATGACTGCGCCTAGGTCTGGTCCGTGTGCCTGCCCTTGTATTGCTGCTCGAATTGGTTGGAAAAGTTTTTTGCCTTTTGCACCCGCTTCTTCGCCTACTTTTGAAATTATTGCTTTTGCACCTGCAGCATCGCCAAAGGGAATATCGGATAACTTGCTCAAACATCGCTCAAGCACTAAGGCTGAGGTCTCATCGCTCAGTGCTTCGCTTACCAGTTCGGGCGAGATTTCGATTTTGTCAGAAAAGAAGAAAGCCGATTGAGCTTTTATTTGAGAAAGCTTTGTCACTGACTCGCGAACAATGGCGACTATTGCTTTTAATTCATCCGAGCTGTATTTGGTTAAATCGAAGTCGGTCAGATATGGGCGGGCGCGCTCTGTCACCACATCCAGTGGCAGCTGGCGAATGTAGTGTGAGTTGAACCAGTTGAGTTTATCAGGATCGAACACAGCTGGACTCTTACTTACTTTGTGCACGTCGAACATGTTTGCCGCTTCGTCCAGGGTAAAGAACTCTTCGTTGTTTGGCGGATTCCAGCTCATTTGAACCAGATAATTCACTATCGCTTCTGGCATATAGCCATCTGTACGATAAGCATCTATGTGCACGAATTCACCATGAGCGCGTTTGGACAATTTCTTGTGGTCTTTGTCGAAGATGAGCGCTGCATGAGCAAACTGTGGCGGCTTTTGACCAAGAGCTTCGAAGAGCAAAAGCTGTTTTGCCGTGTTGTGTATATGGTCTTCGCCCCGCATGACGAGACTCATGTGCATGTCTATGTCGTCTACCACGACGGCAAAGTTATAAGTTGCGATTCCGCTCGACTTCACTATGACCAGGTCGCCGCCAAGGTCTGAACTATTGACGTTGATTCGCCCTTTGATCAAATCGTCCCAGTGAATTTCCTGCGGCTCTTCAACTCTGAAACGAACAGAAGGTACGCGTCCTTCTGCTTCGAAACGCTCGTGGTCTTCTTTGCTTAGATTTCGTCCGCGATTGTCGTAGCGGGAGGGAAGACCCTTTTGACTCTGTTCTTCTTTGAGGGCCGCCAGTTCTTCTGGAGTGGCGTAGCAGTGATAAGCAAAAGTGCTCGAAATGAGCTTGTTTGCCACATTTTGATAATGTTCTTCTTTTTCGGTCTGGCGATAGGGCGGATAGGGACCGCCTATGTCGGGACCTTCGTCCCAGGTCAATCCTAGCCAGCGCAGACCAGCAATGATATCTTTGGTGTACTCTTCGCGAGACCGCTCCGAATCAGTGTCTTCAAGGCGCAGTATGAAGTCGCCGCCTTTATTTTTGGCGTACAAATAGTTGTAGAGCGCGGTTCTGGCTGTGCCCAGGTGGAGTTTGCCCGTGGGTGACGGGGCAATTCGAACACGATGTTTCATATCTGTTTTGATCTGAGTCATGAGACAGAGCATTCTAGCAGACAAGCTCTGGCACATTTAGAGGCGGGTTTATTTTGCGTTGTATTAGTTCATGACAAAGACATCAACGTTGGCAACGCCCGAAGATATCATATTGAGCTGTTTGGCTGCGCCCATGGATAAATCGATTACGCGTCCATGTGAGTAAGGTCCGCGGTCTGAGACCTTAACTACGCACGAGGCACCAGTGCGTTTGTTTCTGACCAGTAGTTTGGTTCCAAACGGAAGTGTGCGGTGAGCAGCGGTAAGATTGTTGCAGTCGAAACGTTCGCCCGATGCCGAACGACGCCCGTGGAATTTGCCCCCATACCAGGAAGCTTTGCCTGAAAAGCGGCTTAAACCTTGGGTATCAACATCTTCTGGGTCTATCCCGTTTTGAGTAGCTATAGCGGTAGTTGGCGCTTGTGCCTTGATTCCAGCTGCATCTTTCATCGCTGCAAGGGCTTGAGCACTTGCTGCTGCGACGTTTTGACACGAATCAGGAACTTCGAATTTGATTGCAGTCTCGCTGCCACATTTAAAAACACCAAGATTGCTCTCGCTGGTGGCTTGTAGCTGGTCGAAAGAGCCATGTTTGGTGTCCAGCCACTCTTGAATCTTTTCAGCGAGCTTAGAAGCTTTATCTTCGCTTGCTCCTGGTTCACCTTCACTTGTATAAGTGAGAATGTCTTTGCCGTTTACTGTGACCGAGGCGTATTCGACTTTATTGTCGACCCATACAGTAGTGGAAATCTCGGGCTTGACCCGCTTTTCCTGACTGGGTTGCGCCTGCGCCTTGCCTGCGCAAACGACAAGAAGCGTCGCTGTCAGAGCCAGTTTATGCAGAGTGTTGAATTTATTCATTGGTATTGATCTTGCGACTTTGCCGTTGAATGGGGGTTCGGGTTTGAGCAGGCGCCAAGTTACCAAAATTCGGTCGAGTCCGTCAAAGGACGGTTGACAACCTCAATTTTTGGGAACCTGTTTGGATCGACCTGAATCTGAAAGAGGTCTAATCCGATCGTCGTTGACAGAAAGGTTGACTATATGCATTTGTAGTCCGATGTGTATATCGAGCGCCAAGGCACCGGGCCAGACTGAACCTATATAGGCTTGCTTTCTGAGATGCTTCTCATGTAAGAGGGAGGTAAAGGGCAAGAGGTCGCCCGGGTTAAGAACTGTAACGATCGATCGCTTGCGGATCAATTTAATCAGTGAGTATGCATGTAATGGGGTCAATTTAAGATTAGACACCCATTTGAGACCAAGAAAACCCGCTTGCTGTCCGGATGTTACGCAAAGAGCCGAGATTAAATGCTGCTTTACAACCCTTATTGCAAAGTGATCAATTATTGCGGGTTCGTTACAAACAGCCCGTTATGTCAAGGGGGCGTTTGAGCATAAATTTCTACATTCAAACCCATACGATTTCTATTCCTATATATAAGGAATGCGTTTCTAGTTTTCGCGACCAAATTCTTCAAGCCATTCGGCGCTCATATCGAAATTGGCATAAACGTGTTGCACGTCATCGTGATTTTCAAGCGTATCTATAAGCTTGAGTAGTGAGCGGGCCGTGTTTTTTTCGGTTACTTCAACTGTGTTGTCCGGTGACATCACGAGATCAGCACTTTCAATTCGAGCGCCGGCTTCCCGACAGGCTTTTTGAACGTGCTCGAAATTCGACGGAGAACTTATGGCAAGTAAACAGTCTTCCTGGTCCAGTAAATCATCTGCACCAGCGTCGCTAATCTTGAGTAAAAGCTCGTCTTCATCCAGTTTCTGCTCTTTGGCAATTATGATTTCGCCCCGCTCTTTGAACATCCACGAAACGCAGCCACTTTCGCCCATATTGCCGCCATTTTTAGAGAAATAGAAACGCAGGTCTCCAGCTGTTCTGTGTCTATTATCCGTAGCGCATTTAACCAAGATGGCTATGCCACCTGGACCGTAACCTTCATATGTGAGTTCTTCAACATCGCTTGCACCAGCGCCACCAGAGCCTTTTTCGATTGCTCTATCAATATTGTCGTTGGGTACACCCTCTGCTTTTGCGCGCTCGATAGCTGTGCGCAAGCGAAAATTAGCCTGCGGATCCGGGCCTCCAAGCTTGGCTGCAACGATAATTTCGCGCGCCATCTTGGCGTATACGACACCACGCTTGGCGTCGACCACCGCTTTTTGACGTTTTATTGTTGCCCACTTGGAATGACCTGACATATAACCATAGAGTTTACTGCAAAGATCCGGCACTCCATAAAACTAAAGTTGTCAGGATTATGGTTTTTTACTTTGACCGGTTAGAATCTGACTCCTGCCGGACTTTGCGAAAGCACTTTAAGAGGGCGGCTGTGCTAAGGGCAGTTTTACTGCATCCCCAACGGAGAAAATTATGCGTATCTTAACCAGTTCGATTCTAGCTTGCACGCTTGGTTTGTTGCCCGTCATTGGCATGAACTGCGACAGTGTAGGAAGCCAGGGTATCTGCAGAGAAAAGAAAACATACAAAGTAAAACTAGAGAAGGACGTAGTGCTCGGCGACGAAGCGATGATTCAAGGTAAATTCGGTGATGCTGAAAAGCTTTATCATGACGCCATTCAAAGAAATCCAAAGAGCGTTCCCGGTCGTGTCGGATACGGGATGGCGATGGCCAAACAATTCAAATTAGATGGAGCCGAAGAGCAATTCAAAAAAGCCCTCGAGTTAGACCCACAAAACGCTCCTGCCCATGCTGGTCTTGCAATGGTCATGTATAACAGATTGCAATCGTCCAGTCAGACCATTCGTAATCAAACAGATGCGATTTTGAAAAATGCCGAGGCTGAAGCAAAAATGGGATTGAATATCGATCCCGGAATGCCTGAAGCTCACTACACTTTGGGTAATATCTATCGCAATCAAGGTAGATTGGACGAAGCTTTGAATGAATTCAAAGAAGCGCAAAGAAATGATCCACATTTCTCAGAAGCCTTTAGTGGAGCTGGTCTTGTTAATTTGACCAAAGGCGATTATGCATCTGCAGTGGCCGATTTCAAACAGGCTATTTCGCTTGCATCTGGCAACTCGACAGCCCACTACGGTCTTGGAAGAACATATTTCAAACAAGGTCTATATGATGAAGCACTCAAAGAGTTGAACACTTCGCTTTATCAAAACAGAAACAGCGCTCCAGTATGGCAAACACGTGGCGAAATATACGCTGCGCAAGGCAACACCACTGCTGCCGTCTCGGCCTATAACGAATCTATTCGGATCAAGCCAGAGAATCCAGAACCATATCTTGGCAAAGCAGACATCACCGAGTCGCGTGGTGATCTCGAGCTTGCAATTTCAGACGTGCGCTCCGGACTTGCTTTGAACCCGGACAGCACCCCGCTTCACATGCGCGTCGCCGACCTCAGTTTGAAACTGGAAAAACTGGATGATGCAATCAAAGAATATTCGCTCGTGCTCGAGAAAAGTCCTCAAGACGCGCAAGCCGCTCAAGGACTCACTCGCGGTTATTATCTAAAAGCAAACAAAGATGCTACAAGCGCCTTTTTCGTTTCGAACGAGTATGAAAATGCCAAAGCGATGATCGACAAAGCAGTGCAAATGAATCCAAACAATATGGAATTGCGTTTGGCTCAAATGAAAATGCGCATCATGGCTGGTGAACCGGTCGATCTCAAATCGATTCAGGCACCAACCAATGATGGTGAGCGCATAGCATACGCTGAAGCCTTGCTTGCTCAAGACAAATTCGCTGAAGCCGATCAGCAAATGGCTACAGTAATCAACAATTCTACTGATGCCAAAGGCGCTTTCGCTGTTGCTGACCTTGCGCTCATGATTAAAGACCTGAAGAGTGCAGAAGCTGCTTACAAAAAAGCTTCTACTTTCCCAGGTGGAGAAGCACGCGCTAAGCGCGGCATGAACCAGGTTTCCAAAGCTCGTGACGTGGCCAAACAAGACCTCACACTGGCTGACGATTTATCGCGCAAAAAACAATTGGCTTCTGCAATAGATAAATATCATGCCTCTATATATGGTGACCCCAAAGTGCCGATGGCTCGCTACTCGCTAGCTTCGACACTTGAGCGAGTAAAGCCTCAAGCTTCAAAAGACTTGAAAGAAGCAGTGGATCAATACAATGCTTATATCGCTCTAAGCCCGAGCATTCCGCCTAAAGAGCTAGAAAAGCTCAATAAAAGGATTGGCAATCTTAAAGAAAAGGCATATAAGCTCGAGATGAAAGAAAAAGAAGCTGCTGCCAAGCGCGGCGGCTAGAGCTGGTCTTTACAGCCAATTAAAGCAAATAGCACTAAAACACTGCCTGAAACTAAAAAATTCAGGTAGTGTTTGCTTTCAAGAGTTGTTATTATTGGGCAGTGAACAAGCCTGAAAATCGCAATGTAACTGTCTTTGGACTGGGTAGGAGCGGACTTGCTTCTATCAGATATCTGAAGCGCCTGGGTTTCGATATATTCGTTTCGGATGCTGCACCCGAAAATAAGGTGCCCGACACTGTTCGCGAAGAGCTTAAAAAACTTTCAGTCGAATGCGAGTTTGGCGGTCACACGCAAAAGTGTTTAGCCAAGGCAAAATTATGCATCGTAAGTCCTGGAATGGCGCCAAATCTGCCTATCATCGTGACTGCCCGCGAGCGTGGTATCGAAGTAGTGAGCGATATTGAATTCGCCTTTCGCAGGGCGAGTGAGGCAAAGATGCCTATCGTCGCAGTCACGGGCACCAACGGCAAGTCGACCACTACTGCGCTAATTAGCCATATTCTCAGTTCATCTGGGCTTTGCGCGCCATATTGTGGCAATATCGGCGTGCCAATTTTAGAAGTTTTGACCGAGGCGGAAGAGGGCAAGAAAGTCGATTTTCTGGTGGCAGAAGTAAGCTCTTACCAGCTTGAATATTGCACCGATTTTGCTCCTAAAGTAGGTGTCTGGCTCAATCTCACCCCCGATCACCTCGACTGGCATCAGGGGCTCGAGCCTTATATCAAAGCCAAGCAAAAACTCTTTTACAAGCAAGGGATGTCGTCATTTGCAGTCTTGAACTATGACGATCCAATCGTAATCTCAACGACCACTATGGCTGAGATTTTCCCCTTTTCCCAAAAATCAGAACTCGAAAATTGCATTCAAGGCGCTTATGTTTCGGACAATTTCATTTGCTTGCGACGCAATATGCAGGTGCATGTTTTGTGTCGCGTCGATCAGCTTAAAATCAAGGGCGCGCACAACGTTGAAAATGCTCTGGCAGCAGCATCTTGTGCGTTGTTGCTTGGAGTCGATAGCAAGGCAATAGCAAGCGCACTGCAATCCTTTACCGCGCTCGAGCATCGATTGGAATTCATCGACACCATAGATGGTATCGAATTCTTTAACGACTCCAAGGCCACTAACACCGAATCGACCATTAAGGCGCTCGAAGCCTTTGGCGATCAAAAAGTGGTTCTAATTGCGGGTGGCAAAGACAAAGGAACTTCGCTTACAGATCTTGCAAACAGAGTCAGACAGTGCACGAGCGCCGTCATTCTGATCGGAGAAGCCGCAGATCGTTTCAATTTAAATTTCACTCAAGCTGGTGTACAAAACATCTACCGGGTGGCTACTTTGGATGCAGCAGTAAAATTGGCACTGGAACTCAAATTAGGTCCAGTGGTACTTTCGCCTGCTTGCGCCAGTTTCGATATGTTCAGGGATTACGAGGAGCGAGGACATGTCTTCAAAAATATTGTCCGTGCAAAACAGAAAGAGCTCGCGTCTCAAGCCAAATGATGGGCTAGGAAGCGGCAGAAGAAAATCAGACGAAACCAATGACGGCAACGATCTTGCCGAGATTTACTCTTCTGTTTTTAGAGGTCTGCCAAACAAACACCTCATCGTCGTGGTGACCGCGCTTTGCGGCTTTGGTCTCATGGCTGTATTCAGCTCGTCTGCTCCGATGGCGTTGCATCAGTATCACGACGCCACGCAATATCTTAGAAAACAAACGATTGCCTGCCTGCTTGGATTTGTCGTGATGTTCGTCGTGAGCAAATACGATTATCGCAAGCTCAAAAAATTCGGCTGGCCGCTCTCTTTTCTGGCCGTCATAATGCTTGCACTAACAATGGTGCCTGGACTTTCCACCACATCGCACGGATCGAGCCGCTGGCTCAATTTTGGACCCTTTCAGTTTCAACCATCAGAACTCGCTAAAATAAGTTCCATTTTGCTTTTGTCGGGTGGACTATCCAAGCATTTCTGGTGGCACAGACAGGTTCTTTTCCGCATCGCCATCACTATCGGTATGGCTGCAATCGTCGTCAAACAACCCGACCTTGGCAGTGCGATGTCTATCCTTTCGGGTCTTATCGCTTTGCTCTATATCAGCGGCACCAATTCGATGTTGATGTTTGGGGCGCTTGGCGGTGGAGCTCTGCTCATATGGCATAAGATCCAGAATACGCCTTATCAGATGAAGCGTATCATGAGCTGGATCGACCCTTATCAATTTCCTCAACAGGATGGATGGAACATCATTCAGGCTCAACTTGCTATCGGGTCTGGTGGCTGGACTGGAGTAGGTTTTGGTCAGTCGCTGCAAAAACTGCATTATTTGCCGGTACAGCACGCAGACTTCATTTTTGCTGTCATAGCAGAAGAACTGGGACTTTTAGGATGTCTCGTTCTGATTGGACTTTTCGTTGCCTTTGGGTATTACGGATTCAAAATCGCAAGTGAAGCCACAAGTCTCTTTGGCAGACTGCTTGCAATCGGCATAACAAGCTCGCTTTGCACTCAGGCTGTAATCAATATCATGGTTGCCACCGCTATCATTCCAGTAACTGGTATCACACTTCCATTTATCAGTTATGGTGGAAGCTCGATAGTAATTACGCTGGCGATGGTTGGAATTCTCTTATCAATCTCGCGTGACTACGATCCCAACAAAAAGAATTTAAGTCCTAGTCCCGCTCAAGCAGCCGAATTCAGTAATTAATGAATCATCGCATCGTTTTAACCGGCGGAGGCACCGGGGGGCACATTTACCCGGCTCTTTCCGTCCATGACGAACTTTTGCGCCAGAACCCCGATGTCGACATGCTTTATATCGGCGCCAAAGACCATATGGAAGAAAAGCTCTGCAATGCACGTGGAATTAAGTTCTACGGGCTCGATGTTTCTGGTTTGCCGCGTAAAGCATCATTGTCTTTGATAGTGTGGGTCGCCCAGATGTCTCGTTCGATGTATGAATGTCGCAAAATTTTCAAAGATTTTGCACCAACAGCGGTGCTTGGGACAGGAGGCTATGCTTCGGCTCCGGCATTATTTGCCGCCAAGCAGTTAAATATCCCTTTTGCTGTGCACGAACCGGATGCCTATCCGGGCCTCGTAAACAAACTGTTTTCCAGGTGGGCAGAGATAATTTCACTGGGCATGGAGGGGGCCAGAGATAGATTGCCAGCCGTGCAAGGTCAGGTGATTATTAATGGCAATCCGGTTGGTGCAAATTTCGTCAATCCTAAAAGTCGCGCCGATGCCTGTCGAATACTCGATGTTCGTGCGGATTTGAAGACTATCGTTGTCACAGGTGGCTCCCAGGGTGCTCGTGCATTGAATGAAACTTTAATTCAGGCATTGCCTCAATTGTTTGAGCGGGGCAATTTGCAAATCATTCATCAATGTGGCGAAAAGAATCTTGAAGAGGTCAAGTCACGCGTTAATCCCACTTATTTGTCGTCTGGACTATATATTCCAAAAGCTTATTTTGAAGACCTGGCCCTTGCTTATGTCGCCTCGGATCTTGCAGTATGTAGAGCAGGAGCGATGACTCTAGCTGAATTGTCCGCACTGGGTAAGCCTGCTATCTTTATTCCGTATCCGCATGCGGCTCAAAATCATCAATTTCATAACGCCAAATACTTCGAATCAAAAAATGCGGCTCGTGTTATTCGTCAGGACGAATTGAGTGTAGAGCGATTTGTAGAAACAATAAAAGAACTCGTGCTCGATGGTAATGAAAAACTGCAGGAAATGCAGAGTGCTATGGCGAAAATGGGAAAACCGGAAGCGGCTAAGTCCCTTGCATTGCAGTTGCTAAATTTGAGTGCGGCTAAGTCGTGACCGGAACGATTGACTGGGGCGCGACTGGCAAGGCAGGAAGGACTACGTTTGGAGCCATTGCACTAATTGGATTTACGATATTTTGAGCCGGGGGTCTGAAATTAAAGTGATTAGCTTTCTTTTCGAGTTTTTCTACCAGTGATTCAATTTCACAAACCAGGCTGATAGTTTCAGTATTATTGCCCTGATTCTGGAAGGCAAATTCTTTTAGCTCTGCAATAGCTGTCTGTAACGCGTTTTCAATTTTCTGAGTCGACATATAAACAACCCTCGCGCTGTGCAGATAATGACCCAAATTAAGTAAAATCTGTATATCTTGGAAAAATACTAACATAGGAATTCAGGCGGTACAAAGTAATTAATCTTTATAGCGACATTTCTGATGACTGAAACCCTAATTATTCTTGGAGTTTGCGAAGTTTCCTGCCTGGCAATGGCTTTTCTGACTTGGTATTTACTCAAATCGCGCCCAAAGACAATAGCCCGGCGTAAGGCCCTGCTCGAAGATAGCTTGGAGCGTCTTAAACTCATTAGTTATGAGCTTTTGCGCAAAGTAGACGATATGGATCTGGCTAAGAAGTATGCGCAAGATTCTGACAATCACTCATCTTCTCCTCTCAAATTGATTTCTTTGGATTCAGCACTTTTATCTGAATCTCTGGAGACAATTGAACATCTTTTGAAAAAACGCAAGCTTGACGATGCTAATCGAATTTTAGGGGCAAGCGCCAAGCTGGCAGAGAAAATTCAAGCCGACCTCAATGATCTAGACCAAAACGCAATAGTGCTCAAAATCGAGTCGAAGATTAAGGAAAAACCTTAATCGGCAAGCCTTTCCCCATTTTAAAAATAAGCCGATATCGGTTTATTTTTTTAGAGAGTGATTGAGGTGTCTAAAAATGGCGGAATTGCGTGTTGCTGACAACCGTAGCGGGCCCTGAGTGGGACTTGCTGAAACATCCAATCACGGGCAAGTTTGGGACAATTTGCTTTTGTACAGTTCGACGAATTCGGGATTTTCCCTGAACCAGGTAGCAAATTTTTTGAATCCCACTTCCAGTTCTATAGATGGATACCAATCAAGCGACTTTCTGATTTTTGTGATGTTAGCCATTGCAGATACGAAACTAGTATCATCCTCGTGCTCATAAGAGTCACCATTTTTGAATGAGGCAATTTTATTTCTGACTTTTAAATCGAACTCTTTGATAGAAATGTCTATAAGCTTTTTGGTAGAGGTTTGTTTTCCCGTTCCCACATTGAAGATCGGGCTCAAATCTCGATCTGCGGGCTGTTGAGCTGCACTGATATAAGCGTCTATCACATCATCGATGTAAACATAATCTTTTAAATGATTCAGGGTCCCCTTCCAGTCACTGGATTTAGACTCCAGATTTGGTGGCAAAACATTTTTCAATCCGTACAAAATCAGATTGGGGATTAATTCTTGCGGCGACTGCCAGGGACCATAAACCGAATAAAGTCGCAGGGTTGGTAAATACATTTTATTCGTGAACGGCTTACATGCAGCCATTGTTTGGGCCGATTTTGTTAGCGCGTAATAATCTTTGGGGTCTAAACTTTGAGATTCGGGTGTGGCGCCCGGAGAACTTCCATATTCGCTAAAACAGCCTGAATTGACGAATGCGCCAACCCCTATTTTCGATGCGCATTCCATCATATTGATGCTTCCAAGTAGATTGGTCTCAACCATTTCACGCCAGTCTGTTTGCCAGGAATAAGCACCATAACAGGCAAGGTGAAAAATCCAATCAGGCTTTATTTCATTCAAAGTTATGTAGAGCGATTCTATGTCCTGGAGTTGTGTGAAGCGAGTTCCGACATGACTCAATACATCATTCAAACGCCAGGTCTTGCAATCGGGTCTCAGTAATAGATAAATGTCGTGTCCCAAAGCTATTAAGCGTCTGGTCAGGTTTGCTCCTACAAAGCCACTTGCACCGGTAATTACAATTTTTTTTGACAAGTCAGTTAACCTTCTGAATTAAGTTTTTGACGTATAGACTCAGCTTTTTTCAGAGCAAATTTTGCATAGTCATTTTGTCCGGACTGTTTGGCCCAGAGAGCAATTTCATCAAATGCGATAGCTCGTGCAAGAGTGACTGGATCTGGATCCTTTTCGTTTTGGCAATTTGAAAGACACTGTTTAAGCGCTTCTTTCATTTCATTTTGGGTTCTGTACAGGCGCTTTCCATGCGATGGAAGCATATATTCGAAATTAAATGATAAAAGTCGAGCAATAGATTTGGTTTGCTCGTCCCAGCTTTGCCAGCAATAAAAGGGCGGCCACGCTTCAATCGCATCGCAAGTATAAGTACAAGAAGTGAATACGTCTCCTGAAAATAAGAATTTTTCGTCATAGAGCAGCATCGAATGCCCCATCGTGTGCCCTGGCGTGGGGATGATTTTGAATTGCAAATGAGGATTGAAAACTTCAATTCCAGAGAAAACAATTTCGGCATCTTTTTGTGCTTCGAGATCAGCTTGATGAATAAAGCGTTTTGCTCTGAATTTTTGAGCATATTCTCTGGCTTCTGCCACATCATCGCGATGAGTGAGAAAAATATTTTGTAGTCCACCGTGTTCTTCTATAAACTTGACCAGACGCGGACTGTATTTTGGACTGTCGACCATCCAGTTGCCATCGGGATGTTTGATGAAATAGCTTTTGCCACCAAATGATTGGGCGGAATTAAATCCCAGGTAATAAACATCTTTTTCGATTAATTCTGGAAAACGTGATATCGATTGAGCAATTTCATGTTTAAGCTCGGGATTTGTTGTTCCCACCGAACCTAACGGACAACAAATTAAAGCGTCGATTACTTGTTTCAGTTCAAGCTTCGTTTGAGGCTGTTTGCTTATCACATAGTAACCGCCTAATTTAGCGAAGTTTTCTGGTGCCAGATCGCGACAATTTCCGCAGGAAATACATGTCGTATCGACGAAAAAGTCGCCATCGATATTTCCAGGAGCAATTTTTTTCGGGTCAGCCATGCCCAAAATATAGCCGAGTTAAATGCGCTCTTCAAGCAAGAATGCCCAAGCGTTCGATAAATATTGCCAGTGCAAGCAACTCCATGTCGGAACCTTGCGGACCAACAAGAGACAGGGCGAATTTATGATTTTCATGCCTGTAAGGAAGACTTATTTGCGGCAACCCACAAAAGGATGCAAGCGAATTTAAAAGGATATTTGCTTTTCGGTTCACTAACAGTTCGTCTTCGCTGGCATCGAGTTTTGGCGGTGCCTTTTGAATGGTGGGAAGTAATACAAAAAGATCTTGTAGTTTTTTATTCACCCGTTCAATCGAATGTTTTCGCTTCTCCAGCGCGGCGTGGTAATCTTGCTCGCTTATCGTTGCGCATGCAAGAAAACGTTCTTCAATAGATGGATTCATCCGGGGATGCACTTCTTCATACCATTTGCCATGCGCCCTCCAGGCCTCGAAGCCGCGCGCATGATTGAACGATTGGCTAAATGAGTCTAAGCCTGCTTCCTCGCTCAAATCGCTCATGGTCACAGACAGATCTGAAAGAGCGCGCCATTTTTGTAAAAAACTTTGATGCCAGTCTTTTTCAAGCAGATCAAGACCATCTTGAAGCAGAGCTATCTGCCGCAATTGAGGTTCAAAGCATTTCTCTTTGAGCAAGACAGAGCCAGTGATACTCATCAGATCGAGCGACCTGGACATCCAGCCGATAGTATCGAATGTGGTGCCAAGAGGGATAGTTCCCTCGAGACTGATGCGACCATGAGTCGGTCGCATTCCATAGATTCCACAGTAAGCCGCAGGCACTCGAATAGAGCCTGCAGTATCGGTACCCAAAGCTAAATCACAAATTCCATTGGCTACGGCAGCTGCGGAGCCGCTCGAAGATCCGCCAGGAATAGCGCCTTCGAAATTGGGGTTATGTGGAATGGCAAAATGCATGTTCAAGCCATCCAGACTGAAGGCCAATTCGTCTGTTACAGTTTTGCCTGTAAGGCGCGCGCCTTCATCGAGCAAAGCCTCTATGGCTGGGCTGTTTTGAAGTGCTTCAGAGTGCGTTCTCTTCCAGTCTGGATTACCGCCACCCGTGACCAGTCCTTTTACATCGAGCAAATCTTTGGCGACGAAAGTAATGTTTTTCAAACAACCTTCATCGCTTTTCTGAATATCTAAAGGCTCGATTATGCCGTTGAACATTATTATATGAACTTTATTGCGGCTGACTTTGCATTTGCATCTGCATTTGCATTAACTGTTCTGCTTCTTTTGTGGTTCCGCCACCGCTTCCAAAAGCTGGCTCGTTGCTGAATCCAGTTTCTTCGCCTGGAGAATCGGTCTCGGTATTGAATTGAGGACGGTTTCGAGTTGGTACATTTCGTTTGCGCACCAACTGTGTATCTTCAGGAAGGAGTTTGAGAAGCCCTGTAGCCGCTTCTAAATTCGCATCTGCAGGAAGTTTTTCTTCTTGATAGATACTTTGAATTGTACGCAAAGCAAATTTCTTTATTTTGACTGATTTAATCAGTTCTGAATTTGCAATCAAGAAAAGTTCTTTTGTTAACGGAAGAAGCAATTCTGCTGGCGCTTTTAGAGCTGCGCGCTGGGCACAGCCAATAGCCAGTTCTGCTTCTTTCTCGGCGTTTTCGTTAGCAAAGTCAATTAATGAAAGTAAATAGAACGCTGCTGCTTGAGCGTATTTTCCGCTGTGTTCGAACATAGCAGCGGTATCATCAAAATATTGTTTGTTACCAGCTGTCTGGAAAAAATACTTTCTCATGCTCAGACGGAAAATACTCGCGCTGTTGGACGTTTTAAACTTGGGATCGACTTGATTGTTCGAGACTATTACCCCGTGACCGGAGGCGAAAAAACAGAAACCGTCATTACTCAAAGGAAGTATGCTCAAAATGAAAGCATCAGCGTTCCAGTCAGGAGTAATTTTTTCTACTGGTTTGCCTTCGGTGAATTTGTAGATGCCTTTGTCCAGAGTTCCAATCAAAAAAGTGCCCGCATCGTTCACTGCCACTGAAAGGAAGGGATTTGAATCTTTCTGATCGCTCAAAACATCTGTTATTTTATCGTTTTCATAATTGGAAAGTACACCATGTACGATACCACCCTCTGAGTCTTGATGGGTAAACCAGAGGCGGTCTTTTGCGTCGAGTAACATGTCTGTGGCCGCTGATTTATCGAAAATCTTCTTACATTCACTATTGATTAAATCAAAGCACAAAATGCCGCCACCATAATGTCCAAAGTCATATCGCAAATATAATTTCTCTCGTGACAAAAGCATTTCATTGGGAAAATAAAAAGTCCCCTCTACGTGAGGCAAGGTTTTGGTTTCCCATTTTGTGCCGTCGTAGCAAAGCAAATTTCTCTTTAAAAGTAAAAGCAAGTTATTGCCGCGAGCGCACAAAAGAATTTTGGATGAGCCAGGATTCGTCACATGCACAGGAAGTTTTATTTTTTCGAAACCTTGCATGGCTGTGGATTCGACAAAAAGATAATCGTCTTTTCCATCACTTATAGTACCAATCAGTCTTCCATCCTGGCTGACTTGAAGATTGGTCGGCTTGGAAAGGTCGGGTAAAAGCACTTCTTTGCATTTGAGTTCTTTGGTGTCAATTTCGTAAATCTTGTTATCGCTTATCAGTGTTGGTTTTTGATGCCAAATACAGATAACTCCATCCTTCAAAGCCGAACTGCCATCGGGTAATTCGACCAACTGCACAGAACTTTCCATTAACGCTGTCTCAAGAGGATTAGTTCTTGTCGGAGAAAACTGAGCCTGAGCAGGGGCGCAAAGGGCTAATATTATAGAGATGTTAACTAGGATATTCTTGCGAAGCACGAGACTCGGCCTGCCGTTGGTCGGCTTTAAGGGCATTTTTCGCCTTCATTATAGCGAATAGCTTTATAAATTAGAGAGCTAAAATGATGTTGCAAAGAGTAGTTGGTAGAATTTGCAACTATGTTATTTGCGAGTTTTGCCTACCTCATTTTCTTGCCGGTCGTCGTTGCTCTTCATTGGATGATGCCGAGGAAATTCAGGCTCTTATTTTTGCTTGTAGCCAGCTACTACTTTTACATGTGCTGCGTTCCAATCTTTTTAGTGTTGATCGTCGCAATGAGTTTGTTTAACTGGCTTTGGGGCAATCTACTCGATAAATCTGCTCAAAAGAAATTGATATTTGGTATCGGAGTTGGTATCAACTTGCTCTGTCTGGGAATTTTCAAATATGCCGGCTTAGTATGCGAAACTTTGAATATGGCAGGACTTGATGTGCACTGGCAAATAGCCTTGCCGCTAGCCATTTCTTTCTTTACTTTCGAGTTCATACACTATTTATTCGAGATTTATCGCGGCGCCGCCCCGATGAAATCGCCAGTTTTATTTTGTCTCTTTGCCGCTTTCTTTCCCACTCAAATTGCTGGTCCCATCAAGCGTTACCAGGACTTTCAAAAGCAAATGGATGAAGAAAAATCGCTTCGCTTGAGCTATTTTGACGAAGGCATCCCGCTCATAATCTTGGGTTTAGCTAAAAAAGTCTTGTTTGCAGATAATTTTGCCATCTTCGTTAACATGGGCTACAAGATGCCAGAAGCCTTTAGTTCTACTGAACTCTGGATATTTGCCTATGCCTTTGCTTTTCAGATTTATTTTGATTTCTCGGGATATACAGATATCGCCCGCGGTTCAGCCATGCTCTTTGGATACAAGATTCCGATTAATTTCAACATGCCTTATATTGCCTCTAATATCTCAAACTTTTGGCATCGCTGGCACATTTCGCTTTCGAGCTGGTTGCGCGATTATCTGTTCATTCCACTGGGCGGTTCAAGGGGTAGCGAATTCAAGACTAATCGCAATTTACTCATCACAATGACTCTTGGTGGACTCTGGCACGGAGCGTCCTGGAGTTTCGTGGTCTGGGGGATGTTTCACGGGCTTGCTTTGATTGCGCACAGACAATTTGCACGTTTGACTGAGAAGTGGCAAGGCCTGAAACCATTTTTTGCTTCTAAGATCTGGAATATTTTTTCAATAATTCTGACTTTCCACGTGGTTTGCATAGGTTGGGTATTCTTCCGCGTGCACGATATTGGCACCGCCTTTGGTATCGTCAAGAAAATGGTCGTATTCAATTTCAATTCGCTCAAATCACTGATATTTTTTACACTGGACTATCCCTTGATCGTGCCTTGCGTAACAGTAATGGTGGGAGCTTTGCTTCTGGCTAATTTCCCTGTTTCATGGCTGAACGAGAAGAAGTTTTTTCAACAGACTCCAGCCTTTGCCAAAGCGCTCTTTTCTTTCGTTCTCATTGTTTTGATGGTAAGTCTTTTGCCAGATCATTCAGAGCCGTTTATTTATTTTCAGTTTTGATATGAGTGTAGATTTCTTGAAAAGGTGCGTTGGTCGATTGGCAAAGAGCCCTGCTCTTCTGCTTTTGATTCTATTGTTGACTGCAGATTGTTTCGTTTTAGATTTTCGAAAAAAAGAAGATGAAAAATCAAAGACGAGTTTAGCCAGCAATGAAAGTCGTATTCCTGCTTTGAGAGAATCGATTCAGAATGGTCGCAAAGCAGACGTGCTTCTTTTGGGCTCGTCGCTTGTCGTCACGGCCTTCAGTTTCCCCGATTTTAAGCTGGGATTTGCTCCTCTCAAACAGTGTGGCGACAGTTATGTCCAGATCAAATTCTTGTCAAATCTGGTTCGAGAAAGAACCGGCAAATCCATCTATGCGGTTAATTTGAGCTGTCTTGCTGCAACGCCCGCTGATGCCTTGTTAATTGTCAAGGAGTTGGTGAAACGTGAGAAACTACCAAAAACTGTTGTATACGGCATAGAGCCAAGAGCTATAGCAGACAATTTAACGCCTGTCGGTGGTGCTCTGGGTGGAACTGCTGCATTGGAGCTGGCACCGCAATATTCACATCCTAATCTTTTTCAGCGGGGTGAATTAACCGCATACAAGCTTTCTGATTTAATTCTGCCAAAAGACTTAAGAAACTATTTCAATCAATTGCAAATAAAGCTTGCCAGGCTAGGTGAAACTCCTGACGCAAAGGACGTTGACGATGTTATAGCCAGCCATTTTTGGCAGCTTTTTGCGGTTCGCAAAAATATGAGTGACATTGCTCAAGCGAGGGCAAACATATTTTTAAAATCAAAAATTGCAACTGCTCCTGCAACCGCAACTGCTCCTGCAAAACAAGTTAAAGTCGAATGTGTTTCAAAAGACGCAAAGTTAGCTGGTACAAATGCGGATACAATGCCCTGGGACACTGTTTCGCAACAGAGAATCCAAACTCAATTGATTCAATATAAAGGACACTACCTACCCTGTAACAAAGCGAAAATGGAAAAGAATCAAGCTCTTTTAGAAAAGCTGGCTAAAATATGCCGTGAAAACGGGACCAATCTGTATTTGGTGAAAATGCCGATTACAAAAGACAATTTTAGTCTGGTCCCAGCAGAAACGGCCAACGGTTATGATGCAAATTTGAGCAGAGTGGCTGAGCGATATCAATGTATGTTGCTCGATTTACGAAATGGGTTTGACCAAAGTGATTTCATGGATACGGTCCACTTAAATGCAAAGGGCGGCGAAAAGTTACAAAAGAGGCTTGCAGCGGCGCTAGATCGCTCGATTCAATAGTTTTAGAAAAATGACAATCTAAAGGACTTATCATGGCGGTCAAGCCAGAAGGGCGTAATATAGACCATTTTTGAGCCTCTTGAATCGAAAGTTGCAAAGGCGAAGGGCAGTCAGTCTATGAGTGGAAAGGATAGCAAACTAATGCAGTCAATAGGCTCTAACTCGAAAATAGACTGGAATGATTCGACTGTACTCATTACTGGTGGAACTGGTTCGTTTGGCCAGAAATTTGTGAAGCAAGTCTTAAGTCGGTACAATCCCAAGAAGTTGATAGTCTTCAGCCGCGATGAACTCAAACAATATGAGATGTCGCAAACCGTAAATGATCGCTGTGTCCGGTATTTCTTAGGCGATGTTCGAGATAAAGATAGGCTTTATAGGGCTTTTCAAGATGTTGATGTCGTCGTTCACGCCGCGGCTCTCAAGCAGGTTCCAGCTGCTGAATACAACCCTTTTGAATTCGTTAAGACCAATGTTATTGGAGCAGCTAATGTAATAGATGCAGCAATCGACCGCGGAGTAAAAAAGGTGCTGGCTCTAAGCACAGATAAAGCTGCGAATCCAGTGAATCTCTATGGCGCAACCAAGCTATGTGCCGATAAGTTGTTTGTCACAGCTAATGCTTATGCTGGTTCCCGAGAAACGCAATTTTCAATAGTTCGGTATGGTAACGTGCTTGGAAGCCGCGGAAGTGTGATTCCACTCTTTTTAGAAATGCGTAAGACTGGCGTACTTCGTCTAACTGACGAACGCATGACTCGCTTCTGGCTCACTTTGGACCAAGGAGTGGATTTTGTTCTGTCTAGTATCGATTGGATGGAAGGTGGCGAAATTTTTGTACCCAAAATAGCTAGCATGCGTCTTATCGACTTAGCTGAAGCAATAGGTCCCTACTGTAGATACGAATATTCGGGATTGCGTCCTGGAGAAAAGCTACACGAGGTACTTGTTCCTCGAGACGAGTCCCCATGGTGTATTGAATTTCCTGATCGGTACATAATTCAACCCAATCAAATGTGGTGGAAAGCTGACCGACTGATTGAAAAGGGTGGTGTTAAAGTTGATGATGGCTTCAGGTATCGAAGCGATCTCAACAGCCAATGGTTGCAAGTCGATGATCTTACTAAACTGATTTTCAGTGATGAAAAAGATATGCAAGAAACGACAAAATAGTAAATTATTTGGCTGTTTCTAGGTTGAACTGATTTTTTAGTTTTTGATGCATCATAGTATCATTCCTAATATCTTCAACAATGCACTGCCATGTTTTGATTGCCCCTGGACCGGTCATGTGAACGGTGTCCAAAAAATCTTTTGAAGTGAATTTGTTGCTGTTTTGCAAATCAACAATATGAACATCAAATTGTTGAGCTAATTTGTTTACATCTTGGTTCCATTTTGCAGAAGCGTTCTTTTGTAATAGCTCCAAATTTTCTCTTCCCAGGGGCAGCTTGACTATAACTGTAGTTATTTTTTTTGACTTTAGTAGGTTCAACATTTCCTTAAAGTTTTGGAGTTGAAAATCATATGTTTTTTGATCAAAACGATAAGCGTTTTTATAAAAGCTCATACAAAGCTTACTCAAATCTTCATCTGAGTTTCTATCAGGATCTATAGTCTCTTCATCACCAGCTAATGAAACTTTGTTTTTTTTGGTGATACTAGTTTTGGTGCCAAAAGGCTCTAAAGGTCTTTCAAGAATGCTGCATGCCAGGCTAGAAAGTACTATGAAGTAGTCTGAACGTGTTTTATAAATGCTAGAGGATGTAGCAAGTAAGTAGTCAACCAGTTCGACAAAACCTTTTACCTGACCCAAATTGCGATATCTGTGTTCGAAATAGCACTTTACGGGAGAAATGTTTTCTTCCACAGTTGTATCTATGAAAGGTCGAGGAACCACAGTCAAAAAAATTATTTTAGGGCGGGCCCCATTTTCCAATAGTTTTTGCAACATCAATTTTTGGTCTGAAATTAAACATCCGCCAAAATAGGCATTCTTAATTTTTAAGGGTAATCCTAACTGTTCTTGCATTTGATTTTGGGCAAATTTCGCGTCGTCATAGCTGTATCTTGTGACCGTATTCAGCTTCACTTTAAGATGAGACATATCAGCGAAACTGCACAGTGAGTCTGCCGTTGAGTCGCCAAAAACGTATGAATTTACTTGATTATGATCGGTCAACAACTTATCTATTTTGATGCCAACATAATCGTTGTCTTTTAACATTGTGCCTTGAACGTACACAAATTTAAGTGGACGAAAAACCGAAAGAAATATGTCTATTGTGGCTAAAAGCAGGATTATCCATAAAAAGCTAGACTGACTAGGTCTCCATGCCGTAGGAATACTCACATCTGATATTTGTTCAGTGCTTTTTGATTTCTCGTTGGTGGCTAACTTTGGCATTTTGCTAGGCTAAAACTGGAAATAGATAAAAGGCTGAGTACCATCAGGAAGAAAAATAAGCATAATTACAATTAGACAGCAACAAAATGAACCTACAAGCCAAGGAGGGCAGTTTCGAAAAATCTTTCTTTCAGACAAAAATGACAAAGGCAAATTCAAAAACAACATAATCAAAGTCAAAATGAGCGAAATTATGATAATCACTGGAAGATCTTGTTTTAATACAAGGAATTGGCCGATAGTGACTTCTGTATGGGAATAAATGGGTGATAACAAAACCATTCTTTTAAGCGCATTCAAAGCGACTCCAATGTCTTGCACTCGAAAAAGTACCCAGCCCATACACACTATATGAAAAGTGAAAACGATGCTTAAAAGATTTCCCAACTTGCTAGATACAAAGCGATCCAACCACTCGAAATTTTTCTTAAATGTCAAAAATGTTCTGTGAGCAGCAAGTGCCAAACCGTGATAAATGCCCCAAACTACAAAGTTCCAGGATGCGCCGTGCCAAAGACCTCCTAAAACCATAGTAATGAATAAGTTGCGATTTGTTTGAAACTCATTTCCACGCGAACCGCCCAGAGGAATGAATAAATAATCGCGCAGCCAGGTAGATAGAGAAATGTGCCAACGATGCCAGAAGTTGGAGATATTCGAGGCAATATAAGGCATGTTGAAATTTATTGGAATTTTGTATCCAAAAAGCATTGCCGAACCCCGGGCTATGTCAGTGTATCCAGAAAAATCAAAATAAATTTGAAATGCAAACGCATATGCGAACAGCCAGAGTTCAAGAGAACCAAACTCGTTGGGAATTGTATATCCCATGTTAACTAGCTGAGCTAAAGTATCAGCTAGCAAAATCTTCTTGGCGAATCCAATTATAATGAGCGGTATTCCGTCATCGAGATATCTGAGCTTAAAAGGCTTGTGTTCTTGCATTTGCACTTCAAAATCAGGAAAACGCTTGATCGGTCCTGCAATTTGAGTTGGAAAAAAAGCAGCAAATAAGGCAAATAGAGTGAATGATTTTATTGGTTCGTGGCCTCTATAAATCTCAAATAAATAGTGGATGAATTCAAAAATAAAAAAGGAGATTGCTAAAGGCAGAACGATGTCTGACATCCAATGCGGATTTTTTCCAAAGAACGTATTTGAAAAAGAATTGAGAGAAGAGCAAATAAGGTTCGAATACTTAAATATTGCAAGGCACAGCAAATTGAGCGTAATACCAAAGCCAAATATTAGTTTTTTCTTCTCATGTGCTGCCGAGAGGATATTTCCTAATACCCAATTGAATACGGTCATTCCGAAAATGAGAAATACAAACATTGGCTGCCAGCTCATGTAAAAGAGATAGCTGGCGAGAAGTAGCATAGGTAGACGAGCTTGCCTGGGAAGAATCCAAAACAAACAAACTACAACAGGTAAGAATAATAAATATTGGAAACTGGTGAAAAGCATAAGGAGACTATTATATAGCGGGCTTTTCAAGAGATATCGAATAAATTTTAAGAAACGGTTTTCTTATTGCAGAAACTCTCTAGAAACCTTGTCTAGGGCGGTGACGACATCTCGAATATCGGAGTCTTTCATGTCGGGAAAAATAGGAAGTGAAATTTCGCGAGAATAGAATCTGTCTGATTCGGGGCAATTAGGAACCTCCATGGATAGTCTGTCTTTGTAGTAAGGATGGCGGTATATGGGAAGGTAGTGAACTTGCACACCAATATTCTCCGCTCGCATTGCTTCAAAAATAAGTTTGCGATTCAGAGCTAGAGGTTCTTTTGAAAGCAGTATTGGAAACAAATGGTAAGCAGACTCGCGGTGCTCTTTCTCGATTAAAAACTCGATACCATTCATGGTGGCAAGGCTTTTTTTGTATGCAGAGGCAATTTCTCTTCGACGGTCTATGAATTTAGTAAGACGCTCTAGTTGACTGCGTCCTAAAGAGGCTTGAATGTCAGTCATACGGTAATTAAATCCCAGATTTTGCATTTCGTGGTACCAAGCGCCTTGATATTCATCGGCGTTAACGTACCTCTCGTAGCGCTTCTCGATACCGTGAGTCCGAAACGTCAGCAACTTGTCATAATATTTGGAATCATTGGTGAGGACCATTCCTCCTTCGCCTGTCGTAATCGATTTGAGGGGGTGAAAACTCAAAACAGACATGTCTGCTAAGCTTCCAGCTGGTTTGCTTTTATAGGTTCCACCTAGTGAGTGTGCTGCATCTACGATAAAAACTAAACCGTGTTTTTTTGCGATGAGGCTTAATTCATCGGCGTCACAAGGTTGTCCTGAATAATCTATGCCTACTAAGATTTTTGTTTTTTTGCTAATCATCTTTTCAGCAGCGCTAACATCAATGTTGCCCGAATTAGGCTCTACATCACAAAACACTGGAGAAGCTCCGAGGTAGAGTGCCGCATTGCCTGTGGCGGCAAATGTAATGGGTGATAATAAAACCTCGTCTCCTGGAGACAAACCAGCAGCGTAGTAAGCTCCATGTAACGCTGAAGTCCCACTGTTAAATGCTATTGCAAACTTAACTCCAACGAATTTTGCCATGGCTTGTTCGAATCGTTCTATCTCAGGGCCTTGTGTGAGCCAGTCCGATTGCAGTGTTTTGCAAACGCGCTCTAGATCCTCTTTTGATATGCTTTGACGCCCATAAGGCAAAAGCGTTGGTCGGACTGGTTTACCACCATTAATGGCTAATTTGGACTTGTTCTTTGTCTGAGGGTTGATGTTCAATTTTATTTCCTGCTGAGTGACTTTTTAGGAGTTCAAAGCAATGAAGTTTCGAATAATAGAAAGTCCAGTTTCACCACTTTTTTCGGGATGAAATTGGCAACCGTAGACATTATTTTGTTTAACTGCGGCTGTCACTGAAAAGCCTTGGTAATCGCAATTAGCCAATAAGTTCTTTGGATTTGAAGGGATGGCTGTGAAAGAGTGAACAAAATAACTGTAGAAAGAATCGTCTAACGAATTGAATATCGGCTCTTTTCCTTGAAAATTGCTGTCAACTACAACTTTATTCCATCCAATATGGGGAACTTTCCTCAGATTGCCATCTATCTTCTTACTAGGAATAGCTATAACGCAGCCTTGTATAATTCCAAGTCCTTCGTGAATACCAAACTCTTCAGTGTTGTCAAACAACATTTGCATTCCAAGGCAAATTCCAATGAATGGTTTGTTGCTAGAAACAAACTCTTTAATTACGGCAGGTAAAGACCTTTTATTTAACTCTTTCATTCCATCTGCAAAAGCACCCACACCAGGAAGGACTAAGTGTGATGCTGACAGAATTTCGTTTGGTTTATCAGTTAGGAGAGTTTCAGCTCCGCAGTGCTCAAAGGCTCTTGCCACGCTGAAAACGTTTCCCATTCCATAGTCAATAATAGTAATTTTGCTCAACTTACTGGTCTCATTAGAGGGTATTTGGCGGACAATTCTTTGCGAATTAGTTTAAGGGGCTGAGTGTCATAGTGCAAAACATTGGCTAAAGCTACGGCATCTGCGCCACCATTTTGCAGAACTTCAAAAATATGTGAGATCTGCCCCATGCCACCACTGGCGATGACTGGTACAGAAATTTTACCTGTAATTGTTTTTACCAGTTCGACATCAAATCCTTTTTTTGTACCTTCTTTGTCCACAGAAGTTAAAAGGACTTCTCCCGCTCCTCGTTCAACAGCCTCTAATACCCAGTTTAAAACGTCTTTGCCAGTTTTTTCTCGGCCATTGTCAGTGTATGCTTCCCATTTACCATGACTGGTTTTTTTTGCTTCAACGGAGAGAACAACGCATTGGGAGCCGAATCTATTTGCGAGATCATTAATCAGACTTGGATTCGCCACGCATGCGGTGTTCACGGCAACCTTATCCGCACCAGACCGCAATAACTGAGTCGCATCTTCAACACTCCTAACTCCGCCTCCGACAGTCAGAGGTATGAAAATGTTTTGAGCAGTGTGTTTTACAATTTCTACTAGATTGTTTCTACCATAAAGACTCGCTACCGAATCCATGTAAATGAGCTCATCAGCGCCATCATTGTAGTATTTCTGCGCAAATAATTGAGGGTCTCCTATGACTCGTAAACCCTCTAAATGGACGCCCTTAATCAGATTCGGTCCTTTAATGTCTAATCGGGCAATTAATCTAGCCATCAACTGAGTGTTTTAGTTTCCAAATTCCGCTTTCTTTTTGCCACAGGTGGGGTGAGCGAAACTTATCAGCTAACTCAAGGAAATACTCTTTGTTCATTGTGGGATTAGCGAACTTAGAGGTAGCTTTTGGAAACTCTTTTTTATTGATGCTTAAATACTCAAAAATTTCTTTGTCGAAACGATCGGGATATTCTCCATCAAAACGTTTAACGAGCGCCACACCTTCTTCTCTCGTTATATCGTTCGAGCGAATTTCTTGGGCCGCATCATAACTTGCTCTCCCCAAGCCAAATTTCACAAAAGTGGTGTAGTAGTGAAAATCATCAATTTTGTCGTCAATACTGTTGTACTTGCTATAAGTACCGGGCGTCCTTTCTGGAGATGCTTCAAAATTGCCATGTTCCACAGCGTAGTAGTAGCAACTTTGTGGATGCCATTTGAGGTAATAACCCAAGTAGTGAACTTCTATTTTTTTAGATTCGATTACTTCTGGATCTGATGGAAGATATGGCTGTAAATCGGATCTATCCATCGCATAGTCGTTTACAAGTTCTTCTACTGAAGTTCCAGCCAAATGAATTTTTGATTTGTCAGCGGCAGTGAAGTATGTCCAATCTCGTTTTGCGGAGTTTGTATCTGCAATAGGATTGCCGTACTCAGCTTCATTTTCTCCATAAAAAATCAAAGGAATATTGAAGAGTGCGGCCATACGAGGAGCAAGGTTTTTTTGACCAATTATGAATGGCTGAAAGGGATGAAATAACTTCTCTACAGCTAATCGAGTCAACAAACGATGAACACGACCGTTTGGCGTGCATAGATAGTTATCAAAACCAGCATGAAGCCAAGATTGAAAATTCTTCCAACCCCATTCGGTATAAACGTGAGGGGCCCACGTTACTGTGAGAGGGTGCATTCCATACTCTTCTTTTAGAATATGAGCTGCATAAAAGCTGTCTTTACCTCCCGAACCCGGAACCAGACAATCATAAGATCCATCGTTTTTACGATATTTGTCGCAAAGCTCTTTTAATTCTGCTTTGCGGGCGTTCCAATCTATTGTGTTGTTTTTTCTTTCAGCATAACGGCAGGCATCGCAAACTCCATCTTCATCAAAAAAGATGGTGGATTTTTTCGAGTCCGCTGTATGGAAGTATTCAACGGCAGAATTCGGGCGCTGATTGGAAATGACACATTTTTTGCAAAACAAGACTTTTGAAGGCAAGCCGTAAAGTGTTTTCTCTTCTGTTTTTTCAGATAAGAGAGAAGGCATATTTGCTGTATTTGTGTCCATGAAGTATGACCCGAAAGGAATTAGTCCGCCAAGCATAACAGTTGACAGTGCTTGACACTTGAAAAGGCGCTAAGAGACCTAAGTTGAACAGTTAAAACGACTTAAACAACTGCGCTGAAAACGTTGCTGGCTTTTGCGAAATCCTCTGGACGACCAATATCAAGCCATTTTTCATGAATTGCAAATGCAGCAGCTTTGTTTCCTCGGTCTATCAGAATGTTAAAGAAATCGGGCATTTCCAGTTTTGATCGCTTTTCCAAGCAATCCAAAGTTTTTGGTTCCAACACATAAATGCCCGCATTGACTAGAAAGCTTTTCAAAGGCTTCTCTTCCACCCTTTTGATGGAGTTGTCATCAACGTTAACTACTCCAAATGGAATTCTGAAGTCGTATGGTTGAACGCACATAGTCGCATCAGCTTCTTGCTGATTGTGAAATGCTAGTAACTGTTTGAAATTGACGGAGGTAATTAAATCTCCGTTCATAACAAAGAATGGTTCTTTGGGAACCTCTGGCAAAAGGTTTAGCGCTCCAGCAGTACCGAGTGCATCTTTCTCGTGAATATAAGAAATATCTACTCCAAACTTATGACCATTTCCGAAATATTCCGTAATTTGATGAGCTTTGTAATGAACGGTTATTACAAATTTGCTAAATCCATGATTCGCTATGCGCTCTATGATCCCGTGAAGTATGGGTTTTCCATCAACAGGAAGCATCGGCTTTGGACAGTCATTTGTTAGTGGTTTCAATCGTGTGCCAAAGCCACCAGCCATCAAAACAACCAAATTGTTTTGATGTGGTTTCTTTAAAATGTCTTTGAGGAATCGAACGGCTATAACTTTTCCATTCTCATTTACTACCGGGAGTTGAAGCAGTTCAAGTGCCTGCATCTGCTCTGCAAGAGCTTCAGAAGATTGGTCAGCTTTTGCAACGACTGGTTTGGAGTTCATTACCTCCTTCACTGGAACGCTCAAAGGAAATCCAGCGAGAATTCCTCTTCGAATGTCCCCATCAGTCAAAGTTCCGAGTAGTTTTTGATTTTCATCTACTACCAAAGCAATCTGAACGGCGCCAGAATCTATCACCTGGAGCGCGTCCAGGACGGTAGTTTCTGGGGGCATGAGAATTTGTCGCCAATCCATTTATTAACTCGACTTAAACTGGAGGTCTTCTAAAAGAACGTCATCCAAATCATAAGCGCGGGAAGACTTCTTGCCAAGTAGGCTCCAATAATCCATGGGTGAAATTCCGTTCCCTCCACGCTTGACTGTTAGATTTGATTCAGAAAAAGATTCGCCAATAGCTATTTTTTTTGATGCGACCAGAACTTTTCGCGCCACTTTTGACACTTTCAGCTCATCTTCAGTCGGTATTTTGTCTCCCGTTCCCATCGCGTTTTCGACATTTCTAATAGAAGAGACTAACAGTTGTAATTCCAAGGGATCGAGTGAGGCGCGGTGATCCGGTCCGGGCAGTGTTTTATCGAGGGTGAAATGTTTTTCGATGATTTGTGCTCCCAGAGAGACCGCCGCAATAGAAATCATTACTCCTTGAGTATGGTCTGAAAAACCGGTCGTGAGTCCGAAAGTTTTTTTCAATTTTTCGATCGCTCTTAAATTGGCTTTGTGAGGCTCAACTGGATATTCGCTGGTGCAGTGCAACAGCGAAACATATTCTTTCAATATTTCTGTTTCTGCAAGTGTTATCGAATCGGAGAAATCAGTTGGAATACTAGACTTGCATAGATACCCATGAGATAAAACTTTTAGCGCTCTAGTAACTTCTTCCAGCGTAGACATTCCGGTAGAGAGTATTGCGGGAATTCCGGTGTTCGCTATTGCTAAGAGTAGAGGACCGTTAGTGATTTCACCGGAAGGAATTTTGTATTTAGTAACTCCAAGATTCTTTAAAAACTGCACGAAGTAAACATCAAAGGGAGACGAAACAAATTCAATACCTTCCTTCTTGCAGCATTCAAATAAAGTAAAATGGTCATCCTCGCTCAATTCCAATTGCTTCAACATTGCCCACTGTGCGGTATCGGATTTGGTGTTTCTTTTTTGATAATCGGCCATCTGGTTGGTTCGAGTAGTAATCGAATCCGCACTAAATGACTGAAATTTCACGACATCTGCCCCAGATTCTTTCGCAACTTTGACCATTTCAATTGCTCGCTTCAGTGACCCATTATGGTTCACTCCAGCCTCTGCAATTATCAAAACTCTTTGAGGATCGTTATGCATGATAAAACTTCTTCTTCAACAAACTTTTCGGGTTCTTTATTTGTTTGATATTGGACAAAATAATTTCGGTAGCGTTGCCGTTCCCATAAGGATTTTCGGTTTTTTCTTTGCCTTTTGAAAGAGCCATTTTAATTCCGTCAATTATGGTTTCACATTTCGCATCAACACTTACAACAGATGTTGCGAGGGTTCTTCCTTTTTGTCGATCACCTACATTGACTGTTGGTATTTCCATTGATGGAGCTTCGTAGAGACCACTTGAAGAATTTCCTATAACCACATCGCAGTGCATAAGTGCATTCGCATATAAAACAGTTCCAAGTGAGGCGATCATTTTGGTGTTTGGCCTTTGTTTTGTAAATTGATCAAGTTCGTGAAGAAACTCGGTATTTCCTGGATCGGAGTTGGGCTTTGTGATAATAATTCCATATTCCGAATCTATTGATTTTAAGGCTAGAAGCAGTTCTTGAAGCTGTTTAACTCCTCGATCTAAATCTGTAGTTATCGGGTGAAAAGTAACTAGCAAATTTTTTCTTTTCAATTTGAAATCGATAGAATTTTCGAATGTTTCTAAATCCATCTTCTTGCATGCTAATAGAGAATCGATTCCAGTGCTTCCAGCCACAATGACATTTTCTGGATTTTCACCCATTTGCACTATTCTTTTTGCCGCTTCCAAAGTGGTTGCGAAGTGCAAGTGAGATAACTTGGTAATTGCATGTCGAATGGAGTCGTCGAATGCGCCTTCCGTAATGTCTCCGCCGCACAGATGAATAACAGGTATGTTTAAAATTAAAACTGCCTGTACAATAGAAAGAGTTTCAAATCTATCTCCAAGTACCAAAACCCAGTCGGGTGAGAATTGAAAAATTTGTGCTCCTATTTTTGAAATAGCATTACTCATTGTATCCAGCGTGCCCAAAATAGAATCGCTTTGTTCTGATATATCGATTTTAGCGTCGATTTTAAAACCGTCTTTTTCAATCTGTTTGTAACTGTTGCCAAATTCAGCTGATAGGTGCGTTCCGGTGACAATCAATTTGCAATCAATTTGTCGATCGTTATGGAACGCTTTTAGCGGTTCTAGCAGAAGACCGTAGTCGGAGCGAGAACTAGTAACTACGCAAATTCGAATTTTATCCATTTTGAACTGACGCTCTCCCCAGTTTAGGACCGCTGGGGAGAGTTATTAGATTTCTGAAAAGCCATTGTGCATTTTCCAAATTTTGTTTGGGACATAAAGAGTACATAGGAAGTTCGTGCATTGGAGTCCAAAGCGGTCGTGTGAAAATCTTATGTTTGTGAGAGTAATCCAATAACGGCTCCAGCAATCCGTCCTGCAACATTAGAGCATTCAACCAATTGTTGCTTTTAGTATTAGAAGGAGGCATGAAAAATTGGACCCCATCTACTTCAAAAAACGCCTTTTCATAATTTTGCGCAAGTTGCGATTTTCGGTTTAAATATTCTGGTAATATTTCCAACTGAGCCAGCCCGAGAGCTGCGTTGAGATTAGGCATTCGATAATTAAATCCTAGCTGATCATGGAAAAAGTGCCAGGCATGAGGAACTTTGGCTGTGGTGGTTATGTGTTTTGCGATATCGCCGATGGTGTCATCGTTAGTTAGAATGGCGCCGCCGCCGCCGGTTGTAACCGTCTTATTACCGTTAAAACTCAGGCAAGATATTAGTCCATCGTTTCCAACGTGCCGCCCTTTATAGTAGGTTCCGAGAGCTTCGGCAGCGTCTTCAATGAGTTTGATTTGATATTCTTTACAAATTTCGCTGATAGCGTCTAAGTCTGCGGAGTGACCTAGAACATGTACTACTACCAAAGCGGCTATACGTCGACCAGTTTCAGCGTTGATTAACGAATCTTTTTTGCGTTTGGTTGATTTTTCAAGCCACAATTTAAGCTTAATAGGACAAACGCCAAGGCTCGTTTTGCTTGAATCGACAAAGTGAGGAATTGCCTGCGTGTAACTGATTGCATTAGCAGTAGCAACGAAGGTAATGCTGGGAACTAAGACTTCGTCTCCTGGAAGTACACCTGCAAGTCTGAATGCCATATGTAGAGCTGAGGTTCCGTTGGACACTGCTATGGCACGTTTGGAGCCAGTAACTTCACAGAGTTTATCTTCGAAAGCGTTAACGTATTTTCCTACGGAAGAAACCCAACCGCTATCGATGCAGTCTTTTACATATTTCCATTCATTGCTTTCGAAGGAAGGCTCATGAAGAGGAAGTTCGCCTGTTTCTAATTTGCAGGACAAGCGAATTTTTTCGCAAACAAGCTTCACCAATTCTGAAGGGGATTTTGATGTGGATTTCGAGAGCACCAGTGTTTCTTGTCCTATCAGCATTTCAATTAAACGTTATATATTCCTGTTTTATATCTTTCGAGATTTTCTATTTTCGAAAACCACTCAATCGTTTTACTCAAGCCTGCTTTTAATCCATCTAATCCTGCGTGTGTAGGTTTCCAGCCACAGTATTTGAATACTTTGGAATTATCTGAACAAAGTCTTTCTACTTCACTACCTTCTGGTCTCAATCTTTTCTCATCAACCTGCACTGTAGCTTGACTATTCATAAGCTCTTTGATCAGATCTACAGTTTGAGCGATAGAAACTTCGAACCCAGTTCCCAGATTGAATACATCACCGTTAGTATTTTCAGCAAAACCAGCAGTGATGATACCATCCACAGTGTCGTCGACATATGTAAAATCGCGAGTAGGGTCAAGAGCGCCAAGCTTGACAGTTTCGTGCCCTGCAGACAATTGAGAAATAATCGTGGGAATTACTGCTCGAGCGGATTGTCTGGGTCCAAACGTATTGAATGGTCTTATCACGGTTACTGGGGTTTGAAATGCGTGAAAAAATGAAAGAGCAATTTGATCTGCTCCAGTTTTACTGGCTGCGTATGGAGACTGACCGCATAATTGGTGATATTCGGTAATCGGGACAAATTTTGCCGTGCCATAAACTTCGCTGGTTGAAATTTGAACGACTTTGGTTTTATTAGAACGCTTAGCTGCTTGAACGACGTTGAGGGCTCCTCTAACATTTGTATTGATGTACGATTCTGGAGCATGATATGAGTAAGGTATAGCTATTAGAGCTGCTAGGTTGAACACTATATCCTGATTTTGAACCAGAGAGTGAACATGTTCTGAATCAGTGACATCTCCAAGTTGAACATTCAAAGAACTTTTAACATCACTAGAACTGCTTTCTAGCCATCCCCAGTCGTTTCTGGAGTTGTAATGTACAAGCGCTGTGACACTACAACCACGTTGAACAAGCTGTTCGGTTAAGTGAGAACCGATAAAGCCCGCTGCTCCGGTAACTAGGACCTTTTTACCTTTTATTTCAGGACCATTCATCTTGAGAATCTTATTCTAGTGTCCTGCTTTAATCAACTTCTCGATTTGGCCGGAACGCCATAAGCTACTTGTTCAGCGCCTAAATTGTGTATCAGAAGAGCTCCTGCACCAAGAACGGAACGCTCTTTCATGACTTTTTGAGGCATGATCGTAGAACCAATGCCGACTAAACAACCATTTCCAACTTTGCACAGACCTCCAAGAGTTGCTCCTGGAGCAATATGAGCATGGTTTCCAATTAAGCAATCATGCTCAATTAGAGCCTTAGAATTAATTATACAATTCTGCCCAATATGGCTATCTGAGTTAATTATGCAGCCAGGCATAACAACTGTTCCCTCCGCGATTATCGCATTTCTAGCGATTATGGAGCTTGGATGGATTGCTGTTATTGGCTGCCATCCAGACTGCGCGAGATTCGTAAAGCACTTCTCTCTAATGTCGTTATCACCAATAGCTACTATGAATTTCTGCGGCGATATTTGCAAGTGGTCGGTGTAGACATTTACGCCATCAAAATTTTTCACCGTGGTGAAAGGATCCACATAAGCCGCAATTTGCCAATTCCCGGTCTCTTCCAAAACATCCTTTACCACTTTTGCATGTCCACCGGCGCCAAAGATGACAACTGCTTCTTTCATTTTGTTAACTCATTGATATCTGAAGTGTCCTAAACTTTCTTAAAAAGATGGACTTTAGCAAAAATATCAGAACTAGTTGAGGATGTTTTTTAATGACACTTAACCGCAAGTTGTACTTGCTAGAGGATTCTTGTTTTTGCGCAATTGTCGCAGTCACTGTTTTTCTTATTTTAGTCATTGCACAAACATTTATTCCTGACAATCAGTCGACGATGGAATTTTTGGCCAAAAGCGGAAGCAAGTTTTTGGGTCTATGCTTTTTTATTCTTTTCTTTCCATGGGCACTCAAATCTTTTGATGCAAAAAAGGGTTTGAGAATTGAAAGCGAAACTTTGCCTATCTGTATAGCAATTTTGATTCCGATTGTTTTAGGGTATTTTTGCACCACAGACTTTTCACTGATCAGTTCCCTGTTAGGTGGGGGGCTTTCAATATTCGCTTTTTTTGATTGGATGCGGAACGCCGCTAACAAAAAGAAATGTTTTTTGATTTTCGTTCTGGGAGTCGTTATGGGGTTTTGCATTTCATCAATCTTGTTTGCAGACAAATATCATCATATTTACTTTTTGCAAAGGCTAGGATTTGGTGCCACATCGACTGACACTTTGTATCACTCTGCGATTTTAAATATTTCAAAAAACTACGATAAGCTCAGTATTGGAATTGATGGTGCGCCCTACACTCCTTATCACATGGGAAGCCATTGGGTATTCGCTCAATGGTGCAAACTTCTAGGAGCGAACGGATTGAGCTTTTATCTAGTTGGATTTGCATGCTTGAGTGTTCCGCTTTTACTTAAGGCGATGCTCACTTTAGGAGAAAAAGTTTCATCAATTTTTTTGCAGAAAATTGAGTTTAAAGGCAACGATCATTCTTTATCACTCTACCGATTTCCAATTTTGATTTTAGGATTTGCCACATTTCTACCGAATCCAGTTGCAAGGGCAGTAGGATTGTGGAGAAGTGTGCTTACAAGCGAAAGCTATGCGATGTCAATCACTCTTTTTGTCTTCTCTTTGAGTTTGATAATTGAATTTTTTATCACACTGAATTCTAAATCTAACAAAAAGGTTACTGGTGAC
Organism: Cyanobacteria bacterium TGS_CYA1; assembly: GCA_026129135.1. Taxonomy (GTDB): domain Bacteria; phylum Cyanobacteriota; class Vampirovibrionia; order Obscuribacterales; family Obscuribacteraceae; genus Aved-18. Next base: position 52,261 of record JAHCIQ010000009.1, on the reverse strand, counting down.
TTGGTTTTTAGTGCCATAGGAATAATTACTCTTTTAGCATTGGGCTCGTGGTGCAAACTCTCTATGGGATTTGTTACTTTCGTCTTCTTAGGCTATCTGACTTTTCGGCACATAATATTTGCCAGAACGCTCAGTATAAAAATAAAATTTTTGAGCCTGTTACCCATGGTTGGCGGAGCATTGTTTGCATTTATTGTCTACTTAAGTGCCAAATTTCCTTATCAATCTGGCATTGCTCCCTTTGCATTCATTTCAACATTCATCAAACCGCATTTGATACCTTTTCACATACTTCTTTTTTACGGATGGATCTGGATTTTTGCAGCCTATTTTTATTTTTTTAGAGGTAAAACTGATGAGCAGCTCAGCGATCAATTCAAAGTTGAAAGGTTAGCATTAGAAGCGCTTCTAATTCTTGGATTAATTTGCACGATTCCGTCTTCAATTATTGATCTGCCTGCAGGTGACATAATTTCTTTCATGGAGCCTCAATATTGGTTATCGATTTGTTTCGTTTTGGCATTGACTTACACTTGCTTTCACACTTTAACCGTTGAAAAAATTGAAAGTTTCAAAAAAATGCTGATAGCCTTAACCGTGTTTGCAATCTTGAATACATGCATTACAGGTGCCTTATTTGTGCAGGAGATACTTAAAGCCGAGCAGATGATTGCCCTTAAGAGGAATGAATGCTCGGTTTTACGAAGTGCAATAAAATTTTTTGATGAGTTAGATCAAATACCATTTCGTGAGAAAAGAGAGCTTGGCGTTTATGTCCCACAAAGTATTGAAGGATACTGGACTTCAATGCCTCCAATATCTATAGCATTCGTCATTCCTGCCGTTTCAGGATTAATTGCTTTAGATGGATTACCACCAAAAGGGTTTGAACCTTCGATCTATTACGGCTATTGGAATTTCAATTTTGGAAGGAGAGTTCAAGACTTTTCCAAATATGATCTTGACACTTTTAGCACCGTTGCAGTAGCTAAAGGAATTAAGAAGATCATATTTGTTGAGTCCGCCGATTTTAAGTTCAAAAAAATTGATTGCTATGACATCTTTTTAAAAGGTCATCAAAAAAAATGAAGGCATTAGTAATTGGTTATGGATCTATTGGTGCCCGTCATGCGGAAGTTTTGGAAGCAATGGGACATGAGGTTCAAGTTTTGTCATCAAGGGAGATTTCATTTCCTTCGGTTGTGAAAACCTTGGAGGATGGAATTTCGGGAACCGATTATGTAGTAATTGCTAGCGAAACGCATCGTCATCAAAATGATTTAGACATGCTGCAAAATGCCGGCTACAAAAAAATTGTGTTAGTTGAAAAGCCGTTGTTTTCAAAGTTATTGGACTCGAGAAAGGTTTTCGATTTTAAAGTTTATGTTGGATATAACTTAAGATTTCATCCTGCAATTCAAAAATTGAAAAAATTGGTTAGTGATGAAAAAGTGCTTTCTGCTCATTGTTATGTAGGGCAACATCTTTCAAATTGGCGTAGAGAGCGCGCTGTTGAAAGCGTTTATTCTGCCTGGAAATCTAGAGGTGGTGGGGTTTTGCTAGATTTATCTCACGAGATAGATCTACTTCAATATTTATTTGGTGAAATACTTTCAGTTAAAGCTATGGGCGGAAGAGTGAGTGATTTAACCGTTGATAGTGCTGATATATTTGGTGTGCTTGTAAAATCAAAGAATTGTTCGGTTACAACACTTCAAATGAATTATTTTGACAAAGTAAGTCAAAGACAGTTAATAGTTAATACTGTCAAAGAAACATACATACTTGATTTAGTGAAAAATTCATTTACCAGCTCTAGCGGTGTGGAATTTTTTGATAGTGTGCGCAATGCAACATATTTTGAGGAACATCAAAGAATTTTGCATGGTTTGGCAAAAGATATTTGCACATTTCAGGAGGGCTTAAGCGTCTTGGATACGATCGAAAAGCTGGAAACTTCCGCGAATGAATAAACTGAGTAGAGTTTGCACTATCTGTGCAAGAGGTGGTTCAAAAGGAGTCAAAGGTAAAAATATTCGTCCTTTAAGCGGTATTCCGCTCATTGGTCATACAATCAAGCAGGCGCAAACTAGCGGGCTTTTCGATGTAATTTGTGTGAGCTCGGATAGCTTTGAAATTTTGGAAGTCGCTGAGAAATTTTCGGTAGATCTTTTGATTGAAAGACCTGCTGAAATGGCAACTGATACCGCAGGAAAAATTCCTGCTATAGTCCATGCATTGCAAATGGCGGAAGAAAAATTACGATCGAACTTCACAACGTTGGTTGATCTCGATGCGACTAGCCCACTGAGGCTTTCAGATGATATATCTGAAGCTGTGGAGATTCTCGAAACATCAGAGTGTACCAACGTAATCACAGGATGCACGGCAAGGCGGTCTCCCTATTTTAATCTAGTTGAAATGGACCAGATTGGTAAAATCGCGCTCGCCAAACAAAGGGAGAATGAAATAAAACGCAGACAAGATGCGCCGCAGTGTTTTGATATGAATGCTTCTATATACGCTTGGAATAAAGCTAAATTTCTGCGCGAACCAGGTGTTTTTTATGAAGATACTCGCTTACTGGTAATGCCATCTGCGCGCTCGGTCGATATCGATGAAGAATTGGATTGGATTGTGGTAGAGACTATATTGAATCAAAAAAGACATCTGGAAGGAAAGAGTTATGAAGCTAGACCTTAAATATATGGAAAATTGTTTCCGGCTTGATGGAAAGGTAGCTGTTGTCACCGGTGGTGGTGGCATCCTTGGGCGTCAATTTTGCTCTGGATTAGCCCAGTTTGGGGCTATCGTTTGTATTTGCGATATGAATTTGGAAGCCGCAAACGCAGTTTCAAGAGAAATTGAACAAGAATTTGGATTCAAGTCATATCCATACTTGCTTGATGTAAGTAGTCAAACGTCTGTTGAGTCTGTGATTGAAGAAATTTCGAATCGTTTTGGCTCGGTAGATATTCTTCACAATAATGCTGCCACAAAATCTAAATCTCTAGAGAAATTTTTTGGAAAAGTAGAGACCTACGATCTGGAAACATGGCACGAAGTGATGAATGTAAATGTGACTGGTATGTTCAATATGGCTAAAGCTGTAGGCAAGCGAATGATAAATCAGGAAAATGGAGGTTGTATTATCCAAACATCGTCTGTTTACGGCATACTAGCGCCTGACCAGAGAATCTATTCGGGTTCTAAGTATTTAAATACTGAAATCAACACTCCGGCTGTTTATTCAGTATCTAAGGCTGCTGTTGTTGGTTTGACGAATTACTTGAGTACTTATTGGAGCGATAAAAGTATTCGGGTCAATACTTTGACTCCGGGCGGTGTTTCGAGTGGACAAAATGATGTGTTTGCCCAGAAGTATTCGCAACGAGTTCCACTTGGGCGAATGGCCGAAGCGCACGAGTTGGTAGGTGCGTTGATATTCTTGGCTTCGCCAGCGGCTAGCTACATCACTGGTCAAAATCTAATCGTTGATGGAGGGTTGGGAGTCTGGTAGTTGCTATTTAGCTGGTGTTAATTCGAGCAACTCTCTTCTAAATATGAAATCTTCTCGTTTGAGAATGCCATCACAAATTAAATCCAGCCCCGGATCTGCGCCGGGCTCAAAAATTGAGAGGCCTCCCTCTTTAATCTTGTAAGGTGCGTTTTCGAATCCAGAGGGTTCGACAATTTCCAATGGAATCATCTTTCTGAAATAATAGTGGTAAGCGTACTTAATAGCTCGATTGTAGCGTTCTTCCGGGAGCTTATGGTTGAGGGGCAATTTGTCCAGCATCTGCTCATATTCGCTTGGGGAAGAAACATCATAGCTAATACCTTTTCCTCTAATCCAGGCTTCTCCCGCCACGACTACTGGAATTTTCATACAACTAAGTTCAAGGCCGGTTGTGGTGCCATATATTAAAACGGAATCGCAAAGCATCATCGCTTTATAGGTGTTTATTAGGCTGTCAGGTGGTATGAGGAACACATTTTTGGGTACAGGAGAGAAGGCCTTTTTTATTTCATCGATTGCAAGTTGTCTCGATTTCATCCAACTAGTGAGTTCTGCTGGATGCACACGAACAATGAGTTGAAGATCCTCTCTTGTTTTAAAGTATTCAACCGTTTGAATTAACCATTCGATCTGATTTTCGAAAGCATTGCTTGCGTAACACAACTGTTCATCCCAAATAACATTTGTGAGTAATCCTATAGTTTTTTTGTTTCGGTCAAGACCAATCTGACTTGAAATATCGTCAGGATCCTGATCGGCACCCTGAGTTACAATTTTTAGCCAATCAAATTTTCCGGTCCAACGACCCTGCAAGTATTGGTGAATGTCTCTTTCATTATCTTTAGACCAAGACATTGATTCCCAATCAGTGACTGGTTCATTTAGAAACGAATGGATATGCGTCTTTTCGTGGCTCATATGAATGGATCCTGAACGATAAGCCAGATCCCAAGTTACGACACTGGATTTCAGATTTTTTGCGATTGCTACAATGTTGCCCTGAGGCACATAAAGACCTTGATTAGATAGAATATGTTGGAAGTTGAATTTTTCCATTAGCTTTGAAAAAGAGTTGGAGCTGATCAACGCTGCTTCGTAATATCTTTGAATAACAGGAAGGCACAATTCTTCTCCTTCAAAGTCTCCGCGCGCAAAATACCGTAAGGCTGCGGCTCTTATCGTTTCTCCAAGCTCAATTCCAAATTCAGAACTATTTAAAATGTCGTCTAAGCTGCTCGATTTGGATTTTTCTTTGTAAAAATTGCGTTCTTCACTAGTGATATAGTCGCTAAGTTTGTGAACTGGAAGTCCCAGTTGTTTCAAACTGCGGTCGCCACAGCTGTAGCACCAGTCGCAGATCGCAGGACCATTCTCAACAAATAATTTCTGCGCATTTATATCTGAGCCGTAGGAGTTTTGACATGCTGGAATTGCTTTGTCACAGATTAGGTAGTGAACATCAGCTCCTCTTAGTGTCAGAGCGATTCCAAATGCAGTCTCAAGTGGAGTTAAAGCAGAGTTGCCACCAGTGATGGTGGTAATCAGGATACGAGGTCCAGTTTTTGGTTTTGCTGCTAAATCTTGCCAAATTTTATAATCATTACCCAGAATCAATTTCCAGTCAGGAATCCAGCTATATCCATCATCCAGCCAGCCAGTTGAAGTCTCACTTTTCTCTTCGATGGGTGGTGATTTTTGGAGAACTTTGTTTACTGCACTGAGAAGTTTTTTGAAATTCATTGATTGCTCGAATTGGCTAACTGCGCTTGATTGCTCGATATAGACACTACACCAGGCTTGAATTTTAGTATTTTCTTTTCCATGAATTCGTAGGAAATGACGCTTAAAAGAATTGTTATTGCTATTCCGCATACATATAAAAGCAGGTTACAGGTAGCGTGTCCATAAGGCATGCAAACTTTAGACACTACCGATAGTACCATTGGGTGGAACATATAAATACCATAGGAAATGGTACCTAAGTAAACTAAAAATCCTGAACTTATAATTGGGATACGGGTTTGAATGAGTGAAAGTACCAAAATAGCGTAAAGGATTGGCAGAAAGTAATCTCTACCAGGACACGACCAATTCAGATTTATTGCGATTAGAAACACCGTAGAAAATCGCACCAGCCAGTGGCAAGCAATTTTTGAAGTTATTTCTCTTTTCGAAAAAAACAGAATCGCAGCTGTGGCTCCTGCAAGCATCACTGTCATTTCGTTTGTGGTGTTTACCAAAAACGTACTGCTGATCTCCAGTTTGCTCGCAAAAGCCGGGAATGACTTGCTTACAACATTTAGGATTTGGGGAAGCACATATCGACAAAGAAAAAGTCCTATTCCAAAAAAGCCGAGAATATAGATTGGTTTTGACTTGAATTTTTTTATTAGCAAAGGCCAGAACAGGTAAAACTGTTCCTCTATTCCCAAAGACCAACAGTGAGCGGCCCCAGTTATTGGAGGATAAATTTGAATGCTTAAATTGGGCAGCATACAAAGGAAGAGCATGAGAGCTGAAGGCAAAAAAGGTGCTGCCGTTGGGTCAATTTTGCCTGCTGGAACTAAAATGCCGAGAGATAAAAATTCACAAGCGAAGGCGATGGCAACGATTAGAAAATATAGCGGCCAAATCCTGAGCGCACGACGTACATAGAAATTGCGGACACTGATATCATTTTTGAATTTTGCTTCGGTAAGGAGAAGATAAGTAAGCAGAAAGCTACTTAAAACGAAGAATATATGAACTCCCTGCGAACCTATTTCGTGGAAGAACATTATTCCTCCTAGATTTTGAATCCCACATCTCCATTTTTGAACTTCAATGTGGTGAATTAGGACAAGCAAAGCAGCTACAAATCGTAGAGAGTTCAAAGCCGGAAAAAAAACGTTGATTTGATTGGAAATCGCCGACGGTTTTTGAATTACTTCGTTAGTTTTTAGGCTGGAAGTCATTTATGTTCAGCCTAAAGAATGGAGGGCTGAGAAGTAAATCGTTTGTGAGATTGAGATTCTTTGCTTTTTACGATTTCACAATATTGAGGAATTATGTCATCCACCGCTCCGGAATCTACTATTTTTCCTGCGTTAAGCAAAATAGCAGAGTGACAGAAATCTCTGACTGTTTGCATATTATGGGAAACGAAAATGATTGTTTTATTGTCTTCTTGAAGTTTTGCAATTCGCTTTAAGCATTTCCACTTGAAGTGCTCGTCGCCTACGGATAGGGCTTCGTCAATCAATAGGATGTCGCAATCAACACTTGTCGCACAAGCAAACGCCAGCCTGACTACCATGCCACTGGAATAGGTTTTGATCGGTTGGTCAAAAAAGTCACCTAACTCTGCATATTCGTTAATTTCTTCGAGTCGATCTTTCATCTCCTCTTCTGAAATACCTAATATCATGCCGTAAAGTAATGCATTTTCTCGACCAGTGTATTCGGTTTGAAAACCGGCACCTAGCTCTAGAATGGCAGTTAATCTGCCACGCGTTGCAATCTGGCCAGTAGTAGGCTGAACGACACCAGCCATAAGTTGCAGGAGAGTAGATTTGCCAGATCCATTTGCGCCAAGTATTGCTGTTGTATGTCTTTCAAAAGTGTAAGAAAAATCGCGCAATGCCCAATATTCTTTGTGAAAACAGCGTTTATTTCGTAAGAGAATTTCTTTCAGGCGATCGGTAGGTTTGTCATAAATGTTGTATCGCTTAGAGACATCTCTAAGTTCGACATGACAGCTCACCTCAGTGTTTTGTACGTTGTTACTCATTTAAACTACATCCGCAAAGCTGTTTTTAGTTTTATAGAAGAAATGAAATCCTATTGCACAAACCAGAACTGATACGCACGAGTAGGTGACGTATGAAGTAATTTCAGGAAGCTGCCCTTCTAGTAATAATTTTCTATAATCGGTAATCATTCCGGAAACAGGATTTAAATAGAGTAACCAGCGCAGATTTTCAGGCAATCTTTCAGCTGGATAAACAATGGGAGTTATATACATTCCAGCGGCTAGAGCAAGAGCCGTAAAATGCTTGCAGTCTCTTATGAAAACCCCAATGCTAGCTAAAATCCAGCATAATCCTGCGGTGAACAGAAAATGAGGGATTAGCACCACGGGCAATAAAAGCACTGTTGGTTGAATTTTGCCCATCTGGAAAAACGCGAAAGCGACGACTAATGCAAGCCCAATAATTGCGTTAATAAAAGTAGAAATCGGTAGGACGAGTGGCAAAATTTCTAGAGGAAACACTACTCTTTTAACTAAATTTGGCACTTCTAAAACTCTCGTGGTGGAGCTAGAAATAGCTTCGCTCATAGCTGTCCATGGGATGTACGCAGTCATAAGGTAAAGAGCAAAGTTAGCTGTGCTATTGCTGCCACCGAAGCGAACCTGGAGAACAATGCTGAAAAGGAAAGTATAAAGAACTAAATGACCTAATGGATTTAAGAGAGGCCAAACAGCTCCAAGTAAAGAGCCTTTAAACCGACCTTCAAAATCACGCCAAACGAACTTGAATATAAGATTTTTAATCTGCCAAAGCCCAAGAAAGCCTTCTAAACTGCTAAGAGTTCTTCTTGCATCCGCCAAATTCATCTGGGCGGGGTTATGCGTAGAGCCAGCGTCCGTTTCGTTACTTGAGATTTTTACTTTAAGTTCGACAGTCATAAAACATGTGGGTTGAGGATTACAAGATGCTAGCACATGACAGGATGCGAATCGAGTTACTACCTTAATAATTTAGTCAGATATGGAGTTTAAGCTGTTAGATGGTGGTGTGTTCGGATAAGCTGAACATCCCACTTTATGTCGAGAATCCCTTCGATTATGAGTTTTAATCCATAATGTTGAGTTCGCCGTCACCGCTTGTTTCAGTGTTAATACCGTTTTACAATGCGCACCAGTACGTGCGCGAGACGGTGCAGAGCGTGTTTCAGCAGAGTTACGAGAATATAGAAATCATAATTGTTAACGATGGTTCTCGCCTGCCTAGGGTAAAAGATTTACTCGGCGATTTTGATCTGAGCCGCATCAATTTCATTGACCACGAAACCAACCAGGGGCTAGCAGCTGCGAGAAATACAGCATTTCACGCTTCCAAAGGAGATTTGATTCTTCCTCTGGATGCTGATGATTTGATTCATCCAGATTTTTTGATAAAAACTGTCAGTAAATTACAAGAATCTGAAGACCTTTCAGCTGTTTATACGCAGGTAAAGATTTTTGGCGATGTCGAAATGATTTGGTCGCCTAATGCAACTCTTGCAAAATTGATGTCTGGTCTGCCTATCCCAAGCACCGTTTTGTTTCGAAGAAGCGTATTTGAAAAAGCTGGTGGGTTTAATCAAAATATCAAAAGTTCTCCCGACGTAGATTTTTGGATTCGAGTTTTTGCTCTTGGACTAAAAGTCCATCAAATCGATGAGCCGCTTTATTTATATCGTAAATATTCGGGAAGTTTGTCTGATGAAGGAAAGTTGACCGAAGTCGAAGTAATTGTGGCTGAAAATGCAACATCGTTTTTTGATAATTTGGAAGAAGTTTGCAGCGTACTCAACAACAAATATGAACAATTGGATTCTGATTTAAGGACTCTTAAGGATGGTTACATTCAATTGTTCGAAGGTAATTGCAATCTGCGAAAACGTTATGAAGATGTAGTCGAACAGCTTGTGAAGCGCAAAATCGTAAGTCCTCCAGCGCCGCTAGTTTTTGAAAATTCGAGGGAGTTTGAGCAAGCGTTCAAAGGGGATTCTACAGATGAATTTGTGCCAGTCAAAAATCAGGAATTGGAATTTGAGGAATGGATTCAAATTCTAGGATTAAACGAGCGAAAGTATTTTCGAAAAAAAGCGCGATATGGCAAAATCGAGGAGGAATTTAAACGACTCGAAACTGAATACTTGCTGTTGCACAGTCTTTTCGATAAACAAGTTGAAATACTGAAAAAATTGGGTCTTAAGTGGAAATTTCAGAACGTATTAAAGTTCAAAATATTTCAATAGTCTTTAGCGATATCAGAATTTTTTAACTTAGATTTTCACTTCTAGTTTCGGCTGGAAAAACAAACGATGAATTGTTCAAAATACCGTTGCAAATGATGTCTAAGCCCAAGTCAGAACCGGCATCAAATCCTGAAATTCCAATTTTGGGAATTCGATAAGGGCAGTTTTCATAGGGCATGGGCTCTAGCATTCCAAGTTCAATCATTTTTCTTAGATAAAAATGGTAGGCATACTTTTTTGCTTTCGAAATTTGTGCGGAATCGAGACGTTCTTTCAATGGCAGCGAATCCAGTATTTTAAAATATTGTTCTTGGCTTGTGATATCAATCCCTATTGATTTACCTCTCATCCACGCTTCGCCAGCGATAATAGTAGGAATGCCCATGCAGGCTAACTCCAAGCCTGCGGTTGTTGCATAAATAAGCACAGAGTCGCATGCCATCATTGCTTTGTAAGTATTGATTGTACTTTGAGGCGGAATGATAAAGATATTTTTTGGAAGAATCGGAAATTCTTTTTTGATTTCTTCTTCTACAAATTGTCTGGATTTCTGCCAGCTTTTGAGTTCCGCTGGATGTACTCGAATCAGTAACTGAAGGTCGACTCTGGCTGCGAAAAAGCGCACGGTTTTTAAAAGCCAGTCAAGCATATTGGGAAAGGAATTTCCCGGATAGTAAACTTGGGCGTCCCAAACAACGTTAGTGAGCAGGCCTATCACTGGAATACTTGGATTGATGCCAATTTCTTGCATCAATTCGTCGGGATTGGAATTGGCACCGGCTTCGTTAAACTTCATCCAATCGTATTTGCCCGACCAGCGACTAGTAAGATAATTTGTTATTTCGTTTTCGAGCTTTTCTGTCCATAACGACTTATTCCATAGTTCAATCGAATCATCTACAAGCGATCGGTAGTAAGTATCGCTATGGGACATTGTTATACAGTTGTTTCTATAGCAGACATCCCAGCAGATGAGGTGATTGCCTCTTCTTTTTGCAACTTCTACTGCGATTCCTTGAGGCACATAAAATCCTTGATTCACTAAAGTGTGCTCAAATTCAAATTCTTCGTATAGTTTGTTGAGCGCATCTACGCATAAAATTCCACCTTTTAAAAAACGTTTCAGTACTTCCGTTGAATAAATTTCTCCATCGAAGTCTCCCCTTCCAAAAAAGCGAAGCGCTCCGGACATGACGCTTTCGCCGAGTTCTATATCCTGATATTTGTAAGAATTTATGTCCGCTGCATTGGCTTTTGATGAAAGCAAATCAGCGTTTGCAACATTTGCTTCAGATAGAAAATCGGATACTTTGTGTGTCGGAAGACCCAGAGGGACAATGCTTCTGGATCCACAATCAAAGCACCAATTGCACATGTCTTTTCCGGCGCCATCTGCAAGAAAATTCTTTTGACTAGCAAGATCTGTTCCGTAAGCATTTTGGCAGGCAGGCAGAACTTTATCGCACAGTAAAAAGTGTACTTCTGCCCCTCTTAACGTTAGACCGACCGCATAAAGAGTTTCAAGTGGAGTTAGCATCGAGTTGCCACCAACTGTAGTGGCAATTAATACTTTAGGACCACCTCGTGCCTCTTCTCTACGTCGTTCCCATTCATCCCAATCGGCACCAATAATACTTTTCCACTCCGGAATCCAGCTGTAGCCATCACTCAACCAGTCCTCGTCGGAAACATTCTCACTTACCGCAACGATAGGTTTTTTTGAACTCGTGAAGAAGGATTTAAAAATTCGCTCGATAAGAGCCTTCACCATAATTTGATTTCGCTCCCCGTTTCAAGCCTAGAATAACACATAGACTTTAATAGATAGTGATAAAATCAAGCTCTTATGCCAAGGATAGTTCAAAATATTTCCGAAACGTTTTTAGTTGAAGCCGAGAAGCAGTGGCGCTCAAGTCGACATTTTGTATCTATCGAGTTTGAAGATTCACTAAAGGCTATGATAGCCAGTAGTAATTATTTGACTAAGAACAGGACCGGTGAGCACAAATGGTTGTTTGGAATTAAGCATTTGGATTGGGATAGTAGGCATTTTGGACTAAAGATGGGAAAAATTTTTCCTTTTATAATTCCAGAAGTCAGTCCTCATGACCATGATTTTTTAGTGGCTGGCAATATCTTATTGACGGAGTTTTTAAAAAAAGCTTCTCAGGCTCAGTATCAATATCTTTCAGTATTAGTTCATCCGGAAGACACAATTGGCAATCATTTGCTTTCCACTGCCCATTTTGAGTTGATGGACACATCAATTTTGTACTCCCTGAAAATAAAAAAATTAGCGACTAGATGCAACAAAAACATCGAATTGCGTTTGGCAACCCAAGAAGACATGGTTGAATTGCAGTCTATAAGTGAAACTTGTTTTGGAAGTCGCTCGCATAATGTTAATAGATTTAACAGCGATATCTTTCTTGAGCAAGGCAAAGTCAAAGACCTGTACCGGCAGTGGATTTACAATTCCTTTGCCAAAAGAGGAATGGCGGACCTGGTTTTCGTTGCAGTCTACAATGGTACCCTCGCTGGATTTCTAACCGTAAAAAAGAATGTGACTGAGAAGAGTGCGGAGATTCCTCTTAACGCAGTTTTACCGAATTTTCGTGGACAAGGCGTTTATCAATCTCTTGTTGAATGCGCGACTAGTTATTTGGAAGAGCGCTCTTATCGAACTGTGGAGATTTGGACTCATATATCTAACCTAGCGGTACAAAGAACGTGGCAGAAGTTGGGAGCTAAGCCCAAAATGGTTGCGCATCAATACAGAAAATATTTTGGAGAGACTTTATGATCAGTATTGAAAATGAACCTTTAGTAAAAATCGGAAATCGCCAAATTGGCGCACGTATGCCCGTTTTTATTGTTGCCGAAATAGGTATTAATCACAATGGTGATATGAATCTAGCAAAAAAAACTATAGATGCGGCAGTTGAAGCAGGTGTAGACAGCGTCAAGTTTCAAAGCTATCTCACAGAAGACTTTTTGCAGCCTGAAAGTGACTTGACTTACCAATATATGAATAATAATAAGGAAATCACTGAGCTCCAGTATGAAATGTTCAAGCGCTGTGAATTGTCCGATGCCAATTTAACAATGTTGAATGAATACTGCACTAATTCGGGAGTGATATTTCACAGTACTCCTACGAGTAAGGCCGGGGTAGATCTTCTTGTGAAAGAGAAAGTCTGCCTTTTAAAAAATGGATCCGACTTTTTAACCCATTCTGCTCTTTTAGAATACATGGGCAGAACTGGTCTGCCTGTTGTTCTTGCAACGGGAATGGCCGATGAAGAAGAAATTGATATTGCTGTGAATGCAGTACGAAATAGTGGTAATGAACAGCTTATTGTTCTTCACTGTACTTCTTCTTATCCTACAGCGCCAGAGCATGTAAACCTTCGGAAAATATCCACTTTGCGTTCAAAGTTCAATTGTCTTGTGGGTTTTTCAGATCATTCCGAAGGCACGGATGCGGCTATTGGAGCCGTTGCGCTGGGCGCTTGCTGGATTGAAAAGCACTTTACTTTAGATAAGTATTTGCCCGGGCCTGACCATAGATTTTCAAGTAATCCAAAAGAAATGAGAACTTTGGTGCAAAAAATTAGACTTATGGAAAAGCTTCTTGGAGCTGACGAATTGGTTCCTGCTGAAAGTGAATTGGTAGGTCGTTCTAATTTCAGATTGTCTTGTGCGTCGGCAAAGGCACTCAGGGCAGGAAATATCTTAACTGAAGAAGATGTCGTATTTAAGCGCCCGGGTAACGGGGTGCCCGTATACATGCTGAAATCAATTTTGGGGAGAGAATTGAGACGCGACCTTGAAAAGTTTCAAGTAATTCTCGAATCTGATTTATTGGGACTTTAAGTGAGAATCATTTAAGTTCGCGACGATGACGCTATAATCTTTGGGTTTTTAATTTTGGAATTAAATCTGTGTCAAATTTACGCGCTAAGACACTCGATCCTGTTTGGGAAACTATTTATTCGAAGGGACATGTAGTTAGATATCCCTACGATAGCGTGGTAACTTTTGTGTTCCGAAATGCGCCGCGAGACGTGGACCGATCCAATGTCCGCATTCTTGAGGTCGGTTCTGGGACTGGTAATAATTTGTATTTCCTTGCTCGTGAAGGGTTTGACACTTTTGGAATAGACGGAAGTGTTTCGGCAGTAGAGTTTGCGAAGAATTTTTTAGAAGAAAACGGTCTTGAAGCTGAAATTGTAGTTGGAAACTTCACCGAATTACCGTTTTTGAATGATTTTTTTGACTTGGTCATAGATCGAGGATCAATAACTTGCTGCGGTTTTAAAGCCGGTCGTCAAGCTATAAAAGAAATAGCTAGAGTCTTGAAACCGGGTGGCAAGTTTTTTTTCAATCCATATAGCGAAAATCATTCCAGCTTCGCCTCTGGCAGTTTCGGGGAGGATGGGGTGATTGAAAATATTAAAAGCGGCACAATGACTGATGTTGGACAAATCTGTTTCTATGGGAAACGCCAAGCTATCGACGCGTTAGGAATCAATTTTATCGTTGAGAACATTCAGAGAGTAGAGATAACTGATGTCACTACAGCGGCCAATTCTGTCCATTCTGAATGGAGAATCATTGCTAGTAAGGTTAATCTCGAATAAATGACTGAGAATGCAAAAAAACTCGAGACAATCTTGAGCGAGCACTTTGAGCCCCTTATAAATAAGCACGGCAACAATCATGAAGCAGTCAATTGGGGATCGCAATATAGTCAACGGTTGCGGTTTGAAGTGCTTTTAGAGCCATTTTTATCTCTTAATAAAAGAGTTTCTATTTTAGATGTTGGTTGCGGAATAGGACACATGCTCGATTTCTTGATTGAGAGTGAAATCGAGTTTGATTATCACGGCATTGATGCTGTAGAGAGGATGATAGATCAAGCACGCCTCAACCATCCAATTTATAAGAATCTATTTGAAAATAGTAGTCTAGAAAGTGTTGAAATAAATAAGCATGACGTAGTTGTCGCAAGTGGAATTTTTTTTCTAGCATGCGATAAAGAACGGATGAAGGAGTTGATAACTCGTCTTTTTTCTCTCTGTAAGATCGGGATAGCATTCAATTCTTTAAGTAAGTTAGCAGTAGAAACCGAACCTAACGAATTTTATGCAGACCCGGCAGAAGTTTTAGATTTTTGTTTGAAAATTACACCTTGGTGCAGAGTTCGCCATGATTACCTGCCGAATGATTTCACCGTCCACATGTTTCGTGAGATTGTCTAACTATGGCGAAATTAGTCTCAATAAGCCAACCTGCATATTTGCCATGGTTAGGATATTTTGCCAGAATCGCAGAAAGTGATCTTCATATCGTATTGGATCACGTACAACTTGAAAAACGCAGTTTTACTGTTAGGAATAGAATTAGAACTGCCAACGGTTGGAATTGGCTGACAGTGCCAGTAAAGACAAAAGGTAAAGGATTTGATCTTCCCATTAATCGGATTGAAATTCAAAACGAAAAAAACTGGCGCAACGAGCACTATCAATCCATAAAGCACGCTTATGCTAAAACTAGATTTTTTAACGAACACAAACAATTTTTTGAATCGTTTTATCACCAGGACTGGCAGATGCTGTTTGATCTCTGTCGAGAGCAAACAAGTTACTTGCTCAAAGCTTTCGAAATAAATACTCCGATAATTTCTAGTACACAACTGAATTCTAATTTTTTCAAAGACGATTTGATTTTGGATTTGTGCAAAAAGGTGGAGTGTTCTACCTACATTTCAGGACCCTTCGGACGCGACTACATATGTGAAAAAAAGTTTGAAGATGCGGGCATCAAAGTCATTTATCATGACTATTCTCATCCTGTTTACAAGCAACGTTGGGAGCCATTTGAACCCTATATGTCCGCAATCGATTTGTTATTTAACCACGGTCCTGTTAGCAAGCGAATCTTAACGGGAAAAGTAGAAGACGGGGAAAGCATGAATGCAGATAAGGATTAAAAAGAATCGAGTCTTAATCGTCGCTGCGCATCCAGATGATGAAATTTTAGGGGCGGGAGCAACCATGGCTAAGCATGTTGAGAATGGAGATGAGGTAAATGTTCTAATTGTAGCTCAAGGCGCTACGTCTAGGCATTCAAAAGATAATGTTGGGGTTGAAGCAAATGATGAAATAGTACTGTTGAAAGCCTGTGCAATTGCAGCGGCTGAGGAACTGGGAACAAACACTCCAGTTTTTTTAGGTTTCCCTGACAATTGTTTGGATACTGTAGCTTTGCTTGATGTCGTAAAAAAAATAGAGGTTTATATTGCAGAATATCGACCTAACATGGTCTACACTCATCATGGCGGAGATTTAAATATCGACCATCAGGTAGTTCACCGTGCTGTTCTAACCGCCACACGCCCCATTCCAGATTCATCAGTAAAATGTATCTACACTTTTGAAACGCTGTCAAGTACAGAATGGTATTCACCGCAACAGCAGCAAAGTTTTATTCCTAACCGCTTTGTAAATGTCTCGGGAGTGTTTGAGAAAAAATTGTTTGCTCTGGAAAAATATAAAATCGAAATGCGTGAATTTCCTCATGCGCGTTCGACAGATGCTGTCAAAGCACTAGCTGCAATCAGAGGCTCAACGTCGGGAATGCCATTGGCAGAGGCATTTGCAGTGGTAAGAGAATTGGTGGATTGAAATGAATCTAGCGATAATTCCGGCTCGTGGTGGTAGCAAACGGATTGTCCATAAAAATGTTAAACCATTTTTGGGAAAGCCAATCATTTCTTATTCGATAGAAGCTGCTGTTTCGAGCGGATTATTCGACACAGTAATGGTTTCGACAGATTGCCAAAAGATTGCTGAGGTCGCCCTATTTTATGGTGCTGATGTTCCATTTATGCGTAGTCCAGAAACTTCGAGTGATCATGCGGGCTTAGAACTTGTGCTTGATGAGGTGATACAAAGATATTCGAATCAGGGAAATGCCTATGAATATGCATGTATCATTCTTGCTACGGCTCCATTTGTGACAGTAAATAATTTGAAAAAAGCATTTGATCTTTTGAAAAATGGAACCACTTCAACTGTTATTCCAGTCTGTCGATTCTCTTACCCTGTACAAAGATCTTTGAGAATTTTGGAAGATCGATTAGACTTAATGTGGGATCAATATTATCAATGCCGATCCCAAGATTTAGAGCCAGCTTTTCATGACGTCGGTCAATTTTATTGGATTCGGCTTAGTCGGCTAGAGGAAGTGAAAAAAAATTTTTTTCATTGCGCTAAACCTCTTGAACTTTTAGAGGAGGAAGTTCAAGACATAGATACTCTATCTGATTGGTCAATAGCTGAATTCAAGTACGAATGGCTTAGAAGAGAAAGAATTGAATGAAGGTCGTGTTTCGTGCTGACGCTTCTGAAGAGCAGGGTGGAGGGCATGTAATGCGTTCACTCGTTATTGCAAATGAATTTGCTAAGCGTGGGCATGAGTGCTTTTTTGTTTCTTTGAGTGGGAGCTTCGATATGGTTCCGTTTCGAGAGAATAGTTCAGTAAGAAGTCTTCTGCATAAAATTGAAATCGAGAATAAACACGTGGATGATTGCAATCACTTAAAATCGTTACTTCCAAGCGGGTTAATTCCAGACTTAGTCTTGGTGGATAGTTATTTGTTGCAAGAGGACTATGAAATTGGACTATCAAAAATTTGTTCTAAAGTTGCGGCGCTCGATGATGTGCCTAATAGGCATCACAGCGCTGATATTTTGATTGATCCGACATTTCAAAGAAAAAGTAGAGAATACGCTAATTTTATGCGCGAAAATACCGTTGTCTTAGCTGGTGTTGATTACGCTCCTCTGAGAGAAGAATTTGCAAGATTAAGGAGTTCAAGTTTAACCAACCGGTTACAGCGAATACAAACCTCAACCCAAAAAAATGTTGTTATCTCTATGGGGCTCTCCGATCCGGACAATATTACTTTAAAAATTTTGTCAGCGCTGGAGAACGTAAAAACAGCCTTTAATGCAACCGTGGTGATTGGCAATAACTCTCTTCGCGAACAAGAAATTCTAGCCTTGAGCAAATCGTTGAAATTTCCAATTTCTGTGCTGATCGCTCATGAAGATATGGCGCATTTGTTTTTTGAGTCTGATTTGGCAGTGGGTGCTGGTGGCTCAAGTTCATGGGAAAGATGTTGTCTTGGGTTGCCAACCGTGCAAGTTACGTTAGCTTTGAATCAGCAAGCTGTAACATCAAATCTTGCCTCGGTTGGTGCAATATACGACTTAGGAACAGTTTCTCACTTGAAGCCCGAAGTAATAGCCAAAGAAATTGATCGACTCTTAACGGATTCGAAGTACTTGATGAAAATGAGTCGAGCTGCGTTCCAGGTTTGCGACGGTTTGGGGGCAATGAGAATCGTGGAGCATTTAGAAAAGTTGAATGTTGTTTAATTACTATGTGGCAGGCTAGAAAATAGCTCGTACGGATTTGCAAAGTGGACTTGCTTAAACTAAACTATGGTGTATAAAAGATTGATTCCGTGCGAATTGGCAAGCGGGAATGCGCTTTCAATTCTCGAGTTTGGAAAGTGGGTTTAAAAAACGATATGCTCGCCTTGGAGTTACAAAACAAATTTGGTGTAAAACTCAAACCAATTTTTTCTTCCGTAACTCTATTGACACTTTTTTTGCTAGTTTCGTTCGATATTTTTTTGGGTGCCGTTAAACCGTTGAAGTTCGTGCATGTCGCTGGCACTATGCTAAAAGATCAGGACATTGTTGGTTGTCGGATTGAGCAGCTTTTGGATAAGTCGTCCAACTTTAATTCCATTATTTTGGGCGATTCTACAGCTGATGATATTTGTGTTTTACCAGATGTTTTGAAGAGTGTCGCAACTCTCAATAACTATTCTCGATATTACTACTTGAACTGTGCCATCGGAGAAGACATACTCAAGAAAAATCTTTCTTTGCCTTTTGCTTTGAAAAATTGTTCCTTTGGAGGAAGTCTCATTTCGGATCAGTTATTATTTGTCCAAAACCTTCTTATTCACGGGAATATCCCGAAAATTGCTTTTATTATGGTGGTTCCAAGACCATTTCTTGATACCACTATTGATACTAAAATTTCACCTGTACAGTGTTACTTTGATAATCGATTTAAAACTGTTGATTTCAAAGCCGATTTTTTATCATCTCTCGATAGTTGGTTTTCAAAATTCTCAAATTTTTATCGCACCAAATCTGATTATGCTGTAGTTATGACTTCATTTTTTTGTTCAATATTTGATCGTTCAGCCAACGGAAGCGGACAGGGTTTAAGTAAGAAAAATAGTTTGAGTTTTGCTGGAAGCGAAGTGAGTGTTAATCCTCGGATTGCGGCTCGTCCCGATTGGGTTTTGGAAGAGAGCAATCATTACAAAAAGGCATATGCTTTCAATTCTAAAGTTTATGAGCGACAATTAGAATGCTTTGATTCAATGTTAAGTCTATTGAGAAAAAGAAATACTTCTGTGGTTTTGGTTACATTGCCACTCACTAACGAAAATCTGGCGCTTTTACCTGTGGGTTTTAAGAAGATGTTTGAGAAGGACATGCAAAAATTAGTTTCAAAACACAACGCATTTTTATTTCAACTTCAAGAAGATAGAAATTTTGATAAGTTTGATTTTTTAGACAATGTGCATTTGAATGGCGAAGGTGGAATCAAATTTTGGAGAGCTTTGGGTGAGCAATTAGAAAAAAAATCTGGCTTACGAGAAAGTCTGGTCCAGAGTCTTGGTCGATGATTGCGCTTATTTATCATTAGTCAGTTTTTCCAAGGCAAAATCTTTGCCTGACCACACATATAATTTTTTATATCCCTGTTCTTTCGCAAATTTTTTGCCTTCGTTTGATTCCGGAAAGCGTCCATTTCTTACCCACGAAAAATCGTAGTCGCGAAGCCCATATAAATCCATCCGGACCTTTCCTTGCGGAAGACCGTAAATAAAAGAGGTTCCAGAAATTCCAGGACCAAAAAATCCGATAGTGTTTGGTAGAAATTGCCAACTATCGAATAAATCCCAGTAATTTCTGGAATTTGGAGAAATGAAAATAGCTGATTGTTTCCTTGAAGAAAAAGGTGTTTTCGCTATTTTTCTTAATTGATGAATATAATTTTGAGCATTGATAACAGTCTGTCTTTCCCAAGGGCGTTTCGAATTTTGGAAGTATCTTAGTGCGGATCTTACAGTGCGCTGTTCTTTCAGAAGGCTTGAAAATGAAAAAGTGACGTTTAGAAAAAGAAGAAATATTAGTATCCCGTTAATAGTAAAGAGTACTAACTGATTTTTTTTGAGTTGGATATTACAAGAAGGCAGCAGTAAAGCCAATATTGTAAAACCGAGGAAATATTGCATTTCCAAAAAATACATTGCATTAGATCCTGCAATATTCATAATTCCAGGGATGGTGCCAACAATTATTAACATCGTCAATACTTCGCTGAAAATAAGTTTCTTGTTTTTAAGAGCTAAAACAAAAGTTGCAAGGCTATGAATTTGATTGTTTTTGATTTCCAGGAATATAACGCTGATTGACCAAAAATATATAACGAGGAAGTGAACTACTAGCCAGGGAAATACAAACCATTTTTTATAAAAGCCCATGAATATGAAAGTGAAGGCACCTTCGTAAGTGGCAACATAGTCTGCAATCGGTTTGTATGCAACAAACGCTCCTATCAAACTTAGAATAAATGCACTTGATATTCCTGGGTTCCTATAGCCTCCGAATCTCAAAAAGCCGTATACAAAAAGAAGAACTGCAATCGCTCCAGTTGACGTTTTAGTGAAAATCAACAGTGGAACTAAGATGAGGAGTGGCGTAAGAGAAGCCAAGGTTTCTAAAGCAGATTTCTGTTCTCTGAATACGCTTTTTAAACTTGCAAATAAAAGAAAAAAATAAGCTAATCCCAAGCTGTGTGATTCACTATTGTAGGCTGAATACCATAATCCTAGTGGAAGACCAAGCTGTTCCGGCAAGATATATGTTAGACCGACCGCTAATACGAGATAGCTGATCAGCTTGTAGGGATCCTTAGAACCTGGCGTTAAATCAGGGTGATAGTAGCGAGTAAAAACGAGAATTGATTTTAAAAGAATTGGAATCACAATGATCGGATAACCAATCTGGTAAAACGACAGAGAATCTAAATTTAGAGCTTTGCAAAAACTTGAAAAAAGTAAATGGCTTCCCGAATGATAAGCATGATTGGGTGTTCCGCTCAGCCCAGTACTGATTGTGCCGTACACTGAAATCATGCTCACAATCGCGCTATGATAGTAGACATCAATTACCCCAGAACCGCTATTGATGAACCTTTGAACAGGAACACGTTCCAAAAGAAGTGAATTGTGATAAGGGCTGGCAAACAAAAAAAATGCAAGTACCAACCCAGCTGAGACGATAATGATCGATGTAAAAAATTCAAATCCTTTAAATCTCGAACGATTTACTTGAGTAAAAGACCAAAGAAGCAAAAGAATGCCAATCAGATAAAAAAACGAGGACAATACAAAATCCTTGAAGGGCAAAAGGATTAAGTGTAGAAGCAACAGAGTTATCAGTGCTGTGGGTTCCGAAGCTAAGGATGATATCCGGTTTTTTGAAAATGGTAACTTTCTAATAAAAGAAGGCAGTAACAGTAAAAAAGCCAAATAGCTAAAACATTTTATGCCCTCAAACGTCAGGTCGAAAGAATATCCAATACGAGAAATGGAGAAAACAATCAAAATCGTAATCGCAAAAAGGAGGGTTCTTAGGGAGTCAACTAAGTGTTTATTATCGGAATCGATCAACTGTTTGTTACTCCAATCTCAAAAGGTTTATCAATTAATCGTCTCCAGATGCTCGACTATCCTGTTCGCGCCGTTTCCATCACACAATAAAGCCGCCGATTGACTCATAGTGACAAGCAATAATTCGTCGGTAAAATGACGATTCAATTCCTTTGTAACCGCATCTGGTGTCAAGGTCGAATGCAGTCCGAGATCCAAAATCGCTCCGATTCCCGCCATATTCTTATTGATTGTTTCATGAGCCGATGTCACAGCCACATGAAAGGACGGAACGCCCATGCAGCAGCGCTCCCAGGCGCTATTGCCTGGAATGCCTATAACGAGGTCGCAATCGCGTAGAAGAGATGCCATGTCTGTGTGTGCAACGAGTATTTTGCCTTCCTGCTTGAGCGATTTGCACGCGCGCTCGACTTCTTCTTTGTGCTGATTCACGCAGCTGATTACGACGGTTGTTTCGACTGGTGTTTCAACTTGTTTTAGTGCTTCAAGAATGGTGCAGGTCAAATTATGCTGATCTGTCAAACCAAAGTGCACGACGATATGTTTCGATTCTCGTGCTGCAACTTTCGACTTGCCTCTTCTGGCCAGGCTTTTGGGTCGCATCTCCAGAAATTCAGGACGCAGTGCGGCAAATCTGGCTCCAGTTAAAATAGAGGCATCGTGCGGAAGCAAGTCTTTATACTCTACTGGGCGTCTGCCAAAAGCAGGGTCTATCAACATCTTGGCCATGTGTTTGCGAGTTGGGGCGTCATCGAGCACCGCAAGACTCTTAGATATGGAAGTCAGAGCTTCTTCATATTTTTCGGTCAGATGTTGTCCATCTACAAAAGCCAGGTCATAAGCTCCTTTGGGAGCAGATGCTTTCAAGGCTGAAATTTCATTCAAATCCTTTTCTTCGAGCTCAATTTTTTTGATGCCACTATAGGCGCTGTCATCATGATTCAAGGGAAGCAGATTCAAGCTGCCTTTTAACGAGGCAAAAGTGACATCATGACCGCGTCTTGCAAGCTCGCCACCAAGTACCATGACGCGCATTGCTCTGCTGGCTCCAAGTTGTTCGGAAGCATCTGCACGCAAAAGAATTTTCATAGGGTCACCAGATATACGACAAAAAACAAGCAGTGCTTATTTTACAGCACTGCTTGCACAGGACCTCTGGCTAATTTAATTAGCGAAGGTTTTTTAAGAGCCCAGCTCCAAGACCAACGGCAGCACCGGCTGCGGCGATTTTGGCGGACTTCTTGTATTTGCCGTGACCGCTGGTGCCGGCAAGACCGAGCCCTGCTCCTACCAGTGTTCCTTGAGCGACATCCTTAACTATAGGATGCCTTTTCATTGTAGCGCTCGACTGCAATAAGCCTACGCCAGTACCGGTTCCAGCACCAATCGCAGCACCTCTTACGACGCCTTTTTTAGTCACAAGACCTGTTACAGCTCCGACTGCGGTGCCGACACCGGCTCCGACAGCTGCGCTTTTCACTTTGGGATGACGCTGCCAGTAAGTTCCTGTTTTGTAAGTGGAGCTCTGCTTTTTGGTCGCACTGGCGTGATATGTGTCAGCTTGAGCGGGTTGCAGACCGAATTGAAGACCGCTCAGTAGAGCAACAGCCATGACGGCCTGGGTGGTAATTCTTTTCACTTGTAATCTACCTATCTAGAGAAAATTAAGGAGTCTGTGAAATCAATCATAGTCTTAAAGAACTTTTTAAATCAAAAATGTTCCTGATAATGCCCAAAATTAATTAATCTCAATTCTGCATACTATTTATTGATATATAAATTTGGTATCAGATCTGGAGCTTTGTATATGTCAACTGCAACCTTGAAAGAAACCCCTCTGGCAGACGCTCACCGCAAACTGGGAGCACGAATGGTCGATTTTGCTGGCTGGAATATGCCGGTCCAATACAAATCAATCGTAGTGGAACACAATGCCACCAGAACCAAAGCGGGTCTCTTCGACGTAAGTCACATGGGCGAATTCATAGTCACTGGCGACGGTGCTTTCGACTTTATTCAATATTTGATTGCAAACGATTTGAGCAAGCTTACAGAAGCCAACCGCGCTATTTATTCTCAGCTGGTCATGCCGGACGGCGGTACCGTAGATGACCTTATCGTGTATCGCAGAGCGCCTGGAACAATCGGATGCGAAGGACAGAGCGAAGAAAATTATCTGGTTATAGTCAACGCTTCAAACATAGACAAAGACTGGAAATGGTTCAATGACCACAAAGCAAAATTTCCAAATGTGAAACTCGAAAATGTTTCCGATAATTATGGTCTCTTAGCAATACAAGGACCAGAAGCGGTAAAGATTTTCGCCAAACTCGCCGGCAGCCAGGTGGAAGCGATGAAATCGTTTAGTTATGGTGAAGCAACCATAGATGGTGTCAAGGTCGGATTTGGCAGAACTGGTTATACCGGCGAAGACGGATTTGAAGTCGTCGTGCCAGCCAACAAAGCCGAATGGCTCTGGACCAAGCTGCTCGAAACTGGCAAAGACCAGGGACTCGAGCCATGTGGTCTTGGTGCTCGCGACACGCTCAGATTAGAATCAGCTCTTCCTTTATATGGACACGAACTCGAGGCTGATATAAGCCCCATTCAGGCTGGTCTTGGATGGAGCGTCAAAGTGGCTAAAGGAGATTTCCTGGGTTGCGAAGCTTTGAAAAAACAAATCGAAGGTGGCGTCAAAAAGAAAATAGTCTGTCTCAAAGCTGAAGGAAAAGCGCTTCCTCGCCAGGGCTATAAAGTCACTAAAGACGGCAAGGAAATCGGTGTGGTAACAAGCGGTTCGCAAGGCATTCATGTTGGTTATCCAATTGCATTTGCGCTTATAGATGCAGACCATTCTGAAATCGGCACCAAAATGCAAATCGCTATTCGTGATACCGCAGTTGATGCAAGCGTCGTGAAGCGTCCATTCTATAAACGAGCCTAAATCTTCTTCGATTCGGGCAAATATGCTGTTCAGTTCATAAAAAAGGCTCAAAAATATGAACTGAGTGGCATATTTTGACTGAAAGCACCTAAAAGCATAATTTAGCGCAGGGCGTTGTCGAAGTCGCGAATCTGACTTTCTAATTCTTTCATTTCGCGATGGTCTTTCTTAAGTGCGTCGTCTAACTGATCGCATGCTCGCTCAGCCTCTTTTGAATTATCACGTTTCAAGGAGTCCAGCTTTCTTTGCACTTCTTCTGAGTCTCGCCGTAAGTCATCATATTTTTGCAGTAGCCGATTTCTCTCTGCTTTTAAGGCCTGATATGTCCCATCGTCACTTGAAGCCTGAGCGGCTAGAGGCGCCACAATAGCCAGCACCATCGCGGTATAGAAAGGCAGAAGCTGCATGAAGCGCTTGCGAAAATCTGGTGGCGCAATTTTAGAAAGACGAGCTACCAACACATCTAAATGTGCGTGCCAGCCAGCCATGAAATCTTGCATGCGATTGCGCGGCAAGCGGCTGTGCTTAATGGTTAGCTTGGTTTGATTACCTTGCGGGGTCAGTTCGAAAGCGACAATTGACTCGACATCGTTTGCTTTGTCGACCCATGAGTAGCTTATGCCGCGTTCTTCTTCGTACCAGCCTATGACACCTTCGATTGAATGCCCTTTTTGCTTGCGCTCGGGCATTTCCTCGATATCGAAATCGAGATTGATTTTGCCGCCTATTCGCGGTTCAAGCGTAGCTTGGGCGAGCCACTCTGAAATAAAACCTGGCTCTGTCAGGTATTTCCAGACTTTGTCGGGAGTTGCAGGCAGCACGCGTTCGAAACGAACAGTGTGATCATTTAAAATTTCGCCGGCGTAATCTGGCGCTTCCATGCCACCGTATGCGGTGACGAGTTTGATTTTTCCAGGAGCGATTTTGTCGCCTGGTTCAGTCTTTGTTTCTTCGGACTTTCCCTCGAGAAGCCCGCCCTCCGTCAGGCTTTTATTTAAATTCGAAACTTCTCGTGAGGAGTCGGTCAATAATTTATGAGCAAATTCAGTGGTATCTTTGAGCTCGAGCATTTCTTTGCTCATCGATGCCACCATCGCTTCAAGATGAGTGATACGCTCGTTGAGCGCCTTTACTTCGGCGCTGTCATTGGGCGTCTTTTGTTCCAAATATTTAGTGATGGGACCTTTCAGCATAGCAACCAATATGACAAGCCAGAAGCCTGCGATCGCCAATATTCCTGTCAGGTCGAAATCCATTTGAGCAGGTACCTTTGCCCTTTGCGGGCAGACGGTTTGAGTCCTACTATTATAAGCACACTTCAATCAACCAGACGGTGGACACAAGAACACTGGTAAGGGCCAGAAGGTCCATCAAGCGGTTCAGTTTGCGTTGTTTCTTACTCATGATATGTCCTTTCTAGACAATGGATATATAGACGTGTAAACCTTGAACATGTGCCCTCGATAAAATAGCTGGATGTCAAGCGTGAATGGCAGAAGAAATTTAGCTAAAATCTAGATATCGGTTCCTCAACCCGCCAAAAGGCTGGAGGTTTTCAATTCATGGGCGACTCAATGCTGGCTTATCCTAAAGAACTCAAATATGTCAAAAGCCACGAATATGTGAAAGTCGAAGGCGACACTGCCATAGTGGGCATTACTGCTTTCGCCGCGGATCAGCTGGGCGACGTTACCTATGTAGAACTTCCTTCGGTCGGAACTAAGCTCAATCTGGAAGGCAAATTCGGTGTTATCGAGTCTGTTAAGTCAGTCTCTGACCTCTTTAGTCCCGTTTCGGGCGAAGTCGTTGCCATCAATGACGAACTTGCCTCCCAGCCAGAACTGGTCAACCTGGATTGCTATGGCAAAGGCTGGATGATCAAAGTCAAAATGGCAGACGCTAAAGACCTGGAGCACACCATGTCTAGCGACGACTACAAAAACATCATTGGCTAAAAAAACAAAACCCGCTTAATCTTCGGGCTCGTCGAGCATTTCTTTGAGCTTCTCTTCTTCTTTGGGCTCAACTGCTTCGCCTTCTTTGGTGACCGATTGTTGGAGTTGGACGTTTGAAGGAACGGTCTTTTCGTTGATTATTTGCTGTGCATGGCTGAAGAAACGCGACCCTGCATTTATTTTGTTCAACTGATTTATTGCAGTCTGATTATTTGGATCTTCTTCCAGCTTTTCGATTGCATCCAGGTATAGCGCCTGGTTCAGCAATTCATTTGGGTCTGAGCCGAAGCCCGAGAAGAAGTCTGGTACGGGGTTGCGCTTAAGAATATTGATTGCAGCTTTGTAATTGTGCTGATTGATGTTGTCTTTGGCGACATGTGTCACGTAAATACGAATCAGTCCGCTTGTAAAACCGCCCACAGCGACCAAGAGTCCGACTGCAAGAAGTAAATCGAAAACCATTGGTTGCTTGAATTTAGGCGATGCAGGAATGTTATCGCCGATAGCGTCTTGCAAAATGCGATAGTTGTGATGCTGAGTTTGAGAACCGGATTTGGTGGCTCCAGATTTCTCTTTTTCTTCAGGTACAGCTTCTTTGGGGTCTTGGTCCACGGATATCTCCCCTACTTCCCACTAGATTCCGCTGTTCTCAATGTATCACGCTTTCAATCTAAGTGTTAGCCAAGGCTATCTATCAGTTCGGTCAGTTTGCGGCTCAAATGGGGGTCCATGACCGATTTTAGCTTTTGGCGCAGTGCCGCCTCCACCTCAACTTTGTGCCCAGCGCGTGCAAGTTCTGATAATGTTTGAAACACCTGACGCTGAAATGACACTTCTTTTGCGCTTGTAAATTGAGCCAGGCGCGCTATTTCATCTTTTATTTTAAGTGTTCCGATTCCTGCTACCGCCCGGGTGCGAACATCGAGCGAAGGGTCGGTCACGAGTGCATTTAATCTTTCTGCAACTGGTGCCATCGGCGACTCTTTGAGCGCATTTTTTACCGCCACCATCGAGTTTAATGCAGCTAAACGCTTATCTGGAGCGACATCGGCGCTTTGCTTGACTAAGAATTCTAATACTTCTTTGCTGGGTAGATTTTCCAGACTTTGCAATATTCGCCAGTAAGTTTTTATTTCGCTCTGGTGATCTTGCAAGAGTGGCTGGGCTGAAATGCCTTTGTTGGTGCGATCCTCGAGATCCACAAGTTTTGATGCCAGGGCTAAAAGTGGCTTGGCGGCACGTTCGTCCTCAATTTGTCCAAGAGCATCGATAGTTTCATCTACAAAATCGAAATCTTTTTGCAAAAGCGAAAGCAGGTTGTCTGCTGATTCTTTCAGTTTCAGCTCTCCGGCAAGAATAATTGCATTGCACTGTTCGTGCTGATTTGCGGTATCTTTAGTTTTTTCGCAAATTTTCGCACGTAGTTTATCGTCTGAATAATTAGTCTTACTATCGACGTTCAAATAATGACTAAGGCGCAGAATAGCAAGCGAAACAGTGGCGAAATAAGATTTTTTGTCAAAGTCTGGACGGGACGCCAATCCAGTCATGACATCAAGACATTTGTTCAGCTCTATATCTTTTAGGCAATCACTTCCAAAAGTTCCTCTGGCCGCATGCAGAAGCCCAGAAATTATCGAGGCGCCCGCGGCGACTGAGATATCGTTTGAAGAATTTTCGAGTAATGCAAGTGGTTTTATTGTACGAGAAGCCACTACTGCACAATAGTCGCTTAGCAGATGCGGTTTGCAAAGTGACTCTAGAAGAGGATTAAGACTATTTGAATTATCCTGCCCGTAATGACACGCTGCAGAAGTTGCGTCTACTCTCATCCAGGGATCCGAGCTGTCTAAATATTTGAAAATAGTTTGTTCAACAGTCTGGTGCTCTTGACCCTGCGCTAGTTTTGCTAGCGCTACGATTTGATGGACGAATGCGGCTTTGGTATTAGATGCGGTGTCTTCGATTGATTCCACAAGCGCGTCGATTTGATCTGTTGCTTTAATGAAAGCGAGCATATTCGAGCTGTTGGCGCGTACTTGCCAGTTGTCGTGCATCAAAAGTTCAGGATAGATCAAGCTTACGGTGCTCTCAGGCGGGTGTTCTTGAAAAATCACGCGCAACTTTTCTTCCCACCAGAGTGGAGGAATTTTGAGCGCTGAAGCCAGTTGCACGCTGCTACTGTTGTTGAAAGCTAGATTGATATCGGCTTTGACATCTTTGAATTTACGCTGATTCAAAGGCGTCGTGCCAGCAAGACCATGATAAAAAAGAAAATGTTCCATCTCGAAATCGTCAGCTTCGATTTGTGGCTTCTCTTCGAACGCCTTGGACATGCCCTTTATGAACTTTTGCAGAAATTTGATTGCCATTACAATAGGTTAGCAAACACCGCTTGCTTATTGGTAAAATGAATAGCTTAAGTATCGAAAGCTTAGTTATTTGTACTTATCTGTAAGCATGTGGAGAAATAAGTGAATACCTTTTTAAGTTCGGAACAATCTCAGTATCAAGCTTCTTGTCAGGCATTTGTGCAAGAAAAGCTGTGCCAGGCGGGAATACTCAAAGACCTGGAAACGAACAAAGAGAAGCAAAAAGAGGCGCTTTCACTTATTGCCCAGTCTGGTCTCGTTGGAGCCAGTCTGCCTCACGAGTATGGTGGTCAAGGCAAGACCTTTCTGCACGCTTGCATTCTAGCCGAGGAGTTAGGCACTAAAGATGCTGGACTGTCTCTGGTTTTAGCCAATCACTTGAGCGCTTGCCATCTTATCTGGCGTTATGGAACAGATGAGCAAAAATCGCGCTATTTGCCACTTTTGAGCCGCGGCGAATCATTCGCCACTATTGCCTTTGGCGAAGAGCAAGCCGGAAGCGACTTTTCTTTGATTAAAACCACTGCTGAATCAAACAAGCTAAGTGGCAAGAAAGCCTGGGTTGTAAATGGAGATATGGCTCACGTGGCTCTTGTTTTGAGCCGTTCTGGTTCGGATGACCAAAATCAAATTTGGATTGTAGACCTCACCAGTAAAAATGGCGTGACTATAGTCAAAGATAGACAAAAGCTCGGTTTGAAGTCGGCAAGCACAGTCGATATTGAGTTTTCCTCTTATGCAGTTGATGAAAAGGCTGCCTTGTGTCAGTCAACAACTGTCAATGAAGCAATCGAGTATGCTCTTTCACTGAGTAAAGTCTTACTTTCTGCAGGCGCTCTGGGTATTTGCGAACAGGCAATTAAATATTCAGTTTCAAGAGCTAACGAAAGAGAACAGTTCGGACAGACTATTGGCAAATTCCAGGCTATTCAGTGGAAACTGGCCGACATGTCCACTGAAACCAGTGCTGCGAAGCTTTTGACTTATCGTGCTGCCTGGAGTAAAGATGAGGCTCCAGACGATTTCTTGAAATTTGCTGCCATGTGTAAACTTTTTGCTGCCAGAGTAGCAAGACTTTATTCTGGTGAGGCTGCACAAATTTATGGAACACTTGGTATAAGCGAAGAAGAACCCATGGAAAAACTCTATCGCGATGCCAAAGTGATCGAAGTTCTGGAAGGAACTCAGGAAATTCAGAAGAACATAGTCGCCTCACAAGTAGGAGCTTAAATTCAGTTGAAAGTAAAATCGTTATTGAGCGCTTTTGTAATAAGTTGCAGTTTCGCATCTGGAGTGGTATCGCCTGTGGAGGCATCTTCCAACTATCAAGATGGCATGCGGATGATGCAAGCCCGGCAATATGCGCGCGCTGTTGCTTCTTTTGAGCAGGCTCTGAGAGAAAATCCAAAGGATCAGAATTCGTATTATTGCCTTGGCACCTGCTACTACAATATGAAAGACATGAACAACGCCAAGTCTTACTATACGAGTGCTGTGCGAATCGCAGCTGCAACTCCGACTGGTAAAGCTGCCATGCAAGCTTTGAAAAGTCTCGAGCAATTAGAAAGAAAAAGCGGCGCAAGTTCCATAAAAACCATCAGCTCGTCTGGTGGACAGCCTCAACAAGCATCTTCTGGCAGCGCTGCAAACAGTACGGTTGCAATTAAATCATTGAAGAAAGCATCGCGCGAAGATGACGATCTTCCAAACGATATTCACACTTTACCTACTGACACTCGAGTAAGATTTCATCGCAAACCTGAGAGCGGTCAGGACCACCTATATGTCGAGGCTTCGGTCAACAATCGACCTATAACGATGATGTTCGATACCGGAGCGGAAATGTGTTCGTTTGGGTTCAATCATTTGCAACAACTTGGAATTCCAATACCTACAGGTAAGCCAAGTGGTATGAGTTTAGGGTTAGGTTCTTCGGGACCTCAAGCAAACTGGACTATTTACACTACGTTGCGTGTGGGCAATATCGAGCGCAAGAATTTTCCTATTTCGGTCCAGAAATCACTCGGCGTAGATCCTCTGCTTGGACAGAGCTTTTTCAAAGCTTTCCACTACACTGTCGAAGCCGACTCCAACCCCGAAACTGGAGCAATTCATTTTACTCGCAGCACCGGACGACAGGTCGGTTCTATTTACAGACAGCGCGAAACTGGCGCTGAGGTGCCATTCACACGAGAAGGCAGAGAAATGCTGGTCAATATGTCTATCAATGGTCGCAGCGTTCCGATGTATTTCGATACCGGGGCAGCAGGCGTAACCTTGAGCAAAGACCTGGCAAAATCTGTTGGTATAACCGTTCCTGAAGACGCTGAAGAAGGCTATGACCGTGGGGCATCTGGTGAATCCAAATCGTGGACGTTTCCAGTGCGCTCGGCCAAACTCGGACCTATAGAAAAAACCAATTTCAATATCAGGGTAGTCGAAGACCTCCCTATGAAGAGAGGTCTTGTAGGTCAGACATTATTTGGCGACTGGCGCTATTCCATCGACAGCACCAATAATGTCATCAAGTTCAAAAGATAATCGCTTATTATGCCGATTTCGGTCGTAATTGTTGCTAAGAACGAAGAGAAAAAAATTGGCATGGTACTTGATGCGGTGCAATCAATTGCCGACGAAATAATCGTTGTCGATTCAGGGTCAACTGATAAGACAGTATCTATTGCGCAAAATAGTGGCGCGCGCACAATCTTCCAAGACTGGCTTGGATATGCGGCACAAAAAAATTTCGCTATTTCTCTTGCTACGCAAGATTGGATTTTAAGTCTTGATGCTGATGAAGTGCTTACCAGAGAGCTTCAAGACGAAATTCTCGAACTCAAGAAAAGTGGAGAAATAAGCAAATTCGATGGTTACAAAATTCCGCGCATTCTGCTCATAGGCGACACAAGAGTTCGTTTTGGCGGCTTTTATCCAGATGCTCAATTGCGATTGTTCAAAAAAGGGTCTGGTCGATTCAATGATCGACTGGTGCACGAAGCTATTAAAGTTTCAGGACCAGTGCGCACCTTGCACAACCATATGTTGCACTACAGCTATAACTCAGTAGAAGAATTCAGCCAAGCAATGGAAAATTTTGCCAGACTTTCTGCCCAGGAATATAGAAAACAGGCTGAAAGTGGAATTGGTGAGCACAAAAATAAATATCAAAATGCTTTCACCAGCTCGTTGCGCCCGGTCTGGACGTTTATTTACAGATATTTTCTGCGTGGCGGTTTCATGGATGGTGCCCTTGGGTTGCGCTTGGCCACTGAATATAGTAATTATGTGCGGAAAAAAATAGAGTTTACCCGACAGAAAGATTAGAGTTATTGCGCTAAGATGCGAGTCAGAGTTTCAATTTGGCTTTCACCAGTGGTTTAAGACGATGAAAATTGACTACGGCTTGGAGCACATGCTCATCGGTAGAACCTAGAAGGTAAGCGGCGATACCCGCGCTCGCTTCGGTAGAATCATAAGCCATGTACGGATTGATGCTTCTGATGTCTGATCTTTCTAAGTCTAATTTGTGCGCTTCAACAAATTTTGCCGAGGTTGTGTAATTTCCCATGATATGGTCCAGCGCATGGGCTATCACCCAGAGCAAGTTGTTTCGTATTTCAGCCTGACTGCGCATCTCTTTTAGTTGAGTAGAATTGCGAATCGCTTCGCGCTCATAAATGTGAATGTCTGCGTCATAAGCGCGTGCGCCTTCCTCGCCCATGGTGACGTTGAAAATCTTTGGTTTATTACCATCAGAGGTGCCGGGCCACTTATCTATAAGGTTCGGCGCTATAGTAATGGTTGCTTTGCCTTCATCCAGTGTTCGATAAAGATGATCAGGCAATCTTTTGAGAACGTCTTCTACTGTTCGAACCGTGGTGGAACTCACGGCCGGGTGGTTGAATTTTGGTGCCACGATGATGATTCGTTTTTCCAAAGGCAGAGAGCGTACTAATTCAATAGCATCGAAAGGGTTTTTTGGGTCCAAAGTTTTTGCAGTCGAGGTGCCAGTCGTGGACGATGTTGCACCAGATTTGATACCGTATCGTGCTAAAAATGGACTGACTGCAGCTGCATGTCTTGATTTTGGATCTATTTCCAGTACTCTTTTGTAAAACTTAAGCGCCTCACTGGTGTTACCAGTCATTTGATAACAAATCCCAGCATAGTAAGCCGAGTTCAGATCTGATGGATTGGCACGCAAATGCTCATTGAAATGCACAAGCGCCGCCTTGTAATTTTTTTTGTTGAACTCAGCAATGCCTTGCTCAGCATTAGCCAAAGCAGGAGTAGAAAGAATCAACGTCAAAAGGGTAGGGACAACCTTAATAACATTGCTCAAATTCATTCCGAAGACTCCCCTAGAATTTCAGCCATGATTTGCCGATAACGCTTGAGATTTTCTTGATAAGACACTGGCTTACGCGAGGAAGCTTCAGAAACATCTTGTGTTTTCGAGCTATTGGGACGCAACTCAGACAGTTTTGACTCGCTCACCCAGGAGCGCGCCACCAGAATCTCTTCGAAACTCATGCCTGTAGCTTCATGATCCGTGCGAACCAGAGATGCCTGAGCTTGCGATATCACCTTGCTTTCAACCAGAAGGTCAAGAAGATCTTTGCTCGGGTCTGAAGTATTTTCGCTCAAGAGACTATGATGTCGACTCGTTTTCCGTAACGACCAGAGGCTGCCTTGATAAGTGATCGCAAAGCGGTGATTGTTCTACCATCTTTGCCAATCAGTCGTCCGGTGACGACAGGGTCGCATGTTACAGCTAAGCGTGAGCGACGCGGTCCGAAACTTTTACGCTCGAATTGCAATGTATCAGGGTCTCGTGCCAGAACCTGGAGAATATATTCGGCTAAATCTTCCGGCGCGTTAGATTCGGTTAGCTTGCTTGGGAAGCGGCCTGAGCCTCTGCCCTTTTTATTAAAGTAGCCACCGTTTCGCTGGGCTGGGCGCCGTTTTTTATCCATTTTTGTACTGCTTCTTTATCGAGTTTGAGTTCTTTAGAACGTGGATTGTAATAACCAATCTCTTCAATAGGATGTCCGTCGCGACGAGCGCGCATGTCTACGGCGACGATTCGATAATGAGGGGCTTTCTTAGCGCCAGTGCGCTTCAGCCTTAACTTAACCACTGCAATTTCCTCTTGGTTTCTATATCTGGCAAGGAAGTTATTTTAACAGATGAATATCCTAAATATACTCAAATAGGCGCGCCTTTAAGGGCTGCTTAACAGTTTTGGGTTAGCCCTGTTTAACCTTGCCTGTGCAGCAATCTAACGACGACGTTTCTTGAATTTCTTGCCTGCGCCAGCACCTACGCCGCCGCCACCCATTGGAGGCAGAGGAGGAAAGCCTGGAGGCATTTGACCTGGCTTCATACCAGGAGGCATCGGGGGCATTTTGGGCATCCCGCCGCCTTTCAGCAAACTACCCAGGTCGGGCATACCCATGCCGCCCATTCCGGGCATTCCGCCGCCACCACCCATCATGCCGCCCATCATTGGACGCATCATGTTGAACATCTGGCGCATCATTTGAAACTGATTGAGCATTTGACCCAGCTGGTTGTCTTTTAGTCCCGAACCTTTGGAAATGCGACGTCTGCGTTTGAAGTCGATGATGTCCGGGTTCTTGCGCTCTGACTTGGTCATCGAATTGATAGCTGTTTCGTAGAGCTTCATCATCACTTCGCCTTCGTCGGCGAGCATCTTTTGCTGCGATGAGTTGATGCCAAACATATTTCCCATCCCCATCATTTTCATGATGTCTCCCATGGGACCCATTTTTTTCATCATTTTTTGCATCTGCATAAAAGTATCGAGGGTGAAGTCACCGCCCATCATTTCTTTAGCAAGGCGCTCGGCTTCTTTTTCGTCGATATTTTTTTGAGCCTTTTCCATCAGCGACAAAACGTCGCCCATGTCGAGAATGCGGCTTGCCATGCGGTCTGGATAGAAGGCTTCGAGGTCTTCCATCTTTTCGCCTGTCGAAATCAATTTAATAGGTTTGCCAACTGATTCACGTACTGAAAGTGCCGCACCACCTCGGGCATCACCGTCTGACTTGGCAAGCAATACGCCCGTGATATCGAGCTGAGTGTTGAAAGTTTCAGCGACGTTTACCGCTTCCTGACCGGTCATTGCATCCACGACCAGTATTTTTTCAGCTGGCTCGAGCGCTCTATCAAGCAAGAGCAATTCGGCCATCAGTTCGGTGTCTACTTGCAAGCGACCAGCGGTATCGAGCAATACCGGACTGAGTTTTTCTTCTTTAGCTTTTTTAATTGCCTGTTCGGCAATGTCCTGAACGTCTTTGCTATCTGGAATGGTGAAGACCGGTACGTCAATTTGTTCGCCCAGGGTCTGGAGCTGTTTAATAGCAGCAGGACGCTGGACGTCACATGCCACCATTAGTGGTTTCAGACCTTCGCGCTTCAATTTGTTTGCGAGCTTTGCAGTGGCTGTGGTCTTACCAGCACCCTGCAAACCTAGAAGCATGATGATGCCTGGTGTTCCCTCTGTCTGCAATGGTACGTTTTCGCCACCGAAAATGACTACCAGTTCGTCATAAACTATTTTTATGAACTGTTGAGTTGGCGTGACAGACTCTAAAACTTCGGCTCCAAGCGCTTTTTGTCTGACATTGCTTATAAAGAGTTTGACCACTTTCAAGCTTACGTCCGCTTCTAAGAGCGATTTGCGCACTTCCCGAATAGCGTCTTCGATATTTTCTGCACTGAGTTTGGAATCGCCAGTGAGATTCTTGAAGGTCGAGTGTAATTTGTCTGTCAGTGTGTCGAACATGTGCTAGTGCCTCTTTTGCTCCAACTTACAAAACTGGAATGTGTTCTTTTACAACTTCAATGCGGTCTGCGATTTCTTCGGGGAAGACCAACCAGTAAGACTCGTAATTGCCGTTGACCAGTGCTTCTACAGCAGGCGAAATCTTGGACAATTCAACAGTGTTGTGACCTTCTACCTTCACTACGATATTCGTTTGGGGATGATCGTCGTCTGGTCTGTAATAGTCGTACGGGCGGAAACCTGTTGACTCGATGCCGATGTAGTATTCGGGATCGAGAGCGATATCTTTGATCAGGCGTGCGGCTTCACGCTCGATTGCTTTCATGCGCTCCGCATCTTTTGTATTGATGCGAATTGCTTTGAAAAGTCGACGATGTAAGAAGCGCTTGGATAAATCGGAAAGAATAGGGTCGCTGTCTTCGGTCCAGCGTTTGATGTGATAGTTCATTTGATAGTCGTCCAACTTCACATAATCAGCTTCGGTCAAAGGCTCGCCTTTAAGCCATTTTTCAGTAGGTTCGTCAATGAAGTTGATTGGCTTTTCTCTGTTTTCCATCACGTGTCTGGCACGCTTAATCAGCTTGGACAATAAGCAGCGCGCTGCCAAATTTTTGCGATGATAATAGACTTGAGCGTACATCGAATAGCGGGCGAAGAGATAATCCTCAACAGCGATTTGACCTTTTTCTCCGACTACGATCATGCGGTCGTTTTCCTGATCGATTTCCATCGAGCGAATAATGCGCTGCAAAGCATACAAACCGTATTTGGTACCAGTGGTATAGCTGTCGCGCAATAAATAATCGAAACGGTCGCAGTCTAGTTGGCTCGATACCATGTGCGATATGTATTTGGGTTTGTATTCTTTTTTGAGAACTTTCACAATCTCTTGGGCAAGATTGGGAAATTCAGTGAAAGACTCAAGCACTTTGTTTACTTGTGTATTTCCGCTTATGATGCGGCACGACCACTCTTCATGGTCGTAATGCAAAATCTTTTCTGTAACGTGAGAAAAAGGACCGTGACCAATATCGTGTAAAAGAGCCGAAGCCAGAATCAACGGATACTTGTCTTTGAGGCTTTCATTTTCCTCAAATTGCATCAGATGATGATAAAGCTGCGACGCTATGTGCATCACTCCAATCGAGTGCGCAAAACGCGAGCATTCGGCCCCGTGAAAAGTGAAGTGCGACAGTCCAAGTTGCTGCACCCGGCGAAGGCGCTGAAACTCTTCGGTGTCTATGAGGTCCATAATCAGACGCTCGGCTGGCACCTTACGGTTGAGAGTTATATCCTGGTGTATAGGATCCAGGTAAGTACGTTTTTCGATGCGCCTCATTTTGCGTCTGCTAAGCGATATGGCAAAGGGGAATATGAAAGGGAGTACTTATTATACAGATTATGACGCCAACTGACCTGAAAGTAGAACAGTTTATGCCCCAAAAACCCT
The DNA here is from genome assembly GCA_026129135.1 of Cyanobacteria bacterium TGS_CYA1. Lineage (GTDB taxonomy): Bacteria > Cyanobacteriota > Vampirovibrionia > Obscuribacterales > Obscuribacteraceae > Aved-18. Next base: position 15,367 of record JAHCIQ010000009.1, on the reverse strand, counting down.
CTACCCTGGGTGATCTGGTCGGTGTTGCTTTTCGTATCTTTCGCGGAAACTGGCGCCACTACGTGGGTAAGCTCTTCTGGCCCTCGCTCTTTGCTAGTGTTGCCATAACTGGGATGGAATGGAGCTGGCTTTTCTTCATAAAAGCCGGTGGGCAGATGCAGGGCTTTGTGCTCCATTTAGGAATTCTTTTGGGCTTTGCCATCCTTTTTATTTTGGCACAGTGGGAGCTCGCACTGCGTTGTGTGGCCTTGCTTCGCGACACTTTTATGGTTGATTCCAAGTTCGAGGCTGCCTATAAATTCGCGCGAGCGCATCAGTGGCGCATCATGACTGTCTACACCGCAGGCGTGGTTTTGCCAACGATTATTTTTTTTGTGACCGTACTTGGAGCTGTCTTGCTGCTTGCTTTCGGCAAAAATATCGTGCGGGTAGTGGCTGTAACAAGCTTCTTTTCAATCATTGCCGGGGGGACGGTTGTTGGAGCGATGTCGCTGGTTCTGACCGCAGTGTGGTTCGTACTTGTTTCTCTTGAAGACTTCGGTATTGTCAAGATTTTGAGGCGTGGCTACGAGCTTGTAAGCCCCTACTGGTGGAGAAGTGGCTCTTTCATTTGTCTCTTGTGCATTTCTGCTTTTGCCGTTTGCCTCTCCTTTTACCTGCCCTTAATCGCCATGGAAATGTTCGAAAGTTTTACTCATGGCGGGCAGGCTCATGGCGAGCTGCCATTGCATCTGGCTGCGATAGAAACAGCCGTGGGTACAGTGCTCAGCATTCTTTCGACCGGCATTATTCTTGTGGGCTCGGCGCTTTACTATCGCGACCTCAAATTCAGGCGCGAAGGTCTCGATATTTCGAATCATTGCAACCGCTTACTGGTTGCAACCGAGGTCCCCGAGGTCTAAAGTCCCAGGAGCATCTTCCACCAGGGCTTTTTTACGGGAGCTTGCTCCTGAACGGGTGCTTGGTCAGGCGCGCTCACCTGTTCTTTTTGAATTTTGACTTCTTCTGCCATCGTCGCGATGACACTTTCAAGTTCGTCGATTTTAGATTTCATCGAGACTAGATTTTGATTTTGATCCTGACGCTTTGTTGCATCGAGTTTCATTCTGTCTAAAATCAATGACTGTTCTGCTTCTTGCACTCGTTTGAGTTTTTGAATCTGTCTGTCCATCTCGGGCAGGACACTGTCGTCTAGAAGTGAAATTTTCTCTTCGTCCTGATCGAATACTTCTGCTTCATCTTCATAACTGTCATCGTCTTCATACACATAAGTGTATTCGGCTTGAATAGTGACGTTCTGAGTGGCTTGCAGATATGCTTCTTTTAAATAAAAGACTTGTTTTCTAAGCGCTGCCAGCTCGAACTCTTTGAGATACAAAGCGTCAGCTTGTTTTTGCAAATCGGGCAGCATCAATAACTGTCTTTTGGCATGAGCGAGTTCCAGTTGCAAGAACTGATTGATTTGCTTCTGCTCTTCCAGGCGGCGCTTGTATTCTTGGGATATTGTTCTTAAAACACTTTCGATTTCGGCAGTAGATTCTTGCGTTGCTTCCGCGCGGAAATTTGAAACCAAATTTGGTGCCTGATAAGGTCTTGGTGCGAAAAGGTCGTTATTGCCTTCGTCCAAGGTGCGGGTTGGCTCGAAGTCGTAAATATTGTCTGGACCTAAGTCCCAAATGAATGCGGGGGGAGCGTCTGGCACCAATCCTGGTGGTATTGGCGGCTCGAAGTCTAGTAATTCGCTTGCGTCGAATGGTCTGGCTTCGACTCTCAGCTCTTTGGTTACTTGCGTTTCTTGAGATTCAATTTCAGGTTTGGCTTGAGCTTTAACCGAGCGTTTTCTTTGAGGTTGAAGCTTGATAGGTTCTAGATTTTCGACTCCAAAATACATGCTTTCGCTATTGTCGAAAATTGTTTGCAGCTTTTCGTTGTCCGTCATTTTGCTGGCATTGTCAGCCAGATATTTTTCGACTTCTTTTCGTGTGACGAAGAATTTTTCTTTGGTGCCTTCAATGCGTTTTTCGACTTTTATCTCGCCATTTTTGATTTTTTCGCGCAAAGTTTTTTTGTCCAGGCCCATTTCGAGGGCTGCTTCTTTTATTGAAAACATCTGGCGGTTATTCATTGAATATAGATCCTGTATTCTTTGGATATTGGCTCTGGGAGCGCTTTTCAAAGAATTATAGTATGAAATCAAGATTCAAAGCTAGCCGAATTAATGAGACATTCGAGTAGGGCTGACACGAATTTCGGGAATGAAAAAAGCATGATTCCAAAAGAAGAGCCATATTTAAACCTCTGGGAAGAAATGCCTTGCTCGAATGAGGTTGAACAGTTCGAGGCGCGTCTGGCTGGGGAGCCCTTCAACTTCGAATTGAGAGCCGGGTTGATGACTCGGTATCACATATCGAGAGAGAAATATCCGCAGTTTGAAGAACCGCTGCTAAAACATATCCTTTGGTTTGTCGAGCAAGTGCCAGACTGGAAGCTCTGTGGTACTCATAATTTTGCTTTGAGGCAGACAGATTTTGGATACGCAAAAATGAAAGATGTCTGGGAACGAAAAATTCTCGAATCAGACAATGTGATGCGACGGGTGAATTATTACCTGTTTGAATACTATTACGAAAATCGCCATTTGCCTGAATTATTCGAAAGACTGTTCGATGGTAAAGAAGAAAATATTTGGGTCAAGGCAATTAAGCAAATTAATGTCTGTGACCAAGATTTGTTTACAGATTTGATTGCGGAAGAAGGCTGCAAGCCAATCGCTACGAATAAGCAAATCGAAAAATATTCAGCAATCGATGGGGACGAATTGGTTAAACTTATGTTTGACGACAATATAACTTTCAAAAACTACGAAAAATTCAAGAATACTTTCCATCTAAATGTCACAACTCAAAAATTGGCTTGCGTGCTTGGTTACACGTGGAACCGGCAGCTCCATTTTTCTCAATTACTTCACGATCCTGAAATTATTGAATCTCAAACTAAAGTTGCAGCATGGTTTATTCGAAACAGACCGGACATATGTGGCAATGCGATGCACTTTATCATGTTTCCATTTTTGATGAGCGATTCTGGGCGTAGTGGTGTGCGTCTTGAACCGCTTATAACTTTGTTAACTGACTTGTGGCTGCAGCAAGTCGATAGATTTCCAGACAATTTAATAATCGCCCGAAACGCAGTCAAGCTGTGTCGGCGCATACATATCACAAGTCCAGACGATCATAAACGCATTATGAAACATGTGGGAAAGACAGCCGTCGGTAAGCGCGCTTTGCGTCTGGAAAGATACTGATCTATAAAACAGTAGCCAGCTTGTCCACGAATTTGATGGCGCCACGAGCATTCATGTGCACGCCGTCGTTGAAGTCAGTTTTTGGAAACTCAGAATGATTATTGAAATCGAGGAAGCGGGCACCACTTGCAGTGGCTAACTCTTTCATCTTGGACATATAAGTTTGGTACAGAGCAGGCGGTAATATGTTCTGATTAGTCTCGGTAATCGGCATATTGACCAGCACGAGCTTGATGTTACGCTCTTTGCAAAGCTCGCCTATTTTTTGGACGAAATAAGCCTGGTTGGCAAATGCTTTCATGTCTGGACGACGATAACGCATGACATATTCCATCGTGTTATCGACATAGACTGGTGGTTTGGTCAAATCTTCGGGTTCGAGTATAAAAGCATTGGGAATGCGTTCGACCATTTTGTAAGAAGGAATGAGCTTTTGACGGTCCCAGAATCTGGTGCCGATTGCGTAATCAGTAAGTGTTTGTTTGCCGAATATGGTATCGATAGCGGTATCGCCCCATTTAGACATTATGCTTTGAATGTCTATTGCGTTATCGCTAAGAAAAAGTGATTTTTCAATCCAGTAATTCATTTTCTCCCAGATTGAAACATTGTATTTATCGCTGAGACCTGGCTCTAATGGCACAGTTCTGTGCAGCAGCTGATACGCCTCAGAATCGGTTGGGCTCTTAAAATCGTGGTCGATAAAATCGCGAGGAGCCAGTCCATAAATTAAAGTCGATCCTGGTTTCAATTTTTCGATACTTGCTTTTAAAATCAAAAATGCGTCAGATGGCATTTCGCCTGCGACGGCTAGATTGACTGAACTCGTACCTCGATTCAGTTTTTTGTCGAGATAAGCAGCCTTGTGATATGTAGTCAAATCTACTTGTTTGTTCTGGCCAGTGGCATCGGCATTGGTTATCGCCGCCACCATAAGCGATGAGCCTAGAAGGGCATAGTCGGCTTTCTGTCCAGAAGTCTTGCGCATATCGTCGACCAGATACCAGACGCTGCCTTTGCATGGATGATCGAACTTGTTGAACGGAAATTCTTTGGGTGGAAAAACTTGTGGTATCACATTTAGTGCAAGAAAAATTGTCGCTGCAATGCCAAAGCTCAGGACGAGCTTTTTAGGTTTTTCTGGTTTCTTGCTGCCGAGCTCTACTGATTCGGAAATCTTGGGCGCGGGCGACAGAGTCGTAGTGGCTCCGTTTGTCATAGATAGGATCATAGAAAATGGTTTTCAAGTATGTCTAGGCGCAAAATTTCAAATTAGCTCGTTTTTAGATGTTTTCGAATTGGAGGTTCTCCCGGATTGGGAAGATGCTCTTGACCTCCTTCTCCCGTTTTGGGAGAATTATTGAGGGAGGATCCGGAGATGAAATTGACTCATTGGGGGCGTGCACGCCAATTCTATCGCCGTTACCCTCAAGCGAGGTCGGCTCTTCTGCGTTGGAGAGATACAGTAATAGAATCTAAATGGTCAAATTTTTCCGAGGTAAAAAAAACCTTTAACAGTGCAGATTGGTATCAAGGGTCGGTCATTTTCGACATCGGCGGTAATAACTTTCGGCTGGTGGCGGTGTGCCGGTTCAATCTCAAGCGAGTTTATATCGATAAAGTCTTAACTCATGAAGAATACGAAAAAGGAAATTGGAAGTCTCGATATGATTTTCAGAAGAGGAAAAAGTAAACATGCCCGAACAAATAGACAAGAAATATTTGAAATGGATCAAAAAATTTCCCCTTAAGCCAATTCGTTCAGAAAAAGAAAATGAATTTGCTGGGGTCGTTTGCGACGAATTGCTTGATAACTATGATTTTTTAAACGAGGCAGAGAAGGATTATTTGGAAGTACTTTCTACTCTAGTTGAGGAATTCGAAACTAAATGGGATGACGAAGAAAAGACAACTCCAAGAAGTCTTTTGCTCTATTTGATGGAAGTAAATAATTTGACGCAGACCGACTTAATTCCAGAGTTTGGTAGCTCTTCTAGAGCATCAGAATATTTTTCTGGAAAACGAGACCTTTCTATGGCACAAATTCAAAAGCTTTCAAAACGATTTAGCTTGTCGCCCTCTGCGTTTATACCTAAATAGTTTTCACTTCGTCCTAATTTCCATTTCGCCCTCGTCCTAACAAATGAGAGTTACGGAAAGGACGAGTCAGTGATGCTAGTTAGCCCGATTCACCAAACAGACCCCACCCCCCTTGGGGAACTTGTTTTGACGCGCGATATATCGGCAGATTTAGAGACCTTTATTAAGGACGCTATTCCTCTAGACCCTGAAAACTCGTCCTATCCGGAGTTTTTCGCAGAATTCGTTCGTCCCCACGCATTGCGTTATGGGGCTCACAAAATCCTTGTTCTCCCACACGGGACAAGCTTGGTCGGAGATCTCAAACTGGACTTCGACGCGCCCTGGGTGGCACAAAACCGCCTTTCAGGGCTCGTTTGTCTGGGCGATTTAACCGTTGAGGGAGACATCTTCAATGAGACCCTCTCCTTTGGTCCGCTGTTATTCGTCAAAGGCAATCTCAAAGTAAACAACCTGGTTAAAGCTGGCGCACCAGTTCTGGTATTAAAAAATGTAGATGCAGATTTGATTGTGCTTGGTCATTATAACGACGGCGTTTTGCGCGTTGGCGGCGATTTGAGTGCCGATGCGTACATGCTCATGGATCACGATGGTTATGTGCGTGGAAAAGTGAAAGCCCAGGTCTTTACTGACGAAGATGTCATCTGGCGCGAAGTGTTAATGGATAACGTTTTTGAAAACGAACGTGAAGATTTTCCCAAAGTTGATCTAATATGGAATTGTGCGCGCACGAGAAGCAAATTCCTTGCAGGCTGAGTTGAAACGAGATGAACCGCAAAATTAAGACTTTGGCAGTGGTTGTCGCTTCTGCCTTTGGACTGGCAGGCCTTGCAAGCGATGCCGACGCGCAACCCAAAACTCACCCAAAATATATCTCGGTCAAGACGGGCAGTTACAAAGACTATGTGATTCACACGCCTACTAAAAAATGGCCGCAACGCCAGGTTCAGGTTCGGGTTTCGCATCAACGTAAATTGCCGCATCCTTTGTCGGATCAGCATCATGGCGACCTTATGCACACGACCGATTTTTTTCCTGAAGGATGCAGCTCGGGCAGTCTCGTTCCATCTCGATTCACCGTGCGCGACGGCTACAAGATGTGGCAATTCACCAATCCAGTAGATGCAGATGATCTGAAAGGTCTTAAGTCTTTTGGAATAGAAGTCGAGTTTCCAGATGAGAAAAGGCATGGTGGTCCACTTGAAATTTTTCACTACCCTCCTCTGACCGATGCAGTGCCGGAGCAGTGGACTGAATGGGTTAAGCCCGGTTCGCAAAGACACGGTGAAATGGGATGGTGGTCGGAGGTTCACAAAAGCAAAGCAGAAGAACAATTGCTGGTCGAGCATCCATTCGAGATTCGCTGGCGATTTGTTTTGACTGACGATCCTGTCCGTATTATCGACGACGGAATTGTAGATGATGAAGCCTCCTTTCCGGATACAATGAGTCAATAAAGAGTGATAGACTGATCTGAATTTTCTGGCACAGATTTTTCAGAGGTTGAAAATGGACAAGATCAGACCTTGCTTGTGGTTCGATAATCAGGCTGAAGAAGCAGCAAAATTTTACTGCTCTGTTTTTCCTAATTCGAAGATGGGCACCATTGCCCGCTATGGCGAGCATAGTGCAAAGGCTGCTGGACGCCCCGAAGGTTCTGTAATGACCGCTGTGTTCGAAATAGACGGGCTTGAAATCATGGGACTCAATGGTGGACCGCATTTCAAAATCAATCCGAGTATTTCGCTTTTTGTCACGCTCGACAGCGCTGACAAAGTGGTCGAACTGCATAAAAAACTGATAGATGGCGGGTCTGAATTAATGCCGCTCGATAAATATTTCTTTGCTGAAAAATATGCATGGGTGCAGGACAAATATGGTGTGTCGTGGCAGCTATTCAGCCATGATGAAGCCAAGCCTATCAGACCATGTTTGATGTTTTGTGGACCGCAGGTCGGCAAGTGCGAAGAAGCGCTCAGACTCTACACTTCAATCTTTGATGATTCAGAAATAGAATTTATGCATCGCTATGAAGAGGGAGAGCACAAAGGACAAATTATGCATTCGTCCTTCAAATTAAACGGTCAGGGATTTGTTGCTATGGACGGCGCTGGACCTCACGCTTTTTCTTTTGACGAGGGCGTCTCGCTTGCAGCGTGTTGCAATACTCAAGCTGAAATCGACAAGCTGTGGAGGGCGCTTGGTGAGGGTGGACAGATTCAACACTGCGGCTGGCTCAAAGATAAATTTGGTGTCGCCTGGCAGATTGCGCCAAGTTTGATGGATGAAATAATGAAAGATCCAAAGCGCGGTGAAAAGGCGATGGAAGCCGTTCTTACGATGAAGAAGTTAGAAATTAAAGAACTCGAATTGGCAGCTTCTAAATAAAGCACAGATCTAAGAGGCTGTTAAATGTCTTTGTAATAGGCTTTTTGACACGATCTCTGCTTTGTCGTAATCGCCTAATTGTTTTGCTATTTGTATGATGCATTTGATTTCTGCTTCAGTTTTAAATTGGAGCCGTTCTTCGTCGAAGTTTTCGTCTTTCAAGAATTCGATATACGATTGAACTTGCTCGGCTCGTATTCCACTGAATGCTTTTCCAAAGAAAAAGGGTTTGAGCGCAACAGTCATGCCCAGTAAAGAAACAGGAATCGTGGAAAGCGCTAAACTAACGCGAAAAATATCTTTAGCTACCCATAAGGAAAAAGGCGAAAGACCCAGAAAGGCCCGCGCCGCTTCGCATGCAGGAAGGAATAACATTCCGACTGCACAATATAAAATCAAATGTTGGAATCTGGATAATTGCAGGTTCGAGTATCTGATATGGCGCTTTCTCAATTCGGTTTGCAAAAAATTGAACAAAGGAAGAACCGCAAAAATACTCAGGAAAACATAACTTGCAAGGGTAAGGACAGAAAAAATGAAAATCCCGACCGCACCACCTAAAGTCACTTCCAGCGGCAAGAGAGAGTTGAGAGTAAAAAGCAAAATTGCACTCAGGCTCAGGCAAAGAGTGTAAATTTTGATTTGGGCTCCAACATAAGGTGTAGGGCTAAAAATCCCTTTCCAACCTCTGGATTCCTGTCTTCTGAGCGTATCGGGAAACTGGATTCCATGTGTTATTTGAAATTTTTGTTTTTTATGACAATGGGCTGCAATTATAAGAGCCCAAAGTGCAAGGGACGGAAGCATTATCGCCACGGTAGTAGCATCGAAGATAAACATAGCTTCTATTTTAAGGCTCAATTATCTCGCGATCCAGCAAATTTAATTCGGCATCATCGCCACAAGCTCATCGAGCTGTTCGAAATTGGGCGCGACTAGAGTCAGGTAAGGAGAATATCTCGTGCCATCGATGTTCAAGTGATTAGCCAAAATTTCACTGAAATAGAGTCCATCTGGAAAATTTGTTCTCACATTTGCAAAACCATCCATTTCTGTCGCAATAGTTGCATACCGCAGCTTCGCCAGTTTTTGCATATCTGGTATAAATTGCATAAGTCCCTTTGTAAGAAGAGCCAGAGACTTCTTTTGGGATAAGTCGAGCGAAGACCCTAACTCGCCCCAAAGCAGCTTTCTTAGTTGTGGAGGGCGAATTATCAGTGTGTATACAGCCTGATTGCCGGCTCGTTTGTGTTCAGAATTTTTACTGATATAAAAAGATAGCTCCATTCCAATATATTTGTCAGAAGCGTAATTGAAAATAAATCGGTCAAGTACAGTATCTTTCGGCTTCTTGTACGAAGTGAGTTTTTCCGATTTTCGAAAAAAATCATCGACATTTTTTATGTCGCATTGTGGATCCAGCACTAAAATCATTTCAAAACAAGGCCCATAATGCCAAAGTTCTTCATCGGCGAATTGATCAAACATGTAACAAGACTATCAAAATAATCTCCGCAGATGTTGCGAAGATTATTTGGGTTTTGCGGAGAATAATCGGTATAATCTCCGCACAATTTGCGGAGAATAGCACAAGTGTCAACGCTAGAAAAAATCCTGAAACCTTTGTTGGTACTGGCTTTGGTATGGAATTGTCCTGCTCATGCGGCCGATGTTGAAGAGATCCCTGTTCCAGATTTGAAGGGTGGAGTAGAACAAGCTGTTGGCGTCAAAGAAGGCTTCGGCAATTATTCGATTATCTGGGATCGCTGGCGCAATAAAGTCATAAAGGAAGTCTGGGAGCGCTTTTGCATCAACTTGAAAGGTGGCGGTGCAGTAAGAATCGGACAGCTTTTTCTCAAAACCAATTTTAAAAAGAACATCGAATTTCCAAAAAGCATGGGCGCTACTTTTAGCTTTAATGTAGAGGACGGCAGAAAAATAAAGGACGTGAAGATTGTCTCTTCATCAGGCAATGCAGAGTACGACAACTTGATTATAAAGTCGGTTGAATATCTCAACGGCAAATCCATTCTTGATTTTCCGCCAGGAACCGAGCGTAAAACTGTAACTTTGAGCTCACGCCTGGTGATTAAAAAGAACGGGACCTTTCACGGAACCGAATATAACGATATTGAAAAAATAGAAGGTCAGGGTGCTACGGAATAGCAGTAGGAAAATGGCAAAGCGTTAGCTCGCCTACAAAACTAAATCTTGATTACAATGTCCTCGGCATCAAATCGTACTTTTGCAAGCTTCGCATAATGATCATCTTCCGCTCTGTAACCTAGCGGGCAAACTACGACAGAATGGCATCCTTTTTCTGACAATCCAAGAATTTGATCATAGGCTTTAGCGTCGAATCCTTCCATTGGACAAGCATCAACTCCTAAAGCTGCTGCTGCAGTGAGTAAAGTCCCCAAAGCGATATAACACTGTTTTTCCATCCAATGAATTTTGTCACTAGGACTTTTTAGAAATCCTTTCATCATGCCTGAGTAGGATTCGAGCGATTCTAGCGTTACTCCTCGAGTGCTGGCTATTTTTTGAATATATCTATCGATATGTTCCTCATTTAACTCTGAGATGCGGCAAATCACGACGAGATGAGAGCAATCTTGAGGTTGGTTTTGTCCCCACGAGAACGCAGGCAGTTGAGCCTTTATTTCAGGATCGGTTACAAACACAAATTTCCAAGGTTGCAAACCGAAGCTAGACGCGCTTAAAAGCAAAGAATTTTCTAGCTGCCTGTATGTGGCGTCGTCTAGTTTTCTGCTTGAGTCAAATTTTTTCGTCGCATAACGCCTAGTCAAAACATTTGTTAGATCAAAATTTTCTTTCTCAATAGTCGTCATACTTTAGATGCCCCCGGAGTTGATACGAGCAATGATTCTATCAAAAACAGCGATGAAACTTAGGAAATTGTACCTGCGACGATTCTCCAGCCCTCTGGCTTCTTGACCCATACGCGCATAAACTTCAAATTGTGTGTGCCCATCGAAGTCTCGTAAGAACCTTTGCAGGTTACGACTGCGCCATTTTGATGATCTATTATTTGCATGTCGCTCATAGTGACATTAATGAACTTAGGAGCTGCACCAGGTTGGTGTGCGTCAACAACCTTCTGTTTGGTGAAAGTTGCTTCTCCGCCCGAGACCATCACGGCTTTATCATCGAGATATTCTTGGAAAAAAGCTGGATCCGGTCCAAGCTCGGCTTGGCGCAAGCGTTCTTCAAGTTTTAAGATTTCGTCGTGAGCGGTTATCGTGGTCATCTTCGTGCTCCTGCCCGGAATGCAGCGATTATTCTAGCAGGATTCGCGTTCGTTGATGAAAAGGAATTTGTTACTGTCAATATCCGATTATTGGTGAGATTATAGCTTCCTCGTCAAGAAAAGATTTGCATCAAGGTTCTATTTTAGTAAGTTTTAGGTCTACTATCTCACTTCTAATTTGAGGTAAAAATTCTTGATTCTTCCAGTAAAAAGGTAATTTGATCCCCTTTCCTAACGATGTTGTTAGGAAAGGTGGTCGTTTTTACTTTTTACAAAATTAGAGTAAAAAGTCACCTGCCAACTATGATGAGAAAATGGGAGTATTTGGTTGTTCCTAATTGGAGCATACCTTTAAACGGACAGTACAGACACTCTCAGGATTATCGCTCACTCGTCATCCTAAATGTCATAAAGACTTCTGACAGCTCTCTTCTGTTTTTGCTGGCATCGAGTTTGGTATCACAAGCGAAATGAAACCAAACAATATGCCGATACCAAATACGATGCGTGAGCCGTGATGCAATTTGTCGAATTGTTCATGAGCGGCTTCGTTTGTGCGAATTTCGGGCATCAGCTTGCCCATGGGCATTGCAAACACTGCTCCAAAAATAATCATCAAAGTGGCGCAGACAAGACTTGAGATGTATCGCACTAACAAAGATTTTTTCAAGAATCCTTTAGAGGCTTCTTTGGCGCGACCCATGTAATCGATTAATTCAGTTACAAGCAAAACAGCTGCAGCGCCCATTGCAACATAAGAAAATTTGACAAATGCAGGACCATTTCGAAATGCCGCTTCAGCAGTTTCAACGCCGTCTGCTTGCGCTGCTTTCACCAATACAATCGCGACGAACGTTACCATCGCTGCTCCTCCAGAAAGGAGTGAAAGCGCGACAAGACGTGCTGCGTTGTTTACCTTCGATACTGCACAATTGCTCATTTGTTTTCCTTTTCGCTTAACCTAAGCGTGTGGTCGTTTGCTTCCTCAGCCGGGGCGCAGTTCGGGAACTTCGTCGGCTATGGTGAAGAGAGTTTGTTTGAGGCGTGGGCTGCTTGTAAACAGTTGCAGCGAAGAATTTAAATCTTCGAATCCATTTTTGTCGAAGCCAACGATGGTCTGTTCAATCAGGGCTTCTTCCTTTTTACGATTGACCAGAAAGACGGTCGGCACATTGGTCAAATCGTAATCGACCGTTGCACGCAGCGCCTGGTCGAGCAAAACAGGAAATGTTACGCCATACATTTTGCAAAACGCCTTTGTGGCGTCTACGTCATCTTGAGAAATGCCAAAAATTGGCATGTTCGAGTTGGCGCGATGCAGGCGCTCAAGGTATGGAAAGGTAAACTGGCAGACCGGGCAGCTCACCTTGAAAAAGGCAAGAACCACGGGCAATCCAAGTTTTAAGCTTCCCGACAGGCTTATTCTGTCGCCGTTCAAGGCTGGCAGTGAAAAATCGGGTGCTTTGGTTCCAGCTATTAGTGCTACCATAAGTGGATTACCTCCTGAGCTAGTCTATCTTCTTGATAAGGCGGCGCGGGTGGTTTGTTGACATTCTAAAGGAAGCTTGCAAATTGAAACCAATTAAAACTATTGAAGTCATCCCCTTTCTTCCACCCGAACTCGAGTGTTTGAAAGAGCTAGCGTACAACCTGCGTTGGAGCTGGGACCATGAGACGGTCAGTTTGTTTCAGAGACTCGATAAGGACCTGTGGGAAAAAGCAGGGCATAATCCGGTTTTGATGCTTGGCATGATCAGCCAGGAAAAATTGGCTGAAGCTGCTTCCGACGATAGTTTCCTCGCCCACCTTAATAGAATTTGCGAAAACTATCAAAGCTATATGCTCGACCAGAATCACTGGTACAAAAAAGCCCTCAAAGAGGCTGGAAAAACAAATCCTGGCACCATTGCATATTTTTCTGCCGAATTTGGTTTGAGCGAAGCGCTTCCTATTTATTCGGGTGGTCTGGGCATTTTGTCGGGCGACCACGTTAAATCTGCTTCCGAGCTTGGCGTAAATCTTGTTGGCGTCGGTCTTGTGTATCAGCAAGGATATTTCAGGCAGTATCTGACTCCTGATGGCTGGCAGCAAGAGCGTTATCCTATTAATGATTTCTACAACCTGTCCATTTTGCCCGTGCGCGATAAGGACGGAAACCCGGTGACCATCTCGGTTGAGTTGCCCGGTCGCAATGTTTATGCTCGTATTTGGAAAGCGCAGGTCGGTCGCGTAGCGCTTTATCTGCTCGACACTAACACTGCTCCAAACACTCAAGAAGATCAGGACATAACAGATGCCCTTTATCATGCTGACCGCGATATCAGAATCAAGCAGGAAATTTTCCTTGGCGTTGGTGGTCTGCGTGCGCTCAAGGCTGTTGGAATCGAGCCTACCGTCTGCCATTTAAATGAAGGTCACTCGGCGTTTTTAGGTCTCGAGCGTATCCGCATGATGATGCAAGAGAAGAAGCTTACTTTCTGGGAAGCGCTTGAAGCGGCTAAAGCCGGTCAAATTTTCACTACTCATACACCAGTTCCAGCAGGTATCGATAAGTTCGATCCTCAAGTAGTCGAAAAGTATTTCCGTTCATACTGGGAATCGGTCGGCATCTCGCGCGAAGATTTCATGGGACTTGGTCGTTCCAATCCTCAAGATAATACCGAGTTGTTTTCGATGGCGACACTTGCAATCAAGCTTTCATCGCGCATCAACGCAGTGAGCAAATTGCACGGTGTGGTCAGTCGCAAATTATTTACCGACATTTATCCAAATGTTCCTGAGCACGAAGTGCCAATAAGTCACGTGACAAACGGCATCCACGCTGCGTCTTGGATCTCAGAAGAAATGTCCGAACTTTATAACAGATATCTTGGACCTGGCTGGACCGATGAAATATCTTCTTCCGATATCTGGAGCCGAATTGCTCAAATCCCAGACGAAGAGCTGTGGCGCGTGCACGAGCGTCGTCGTCAAAGACTGGTTAATTTCTGTCGCAAACGTGTAATCAAACAACTCGAACAAAAAGGTGCCACCTTCTCTGACATCGAGCAGGCAAGCCAGATTTTAGACCCACGTATCTTGACTCTAGGCTTTGCAAGACGTTTTGCCACATACAAACGCGGGACATTGCTTTTAGAAGATCCTGAGCGTTTCGCTCGTATCTTGTGCAACAAAGAGCGTCCTGTGCAAATCATCATGGCTGGTAAGGCTCACCCTGAGGACAAGCCAGCTAAAGAGTTGATTAAACAATTGATTCAATTCTCAAGACGCGATGAAGAGATTCGTAGACGTTTCGTTTTCATTGAAGATTACGAAATCAACGTGGGTCGCATGATGGTTTCTGGTGCGGACATCTGGTTGAATACACCTCGTCGTCCGCTCGAAGCTTGCGGAACTTCAGGTATGAAGGCAATCTTCAATGGAGTGCTCAATTGCTCCATCCTCGATGGATGGTGGGATGAAGCGTTCGAACCAAATGTTGGCTGGTCGATTGGCAAAGGCGAAGAGTACGCCGACCTCGATTATCAAGACAATATCGAATCGAACGAGTTGTATGAATTACTGGAAAAAGAAATCGTTCCAGCATTCTACGATCGAGACAGCTTTGGTATGCCTCGCAAGTGGCTCGATAGCATGAAGCATTCAATGGTCAAACTCTGCCCTGAATTCTCGGTCAACCGCATGCTCAAAGATTACACTCTGCGCATGTATTTGCCTGCAATGGAGCGCTATAGCTTGTTCATTGCTGATGGTGCCAAAAAAGCAAAAGAGATGGCCGAGTGGAAAGCAAAAATTGCTCGTAAGTGGAACGGCGTTCAGATTCTCAATGTTGAAAGCACTAACCGCGATACCATCAAAGTTGGCGAAGACATGAAGATCAAAGCGACAATTCGCTTGGGCGGACTCAATTCCGATGAAGTATCTGTCCAGATTTATCACGGTCCAGTCGACCAGTACGGTATCATCCGTGAAGGCGAAGCGATTCCAATGTTGCCTTCAAATGGCGACAAAGATCCAGTGACCTATTCGGGTACTATTCGCTACTTCAAGAGTGGTCGCCATGGCTTCTCGGTGAGAGTATTGCCTCAACACGAAGACCTCGTTTCTTCGTTTGAAGTACCGCTCATTACCTGGGCTTCGGACGCTGTAGAGGTAACCGCATAAAAGGCGATTCAGTTCACCTCCCGTGAATTTTTTGTGCCACTATCTCACCAAAATAAGAGAGTGCGAATTTTCTTCTGGCTCTAGAAAAAGGAAATTCGGCCCCCTTTTCTCATTTCGTCGTTAGAAAAGGGGCGCATTGC
>JAHCIQ010000008.1 GCA_026129135.1 Cyanobacteria bacterium TGS_CYA1 | reverse complement strand
CATTTCATCGTTAGATAAAGGGTGCAATTTTCCTTTTTACAAGAAGGCACGAAAAAAGAGACCATCGATCTATTGTGGGATTTTTGACCCTATTTCTTCAAGCCAGACCCTATTTTTTCGAGCCAGATGTAATTTCTTCAAGCAAGATGCGTTTGGCTTCGTTTAGTTGCTTGTCGTATCCAGCCTGACTCTGGTCTTTGTTTTCCAGGCGAATATCGGGCTCTACACCGACACCTTCGATTCGCACGCCATCGATTTTGACATCGATGATAGGCAAATATAAGGCACAGTTATTATCTATATAGTGAAAACTACCACCAAGTACTGCACCACCCGTAGTATCGCCAATAAGCTTGGCTCGTTTAGTCTTCTTCAAAGTGTACGCAAGAATCTCTTTGCCGCTGCGACTGCCTTTGTTTATCAAAGCAACTACTGGTTTGTCGAAAACATATCTAATTATTTGCTTTCTGCCTTTTCTTGTTATGGCTTCAAAATCAGGATAGTTTTCCGGCTCACGAAAGAAGCGATCGAGATCATCTAGAGAATTGCCGCCATAACCATCACGCATGTCTAGAATCAGACCATCAGCATTTTGCAGTTTATGACTCAAAACGAGATCGAGCACGTCATGGGTTGGTGATCCACCACCCCAGATGTGAACGTAGCCTATTTTTTTATCGCCTTCATTCAAAATGACTGCGCTTTTTTCCATCGCTTCGTTATACTGATCGTAATAATTAGCCATCACAGGAGTGAGCAGAACTTTCTGTTTGTGCCCTTCTCGCTCGAATTCTACCGTTTGTTTCTGCTTTGGAAAAAAGTTGAGCAAGCCTATATAAGGCTCGCTGTCCACTTTCAAAATGCGATCTCCAATACAGATTCCGGCTTTGGAAGCAGGACTGTTCTCAATTACATAGCGCACCCGATCAAAGTCAAAACCAGCTCCGCCAGTGACAAATCCGGTATATACTTCTTTTAGCTCGCGATTTATTTTTTGAATGTCACCAAAGAGTGCCATCAAATAAAACATCATTGGATCATTTTTAGTGACAAAACTAAGATGGCTCGAATTCATTGGAGCAAGAGCCGCATTCAAATTTTCCTGCAGCTCGACTAGATTTTTGCTTGCAAGAATTCTTTCTTTGTTTTGCGCCATTGATTTGGGCCAGACTTCAGTCGCCAATTTTTCGCTGTAAATGCTTTTGCTTATCTTCTTATCGACCGTCTCTAAAATTTTCTGACAGTAAGCTTTATCAAGTTCGGGACCAAGACCTGTCGATTGTTTTGTCTTGCTCAAAATATTTTTCGCCAGAGCCGAAGAAGACCCTGCACAAAAACCTGTCATGAGGGTCACAGACACAAGCGCAATCAAAAATTTTCGTTTATTCATAGCGTCAATTATACGCTTGTTTCTTTTTTACTTAGCTCTTTAAGCAATCCTCTGAAGTTTGGTGAACCTAGTATCAAAAGCATAATCCACGGAGTCCATATGGAGCTTCTAAACCAACTTTCGAGCTGAACGAGGTCTGAGTTCAGGTCAAAAAACTTTTCCTTCATTTGATAATCATTCACTCCTCTTCTGATTTGAAAATCGTACGCACGCCCAATCGACCCTTCTTGCGAGCGCAAGTCGCTTCCAAGATCTATAAGTGTAATAACACAAATACAAAGGGCAAATGCATACCAGTTATTCAGTACCAGTTTTGACTTCTTCAAGAGCCTGTTGTAGAGAGGAGTGAGACTGAGTAAGAGTGCAAGCAAACCAATAACAATAAGCCCTAAATGCAAAGAAGGCGCTGGAACGAAATACGGCTCCAAATACTGTCCAGGCTCTCTTGTAAACAAGTGAATAAAAGGAGACGCCCCGTACAACACAAATGTACTGAGCACAAAGCCGATTAAAATCAGAGACTCGAAGAATCGAGACTTTTCTTTCTTTAAAACCAATCGCCTGTAAGCAAAATGAATGCTCGACAAAATAAAGGTTATTAAGCCAAAAATCGAAAATCCGGACAGTTCAAACATGCATACGTGTTTAGCATATTATCTGGCGAAACGCAAACCTGTTCGAAGTCCTTGCAGAGCGATGTTCTTAATCATTCGATTACGTTTTGCTTTTTTACTAGGGTCGTTGCCTATCGTGTCTTTCTTGCTTCGAGCCCCTTTGTCCACGAGACCTTTCGGGTCTCGCTGGTCCTCGTTCTTATCGTATTGCGGACGTCCATAATCAGAAAATCGAGGCGTATCGAAATCGGCATATGCTAGGAAGGGACGCTTGGCCATGCGTTCGTGCATAAGAATGTCTGTAGTTTTAAACGCATCCGATGGCACGTTAGTGCCGTCACCAAGCGTTGCTTTGACAGATTCTTTAATTGTGTCAGTGGTGCGAAATCTGTTGTCAGATTCATAACGCTGGTCGAAATGTTGCATATGACTGCGACTGCTCATCTCATGCGAGTGTTCTTTGATGTGAGCCACATGCATCGAGCGGAACATCAGACGTCTTTGAGCCGGTCCATACTTGGGATTGGTGTAAACATCGTTTAGACGCGCTGCAAATTCAATTTCAGTCACAAGGTCTTGAGGCGCCCAGTATCCTGGCAGACAGGTAAGCACCGTTCCGTCCGACGCCATGATAAAAGTCTGGAGATTATGCGGTCCGGCACCATTAGTCGTGTTGACAGCGTTTCCACCAACCTCGTGTTTGCCAGAATAGCCAGCCCAAGACTCTTTGGAAATGTCGCGATAACCGCAAACGAGATCGTCTTTGAGTACCGAAAATGCAGGTTCTTCCGAGAGCGACACGGCTCTCATACTGTTTGCAGCCGATCAGGTAGCGCCTTCCATTTTGCCGATCATATTGATCCACAAAATCATTTTGTTTGCGCTTTTAGCCTTTTCTTCAGCCGCGTTTAAATCGGTGTTCCATTCGATTCCGGTTGCAACTTGTTGGATTTTGTTTTTGGCTACATAGCCTGGAACGAGCTCTTCACCACAAAATCCAGGAGCCATGCCTAGTGTTAGAGCTGCAAGACTCAAAACCAGTCCGTGTTTAATACGGTTAGTCGCTGATTTCACTATCGAAGGACCTCGAATCGATAATTTTACTCTAACGCCCCAGACGACCAGCGTACAGAAAAGTTTCCGCCAAAATGACCGATTAAAGATTAAATCTTCCTCCGCCGTTCATAATAGAAGAAGCGGATGCAGCAAAAACGGAAATCAAATTGGTAAGCGAGCATATCCCAGAATCCATAGCCGAACGCTATCAAATCAAAAGCGTTCTTGGCAAAGGTGGCATGGGCATGGTCTTGCACGCTTTCGACCCTTTTCTTGGCATTGACGTGGCAATAAAATACATGCGCTCGGATGACTCGGGACGGACAGCCGCACGTATGCAACGCGAAGCGATAGCCGCTGGCAAATTGAAGCATGCAAATATCGCCCGGGTCTATGACTTTGGCAAAACGCCCCAAGACGAGCCCTACATGGTGATGGAGTTATTGCAAGGCAAATCGCTCGCCGAGCGCATGCAAGAATTACGACCAGAGCTGATAGAACCCAAAGAAGCAGTTTCAATCTTCATTCAGATCTGCGACGGATTGCACGCCGCTCATGCTGCCTCGATCATTCATCGTGACCTCAAGCCAGACAACGTTTTCGTGCTCGAAGATGGCAATGTAAAACTGGTTGATTTTGGCATCGCTCAATTAAATACTACAGACTCCAGAGAGCGCGGCTTTGAAGGCAGTCCGCTCTATATGAGCCCCGAGCAAGCCAAAAGTGAAGAAACCGACACGCGCTCAGACATTTACAGCTTTGGATGTTTGATGTACGAAGTACTCTCTGGCAAGCCTCCTTTTGTTGGAGCATCAGCGCTCGAGACAGTCTCGATGCAAATAAATTCTAAGGCGCCATCTCTTCGCCAGGCAGTTTCAAATGATTTGCCGAATGAATTGCCAGATGAATTGATTGATCTGATTCAGCGTTGTCTTGAAAAGGATCCCTTGAAACGACCGCAAAATTGCGACGAAATTTCAAACGTTCTGGAGTCTGCACTTTCTATTTTGAAAAAGCGCGACGTGGTTGTTGCAGCACCAGTAGCCAGTGCAAAAGAAATTTCGATTCGCAAAGAAGAAAATCTGCTCAAACTGATGGCTTGCATGGCAATTCTTCTGGTCATAACTACAGCAGGCGGATTTTATATTGTGCTTACAGAAAAAAAACCTACCACCACTCGGGTTTTAAAAGAGTCCGGAAAAATAGATCTGACGCAAGAACCCGAACAAATGATCTGGCCAAAGCAAGAAGTAAGTGCTGCTTCGGTCAAAAACAAATTCGAATTTAATGAGGACAAAGGCATTTATATGGTCCGTCAGCGCTTTGCCGTTACTGACCAGGATTTTAAATTCCTCAAAGGTTATAATCGACTGCGCTATTTGCTTTTCGATTTTGCTCAGTTCGACGGCAGTGGATTAGCTTATATTGCAGACTTACCAGTTACACGGTTCGAAAACAATTTTGGTTCGATCAAAGACGAAAACATGAAATATCTCGGTCAAATGAAACATCTGGATCATTTGTCCCTGAGCTCACCTTTTCTTTCAGACAATGGATTGAAGCAATTATTGCCTCTAAAAAAACTGGTGGCTTTAGGCATTGGATCGGACAAAATAACCGACCAATCTATTCCCACTATTGCCCACTTTCAGAATCTAGACACCCTCACCCTCTGGGCACCTTTGATGAGCGACGCGATCGTTCCAGCGCTCTACAAAATGAAAAATCTAAAAACTCTATATTTGATGAAAATGAAATTGAGTTCGGACATTGGCATAAAACTGGCTCGTCTAAAACATCTAAAAAATATCGGTTTTTTAGAGATAGAAGGGCTGTCAGACGAAAGTCTCAAAGCTCTTTGCGGTTTGAAACTCGACTGGATCGATTTTGGTGATACCAAATTAGGTGACAATCAATTAGCCTTTTTACCTGAAAATCTTGGTGGAATCGGTCTTACCAAAACAAAAGTCTCAGCTAAAAATTTAGAAAATCTCAAACGAATTAAACTATTGAAGAAACTAAACTTGAGTGCTAACCCAATAAGCGATGCCCATATAAAAATAGTTTCTCGATTGAAACTCGAAGAATTATCCCTGGTCAAGACCGATCTTTCATTCAAGCAACTACTGATGCTGAGCAATATCGAAACGCTCAAAAAGTTGAATATTCAAGACACTAATATCACGCCCGATCAGCTGGCCGAATTCCAGCGGGAATTCAACCTGAAACACCGACGCGATTGCGAAGTGAAAGTTGGAGCGATAGAAGACGAAATTATCGAGCGCATTCACGGTCATTAAGCACTATTCATACTTGCTTTTGACTATCGCAAAAGGTGACACTCCCCTGTAGACTAGGGTCCTTCGTATAAATTGTCATGGACTCTGTGAGGAATTATTTGATGCTTGCTAGATTTTCCTGTCTTCTTTTAGTTGGCGCTGCCGGATTCGTGCTTGGGGGACTCGTATCGCAACAAGCTTCTGAAGCTTGTGAAATGCACGAGCAAAAAGGTAATGCTGGCACTAATCACAGTTACACTCCCAGACAAAAGCCAATGGTTATCGCCCATCGCGGTGGAAAGAAGTGGGCACCCGAAAATACCATGGCGGGTTTCAGACAAAGTGTCGATATCAAAGCTGACGGTATCGAACTGGACATTCACAAATGCAAGTCTGGAGAACTGGTTGTAATCCATGATGAAACTCTAGACCGCACCACCAATGGTACTGGTCTCATCAAAGACAAGAACTGGAGCGAATTGAGCAAATTGAGCGCTGGTCTTTGGTTCGATAAAAAATTCGAATCGGAGCGAATTCCTTTATTGTCCGAGGTGCTCGAATTAGTTGATGGAAAACTCGTATTGAATATCGAAATCAAAAACTCACCAATTGCTTACGAGGGCATAGAGGACGATTTGCTCAAAATGCTCGAAGGATATAAGTATCCAAACAAAATAATCATCAGCTCTTTCGACCATGCAGTTATTAAAAGAATCAGTTCTAAAACGAACAAATACAAATTAGCTGTTCTAGGCGATGCCCTTGTCTATGACCTTGGCGGCTACGCAAACAAAGTGGGCGCATCAGCCTGGCATCCTTATCATGGCGAGTTGCGCAGCGACAATGTCGAGCAAGCTCACAGCAACAACTTGATGGTCAACGTCTGGACAGTAAATGAAAGCAAAGACTGGAATCGCATGAAATCACTTAAAGTCGACGGCATCGTAACTGATGATCCGGCTGGTCTCATTGATTATCTGAAAACGATGTAGGCACGGACCTTCGACCTCATTTCAAAACCATATCCGTTAACGGATATGGTTTTTGCGACGACTGATTAATGCCGAGTCGTCAGAATAAATCGTGGTCCACTGGTCTGGATTATTGCGGGCAAAAGTAGCCAGTTGCGTATGCTGCGGCAAAAAGATCCAGGCGATTTTATACTGGTCCAGAAGCTTGTCCCATCCGTTTTGACAATTAGCCATAGTCAAAAAATCAAAAACGATTTTGTCTTGATAAATGTCGAAGCGAGTGTCGATAAAGACTGGAGATTCGTTTCCCAGATAGTAAATCATCATGTCTCCGAATTGCGGATCGTTTAGAACTTGTCCGCGAATATTTTCGTACTCCAACGCCTTTTGATTCGCGGATTGCAGATACCTGATTGCTTCGTAAGGGGGTGGAAAGCCGTAACTCGCTTGAGGCAATTGCAATCTGAACAAACCTGATTCCCACCAAGTGCCAGCTACGGTCAAAGTACAAATCGCAATACTAAAAACAGGAGCCAATATTCTCGAAAGTTTTCTATTTGTGGAATCTGATTGCTCTTCGACTTTTTCAGAACGATAAAGTATCGATAAAATCATCGTCCATTCAAAGACCCCCAGGATGCATGCAAAGGGAATCAAGCGCCGGGCGCCAATTCCCATCACCAGAATCATGGCAACAGCAATGCACGAGAACAACAAATCATTTAAGCCCTGTTTCGACTTCAACTTGTTTATTGTGAACAGAAGCAAGGCCAGTGAAGCCAGCGCAAAAACAGTATAGAGTGAATAGGTATGACTTACAAATTCAAAGATTGAAAGCGGCTGCAACTCTTCAACTCGCGCCCCTACAGGCGACGTAAAGAGTTTCAACAGATAGCCCCACAAACCCATCCACCAGGGATTTATCAAAGTGCAAAGTGTTCCCAGACCAAGCATCGCATAAATATTATGTTTTGACTCTGGTTGAGCAACTCTCATCGATTGAGTGACAGAGAACAAAAGCAAAATAATCCATCCAAGAACAAATCCACAATGTAAATTGCACCACACCACCATCATCAGACATATCAACAAAATTGACCATCGTGAAACGTGATGATGCGGATCGGCAAGGATAGCCAGTCTGATTCGATTGAGAACAAGCAATTCAAGCGAAAACATGAATGCAGAAAACAATTCCGGTCGCAAATAAAAGTGAAAACTCGAAGCCTGAGCGCCTGCAAGAATCAAAACAGGCAAAATCAAAAATCGCTTAGGTGCTTGAAAAAAGAATATGAAGGGAAATGCGAGAAACGCACCGGCGCACAAAAAAGCGCCAAGCAACATCGGTCCTTTTAAAGATGGATCGTTATTGAGTTTTGATATCGAAGGTCCAGTAAAGAGCTGCCCTAGATTTTGCGCGTGATTAAAAGCCACTTCAGACAACCACTGATAGTAGACATGCGGCTTGCCGTCGGGAGTTTGGGCGTTAAATGAAAATGGATCTTTTTTTGGAATGGCCTTTTCGCTGTTTATTACTTCTCCCATTTTGAGCATCCAGCAAGTGTCTGGATCTTGAAGACAAGTCACGCCAAAGCTGATGCCCGCTAGAAAAGAACAAACTAGAAAAGCGAAAAGCAGCACCGGAAGCGCTGCTTTTCTAAAAGTCGAATTAGACAAAAATGTCACTTAGTATTTGACCGAACAGCCATAAGGCTTGGTCTCTGACTCTGTAACTGGCTTGCCGCCTAGAGTTTCGTCAAGGGCGGCTTTGACGTAATTCTTGGCTGAAGTAATTTCACTTTGCTCGGTTCCGCGCTTATCGTCGATAGCGCCTTGATAAACAATTTTTCCATCCTTGCCAATTACAAACATATGAGGAGTTGTTTTGGCACCGTACAGGCGACCGACATTACCATCGGTGTCCACAAGAACCGCATGGGGCGAAGATTTCTTGTCCTCAAAAGCCTGAACGTATTCTGCATTGGTTGCATGTCCCTGTTTTCCAGGAGCGCTTGAATTAATACACACCCAGAGAACGCCTTTCTTTTCATATGCTTCTTGCAACTTTTGCATGTTGCCCGATTCATAGTGTTTTTTGACGAACGGGCATCCGAAATTGAACCACTCGAGGACAATGACCTTGCCAAGATGGTCTTTCAATTTCCAGGACTTGCCTTTGATATCTTTGATGGCAAAATCGGGAGCCTTTTGACCGACATCGACATGCGAGATTTCTGCAGCGAAGCTGGCGTCGCGATCTTGCAAAAAGAAATTCGGAATACAAAGCGCCGCGGTCAAAAGTGCCAGAGCGACAAGCTTTTGATTGATTTTAGTTACCGGATTCATTTCATTGCCTTTACTAAGAGATTTAAAAACCATATCCGTCATACGGACGGGATGACATTCTACACCCATCCTTATATATAAAACCGAAAAATCTAACTTTCCCCCGTTTTTATCGGATATCTACTTTGCATCTCGATAAAAAAAGCGTATCCGTTAACGGTTATGGTTTCAAATGTGAAAATAGTTTGCCAAAGCGGGGCAAATGATTATAAGCAAGTCGTCTGCAAGTGCTAGGATTGTGACTTGCCACATGTGCGGGCTATTAGCTCAGGTGGTTAGAGCGCACCCCTGATAAGGGTGAGGTCCGTGGTTCGAGTCCACGATAGCCCAGTTTCTATTTAGTACAACCGTTAACGGTTACGGTCCTGCGGTTGGATCTATAATAAAGACTGTGGGGGATTGGCTCAGTTGGTAGAGCGTCTCGTTTGCACCGAGAAGGTCAGCGGTTCGAATCCGCTATCCTCCAAAAATTTTTAAACTGAAAACACAATCATCCTATCTTTAGTCCTTTAGATGGATATAGAAGAAATTGATATTTGAGAATCTTGAGTCAGCAGGAGGATCAATATCGTGGAAGAATGGGAAAAATTTAGACTTAGGTTTTCAAAATCAGTAAGGGACAGACGTAACGCGCTTGGGTTGTCACAAGGTGCACTGGCAAAATCCTCAGGATTTAGCCGCTCCTATATAGCAGACGTCGAGCGTGGAGCACGCAGCATTACTTTGAAGAATGCCTGGCGTCTTGCATATTGTTTACAAATTGAACTGGCAGATCTTTTGCCTACAAACGATTTAGTCTCGGTAACAGCACAAACTGCTTAGTTAAAATTTTGCCGACAGCGCAACTCGTCAAGTAGCGACTTCTTTCCGGCACAAGGTATATTAGTAATGGCACCACGGAGTCCATTGTACGGTCATATACCTAGTACGGTTCTCTATGCCTTCGCACGCAAAGAATTCCAAGAAGAAGTCGCCAAAACAAGAGCTAAGTGAAGAGCAGCTTCGCCAGGTGGTCGAGGCTTCTCCAAGCGGAATCATCATGGTCAATGCCCATGGTGAAATTGTGCTTGTCAATCTGCAAATCGAAAAATTATTCGGTTATACGCGCGACCAGTTGATTGGTAAACAA
Organism: Cyanobacteria bacterium TGS_CYA1; assembly: GCA_026129135.1. Classification (GTDB taxonomy): domain Bacteria; phylum Cyanobacteriota; class Vampirovibrionia; order Obscuribacterales; family Obscuribacteraceae; genus Aved-18. The sequence goes on along the minus strand of JAHCIQ010000008.1, from coordinate 242,444 downwards.
ATCGAACTTCTCGTGCCAGACCCTTTCAAAAGGATCCATCCAAAACAACGTGAGAGTTTTTTCGCCAACCCGAGCATTAGAAGCATGGGCGCTGGCAGAGATTTATACGGCTTAAAAGCAGATAACACATTAATTCCCGTCGAAATCGGACTGAATCCTCTTGATATTCAAGGGGAAAAATTCGTGCTTGCCTCAGTTGTAGACATTACCGAGCGCAAACGCTCGGAAGAACGTCTAAAGTTAGCGATCGAAGCATCTCCAAGCGGCATGCTGATGGTCGATATCAATGGCCAAATCGTTTTGGTCAATGCTCAAATAGAAAATCTTTTCGGATATCAAAGAGAAGAGCTGATTGGGCAGAAAATCGAAAAAATCGTGCCGGTCAAATACAGAAAAACGCATCCCAATATGCGCAAGCAATTTTTCATACTTCCAGAAGCAAGAGCAATGGGAGCTGGTCGCGACCTGTATGGAACTAGAAAAGATGGCTTCGAATTTCCAGTCGAAATCGGCTTGAATCCTATTACGACTGAAAGTGGACAGTTCGTTCTTGCCTCAGTTGTAGACATCACCGAGCGCAGAAAGGCTGAACAAGAGCTTCTACGTGCCAATGAAGAACTGGAATCACGAGTAAGCGAACGCACTAAACAATTAGAAGAAGCCCGCGATGAGGCTCGCGAAGCTTCAAGACTCAAATCTGAATTTCTGGCAAATATGAGCCACGAGATTCGAACACCCATGAATGCAGTTATCGGCATGTGCAATATTCTTTCCAAAACCCAGCTCGATACACGTCAGCAACAATACTCTGACAATATCCGCGACGGCGCCAATACTCTTTTGACAATCATCAACGACATCCTCGATTTCAGCAAAATCGAAGCCGGGCACATGGAAATCGAAGCAATAGATTTCGATGTGGTGCGCGTGGTTGAAAGCACTTGCGAAATGCTTGCGACAGCCGCTCGCAACAAGAAACTTTCTCTTCTTGCTGAAATTGACGAAGATATTCCATCGCAGCTTAGAGGAGACCCCGAGCGGCTTCGCCAGATATTAATCAATTTACTTTCGAACGCAATTAAATTTTCTGCCCACGGCAATATCGTTGTAAAAACAAAACTAGAGAAAGTCGAGGGCAACAAAGCATGGATCTATTTTTCAGTAGCAGACCAAGGCATCGGCATTGACCAAGAACAATTCGATCGTCTATTCAAGCCATTCGAGCAGGCAGACGGTTCAATAAGCAGAAGATTTGGGGGAACCGGGCTTGGTTTGAGTATTTGCAAACGCCTGGTCGAACTGATGAGTGGAGACATAGGCGTAAAGAGCACTTCGCTCAGAGGTTCTGAATTCTGGATTCAAATTCCTTTTGAAATTCGCTCGGCAAACAAACAACCATTTCTTACAGACAGCTTGAGATCGGCTCGCATACTAATTGTCGAAGACGATCCTTACGCAGCGCAGATTCTAAGTAAATATATTTCTTCCTGGGCAATCGAAAATTCTTGTGCCCATTCAGGTAAAGACGCAATTACCGCACTTAGACAAGCATATGTAGAAGAAAAAAAATTCGATATCGTGGTCGTAGATTACATGCTGCCAGACAAAAACGGCATCGAGCTTGCACAACAAATTTTCAGCGACCCTGCAATCAAAGATACAAAATTGATTTTGCTCACTGCATTCGACACGCCTGGACTTGGCAAACAAGCAATAGCAAATGGTTTTAAAGCTTATTTGACCAAGCCAGTGCGACGCTCCAGTTTGCTCGATGCACTGAGCGCGGCATGGGGATTCGATCACCCAGTGGTATCGCCTCAATCCATAGATGGAGCTGAAGCACTTTTCAAACCGACCGAAAGAACCGAATTGATTCTTGTAGTGGAAGATTATCCAATCAATCAACAAGTTGCCCAGTTATATCTCGAACAACTCGGCTTCAGCTGCCACATTGCCAACAATGGAATCGAGGCGCTTCAAGCGATGAAGACAAGTCAGTATTCCCTTATATTGATGGACTGTCAGATGCCAGACATGGATGGATATGTCGCGACAAAAAAAATAAGAGATCAAGAGGAAAACTCTAAATCCCAAAAGCACATTCCTATAATTGCTCTCACTGCTCATGCGATTAGCGGAGACAAAGAGAAGTGCCTGGAGGCGGGCATGGATGATTACCTTGTCAAACCAATGGAGCCTGAGCACTTGCACAGCATGTTGCTAAAATGGCTTCCCGAAACAACTCCATCTTATATAGATATAGTTCGAATCAATTCCAAATATGGAAAGTCGGCTCAAGTCTTGATGGAACGCTACTTGCAAGACGCGCCGCCAGTGCTCGAACAAATTCTCAATAGTTTTCAAGTTGACGATCGCTTGACTTTTCAACGAACCCTGCACGGCTTGAAAGGCATAAGCACTACTGTTTGCGCCAGACCCATAGTGGAGCGTTGTATGCAAATAGAAAATGCTGCCTACGATCAAAATTGGCCTGAAGTTCGTGAGCTTGTTTGTAAGCTTGAGACGGAAATGGCTGAAACACTGGCTTTCATAACTTCTAAAAACCTAAACCGTTAACGGTTTAGGTTCGCCATATAGATAGGAATACGGATAAAAATGCCGCCCGCCTTGTCAAGACGGCGCCCAAAACGCACAGCCCGTCTCAAACAACGATATTGATTACAAGAGAGTTACATATGGGATACAAATAGGTGAAACATGGAGTGCTATCTGGTACTATTGTATTTCTGGTGATGCAACACATCTGTTTGATGTCTGTTTCACCACCGACTGCAAAAGCGGTCGGAAAGAAATTGTGTACCCTGAAAACTGCATATTGAGAATCCGTATCCACATTTATACCAATGTTTTGGATTGATACAAATTCAATCCGCTTATCCAGATGCACTAAGAGAACTGTCCTGGTTCTAAGTGACATCCTGGATTTTGGTTAAGCTATTAAGAGCGCACGATGGATACCTAGGCGCAAGCAGCCGAAGAAGGACGCAGCAAACAGCGAAATGCCACGAGTAGTCGTTGCAGACTAAGATCCGTGGGAATCCGAATGGGGCAACCCCGTTGAGTTAATGTCAACGATGTCAGACTGAATTCATAGGTCTGTGCAAGGTAAGTCAGGGAACTGAAACATCTTAGTACCTGGAAGAAAAGAAAACAAAACAGTGATTCCGTTAGTAGCGGCGAGTGAAAGCGGAACAGCCCAAACCATTAAGACGCAAGTCTTAGTGGGGTTGAGGGACTCTATCACGAGATGGGAAGTGCGTAGTTGAAACTGTCTGGAAAGCAGTACCATAGACGGTGAAAGTCCGGTAAACGAAACGTTCTGAACCTCAAGAGTATCCCAAGTAATACGGGACACGTGAAATCCTGTATGAATCCGCCGGGACCATCCGGTAAGGCTAAATACTGACTTGCGACCGATAGTGAACAAGTACCGCGAGGGAAAGGTGAAAAGAACCCCGGGCAGGGGAGTGAAATAGAATATGAAATCGTGTGCTTACAAGCAATCGAAGCACTATTAATAGTGTGACGGTGTGCCTGTTGAAGAATGAGCCGGCGAGTTGCCGTGTGCAGTTTGGTTAAGAGGTTAATACTCGAAGCCCAAGGGAAACCGAGTCTGATAAGGGCGTTTTTGATTGCATGCGGTAGACCCGAACCCGGGTGATCTAGGCATGGCCAGGTTGAAGCGCATGTAACAGTGCGTAGAGGACCGAACCGACCGATGTTGAAAAATCGGCGGATGAGCTGTGTTTAGGGGTGAAATGCCAATCGAACCCGGAGCTAGCTGGTTCTCCCCGAAATGCGTTTAGGCACAGCGTCGGATGTATCCTGTGGGGGGTAGAGCACTAGTTCGGTGCGGGCGGAGAAAATCCGTACCAAATCGAAATAAACTCCGAATACCCATAGTGTAATTGTCCGGCAGTGAGACAGTGAGAGATAAGTTCCATTGTCAAGAGGGAAACAGCCCAGACCGCCAACTAAGGACCCAAAATGTATGCTAAGTGATTAAGGAGGTGGAGTTGCATAGACAACCAGGATGTTGGCTTAGAAGCAGCCACCATTAAAAGAAAGCGTAATAGCTCACTGGTCAAGCGACTTTGCGCCGAAAACGTAAGGGGCTAAGCATACTTCCGAAATTGCGGGAGAGTATTTATACTCTCGGTAGGGGAGCGTTGTGTAGTAGGCAGAAGCGAGAGCGTAAGCACTCGTGGACGAATCACAAGTGAGAATGTCGGCTTAAGTAGCGAAAACATTGGTGAGAATCCAATGCACCGAAAGACTAAGGGTTCCTGCACAAGGCTCGTCCATGCAGGGTTAGGCGGGAGCTAAGGCGAGGCCGAAAGGCGTAGTCGATGCACAGCAGGTTAATATTCCTGTCCCACCTGTTAATCGTTAGGAGCTAAGTCGGGACACAGGAGGCTATGCGAAGGGGACGCTATTGGATGTCCCTCCAAATACGTAGCTAGTCGGGGTAGGCAAATCCGCTCCGGCGTTTTTAACGTAAGGTAAAGTAAGAAAGGTTCCACGGAACCAATTTCGTAGACGCCACGCTGTCAAGAAAAGCGGCGAAAGCCAGATTAACGGGTGCTCGTACCCGAAACCGACACAGGTAGTCAGGTAGAGAATACCAAGGTGCGCGAGATAACTCTCTCTAAGGAACTCGGCAAATTGACCTCGTAACTTTGGAAGAAGAGGTGCCATGATAGGGTGTAGCAATTTACTTGCGAAGCCTGAGATGGTTGCAAAATCCAGGCCCAGGCGACTGTTTAACAAAAACACAGGTCTCTGCAAACCCGTAAGGGGAAGTATAGGGGCTGACGCCTGCCCAGTGCTGGAAGGTTAAGTGGAGTGGTTAGCGCAAGCGAAGCTACGAAACAAAGCCCCAGTGAACGGCGGCCGTAACTATAACGGTCCTAAGGTAGCGAAATTCCTTGTCGGGTAAGTTCCGACCCGCACGAAAGGCGTAACGATCTGGGCGCTGTCTCGGAGAGAGGCTCGGCGAAATAGGAGTGACTGTGAAGATACGGTCTAGGCATGCCAGGACAGAAAGACCCTATTGAGCTTCACTGTAGGCTGAAATTGTCCGCGGGTTATATTTGCGCAGGATAGGTGGGAGACTTTGAAACGAGGATCTTGGTTCTCGTGGAGTCGACGTTGAGATACCACTCTAATGTAGCTAGCGTACTAACCTCGTTCCATGAATCTGGGCGGGGAACAGTTTCAGTTGGGCAGTTTGACTGGGGCGGTCGCCTCCTAAACAGTAACGGAGGCGCTCAAAGGTTCCCTCAGGCTGGTCGGAAATCAGCCATCGAGTGCAAAGGCATAAGGGAGCTTGACTGCAAGAGAGACATCTCGCGCAGATACGAAAGTAGGACTTAGTGATCCCACGGTTCCTCATGGAAGGGCCGTTGCTCAACGGATAAAAGTTACCATAGGGATAACAGGCTGATCTCTCCCAAGAGTCCACATCGACGGGGAGGTTTGGCACCTCGATGTCGGCTCATCGCATCCTGGGGCGGTAGTACGTCCCAAGGGTTGGGCTGTTCGCCCATTAAAGCGGTACGTGAGCTGGGTTCAGAACGTCGTGAGACAGTTCGGTCCATATCCGGCATGTCCGTAGGATTCTTGAGCGGAGCCGTCCTTAGTACGAGAGGACCGGGACGGACGAACCTCCAGTATACCTGTTATCGCGCCAGCGGTAGACGCAGGGTAGCTGTGTTTGGAGTGGATAAGTGCTGAAAGCATATAAGTACGAAGCCCACCGCAAGATGAGGAATCCCATAGAGTAATCTAGTAAGGACCCAGGAAGAACACCTGGTTGATAGGATGCAGGTAGAAGTGCCCCGCAAGGTAAGCACGTAGCTGAGCATTACTAATAGTCCGAGGGTTTAACCAATAAAACAGATTTATTTGGTATTTAAGTGGATAACCCGAAATTCAAATTTGAAATTTCAATTCTCAATGTGCAGTTTTCAGGGCACGCAGTGTGGTTCTTAACCGAATCACAGCGCGAGCGACCTGACACCTTTCTTGGTGCCAAAGCGTCCGGAACACACCCGTTCCCATTCCGAACACGAAGGTAAAGACGGACAGCAGCGACAATACTTGGTGGGAGACTGCCTGGAAAGATAGCCCGGTGCCAGGATTTATAAAAACCCTCTGTTAATAGCGGAGGGTTTTTTATTGGCTTTTTTTGAGTATGCTCAATTTATGACCAAAAGAGAAGACTGATGCTCATGAAAATTTTCACTGCACGGATTGTAATCGCAATCGCATTGGCAATCGCCCTTCCGCTAAAAAGTTTTGGCTCTGATCTAACGTCTTCGTCGACAAAAAACTACCTCGATTTATTAGGCAAAAGTTTCAGCAAAGCATACTTTCCAGCACGCGGATACGAAACCAATCCGGCCAAAATTGTCTTTTCAGTTGATAAAGACGGTAACCCAATTGATATTAAATTCAGACTGAGACCGACCTATTACAACTCGCGAAGAACCAGTCAACTAGCTGATCGGTGCATGGTCTACGCAGCGACAAACTTAATTCCCATTCCAAGGCCTCCAAAGGATTGGAATTACAAGAATCGAATTTTAGTTTCTTATATGTATCAAAAGGAAGCAACTGCAAGGATCGAATCGACAGTCAATTCCAAAGATTCTGAATTGCCAACCTGCTTTCTTAACTCGGGCGAAATAATAAACAGCAACGAGAATATTGTTGAATTCTCATTAGACTGGCAGCTGCACATGCAAAGATTTAAGTCTATCTATGAATTCAATAAAAATGAAGAGCGATACACTGAGCTATTTTCCGCCATTGGAGCACCTTCACCGCAATTCAAGAAAAACTTTGTCACTCAAAAAAACCGCAAAATGCTTAGTCGTATTCTTCAAAAAGAAAAACCAAAGAAAACTTTGTCTCTAAACTGAAGGTTCAACACGCCTTCAATTTAAAACTCTAGTGCTCGCGACTTGGTGGCTTCTGTTAGAGTTGCGTTTCTAATCGCAAATCAACGACTTCCAAATATTTCTTGGTGCTCATCGAATGAGCTTTCGCTAAAATATTCAAAGTTTCTAGAGTGGGTCTAGCCTCTCCAGCTTCAATTCTTCGCATCTGCCGGTCAGTAAGATTAGGTATATCCGACTGCTTAAGACCATGTTCTTTTCGCACAGAGGCGATAGCTTTTCCAAAGTTCTTTTGACTTATTAGATTTTCCGCATCACATTTAGTGCGCCACCTTTCGTCAGTGATATAACGCAAAGAATCAATATCTAAGTGCACATCTGCATCTTTCCAAATAACAAAACTACCAACACTATCAATTTCAAATTTCGCTCTATCAGCAATTTTGATTTTTTTGAGTGTCGGAATCGAATCAAATGAAACTTCAAACTTTTCAAACGCGCAGTTTAGTACAAACAAACTATTTCCGAATACCGAAACAGCCGCCACTAAATCGTGCTCGGAACCCATCTGCCAGGCTTTTATTACTCGCTTAGGAGAATGCCAGTCATCTTTTCCATGCACTAAAACATTGCGTAAAATTCGCAATTCGGCGCGTTGCAAAAACTGTGGAAGAAGCATCGGATCTACATCTGCACGAATAAACAAACCGCGTAGGTCCTTCGATTCATTCGCTGTCTTAACGAAATTGGCAATTGTCGGAAGATGAGATGCCGATACTTCGTAAAAAACGTAGTTCGCAGAAGACTTTAAGCCTAGATCACAAACGATTGTTTCTTTCATCCCTTGCTTAAGCGCTGAGCGACTTTCTCGCTCAGGCGCATAAACTACCACTTCTCTATTTAAGACTCCCCGCATTCTAATTGGACTCCTTCAAATCTACTTTGGTTTCCCATTCGGCAAGCAGATCTAATTTATGCTCAAGAACTTTAGCTAGCAACTCTTTTTCCATCTTTGACGATACTCCCTCGAACTTATTGGAACGTCTCTTCGGAAATTTATACTGATAAACTAGTCCTCGAGAGGAAGTAGAGTCATGTATATTCACCCTAATTTCCCAGTCATCTCCTCACCTCGCGTGAAAATGAGGCGGCTTGTGATCCAAGCTGTTAAACGTAAGAGTCAAACCCCTAATTTGAAATGCGGCAAGCCTGCCCACGAGAGAAATTTCCCTATAAAAGATATATACCGCAAATCGGACTTTTAAGCAATCGCAAGCGAAACGCCAAAAGTCCTAACCCTGCTTTTTTTCGATTGTGGCATTTGTTCTTTTGCATGTAAACTGGCTTGCCAAATCACTACTAACAAGCCGGGCTACGAATTTCATTCGAATTCCGCCTAGTAAAAGAACAAAAGTTGAACCAGTGCTTTTATAATTCAAAACAGCGCTAGGAGAAGTGTCTTGCATATCCAAAAACTAAACGATAACGCTGCTGAATCTCTTCGAGGTCTCGATGAGGATTCTGGAATCAGGGGTATTATGCTTTTTCGAGTATTCAAATATCCTTCAACTGGCACCTGGCAATCGTGGAATTTCTACACCAAGAATCGCATCTTGGAAGGTCCTGGCTTCATACGCGAAATTCAATGGAAAGGGGAGGGCACTAAATTGTCTTCCACCATGCCGAAAATTTATCATCGTGCCTTGAAGATTTCAGAAGAGCAAGTTCAGTCTGTAATCTCCGCCATTCCTTCTACACCTTTCGTTTTAGTGCCATCACTTCCAAGACCGGTTTATCTCGATGGAGATACCGCAGGAATCGAGCTTTTCAATACTCCTGGATTTCAATTGACTTGGAATACTTTAGACGGAGGACCAGAACAATGGAAACCCATCACCAATTTCTGGAATCAAATGACAGAAGTGTTTGAAGGAATTTGCAGCAAGAGCGACGAGCGATGGCGATCTATTCCAGCGCTCTCGGAATAAAAAGTTGCAGTCGACTCTACAAAACAAAAGCGGAATCCTTTCGAATTCCGCCATTTGTTTCAGTGGTCAGTAGGAGGAGTAGACAATTGGCGGCGCCAATGGGCGCCTAAACTTAGGTTCCCAGCGCGTTCAATCTGGTCAGCTTGGCTTGCAAGTCGGCAACTTTGGCTTGAGTTCTTGCATATGCGCGAGGAGAGAGACTGTCGTGCAAGAGGCTGTAGTTCAAATTGTAGATGCGTTTTACTAGCGCAGTTCTTTGTGCGTCGATTTGGCTTTTATTGTAATAGTCATAATTGTAAGCAACTGGAGCGGGTGCTTGAGCAGGCGGCACTACTGGTTGAGCTGCGGCAGCAGCAGCGGCGGCGGCTTGTTGATTCATCATATTTTGTACTGCCACCATATTCAAATACTGTTGCATCGAGTTAGCTTCCGCTGGCAGATAGGAAGTAGAAGCAGTAATTAGTGAAATGATACCGAGTGTGGTGATAGATCTTAAATTCATTGTTTGGTCCTCCCTGCGGAAACGCATTTTCGCTTTCCATGGTTCTTATGACGCAGGTCGTGTCCAAAATATCCCGCATTTTTATTAGAGATTTTTCATTTAACCAGCAAACCCCAAGCACACAGGCGTATAGCAGACTTATTCGTTCAATTGTTCAATCATTTTATATGCGTCTTTAGACTCTTTTAGAAGTGCCCGAACCAGCGAGTCGACGCTCAAAGTGCGCGATAATTTGCCGGATTGTCCGCACCAGAGATTGGTGTAATCCAAATCACCACATTTATTAGCGATTTTGCGAAAGGGTTTGGTCAATGCATTTTGAAATGGAAACGGCAATAATTCTGCGGCGCGATTTTCTTGCATGAACTTATTATCGATTCCACGTGCCGCCCCGCCAGAAAAGACTCTGGTGATCGTCGTGTCTTCGCCATCGCGCTCTTTGATGGCAGACTTATATTTAGAATGTACAGGGGATTCATCTACAGTTAAAAATGCAGTGCCCATTTGCACTGCTGATGCACCAAGGGCAAAGGCGGCAGCAATTCCTCTGCCATCCATGATTCCACCTGCGGCAATAACAGGTATCGAAACCGTATCCACCACCTGTGGTATCAGCGACATCGAGCCAATCATGGCACGTTCGTGTTCAGCCATAAATGTCCCTCGGTGTCCTCCAGCCTCTGCGCCTTGCGCACAGACAATGTCTATGCCAGCCTCTTCAAGAGCTACCGCCTCACTCACTGTAGTGGCTGTACCTATTAATATGGTTCCTGTGTTCTTAAAAGCTTTTATCCATTTTGCATCTAGCATTCCAAGCGTAAAAGAAAAGACTGGCACTTTTGCTTCAAGAATGGTCTTGAGCTGAGCCTCTGAATCGATTTGATTTATTACTTGATCGATAGTCGGACCTTCTATTTCAAATTTATCGTAATATGGTCGCAAATGGTCGATAGCTTTTCTTATCGATTCAACGGGTGGTGCTTCGAGCTTTTTCAAAGCGAATAAATTCATAGAAAATGGTCGAGCAGTCTGTTTTCTAATATCAGTTACGGACTTTTCAATCTCTGCAGGCGTCAAATATTGCGCACCTAACGATCCAAGAATCCCAGCATTCGAACATGCAGCAACAAGAATCGGATTGCCAGAACCAGCCATTGGAGCCTGAATAATGGGATACTCGATTTTCAATAACTCTTTTAGTTTGTTCGACTTCATTGTAAAACTCTGGTTGCTCGTGACTTTGTAGTCTCTATCAGGCTAGCATTGGGCAGATCGGTCGACTCGACTTTCTCGAGGGCTTGAGGGCGAGATTTACCTCCATTGACATGACGTTGAATCAGACGCGCAAAAAGGGTATCGGCAGGGCAATGGATATACCACGATTGATCTAGCAAACTAGCAATTTGACTCCAGGGACTATCGTCTAGAAGCAAATAATTACCTTCTACCAGAATCAGTTTGTGTTGCGGCTTTACTTCGATATCGTCAGGAATCGAAGCCTCGATTGAGCGATCAAATCGCGGACAGAGTACCGACTCATCCATCGTATTTTTTATTCGTGCAAGTGTATCTACAAAAGCATGGGAATCGAATGTTGCTGGTATTCCTTTGAGCGCCAACAAATTGATTTCAGATAAATGCTCGTTGGAAAAATGATAGCCGTCCATAGGCACGACTATTGCAGGCTTGCCAGAAATTTCCGCATTGATTTCAGCGCAAAGTCTGGAGGCAAGCGTGCTTTTGCCGGCTCCAGGTGCTCCAACTATTCCAAGAATAAATCGTTTGTCTTTGCCTTTAGCCTGCCAGGCTTCAAGCAAATCATCTTTTAGCGTGCTCATTCAGGCGCCTTGGGAAATTTGTCCAGAATCAAATCCGTCATTTACAGTCCTTTAGTTCCTTCATGTTGCTCCTAATTTACTTAAGCGTCACAGTTAATTCGATTACTGGGGATACCCCTGTTAAAATCGGTTTGTCGTTGTCGGAGAAGTTTTTCTCTATGAAGCTCAAGCTTATATTGATGCTTTTGTTTTTAGCTCAGCCTGCTTTCGCACAAGAAAGTCAGCTTGACCTCGACACGTCCAAATTTCCCGAGTGGATGATTAGACCCGCCAAGTATAAAGCAGATCAGCAAGTTTATGCCGAATGGGAGAAAGTGCAGTGCTCGGGAGCAAAAGCTTTCGAGGCATTCGAGTACGGCAAGGCAGAGCGCTTGCTCAAAGAAGCAGTCAATATGGCTCAGGAAATCGGACCTGGCGATATTCGTATTGCCAAAAGCCCAGGCGATTTGGGGCGTCTCTTAGAAGTGAGAGGTCGCTTCGATGAAGCCGAGCCTTATCTGGAGCAAGAACTGTACTTGAAAGAACGCGCAATCGGCAGGGACTATCCCCAACTGATTCCCAGTATGGAAGACTTGATTCGCTTTTATCTTGTAAACGGAACGCGCGATAAAGCGGGTCCTTTGACCGAAGATTTAATCAATTTCGTACAAGGCAAATATCGCGAACAGGCAAAACAAGCCGAAGAAACCAAATTGAAGAAAGGTTCACCCCTTATCGGCTGGGCCGGAACAGCACAGATGGAAATGCGCGGTCCGCTTTTAGATTGGTCGATTACTTGCGACAAGCTGGGCGACACGTACCGATACATCGGCAAGCCAGACATGGCGGAAAAACTATACAAGACAGCTCTGGACGTCAAAGCCACAGTGCTTGGCAAAAGGCATCTCTCTCTTGCTAATAGCTACGACAACCTTGGTCGCGTCAGTATGACCAAAGGCGAATTAAAAGATGCCGAGTCATATTATTTAGAGTCGCTTTCGATTTCGCAAGAAGTGCTTGAAAAGAACGATCCAGCGCTTTTTGGTCGAATGGACAGACTGGCAAAATGTTATATCGAGCAAAAGAAATTCGCACAGGCTGAGGCTGTATACAAACAAGCCATCGCGATGTTTGGCGGGAACAAAGACTATTTGCAGCGCGCACTTTTCAGTCTGGGCTGTATGTATTCTGACCAGCGCCGTTATGGTTCTGCCTCAGCAATGCTTGGTCGCGCGCTTTCTCTGGCACGCGAAACCAATGGCAATTATTCGATTCAAATAGTTCCATATTTGCGAAGATACGCTTATGTAGCTTATTACACTGGTGGCAAGGGCAGGATGCAGAACTTACATGCGCAGGCAAATTACATTGCGCCGGAAGTAAAAAGCTTGCAAGCGAATGCAGCGGTGGCGGGTAAGTTCAAAGTGAAATAGATACACATATCAGATGTTCATTCTATTTTTCCTTATCATTCCAACTATCATAATCGCATTTGCGTTTGCAAATTTTCGTCGAGAAATGAGGAAGCTTCCAGCATCCAGAAGAATTGAATTAAAAGGAACAGTGGTATTTTCTATTGGAATGCTTTTTTCAATTTTCAATTTGCCGATTATCGGTGTACCACTTTTGTTATTAAGCTTCTGGATAGCCAGTAATCAAAGTTCAATGAATATAAGTGGAATCGTATACATGTTCAAATCTTTGCCTGCACTTATCGCAAGAAATCATGTAGACATAATTTCGATAGGAAGAAAAGCTTTGAATGGTGACAATAGAATAGCCCCTTTATTCGATCATGCGGCTTCCTCTGCAATATGTCTAAAACAGTACGAAGAAAGCCTGCCGTTCTGCAATCGTCTAATACTCTTGAATTATGATGATCCACGAGGATACAGTCTTCGCGGCGAAACGAACTTTCAGCTGGGCAAGTTTGATGATTCACTCCATGATTTCAATAAGGCTATAGATCTTGAACCCAAACAAAAAAATGCTTTCAAGCTGAAGCGGGCTCGCACACTTATTGCACTGGCTGACTATCTAGCAGCACTTAACGATTTAGACGATTTCAAATCGTCATCACATTGCACAAACGAGCTCGAAGCAGAAGTCGATTTGCTTCGGACAAACTGCATCGCAAGCCTCAAATCAAACCACTAGAGAAATAGGGCTTCGTTTATAATGACGCAATGTTTGAAATAAACGTTGCTATTATTGCCGGTCTTGCACTTGCACTGGGTGTTGCGATTCTGACTTTCAAAAGCGAGATGAAAAAGCTTCCAGCTTTTCGCTCTCCGCTTCTCAAGCCCGCATTGCTAGCAGTTGCCGCCTTTCTGGCTTTTAAAGCTGATCAGCACGTTTCAGCAGTTTTGCTGTTCGTACTTGGTGCGTTTTATGCTTTGAAAATTGATGGCTTCAATTTCCTGGGTCTTGTTTACACGGCGCGGGCCCTGCCGCATATTATTCTGAAACAAAATAGAAAACTAGTCGAAATTTGCGACCTGGCTCTGCAAAAAGACTGCAGAGCACCTATACTTTTTGCGATGGGAGCAAACTCCGCTCTTGAACTGCAAGAGTTCGATAAATGTCTCAATTACAGTAATAGAATAATTCTTCTATTGGCAGACAAACCAAATGGGTATTACCTTCGGGGAATGGCGCAATTTTATCTGAAAAACTTCGAGACTTCGCTCAACGATCTTAATAAGGCAATTGCTCTCGATCCTGCTCAGGAAGCGGCATACAAGTTTGAGAGAGCTCGAATCAAGTATTTGATGAAAAACTACGAAGATGCCCTCTTAGATGTAACCAACTTTACCGCATCCCCCTTGTACGCTGGCAGAAACAAATATTTGGCTGATGCTTTCAAAGCTCAAACTTTGCATTGCTTGTGTAGAAGCGATGAAGCTTTGTCGTTAATTGAAAACACTTTGGCATTTGGAAAGCAAGTTTCAATCGATGAATACAATCAATTTATTGCTATTCAAATCGAAATTCTTGTTAGCTTAGGAAAATGGCAGGATTTGATTGAAGTTACTTCAAAAGAGATTGTATCTCAACCTTTCAGTTACCTATTCATATTCAGAGCACTTGCATATTCTTGCCTGGGCGAGATAGAAAAAGCAGAAGCCGATTTAAATACGCAAGACAGCCCTAACTATTCTTCGCCCGACTGGCAGCCGGTAGCACTGGCTGTAAAAGCATATATTTGCTTGAAAAGAAATCTTCTTGCGGATGCTTTGGCTGTCGCGAAACAAGCCTTAGATTTAAACAGCGAATTAAGATTACCCCAACTAATGTACGCATATTGCTTGATTAAGAATGAAAAATCAGCTGATGCGAAAGTCTTAATTGACGACCTTTTAAAACTCGCGCCTAATGATGGCGATGCAAACCAGCTTTTAAGCTTGATTTACGAAATATCTGGCGAAGAGAAAAAGAAATTAGACTGTTTAGTCTTGGTGAAGAAATACGGTCATTCATCGCTCTTTGATTAAACTTAAAAACCAAGTCTGGCACAGCCTCTCGCGACCTCTCAAAAGTCGCTTTTTGATACCAGATACGGTATAATTATAACAAGTTTAAAAATCGCATATAAGCGCAAGGAGGACTATGATTCACATCTTCCCCATTGAGCTTCAATTTCTCACATCGGCTTCTGCCCGGCTTATAGCTGGAAGAAACGATGGAGACTTCGGAGTGTACGATTTTATTTTTTATACAGTGCTCGAAAATCTCACAGTCATGAGTAGAGCAAATCAAGAATACATTCATTTGACCAGGCGCGACAAATCAGCCGAATTACTTGAAAAAAGCATATTCGGCATGTGGTCGTTCAATAATCCGGTTGAAAAAAAATCCACTCACGATACTGAAATTATTTCTGTCATTTGGCATGGCAAAACTGAATCCGCCAACAGGTGGGCACTGGCATTGAAAGCCGACGAAGAAATCGAGCAATTCGAAATAATTGTTCCTGACGATGGACCCGTCATCTGGGATGCAGAAATGCTTGAACAAAAGTTTCGACTCGATCCAAAGTCGAGGGAAGAGCTTGCGCACTGGCTTGGCTTATTCAATGCTGCTCAAATTTTCAAAGGTCATCCATCCCCATTTGTTTTGAGACTTTAGAGGAGATAGTTTGTATGGCAAAAATAGATGACGGTCCCGAGAGTAATTTAGAGGCGCTTGCTCAAGCCCTGGGCGAATGTTTTGTAGGTGGGCAGACCAATCCCAACCAGACTAAGCTGGAGCGCCTGGAGACACTTTTAAAAATGCCTGGCTCGTGGTGTGCGAGCTGGACACTTGTAAACCGACACGCCAAGGTCGTGGTAGTTGATGGCGAAACGGAAGATGGCATGATCAATATTCGCGATCCTGAAAAAGGCTATCCCTACAGGATGGACAAAGAAGAATTTTGCAAACACTGGAATGGTCGCATAGCCAAAGAAACTAGTGCGGCTCTGCCAGCCAATCCCGCGAATCACTTTTTATAGTTTCGATGAAACGGAACATTCCAATATAACGGTTGATAATCTCTGTCATCCCGGTCATTACGAAGTGCGGACTGTTCGGATTTCTTTCGTTCCAACTCTTCGTCCTTCTTAGCCTTAATCTCGGGTATGAAATCGCTTAAATTGTCGATTTCATATTCGAGATTTCCAATCTCCATTCTTCGGTTCATAGCCTGTTCTTTAGACACACTAGTCGGCGCGGTTTCTTTTTCCTTACGTTTCTGGTCGAGCTTGCTTTCCAGTTGCTTCACCAGACTGCGTGTATCTTCCAGCTCCTCAGCGTTATCAGCTTTAGCTGGCAATTTATACTTGACTCTAAGTTCATTTTTCAGTTTGGCACACAGAACTTTGTCGTCCTTCTCTTTTGCATCACAATTCAAAAAAGGCGCTAGAACGAGAGCCACAGCAACAATGTATCTAACTAAATTCATATCTTCGATTAAATACTATTGCCGGGCAGGTTGTCAAAATGAAACAATAAGCGTGCCCCGAGCAGGAATTAAAAATGCCCGTAAAAAGCCCCACAAACGAGCTTAAGCTCACTCGTGTATACAACCATCCGGTCAAAGATGTTTGGTCAGCCTTTACCGACGCGGATAAAGCATTTTACTGGTGGGGACCACGCGGTTTCAGCATCGAAACGCACAGCAAAGAACTCAAGCCCGGCGGTCACTGGCATTACACTATGCTTGGACCAAATAAGGTCGAATACGTCAACAAAACTCATTATCTAGAAGTAGAAGAATTCAAAAAACTTGTATACGACCATGGTGGCAACGACGAACAGAAGCCGCTTTTTCGAGTCACCGTACTTTTTTCCGAAAAAGATGGAAAGACCACAATGGACATGACTATGGCTTTGCCTACTCCAGAAGCAGCAGAGCAGACTCGTAAATTCGTTAAAGAAGCCGGCGGTGATTCCACCTGGGACAGACTTGCAGAGTATCTAGAGAAAAAGAAAAGCGACAGAGATTTATTCGTGCTCAACCGCTCTTTCGAAGTACCTATTGAAAAAATGTTCGAAGTGTGGACGGAGCCAAATCATCTTGCCCAGTGGCTTGCACCAAAAGGTTTCGAAATGGAATTTTTCCGCTCCGATATCAAATCTGGTGGCAGCAGTTTTTCGTGCATGAGCGGTCCTGGCGGCAAAAAGATGTTTGGACGTTCCGACTATTTGAGAGTCGAGAAGCCAACCTTGATTGAGTATACGCAACAATTTTGCGACGAAAACGAAAAGGTAACACGCCACCCGATGGCACCGACCTGGCCTGAAACTATGCTTACAATCGTCGAGCTGACCAAAGAAGGTCCAGAGCAAACACGCGTCACAATCACCTGGGAATGTCACGGCGAGACAAGCGTTCCCGAACTTGCGACATTTATCCAGGCGCGCACCGGTATGTTCCAGGGCTGGACAGGCTCGCTCGACAAACTGGAAGAATATTTAGCTTAGCGAAAACGATTCAGAATTTCTTCAAAACCAGCTTTATCCATTGGCGGATGGTCGTTGTACAACACTGCACCAGTGCCAGATAGTATCACTACAGTTGGAATCGATTCGACATTGTATTTGTCGGCTGTCGCCTCGTCCTGATCTAAATCGATAGACTGAAATTGAATATCTCTGTATCTGCTGTCTTTTTTTACTGCGTCAAACACGGGCGCAAAAGTTTTACACGGACCTCACCAGTCGGCGTAAAAATCTATCACCTTCTTGGCACGGCGAGCCGGCACCGCCTGCGATGGTGAAGTCGGACCTTGTGATGCAGCAGTGGCGCTGGAGGGTTGAGCGCTACCAAGACGAGACATCGCTTTCTCCGCTAAAGCTTTGAATGAAGGTTCTCCATTGGCAATTACAAAATTGTATTCTTGCCTTGCTTGTTCTACATGATTCAAGGCATGGTGGCACAGCGCAGTGTAATAGTGAACTGTGACATTGTTCGGACTGGCTTTGGCAAAGGCTTTGAACATGGCCAAGGCAGACTGATACTTTCCTGCTTTGTATTCGGCAACAGCAGATTGAAACGTCATTGGCGCAGCATGCAAGTCACTTAGACCCGCGCCTGAAATTACGATCGACAAACAAAGCGCTGATGCCATTTTATTCAAATTATTCTTGAACACGATGCAAACCTCAACGATATTGGTTGATTAGCTCCTCAAAACCGCTCTGTTCCATTGAAACGCGGCCGTTGTATAGAACTTCGTTGCTGCCAGATAAAATCACCAGACGTGGTATCGAACGAATAGAATACTGCTCGACCATGGGATCGTGCGAATCAAGGTCTACTTGCTGAAAAGTAATATCTCTGAATTTACCGCTATTCTTGGTTGCGTCAAACACGGGCGCAAATTTTTTGCACGGACCTCACCAATCGGCGTAGAATTCAATCACTTTTTTAGCTCTGCGACTTGATGACACCTGTGATGGTGAACTTCCCTGGGTAGTTCCGCTTGCGGAAGCTTGAGAAACCGACCCGCCGCCAGATGTATGGGCTCTTGAGAGTTGAGCCATCGCAGTCTGAGCCATTGGTGCCAGCTTGGCATCGCGACTCTGGACTACAAACTGATATTCCTGCCTGGCTTGGTCGATATGACCCAGGCGGTGCTGACAAAGTGCTATGTAATAATGAACATAAGCGTTGTTTGGGCTGCTTGCACCAAATGTTTTGAACATCGATAGTGCGGATTGATAATGTCCTGCCTTATACTCGGAAACTGCAGACTCGAATGTCATGGGTGCTGCCAGTGCGGCAGACTGGACACAAACCAATGCCGATACAGCCAAAATAAGCTTTTGAAGTTTGGATTTCATCGTCCTACCCGTTGGAGCTTTTCGTATTTTAGCCGATTTATTCCATGTGCGAGCTTAAAACTTGCGGCTTTGTCCCGCCAGACAAATCGGGTTATCATTAGGTTATGGACAAGTCCAATTCGGTGGCGAAAAAATTGTTTAAATCACCGCTTAGATATCCAGGCGGAAAACAAAGAGCCATTTTGCAAATTTCAAAACTTTTGCCCCAAAACGCAGAAGAATATAGAGAGCCACTAGTTGGTGGTGGCAGCGTTTATTTTCATGCGCGCTCTATTTCTTTCGCCAAAACTTACTGGATAAACGACAAATTCAAAGAACTTGTTTCTTTTTGGAAGTCGGTGCAAGACCCAAGCGTCTGCCAGCAGCTGCAAAACGAATTAGAGCAGATGCGAACGCGATTCAATTCTAGCGACGAGATAAAAAAATATTTTATAGACGCACGCAAAGAAGATCCCCATAGCGAATATCGCGAAGCTTTGCTATTTTTCTTTTTCAATCGTGTCACATTTTCGGGCACCACAAAAGCTGGTGGATTTTCAAAACTCGCAAGTCAGCGTCGTTTCACTGCTTCATCGATCGAACGATTGAGTCCAATGCCAAATGCGTTGCGCGGAACTCAAATTACTAATTTAGGGTTTGAAAAAGTCATACGCGAGCCGGGCAAAAACGTTTTTATCTTTATCGATCCGCCCTATTTCACCGCATCAAGGCTTTATGGTCGCGGTGGCATTCTCCACGAATTCGATCACGAGTTACTGGCAGATTGCTTGAAGCGTAGTGACCACAAATTTTTGATTACATATGACGACTGCGCTCAAATCCGCAAGCTATACGACTGGGCTAAGATAAAGAAATGGTCGCTGCAATACGGCATGAATAATTGCAACACAGAACACACGAGCAAGATTGGCTCTGAGATTTTCATTTCCAACTACTAAACGCGAGTTTTACCAAACTCTATATTTCGTTGCTTCATTCTAGTGGACAACTCTATCTTGAGCGCCTGCACACCTTTGGACTTTTTGGTCTCGAATTCTTTTAGAAATTCGGATACGTCTATTTCTTTTGCTACGCCAATCTCGGCGATATCTGGCAAGCGCAGTGTGATTTTTCCAGTTATTGCTTCTTCTAATAGATTGACCAACTCAGCGGCATTCTCTTGAGTAAGATTTTCCTTAAAACTATGCTCTCCTATAGCCACAGTGTGCGTGGCAAGACGCAATTCCTCGTAGTGAACACGGTCTTCTGGCGACAGCTCCAGATTCGAACCATCGGCAAACTGGTTGAAGGCGAAACTATTGCGCAGAACATGCAGTTGTGAAACCTGCCCGAGATTCGATGACAACTCGACTTTCAAGTATTCTTTGGAAATTTCAATCAAACGCTCGCGCAAGTTTGACAAACGTTCTTCCAGATCATTTGCTCGTTTAGTGACATTGTGTCTTGTTTCAAGTCTATCAAGACCCTTCAAGAGACAATTGCGAATTCTCGCGCTGACGGAAGTATCAGGCGCGACTTGAATCTCCAGATGCGCTTCCACTCGGCTGAGCGTTTGCAAAATTTCAGGCCAGATATTTTGAGAAAATCGATATTTGAGTATCACTGGCAGAATATACAATGTTTTGTTTGGATCTTCTTTTTTCAAATCTTTGCAGGCAGTGAGCGCCATTCGCTCTACTCCATCTTCTAAGTTCATTAGATAATCGTTTTGATGACTAACTTCGCCCTCGGGAAAAATTACCAGTTTATTCTCGTCCTCAGTCAAGACTTCGTGAATGGCTTTGATTGATTGAATATCGGCAGCGCCTCTTTCAATAGAAAAGCATCCGAGTTTTTGCATCCATCTGTATTTTCTGCTTTTATACGAACCAAAAATTTCACGCGCAGCAAGAAAATTGAAATTTTGTCTGACCCGACGCGACAAGGCGAACATTACATCGGGATCTAGCTTGTGCGAATGGTTAGGACAGATCACTACTGTTTTTCGTTTGAGTCGCTCAAAAGTTTCATCGACCTCGTCTGAAAGATCAATATGCAACTTACCGTATTTGAAAAGGACATAAAACGGCCAGAGCATCTTCACTAAAGTCAAAAGTGGAAACGAAGTTCGTGGTTTAACAAAATCCAGCATCAGCTATTATTTTTTTCCAGTTGAAAAGTCAGATGGGCTTTTACGGCTGGCCATTCACTTTCAATTATGCTGTAAACACATTGGTCTCTGAACGTGCCATTGGGCATGATTGTGTGATTGCGCAGAATGCCATCGAGCTTGGCACCAATGCGCTCGATACCGCGTCTGCTTTGATGATTGAAGAAGGATGTTCTGAACTCTACAGCGATACAATCGAGCCTTTCAAATGCATGAGTCAAAAGCATCAATTTACATTCGGTATTAATGGCGGTGCGCTGAGCAGAAGCTTGATACCAGGTCGAGCCGATTTCCAGTCGGCGATTAGGTGCGTCGATATTCATGAAGGTAGTCATGCCTGCAGGCTCTCGACTCTTCTTGGATATCACCGTAAAAGGCACCATCACGCCAGAAGACTGAAGATTCAACCGGCGTTCGATTTCTTGATGCATTTTGTCTGGCTCGGGAATAAATGTATACCAGAGCTTCCAAAGCTCGCCATCACGAACCGCACTTTGCAAACCGGGTTCATGTTCAAATGACAGAGGTTCGAGCGAAGCATGTTCGCCTTGCAAAATAATCGGATCAATCCATGCCACGAGCCGGTCTCCTAGTTATTCGATTTTAAATCGTCTTTGAATTGAGCACAAAGTTCTTTGACTGCATCTTTGGCTTTGCCCCGTTCGGTCAAAGTACCAAGCGCGTAAGTATCAGCATCATAGCTCAGTGCAGAGTCGCGATTGAGCTGCGATTTCTGCCTGACTACAAGCCCTACCCAGGCTTTATCTTTGTCGCGATTGTCGACAAATACCATAACGCGAGCCTCGTCTTTACCAAGGTCTGCGCTGACTTCGTCTTTTTTAAAAGGAGCGGCTTTGGCAGTTACTTTCATTCCAGCCAGTCCCGAATCCATTACTTTGAGCAGACTGCCATCGGGGTCGTAAGTAGCACAATATTTTACTGACTTTATTCCTTTCAAACTCTTCAGCTGCCAGTCTTTAGCGGGCTTGTCGATTTTGGCTTGCGCAGCTAAAGGCGCGAACAAACACGAAATCATCAATAGTGATGCCGCAAATTTATGACTCATTCCAGTCTCCTAGTTATTCTGAGAAACAACCGCTATAAGCAGTCAGCGCCAAGCATTATATACACTTGAAGACTAATTGCGCTTGATTCTGTCAGGACAAATCAACTCATGTCAAGCGACGAGAATCTACTGTTCTATTTGCTTTAGATTGTTCTCCATTTTTTGAAGAGTCGCAAACCGCTTAGCAATTAGTTGTTCAGGCGTGCCACCCTTTTTTTTCAAAATGTATTGATGAATTCCCTCATCAGCAGCCCAATACGATGTTAACAACAACGACGCACCCGATGCTACAAGCGGAGGAATAGTGGAAATAAATCCCACTGTAGTCGCTTTCATTTCCCTGTTTTTTAAACTGTTTGCAGCTACCAGAGCCATAATGTCTTGAGCAAGAAACGCTGTGGAAATAATCGGACCAGAGATGTTCGACTGCAAAGCCACCTTGTTGAAACGTCTGTCTTCGACTGTCGTTTTGGCAATGTAATCGTCATACTCGCAAGACCAGAAATCGATCATCGAAAGTCGTGCATGAATATTATCGAGCAATGGCTTGGATAGCGCATTCGAAGCGGTCACCTTAGTGCGTAACGCCAGTATTTCCGATTTGGCTATTTCTTCAGGATCATAAAGTTTTTCATTGAAATTTTTGCCCAATTTTTTACGATGATGCTTATACAAATAGCTGTAAGACCATGATGATAACGGAGCGCTAACGATACCAAAAGCATCGCCAACGATACCAACTTTGGCAGACGGATTGAACAAATGAGGTTTGTCTATTGCTCTCAACGCAATTAGATAGCTTGCACCATAGAGCGTCGCCGAAGCAATATCTAGCACGTAATAAATGCTGTTACTGGCTTGATAAGATTTGGCATCAGCATAAATATCGGCAAATTCATTCAAACACCAATCCCTAAAATATTTAAGTATTCTCCCTTCCGCTTGAAGTATATCTACTCCTTCTTTGTTCTCGATTTGCTCAACGAGACTGTTTCTCTGAGCCATGAGCGAATCTATTTCTTGCAATCGAGTATGAATATTCTTTGCTGTGCTTTTAGGATCCACCTTTTTTATTTTGTTCTTTATGGTGGTCGATACATTTGATGCCAATTCAATTGCCGAGCTTCCACCTTGAAATACCACACCTGTAAATCCGAGTTTGGTAGTACGTGCAGCCAGCGACTGAGAGATTCTGTCTGGTGTGGTCAAATTTTTTCCCAGGTCTGCAGTCGAGGCAATATAACTCCCAAGCGTCATCCCCGCTGCTGCTTGTTGCAATAGAAAATAGCGCTTATATCTGTATTTGGGATCCTTACTGGCGAACAATCGATAATTGTTGTAGTAACGCTCAAGGTCAATCTCTTTTAAGAGTATCTGAGTAGTGAAGTGTTCAATTTGCTCCTCCTTGCCTGAAAAGACACCTGCCTGCACGGGTGGCGCGCAGACATGTATAACTAAAATCAAACAAAGGAACAAGGATTTGAGCACTTGACTTCCCGACTATGACCCCCGTGCAATATTTTAACTCGGCAGTCGTTTTAGATTGATGCGTTGTATTTGGATTGCTTATTTTGGGAAAATATGCCGATCCTTGGGCTTTTACCCCTCCCTCCAAAACCGTATCCGTTAACGGATACGGTTTTAAGGCCGAAGCTAAAAGTCGGGGGTCCGCAATTTTCATCATTATTTGTGCGATTTGCTAACATACAAAGATAAATCACAAGAATAGAAAAGCTTCCATGTTAGTCGTCAACGACAAAATTCAAATCCCCTTGTCTGAATTTGCCTTCGCCTTTGCGCGAAGCGGGGGTCCTGGTGGCCAGAACGTCAATAAAGTGAATAGCAAAGCAATCATGCGCTGGGAAGTGGCTCGAACGCAAAGCCTGCCATACGACGTGAAAGCACGCTTTATGGAAAAATTCGCAAGCAGACTTACAGCAGAAAACGAAATCATCGTAACCAGTCAAAAGTTTCGAGACCAGAATAGAAACGTGGATGATTGCCTGGAAAAATTGCGCGCAATGATTGAAAGCGTAGCTCAAAAGCCAATCCCTCGCACTCCTACTAAGCCGACTTATTCTTCAGTCAAAAAACGAGTAGAAAAGAAAGTCGCTTTATCCCAAAAGAAGAAAGCACGCAAAGCGCCAATCTTCGACGATTAGATTTTTACATCATGCCGGTTGGTGGAATATGCAAATTATCCATGGGACGGACATCGTTTAAATCTTCTCTGACGTCTTCAGGATGAGAATCTTCATCTGATTCAGCTATCACAGCCTCGTCCTCACAAGTTTTGATAATTTCCACCGCACAATGCGAATGGGTGAGAACTGCTTGCGCCACACTTCCAAGCAGAAGCATAGCCAGGCGAGTGTGACCGTGCGAGCCAATTACAATTAAATCGGCTCTCCATTCATTTGCGTATTGAACGATAGCTTCTCTTGGATCGCCATTAATTATTTTGACGTGAATATGTTTGAGTTCGCTGACTTTTTCCAGATATTGCGCCAGTTCGGTCAAACTTTGCTGTAAGTGAGCTTTTCTTTCCTGCCACTTAAACATAATATCTGTAGCCTTTTGAGGATCCGCTTCTTTTTCATATTTGTTTTTTACCGCATCAATAACTGCAAGCAGCGAAACTTCAGTTTCTTCATGCCAGTGCAAATTGGCGATCCATTTTAAGGCAGCGATAGAACTGTGAGATCCATCGCAAGGAACAAGCACTCTTGTCATGCGAGGCGAGATTTCATGCGGCTCGTCGTGCAATGGATGTTTTGCGATCATGACCGGACAGTTAGCGTGAGATGATACCGCATGTGATACACCACCCAGTAATCTGCGTTTGAGCGATTTACGATCGTGCGAACCGAGAATAATCAAATCGCAATTCCAATTTTCTTCTTCCTGCAAAATCATTTCGGCAGGATCGCCTTCAAGCAGCTCGAAAGTAACTTCGCAATGAGGCAGCTGCTGCTGCAATTCAGTTGCATAACCGCCGCACGAAAGACCGTATTGGTAAAGGAATTGCTCGCGTTCGATACTTTGTCCGAACTTTCCAAACATAGCAAGCAACGACTCGTGCGGCTTCACTACAGCGATGACTTTAATTTTTGTGCCAGGTTCCCATCTGCGCGATATCAAATAAGTCGAAGCCGCGGTGGAAGTCGCAGTGTTCAGTCCGTCTATAGGAAACAGGATTTTCATTGATTGATCTCGCAAAGAGCCCCGATTATACCTCTGAGCGATTATTGACATAGTCAAGTAAGATTGAATAGACTGTAAATGGATAACTTCCTTACATTGGGGTGTCGCCAAGCGGTAAGGCATCTGATTCTGGTTCAGACATTCTGAGGTTCGAATCCTTGCACCCCAGTACTAAAATTCAATCAGCTATTTTTTGTGCGCTTTCGCCCACGAGTCTTTCAGAGTGACGATGCGATTGAAGACAAGCGAGCCCGGCTTGCTGTCTTTTTCATCGGCAACGAAATAACCCTGACGCTCAAATTGGAACCGGTCTCCAGGCTTGCACTCGCAAAGACTGCGCTCCAGCTTGCAGCCGGTAAGGACTTGCAATGCGTTTGGATTTATTGCATCTAAGAAGTCGCTGTCTTTGCCTGTGGGCGGTGCTTCGTCCAAAAGCAGACGGTCATACAAGCGCACTTCGGCATCGACATTGTCTGTAGCGCTAACCCAGTGAATAGTACCCTTCACTTTGCGACCCACTGGGTTGTCTCCCGGTTTCACTTCTTCGTCATAGCGAGCACGAATCTCAGTGACATTGCCGTTTGCATCTTTGACGACATCGGTGCATGTGATCAAATACGCGTAACGCAAACGTACTTCTTTGCCAGGAGCCAGACGGAAATAGTCTTTGGGAGGCTCGAGCATGAAATCGTCTTGCTCGATATAAATTTCACGAGTAAAAGGAACCTTGCGAGTTCCCTCTTTTGGAACGTCGTGCGGCCAGTAAGAAGCTTCGAGTTCTTCGGTTTTATTTTCGGGATAATTTTCGATTACAACTTTGACCGGTTTTAAAACTGCCATCACACGTGGTGCTCTTTGATTGAGGTCATCACGAATGAAAAAGTCCAGCTGATTCATATCAACTGTGCTATTAGCTTTTGCTATGCCAACGCTAGCGCAGAAATTTCTGATTGCTTCAGGCGTAATTCCGCGACGACGCATCCCAGCTATTGTAGGAAGGCGGGGGTCATCCCATCCGCGAACATGCTTACCTTCGACCAGTTCGAGCAAGCGACGCTTACTCATAACTGTGTAATTAAGATTTAAACGAGCAAACTCGTATTGACGTGGACGCGATGGGAATTTCGCATAGTCCATCAAATTGTCTATAACCCAGTCGTACAACTCACGATTATTTTCGAATTCAAGTGTGCAGATACTATGGGTGATACCTTCAAGCGCATCAGATATGGGGTGAGCGTAATCGTACATCGGGTAAATGCACCACTTGTCACCAGTCATGTGGTGCTTGGTGTGGCGAATGCGATAAAGCATCGGGTCACGCATTTTCATATTGGGATTAGCCATGTCGATCTTGGCTCGAAGCACGTGTTCGCTATCTTTGAATTCGCCTTTGCGCATGCGCGAAAACAAGTCGAGATTCTCTTCCACGCTGCGATCGCGATAAGGAGAATGCTTGCCTGGCGTTTTGACGTCGCCGCGATATTCTTTGATTTCAGCATCGGTCTGCGAGCAGACATAAGCTTTGCCAGACCTAATAAGATGCTCGCCATACTCGTACATTTTTTCAAAATAGTCGCTTGCGTGATAGAAACCATCCCACTCGAAGCCTAACCAACGCACATCGGCTTGAATGCCTTCTTCAAACAATGTGTCTTCTTTGACAGGATCTGTATCATCGAAGCGAAGATGACAGCGAGTGCCGCTGTTCGGCAGCTTCTCGCGATAGTCCAGAGCCAGTCCAAAATTCAAACAAATCGATTTGGCATGTCCGATATGCAGAAAGCCATTTGGTTCTGGGGGAAAACGAGTGATGACTTTCTGGTGACGCTTCGCCTCGAGGTCATCATTAATGATGTCCCGAATAAAATCTGATGGTTTAACCGGCACCGGTGCGGTCGAGCTCATTTTTCACTCCTGATATTCGCCGACACTTTACAGCCGGCTTTAATTGCTACGAACCATAGATTTTACTGCACTCTACGTTAATTCGACCCAGGCATGAAGAAAAACGATACTCTTGGCAATATTGCTCAACTCAATAATTGGCAAAAATAACTTCTGCCCAATAGATGACGCCAACCACAAAAATGACCTTTTCAAAAGGACCGAAAGAAATTTTAAAATCAGCTTGAATTGCATCATTCAATGAAAAAATGCCTTTGCGAGCAGACTCGAGAAAGAGCGGCAAGGTTAGGAGAAAAAGAGCCTGATAAAGGGTTTCTTGCTTGAATAAGGCGAGAAAGAAAGCTGGCATGCCCACCAAGAGCATCAAGATTGCCGCTCTTTTCTTTGGCAATTTGACGCTTACTTCGAATTTGCGACCAGCCATTTCGATGAATTCGAGCAGGTTGTAATAGGAAAGGCAAATCAACGACATGTAGGTTTCTGGACAAAAATGAATACCGGTGATTTCTTTCCGCCTGAAAGCTTGAAAATTGACCAGTATCCAATAGTATGTCCACAGCCCCATGGTGGCAATGGTCAACAGCCACATCTTTCTACGGGTTACTGGATAGCCAATTTGTTCGCCGCGCATCTCTGAAATTTACCACAGAACTGATAAGATAGGGCTTGAAAAATCAGGGTTTTCAACAGTTAATAGTGGCGACCGACAGACCAACAGTTTCAGTAGTCCTGCCGTGCTTAAATGAAGCAGGCGCGCTTGGTCTATGCATAGACAAGATTCGCGACACTTTCGCCAAAAACAATATTGATGGCGAAATAGTAATTTCAGATAACGGCTCGACAGACGGATCAATAGAAATTGCCCAGAGCAAAAATGTCAATTTATGCCACCAACCAAAACGTGGCTATGGCAACGCTTATCTCAAAGGTTTTTCTGAGGCAAACGGAAAATATTTCATCATGGCAGATGCCGATGACACCTACGATTTTGCTTTGATACCACAATTTTTGCAAAAACTTATCGATGAGAAATACGACTTCGTTACAGGCAGTCGTTATTTGACTGGCGGCATGGGACAGATTCCATTTTTACATAGAGTTTTTGGCAATCCGCTTTTGACCTGGATTTTAAACACTTTGTTCGGAACAAAATATACCGATGTTTATTGCGGCTACAGAGGCTTCAGTCGCGAAGCTTACGAGATAATCGAGCCGGTTAGCCAGGGAATGGAATTCAATCTAGAACTTGCAATCAACGCAGGTTTAGCCAAACTCCAAGTGGCAGAAATTCCAATAGTTCTAGGCGAAAGAATTGGCGACTCCAAACTGAACACATTCAAGGACGGCTGGCGAAGTCTGCGCATGATGCTTTTGTACTCGCCCAACCAGCTTTTCTTAATTCCGGGAATGACTCTCCTCGTGCTGGGAATGGCTACACATCTGCTTTCAATTAGCGGGATGATGAAAACCGACGATTCTTTTACCAATACACTACTTTGTCTATGTGCCACCATCAGCAGTGTAGTTGGTGTACAAGTATTGAGCCTTTGGCTGCACGCAAAAACATATTCCTGGCGACGAAGATTCGATGGCGAGAACAATTTTCTAACCGGATTCTATAATCTTTTTACTCTTGAAACAGGTCTTGGCGCGGGCATCATAATGACTCTGATCGGACTTGTCCTTGTGATTGCTGCAGCCTTTTTCCAGGCCAAAGGGCAGGAACATTTCGT
This sequence comes from Cyanobacteria bacterium TGS_CYA1, assembly GCA_026129135.1. Lineage (GTDB taxonomy): Bacteria > Cyanobacteriota > Vampirovibrionia > Obscuribacterales > Obscuribacteraceae > Aved-18. Next base: position 213,828 of record JAHCIQ010000008.1, on the reverse strand, counting down.
CAACTCGGTTCAATGGATCGCCCTTGCTGCAACGCTTGTTATCAGTGGAATTTCGTCTTGTTTCACGGCACTGTTTATCAGTGCAATGTCAATGACAATGCCGTTTGAAACTCGCACCGTATCAGTCAAACGGTCGAATCAAGAATGAGCACGCGCTTATTCATTGTAAAAGTATTTTTTCCTTGCCTTTTCGCTTTGACATCTATTGGTATCATGAGTTTTTTCATGGTGGCAAGTGCTCCCACAGCGTTGAATGTTTCAGATGGACCACAATACTATGGAATTTCAAGAATGCTCGCAGACGGCAAAGGACCACGCGTCTATGCCCAGCCCGACTATTCTGAAGTTACAGCTGAATGTTTTCCTGAACTAAAAGGAAGAAAGCGCGAAACTTTTCTTGCTCCATTTTCGCTTCCCTGGCTATGGCCTCTTCATCTGGTTCCGGCGAATATATTCATAGCGGTCTGGACCGTTTTTCTGGGACTGGCTCTGCTTGCGAGCTTACTCATTCTTGCCAAAACATTCAATTTGCAAATTGGACAAACAGCCTGGTTCTGCGCATTCCTATATTTATCCGGCTCGACATATGAATCGTTGCGCATAGGACAATTGGCACCACTTTTGATACTGTCACTTTCAAGCGCTTTATTTTTTGCAAAAAAAGAAAAATGGTGGCTTGTTGGAATTGCACTAAGTTTGCTCATTCTCAAGCCCCAGGAATTGTTGCCTATCGCTGTTGCACTTGTAGCAGGTGGCAGATGGAAATGGATACCGGCATTCTCAATTTGCGGACTGGTTCTTCTTGGGCTTTCATATCTTATGATAGGTACAGAAGGTTACGCGGGATATTCTGAAATCATGCGCGACATTTATAACAATAATAATTCGCTGCACACAGAACTCGCGCCTACAATTCGGGGACAACTTCTTTTGCTTTTCCCTCAAATGGTAGGCCCCATTACCACCATCACGACAGTAATAAATTTTGCAGGAATAGCATTAATAGCACTCTTCAGCCGAAAACTGAAAGATTCGCCTCACTGGATGGACTACACCTTTTTTGCAGCCCTGCCATTTGCATGTGTTACAGCCCTGTACTGGCACTCATATGATTTGCTTTTGCTCATGCCTGTTTTTGCTATTGCAATGAAAAACAGTCTCCAAAAAGAAATTCCCATTTGGCTGCTTCTCACTCTCCTTCCATTAGTTGCCATTTTCATTTTGCCTACCTATATTCTGGTTCATTACAACTATCTGCTCGCAGGCAGTAAATTCAATCCGTTCTTCCTGGCGATGCTGGTCTTCACTGTAGTATGTTCATACATTGCGATAAAAAAGAAAAAACTGGATACAATCGAATCATGAAAAAAATTCTTTTAGCCTTAGCAGTCACTTTTATAACTCAACCAGCCTTTGCTCAAGGGCGAGGAGAAATGCCTCCCGGAGCAACTGACTCTCCTGGCTCATCGGGTTCCATTGAAGGAGAGCCTGGGTGTTCGTCACCTGGCTCTGAAGGCATGCCTGACACGGATGCCAATTATTTAAAACTGGTTAGCCAGGCAGCGAAATCAGGACTCAAAAGCCAGCTCTACATAGGAAGTTTGATTGATCTTGGAATGCACTATAACCGTGTTGGTAAATATGCCCAAGCCTGCAACACCCTTACAAAAGCCCTAACCATAGTAGATTCAGGCGCCTTAAAACCAACCCCTATTGCTAAAAGAGTTCCGGACAAAATTATCGAACATCAAGGCAACGGAACAGTCAGCGCCGAAGTCGTACATCAACCACTTCCCTATGAAGAAACGCTAGAAGCATTGTTTCCGCCTCTGGTAGAATCGGAAATCGCCACTAACAAATTTGCTATTGCCGAAATTCACATCAAACGACAGATCAAACTTGCCACCGCTAACAGTGTCTCTGGCAAAATCAATTTGATGTCTGCCTACGGACAATACGCGAATCTTTTAAAGAAAATGAAACGCCAGCGCGAAGCTGCTATTTATCAAAAGAAAGCCGACGACATCAATGCGACGTTCAAAGGACTTTAGAGCGGTTTATCCAGAACTAACATGGACTCGCCCCGCGATAAATCTATCAGTTTTTGATATCGTTTCATCAGAATAGCTTTAGCATTGGTTCGTTTTGATTCCGGCAAACTGCAAAGCCAAGCATTTATATCAAATTGATTTTGAACAGTGTTTCCGATTGGCTTTAGATATAAAAAAAGATTGTTGAAGCTCTCTATCCCTACAGCATCACGAAGTTCTTGTGCCAGATAATATGACTCGGCATAAAATGGATAGCTTTTCAATAATTGCTTATATTCTAATGAATCCAGATGATATTCCTTGAGAATATCAACAGCAAATAACGAACAAATACCCTCCATGCAACAATCTTTCATAAGTGGCGAAGCCAGATGCATAGATTCGTGAGCGATGGCTCCCCAGTAATATGGATCACGTCCATTCCGAGGAAAATTGGACAGAAAAATATAAAACTCCCCTTCGCCTATTTCTCCGGACATGCATCGACCAGCAGGAACTATAAAGACTCTTACCTTCTTAAGTTTTTTTATTGGAACAGGAAAATTCTCCTTATACCTTTTAAAACAAAGATCTAGGAACATTTTCAAAACTGGAGATTTCAATTCTCTTACTGGAGTCAAGTCGTAAAAAGTTATCTCATTAAATAAAAATCGCACATACTTTCGGATATCAGCTTTCAAAAGATCGCCGTGCCCCACGTCATCTAATGGAAAACACAGCACCTTTTCACTATCCAATTTAAGAAAACTTTCTGTAGATTCATTGCCCATCATTTTGTCGCCAGATGCATAAGCAACAACCGTCCGCGCTTTACAGTTGCGCAGATTTTTGACGACATCAAATTTGTTGAAATAGCTGAACATCCAATCGGGACTGAATTTCCAGATTGGAAATTTGCGTTTCACCAACGAAGTCATCGAATCATATGGCGCAAATAATAGAATTCCAGCACACTCGTTTCTGCTTGCGACGTAAGTAGCAACTGCACATCCCATGGAAAAGCCCGCGTTCACTAATCTGCCAGGCTTCACGTGCAAATCTGAAACGACATAGCGATAAACAGACTCACCATCTGACGTAAGTGATTCGAAAGAGACATTGCCACCGCTTTTTCCAAAACCGGAGTAATCGTATAGGACTACCGAAGCGTCGCAATCAATAAAACGCTTAGCCCAGCTCTTGCAATAAGTAAGATTTTCGCCTCTGCCGTGATGAAAAATTACAGTCAATTTCGCGTTGGGCTTCTGAAAAAACCAACCATGAATCTTGATGCCTTTTTCATTTACAACATAAAAATCTTTGGGCTGGATTTTGTCGATACCAGGTTTATCGTAATAACCTTTTGGATAGCGAGCCGGACCCAGGACTATCTGAGCGCCAATGTCTTTCATAAGTAATGGAGAAAAATACAACACACAAAGAATGGCCACCATTACAAATGGCACACTTCTAATCAAGTACAGCTTCGTTTTATTTGACACCACTGAATTATACTTGCTCGAACTAAGCAACACATTCGCACTGCACACAATGATACTTCTGCTGGGGAAAATCGACCAGAATCAGTATTCCTTTTTTCTGAATTTCTCCGCAGTGAATGCATGCCTTCGCGTGCAATGCTCTTGCTACATAAGGGCGCGCCTTTTCCTTGCGACATTTAGCCACTTCTTGCAGAAACAATTTGACTTCGCGACAATTTTCAGGCGCCTGCAAAAGCAAGCCGAACAAAGAATGATATTCATCCAGAGTTCTTTGCGGCCAGGGCGAAATCGAGTTTCTTATCGCCCTGATTCTATCTATGATTTTATCGTACGAGGACCTTTCGCCCACCAGATTCAGAAAACGCGCTTCGTAACACCTCAAACACTGTATTTTGCTTGCAGATCCGTACCAGATAAACGCCTCTCCCACTCTTATCCGTCTTCCGCAAAGACACCATCCGCTGAATCGTGCCGTAACCTTTCTCGCTTTCACTTCCATATCCGCCTCTCCTCTGCTTCTTGCAACCATCATGCAGCCTTACGAAAGAAGAAAAAGGTGCAATTGCACAGTGACCTTGCTAATATAGGCGGATGCCAAATCTTTTTAGAGACTCCAAAAGGACTATCGCGGTCGGACTGTTTTTAGCCGGCAGTCTCGCTCCAAATGCGTGGGCTGGGGATACAAACGCATCGCCCAGTGGCAAAGACGTTATCGACTACAGTCCGCTGGACGATCCATATCTGGAAGAGGCGGGCGAATTCACTCGTCAGAACGATGTTGTTAAAGCCGCTTCTTATTTCAAGGCAAAACGATATGCTGAAGCTTTACAGTATTACCAAAAAGCTTCAGAAACAATAGCGGACGACGGCGGCTCCAAGCTTATGGTCGGTTACTGCTATTACTACCTGAAACAATATCCAGCAGCGCTCAAGCAGTATCAGACTGTTCGAGAATTCGGTAAAACTCAAGCAGTTAGAGACCGCGCACGCAAGCTCGAATTGCAGCTTTCTCAACTAATGGCAGGGACCTGTCCTGGAAGTTGCAGAAACGGTTATATCTTAAAGAAAGTAAAAGGCAAAGACGAAATAGTCAAATGCCCCATATGTGGTGGCACAGGCAAAGTTACGCCGCGCAAATAGACTTTAGGGCGAGAACAGCTGACAGACACTAATTCCGCCTTTCGAGTCATACACGATCCCGATACCGATTGATTGACCAGTATCGTCCAGGATGTTTTTTTTATGCCCGGGTGAATTCATCAAATCTTTGTCTGCCATATCGACTAAAACATTGCCTGGCAAATTGAAAATAGTATAAGCGATATTTTCTCGTACCCACCCTTTGTATCCAGCAGCCGCGGCTCTGGCTCTTGGGTCTTCACCGCTGGGGTTAACGTGGTCGAAAAATTTGCGCTTTATCATGTCCATTGCGTGTCCACGCGCAATAGAAGAGAGTGTCGAGTCTTCATGGAGCGAGCCGAGTCCAGCTTCTTTTCGATGCTTATTTACAAGAGTAACCATATAGGCTTCGAGTTCACCAGTATTAGCCCGGCGCGCGCCGGATGCAAAGTTATTGTTCATCGGAGACATGCCACCATGACCGCCGCCATCACTGCTTCCGCTTGGTCTGACAGATTGATAGGCTGGAGGAGCAGCCTTCATCGCTTTGAAGCTCTTCACTTGTTGCCCCAGCGACACAGTCAAACTGGTTAACCGTTTGTTGATCTCTTCTTCCGTCTTCCCTGCTTTTACATCGCTTTCGATGTCGGCAAGCGCTTTTTCATAAGGAGTAGTTCCAACACCCAATTTTTTGGCTTTCACCAGATAATCGAAGACTTGCTTGCGCTTTGCAAACGCCGGACCAGGAGCAACGCCGTCTTCTGCCACCACTGTGGTGGCATTGAAAAGAATAGCTGTTATAACAAAAAATTTTAGCGCCGACTTCATTTTCAAAGTTTACATGAACTCCTTTAGAATCTTTCCCTCCTGCTGCATGAATTTATCAAATGCCGCCTTAGATTGATAAAATCGGCTTCCCGGGATTTTTGCTATAGACCGACGTTCACTACCAACAGTAGCGATATATGCCCACCAGAGTGGCTCTAGCTGGTCTGCCTAATTACTAATTACTTGCCGAAAAGCTGACAAACTCTAAGTTGCCAGGTTACTGGATCGTAAGCGATGCCTATACCAACAACTTTCAACTCGGGATCTAAAATATTTGCCTTGTGACCAGGCGATCTCATCAGACGTTCATCAGCTGCTTCTACTTCAAGAATGCCGTTTCCACCCATGGCGGTTCGGGCGATATTTTCACGAACACCTTTTTTGTATCCAGCTTTCTGCGCTCGCTTGAAACCATCTAGACCGTCTGGATTTGTATGATTGAAAAACTTTCGTTTGATCATGTCATCTGCATGTTCGCGCGCGCATCTAGCAAGAGTGCCATCGGTTCCAATAGTGGCGATGCCGTTTTCTTTTCGATGCTTGTTCACGAGCGTGAGCATATAACTTTCAAGTTGCGAAACTGGAATTTGCTGTTTTGACTTCCTGAGTTTTTTCAAAGCAACAGGGTCTGTCGAGCCCATGCCCATTCCAGACGCTTTTATTGTTTTTCGATTTTGAACCTGTTCGCTAAGCGCTTTGGTTAGTCTTTTAATTTGACCATCTATTTCAGATTCAGCGACGCCATTCTTGACATCGTATTCTATTTTTTCAAGAGCATCATCGTAAGGACCGGTTCCAAATCCGGTTGCGCGAGCCTTTTCCAAATAAGTTTTTAATTGCTGACGTTTGTCTGCAAATGGACCGGGATTAACTTCGGCGCGTGCGGCGAGCCCTTGCGTCAGTAAACCAACGGACAAAAGAGCGAAAATTGCTAGATTACGGATCCTCATAACCCGTCATTCTAGCAAAATTCAGACTTGCAACATTAATCGTGCAATCAAGCGCTTCGACGGTGCTTCGAGCCATTCTTAGATTCATGCTTCAAGGGTTCTTCCGTTTCGGATTCACCGTTTGAATCGTTTTCTTGAGCTGAGGATACAGAATCAAACTGACTGCCGATCTTTCCCATTAAATTCAATCCCTGTTCTTTCAATTTTTCGCCGTTTTCAGACAGTGATTGAACGCCTTTCTCGGTATCTTCTTTAATTTTAGCGCGCAGTTTTTTGCCAGAAGTAGGGGCAGTTAAAAGCCCACCAGCTGCACCCGCAAGAGCTCCAGCAGCGGCGCCAACAAAAACGCCAACAACTACTCCAGCCTTGAAGACTGTCACAATAAGACCTAAATTTGGTAATTTAATCATTTTGCTCACCTATCCTTATACAGTTTCCTTAGCATTGTGCGCAGGTTTTGTTGCCGTGCTAACTAATAAATAGGAAGCACGAACAAATAGAGGAGCCGGTTATGCCTAGAGGTAGCAAAGCAAAATATACAGATAAACAGAAACGCAAAGCCGAACATATTGAAGAAAGCTACGAAGATAAAGGTGTGAGTGAAGACGAAGCAGAGCGTCGCGCCTGGGCTACAGTCAACAAACAAAGTGGTGGCGGTGAAAAGAAAGGCGGCAGCGGGCGCACTAAATCAGAATCGAGTAAGAAAGCTGCACGTAAATCTTCGGCTCGCAATGCCGCAAAAACACGAAAGAAAAATTCCTAGAACAATTTTTCTCGAATCCATTTGGAAAGTAATTCTGAAAGTGATAGATATTCAAAACTCGCTACTTGGCGTGCGACTTCTTCATCTTGCTTGTCTAGACGTAGTCGGTAAGCTCCCGGACGACGAATGAGCATATCGTTTTGACTTATAATGTGTCCCGCGCTAATGTCGTATTTAGCCACTCTTCCAGAAAGTAAACAAGCCGAAGTCATTGCATCCATTGGAATTTGCGCCTGGTCTATTTCTCGTTCTTCCAGGCTATCTGAAGTAAAATCATAACCTTCCCTAATATCTTTTATGCAAATTACTACTTTACCTTTCGCCTGAAGCTTAGCACCCATTTCCATGGTGGCAGCTTCATAAACTTTTCGACGCTCCCGTTCTTCCTCTAATTCTTTCGCCATAAAATTCTGAAAGAGGATTGAACCGGTCAAAAAACTTCCGACCAATGCAATAGACCATTTCATGTAACGCTGTAATTTTGCTACGCCTACCGGGCAATCACTTGTAATGACCGTCCCATCGGGTCTTCTATAGAGAGAGAAACAGTATCCAGTATCAGTTCCAACAAGCTTTACAGCTTCAGATGGTGTCATTTCAGAAATGTTATAGACATTCAAGTGACACTGCGAGCAGTATCGCTTTGTGTCGGTGCCTTTCATGCTTTCCCACGGAACCTTGCAAGGCGCAGCGATACGAATGTCATCCAGATTAATATCTTTCATAACTCTTTATCCTTTTCGAAATCCATTTTCGCATCAGGTTGGAAACCGAAGTTTTCTTTGCCTTAGCTATTTCATTAGCTCTATCGATTTCTTGAGGATTCAAATCCAAATCCACACCTAATTTGTCTCCATTGAAAATCACACTAGAATTTTCAGCAACATCTTTGGTTGTTAGGATAGTATCCCAACCAACATCTTTGAGTAAGGACTTTCCGACTACTTGATCCGCGTTTGCAATTGCGTTGATGGGGATCTTTCTGTAATCGACTTCAATTTCACGCAAATCTTCTCTCTCAATTCGATGTCCAGCAAAGAGATATCTGTCTGCAATGAATATTCGCCCACACGCTTTCATACCAGCTTCAAGATTGCTGTGCGCCTCGATCAAATCCATTTCTTGAGTCGTGAATAATCTAGTCCATTGCATAGTTGCAAGAATGACACCAAGGATGATGCTCGAGCAAACTGCAATTCCATACCGTATCTGTTTAAATCCCATCGGACAATCTTTTGTTATTACGGTCCCGTCACGCCGGCGCCAGAGCCTTATACAAAGCCGCCCTTCAGTGTTGGCAATTAGTTCTGCTGCTTCTTCACGCGTCATTTCGCTGATGTTATAAACATTGAGCGAACACTTTGCACAATTGCGCACGCGATCGTCACCTTTCATCTTCCGCCAGGAAGCCTTGCAAGGCGAGGCGATACGCACGTCTTCAAGATTGAAATCGTCCATAGCAATATTCTCGATGTAAAAAACTGCCCCCAAATTCCATGCTAGTAGGAGTGCGAAAATCGGGGACTAGGGAAAACCCTAGGTCGCAACAACTGTTGACAATTACAAAAGTTCAACCAGCAATTATGTCTGCAATGGTCGAATGACAGAGTTCCAGTTGAGTATCTTCGATCATCTTATCCAGACGCTTATGCAACGAACACAATTTGTCCTGGTGCTCCGGCATATTCAGCGGACATTTCTCGATTCGCTCAATTGGATCTACGAGATTGACCACTTCGAGAACCGAAATTTCTTCTGGCAATCTTCCAATTTTATAACCACCCTCAGTACCACGTTTTGATTCTATGATGGTGGAGTGAGAAAGACCTTGCAATATCTTGGATAAATACGCTGGTGGTATTTTAGTCTGGTTGGATATTTCCTTAGCGTTGAAATACTTTCCTTCGTTCTTAGAAAGAAAAACTACAGCAATCAGCGCATATTCAACCGTCTGCGAAAACATCCAACCTCGCTTTAGCGCACAATATTTTCCAGTTCTACCAGATTTGTATTCTCTACTCCAAAAGGAAGACTTTGCGCGGGTTTCTTACCGTTCTTGTGATTCTTGACTTCATCTCGTACTTCGCGCTGGAAAGTATCAAGCATCCAGGTTGCCCATGAAACTTCATTGACAGTAGCCGCTTGTGCGATGCCTCTGAAGGCTTGCACCGGTTCTTGTCTGTGTCTGTATCCAGCTCTTGTGAGCATGGTTCCCCAAGCAATCTGTGGACCACCTTTGGCAAGGTAAGAAACGAAACTCTCTATTACTTCTCTCTTTTGCTGCACAGCTAGTTTTTGCAAAAATTCTTCTCGCTGATTCAACAGTTGAGCAAGCATCTCATATGGTTTCTGATTCTTTTCACCGGCTTGAGCGGAGAGTTGCCCCAGTGTCTTTACATCATCTTTTAATGCGGCAACAGTTTTGCTTCTGGATTCAATCAGATTCTTTTTCACTTTGTCATTACTGACTTTGCCTTGAATCGCAGCTCCTCCGTGTATGAGAACTGGTGCAGCGGTCAGAATCGAGCCGGAGACCAGGAATCCTACGCCACCTCCGCCTACTTTTTTGAGGTTAACCTGTTTTACACCACGCATAACGTTGTAGGCTCCCGGAAAAGCGCCTGTAGCACAGACTGCCAGAGTTCCAAGAGTGGTGAGATCGCGAGCGACTCTTTTCTTGCGTGAGTCTACATAGATTTTAGAAAACTCAATTAGCGCGAGATCTCTAATGTCTCTCAGCACATTACCTTCTGCCACCATCGCCGCTTTGCTGTTTCCTGAGGCAGACTGACATTGCGCATCTCTTTGAGCAAAGAGTTTGTCGAGATCGGTTTTTATGGTAAGGGCTCGGTTATAAACTGTTTTGGCGTCGAATCCTTTTCGTTTTCCTTTGTAGTCGTTTATCAAATCATATGCTCCCTCACCAGCGTACATGCCACCAAGAGTAAGATAGGCAACAAGCACTATCAAAGCACCACATTGCAATCGGCCTTTGTGAGCAAGACCTTCACCGGGATTTTTATAATATCTGTAAAACTGGCTCATCAAGATAATGTCGCCTACATTGGCAACTGTACCAGCAGCTGCGTCATAGAAGTTCATCCGGCGCTTCTTCCACCTGGAGCCTTTTGTGTAATGGCTGAAGAACTCGGCGTTCAATTTTATTAGTTCAACTTCCTTCTTCAAGATATCTTTGTCGAGCGCGGACATGTTATTTCCGCCCTGCTGAATATAATCTCGAAGGCTTGTTTGATCTGAATTTTGATCTTGAGCTTCTTGCGCATATATTGGCGTGAAGGAACTAAAACCGATTGCTGCGCACAAAAGAAGGGACATGCACTTTGAATAAGATTGCCGGAACATATTGATACCTGTTGCTCACTACCGTGCGGATATTGACAGAGTGAGCGTTTCAGGGCATCAACCTAAAGGGCTATTTCTCCAAATCGCCGATTCGGTGCTTATTTCAGCAGTTCCATCCGGACATTTTTATCCGAATTAGTGTCCTCATTCTTTAGGCCGAGTCCCCATTTAGGGGGCAAAGCAACAGGAGGCAAGGCACTTTGGGCAGTTTTATACTTTTGCTTGATTCTGGTCCGCCCGCTCACGCCCTGATATTCAGGGTAAGCAATTCGCGCATATTTGCTGATTTCACAAAAAATGTTTTGACAATCGATTAGTTGCAGTGGTCTGCCGTAAAGGTTGTTGAACTTCAATCCGGCTGAATCAAATAACGCATCGAGATTTTTTGTCACTATTTCGATGATGGCTTCAGAAGTATAGTCTGCTCTGTGCTCGAAACACTTAGCTATTCCGTCTTTGGCTCCGGGTCCTGCGATGACGAAATCCATTTCAGAAAAATCAATAATATCGCTGTAATTGAGATCGATAGCGTACTGAAACGCAAGAAAGTTACCAAATGAAGGACATTGACGAAGAGTTTCAAAAACCTCTTGCATCGATTTTGCATTTGCAATTTTGTGAGGAACTCGATTTGCAAACAAAAATTCTAACAAGCGTAAATGATTTTGATGTTTTCTTTCCTCACCAAATACAGTACCAGGTGAGGGCATCACGTATGCCATCGAATAAATGGGAACCAGTGAATTTTTGGCACGACTCAAGACTGCGTCGTAACGCGCGAAGTCATAAGTACGCCAGCTAATTTCTTGCAACTCTCGCTCGAGCAATTGCCAGGTTTCGATACGGTTGAAGATTTTGAATAATATGATGCGAAAAAATAAATCCTCGATATTTTGCTCGCTACGACCTATAACTTCACTAACGAGATACTGGCTTACGCGATCAAGCACTCGATAAGTATTGGTGAATTTCCAGTTAGACAAAATCGAGTCATTCGACCAGGGAAATGCCTTGCCCTGCAAGCGTTTCCAGAATATGTTCTGTCGCTCGACGGCAAAGCTCAGATACGAGTCGAAAACTGGTGTTGGTTTGAGCTTTGAAAGCACGCTCACGTCAAGATTGATCCCCTGGTTTGTGTGGTATTAATATGACATGAAACCCGACAAAATTCACGACGAATTAGCTGTAATAAAAGAGCATATGACGCTTCAAAAGATGGCTAAGCATAATATGCCTCTTTTCGCGATATCGATGGTGAGTTTAGCGGCTTCCATTGCTTTATTTACTGTCGCTATTCTTGCAAGCGTGGTTCACAACGTAGGTAGTTTTTTTACTTTTCTTGCATTTGCCTTTATCTGTGCAGGTACTTTTATAATTACTTCAACACTCTTATTATTTGGACCCAAAGGCGTTATAGTGAAGAATTATTCCAAACAATTGGAAAGACAAAATCTGGAAGAACTAAGCGAAGAAGAATTGCACACCTTGATTGATTTCCACCGCAGTCAAAAGAACTTTGAAGCAGCAGACCATGCTTCTAAATATTTGATGTTGAAGCTAGAAAACGAAGAAACTAAGTACTAACCTGCTGGCAATTCAATTATAAACGTAGTTCCATTTGCCAAAGAGCTTGTGCATTGAACTGTGGCCTTATGCGCGTCGAGCATGATTTTGCTCAAATACAAACCAAATCCAGTAGAACCATCGTAGCGTGGGATGCGCGAAGCGACAGTATGCTGATCGAACAATCTTTCTAGATCTGCAGCTGCAATTATTTTGCCGCCATTATGAATGGTAATTTTCACCTTGCAAACACTGGGTAGGCTTTCTATCTTGAAAGTCACAGTCCCGCCATTGTCGCTCGCTTTGATGGCATTGTGCAATAAGTTATGCAAAACATGTCTGAGCCCGGCAGCAACACCTTTTATTGAAGGCAGGTCATCTTCCACGTCTGTTTTGATAATGACCGATTTTGATTGGGCTTCGAGCGCATTGAGTTCGAGCACCATCTGTAATACTGAGTTCAAATCTATGGAAACAGAACTGTGGGCATCGAGCATAAAATCGGTATGATGGATTTGAAGCATCGCGTTTGCAAGTTCACGATGATGCTTAGCACTGTTGTAAACCGTTTGCAGGTCGCTTCTGATTTCTGGCGGAAGACTGGGCTTTTCTAGCAAATCGCCAATGATATATTCTTCGCTTATCAAATGATTTTTGACATCGTGCGCTATTAGCGATGCTAATCCATCGCGCTGTTTCTGCAAATGTTTTCTTTCGCTGATATCACTTGCAGTAGCAACCACGCCTAAAAAATTATTGTGCTTATCTACTACAGGTGACGCTTGCGCTCTAATCCAGCCGCCGTTGTCTGGATTTTTAGCATCGTGCAGATAGCCTTCGCGCTCGCTTACACGACGTTCTTCCATGGCAACTGTGTAAGGTTCATCTTCTCTTGGGATTTCGGTGCCATTCTTGTCTGTCAAAAAAGTCACCCGCTCGCGAATCTTGTTTCGATCGGAGCCAATGAAATCCAGACCAGCAAACTGGATAGCGGCTTTGTTGGCAAGCATCACTTTGCCCTCAGCGTCGTAGACAATAAGATTGTCGCCAATACATTCAAGAATAGTGCTCAGAAAGCTTGCGTGGTTTTCGACCGCCTGGCGCGACTCCAGCAGAAGCTCGATATAAGCTTGTGTTTGACGCTCGATTTCCTGACGAATCATAAGCAGCGTTTCGGCATGCGGATCATTTTTAGGAGGTTCGAATGTCATACTCAATGAATGTGTCCGCTAGCAGCTTCGACCGGATTCAATTCAGGTGCGTCCTGCAAATGGACCAGTTCCCAGATGTGTCCGTCTAGATCTTGAAAGCCATGTTGATACATGAATCCATGGTCTTTGGAATCGTTGTAGGTATTTCCACCTGCATCGACTGCAGCTTTGACCATTGAATCTACATCCTGGCGCGTTTTGCACGATAAACAAATGAGAGCTTCGGTGCTTTTTCTAGCATCACAAATTTCAGTCGGGATGAAAGTTTTGAAAAATGGCTTTGTCAAAAGCATGACGAAGATGGTGTCGCTAATGACCATACAAGCGCCAGTCTCACTGGTAAATTTGGGTTCGAATCTAAAACCAAGCCTGGTAAAAAACTCCTTGCTTTTGTCCAGATTTTCAACTGCTAAATTGACGAATATTTGAGTGCTCACCTTTGCCTCCTGATGCCTGAATTGAGCATTCTACTGCATCTTTTCAACTTTAATGATAAATTTTGAGCGAAAAGATAAAATACTCCCCTCGTTTAATACGAAACTGAAACTGGAGTCGCCATGAGCAAATCGAATCGAATTTTAGTTGGCACGCGCAAAGGCGCCTTTCTTTTGACCAGCGATGATTCGCGCAAAAACTGGAAAGTTTCCGACCCCATTTATCTTGGTCATATTATTCACCACTTTGTAAAAGACCCCAAATCCGATACCATGATAATCGGTGCCAAAACTGGGCATCTGGGACCAACTGTTTATCGCTCGCTAGACGACGGCAAAACATGGAGCGAAGCTTCAAAGCCACCAGCGTTCAAACAAATTGATACAGGCAATAATCTGGAAAGTCCCGAAGGACCGAAGCCGCGCTCGGTCGATAGTGTATTCTGGCTTACACCAGGACGCATCGAACAAAACGGCTTATGGTATGCAGGCACCACGCCTGCAGGTTTATTCGTTTCCAAAGACGAAGGCGACACCTGGCAGTCAGTAGACGGATTCAATGAAAATCCCATGTATGCATCCTGGACTGTCGGCGGCGGCACTCCAGGTGGAATTATTTTGCATTCCATTTTGCTCAATCCCAAAGATCAAAATCACATGTATATCGGGATTTCGGTTGGTGGAATTTTCGAATCAAAGGACAATGGCTCATCCTGGAGTCCGCTCAACAAAGGAGTCGAGATTGTTTTTTCACCAGTCGAAGATCCAGAATGGGGACACGACCCTCACTGCATCGCACAGTCGCAAGTCAATCCAGATATTTTGTATCACCAGAATCATTGCGGCATTTATCGTATCGAACGTCCTGCAACAGTGTGGACGCGCATAGGCGATAACATGCCCAAAGAAATAGGAGACATCGGCTTTCCCATGGTCATTCATCCGCGCGATCCAAATTGTGTCTGGGTATTTCCGATGGATGGAACCGAAGTTTGGCCCCGCACCAGTCCTGGTGGCAAGCCAGCGGTGTATAACAGCACTGACAGTGGAAAGACCTGGCTCAGACAGGACAAAGGATTGCCAGGCGCAAATGCCTTCTTTACGGTTAAACGACAGGCCATGGACTGCGACTCGCACGACGATGTCGGATTGTATTTTGGCACGTCGCAGGGCGAAGTCTGGGCAAGCATCGACAATGGCGCGAGCTGGAATTGTATCGTCAAACACTTGCCTGAGATTTATTCGATTAAGGTCGGCTAAATATGCAAGTAAAAATTCCCAGTCCGCTTTATTCTTATACTAAAAACGTCAATGTCGTAGAAGGGCAAGGCAAGACCGTTTTAGAAGTACTGGATAATTTGAACGTACAATATCCTGGAATAAAATTCAGAATGGTGGACGAGCATAACAAAATCCGTCCCCATATGAAAGTTTTTTTGAATGTAGACGAAATCAAAGACTTGAACACAAGCGTGAGTACCACGGACAAAATAATGATTGTGGCTGCACTGAGCGGCGGTTAAACGTGCATGCTCGGGTCGACATCATGAGCCCAGCTTTTGATACCACCAGTCAAATTTATCACTTTTTTGAATCCATGCTGACTCAGATATTCTTGTGCGCTCAGGCTCCTCATGCCGCTTTTGCAATAAATTAGCAAATCTTTTTCAGAGTCTTTCAAGTGTTGCAGCTCGAGCATGCGAGCTGGCAATTCTTGCAGCGGTATATGAATTGAGTTTGGAATTTGACACATAGCCACCTCGGCGTGAGTGCGCACGTCGAGCAAAGCGAGGTCTCGACCCGAGTCAATTGCCGCTTTCAATTCTTTGGCGGTCATTTCATTATTGGCTTGTGATGGGCACATTATGTTTTCATCCTTTAAAGAAGTAACAGTAGGGTTGTCACCACATACGGGGCAGTGTGGATTTTTTTTGATTCTCAATTCATCTTTTGAAAAGTTTAGTGCATCAAACACTATCAAACGCCCGCTTAGCGAGGTGCCCAATTGCAAAATTGTTTTGATTGCTTCGAGCGCTTGAAACGATCCTATGATGCCAGCGATTACCCCAAGAACGCCAGCTTCAGCACAGTTTGGAATGGCGCCAGCTTCTGGTGGCTCCGGGAAAAGACACCTATAACAAGGACCACCCGGTGAAAAAACGCTGACCTGACCTTCGAATCGATGGATAGCTCCATAGATATATGGCTTGGATGAAAGTACACATGCGTCGTTCAATAAATATCTGGTAGCGAAGTTATCGGTGCCATCAACTATTACATCGTATCCGGCAATGATTGACATGGCGTTTTGCGCGCCGATCCGTCCAAAATGCTGTTTGACATTGATAGTTGAGTTCAGTGCGTGAAGTCGCGAAGCCGCTGCCGCAAGCTTAGATTGACCCACTTGATTGGATTCGAACAAGACCTGTCTTTGCAGATTGGATAATTCGACATCGTCAAATTCTGCAATCCCCAGAGTTCCCACACCTGCAGCCGCCAGATAAAGCAATGCAGGCGAGCCCAAGCCTCCAGCGCCACAAACGAGCACGCGCGAATTTCTCAGCTTCTTCTGCCCTTCTTCGCCTATCTCCGGCATGAGAATATGACGACTATATCTAGTTAGTTCTTCTCTAGAGAGACTGTCCATGCCTGTATTATAAGAATGAGTCCTTAATGAAAAAAGGTGAACAGTATCACAAAATCTTTTTTTTGCTCAAAAAGCTTGACACGCTCTAAGCCTAATGGGCATTGCGTTTCCAAGTACTGTAAAGATGTATTTGAATGTAACGATTAAGAAGTCTGTATTAAGCGATTTTGCAAGGAGTAACAAGAAATTGCAATTTGTGTAAATAACTCTTGCCTACCAGAGAACTGCACTTAGACTGGTGTTCTGGTCGTTCATTGCTCACGGGAGACACTCACATGCAAGATACATATGAAATGGATTACGAACTCGATTTGTCACCAGAAGGTGCTGACTAATCTATTTATATAGAACGCAAAAGCCGTAGTTTCAGTTGGCATCGCGAAGCAAATTGAAACTATGGCTTTTCTTTTGGAACCTCTTTTGGAATTTCCTTTGGAATTTCTTTTGGAATTTCCTGCTGGGTTTGAATCGCGGGCTTCATGGGGTCGAGCTCTTTTGCAAGAGCCTCCAGGTCTTTGACACCCATAAGCGGCGCCCAAAATTTGACTGTGTCCAATATGGCAAGCAAAATTATTATGGCAGCGATTGCCACGATGATGTTTGAGGAATATCCCGATTTAGGTTGAGCCATTTTGGTTTCCAGGAGAAACACGTGCCTGCCGCTTGCGACCATTCTAAAACTAAACTGGCCTGCATAGACTGCTCTACGCCAATTTGCCCAAAATGTTTTGTGCAATGTGCCGTAGGAAATAGATGTCCAAAGTGCGCTGGGCGCTTCGAAAGCCACGTCATGAAAATATCCGGGGCTGTTTTCGCCCGCCTGGTAGTCGTTTCAATGGCTTCAGGCGTGCTGCTCGCCGGAATGGTGACCATGCAGGGCTCGTTTGGCGGCTTTTTATTTCAAATTTTTATTGGCTATCTGCTTGGCAGAGTGATTCATCGTGCCGCCGATTATAAATTCGGACCCAAAATAGCTCCAATTGCAGTAGGTGCATGCCTTTTGGGAATGTTGCTCAATCACCACATCAGCCTTCTACTGCTATTAATCGTCTACGTGCCCCAAAGCGCTGGATTTCTTGCCGGGCACTATTTGACCGGAATTCTGCTTGGCGTTGTAGGAATTTGCATTCCACTTTTGACAACGGTTCGTACCCGCTAATCAGACACGCAAGAAGTCAATCTGCAATAATGTGCCCCGGCGTCACAACACGGCATGGGATTTGCGCACTTATATGAAAAATAAAACTATCGTCAATATCGCTCTATCACTTTGTTTTGCATTGCAAGCTTCGGTTGCAAGTGCATCAAGAGTTGACGCAAAACCAGCAGCCAAACCAGCTGCCAAACACTGGAGTGCGACTATAAATGTGCCACATCGCTCCTGGCTGCCCGAAAACAGACCCAGACGAGTTTTGCTCTGTGTGCACGGTCTGGGCTTCTCCAGTGAATCCTACAATGATTTTGGCAATCGAATGGCCGCGCGTGGCTTTGCTGTTTATGCAGTAGATGTGCGAGGATTCGGCGCATGGATGAAAAATCGCGGCGACAAAGCATTGTGCGATTTTGAAAGCTGCCTGGTCGACATTGAAAACGCTCTTAAGAATATTCGAAAAGCCTATCCTGGAACTCCTGTCTATTTGGTCGGTGAATCAATGGGCGGAGCTATAGCTCTTAGAGCGACATCGCGCTACCCCGCACTGGTAGACGGTCTGATTTCATCGGTTCCATCCAACGAGCGTTATGCCAACCTGTCAGAGACTTTCAAAGTCGGCACTCGCTATCTAGTAGACAAAGACGAAAAAATCAATATTGCCCCAATCGTGGTTAAACACGCCACGCAGGATCCGAAATTACAAAAGACCTGGATGGCGGAAAAGACTAATCGTATGCAGATGACGCCTAAAGAATTAAAGCAATTCAACGATTTTATGAAAGGCAACTATGATGCGGCTGCACTCATTGAAAAAACACCTGTCTTGATGCTTGCAGGATTCAAAGACAAGCTTGTGAAGCCAGAAGGCACAATCGAACTTTTCAACGACGTGACCTGCCCCAACAAAATTTTGTTTGTAATTGGGGACAGCGAGCATTTGCTGCTTGAAGAAAATCAGTTCACCGAACAACTGGCAGCATTCATGATGACATGGATTAATACCTGTCACGACTAAGCGTGTCGAGCGCTTAGTTTTTCTTTTGTTCTTCGGTTCTTTTTTCTAATTGAAGTCTTTTGATTTCAACACTGACGTCGTTCAAATCGCCTTCCAGCTTCAACTTCTCATCTTCGGACAAATCGCGAGTTTTGTCGGTTTTCCACTTCGCTTTTTTCTTTGCTATTTTGGCAAGCATTTTACGCAACTTGTCGGCTTCTTTGGCTGTGAGCGCTTTTTTCTCTTGGGCAGAATTGATGTCTTTCATCAATTGCTCCTGTCTTTCGTCTATAGTCCAGGTTTTGGCAAAAGCGTCGCCTGGAGTCAAGAAAGTAAAGCCCAGTAGCAGAAAGAGCGCCAGAATAGAGTTCATTTACTAATCCTCAATATCTCAAAATCCCAAAACATCATACCAAAGTTTGTCTTGCAGGCAAAAATCATGCCTTGGGGGTGCCCATTTCACACTTGGGTGTGATGCCAGGCTTGCTTGCCGGATTAGATAATGCAATTGGGGACACGCAAATCTTGTGTAAATAGGCAGTTAGCTAGTTAGGTAGGTTATAGCAATGGACTCAGTTCTAATTTTGGACGATGATCAGTATTTTCGTGCCCTGGTCGCAGCCTATCTGCGCGATGAAGGGCTAACTACAGTTGAAGCGCGCACAGGCAGTGAGGCAACCGAGTGGCTTGGGCGCGAGAAATTCGCCCTGGTCATTGTCGACTATAGATTGCCCGATTGCGACGGATTGAGCTGGATCAATTATCACCGCTTAAATGGAGTAGAAATTCCTTTTATAGTGTTGTCGGGAATTCCGCTGAGCCACCAGAAGCAAACTCGTATGCGCAATCTGCTTGGAGTGGAACATGTTTTGCAAAAACCGATTAACCCATTCGAGTTTATTCGTTTAATCAGAAAACAATTGCATATGGGACCCGAGCCCCAAATTGGCGCAAGCGAAAAAGAAAAGAGTCGCGAAGTGGAAATTTTCAACGACGCGGATCTCGACGAAGAACTCGATGGAGAGATGGAAGACATCAGGGATACATACTTGCACGACCTGCCTGCATTATTGCGCAAGCTGGCAACGTCTATCGAAAAAAGTAATGAAACCTGCATGATGAGCGACTTTGGAAAGGAAGCCCTGATGGAAGCACACAAAATTCACGGTACTGCAGGCACTTTATCATTCGAAGGCATTTCACAAATTGCCGGCATGATTGAAAAAGCGCTCAAGAAGGCAGTCCGCGAAAGCAAAAAATTTGCCACATAGAGGTTTAAAATGACTATATCATCCGTTCTTTTAGTCGACGATGATGCAAACATCCGTCGTATCACCCAACTAGTTCTGACACGGGTCGTTGCATGGGAAGTCAAACTTGCCGATTCAGGCAAAGAGGCGCTCGACATTTTAGTTGACTACCAGCCCGACTTGATTTTGCTCGATGTAATGATGCCAGGAATGGACGGACCTACCACTCTGAATGCAATTAAGCAGACATATGCAAATGCTGCTCCACCAGTGATTTTCATGACTGCCAAAGCGCTCAAGACTGAAGTAGAGCTGTATTTGAATCTAGGCTCTGCTGGCGTTATTACCAAGCCCTTCGATCCCAAAAGTTTGCCTAACGAAATTTTTTCCATTCTTGAAAAATGGAAAAAAGGAAAATTCGTAGCATGAAGGCTCTTTTCTTTGCTGTTTGGGCTTGTCTCATCGGCTTTTGCTATTGGGCACTGATTGCTTACAGTGCTGATTCAGGAGCGCAGAATCACCAGGCAGATCTGAAAACCTGGCCCGTTGATACCACACTTGCTCGAAACAAGGGACGATTCACACTGGTGACTTTTATGCATCCTCATTGTCCCTGCTCCAGAGCCAGTCTCAACGAATTGAATAAAATCATGACTCGCACACACAACAACATGGATTGCCAGATTGTTTTTCTAAAACCTTCTTCGTGCGATTCTGAGTGGGAAAAATCCGACCTCTGGAAAATGTCTACCCTCGTTCCAAATAGCCAGCGCAAGTCAGATGTTGACGGGGTAATTGCAAAATCTTTCAATGCCACCACTTCTGGACAGACTTTTCTCTACAACCCCGATGGAAAGCTCGTCTTTGCAGGCGGAGTTACAGCCTCAAGAGGACACGAAGGCGATAGTCTGGGCAGCATAGCCATAGAGGACCTGGCTGCGATGAAAAGGGCAAAAGCTAATTGTAGTCAAGTTTTCGGCTGCCCCCTGTTCGAAAAGAAAATCTAAAAGGGAATTACAAACATGTTAATTACGTCAAAAGCGCAAATCAAGCTAGACGACCGAGCACAAGCAATTTTCGACCAACAATTGCTCGAGTCCAATATCAAAGTCGATCGTTTGTTTGCTAACTTGCTCATAATTCAATGGGCTGCAGGTTTTCTAATAACTGTTTTCATCTCGCCTTTAGCCTGGGAAGGCAAAACGAGTTATCTACACCCCCATATCTGGTTTGCCATTGCATTTGGTGCACTGATAACTCTTCCTGCTTTACACTGCATTTATATGTATCCTGGCAAAGCGATTACAAGACATGTCATCGCAATCAGTCAAATTCTTTTCTCTGCCTTGCTCATACACCTGACAGGCGGTCGCATCGAAACTCACTTTCACATATTCGGCTCACTAGCTTTTCTCGCCTTTTATCGCGACTGGCGAGTACTGCTAACCGCATCTTGCGTGGTGCTCATAGACCACATTTTGCGCGGCATATTTATTCCCGAATCGGTTTACGGCGTTTTGTATTCGGATCCACTACGTTCGCTAGAACACGGAATCTGGGTCCTTTTCGAAGATGTCATTCTGGTCTATGCCTGCCGAAACGGCAGAAACGAATTGAAAGTGGCTGCAATGCAGCGGGCGCAAATCGAAGAAACCAACGAACAATCTAAAGATCTGGCAGAATCACGCGCGCTGAAACTCGCCTCCAGCGAGCAAAAACTATCTGAAATTTTAGACTCGGTTTTAGACGGTTTTATCATGACCGATGTGAATGGCGTCATAACAACCTGGAACAAACAAGCCGAAACGATATTTGGATGGAAAGCCGAAGAAGCCATCGGTTCCAATCTAGCAGCTTTCATATCACTGCCACCACATACGATTGCGGGCTATTCGCGTATAGCGATGCTATCACTCGATCAAAATCGCGAGTTCACTAAACGCCGTTCTGAAATATCTGCTTTTCATAAGAATGGTCAGGAAGTTCCGATTGAAATCACACTCACTCCTCACCAGGACCATCAGAGCTGGATTTTCTCCGCTTTTATTCGCGATATTCAAGATCGCAGAAAATCAGAGATGATGGCAAAACAATTGACTTCTATCGTCAATGCATCCCAAGATGCAATCATCGGAGAAAATCTCGACGGCACCATCATCTCGTGGAGCCCGGGCGCAGAGCGCATGTACGGCTATAAAGCTGAAGAAATGCTTGGAGCTAACATAAGACTAATTATTCCTGGCGAGAAAATGGAAGAATTCGAAGAAATCTCCAATCTTATCAAAATCGGCGATTCGGTGAACGATTTTGAAACACTACGAATCAAAGCTGACGGCACAACTCTTGAAGTTTCTCAAGCAGTATCTCCAGTCAAAAACGAATTTGGTGTCATTCAAGGAATTTCTGTCATTGCACGAGATATTACTCATAGAAAAGAAGTGGAAAAGCGCATCAACGAATTTTATTCCACTGTCTCGCACGAGTTAAGAACACCACTTACATCGATACGAGGCGCTTTGAGTCTTGTTGCAGATGAAATTGTAGAACCAGATTCAGACGAAGCCAAAGAAATGATTCGCATCGCTCGCAGCTCATCCGAACGTCTGGTCAATATTATCAACGATATTTTGGACTTGCGCAAAATAGAAGCAGGCAAACTCGAATTGCACAAAGAAACAATTTCTGCGATCTCTGTGGTTCAGCGCGGCGTTGAATTGATGGACGGAATGGCTCGCAGCGCGGGTGTAAATTTATCATCCAATATCGATCCCAAAATGAATCTTTCAGCAGATCCATCGAGATTATTGCAAGTGTTGACCAATCTATTGTCCAATGCAATTAAATATTCGGAAGCTGGCGACCTGGTCAATATCACAGTAGAAGAAAATGAATTTGGAAGGGCAAGATTTTCTGTCACCGACGAAGGTCCTGGAATTCCGCTCGAGCACCAGAACAAATTGTTTGAAAAATTCCAGCAAATAGATTCATCCGATACTCGCCCTAAAGAAGGAACCGGTCTCGGTCTTGCAATCTGCAAAGCGATAATCAGTCAGCATGAAGGCGAAATCGGCATGCATAGCCGTCCTGGGCTTGGTTCTACTTTCTGGTTCGAGTTACCCATGTTGAAGAATGAAGAAAAAATGGACGAAAATCACAACAATGGCGAACAAAAGTTGGTCATGATTGTAGAAGACGACGAAAATCTCATTCAGTTTCTCAAACTGCGTTTGCACAAAGAAGGTTATGCCACCAGGCACGCCACCTGCAAAGAGCAGGCTCTGCAAGTATTGAGCAAATGCAAGCCTGACGTTTTACTGATGGATTTGCTTTTGCCCGATGGAAACGGACTTGAAATCATCGAACAAATCAGAAAGATTGATCATCTAAAAGAACTGCCGATAATCATTATGACCGGCAGAAATGTAGAAGACCTCGAATGTTCTCCTCCTGTAGTATTCGACTGGTTCGTCAAACCTTTCGACCAATCGAACCTGATTCGCTCAGTCGAGCGCGCAACGCATGATATTCCTTCTCGCAAAGTGCTTGTCATTGAAGATGACACAGATACAAGAGCTGTCATTGTCGCCCAGTTGAAAAAGTTAAAAGCTCATTGCTTAGAAGCAGAAAATGGCATACAAGCTCTTTCCATCGCACGTTCGAGCCAACCAGATGTGATTGTGCTCGATGTAGGAATTCCTCAAATGGATGGATTTAAATTCGTAGAGTCGCTCAACAACAGCGGATCCGAAAAATGTCTAGTGCCTTTAATCGTATATTCGGGTGAAGAATTTACCGAAGCAGACAGGCGTAAATTAACCTTAGGCATTACAAGACACATGACAAAAGGTCGAGTTTCACCAGACGAATTCGTAAGTGCGGTGAGGGATCTGCTTGACACTGTCACTGCCCAAACGACGCCGTCTGATTCCATAGACAGCTTGATCACTGCTTAAAACTTCAATTACGACACGATTGCCAAGCAGCAATTTAATGCTCGCGACACCACATTTTTAATAGAATGACGACTCTTAAGTGACTACTCATCTTTTAAAGGGTCCGACTGTGAGCAATACAGAAAACAACAATTTGAACGAAGTTACAGTCTCTGGCATAAGTCGCCGTTTGTTTTTAACTAAAGGAATAGCAGCAGCCGGCTCCATTTTCGTTGCGCTTCAAACATGTGATTTGAGCGCACTTGCTTCTTCAAGCAAAAAAGTCAAATTAGATGCTGCATTGCTCAAGACCAAGTATGGATTCAAAGGCAAAATTTTTACGACCAAAGACGACAATTTCGATATGGCTTGCGTCGGAGGAATCTGGAACAGACGCAGACCATCAAATAGAAGACCACAAATGGTGGCACAAGTATTGGACGAAGACGATGTGGTGGCAGTGGTCAAATACGCCAAAGCCAACAAAGTCAAAGTAGCTATAAGAGGCGGTGGACACAACTGGTGCTCGCCATCAGTGAGAAACAGCGGCATAATGCTCGATCTTACAAATATGAATCAAGTAATCTCGATAGACGCGGATAAAAAACGCGCTGTGCTTCAACCAATTATTAGCAACAGACAGGCGCAAGAAGAGTTGAACAAAGTTGGCCTGTCATATCCAACCGGACATTGTCCTCAAGTAAAACTCTCTGGTTATTTTTTGAGTGGTGGCATGTCCTGGAATCAAGGCACCTGGGGACACGGTTACGAAGCGCTTGAAGCAATCGAAATGGTAACTGCCGAAGGCAAGAAAATCACTGCTTCAGCGACAGAAAACCAGGATTACTTCTGGGCCGCTCGCGGTTCGGGTCCAGGATTTTTCGCAGTCTGTACTAGATATCATCTCAAATGTTTCCCTCTGCCTAAAGCTATCACCGCAAGTGTATATTATTATCCTTATGAAGAAATCGAAAAAATTGCAGAATGGCTAGGACCGCTTGCAAGCCAGTTGCCATCGAGTATCGAACTGAGTCTTTTTGCCGTGCAAGCACCCGACGACATCGCCGATCAGTGTAAAGATTCAAATGGCAAAGTGGCTCTCGTGACTGCCACTATGTTTGCCGATAACGACGACAACGCAAAATACGAATTGCAAGCACTAGACAGCTGCCCCTTGCTCGCTAAGGCAATAAAAAAATCGATTGCCGAGCCATCCACATTCCCACAATTATTCGATGCATCAGGTGGCTTATGGCCAGAAGGCCTTAGAGCCAAAGTCGATGCTTGTTTCTTCGACGCACCACTTAGCGAAGTGTTCAAGGTAAACAAAGAACATTTTCTCAATGCAAATCCCAAGACCGTATATATGTTTGCCGTATTCACGGGCAAACATATTCCTGAACCACCAAGCGACGCCTGTTTCTCCATGCACGCCAAACTATATGGCGGGCCATGGACCATGTGGGAAAAAGCAGAAGATGATGCCAAAGAACTGGAATGGCATGACACTTGTATGAAAAATATGGCATCACTGGTTAAAGGTCACTACATCTCCGAATCGGATACTGTAGCTCATCCAGAATATCTGGAAACAGCAATCAGCAAATCCAATATGGAAAAGCTCGAAGCTATGCGAGCCAAGTACGATCCCGACGGTGTTTTCTTCAACTTCCGCGAAGGCTTGAGCTAATTATTTGCTCCAAAAATCCATTACGAAAACGTCGTCTACCAGAGGCAAATTCTTGTTTTTGAAGGCGACGTGTTCGGGATGCGTTAAATAAAAATCGCGGTCTTTTTCATTTTTGAACTTGATTACAAACGCATCGGTGAAGTCTTTATTGCGCTTCTCGACACTGTTGTTTTCGCCGCTTTCAATCGAAATAATTCCGGGTATTTTCTTTTTCAAGGCTCTGAAGTTAGAGCGCAAAGCGATTTTCTCAGCATCGCTAGTGGACGATTTATACTTCAATGCCACAAAGTGTATGATGCGCGAACCACGCACCGCACCTCGGCTTTGCAAGACCGAATAAGTGGTTACAAGAATGGCGCAAACCAAAAACGTGTATAGTTTTCTCATTAGCTTATTTCCGCTGCTCGAAGCAACTCTACTAACTCCTCATGAAACAATTCGATTGTGTACTGGGTATCGAAAAGCATCCGAATTCGTCTATTGAACTCAGCTGCGCCGACTTTATATTTTTTACCCTGAGGCACAACAGCTGAAAGTTTTTCCAGATTCGGCTCGGACATAGTGCGCAAATATTTACCCTTTTTCCAGTTCTCAATTAAAGATTGCGAGCGTGTTTTCCCATCTCTGGTGCCTGGTGGCACCGAATCGAGATATCTCACCACCAGCTTGGATTCATGCTCTGTCGGTGCTGGTTTTTGGATTTTGAAAACATCGGTCAAAATGGTGGCATCGCCGTCGACTGGCTTTTTATAACCAACATTGGTTTGAGCAAATGCGAGCAAAGACAAACATAGACCGATACTACTTGCAAGCAAGAGCAATTCAGACCCCAGCGCACCACGTCCGTTCAAAAATGCTGGTCCGGACAAAACACCAAGCACACCAATTTGCATAAAGTTGAGGGTAAAAATAGAGTTCAATACTTTTTGTTGCTTGGCATTCAGTGCACCCTGTCCAGCAAATGCCCAGGAAAGATCTCGGTCGATTCGTCCTGACACCATTCGCACTTCCATTGAAGCACCAAGGACTTTATCCAGAACATCTACCTTAAGACCAAGCTCTTCATCAGACAATGGTGCACTTTCGTTTCCCATACGCGCTTGCTTGAGCTGCATCAGGCGCTCGACTTTAGGCAGAATTCCAAGCAAGTTAGCCGCCTCTTTGGCACCAGGCGTGAGTGCAGATGCCTGACCTTCAAGCTGGATTCTATCCAGTGCTGATGCTGGTTCACTCAACATGCTGAATTGCATGAACAAAATAATGAAAGCGAGAAAAACACTTTTCAATTTGCGGGCAACCATTATTTTTCTCCTGGTTGAATATTTGTGATCGCCTGATGAAGCTCGAACAAGGCTCCATCAAATTCTTCTATGTGGGTCTTGAAATCGTGCAAAATCTCGATACGTTGACCGACAGTTTTCAATCCTTCATGGACTGTCTTTTCGTTGGTTCCATCCATCAGGTCTTTTTGTTTTTCGTTAGTGGCTGAAAGTCCCTTGATTGCTTCCCAGTGCTTCAAAATTATCTCGCGACGAGGTTCTTTAGATGCGCTTCCAGGAATAGGCGAATTGAAATATTTCCACAAATAGCTTTGATTGGCATATGCAGGCTTGTAACCAGGATCGGTTACGTGTGAAAGCATATTGGCTCCATCAGTGGTTCTTCTGTAAATCAAATTAGGAGCATACATGTTGATGATGGGCAAACAACCACTCATTCCAAAACTGGTCATAGCAATTTCTTGACGAAAAATAGGATAAACAGCGGCAATTGCAAGCGAGTTTTTGACAATGCCAAGCACACCGCTCTGGGTAAAGTTGAAAGTATTGATCAGGTTATTGGTCAGTCGCTTTCTGTTAGTGAGCGTTTCTAAATGCACATTGTTGACTGCAATATCGAAATTTATTTGTGCCACCACTTTGCGCACTTCTTCAGAAGCGACGAACATGCGCCACAAACACATGAGTCGCGCGCTTTGCAAATCCTTAGGAGCTTCGCACATATCTTTGCCCGAGCGCTGATGGGTTCGCAACATTTCAACCACTGGTCTTATGTTGAGCAAATCTGCAATCTCAGCTGCGTCTGCTCTGAGCTCGTTATTAGCCTCAGCAGCAGGATTACGCGTGGGAGTAATCTGAATATCGATATATTCTTTGGATGACTTAGCTTCAACCGCTCCGCCAACCAAAAGAGCAAAGCCTAAAGACAAAAGACATTTTAATGCCTTAATTTTCAATTTGAGCTGTCACCCCCCAGTAACTACCAAATAATAACTTATAAGAGAATCAATACAAGTTGTCACGCGCGCTTGACATTCGGCTTTTGATGGGAATATTCCATAGTTTCTATATCTCAAGTAGAATTGTGCAGGCAAGTACTGAATTAAAGGGCTCAAGGTCGGATATACATGACTAACTCGGGCAAATCGGAAAAGGTTTTCTGTCTAACTTGCGCGCGCCGTTTTACAGAAGAGATTCGCTACTGCCCTGACGATAATACCGAACTCGTTGCGATAGCTACAGAAGCGCTCATCGGCAAAGTTTTCGCAGACAAATATCTTATAGAATCCGTACTTGGTAAAGGCGGAATGAGCACCGTATATAAAGCCAAGCAAACTTACATGGATCGCATAGTGGCGCTCAAACTATTGCATCCCCAGCTGGTTTCCGATCCTACTAGCGTACAGCGATTCTCCCAGGAAGCAAAAGCCGCAGCGAGTTTATCTCACCCGAACATTATCACTGTGTACGATTTTGGTATCACTTCGACTGGCGAAGCCTATCTTGCCATGGACTATCTGGTTGGCTCGTCGCTTTCGGCAATTTTAGACATGAGCGGTCCTATTCCAGAAGCTGAAGCTCTGGACATGTTCAGACAGATTTGTCGCGGTCTCGTCCACGCTCACAACAAAGGAATCGTACATCGCGATTTGAAGCCAGCCAACTTGGTTTTGACTGCCGACGATGATGGTTCGGTACTCGTGCGCATAGTCGATTTCGGCATTGCCAAAATACTTCCCTCCGATGGCGCCGCTTCGCAAGGACTGACCAAGACTGGCGACATATTTGGAAGTCCGCTCTATATGAGCCCCGAGCAATGGACCGCAAGCAAACTCGATTACCGATCAGACATTTATTCTCTTGGTTGTGTAATGTACGAAATTTTGACCGGCATGCCACCATTTGCCGGCGACACACCAATGGATACGATGAACTTGCACTTGAACGAGCAAGCGCCACCATTTAGAGAAACCAATCCCCACGTAAAAATTTCAAAAGAACTGGAACAAGTAGTTCAGACCTGTCTTGAGAAAAAGGTAAATCACCGTTACCAAACAGTTTCGGAAGTTCTGCACGCTCTTCCTGAAACTGGCGCGTCGCCTATATCAAGCCAGACCGGAACTGTAATCGTAAAACTAAATCAATTGGTGGAGTCGTCACAGCAGAAAAGTGGTGGCGGTGCCGCAGCTCTGGTTCCGACTTCAAAACAAAAAACGGTGGTAGACAGTCGCCGCCCTCGTGCTATAAGACGCATTCTAAAAGAATCGCGCACTAAACTTGGTATCGCTTCAAGCGTGGGTCTTTTATTTTTGCTCCTCTTCTTATTTTTGTATCCAGGTCCAGAAGAAGATCCTGGCTCTCCTGTGGCCAAAACATACTGGCAATTACTCATGACTGCAAGTAACTGGGCAACTAATAGCGGCAATTATGGATTGTCAGAAAAACTGATGAACATTGCCATGAAGGATCTCGACCACAATATAGGTGGCTTTTCGCGCAAGTTCGAAACAATGAAGAGCTTGAACAACTTATATGTTCGACAGGGAAGAATAAAGGAGCAAGAAGCAGTTCAAACTAAAATGTACGATCTTTATACAGAAGAGTATGAAAACCGCGGCAAACGTTTGATCCAATCGCTCACTGAAACCGAGAATTATATAAAACAGCTCGAAGCAAACGGTGAATCGGTTCGCACTCACATGTCTGACAGCAAATTGAACTGGTCTGGTTCGGTAACTAAAATTATCGCTGTGGCAAGAAGCCTCGAAGAAGTTTATTCCTTCGAACTTGAATATAAGTTGCTCGATCTGGGAGAGCGTGTCCTGACCAAACTCTACGGAGTGAGATTTCATGGACTGGCACCACTCAAACTAGAGCGCGCAGACTTTTTGATGCTCCTGGACCGTATCGATGAAATTAAGGCAAGACGGTTATACGAAGACGCTTTTGTCATAAGCGGATATTGCACCAAACATAAAAGAATGGAGCTGCACGATGATTTGGATTATCTGCGTGCCTTACTTCGTCTGGGACAATGGCAGCGCGATTATGGCAATCCCGATGATGCAGGAAAAACACTCGAAACGGCTATTAAACTTGCTGAAAAGAATAAAGAAATAAGCAAATTCGAACTGGCAAATTTCTATATAAGCTATTCCAATTTATTGCAACAAGTCGGCAAAACGGCTGAAGCTGCAGCAATCAAGAAGAAAGCACAAGAAATGGGACACACACCAGACTACGCAGCAATCTTAAGAGAACGAGAAAAAGAGAAGGAAGATGACAACGACTGAAACAGGCATCAAATGTCGCGCCATAAGAGCTTGCAGCACAGGTGATCAATCCGTTCTGCAATTTGAAGAAATAGAACTTCCACCACCACAAGCCCACGAAGTGCGGGTAAAAATAATGGCTGCTGGTATCAATTTCATCGACATTTATGAAAGACGTGGCAGTTACCAGGTCCCCACTCCATACACAGTCGGTCGCGAAGGCGCAGGCTTAGTCGATGCAGTAGGCAGTTCGGTCAAAGACTTCAAGCCTGGAGACCGCGTGGCCTTTTGTGCGCACCGCTCTGGCGCCTACAGCCAATATGCAAACGTTTGTGCTGATTTATTGATTCCACTTCCCGAAAAACTTTCATTCGAGCAAGGTGCTGCTTTTCCTTTGCAAGGCATGACCGCGCATTATCTGATTTTCGAATTCTACAAAATAGAACCTGGGTCTACCGTGCTTATTCACGCAGCGGCCGGTGGCATGGGGCTCTTACTGTGTCAGTGGGCTCATCACCTGAACGCAAAAGTAATCGGAACCACGTCTACTGAAGACAAAGCAACACTGGCACGAGAAGCTGGTTGCGACAAGGTCATTCTTTATACCAGTCAGGATTTCGTCGAAGAATGCAAAAATTACACCGACAATAAAGGTGTCGACTACATCATCGACGGTGTCGGTAAAACCACTTTCGAAAAAGATCTGGAAGCCGTGCGCATGCGAGGGCACATAGCCATTTTCGGCTCCGCCTCTGGTCGTGCAGAACCTATTTCACCCAATGTTTTGCAACAAAAATCAATAACTCTTCACGGGGGATCACTTGGCTGCTTCATGCAAAATGGGGCTGAAATGCGCATGCGAGCAAATGCCGTGCTTGAAGGCATAGAGCAAAAATGGCTCAATTTGCGCATCGGCGAAACATTTCCACTCCAGCTTGCAGGCAAAGCCCAAAATCTGGTTGAAACTCGCCAGACCAGTGGAAAAGTTGTTTTAACGGTCGAACATTAAACCAGAACCGGCTCAATAATTACTGTGGTAGGATCTTTGGACCAATTGGAGCCTGGGGCTATGCTCGACTTCAAACAAACAGATACAAACCTGCATAAAAACAAAGCCGACATTGTTGCTTTGTCGCATTTATTTTACGCAAAAAATTGGTCGCTTGCGACTTCGAGCAATTACAGCATGGTCTTGTCCAAAGACCCGCTCAGAGTGCTCATAACCGCTAGCGGAAAAGACAAACAATTTCTTTGCGAAAATGATTTTGTCACAGTAGATGCAAATGGCGATTTGATTGATGCCCAAAATAGTGAACACAAACAATCTGCCGAAACCCTATTGCATACAGCCATTGCTGCAAGACCCGGTGTTGGAGCCGTCCTTCACACTCACTCTGTAGCTTCTACAGTATTGTCGAACAAATATTGCTCAAAAGGGCATCTGGAAATTCAGGGCTTTGAAATGATCAAAGCAATCAGTCTTGATAATATGAAAGTCTCGCACGAAACTTGCATCAAGCTTCCCATTTTTGCAAATTCGCAAGACATGGTGGCACTGTCCAAGTTAGTCGACCAGAATTATGACTCGCTTCCAAAAGGCTTTCTCATAGCCGGTCATGGACTTTATGCCTGGGGCAAAGATCTGAGCGAAGCCAAACGTCATATAGAAGGTTATGAATTCTTATTTGAAGTACTACTGAAATCGGGCTTTTAATCATGGCAAAACTGAACGTTCCAGAAAAGAATCTCACTTTGACAGACCCAGCCGAAATCAAGGCATACGTAAAGCCATACTCCATGTGGTTCGAACACTGGGATGTCGCATCGAGACTGCCATCACAGACTGTCTCGAACGAAGAAATTCTTGAATTGTTCAAGCCCGAAATCGAGATGCTTTCGTTGAGAGGCGGATTCGTTACAGCAGACATTATTAACGTTTCTCCCGAAACGCCTGGACTCGATGCCATGCTTGCCAAATTCTGCGTCGAACATACACATTCAGAAGACGAAGTTCGATTCGTAATTTCAGGACGTGGCATTTTCCACATAAACCCCGTCGACGCACCAGTTTTCTCGGTGGAAATGGAAGCAGGTGACTTGATCAACGTTCCTGAAGGAACTCGACACTGGTTCAATTTGTGCCAGGAAAAAAGCATCAAGACTATTCGTTTATTTCAAGATGCTTCCGGATGGGCACCGCACTATCTGGAAGATGCAGTGGATAAGCTCTATTCGCCGCTTTGTTTCAGTTCGGTGCAAGGATGAAATTAAACTCGCCGAATTCTATAGAATCTATCTTGCTAGATATCGAAGGAACAGTTTCGCCTGTCTCTTACGTGTACGAGGTTCTTTTTCCTTTCGCGCGCAAGTACGCAAGCGATTTCTTGCACAAAAACTTCGACCAGCCCTCGGTGCAAAAGGCTTTGGATTACATGGCACGCGATGCTGGTTTCACCAGTAAAGAAGACTGGCTCAAAACAGGCGAACCTATAGAAGTAGTCTTGTCTGAAGTCAATCGATTGATGGATGCAGACGTTAAAGCAACCGGTCTCAAAGAGTTACAAGGCATCATCTGGAAAGATGGGTATGATAATGGCGTGCTCATGTCTGAGCTTTTTGCAGACGTTCCAGACGCTCTTTCATCGTGGGACAAAGACGGCAAGAATATCTCTATTTATTCTTCGGGAAGCATCGGCGCCCAAAAAATATTTTTCGCTTACACCAAATTTGGCGATATGAGCAAATATCTCGATTCTCACTTCGATACTACAAGTGGTGGCAAAAAAGAATCTTCGAGCTATAAAAACATCAGCAAGGCTCTAGACTTCGCCCCCTCGAAAATTCTTTTCCTGAGCGATATCGTAGACGAACTAGACGCTGCACGAGAAGCCGGTGTGCAAACAATTCTAGTGATCAGAGACGGCAACGCTCCACAACGTCAAAACGAGCATCAAAGCATTAAATCATTGGCTGAGCTGGATCTCTAAGCGATTTACAGTGCTAAAATGCCAGTCTTTGCAGGCGTAGAAGGAGAAGCTTATGCAGATCGGAGTGATTGGTCTTGGCCGCATGGGCGCCAATATCGTGCGTCGTCTAATGAAAAACGGGCATGAGTGCGTAGTGTTTAACCGCACTCCTGACAAAGTAAAAGAGCTAGAAAAAGAAGGTGCCATTGGCGCCAAAGATATAGCAGATCTTGCCAAGAAGCTTTCGAAGCCAAGATGCGCATGGGTCATGGTTCCAGCCGGACAGGCAACCCAGGACATGGTTGATGAACTGGCCAAGCACTTTGAAGCTGGCGACATCATCATCGATGGCGGCAATTCAATGTACAAAGAAGATGCCGTTCGTGCAGAACAGGTCGGCAAAAAAGGAATTCAGTATCTCGATGTCGGCACCTCTGGCGGTGTATGGGGATTAGAGCGCGGTTACTGTTTAATGATTGGCGGTCCCGAAGTAGCAGTTAAGTATCTCGATCCTATTTTCGCTACGCTCGCTCCTGGTGTTGGTAACATCGACCGCACTCCTGGTGCAGACAAAC
Source organism: Cyanobacteria bacterium TGS_CYA1 (assembly GCA_026129135.1). GTDB lineage: Bacteria > Cyanobacteriota > Vampirovibrionia > Obscuribacterales > Obscuribacteraceae > Aved-18. The sequence goes on along the minus strand of JAHCIQ010000008.1, from coordinate 180,306 downwards.
TGGGATCAGCAGAAAAAGGCTATTTGCACTGCGGACCTTCGGGTGCAGGTCACTTCGTCAAAATGGTCCACAATGGTATCGAATATGGAATCATGCAAGCATATGCAGAAGGATTCGATATTCTCAAAAATGCAGGCAATCTGGATCAGAAAGAACATTTCGATTTCCAGTTAGAATCAGTGGCGGAGCTCTGGAGACGCGGAAGCGTCGTTGGCTCGTGGCTTTTAGATTTGAGCGCACGCGCCCTCACCGAAAATCCCTCGCTTTCTAATTTCACCGGAAGCGTGCAAGATTCTGGCGAAGGCAGATGGACTGTGCAGGCAGCTATCGAAGAAGGTGTTTCAGCCAATGTCTTAGCCGCTTCACTTTTCACCAGATTCCGCTCACGTCAGGAGCATAGCTTCGGCGAAAAATTACTTTCAGCTATGCGTAACCAGTTTGGAGGTCACGTTGAACAGCCAGCTCTTAAGTCATGACCCAGCATGCAAGGAAGCTTCTGGAGTGCATCCAAAAGCTGACCCGTGCGTATTTGTAGTATTCGGCGCGGCAGGCGACCTTACCAAAAGGTTGCTTGTCCCCGCTATCTATAATCTTGTCGAAGCAAATCTGCTCTCTGACAATTTTGCCATTATAGGTATCGCACGCGCCGACAAGGACACAGAGCAATTCCGCAAAGACATTACCGAAGACCTGAGTAAATATGCTACTCGTGCGGTGTCGCCGGAAAAATGGGAAAAAATAAAAAACAACATCCATTATATTCGAGGCAATTTCGACGATCAAAATGTCTATCAAAAACTAAAAGACAAGCTTCCTGAAGTCGATCAAGCTGTGAGCGCCAGAGGAAATGTGCTCTTTTATCTGGCAACTGGAGCTGATTATTTCGCTTCTATCGTGCACAGTCTTTCAGAAGCAGGACTGACACAAGAGACCGATGGAAAATGGCGTCGCGTTATCGTAGAAAAACCATTCGGCGAGGATTTGCAATCAGCAAAAACTCTCAATGCAAGCTTGCTTTCATCGCTCAAAGAAAGCCAGATTTATCGAATCGATCACTATCTTGGCAAAGAAACAGTCCAGAATATTTTGGTCTTCCGCTTTGCCAATGGTCTGATAGAACCGCTCTGGAACAATAGATACATCGATCATGTTCAAATTACAGTATCCGAAGTTGTCGGCGTAGAAAATCGCGGCAATTTTTATGACAATGCCGGTGCGCTTCGCGATATGGTGCCCAATCACCTCTTGCAATTGCTCACTATGACAGCAATCGAACCTCCGACATCTTTTGCCGCCGATTCAGTCAGAAACGAAAAAGCAAAAGTTCTGCAATGTCTTCGCCCTATAGAAGGCGATGATGTGGTACTAAAAGCAGTGCGCGGTCAATATGGTGCCGGCAAAATTAAAGGCGAAGCGGTACCCAGTTATCGCGAATCACCAAAAGTTCGCCCAGACTCGAATACAGAAACATTTGTGGCTCTAAAATTCGGTATCGAAAACTGGCGTTGGGCTGGAGTTCCTTTTTATATTCGCACAGGCAAAGCACTTCCCCAAAAGCGCTCTGAAATTGTAGTCACATTCAAGAAAGCTCCCATTTCGCTCTTCGAACAAGCCGACTGCACCAATGTTCGCTCTAACCAGGTGATAATCAATATTCAACCAGAAGAAGGTATATCGATTTCACTCGATGCCAAAATTCCTGGTCCAAATATTGCTATAAGTCCGGTCAAAATGACTTTCGACTACAAGCAATATTTTGGTCAGGCAGTAAACACCGGCTACGAGACCCTTTTGTACGATTGTATGATTGGCGACGCCACACTCTTCCAGCGTGGAGACACTGCTGAGCTTGGATGGCAAGCAGTCGACAGCGTACTCGATTACTGGAAAAACTCTAAACCCAAAGACTTTCCAAACTACGCTGCCGGCTCCTCCGGTCCGAAATCCGCAGACGATTTGTTAGCCCGCGACGGACGCTACTGGAAAAGCCTGACCTAAATTCGTCAAACCTGGGCATAAATATCTTATGGCCGATGACGACGATAATTGCGACGACGAAAACGAAGTCGATAAAAAACCAAAACTGAAGTTAGTCACAGAATATTCAGGTGACGGTGGCGACGACTCGGGCAAAAATAAAATCACAAAAATAGGCTATTCAGGCGATGAATCACAGGACTCTGATGATTCCGACGAACCTTGCCAAGACGATGAATCCGCTCCACTTCTAGAATTCACAGCACACAAGGGCGACTCTGTTTCACCCTCGTCAGTCACTCTAGACCTGCTTAAAAAAGACTTGCAAAACGTGATGGGCAACCTCAATCCACGAGAGCGCAGCATTTTAGAACTTCGTTTTGGTTTAAAAGACGGCAGGACAAGAACCCTGGCAGAGGTTGCTGAACTTTTCGGGCTAACAAGAGAACGCATTAGACAAATAGAAGCAAAAGCTCTTCGAAAACTTCGCCATCCAAATCGTGATCGCAGAGGATATTTCAGCCAACCTTCGCCACCCTCGAATGTCCCAACCGACCTTTCGTGGAACGAGATTCAGTCCAAACTAAGTCAATTCAAAAGTTTAGATAGACGCATATTAAAAATGCTCTGGGGCTTTATCGATGGCGAACGTCGCACCAAAAGCGAAGTAGCGCAAAAATTCGAAGTATCAGAAGAATATGTCAGTGAATTGGACAAGCAAGCCAAAAAATTATTCGAATCAAACTAGGGACATCCCTTGTGTGTCCTGGGTCACGTGTCACGTGTCACGTGTCACGCGTCACGTGTCACGAGATCCATTCAACTTTTAAATATCGAGCATTAGCAGAAAGTGCTTTAAAACTTTTCGTCTGGATCGCAGGGCCTGCAAAACAGACGAAAAAAAATTCACCTTACTAAGTCGAAGCAACAACAGGAGCCGCATCCTGGTCCACGAGCCAGATGAGGTTGCCCCAGGGCTTGACGCGTGCGGCAGGAAACGACGTGTCACCATTGACGATTTTGGTTAACACTTCGCGCTTATTTTTAGATGCCACCAAAAACATCATTACCCTGCTTGCATTCAAAACAGGATAAGTAAGTGTGATTCGGTCTTCTGCTTTGACACCACATACAGCATCGCACCATTTTTTGGTTTCATTCAAAACCTCTGTGCCGGGAAACAAGGACGCAGTATGTCCATCGTCGCCCATTCCCATCAGCGTGTAATCGAAAATAGGCTTGTTGTGTTCCATTTGCTGGGAACCATAATATGCCTTCAATCGCTGTTCGTAGTCATTTGCAGCTTCAGCTGCAGTTGGATAAGAAGTGTTCACGGCGTGAATATTTTCTTCTGGAATTGGCACGTGATCGAACATCGAATCACGCACCATTTTGAAATTGCTCATATTGTCATCGTGAGAAACAAAACGTTCATCACCAAAAAACCAATGCACTCGTTTCCAGGGAAAGCGTTGTGAATAAAGCGAACTTGCAAGAATTTGATATAAAGCTTTGGGAGTCGAGCCGCCAGAAAGACAAATACTGAATCTGTCGTTACTATCATTTGCTCGCTCGAAAATCATTTGGGCTGCTGCGTTAGCGACTGCATCTGCGTCTGGCTGGATTCTTAATTTAATGCTTGTGTTTGTCAAAATTATGGGTGGCATTCATATATATAGGAAAACCGTACCATAATACACCAAACACCCCAAGCACGGTTAATCCAGTAGTCAATGCCATCGATGCTGAATGGAACATTTCGCGTGTAACTATATAGGTATCGATACTCAGCGCCAACATGAATGGAAAGAGTGCGCATGTAATCAAGACGGTTGCAACTTTTTCAAAATGCTTGGGGTCGTGATGACATTTTGTCTGACGGTCATAAGCAGCAGGAGTCATTAGCAAACACATTGCCACCGTTATCAGTAATAGTGCGACCCAATATGCTTGTTGATCAAACGGGATCATTTTATCAAAGTTTGGATTGAAAACAGTAATTAACTGGAAACCAAACAACGCTTGCAATCCTGGCAAAACAGTTCGAGCTTCTTCTAAGACGAATTTATATCTATCTTCTTCCTTTATTTTAGAATTGCTTTTAGCAGGTCGTTCCGCTGCAACAGTCATACTGCTTACCCTCCCATTTTTATATTTTCTGTAGCACGTCAGCATCGCCCTCATGACTCATACGGCGATTTAAACGGCTTATGCTACATAAAAGTCAGGAAATTTATGCCCGCGTCTTCACGGCAGCATTCATTTCGAAAATCTAGAGAGGATGAAGAATAAGGGGACCAAACCATGAAATACCTTACACTTGCGTCTCTTCCTCTATTGGTAGGACTGGTGGCATTCACTGCAAGCCCAATCAATGCAGAAGAGACAATCGTTAGAACCACAACATACACAACCAATGAACCAGCTCCTGTCGTCACAGATCCAGTTCCTGTAGTTGTTTCCACGCCAGCAGCTGCGGTCGTAAAAGAATTCACTCTGGTGCCAAACGCAAGCTACGTAGTAGTTGATCCACTGACGGGTGCAACACGTGGTGTTTTTGACCCGACAACACGATTAATCGATGGACAACCACTCGCATTTGGTATGGTTTTTGTAGACCAGGCATCCGGCAGAATGGTAGCCAGTGTTGACAACAGTGGACGCATCGTCGACATCGTCGTAGCACCCGCCACCGAAACGCTTGTGACCTCGATTGATGCTCGTATACTCGATTTGCAGAATACAATAAATAAAGCAATCGAACGCGGCGAAATTTCCGCAGCTAACGGATCAGCTCTTAAAGCCAAGCTCGACGATGTAATTACACTCGAAGCAAGATACAAAAATTCGGACGGCATTTTCACATTCAACGAAGCATTTGCAGTGGCAAACTCACTCAATGCCGTTAACGATGAAATTGTATCCATCGCTCACTTGCCCGCACTTACACCGCTTGTTGGTGGAAGATTCGTCATGCACGAAGGTAATTTGATGCTCGTCAACGATTTCGATTACAGAAGAGTCTCGCTCGAACGCAGAATCGATGATGAATACAAGGCTGGCAGACTGTCGTCTAAATATGTTGCTGAGTTGAAAAAAGAATTGAACGAAATCAAATCCAAGCAGACCAAATACATGAAAAATGGCGAATTGAAGCCAAGTAAAGCGAAAGAAATTTCGGTAAGACTGGATAAGGTTGCTACTCGAATGGACAAAGACGTAGCAATCATCAATAACAAGCGCGCCAAAATCGGAATTCGTGTCGACTAGGCGACGATTAGGCCAGGACATTTCTTGGAAACTTCCGCGCTAGTTCTAATACTGTCGCGGAAGTTCCACGCCCAAAGGAGGCTATAAGACATTCAATGAAAAATTTAGATAAATTGCTCGCAGTCGTAATTTTACTCTCAACCAGTGCTGTTTATGCCGATGAAGAAAAAGGCGACAACACAGCTCGCAACAAAGGTCATGAAGAGAAATCGGCAGTCAATGCTCAAGATGCCGGTGAAAGCAAATCAGATATTCAATTAGCAAGAGATATTCGCAAAAAATTGGTCGAAGACAGCACATTGTCTTCTTATGCCAAGAATGCAAAAGTCATCGTCAAAAAAGGTCATGTCACATTGAAAGGACCTGTAAGAAGCAACGATGAAGTCACATCATTAGTTAATAAAGCCAAAGAGTGCGCTGGTGAAACCAACGTCGCAAGCGAACTCGAGGTAGTCGCAAAATAAAGGGGGACGATTATGTCAACAGCAGTAATAGGATTATGTTCCGACATTCCACAAGCCGAAATGGTGGTGAATGGTCTCAAATCAAGCGGTTTTATCAATAACGATATTTCCATTTTGATGCCTGACGCCAACAACTATCGCACAGCCGGGTTTGAAAAACACAGCAAAGCTCCAGAAGGTATTTCCACTGGTGCTGGAACTGGTGCCGTACTCGGCGGTGCGTTTGGATGGTTAGTCGGAGCTGGAATGCTTGCCGTTCCTGGACTTGGACCTGCAATTGCAGCCGGACCAGTAATGGCTGCGCTTAGTGGTGCTGCTGTTGGTGGCGCCATCGGCGGATTGTCCGGCGGTCTCGTGGGAATGGGAATTCCAGAGATCGAAGCCAAACAGTACGAAGGTCGTGTTATCGAAGGCGGCAAAATTTTGATTGCCGTTCACACAGATAACGGCGAACAAGTGAAAGTGGCAGAAAACATTTTCAAAAATGCCAAAGCCAACGAAATCAATTGTGTTACAGAAGAAAAAGTGGAGCCACGCTCCTAGCTAGTCAATCTAAAGAGGTGTGATTATGAATTGGGATCAAGTAAAAGGCAATTGGAAACAGGTACAAGGCAAAGTCAAACAGCAGTGGGCGAAGCTCACCGATGATGATTTGCTTTTGATCGAGGGCGAGCGTGACAAACTAGCCGGAAAATTGCAAGAAAGATACGGCATGGCAAAAGAAGAAGCCCAAAAACAATTGGACGACTTCTGCACCAAGCTCTAAAGCTCTAAAGCTCTAAAGCTCTAATGTTCTAATGTTCTAAGAATAATATCGATTATTCTTCAACTTGTTTTAATTTCGAAAAGCCCAGCTGGTCTGGGCTTTTTCTATTCGATACGAGGCAACTGCAAGATATATCTGTGCTATGTCAGTTAATAATCGCAAGAATAAAATCGAGGGGCAGGCAAAATTATGATGAACAAGCTTATATTAGCTGTTTCCACAACAGTCATTTTAACAGCCGCCAACGCGCTCATAGGCTGGATAACGCGCAAACTGGATACCCCCGACAATTCTAAAGGCGATAAGGAAAAAAATCCTAAGTGTGCAAACACCTAGAATGGGAGACCTTTTATGTCATTATCCAGATCATACACAGACCTTTCCGACCCGGAATTGATCTTTGCATGTCAGCGCAACGACGAGATTGCACTGCGACACTTATTACAAAGACATCGCTGGACAATAGTGCATTTTCTGCACAAATTAGTGCCTGGCTTTAAAGACTATTCTGATCTGATTCAGGAAACTAATATTCGTATTTGGCGCTCGATTTATCAATTGAAAGATCCTCGCGCCTTCAAATCCTGGCTCAAGCAAATAGTCACCAACTTATATTATGACGAACTACGCAAGATGCCGCGTTTTCAGATAGTCTCGATAGACGAACCTGTCACGGCGGAGGACGGCATGGCAAAGCCTGTTCGAGAAATTGCAGATAGTTCGCAGCAACCAGAAAGTAAAATGCTTTCACTTGAACTGAGCAACGTGCTCGAGAAAGCAGTTTCGAGTATTCCAGAACAATTCCGCACCGCAGCGATGCTGCGCGATGTGGATGGTTTGTCATATGAAGAAATTGCACATTTGACTGATACCGAATTAGGTACCGTCAAATCACGTATCGCAAGAGCCCGCAGCAAGATTCAAAAACGCATTTTTTCATATTTAGAGTGTGCTTAAACAACGAGGGTAAAAACAATGTCAACTGAAGAAACTCATTTCTTGACCAATGTGCAAGAGCTTCGCGAAAAGGCTCGCAGACACATTGAAGAAGGAGCAGTCACACAAGGTTATAACGCAAATCGCGATGTAATCATCAAGCTTCTGCAAGCAGCCCTTGCTACAGAGCTTGTCTGTGTACTGCGCTATCGCAGACATTATTATATGGCTAAAGGCTTGAATTCAGAACCAGTTGCCCAAGAATTTCTGGAGCACGCAAACGAAGAACAAGATCACGCTGACAAACTTGCTCTTCGCATTACTCAATTAGGTGGCGAGCCAGATTTGAATCCAGATAATCTGACTAAATTCAGCCACTCAGAATACAAAGAAGGTCGCGGTTTGCAAGACATGATCAAAGAAGATTTGATTGCAGAACGTATTGCTATCGATTCGTATCGCGAAATGATCGATTACGTAAACAGCAAAGACCCGACCACACGTCGAATGCTAGAAGAAATTCTTGCCAAAGAAGAAGAGCATGCAGACGACCTTTCTGATTTGATGCAGGTGAATTAAGATGCCACGCGCTATATGGTCTGGAGCAATAGGATTTGGAATGGTCAACATTCCAATTAAGTTGTATTCGGCAACTAGCAGCAAAAGCATTTCATTTCACCAGTTGCACGACAAATGCCAGACTCGCATTAAAGAAATGCGCTGGTGTCCTTCGTGCGAGCGAAAAGTTGAGTGGGAAGAAATATCGAAAGGTTATGAGTATTCGAAAGGGCAATATGTCATTTTAGACGAACACGATTTTGAACAATTGCCCCTTGCGAGTAAAAATCTCATCGATGTGCAGGCTTTTGTAGATGCCGAACAAGTAGATCCAATCTACTTTGAAAAAACTTATTACTTAGAACCAGACACAAGCGCAAAAAAGCCTTTCGCCCTCTTTAGCGAAGCGCTCAAAGGCAAAGAAAAACTTGCAATCGCACGTATAACGATGAGAAGCCGCGAACGTCTATGTGCATTGCGCATAAGCGAAGAGCGGCTTTTATTGACTACCCTGCTCTGGCAGGACGAGCTGAGGCTTGAAGAAGCACCAGAAATTCCAGAGTCTAAAATTTCAAAACAAGAGCTCAGCATGGCTAATAGTCTCATTGATTTGCTAAGCAAAGATTTTGCTCCCGAAGAATATGAAGATCACTACAGAGAAGCGCTTCAAAAGATAATCGACGCTAAAATAGAAGGCGAGCCGATTGAAGAAACAAAGCCAGAAAAAGGCGAAAAACGAGTGGTCAATCTGTTCGAGGCTCTTAAAGCAAGTGTCGATAAAATCGATAAAAAATCCAAGCCCGCAAAGCGTGCAAGCGCCGCGCGAGCCAGGACTAAATCGAAGACAGTGACAAAACGTAAGGCTACATCTGCTGCAAGTCACAAAACAAAACGTCGTGGCGCAGCTTAAGTCGCATTTTCAATCTATGCTTTTCGGAACATCTTTTTGACATTAGCAAAAAGCTTTTTACCAAAGAGTAGCATTGCGACAAGCAGGAATACCAGGCTGAACATAAGCTGTTTAGCCAGATTCTGCTCGAAGGCTGGCTCAAGTTGCACCGCGCCTGGAGTGTTGACTCCCGTTATCTCAGTGGCGTCGCTTGCTTGCGGGCCCACACTGCCGTTGGTGGCACCTTGAAGCATTGGTGCGGCAGTAGGCATTGGACCAGTAGCTGTCGAAAAAGCCATTTCTCTTTCTTCTGCCATCGAATTGCGATCCATCGCACGTCTGGCAAAAGCCTTTGTTTTGTACACTCGCCCCATATCGCGATGCAAACCGAATCTTTGATAATCACTATCTGAAGAAAGGACAGTGGCACCGCTGACTGGCGAAACAACTCTGTAAGCCATAGCCATTCGCACGGCTGTTGAACGCTCACCACGCTCGAAGGCTTTTTGAATTTGATCAATTGCCCACAGGTTTGAAATTCGATGCGCGGCTTCATCAGACTGGACTATGAAGGCACGAGGACGAGTATTCGTTTTTTCCAATTTCAATTTTGACTTTCCAAGCAAATCTGTTTCTTGTGTCGCAAGGATATAGCTTCCGATTTCAGCGTGTTTGGCTGGAACAGCAAATTGATTGAGCGGGAATTTACGTTTGCCAGTCATAGTTACATCCGAAAGTCGTTCGAATGGAATATTTCCTCGTACTAGATTTGCATATTTTCCATTCTGGCTAGGCTCGCTTGTAATGTCGGCTCTATTGCTTACAAAGGGCACGTCAGACTCGAGATGCACGTCTTGCTCGCAGTCAAAATTCATGTTCGACTTTATTATTCTTGGCATAGACAAAGAAATATCGCCACCGCTATTGGTAGAAATGGGGCTGGTCATGCCAAGGCGAATTTTCATGTCGCTATTGGCTGAGACTGGAAAAGCTTTTATCTTGACCACGCCTGGCGATACCCAGGTTACAAGCAAGGGGTCGAAACGACGAAAACGCACGGCGTTATAAGCTTGAGTGACACGTTCGGTACTATTGAAAGCAGCTTCTTGTGCCACTCCATTAATCCACAACGTAACTCTTGTGATAGCAGAACCTTCAGGCACAGCCAGGGCGAATTCGGCTTCTTGCTGAGTCTGGTCGTGACCCTGCAAAACCATTGTCCAGTAATACGAACTGGTAAGGGTAGTCGAATCGACTATACCAGTAATAGTGGATTTTGTGGTAGTGCCGATGATGGCATTTTGCTCGATAACATTCGGCATAGTGACTGAATGCGAAATGGCATTGCGAGTCGAATTTATAAAATTCTCGATATTATCCAGATTGCTGTACCCTACATAACAAATGGTTGCCAGCCCGACCGTAGAAGAGACGCCTAGTAAAAATGGTTTTAAATTGTGAACATGGTCGCGACGTGTTTTGGTTCTATACAAACGCTCGAGGCTCTGGCGCTCGTGCGTTGTTCTATCTATAGGTTCGTGCATAAAAATGTCCTCGCTCCGGCGAATTGGGTTTCTATACTCAAAGCATAGCCAGCGCGCCATTAATCACAAAGACCTTTTGTCCGGCATTCAATCCAGGGTAAACCCTGAGCTCATTTGAGTAGTTTAGTCAGGTCGTTTTTGGATTTTAAGATATCCGCCCACAAATCGCCCTGTTCGCCAAGTATTTGAGGCACATTTTTGAGATGAAAATCGAGCGGGTAAACTTCTTTTGACTCCACCTGCTCCCAGGTCAAAGGCATCGACACGCTTGCGATAGGACTGTTTCGGCACGAATAAATCGACGCCAGCGTCTTACCGCGCGCGTTCATATTGTAGTCGAAAAATACTTTGCCAGTGCGTTTTTTTACACTCCAGTCCATGGTTACATCGTTGGGATGACGTTCTAAAAGATGTCGCCCGATTGATTCAGCCATGTCTCGCACGATTTCGTATTTGATATTTCTCTTGATTGGAATAAATATGTGCAATCCAGTTTTACCCGACGTTTTTACAAATGATTTGATTTTCAAATCGAGCAACATTTCATTGAGCGAGACAGCCATGGCACAAGCTTTCTCAAAACCTTTTTTGTGTAATTCAGGCTCCTCGCCTTTCTTTTCTTTGCCACTGTATAAATATGGGTCAAGATCCAGGACGACAAAGTCGGGATAATTCAACAAAGAATTTTCTATTTCTTTTTCAGAGCCTGTAAATTTGCCTGTTATATTTTTGGCATCTGGATTTGGGTCGATTCTCGTGTGCGCTACGTGAAACTCGAGATCGGCTATCTGAGCGAACCAGACTAAAGTGGCAAGGTTGTTGCACATCAAATAAGCTGAGTCTTTGTCATTCTGTTCTGAGTAATGCTTGACCGTTTCGACAAATTCAGGCAATTTATACGGATAATGTTTCTGAAAAAATTTCTCGCCGCCAATGCCGTCGGGATAGCGAATGAGCGTAAATGGTCTATCCTTCAAATGCGGCAAAATATAGGGTCCAATTCCAAGCAAATAATCGATATAGTCGCGTTTGGTGATACCAGCATCTGGCCAGAATACTTTACTCAGACTTGTCACTTTGATTTTGTGACCTTCGACTTCGATGATGTCATTTTCTTTTTGCTTACCAGAAGAGTTTTCTTTTCCACCCGTTGTAATCAAATCGTCACGCAAGCGCATGAATACAGGTGCTCGCAATTTGCCGTCGCGTGTTTTTTCGGCATACTTTATTTCTGCCACCAGTTTTGGTTCTACAAAAACAGCAGCATTTCTTGGTCCGCCAGATTCAAGCGGATTTGTTTTAGTAACAAGCGGTTTCAGGCGTTTCATCAGGTCTTTGAGAATGACCTCGTTAAAACCAGTGCCTACTTTTCCTGCATATTGCAATTGCTTTTTCGAGTCGAAATATGCAAGGTGCAAAGCGCCAAAAGTCTTGGCTCTGCCGCCAGTGCCTTTCGAGTAACCGATGATGTAATATTCGCTGCTTTGGGTTGATTTCACTTTAATCCAGTTTGCCGACCTTCGCCCTGACTCATAAACAGAATCGCTTACTTTAGCAACAATACCTTCAAGTTTGTTTTCCATGCAAGCTTCATACGCTTTAATTCCGTTAGCTTTAATATCTTCGACATATTGAATATTACTCGACTGCACAAGCGTTTTTTTGAGCAATTTCTTTCGATCAATCAAAGGCTTTGAAGTCAAGCTATCGCCGTCAAAATAAAGCATATCGAAAACGAAATAAACCAGATCTATGCTTTTTGCACCTAACTTACTTTGCTGCCACAACTCGAAATTAGGTGTACCATTTTCATCCAGTGCACCTAGCTCTCCATCTAAAATACAATCGTGCTTGAGCCTGGCAAGCTTGTTTGCGATGTCTTTATAGTCATTCGTTATGTCTTTTGCGTTTCTCGATTTCAGAGTACACTTGCCGTCTTTTACAAAAGCGAGCATTCGAATGCCATCGAATTTAGGCTCGTAAATAAATCCTTTTTTGTCGAAAGGTTCTTTCGCCAGACTGCAAAGCATCGGCTTCATATCTGGTAGCGGCTTAGATTTAGATTTAGATTTAGACCGATCGACAGGCTTATACTCATAATCGTCGCCGTGCTTAAGCAATAACCAGTTATCGTCGCCTCGCCCTTTCATTTTCACTAGTGCCCACGAGCCTTGCAATCTATCACCGTTCAAAGTAAAAGATATTTTTCCCTTGTCCAAGCCATGGCGCATTTCTTCTTCGCCACCATCAGGTACATATGTGCCTTTGTCCCAGATTTCGACTTCTCCTGCACCATAATTGCCTTTAGGGATGGTGCCATGAAATTTGCCATACTCGATAGGGTGGTCTTCGGTCATCACAGCAAGACGTTTTTCACCCGCTATCGTGGACGGACCTTTCGGCACCGCCCACGATAGCAAGACTCCATCGAGCTCGAGCCTGAAATCGTAATGCAATCTTCGGGCGGCGTGTTTCTGCACCACGAAGGTCAATTTCTTGCTCTTTTTGCTCTTGACCAAAGGGCCCGGCTCGGGAGTTTCGGAAAAATCGCGCTTACGCTTATATTCGCTAAGAGCACGCTTTGCCATTTCTAATCAACTTAGCGTCCTAATCTACGCGTTTTGCCAGAGCTTTTTTCTGCAACTTCAAGCTAAGTCCGTTAAGTTCTCTTTCCACTTTGTTGATGTCTGAATAACTCAATCTGCCGTTATTTCGGTTTCTCATGCGAGCTTCCATCGCAATAATAGATAATCTCTTATCGCGCAATCCTTGAGCTTCTTTGTGAGTAAGTTCGTTTGCACGCTCGGCACGATTAATTTTCTTAAGCAGGATGTTTTGTCTTTGTGTGATTGTGAGCTTTGCATCAGCCGGAGGCGAAAGCAGCGACTGCGCAACCAAAGTAACCAGACAGATTGCAATATATTTGAACGTATAATTTCTCATTAGATCTCCCCTCCATTATTTAGAACCGGATTCCACATTTACTAGCTGTGGTTTTTGTACTGCCGGTTTAACGTTTACAAGGTCGATATTGGGCTTACTCGTCCCGCCAGCGACCTTTTTACTATTAACTTTTTCCGTTTTGCCACTACGTGCTGATCTCTTTATAGCTTCAATTACAGAAATGTCGGCGAGTCCCTCATATCCCGACGGGCGCGGCTCTTTGCCATTTAGAATACATTCGGCAAAATGAATCAGCTCAGGAGCGAACTGGTCGTGCTTTGCTGCCTTGTATTTTTCCTGGTGCTGTCCGCACACTAGATGGAAGCCGAGTTCTTCTACGTAATCGTAAGCAGGCTCGACGCTTATATGACCGGTGGTTCCGATAACCTCGTAGCGCGACACGTCGCTCGAGCCAAAACTACATACAAATGTGGCGAGCTTTTCATCGGCAAATTTCATGATTGCACCGACCGCTTCTTCGATTTCGGCAAAGCGCGGGTCGCTACACTGAGCCATGATTGCCGTCACTTCAAGCGGTTCTTCCTGGAAAACATATCTTGCAGCATTAATGCAATAAATACCGATATCATTTAATGGACCGCCTCCACGCTCGCTCTGGGTGCGAATATTACCTTCGCGCACCTGCATTGTGAAAGACGAATTGAAAATGCGCGGCTGACCAATCATTCCGTGCTCGAGCATTTCGACCACTTTCATATTGGTTGGCTCGAAATGAAGCCTGTATGCCACCATCAATTTTACTTTGTTGAATTCAGCCGCCTCAATCATGGCTAAACACTCTTCTTCGTTCATGGCCATTGGTTTTTCGCACAAAATATGCTTGCGCGCATTTGCCGCTCGAATAGCAAAATCCTTATGCATATCGTTTGGCAAAGCGATATAAACGGCATCGAAAGTGTCGCTTGCAAGGGCTTCGTCGTACTGCTCATAAGTAAAAGTATGATCTACCTTATACCTTTTAGAAAGCTCGCAAAGTTTTTCTGTATCGCTTGTGATAAAGGCTGTAAGCTCGCAAGTTTCATTTGCGTGCTTAAACGCAGGCAACACGGCTACCTGTGCGATATGTCCCAGTCCAACAACAGCAAATCGAACTTTACGCTTTTCTTCATTCATAGCTTTGCCTCCCTCTAGTCAAATGGTGGACGCAGAAAAATAGTGCCAGTTCCCAACACAAAAAATTTTCTTGGTGCTATATGTAGAAGTGGAGATTTATGCAATGGAATCATTGAAAATACATTCCGCCCACCACAAGCCAGGGGCTTCGGTCCTTGCAGTATTTATTGCGGGTGCCTGGTTTTTTGTGATTACATGGCTTTTGACCGCTTATTTTATTTTTCCAAACGAGCCTGGATGGGCAATGATCCTGGTCGTGGCAGCAAGTGCTTACATGGTCTATCTGGTTGCCGAGAGTCGCAACCTGATTCATGCATTGCGTCATAAATTCACCCTTACTATAGATACGAACGAAGTCTCTTTGCAGGTGGACAAAGGTCCAACTGTGTACGAGCGCACAATGCCCATCGATTGCATCAAAACAATCGAGATTTATCGCTACTGGGACGAAGGCAGCCTGGTTTTGCGAGGAAAAGAACATTCGATGGAGATTCCATTATGGGCGTTTCCGCACGACCAGAGCCGTATCGTGCGTCTTTTACAAAAGACTCATGCCGAAGTGATTTCGGTCCCTTAGCGCTTTTCTCTTTGCATCAAAAGTGGTAATCTAGTGCCTCGTGTAATCGGGCGGGCGATAGATGCTTCTCAATTGCGCCAAAGCGCTTGTTTTTATATGTGGGATGTTTTGCGGTTGGATGGGACCGCTTGTAATCGACATCTGTCAAGTTCAGCACGTGACCATGTCAGATGTTGGCGCTATGGTAGCCGCATCTAGCGTTGGTAACATGATGACCAATATGTCGGGAAAAAAATTCATCGACATTCTTGGCAGCAAATGGACTCTTTTTTGTTCTGCTATTTGCATTATGCTTGGCGCCATAACAGTGAGCGCTGGTAATGGACTTGCGATTTTGTGGATTGGATCATTTCTATTCGGCATGGGCGGCGGACTCAACTCAATTGCAAGTACGGTTGTCACACTCGAAACCGAAAAGAAAAATCCTCACGCAGCTCTAAATGCTCTCAATTTATTTTTTGGACTGGGCGCACTCGCAGGTCCGTCAGTAGCCGGTCTGTCACACGCGAGCGCCTGGTCATATAGACTTGCATACACTTTTGCAGCCGTATATTCGGCCGTTTTAGCAATAATTATCACCCAAACGAAAAAGCCCGAAACAGTCGATCTCTCTGAGGCTCCGCCACCACCCAGCTCGGCCATTTTCAAGTCTCCCGAGATTTGGACTTATGCGCTCATTATCATGTTTTACGTCGGCGTAGAAAACGGCTCATGGACCTGGCTAAATGTATATTTGCAAAAAGCGGTGAAATTAAGTTACGAGCAAGGTCTTTATTCAGTCACTTTGTTATGGGTTGGGCTCTGCATCGGAAGAGCGCTTGGTCATCGCTTGAATTTAAAATTCGCTCCGCACAAGATTACTTTCGTAGCAATTACTTTGGTGCTTTGTTCTCTTCTAGCTCTTATGACCATTCCCAATCTTGGTATGGGCTCGATGGCGCTTTGTTGTTTGCTCGGGCTTGCCTTTGGTCCAATCTTTCCAAATACACTGGGCTCAGCAAACAGCAGATTTTCTTCCAGTGCAGCACTGGTATCATCTGTGGTGATATCGGCTGGTGCTGTAGGTGGTGCATTTTTCCCGTATCTGACTGGAAGTTTCATCGACAAATTCGGTCTGCACGCAGGCATTGGGCTCTTGTCAGGCTGCTCCGCCATGATGCTAGTTTCGTTTATAATTTCGCGTAAATTGGCTATAAGCGCCGATGCAAGCTCTAAAGCACAGCTTTTGCAAAAACCAGGGGAAGAATTTGAACCAGTCCAGAGAGCCTGAAATAGAACACTGGCAAGACAGAGCGACAAAGCTCGGATCTGAGGGCTTGACCTTAGAAATTATTGTTTCACCCGGCTCCAAGCAAGAAGGATTTTGCGGAACGAGAGACGGTATTCCCGTATTAAAAGTGCGCCAACGTCCAGTTGATGGCGCAGCGAACGAGGCCGTTTTAAAATGTCTTTCAAAATTGCTTTCACTTCGTCTTTCAGCATTTAAACTGGTTCAAGGCACAACGAGCCGGCGAAAAATCATAAAAATCGATGGCAATCCAGTTGAAATCAAAAACAAACTCCAAGCATTTATAGAGGAAATCAAATGACTTCTTTCATCTTAGGATTTACTTTCGTCGTAATCACCACTGTCTCTGCAGTAGTAGGCATGCTCTATGTGCGCAGAAAAGTGGGAGTGTCCAAACTGAGAGAGTATCACGAAGTTGCTGGATATCTTCTTTCGATTATCGGAACTCTATATGCAGTACTACTTGGATTTGTTGTTGTTGATACCATGCAACATGTGCAAGACTTGAGAGTTCTGGTCGAACAAGAAGCAAACGGAATAGCTAATATTTATTTATGCTCTAAAGTGTTCGAAGAAAAAGATCGGGACGAAATACGCAACCTCAGTCACAATCTGGTTCTTGCAGTCGTAGACGATGAATGGCCTGCAATGCAGCAAGGAAAATTCAGTCCAAAAGCTTTTCAGTCTGCATATGTTTTGTGGAACCGAATTTTGTCGGTCGAGCCCAAAACAGAATTGCAAAAAAATGCTCAAGCTCAAATAATTTCTGAAATGTGCCGAACAGCCGAAAGCAGGCGAACGCGGCTCATCAGTGCCAAAATGGGAGTGCAACCGATATTATGGGTGGTGCTCATAATTGGTGGATTATTCACCGTGCTTTTTACTTACTTTTTTGGTGTAGAAAGCGTAAAAGCGCAAATAATAATGACAACGCTTGTGGCTTTGACACTTGCTCTGAACATGCTTTTAGTCTTTATTTTCGGCAGTCCTTTCACCGGCGATATGGCTGTGCGCCCAGACGCATTCAAGCTCAATCTCAAAATATATGAGAAGGTCAAACAGCTTGATGCTCACCAAGAAGTGGACTGGAGCAAATGAAATCAAAACAAGAAAATTTGATCAAATTTGTTCAGTCCAGTTATAAGAAACTGGCGAATAAACAAAAGTCTGTCGAAATGGCAGCCTATATGAAAACGTCTATGCCTTTCTATGGTGTGCAAAAACCTGACAGAGCGCCAATTTATAAATCGATCAAAAACGATTTTGCCGCTGAAAATATAGACGAATATAAAAACAATGTCAGAGCATTGTGGGCACTTCCTCACCGCGAAGAAAAATATACAGCTCTTGAATATGCCCTGGCAAACAAACAATTCATCAAAAGAGACAGTCTGGACCTATACGAAGAATTGATTCGCGATGGTGCCTGGTGGGATTTCGTTGATACGATCGCCGTGCATTTGGTGGGCGAGACTCTTCTGCACGAAAGAAAATCAGTTAAAAGCAAACTGGATAAGTGGATAAACGACGATGATATGTGGATTCGTCGCACTGCTATTTTGAGCCAGAACAAACACAAGTCTCACACAGACGAGACGATGCTTTATAAATACATTCAAAAACGAATGCACGAGCGCGAATTTTTCATAACAAAATCAATTGGCTGGGCTCTGCGCGAATATAGCTATACCAATCCCAGATCGGTCAAGCAATTTATTGCCCAAAACAAGGATGAACTAGCTCCCTTGAGCATTCGCGAAGGAAGCAAACGCTTATAATTTATTTTCGATAAATTGCAAAATCAAGAAACAAAATAGTTCGTTCATTCCAATTTTCCTTTTCGGTTCCAAGAGCTAAAGATGGAGATGCAACTACAAAGTAAGGAAAATCGTCCAGCCATCTTGTGTTTTTGTCGACTCCTATTGGGGCTAGAAATCCACGATTCTCTGGATAAACGAAAAGCTGGCGTCTTTTACCGATTGCAGAATCGATATAATCGAGACAGAAACTGCCATCTTCATTCACTTTATTAGGAACACCAATAACCGTTATGAAATGCCCCTTTTCAGCATCCCACCGCGATGATTTCTTAAATGCTTTTTTGATGCCAATTAAAGCTGCTGCCGAATGGTGTACGCGTGGCTTAAAATGCGCAGTTTCAGACCTTACAAGCAGGATGGGCGGTTCGTTCTTCGATACCGAATTCAATAACATTCGATGAATGCGCTCTCCCATCTCCGCCTGACTTTCATCAGCCTTGCGCACGAGACTCTCCCCAATAAGCAAACTCGAGACTTTGCCTTCTCTCAAATCATGACTATCCTGAAGCAAATCTAGAGCAGAAATTCCATTGTCACGCATTCTGCCACCATCTGGATACTGCACCGATTTTTTAGAATCGAAGCGATTTGCCAGATTGCTCAATTTGTCGTCGTCCGTTTTCCCTTCGATAGTGTCTAAGACTTTTTTGACGTCATCACTGCCAAAGGAAAGATTATTCAGCAGTGCTCCGTATCCGCAACTATTCTGGCGACGTCCTTGCGAAAATATTTTTGCATTTTCGTTCTGGACAAAGGTCCATTCTATTTTCTTTTCAAGCGCGTGTGCATGCAAACCGAAAAGACTTGCAGCTATAAACATACAAAACGAATATTTGATTTTAACATTCACGAAAATTGCTGCGAAACCCTGAATTCTTCTTTGCAAAACTCACAATAAAAAACATAATACATTGTGTCCCAGATTTCCACATTGACGAAATCATAGGCATTGAGCTGCGCGTGGAAAATCAAGGTCCTTGCACATTTACTGCACGAAGGATATTCAGGGTCCTGAATCCAACAAGGAACGCCTCCGATTTGACTGTAAGAACTTCGATAAAATTGGCTCAAAGAAAAGAACGGATCTCGGAGGTTTTTATCTATTTCAAGACGTAAAGTTCCACCAATGCTCGGCGATTTCTTTATCCATTTGGGTGTTTCAATTCCTTCTCTTCCATTGCATAAGTCGCAAAACGGTATGTGATTTCTACTACCTACTTTGTCGTCGTGGAACTCGATAGAAAGCATTGCTCGATTACAACGTTGGCAGATTAGTCCTGTATCAAATTTATCATCGTGATATACGGTTATTGCAAAACAGTTTGGATCGTATAAAAGTCGTTTCTGCTCATCCTCATCGAGTTCCCAACCCGCATCGCGCGTAAAGATTTCAATTGCTGTATTTTCATTTCGGATCCAGGGTGGCAGGTGTTTTTTCCATTCCGCAAATTGTTTTACAGCATAATCATCTGCACAAAATGCCAGTGCGTAAAGCGCCATCGGATTTTTTTCGTCCAGCCGCTTCCTCAGTAGCATTTTATTGCCTTCATTAGCAGCTCTAAACAGTTTGTATGGAACATACTCTTTTGTTATTTCAAAAAAAATTTCCAAATAGCGGTTGATGTCCATTTTGAAATAAACAAGAAGATCGTCGATTGCGCTTTCAGCAAGTTCTACTTTAGAAACTTTTTTTGAACGTATCAATCGTTCTATTTCCGCATCAAGCGCAGGAAATTCTATTTCAACCAATTCGAATAAAACAGCTTCGCGCAAGTCGTTTGTTTCTTGCCAACTTTCTAGAGTTGCAAAATAATGTTCAACCAGCTCAGTCACTATTTTTGTCCAGAAGATGCAAGACCGCGTTTGTATCAACAACAGTTGCAAACTCTCCATTCAGACTGGCTAATGCAAACTCATGCACCGAATCAGCGTCGAGATTCTTGCCATCAAGGGCGGTGCGATTGAATGTTGCTGTGGCGTCTGAAATCACATAAGTATCGAATCCTAAATTGGCTGCCATACGAGTTGTTGTAGAGACGCAGTGGTCTGTGGTGAGCCCGACCAGAACTACTTTGCCAATATTATTTTGGCGCAAATACTTTTCGAGCCCGGTGCCGATAAAAGCACTGTTCACATTTTTTTCTTCGATGTGTTCGCCCTGAAGAGGCTCTACTTCTGGTTTAAAATCATTGCCATCTTGAGTGGGTCGCAGTGGAGATTCTGGCTCGGTCGAGACATGCTTTACGTGAACTATTGGCATTTTATTTTCGCGCCAGTGCAAAAGCAAACGCTGCATATTTTTTTCTGCATCTAGATTATTGCGCACACCCCAGTAATTCGAATCAAATCCTTTTTGCACGTCTATCAAAATAAGAGCGGTGCTTTTAGATTTAATCTTTTCCATATCGTATTGTCCCCAGACCAATTACGTAATCTTACCAGTGAATACGGTCTTGATTTTATATATAAACTTACTATGTCAGAGCAAAACACCTTCGAATCAAGCGCTAATGAATCGCCAAATGCAAACACAGCATCCGATTCGGTCAGACTCGCTCAGAGCGACATTACTGGCTCGAAGCTCAATTTGCTCGAAATTGCGCAGGCAACTCGTCCCGCTCCCGTGCCCGACCAGAATACTCACATGAGCCGCGTAGCTCAAGAGATTCAGACCCGATTCGACGAAACTCGCACTAAATTCAATCAGGAAGTTGACTCGCAGGGGAAACTGCTAGGACGGCCGCTTGATGGAGTAAAGAACTTTTTTGGCACTACAAACGGCTCGAACACAATTAATGCTCGTTTTGACCAGGAAAAGCTAAAAGTCGAACGTCTGCAAGTTTTAGCTAAAGAAGGCAACCTGGAAGAATTCAGAAAGACTTATCTGGCTCTGACTGGAATGGAACTCGAACGCCCAAACAATGAGAAAATACAAAGACGTCTTTTAATCGAGCCCGTGGTAAACGATTACGAAAAGAGTCAGCGCAATATGGTTAACACTGTCGCTCTTGCGGTGCCATTTGCACTTACCGGGCTTAGGGGTGCGCAGTTTGTTATGAAAGGCGAATCGATGCTTGCGCGCGGTTTGACTGCAATAGGCAATAATGTGCCAGCCTCGATGCTTCACGACGGCGCCATTGTGGCAGCTGGAAATACTGCTCTCAAAGCGATCGATGGTCGCTACAGCGATCCCTATTACGATGCGGCAACTGGATTCGTTACCGGAGCGCTTTGGGCTCCGGCACAAAGGGCTTCGACTCGTATGACCGAAGGCTGGATAGATAAATTTGGCACTACATATGGTGTCAAGACTATCAACCCCGGTAAACTCACTACCACTTTTGATGTAAATAACAAAGGACTCGGAATGTATATGACCGAATCATATTTGCGTCACGGTTCGTCATGGTCGCTTTATGGAATGTACGAGCCGATTGCAAGAGAAGCTACCGACCTCGCCTTTAAAAAAGTCGATTCTCATAGTCTTTCACGCGTTGCTACTAATTCATACTATGGATTTACAAGCGGATTATTCTTTGGTCAGACTTACGGCATGACCTATACGCCTGCATTGAACAAGGTTTTCAATCCGTTATACAATCATTTCAAATAGGCTTATTTAGTCACTTTAACTGGTTTAGATTTGATATGTCTGTAATATTGCCAGAGCAGAAGGGCAGCCACGCCTCTGTGCGGTTTCAGATCATGGCAGTGCACAATCAATTCTTTGCTTGTAGGAGCCCGCTCTAAGCCCTTCAGAGCCTGATAGCCGAGCAGCAGGGCTAAATCGTTAGCCGGCAGACAATCAAGGCGTTTCAAGCCAAATAGAAGGTATATATTAGCCGTCCAGGGTCCTATCCCCTTTACTTTAATCAGCTCGGCAATAGCTTCTTCGTCGTCAAGCTCATGCAAAGCTTCTAGATCCAGTCTCCCGGTAAGAATCTCGGTACTGAGCGCTTTGAGACTGGCAATTTTTGCTTTACTCAAACCACAGGAGGCGAGCGTCTCGACCTTGGCTTTGTCAATTGCTTTGGGAGTGACCGCCACTGTCGCTTTTACTTTGTTCCAGATAGATAGAGCTGCCAGGGTCGACAGTTGTTGTCCCACGATTATTCGAGCCAGCGACTCGAAATCGGCAGGCCAATCGTAAACTTGCAACTTGCCTGCCAGAGCCTCTATCGAAGCAAAATCGAGATCTTTTTTGCTTATCGCTTTGATTCCTTTGGCAATGTCTTTACTGGCAGGAAATAGCCCCAGAGCTTGATTGAGCTCTTTGTCGCTGATTTTATTTTTGTTTTTCTGTGCTTTTGTTTTTTTCAAAGTCATATGCTGGAAGCGTGGTCAATCTGGGGTCGTGCAAAGCAGAGCCGAACGTGAAATTATAAACAACTTCAAAGCCTGAAGGCAATTGAATATAAGAGTTTATCGCATCGTCTATGAAACATCCGATTCCGGTAGCATCGAGTCCTAAGGCGTGACTGGCCAGATAAAAGTGTTGTCCTATATAGCCGGCTTCGTGATGGACCAGTCTGTAACCACGCTCGCCAAAAACTTCATTGGCAGTATTGAAATCTGCCACCATCGAGACTGCAAAAACGCCATCCGAGGCGATATCCTGAAAACAACTTGCTGAGCGAGCAAAATGACGCTGGTCGCTTTTTTTCAAAGCGATCAGTCTTTCGTTTAATCGGTCGAAATAATAGAGCCCAGCCGTCACGTCATTTACCTGGTGCAGATATAAAAACAAATGAATGAGATTGAACTTGTCTTCTTTTTTTGTTTGAAAATCGGCGTTGAAACCTCTGGTCGATTGAAGCAAAATCAAATCGAGCACTTCTTTCGAGACTGAAGTCTGTCCATCCATATCTACAGCCGAGCGGCGAGTGCGGACCACTTCGCGAGCCAAAGGCTTTTTGGTAACCACAGGCATTGTGACTTTCAAACTTTCGTTTTCAATTGCATTTTGGTCTTCGCCAAACATAATTTGCAACAACGATTTTTGGGAGTAGGTATCAAATGTAGTGAATCTGTTGCGCGCTTCAATCCATTGTTCATTGTCGCAACAAGTTGATTCGAATACTTTGTTTATAAGCGGATAATCGATTTGTTCGCTCGACAATTGATTGCAATCGCTCACTAGTTGAATCATTTTACTGGTATCGGTTTTTGTATCGGTTTTGGAAATAAACTCATTCTTTTTCTCTGACTTGAATGCAGATTTTTGCTCGGGGTATAAACCGACGAAAGACAATGGATGTTCTTGATTGAGCGAAAATCCCAAAAGATCAGTCATTTTTTTATCGTCGAAAAGTCCAAAATTAACCGTATGCCAACCGTGAATATTTGCTGCTGTTTCCAGTGCGGCAAGCGCATGCCCAAGGTCATGATTGCAATATCTAAAAGCGCGCGATTCATATTTCCATGCCTCGCGCCATAATATCGAAGACAAACAAATTAAAAGTGGTGGCGCAAACTCTTCGCTCAAGCCAAGCTCGACGCAAAGCACTGCGCGCATATCAATCGAGCTGCGCTTCTCCAATTTGTGCTCGTCTACACGATAATGAAAAGCTCCCTGGTCGAAGAAGAGATGAACGTCGGTCGGATGTAAATTGCCAGATGAAGGATTCACTCTCAGTGCCCATTTATGATTAGTTCCGACAACTTGTTTCCAGGCTGAGATGGCAAAACTGTTGAATAACAATGACGATAAAAAAGAAAAATCAAACGGCACCGCCTGTGGTGCAGGCAAATCAAAAAATCCTATGTTCTTTTCGGGTTCAAGCAATTCAAGCAGGTCAAGCACAGGCAACTCTACCAGTTCTGCTTTGTAATGCCTGAACGGATCAGGCTGATTCTTCCAGTCCAGAGACCTTCCGCTTGCTAAGAGCTTCTCGACCGTGTGCTTGGTCAGATTGTGATAGCGATGAAAATATGTTTTGGTCCAGTCTCTTTGATTTGGATCATTTTGATTCATTGCAACAGTCTAGCAGTATGGAATGTTAGAATTTAGTCCATGAATACTCAAGTTCCAAATAAAATCGAAGAATTAGCCGGGCACACCATAGAATCGGCCCAAAGCAGCCTGGACTGTTTTTACCTGAAACTCGCAAGTGGTGTGGGCTTCGTACTCAAACCAAATAAAACGACCGCGGCTATAGAACCTGCAATAGTGAGCGCGGCTGACCTTCCTGCTTTAAGCGAAGCTGTTTGCGCAGTCGACTGGTCCTGGATTTGCCAGTCAAAAATCGAGACAGTCAACGCCAGTCCCAATCAAGTCGCATTCAAGCTAAACCCAGCCGGACCTCTGAAAGTAAAATCAGGCGTTTGGCAGAATAAGCCATATTTGTTTTTCGAGCCGTATAAGGCTTGATTCGGTCAAAAGACTACTGGTATGGCTTTCATACCTCTCAAGGCGAATGGTTTTCTCACTTCCAGGCGTGCATCCTTTTTAAGCTCGAGATGCGGCAGGCGATTAATCAAAGTGTTAATTGCTATCTGTCCCTCGGTCCCAGCCAGTGAAAATCCCAGACAGTGATGGATTCCGGCTCCAAACGCCAGATGTTTGTTTGGCGTGCGGGTGATATCGAGCTTTTCGGGGTTCGTAAACTGTTCTGGGTCGTGATTTGCCGACCCTATGAGCAGAAACATCGACTGCCCCTCTTTCATTTTTTGCCCCCCAAGCTCGAGGTCCTGTCCGCACTGACGACGAACAAGCTGAACCGGGCTTTCATACCGAAGGAATTCTTCTACGGCGGTATTAATCAACTCGGGTTTGGAGCGCAACAAGGCTAACTGATCCGGGTTGCGCAACAAAGCCAGCGTTCCATTGCCGATAAGATTGACTGTCGTTTCATGCCCTGCCACCAGAAGCAGTATCAAATTAGCAAGTAACTCTTGATAAGAAAGCTTGTCCCCTGCTTCTTCAGCCTGCACGAGCGCACTGATAAGGTCTTCTTGGGGATTTTTGCGACGCTCTTCGACTAAGGGAGTGAGATATTGGATAATTTCGCGATTTGCTTTGCCTGCCTTTTGAATTTTAGGCAAAGAAAATGTCGGCTCGAGCGCCTCGGTCAAAGACTGCGACCAGCTTTTGAACTGCTCGCGATCGCCTTCTGGAATGCCGAGCATTTCAGAAATAACAGTAATCGGCAATAAGTATGCATATTCAGAGACCAGGTCCATTTCACCAGTTTTCTTAGATTCGATCTGGTCGATCAGCTTGTCTGCAATATCTTGAATGTGTGAGCGCAAGCGACTTATCATCGTTGGCGTAAAAGCCTTGTTCACAAGACCCCGCATACGCGTGTGGTCCGGAGGGTTTTGCTGAAGCATGCTTTTGCCCCTGAACTCGAATTGTTGTTTCAAATTTGGAAAGAGTTGGGGCAACAATTTAATCAGGGGGTCCATTGTTTTCCATTTGGGTGGCCCCTTCTCGTAGCTCAAATCGCGCAAAATGTCATTGGCATCGACGTATTTACTTACAAGCCAGTAATCGCCCTTTTTGCTCCAAAAAACGGGAGCTTCCTCTCTGAAGCGCGCATACGTAGGATAAGGATTATCCAAAAACTCCTTTTTTAAGGATATTAATGGGTCTACAAGCGCGTCGGAGGTTTTTAAGGGCATTGCGTAATTCCTCGCAGGAAGGGCTTCTTGATGTACTTTGCCCGATCTTTTTTAAATGGAAACGGCACTAGATTAAACGTCTATGCTATCCCAAAAGTAGGGCAGATGGAGTCCTGGAGGTTTAAGGAGACGCATTATGTATACGATTTTGAGTTTAATTCTGTTGTTATGGTTCGTCGGTTTTCTCACACACTTTGGTGGTGACATGATTCACACCCTGTTGTTGGTTGCCGGTGTGCTCTTTGTATTCGAGCTTCTTTCCGGACGCAAAACCGTGTGAAATAAAAACGAATGCAATTAGTTAGACGAAGACAGTTAGTCTCTTGGAGGCAGAAATGAAAACGAGCATCACAACAAGTGCCACACTAGGCATAATTTTAGCAGTCGCGGGCGTCGTGGTCGCACCGGCTGCGCATGCTGAGTCACTTTCGGGTGGACCGCTTCAAAGTCAAGCCTCGTCGCAGGCAACGACCAAGAACGAGAGCAAGGCTGAAGTGAATGACGAAACGATGAGCAGAGGTCAGCTTACGGTGCCAGTCGAACCCCAAGCGAACGTTCCGGCTAACGTCACCCCATCGCCCGCAGGAACTCGTGCACGTACAGTGCGTGAGCGCCAGGCGATGTCGTCGCAAATCACAGAGATTGCACGTGGCAGCAAGTCGCGCACCAGCCGAAGAACTTCTTTGCGCAAGCCAGCCAAAAAAGCCGTCTGGAAAGTGACTAACTACAAATACAACGGCAGCAAGCCAAGTAAAATCAGTACTACATATAGTACCAAATCAAGATAGTCTGATTAAAGGTGCTCGAAAGAGCGCCGGCAACGATAGCCCATTCCCCTTCAAAAGGTAGTGGGCTATCACTATATGTGGTGCGTCAAAATTTTCGAGCGGTCTAATTATTTGCCCAGATAATGCTTCAAGATGCGCTCTGGATTCCACTTGGTTGGATCCGAATTGGAAATGCCAGGGTTATAAGTCATCATCACTGCACGCTGCATAAGATCCTGATTGTTCGTTCTTTTACCCTCATTCCACATCTCCTGTGCTTCAGCAAAACCTTTAACAACCGAAGGTCTGCTTCTATCCATGAAGGGATTCAACTCTGGATCTGTGATTGTTTGGTCATTCAACATTTGCACCGATTTTGCAAAATAAGCTCCAACAAGTTGAGCTGACCCTTCTGCAGTAAGGGCGCTAGCAACAGTAGGAACGTCACGACCAGCAGCGCGTTCTTGCTCTTGCAATGCAATTATATTGCGAATCTGAACCTGTCCTTCACCCACGGACAAATGCAAAACTCTGTCCTTGAGACTTGCGCTCAATCCGTTTACAAACCCAGAAATGCCGCCAGTCTTTTCAGCCTTTGCTTTTAATTCCTCTGGCTTCCAGGTGGACATTAGCTCAGTTGTGTCCTTCATTCCAAAGAAGTTGCGAGTCCAATTGATTGTCTTTAGTGCTCCATCGATTATTGTGTCCTCAAAAACAGGCACCTTTAGAACTCTCATATCATCGTAAGTGTGATCCCTTTCGTTCTGGACCATTGCGCCCAAAACATCAGGATTACTAATTACGCCTTTCAACTCTGGAAATTTATCTAGAACGGTTTTTAGCTGGTCTCTAGACAGTCCACCAAGCATAGGATCCGCAGGCTTGTCAGTCGAACTGGCGCCAAGAACCTTGTCGATTTCAACGTCTCGACACGGATAGTTTTGAACTAGTTGTTCACGAAGTCCTACTGAATAATTAGATTCGAAATAAGTGGAGAGGTCATTTAACTTGCCTGACTTTTGAGGTCAGTCAAATTCTGCATGACGCTTTCAAACGGAGCTTTACCGTTGACTACTTGGCTGGCAGTAGAAGTGATAATGTCAGGCTTCGTTCCGCTAACGTCTGACAAGAAGGTTTTTACAGAATCAAACGTGCTTCTGAGCATTTCAGCGACATCATGCCCATCGGAGACAAGAGGCTGTCCTCCTTCCGGGCCAGTATAGAGCTCGGTTGGAGCTTCTGCTTGAGTTTGAGCCATTGCCAAATGATTCCAAGAGGAGAGATAGCCATCATAAGGCGTGTTTAATAATAAATCAATACGCCCTATCCAAATATATGCCCCGGATATTAAAAATTCGTCGATCATGGTGGAATCACGATGCCCAAAAGGCTTGATTCCATTGACTTTGCGCCATTTTGAACTAGACTCTAATTATCCCTTTCAGTCACGGTTTCATGTCTCTAGGCAACCAACCAACGAATAACGACTTTACTCCGGAATCTCATACTCCAGAGAACGACCAGTTTGGCACAAACTTAGCAAACAGCAGACCCTTAGATGGAGCTTTCAATTCGTCGTTGAGCGAATGGCGTTCGGCAATGAAAGCCATGAATCCTGACCAGAATGTCCAAGTAGCCGGAATGTTGCCATCGCCTACTGAATTATTCAATAGTTTCCACAAATGGCTATATCCTCCCAAAGCAGAGGTACCGCCCAAAAAAGCTGATGATCCTGCTCCACCCTTAGAGTCGACCGGCGCAAAAACATTAATCCAAGCAGCTTCAACAACATTCGAGTCGTTTACGACTTCTGACAAAAAAAATCCTCCTACCATCGATCAATTGCCTCTCGGTGGTCAGCACCTGGAAGGTCGATCAAAAAATGTAGTTACTTCGTACTATAACGATGACTTCACCGCAAACGGGGAGCGTTTCGACTCTAAGGCGTTGACTGCGGCTCATCGTACCTTGCCTTTCAACACAATTGTGGACCTTGAATACACGGATCCAACTACTGGCGTGACAAAAGTGGTGAAGGGTGTGCGAATCAATGATGACGGTCCCAAAATCAAAGGTGATGATTCCGCTACAAAAGTTGCCAGAAAACCTCGAGAACTAGATGTGAGTTCTCGCGTAGCTCGAGAATTGGGTTTCCACGCTGACGGTGTGGGCGTGGTCAAAATGACTATAGTCAAATGGGGCGACAACAGATACGCCAATGGTGGCGTGCACGAAGCAGGTACTGATTTCAGAAATAAGGGGCGTGAGTTGCAGCGCTACTGGGGTCGCAGCAATTTCAGCATCTACAAATAGACCTCGTTCTGAAACCATATCCGTTAACGGATACGCTCTCAGATAACGACTGCAATAACTAGCCGCCGTAGTAGCACCACGGAATTCGACTTCAACACAAAAAACCATATCCGTTAACGGATATGGTTTTGAGATGGGATGAAAGACTGCGGAGTGGCAGGTTTTGAGTTCGGGGCGTAGATATAAAAAAAAAAGGACCCCGCACTAGCGGAGTCCTTTTTTTCGGTCTTTCTAGCTTTTAGGCTTCGATTAGAAGTCACCCATACCAGCACCTGGGTGCATAGCTGGAGCTTTCTTCTCTTCGGGCATGTCGACCACAAGTGCTTCGGTGGTCAGGAACATTGCAGCGATAGAAGAAGCGTTTTGAATAGCGAAACGCTCTACTTTAGCTGGGTCAATGATTCCAGTTTTAGCCATGTCGCAATATTCGAACTTCATGGCGTTGAAACCGTAGCCGTCTTGTTTTTTCTCTTTGATTTTTTCGACTACAACTTCACCAGACAAGCCGGCATTGTCGGCAATCTGACGAACAGGGTATTCGAAAGCTCTCATAACGAGTTCAAAACCAGTGCGCTCATCACCATGGAGCTCTTTGGATTTTGCTTCCATTTTTTGTGAGATGTTGAGCAATGTGGTGCCGCCGCCAGGGACATAGCCTTCGTCGACTGCAGCTCTGGTTGCGTTAAGAGCATCTTCGAAACGGAATTTGCGATCTTTCAATTCTGTTTCGGTTGCAGCGCCAACTTTGATAACGGCTACGCCGCCAGCCAATTTGGCAAGACGCTCTTGCAGTTTTTCTTTGTCGAATTCAGAATCGGATTCTTCGATTTGACGTTTGATAACTGCGATTCTCTTTTGAACTTCTTCTTTGGAGTCTTTACCAGCAACGATGGTTGTTTTGTCTTTGCTGACAATGACTTGACGAGCACGACCGAGCATTTCAACTGAAACGTTTTCCAGCTTGGTGCCGGTTTCTTCAGAAACTACTTGACCGCCGGTCAAGATTGCAATGTCTTTGAGCATTTCTTTGCGACGATCGCCAAAGCCAGGAGCTTTGACCGAGCAGCAAGGAAGTACTTTGCGGAGGTGGTTTACAACCAAGGTTGCAAGAGCTTCGCCTTCTACATCTTCAGCGATGAGCAAGAAAGGCTTGCCGGAGCGAGCAACTTTCTCGAGCACTGGAACCATGTCAGCGAGAAGATTTACTTTTTTGTCGACACAAAGAATGAATGGCTCGTCGAGGACGGCTTCCATTTTTTCTGCATCGGTCACGAAGTAAGCTGATACATAACCTTTGTCGAACTGCATGCCTTCGACCACTTCGAGTTCGGTGGCGATGGATTTAGATTCTTCAACGGTGATTACGCCATCTTTGCCAACTTTGTCCATTGCGTCAGCGATGATGTTTCCGATTTCTTCATCGTTACCAGCAGAGATGGTGGCAACTTGAGTGATTTCTTTTTTGCCTTCGACTGGCTTAGCCAATTTTTTGATTTCGGCTACTGCGAATTCGGCGGCTTTGTTGATACCACGACGAAGAATCATCGGGTTAGCGCCAGCTGCAACGTTTCTCAAGCCTTCTTTGACCATTGCTTGAGCAAGAACTGCAGCGGTGGTGGTACCGTCTCCGGCGCCATCATTTGTTTTGGTGCAAACTTCGCGAACGAGCTGAGCGCCAGCGTTTTCGAGTTTGTCTTCCAGTTCGATTTCTTTAGCGATGGTAACACCATCGTTGATTATTTGAGGAGCGCCGAATTTCTTTTCGAGAACAACGTTGCGTCCAGCAGGTCCCAATGTAATTTTAACTGTGTTAGCGACTTGGTCGACACCACGCTCAAGAGCGCGACGGGCTTGTTCGCTGTATACAATCTGTTTAGCCATGATTGAGTTTTATCTCCTTATTATGGTGATTTTGAATTAGCCGATTACTGCGAGAATGTCGCGTTCGGCAAGAATCAAATATTCAACGCCGTCGATTTTGACTTCTGTTCCGGAATACTTAGCGAACAAAACTTTGTCGCCAACTTTGACTTCCATTTGTTGACGATTGCCTTTTTCGTCAAAACGACCAGGACCTGCAGCCAGGATTTCGCCTTGTTGTGGCTTTTCTTTGGCTGAATCAGGCAAAACAATTCCGCCGGCTGTTTTTTCTTCAGCCTCGAGCTTCTTGACGACAACTCTATCGGCGAGTGGTTTGAGTGTTAGTTTGGTAGCAGATGCTGTAGCCAATGCTTGGTTCCTCCTTAAGGGTCCATGAGCCATAAACCGGGGTCCTTCATCTGTGCTTGCGTTATATGCAAGGTGACACGAAGAGGACTCTCTATAATGAAAGTGTATTAAACGCCGGGGCAAACCCCTGAGTTTTTGCGCTTTTCTTAATTTTTGCCGTTTAGCTTTTCTAAATTATTTCTTCTTCTTGCTCACCAGTTGCGGCGGAGCATGCAACCAGGATGCGTATTCGGCGCTGACATCGAGGCGGCTGTGCAGCATAGACTGGCGCTCGGCGACGACTGCAAGTTTAGCTTGCTTAGCAAGGTCGCCCCAGGAGATGTCGCCCGGCTGCATTGCATCAGGCAAACTGACGAGCACGCACTTGTCACGTCCTTCGTATTTAGCGATGTTCACAGCCTGTTCGGCGGTGGTTACAAGCTCTTGAGGAGACGAAGCCAGATTCGGATAAGAAGATACCCCCACAGATACTGTGACAGTGCCAACACCAGGGGCTGTGTCATTGCGAATGCTCTTGCGCAAACGCTCAGCTACCATGAAAAGATTTTGTTCGGGTGTTTCAGGTAGGATAACAACGAGCTCTTCACCGCCATAACGGCAAGCGATATCAATATCGCGCAAAGTCTTTTTCACTTTGGACGCAACATACGCAATAGCTTCGTCGCCTTTTTTCTGACCCAGATGGTCGTTTATTTGACCCAGATGATCAATGTCGATGAGCAAAAGCCCCAGCTGATGCTTGTGACGCTGGGCTCGCTCTACTTCCTTGGGCAAAACATCGTCGAAATAAAGTCGATTGTACAAGCCAGTATTCGCATCGTAAGAGGCTTGAGCCGCAGCTGTCTGGTGCGTCAAAGCCACGCTGAGCGATGCTGCGACCTGAGAGCACAACGATTCGAGCAATTCGATTTGTTCTTTGTTGAATGCTTTGAATTCGGTTGAAAATACTTGCAGAACTCCGATGCCATTTTTCTTGCCCTTGGTACCCGAGTCGGCAAGAATGGGCAATGAAAGCACCGAGCGGAATTCGCTTCCACCAGTGGCTTTGGGCATTCCATAAGGACGACGCTGCTCGTCACCGAAATATTCGACTTTGCCAGATTTGAGCACGTTTCCAGCAATCGAATCGGATACGGTAAGGTCGTATTCGTTCAAGCTTGTTCCTTCAAGACCTTTGAAGGCGGCAAGACGGAACTTTTTGTGCGTGTCATCGATGAGCAGAACAGCACAGCACGGAGTATTTCCAAGAACGATTGCAGTATCGGATGCGATTTGCAAAACTTCGTTGATTTGCAACATGCTAGAAGTGAGTGAGCATGCGGTTTTATATAGAGTGGAAACACGTTCGCGTTCGTATTCGGAGCGACCAAACAAAATTGAATTTGCAATCGCAAGTGAAGTTATGCCAGCTACTTCATTGTAAAAATCGGCATAAGAAATGACTTCTGGCTTGCTCAAATCCATTAGTACCGCACCAACAAGTAAGTTGTGCGAAATAAGGGGCAAAGCCATTTGCGCTTTAGACCCTTCGCCTTTCATAATGTCGGCACTGATGCCTACTGCTTCTGCCATGCTTTTATGCGAAGCGGGCTTTCGTTTTTGCACCACTGTTTTGAGAAGACTTTCAGCAGCGAAAGGCAGCTCGCGCATTTTGACCAGAGTCTTTGGCGAATAGCCTTTTTCAGACATCAATTTGAATGACATATTCTCGTTGTCTGAAAGGAAAATGGCGATTTTAGCGCCGCCAGACAGCTCGGCGAATTGTTTGACTGCAGCTTCGAGCACTTCCTTCAAACGCAAAGAAGAAAACAAAGCCTTTTGTAAAACCAAACATTTTTGCAGCAACTGATTTTCAGTTGTCATGGAAAATTTCTCCTCCGACGAGTCGCCTAATAGCATAAACTCTGAAGTGAAAACTGGCTATTCTTTTTTAAAAGGGGCTTTAGAATGGGCTTAGAAACCAATACTCGACAACCCGACTTGAATTGCATATTTTGCAAGATTGTCAAAGGCGAAATTCCAAGCAAATTTTTGCTCGAGACACAAGATGTGGTCGCATTCAACGATATCAGTCCCCAGGCGCCCACACACGTTCTCATTATTCCAAGAGAGCACGTTAAAGATATAAGCAAACTTAGCGAGAGCGCAGAAGACAGGGCTTTGCTCGGGACTCTTTTTCAACAAGCAGCAGAGCTGGCACTCAAATTGAAACTGGAAAACGGCTTCAGGCTCGTAGTAAATACAGGTGATGAAGGCGGTCAGACAGTCCACCACTTACACCTACATTTAATAGGTGGAAGACAAATGGTTTGGCCCCCAGGTTAATGAATTAATTGAATAGAGCGATAAGCGAGTAAAGACGCTGCAGCACGCAAAAACACGGACAATTTCTTTCAGTTTTGTATTCTAGAAAACCAGAATAGGACTAGGTTTCTTAAATCGGTTTCGGGGCATCTTCGATTGGGTAAAAGACATGTAGAAGATGCAAATGACAACAGTGTGCCGTTCCATCTAGATTCCGACTCCGTTTTTAAAGGGCTCCTCATGGTCACCAATAACAAAACAGATCAAATACTCTGGATGGCAGATTGCTATAGCCTTGCTAAAAGGTTCCCTAATCCGCACACATGGCTGTGCTTGCTTGCTCCAAAAAAAATCGAAGGCACTGAAGAATACGAAACTCTCAGTCCATACGATTATTGGCTCTGGATGGAAATTTGGAAAGCAGCTCAGTCTGACACTTCGATTCAAGCAGTCGCGACTGGAAATTCCTGATTACTTAGCTAATGTTCTTGTGGCTCGAGGTGAACCGCCCGCTACGGCAGCCACCTCACGTGGCTTTGAGCAGACTTCTGCCACGCAATCTTTGCCTAAAATACAGTCTTTCACCACTTCATCCGCTTTCACTATGCAATCGGACCAGAGCACCGCGTTTTCAATACAGGCGCCCTTCTCCACATGACAGCGACTACCAAGCACTACTACTCCAGCAAGTTTTGCTCCAGCACTTACATCGCTACCGGCACCAATCAAGATGCGGCTTCCAGACTTGATTTCGACTGATTCTGACAACTCAGCGCCAGGCTCGATCCAGATAACCGACCCGTCTTTTTCTATGCGTTTTGCTTTTTGATCCAGTGGCTGAGCTGTTTTCACAAGCCCGTTCAATACATCAAAATTGGATTGTTTATATTGTTCGTGAGTGCCGACATCCGACCAGTAAGTTTCGATTGTGCTGCCAAAAACAGGCAGTCCTTTTTCAATCAAACTGGGGAAGAGTTGACGACCAAAACCGTACACTCCATCTTCGGGAATGTGTTTGAATACTTCAGGCTCAAGCACATAAATACCAGCTGAAGCCATATCGGAAAGCGCGTCTTTAAGAGCGGGCTTTTCCTGAAAACCGGTAATATAGCCTTCGCCATCCTGCACTGCCACGCCAAAGTGTTGAACGTCAGGCACTTTTTTCAAGGCAATTGTGGCAATCGCTTTTTTGGCTTTGTGTTCTTTTACGATTTTAGTCAAATCCGCGTCGGTGACCAGATCTCCCATTAACACGATAAAAGTTTCGTCTCCAAGAAAATCTTTGCAGGCTCGCACACCACCTGCATCTCCAGTCAATTCGTCCTCTTGAATAAAACGAATATTGATGCCTAAATCATGTCCGTCTTTGAAATACGCTTTGATTTGTTCAGGCAAATAATGCAAGTTTGCAATGATATCTTTGATACCGTGTTTAGCTAAAAGCTTTACGATATGCTCCATCACTGGTGTATTGGCGATTGGAACGAGAGGCTTAGGCACGCTGGAAGTGAGAGGCTCTAATCGCGATCCTACGCCGGCAGCCAAAACCATAGCTTTCATAAAAGATTCCCCGAGAAAGTTGAGTCAAAGAATTTGCACTTATTGCAAGTACAGATCCTATAGCACTACTTTCGGATTTACTCTAATAATCTTTAGGGATCAAATTGAAAAAAAGTACGTTTGCGGACAGCTCTGCGGAAACTCGCTGTCAAGCAGCTCAAGCTGCGCAGTTGCGTCCGACAGCTTTATTGCTTTTCTCGATTTGCGCCTGATACTTCTTCAGATCTTGCTGGTACCGCTTTTGCACCTGTTTAGGAGGTGTAGCCTGGGTATTTTGAGGTTGCATTTTGATTTTACGTAAGTCCATGATTGATACTACTTTTTGCGTTTTGAATTATTTGATTGATTACGACGACTAGAACGACAATTTGTTTCTATTGACTGCTTGCTTAGCACACGCAAAGAAATACTAAGCTACTTTTAATCATAACATATTTTTTCATTTTGCAACCTGCCGCTCTTACGCGACACTTGACATCAAACTGCTTCCTGACTCGGTTCTGGCAACATGAAGCCCAGGACGAAGGCAATCACCATGGTGGCAGCACCAATCATGTAAGGACTTTGCGCTCCAAGCTTCTCGAAAACGTAGCAACCCACGATTGGTCCAAGAATTCTGCCCAGCGTAGAAAGTGACTGTCCCACTCCAAGCACACCACCTGCAGTATCACTTGGAGCCAGTTTGGACAAAATGCTCTGATTGGCAGGTGTATTTATTCCTGACCCTAAAGCAAGCACTGCAAGAGCCGCGTAGAGGATGACCGGGTTTTGCGATATCGGTGTGGCAAGCAGACCAAGAGCTATCAGTGCGGTGCCTATGATAATGAGCTTCTTCTCGCCGTATTTTTTGTTCAAGCGATGAATCAATCCACCTTGAACGAATACCATCAGGATACCGATATAAAGGAACATCAGCATGTTCTGAACATCGTTAAATTTGAAAATTTTGTTCGTGAGCAGAATGAGCGTGGCTTCCATATTGGCAAAAGCGAATGTGGAAATGAAAAAAATCGCCAGTGAAACTTTCAGTTTCGCGTTTGTTAGAACATCAAAAAAGAATTTGGGGCTAATTCCAAACCTTTCGTTTCCTGCATTGGATCGTTTTTCGGGCTCTGGAAGCAAGAAAGCGGTCAAAATGAAGTCGAGCAAGCTGAAGCCGAAAGCAACAAAACCAAGCGCGCCAAGACTCATTCCCATGGCGCTTAAGCCACAACCGATGGCAGGGCCGATTACAAAACCAAGTCCAAATGCAGCACCGACCAGACCCATGCCTTTGGCTCTGTTCTCGAGCGAGGTAACATCGGCGATATAAGCCTGGGCAACGGCGATATTGGCATTTCCAAACCCGGCAACCAGACGCGACAGAAAAAGCATCCATAAAGAATCGGTCAAACCCCAGATTAGATAGCCAACAGCTGATGCTGCAAGGCTGAACAAAAGCATGGGACGACGTCCCAACTTGTCAGACAGACGCCCCCAAATGGGGGTAAAAAAGAATTGCATCAGCGAGTAGCTTGCAATCAGCATCCCCACTGTAAATTCGCCAGCGTGGAGGCGCTGGGCGTAGGTTGGAAGGGCTGGAATAATAAGCCCGAACCCGACCAGGTCTATAAAAACGGTGAAAAAAATCAGTATGAGAGCTGTTTTTTTAGGTTTTGCTTGCTCTTTGGTTTCTTCGGTCATTAAAAGTTCTGATAATTGCTGTTGGATTCCGTGGTCGATTTCTCAATCGATTTTATTGCTAAGTCCGGCGCATCACATGGGCGCGTATTAAGACAACCATCTTGGCTACTAATGAAAAAGGTTTGTTCGTTCCAAGTAGTGGTACTTAAAAGTAATATAAAAGATAAACTGGCATTTCTTGTTTTTGATCGGGTTTTTACTACACACTAGTTTTTAGTTGGCGTTTCTATTACTACTTAAGCCATGAAGCTTTGCCTCGTATGCAATTTCCAGACCTCACAAGAGCAGGACATCTGCCCTCGTGACGGTTCGAATATGGTCACAGTGGGTGAAGATCCCCTTTTGGGGATGGTGATTGAAGGGCGTTATCGC
The DNA here is from genome assembly GCA_026129135.1 of Cyanobacteria bacterium TGS_CYA1. Taxonomy (GTDB): domain Bacteria; phylum Cyanobacteriota; class Vampirovibrionia; order Obscuribacterales; family Obscuribacteraceae; genus Aved-18. Next base: position 143,289 of record JAHCIQ010000008.1, on the reverse strand, counting down.
ATTCAGTCAGTAATCGGGCAGGGTTCAGCCGGTACAGTTTACAAAGCAGTACAAGAATTGATTGGTCGCGAAGTCGCAATCAAAGTCCTGCATGAATATCTAGTTTCGGACGAAGAATTCATCAAACGTTTTCGTCAGGAAGCAAAAGCGTCGAGCCGACTTTCCCATCCTAATATCATTACCATATACGACTTTGGTGTAATACCTCAGGGAAATCGACCTTATATAGCGATGGATTTGCTTGTTGGGACTCCTCTTTCAGACTATCTGGCTGAAAACGAGAGAGTGTCGTTGAACGATGCTATTCCGCTTCTCACTCAAGTTTGCTCGGCCCTTGGAGAAGCACACAGACATGGTGTGGTCCACCGCGACGTCAAACCAGAAAACATCGTACTGGTCGAGCGCAGTGGTCAAAAGCTCTATCCTATGGTGGTAGATTTTGGTATCGCTCGCATTGTCGAAGAATCAGAGTCGGCCAAAATCACACGCACCGGAACGGTGTGCGGAAGCCCTACCTATATGAGTCCAGAGCAATGCACGAGCTCGAAAGTGGACAGCCGTAGCGACATTTATTCTATCGGCATCGTTATTTATGAAACTCTTACTGGTGAAGTGCCATTCCACTCTGACGAATTGATTAGAGTAATGTCGATGCATTTGTCCGAGCCTCCCAAACCGTTGAATCAGGTGAAACCAGGTTTGCTTTTCCCTGATGCGCTCGAGGAAGTGGTCAATAAGGCTCTTTCCAAAAATCCAAACGACCGTTTTCAGACTATGGAAGAAATGGCAGCAGCCCTTGAGGAATCAATCAAAGCTCCTGTTAAACCCCAAGCTCCTCCCCAACAAAGAAACGCTTCGCGCGAAATCGAACCGGGCCCGCTTGCTCAAGACGAGCATTTGCACAGACGCAATACCAGCCAGGAAGTAAGCGTTCCAGCTCAGCGCGGGACTGGTGCAATCGATTATGCAGCGCTAGCGATGGAAGAATACAGAACCCAGCAAGCGCAAGTGCAGGCTCAGAGCCAATCTCAATTAGATCCAGCGACAGCAAGCGTGGCTGACTTAAATGCTCTCAATAACACGAGCGAAGCCGATCGAATAGCAGAACAAGTGGCTGCCATGCGTCAACAAATGCGTCAGGCTCAGAGCGAATCGCAAAAAGGTCATCAAATCAATAAATCCGACTTCGTCAAAGGTAGAAGCGAAGCTTCGGTCCTGCAAAAAGTGGTATTGCCTTCAGTTCTTGCCATTTTAGCCGTAGCCATTTTGATTTTCACCCTGGGACCACAGCTTTTCAAAGGCGGCGATGACGTCGCCGGCTCTAACGAAACCCAGGAAGCGAAAAAGCTCATTGGTCAGGGAAAATATCAAGACGCGCTCAAAGTCTATAACACGCTTAATAGCCAGGGCAAACTGAATGCTGGCGACAAAGAAGAAATGAATCATTTGTATGTCCGGCTGGGCGAGCAGCAGGGCAATGCTGGCAAAACCGAAGAAGCAATCGCTTACCTGAAGAAAGTGGATAACGATTCATCTTTCAAAGCTCAAGCAGGCGAGTTGATCGGGAAATATTCTGGCGGCAAGAAAACTCCGCCTAGTGGCGGCAAGCGCAGAAAACGTCAGCACAAATAATTACTGATCGCGCCATTTACCCATGGCTCTGAATTTGTTCTGACGGTCGTTTCTGACATCAGCACAGCTCAGTTTGACCAGTTCGCTCAGTTGAGCCATAATCGCATTTTTTGCCGCTTTTGCCGTGGCATCAGGGTCTTTATGAGCGCCCCCAAGCGGCTCGGTGATGATACCGTCTATGACACCAAGCTCGAGGATTTCGCGAGCAGTGATTTTCATCGACTGGGCAGCATCTGAAACTTTGTCTGCCGAGCGCCACAAAATCGATGCGCATCCCTCAGGCGAAATGACCGAATAGACTGAATGTTCTAGCATCAAAATACGATTGGCGACACCAATCGCAAGTGCTCCACCAGATCCGCCTTCACCGGTGACTACTGCCACCACTGGCACAGTCAAGCCTGATAGTTCGAGCAAGTTGATAGCTATTGCTTGAGCCTGGTTGTGCTCTTCGGCAGCGAGTCCTGGATAGGCTCCAGGTGTGTCTATTAGTGTGACTACTGGAAGACCGAATTTTTCGGCGTGCTTGAACAAACGAAGCGCCTTGGCATAACCTTCCGGTTGGGGCATGCCGAAATTACAGCTTTGCTTTTCTTTGATTGTGCGACCCTTTTGAGTGCCCACCGCTACTATTTTGAGGTCATTGCCTAAGTCCAGCAGACCACCGACCATGGCACTGTCATCGGTACCATGTCTGTCGCCGTGCAATTCGATCCACTCCGGGTCCCAGCGCTCGAAATAATCGCGGGTGTAGGGACGCTCAGGATGTCTTGCGATTGCAAGTCTGTCGATTGGACGCAAATTGGAATAGAGCGATTTGCGCAGACTCGTATACTGTTCTTTCAGATGTCTCAGTTCAGGTTCTAAATCTGGTTGTTCGGTAAGTTGCGATTCCAGATTGTCTATTTGCTGAGCAAGCACGTTTAGCGGTTTTTCAAATTCGAGCGGAACTTGTTTTTTGACTTCAGGCATTACTTGCCACCTGCTTTTTTAGAGCTCGACTGAACTAATGCCTTGTCCATTTCTTTGTTCTTTTTCTTGTGGAATTCGAACATTTTGGTCAATTTGTCTTTCAGTTCGTTTCTGTGCAGAACCATGTCTACCTGACCATGCTTGAGCAAATATTCAGCGGTCTGAAAATCTGCTGGCAATTTCTGTCTGATGGTCTGTTCGATAACACGTCTGCCAGCAAAGCCGATTCGCGCACCAGGCTCGGCGATAATAATGTCACCAAGCATGGCAAAACTAGCGGTGACACCACCAAAAGTGGGTTCGCTCAAAATCGAAATATAAAGATTGCCGCCGTCGCCAAAGGTTTTGAGTACCGAACTCGTTTTTGCCAGCTGCATCAAAGAAAGAATTCCTTCTTGCATGCGTGCTCCCCCCGAACTCGAAATAATGATGAGTGGGCATGAAAGCTCGATTGCACGCTCTACCAGACGAGCGACTTTCTCGCCGACGACAGAGCCCATTGAACCGCCAAAATAAGCGAAGTCCATCACTCCCAGAGCAGTGAGGTGACCATTCATTTTGCAGGTTCCTGTCACTATCGCTTCGACCACGCCTGATTTTTTCTCGGCCGAAACCTGTCTTTTGCGATAACTTTCTGTATCTACGAATTCAAGCGGGTCTGAGGAGCGCATCTCGGCATCTATTTCTTCGAAAGTGCCCGGGTCGGCGAGTTGCTCAATGCGGTCGGGAGCGCCTATACAAAAATGGTACTGGCAATGAGGACAGACTTGCAGATTGCTTCTCAAGTCTCTGGTGTACAAAAGCTCGCGGCACTGAAAACAGCGCTTCCATAAAGCGCAATAATCTTCCGTTGGAAGAAGTTGTTTTACTTCTAAATTTTCTCGCTCGCGGCGCTCGCGCCTTTTAGCGAACCAGTCCTTCAAATCCATGCTCGGAATTATAACACTGAGCGATTACTCTTTTGGAATATACTGGGCGCTTATGACCATTCATCGCTTCATAGTGGCAAAACAGTATATCGATGAGGCTAATGCCCGCATCACCCTGACAAATCCAAGTCAGGTGCATCAAATTACTCGAGTGCTCCGAGCCAAGCCAAAAGACACATTTGAGTTACTCGACGGAGATGGCAATCTTTATATATGTATTCTTTCTCAAATAACCAGAAACCAAGTGGTGGCAGAAATAAGTTCTAAGAAGCATGAACCCGAAGACACCAAGAGACCCAAACTAAACGTAGTGGTAGCTTTGCTCAAAGGCGACCAGTTCGAAATGACAATTCAAAAACTGAGCGAGATCGGGGTAAATTCGATTACTCCTTGCTTTACGGCGCATAGCGTCGTTCGATTAAAAGAAAGCGATCTTGAAAAGAGATACGAGCGATGGTTATCAATAGCAAAAGAAGCTACCGAGCAAAGTGAGGGCTTTTACCTACCACGACTGGAATCGCTGCAAAATCTCGATCAGATTTTGAAAGATTTAGCTAAAAAATCTGACGCTTTGAACATCATTCTGGCCGAACGAAAATCCTCGCCGCCGTTGTTACACCTGATTGAAAATGGCATGCACGCTCAATCTGCCAAAGAACTAAATTTGGTCGTGGGTCCTGAAGGCGGTTTTTCAGATCAAGAATTCGAGCTTGCCCAGAAGCTTGAATTCAAATTCGCTTCGCTGGGAAAACGTGTTTTCAAAGCAGGGACTGCTGCAATCACGGCAGCAGGTGCAGTAAATTTCTATCTGGACGACATGCTATTCAAAAGAAATATTGGCACCGCCTAGGATGGCACTACCCGCACTCTATATACAGCGCATAACCTTAAACATCCATCACTCGATCACGTCTATATCCGCTACATGTCCGGGTTTTAGATAGTAGCGAATATGGTGGCTTGGCTTGACAAATTAGGGCCTTGCGGTGCTTAATAGTAGACGTTGCTGACGGTGCCTGATTGCATTGAGTGTGGCGAAAGAGGTGGCTGAGACATTGGCTGAAGCGCTGGCTAATATACGAAATATATTGGCCGATAAGCCAGTCAAGCTCATAGCCGTTTCAAAACAAGCCAGCTGCAAGCAAATGGAAGAAGCCTTCAGTTTGGGTGTCACCGAATTTGGTGAGAACCGAGTTCAGGACGCGCTCAAAAAGAGAGTGGATTTGTCACCAGCTTTGGTGCGCTCTGCTCACTGGCATTTCATCGGTCATTTACAGACCAACAAAGTGAAGCAAGTGGTTGGAAATTTCGATTTAATTCACTCGGTAGATTCCCTGCGATTGGCCAGAGAAATTGCTCAACAAGCTGAAAGCAAAGGACTGGTGCAAAAGATTTTACTGCAAGTAAAAGTGCTTCCCGATCCATCCAAAAGCGGCTTCACACCTGAATCTTTAAAAGAAAGCCTGAACGAGATTTTGTGCTTGAATGCGATCTCAGTCGAAGGACTGATGACTATTTGTCCTGCCAGCCCCGACCCTTCGATTTGGCGTCAGTGCTTCAAAGGACTTGGCGAACTCAAAATCGAATTGGAAAATTCGCACCAAATAAAATTGAAAGAATTGTCGATGGGAATGACCGACGATTGGAACGAAGCCATTGCATATGGTGCTACAATGATTAGAATTGGAAGAGCATTATTTGATCGTTCAGCATGATGGTGGCACAAGCAATTCGAAGTATTTGATGAATAGTGGGTTTTAGAAGTTTTTAGAAGTTTTTACACGGTGGATTAAGCAGGCAAGGCAATCAGGCATTAAGGAGGAAAGCGGTGAGTTTAGTAGCAAAATTCAAAAGTTTTTGGTTCGGACCGGCAGATAATTATGAACAAGAAGATTTCGAAGATCTTTTCGAAACTTCCGATAGCGCTTACACAACCAACGGGCAGTTGGCCTTAGACCGCAATCGCGCTGAGCTACCTCAGCACCAACATCAACCGATGTTGACTCAAGAAAGACACTCGAATATCGTCGAGCACCCAAGCGCAGCTCCTTCCAGCGAAGTACTCGTAATCGAGCCTCGCCAGTTTGAAGAATCGCTTGAAATCGTCGACCATTTGAGAAACAGAAAATCGGTTCTCTTGAATCTTCACATGCTCGACAACGAACAGTCGCAGCGCGTGGTCGATTTCCTTTCTGGAGCTACATGGGCAATCGACGGTCACCAACAAAGAATCGGCGACGGAGTATTCCTCTTCGCTCCTTCTTCAGTGACTATCTCGACTGAATCCAATTCATCCAAAACACTCAAAGACGTGTTCTGGAATCAAACAGCTACATTCTAGAAATTCTGTTCGAACCAGAATTTCGGATTAGTCGCCGTTTGATTGACATAAATTCCGAAATGCAAATGTGGACCGTTGGCACGACCTGTTCTGCCAACGGTTCCTAATTTTTGACCTGCTTCTACACGATCGCCCTTCTTCACGTCGATACTATTCATATGAATATAAATCGAAATCACACCTTGTCCGTGATCGATACAGACGAAGTTGCCGTGCAATTTGGCTATCTTATGCGGTCTTGCAGCAATCACCACTCCTGGTGCCACGCTTTTTATGGGTGTGCCGATGCCGGCAGCAAAATCAGCTCCAGAATGAAAATAATCTGGTAAGAGCTTGCCATTCACTCGGCGTCTGACCCCAAACGAAGAAGACATTCTCGCTCCACTCACCGGCTTTTCGAAGATGCCATTCCACATTCTGGTATCGGTGAGGGTGGCTTTGGCCTTATTCATTTCTTCCTTTTCGCCCGGAGAAGCATTGAAATTGTCTTTGTCTTTGGGCAGGGTCAAATTCTGAATACGAAAATGTGCATTTTGCACATGTATAGTCTGGCTCCGGTTGCCGACCTTGACAGGATAATTGCCGGGCGTGAGCAAAACTGGAATTGCTAAAAGAGCTTCGTATCTGGTGCCATCGCCTCCAGTCTCATTTCCTTTTCTAGATTCGGCAGGAAACATTTTTATGCTTTCGCCATTGAAAGAAACCGCCGGCGATGTCTGAGCATCACCAGCGGTACTAGTTACTTTTATGGTTTCTCCCTGGAGAGGAGAAGCATTCGATAGTTGAAGTGAGTGGTCTCTTTGAGAGATTTGAGAGGTTTGAGATCTTGCTTCAGTTTCTTCTTGAGCTTTTTCTTGCGCCGAAACAGATTCAGCGACCGATAATCTTAAGAGGAAGATGAAAGTTATTAACGCTTTGAATGCGTAAGGTTGCACTTGATGCACTAAATCTTGACTCCGCTCCCCGACAGACTATTTCCCTTTAGGAACCAGTCTATCGATAGCATCGCGCAATGCGTCAATTTTTTCTACCGGAATTGCCACACCTTTTTTGGTTGGCTTCTCTTCCTGATCTTTATCCAGGTACCATTCACGAATGTGCAAATACTTGGTGCCGCGATACTCGCCGATGTATACATTTATGGTTTCACCACGAGCTTTTTCATGAACTGTAATTCTCTCTTCCAAGATCAGATCCTCCACTAATACTTCTATATTTCTATAGACATCTTTTTATAAAATCATGCATCTTTTTGAAAATATATATGATTATTAGACAGTATGAATAAGTTTCTAGATGAAGTAATAATAGACATAGCTTCCGGCGATGGCGGAAACGGCGCGCTGGCCTGGCGTCGCGAAAAATATGAGCCGATGGGCGGTCCTGCCGGCGGCAACGGGGGGCGAGGCGGCAATGTTTATTTGGTTGCCACACGCGACATGCGAACCCTCCTCGACTTCCATTACAAAACCCAATTTGAAGCCCCTCACGGGCAGAAGGGCGGGTCTAAAAACAAAACCGGGCGTGCAGGTGAGGATTTGATAATCAAAGTGCCTGTAGGCACTGTGGTGAGCGATGTCAATTCGCAAAAAGTGATTGCCGACCTCACCTCACAAGAACAGAAAGTACTCGTCGCACAAGGCGGCCGAGGCGGACGAGGCAATGCCACGATGGCAACGCCGACTCATCGAGCCCCCCACCACTGCGAACCTGGCGAAGCTGGAGTGAAGCGAACCCTACGTCTTGTGCTCAAACTAATTGCAGACGTGGGTCTAGTGGGTCTGCCAAACGCCGGAAAATCAAGCCTGTTGCAGAGACTGACCGCAGCCAAGCCCAAAATAGCCGACTATCCCTTCACCACTCTTTCGCCAAACCTCGGCGTGGTTCCGGCTCCTTATGGCGGAGACGGTTTCGTCATAGCCGATATTCCAGGGCTTATCGAAGGCGCCGCTCAAGGTCACGGGCTTGGACACAAGTTTCTCAAGCACATAGAGCGCAACCGACTTCTGGTTCACCTGGTCGACATCAGCCAGGAAGACATTCTAGGTTCGATCAATATTGTCAATAAAGAGCTTGCCGCCTGGGGCGACCTCAAATCTTTGCCTCAAATCATTCTCCTTTCCAAAACAGATTTGATGCTCGACGAAGAAGCTGACGAAAAAGTCGAAATGATTCAAAAAGAATTTCCAGATTCGACTGTTTTTGGAATCTCTTGCATGACCGGCTCTAACAAAGGTCTGGATAAGTTAAAAAAACTCCTCTTTACCGAAATGGAAAAAAGAGCCAGTGAGCCACAACATGAATTCATCGCCGAAGAAGACGAAGACGCGCTTCCAAAAGCTGATTCTTCTTTTACAATCACGCAAGAAAAAAATGTATTTTACGTTCAAGGGCAACGTCAAGAAAGACTGGTTGCCGTTACTCACCTGAAAGATCCGGAGTCGGTACAGTACTTATATACGGTGTTGAGAAAGATGGGCGTGATAGACGCGCTTATTCAGTCCGGAATCGAACCGGGTGACGATGTGGTCATTGGAGGCGTACCCTTCACTTTTGGTGAAGACTGGTCCTAAGCCTTAGTGTTTGTGATCGCAATTTTCACCATGCACGTGGTCGAGCTTGGCGAGTACTCTGGTTTTTCTGACTTTTTCTGTTCTTTGCGCACGTGCAAGAACCTTTTGAGCACGCTTCATGCCGCGTTGCTGAGCTGTTTTTTTCTGAGCCATGACGTCAATTTCTCTCTATAAAATTCGAAACTGCTTGTTTTGCAGGGGTCAAATGATACTACAACCAGAGATTGCCGAGATATTGAATGTTTATAGATTGGTTGGAATTGTAATGATTGCGCGAGTAGTCAAGTATCTGTTTTTGTACCGGCGGATACAAATTTAGCCGCATCAGCTCGTCCAGACTGACATAAGCGACACCGGCGAGAACCGGTTCGTCACCTAGTTGCATCTTGCCTCCCTTGACTTTGCAAATGATGCAAATATGAATAATGTGCTTCGACCTGTTTGGGCTCAGGGCTTCAGAAAAAAATAAAAAGGGACCAGTCGAACCCTCGAGCCCTGTTTCTTCTTTCAATTCGCGCAAGGCACACTCCTGGAAACTCTCGCCATGGTGGAGGCGACCACCTGGTAAGGCCCAGTAATTGGCACCTTTTCGGCGGTGACGCACAAGCAATACTTGGGGCTCTTTCATGCTTCCGCCAAGAACCAGAGCCGAAACTCTCACCGTCGGGGCGAGTCCTTCGTGTTTCACTGGCGGCTTTTTGCCTTTATGGCCTGAATTGGTCAAGATCTTTCATCTTCGTGTACTTTGCTCAAAAACTATAAAACAAATATGCGTCCAGCGGCCCTTTGGTTGGATAATTTGCTTTGAGCAAGTCAGGAATCGGCACTATGTCATTAAGTGAAATTGAAGAAAAACTACACAAAATGGAGTCTGAGGCTCTAAGTTCAATCGAAAAGACGAAGTCGCTTGACGAAGTCGAAGCGCTTAGATTGTCTTTACTTGGCAAAAAAGGCGAACTGACCAATATTTTGCAGGGCTTGTCTGGTCTGGATAAAGACACAAGACCTGTGGTTGGCAAACGCGCAAACGAAATCAAAGTAAAGGTACAAGAAGTTCTCGACAAGCAAAAAGAGCATGTATTCAATCTGGAACTCGAAGAAAAACTGGCTCAAGAAAAAATAGACATCACTCTTCCTGGCACTAGACTTGCCCCAGGACATGCTCATCCGTTGAGCCAGGTAACAGAAGAAATCATCGACATCTTTTATGGCATGGGCTTCAGCGTCGCAGATGGTCCTGAAATCGAGACTGACTATTACAATTTTGACGCTCTGAACACACCTTCAGACCACGCCGCCCGCGACGAGCAAGACACGTTTTACACCAGTATTTCGCCCGAAACTCTTTTGCGAAGCCAGACCTCTACAGTCCAAATTCGAGTAATGGAAAAAGGCAAGCCGCCATTTAGAATCATCGCGCCTGGTCGTGTGTACCGAAACGAAGAAGTGAATGCTCGCAAATATCCTCTCTTTCACCAGGTAGAAGGACTATTGATAGACAAAGACGTTACTTTTGGTCAATTGAAAGGAACGCTCAATCTTTTCATTCAGCGCTTTTTCCGCAGTTTCGGCAAACCTATCGAAACCAGATTCAGACCAGATTTCTTTCCCTTTACCGAACCAAGTGCAGAACTCGATGCCCTGTGTCCTTTCTGCGATGGCAAAGGTACTAATTGTCGAACATGCGGTCAGCGCGGATGGCTCGAATTGCTGGGATGCGGCATGGTAGACCCGGCTGTATTGAGCGCGGTTGGAATTGACCCTGAAGAATATAGCGGATTCGCTTTTGGTATGGGTCTGGAGCGACTCGCGATGCTGCGCTACGGGATAAAAGACATTCGATTCTTTTATTCCAATCATATGGATTTTCTCCGTCAATTCTAGAAATCAAAAGAGGCATCATTGCATGAAACTTTCTTACGCCTGGCTCAATCAATTCGTCGACCTCAAAGACAAAAGCCCAGATGAACTCAAACACGAATTGACCATGAAGGCTTTCGAAGTCGAAGAAGTCGAGAGCATTGGACTCACGGGTCCAGTTGTGGTTGGCGAAATACTTGAGATAAATAAGCATCCAGACGCCGACAAAATTCGAGTCACTCAGATTCGTCTTTCCGAAAATGGCTGGCCTGTTCAAATTGTGTGTGGTGCACAAAATATTGAAGTCGGTCAATTCGTGCCGGTCTGCTTGCCTGGAGCAATTGTTATCAATCGCAAAACTGGCGAAGAATTGCCAATCAAAAAGTCCGAAATCAGAGGCGTCACCTCGAACGGAATGCTTGCGTCTGCTTCTGAACTGGGCATCGCTACAAGCGATGTAGATGGAATTCACATTCTCAAAAAACCAGGCGAAAATACTTCGCTCAAACTTGGACAAGATGCGCTCACACTATTGAATCTGGCTTCGGATCAAGTTTTCCACGTCGGCACCAGATCCAACAGAGGCGATGCTTTATGTGTCAAAGGCATGGCTCGCGAAGTGTGCGCGCTGACTAATCGCAAAATGGTGGAAACCAAAACCAAGCTCGATGAAGTATCAAAAGCATTTGCCAAAGCCGAAAACAGCGGCTCTAACTTTTCAGTCAAAATAGATCAGAACGCAACTGAAGACTGTCAGTTCTTTTCCATAATCGTAATTGAAAATCTGAAAGTTGCACCTTCTCCAGACTGGCTTGCAAACAGACTCACCGCTATGGGGCTGAGACCGGTTAACAATATTGTAGATATCACTAACTATGTGATGCTCGAACTTGGACAACCGCTCCACGCCTATGATCTGGATAAATTGCCCGCAAAATCAATTCTCGTACGCAAAGCTCGCCAGGGTGAAAAAATGCTTTGTATCGATGGCAAAGAACGCCAGGCTACAGACGAAGTACTTGCCATCACGAGTGGTGACACACCCGTCGGCTTTGCCGGAATCATGGGCGGCAAAGAGAGCGAAATTTCAAACAGCACCAAAAATATAGCCCTGGAAGCAGCCTGGTTCAAACCAGCCAGAGTGCGTCGTGGAAGCAGATTACTCGGACTTTCAAGCGATTCGAGCCTGCGCTTTGAGCGTGGTGTCGATTTGCAAGGGGTGAAATCAGCCCTGGAGCGCGCAGCAGATTTGATAATCGATATATGTGGTGGAGATAAAACGGCCCAGACTTTAGAGCCGCCTTTCACCGCAGGCAGTGACAAAGTACTCAATCAAAACAAAATCAATGTGCGCATGGAACGGGTCAAGAAATTGCTGGACATTACTCTTGAATCCACTCGCGCAGCCGAGTTGCTCAGGCCACTTGGATTTGAAGTCACTGTAAAAGACGAAAAAACACTCGAGGTTCTCTCGCCGAGTTATAGAGAAAAAGACGTTCAGCGTGAAATAGACGTGATTGAAGAAATCGCTCGTTTATACGGATACGACAATATTCCAGTGACAGCGCCATCGAGCACTGCAAGCCCTGTTCCACGAGATCTGCTTTTACAGAATCTGAAAAACAAATTGATGGGACAGGGATTCAGCGAAGTCTGGGCAAGCAGTTTGCGCGGAGAAAAGGATTTTCAAGGTTATACCAAAGCAGAGTCTGACTCTGTTGTTCGAGTTTTGAACCCGCTTTCGGCTGACCACCAGGCCATGAGACAAAGCCTTTTGCCAGGGCTTCTCGAAGTGGTCAATTACAATCAATCGCGCGGCGAGCGCAACGTCTGGTTCTTCGAACAAGGTCGCGGCTACAGAGCGGTCGATGGCAAGCCCCAGGAATACCAGCTTTTGTCCGGGATAATGACCGGCAATTTACTCAAGCAAGTAAATCATGGCGGTATCGAAAACAATACCAAAATAGATTTCTATCACCTCAAAGGTGTGCTTGAAAATATCCTGGAAGCGGCACGCGTTTCGCTGGATAAAATCATGTATCTCCCGCTTGGAGACGGTGATTTCTACAAAGATTATTTGCACCCGTACAAAAGCGCTCGCCTGTCTTTTGTGACCAAACAAATCATGGCGGTAATTGGCGAAATCCACCCTCGAACAGCTTCTAATTTCGACCTCAAAGACACTGCTTATGCCTTTGAAATTTTCATCGACGTAGTGAAATCAGCGCCTGAAAAAATGAATTTCCAGGAACCTGTTTTGAACCCAAGTGTGGTTCGAGACCTGACTGTTGATGTTGACGACTCTTGTGAGCAGGACAAGGTTTACAAGACCATGATGCAAGTAGGCAAGAAAGAAGGCATGTCATGCGATCTAGTCAGCACCTATCAATTATCAGACGGGCAAAAATCTCTCACCTACCGTTTAACCTTCCGCCAGAAAGACCCAATGACGGGCGAACAAGTCGATGCCATTGTGCAAAAGGTACGCGAAGCTTTGAGCAAACGAGTAAACGCTCGATTTCGTGGCTAATAAATCATATTAAGGTAGGTTTCCAATAATTGGCATACCTCTCTAATGGATAAGATTATGATCCTTATATGGGGTATATAGTTTTGACCCGGGAAACTCTCAAATAATCTATGTATAAACTTGCAATTCGCCTAAATCCAATTTCAATCGCAGCTCTGCTCATTTTTGCAGGGGCGTGTATCGTCCTTCCCAAGCAAGAAATGCTGGGGGGCGGATTTCAACTGAATACGGCACTGGTATTCGCTATTCCGATTCTTGTCAGTCTTATCGGTTCGACTTTCTTATTTGCCCCCGCCAGTCGCCTGCAAAAATATCAAATATGGCTGACCATGCTGGCTTTAAGCCTCTTTTTTGGTGCTCTGGGCAATTTCTTTTACAGTTTCTGGGTGTTCGACAAAACATACATGAACCTGGATTTCAGCATTGCTCAGATTGTTTTGATGAATTTGGGCGGTGTTTTAACCGCGCTCAGTCTTTACAAGCTCGAGCCTTTCGATGCTTTTAGCGAAGTGACAAAAGGGCGTTTGCAGCGCACTCGTCATCAAATGGAAGACGAACAGCCTCAAGCACTTCCACCCATGCAACCAGAACTGTTCGAAGGAGCAGAGTCGGCTGCAGACTTCATGAAAGGTCGAGCTACATCGAACAAATTGCGTGGCATGAATGTTTCCAAAACAGACATGAGCGCTGCGCGTTCTTCTAAAACGGGCATGGATGCTGCCAAAGCTTCTTCATCCAAGTCTGGACTCGATGCACTTCGCCCTACTGGATCTGTATCTAAGACGGGAATGGAAGCAGCTCAACAGCCTGCAGCCGAAGACCAATCTTTGCTGCGCGGTTTTAATCAGGGTTCAGTTTCTAAAACGGGCATGGATGCGGCACCTTCCGCATCTCCTTCGGCAAGCCAGAATTCTGCTCAATCTTTCGGCGCACCCACAGAACCGCGTCCTCACCCACTGGGCGTGACCCCATCGATTGAAATCGACTTAGAAGCATCTGATGAAATGCTTTCTGGTCCGCTCAATCCATCTCCCAATGCTTCACCTCAGGCTCCCGTTTCGGACAAACCAAGTGTCACTGGAAACAGGCTTCAGGCCCAGAGACGCAGAAACACAAGCACTTTCACCAAATTGCAAGCTCTATCGGCAAGCGGCACGGGCAGCTCTCATGCGCCCGAGCGAGCCAACGAAGGCAGCGATCTCAGAAGTATTCTAGACCGACTGGATGCTGACGGGGCGCCACCATCGCTCGAGTTCGACAAGCCAAAAATTCAAAACGAAGCACCCAAATCAGGTCTTGGCGGCAGTTTCGCTAAAAAACCAGAAGGAGTGGACGCCGGTCCTAGGCTGGCCAACTTGTTAGACCGAGCCGAGTCCATGAACCAGTCCGGTCCTGCACCAGCTCCTGCGCCGACACCAGCTCCAGCGCCAACACCAGCTCCAGCGCCAACACCAGCGCCAACACCAGCTCCAAAACCGCCAGCTCCGGCGCCGGCTCCGGATCCCAGTCCGATTCCAAAGCCCCAGACCCCAGCGACTCAGCAAAGTCCGGTCGCTTCAAGCGCCCAAGCTCCAAAACCTCCAGTCGCTCCTGCAACACCAAAACCTCAAGCCCCCGTCGAGCCAGCTACCGTCAACGATTCGATGAGCAGCCTCTTGTCTAAGCGTTTTCTCGAAATGGCAGACGACGAAGATGTTCCGGCGGCACCAGCCGTTCAACACGTAAGCAAAGCAGAGCACAGCGACCTCATTGGCACCGATTCCGACACTGGTGTGAGCACAGTTGGAACCGACTCTGGAGTCGGCTTCCAGGAGCTTCGCGGTCATCTGTTCGAAAGTGGCGTTGATAATCAAATCGACGATATTTTCTCTGGACTCGCTCCCGATGCAGCCCAGCAAGGCGTCGCTCATGATGCTCATGACACATCAGATCTGGTTGCTCCTAAACCTACAGCCAATGTCGATTTGTTTGGAGGACAGGGCAGCGAAGCAACTGAAAATGTTTTCGGTCAGGACATCGGCTCTGAAATCGACGATATTTTTTCGAACATGGCTCCCCAGCAAGCGCAACAAGGGGTCGAAGTTCGCACAAAAGAAGACCGTGCCAAAGTGCTCGAAGACGAACCTGCAGCATCCGAAGACGGTGAGCCATTACTGCAACTGAACGATGCAGATATGGACGATATCTTCGCTGGTCTTGCGCCCCAAGAAGAGCAGTTCACCGCTGGAGCGCAAGAAGCAGAAGAACCGCTTTTGCAAGTAAGCGATTCAGACATGGACGACATTTTCTCGGGACTGGCTTCAGCCGATGCCCAAAAATCTTTTGACAAGCCACTTGCAGCAAGCGAGCCCGCAGGTCAAGTTCAAAATGTAAGTTTGAGCGATCTCAAAGCTCAGATGCAAAAGCACAACGAAAGCCAGGCAAGCGCCCCTGCTCAATCTGCTTTTGAAGCACTCGATGCCCTTGATGCTCCTGGTGATGCGCCTTTGCTCAACGTGAGCGATTCCGAAATGGACAGCATTTTTGGCGGCTTGATGGCCGAGCCAGAAGAACAGGCTGAAGAAAACAAACCTCTTTTGAATCTCGGCGATTCAGATATGGACGATATTTTCTCTGGTTTGACCGAAACACCAGCCACCGCTGGTAGTGCTGCAAACAACGCTCCTTCGGCCTTGAATCTTCCCAAAACACCAAAACAAACTGGTGAAATGCAAGCGCTTAATCCTAATCAGATTGCCGCTTTACGCGAACAGGTCAAACAGCCTGGCAAGCTTTCAGACACGATGAATCGTATCCCGGCGCTCAAAGACCACGTTGACGGTTTGCTCACCCAACCCAAAGACGAAAAGCCAAAACCAGAAGCGGAAGAAGTTCTCACTCAAGAACAACAAGCAGCTCGCAAAGCGAACGAAAATCTCAAAGACTTCGGCAAACTGTCGGTCCGCTCGGCTCAAGCACCAAAAGTGCAAGGCGAGACCGCAGGTACGATGAAAACTATCGGCAAACTGCTTATCGACCAGCAAGCCGTAGAAGCAATCATCAACGCCGGCGAATCCAGACAGCTTGGCAAAGGTCTTCCATCCGCTCGTATCATCAGCAAAGCGCGTGGTGCAGGCATCAACGAATTGCTGAACAAAATCGGCGAATATCAAGGCGTCGCTGGCAGTCTAATCGTAGGACACGACGGTCTGGTGATGTCTTCCACCTTACAGCAAGGCTGGGACAAAGACATGCTTGGCGCTCTTTCTACGGCACTGTTAAGCACAAGCAACCTTTCCACCAAGAAGCTCGAAATCGGCAAACTGCGTCAAATGGTTCTTCTGACTCGCACACCTAACGCAGACAAAACCACTATTCTCACAGACGTCGATGTCGGTATTCTGGTTGTGTTCTGCGAACAAACAGATATCACACTAATCGATGGTTTGATTGAAAAAATTCAGAATACAATTAACGGCTAAACGCTATTTATTCAGCGCATCCAGCAAAAGCTGCTCGGTTAGTATTTCTGGCAGAACTATAGGATTGTTGGCATCGCCTTTAGGATAAACCACATATAGTGGCACGCCCGAGCGCTTGAATTTTTTGAGCAATTTGGTAATTTCGATATCGCCTCGGGTCCAATCAGCTTTGATTGTGATGATGCCTTTGTCTTTGATAGTTTTCTTGACCACGGCGGAGTTCAATATCAGAGTTTCGTTCATCTTGCATGTCAAACACCAGTCGGCGGTAAAGTCCAGCAAGATTGTCTGTTTTTTCGCGAGTTCTTGTTCGAGGCGCTCGGGAGTAAACAAGATCCAGTTACTGCCCTCAGAATTTGCTTCGCTCACCCCGCTTTTATAAATGGGTTTGCCTTGAAGGGCGCTCATTACTATTGGTTTATCAATTAAACAAATATAGCCAGCAATCAGACTAATTGCTAGCGAAAGAGACAACACCACTGTTTTTCGCTTGGTGGAACTGGATAGATCGATGAATCTTCCGCTTATCCAAGACGACAACGACACTGCAAGAAGAAAGAAACTGACCCACATGATGCCTTCGCTTCCAACCTGGCTTGAAAGCACACTGAGCAACCAGACAACGGTTCCAAGCAAAACGAAGCCCATCGACTCTTTGAATTTTTCCATCCAGGCGCCTGGCTTGGGCAAGAATTTCATCCAGTCGGGTTTGGCTGTAAGTACGATATATGGAAGGGACATTCCAAGTCCAGCAGCAAAGAAAATTCCAATTACAACCAGATTAGATTGGGCGAAAGCGAATCCCATCGCCGCGCCAAGAAAAGGTGCTGTACATGGAGTCGAAAGAGTGGTGGCAAGCACACCTTTGAAAAAGGTTCCGACCATTCCTTCTCTTTTCGCAAGCGTATCTAGTTCGTCCTGTCCAGCATCGAAACTAAAGTAAAAGAGCCCGAAGAGACTGAGCGCTAGAATCAAAACAATGACGCACATTACAATAAGGAACAAAGGATTTTGAAATTGCGTTCCCCAACCGACCGAATTTCCAGCTGCCCTGATTGCCACCACCACCAGTGCCAGCGCCAGAAACGCCGAAATCACGCCAGAGCTGAAAACAAGCCCCAACTGCCGTACTCGGGCAGGGCTTTCGTCAGCCTGCTCCATAAAACTCAATATTTTAATAGCTATTACAGGCAGAACGCAGGGCATGAAATTGAGGATGAAACCTCCAACCATGGCTAACAAAAAATAGTTGAGCGGATTTTGTTCTGTCCCCTCGCTTGCGCTCTTTGCCACAGCCTGAAAACTCGTATTGTCTTGCTTGCTGGTGACACCGGGCACATAACCAACGCTCGAAAACAACTGTACATTTGTTTCATCGGGAATTTCTTGGCCCAGAAGAAGAGTCAAATGCAACTCGTCTTTGCCTGGAATGCAAGATTCTTTGCAAGAAAGCCATTTTACTTTAGCTTCGATATCGACTGTTTTGAGGTCTTTTAAATCGGCTGGCACAGTGATTTGACTTGCAATAAAAGTAGAATCTACATAACCGTTTGTTTTGATTCCCTCTTCGTCGAAATGCTTCGGCTCCTGCCAGAGTAAAGGTCCAGCCGAAAAACCTTCGGGTAAAATCCATTCGATTTGAGTGGGCATTCCGGAATCACCACTGTCTTTGTAGTAGATATGCCAGCCCGGCTCCATCTTGAACTTGACGCCAGCCATGAAAGCTTGGCCTGCCTGAATGGATTTACGATTGGCAACGAGTTCTGCATGAACCAGTTTTCTCCCGAAATTTGGACTGTCGCCTGATCCTTGATTTGCACTGATCGAGCTTTTCGAACTGATCGAGCTTTTCGAACTGATCGAGCTTTTCGAACTGCTCGTGTTGTTTCCGCTTACAGAACTTTTCGTACTGCTTACTTTCGAATCCTGGCAAAAACCTTTTTGACCAGCAATCAAAACGAAAACCAAAGATAGCAATAATAACGCGTTGTTTGCTTTGTACTTTTTTGCTGCCATTATGGCTCAACTTTCTTTCAACTGAAACGAAACCGGAATCGAATTGTCTTTTACAATTTTGGCATACTCAATAGCACTTTTGCGCAACGAACGGGTTTGGTCAGCATAGGTAACACGCACCAATCCAAAACGAGGCGTAAGCCCCTCCGCCCACTCGAAATTGTCGGTAAGCGACCAGTGTAAATAGCCGATTACTTTTACTCCAGCCTGGATTGCTTTATGCACCGATATCAAATGAGATACCAGATAATCAACTCTCTCATGGTCTTCGAGTGACCATTCTCCATCGTTCATGTCGGGCGAAAAGTTCTGCGCATAGCCATTCTCGGTAATGACGACCGGTCGCTCGTTCATATTCGAATCGAAGCGATATGGCGCGATATCTTTGACCAGAACTTTATACATTCCTTCGGGATAAACTTCCCATCCCATGTCAGAGACTTTGAGGAAGGACTCTTCTGCCTGACGTCCGAAAAAATCAGGAGGCCAACTCGGCTGAAATAGCGAAAATTCTCGCGTGTAATAATTTACCGCCAGATAATCCATGCTGTCTTTCAGATTTTTGATTTCGCCATTCAAACTGCGAAATTCTTGCATATGAGAAAGCGGTACAGGAAGCTCGAAATGACCTGTGCTTATGCTGTATGGAAAAAGGTGATTGAAAACGCGATCTCTAAAATAACAGACCATGTGATCAAAGGGATTCCAGATGCGCAGAGGAATGAATGGTCTCCAATGATTGGCGAAAGATACAGGACTGTGCGGACACTCTGACTTCAAAACCTGATAGGACTCTGCATGGGCAGACAGTAAATTGCGCACCGCAGCAAAAGCATTATAGTAATTGCACTTTTGCCCTGGTGGCCAGTAGCCGCTTACATATCCCTGATAAACATAGACCATCGGCTCGTTTACGGTATTCCAGAAATCGACATATTCGCCAATTTCCTCAGCCAGAATCTCGGTGAAGAACTTGAATTCATCCACGGCTCTGGGGCTGAGCCAACCACCTTCATCTGCAAGCCAGCTTGGCAATGCAAAATGAAACAAAGTCAGAAAGGTTTTAATACCTGAATCTTGCAGACTGGACAAAACTCTTTTGTAATATTCTAAAAGTTTTGGATTTGCTGTACGTTTCGATCCTTTTTCAGGCGAATCGGGCAAAAGAGCAGCCCAGTTCACGCTTGTTCTGAAAGCGTTCAAATTGAGCGCGTTGAGAATATTAATATCAGTATCAAAGCGGTCATAGAATTCAGAAGCTTTGTCTGCCACAGAGCCATCAGCGATATTTCCAGGCTTGTGCGACCAGTTGGACCAATCAGACAAACCCAATTCAGCTTCTTGCCCGTAACCCTCAGTTTGAAAATGCGAAGCACTTGCTCCCCATAAAAAGCTCATGGGAAAAATCAATTTCTTGGGGTCTAGATTCTCTTTCTTGGCTGTCAACTGGTATTAATCGAAGTATTTATTAAAAGAATACACGTTTTATTGTGAATATTAGGGTAACCTACTCTAGTTGATTAGCAGATCTTGACTACCCGGATTGTTCACCTGGACAATCGCCAAATTGACTGGAAAACAAAGATATCTCACAGGTTTCAAAGAACCACCCGCCGCGCCGCTAAATTTGTACCAGTGGCTGGTTCGCCTTAGTTCCAATACCGTATCCGTTAACGGATACGGTATTGTGATGGTACTGCTTTGCTTTCACCAGTCACTGAATTGCTATTTTCTTGCCGACGATTTCATGCACCTGAACTATCTCAAACAGGTTTTTGCAGGTAACTATGGCTTGCTCTTACAGAATTTTTGGTCAACCTGGCTCCAGACGCAAGGTACAAGCTTTTACAGACCGCTCATCAGCTTGACACTGGCTCTGGATTTTCTATTTTGGCAATATTCAGCCTGGGGCTATCATTTAAGTAATTTGCTTTTCTATTTTCTTTGCGCAATCGGCGTTTATCTAATAGCAAAAGAATTGGATAACAGACGCTATTCTGGTTCGTTTCCACTTGTCGCCTGCACTTTGTTTTTACTTTTTCCATTACACACGGAAGTTGCAAGTTGGATTATCGCAAGAGTAGACAGCGTGTGTGCTTGCTTTTTCTTTTTGTCGTTTTACTATTTTTTGAAGCACCTGAATTCGCAAAGGTCAAAAGTTAAAAACCTTCAGCCCAAAGCCAGCGATCATCAGGTTTTGATCAGTATTTCATTTTTCATTTTATCCTTATTGTCGAAAGAGATGGCTGTAGTCCTGCCTCTAACTCTTTCGTTTTATTTACTAATTTTTCCCACCAACAAAAAATCCAGTTTAGTCTTACGACTGCGAGAAGTTTTCAAACAAACATACAAGTACTGGCTGGTATTGCTGATTTATCTCGTTGTGCGCACCCTTTCTCTTGGAAGTTTTGTCGGGGGTTATCAGGGTTCTCTTGCTGATTCAAGCGTTCAAGATTTTCTGCATCGATTTGTTTTCAATGGTGGTTGGCAGTATTTTTTCTACCCGTACAATCATGAAATTCTGCAGTCAGCTCACAAACTAAACGATTTAACAAGCGCATTATATGCAAGCATCACGCTTTTCTTCGCCATCTGTATTTTTGCATTTAAAAGCACAATGCAACGAAGTCTTAAACTGTTGCTTTTTTGTTGCGGCTGGTTTGCACTCTCATTATTGCCTGCAATCACAGTCTGGAATCTTACTGCAAATTTGTCGGGAGCTCGTTTTGCATTTCTGGCAAGCGCACCGTTTTGTCTGGCACTTGCTTTGATGATTAGTGTTCCTGTCGACTTACTTTATAAAAACCGAAGACTCTGGGAAAAGATTGCCTCACCAACAAGAATCTTGCTTACAACTGCGGTAAGCATTTTATTTCTTGCATCTGTGGTGCTCAATTTTTATGCTTCAAAAGAGAACAATCTCGCCTGGTATCAGGCAAGTCAGGAAGTTCAGGCTTTGAAGTTGTCACTTGAAAAAGAAAGCAAAGACATCGGACCTGATAAAAATCTTGCGCTTCTGAATATCCCAAACAGATACGCCGGAGCGCACATGCTCTATAACGGAAGCATGCTCTATATAATGCTTCAGCCGCCGCTCGTAGACCGTTCGCTCAATCTCAGCGAGCGCGTGCAAACTTTTGAATCAGCTCTATTCGACCCGTCCGATTTGTTGAACTACGCACGACTTGAGCGTATGAGCCAAAAACCAGAGCTGTACAACATTTATTTTTGGAACCGAAAGGACAAAGAACTGAATAGACTTCAACTCGATTCAAATAAGGCGAATCAAAAAATTCCCGAACTCGTTATAAACAAACAGATTGATTTAACTCCAGGTAAAATCGCAGGCTCTCCAATCGTTGACATCAAAACGGGTGACTACAAATTCATCGAATTGAAAGACGATACACACAATACCAATTCTAAACAGGAGTTGGCACTTACCTGGACGTCTCCTCAAGATTCAAAAATCAATTTAGAAAATGCCATCATCGCCGCTTACAATCCCCGATCACAAAGTTACATTTTTCCCTTGAGCGAACATAAGAGCTGGTTCTTGACTCCATTAGTACATAGATTTTTCATCGTGATTGCATCGGGCGACAGACCGGTTCGCATCAAGCAGTTACGGCTCTTTGACGGCGGCGAGCAAATAGCAAAACTTGATCACCACCCTTTTAAAGACGGCTATCTTGGTCCAGATGGGATTTTCTATCTTTCCTCGAAAGTCTCTTCATTCAAACTTGATTACGACGTAAAAGCAATCCCCAACGCCAAAGCGGCGTTGCTTGAAATCTCAAAACCCAATAACTGGTTCGAACATCAAAGCCACAGTTTTAGAGACACCGCGCCGTGCCAAAACGCACTGCTTTCAAAAAATCTCACTACCCTCGATGGCACAGTTGAAATAGAAACCGAAAAACTCGCAACTCCAGGATATTACGAAGTACGCGTGGCGGCAGTAGATGCGAACAAAAATGTCACCGGTTATTTCAGCGATCCACTGGTGATTCAACTAAAATGACGCCAAAAGTAAGAATCATCGAATCTAATCACATGGACTATGCTTCTGCAAGAGTTCAGTTCATGTTGGGATTCTTTCTAATTCTTAGCTTATCCCTTTGGTCTAACCAGTTGACCTTAAATCTGTTTGTCCATTTTGCAAGTTCAATTTTGGTCGGGCTGCTCTTTTTCGAAATTTCCAATCGTTATTCAAATAAAATTCAGGCGACCGCCGCAATTTGGGCAAGCTTAATCTGGTTTATATTGTCTCGAGCGAATCACTTCGAGTTCAACACATGGAGCGGTATTCTGCCTGTCTTCCTTTATTTGCGTTTTGCCCTATTGAACGAAAAGAAGTATAACATTTACTTTCTTGCATCACTCTTGCTTTCTTTTGTCTGTGGCTTTCAAAGCCTGGTTTGCAGTCTATCGGGTACGATACTTGCTTCTATTTTCCTGCCTCGCCAGTATTCGTCAAATCCAACTATCGATACTACCCATTTAAGAAACACAGTGCTTGGAACAAAATCCTTTTTTGCAATATGCACAGCATTAGCCGTTTGTTATTTGTATCCACTCTTTTTGAACAAAGTTGTTTATTCGAATATTGCGCCTTTAGACAAACTGTGCTGGCTACAAATTTATGATGTTAATCTAAATATCGTCTGGATCTGCTTTGCCACTCTCTTTTTAGTACGCTTGTTTTTAGCAAGACTCTTCATGGCTCCAATTTTGTTCTGTGCCATGTGGGCATTGATTAACACGTTGCCCCATCCACAATTTAATTTCTTCCAAAATCAGGGCAATGCGCAATTTTATCTCGTGCCATTCGTCTACCTAGTTGTGCTGGCGTGCCTGCCTGTTTTTGACGTCTTGAACAGAAAAAATTCACTTATACTTGCCCTATCTGGCTCTCTTTTGATGTCGATATTTTGTCTCTGCAAAAGTACGGCTGGCTCACATTCTTTTAGAACCGAAACTCATAATGACCCTATTGAGCAACCTATCAAACAGCCTGCCGTCACAACTAAGCGAAAATTAGTGCTTTCAGGAATCAATCTGACACCCAAGCTAATCGGGGTTTCAAAAATCGAAGTGTCAAATCTTTCTGGCGACGAGTGGATTTCGCAATCAGAACTTACGACCGGTCCCTGGTACGAAAAAAACAACTCTTACTTGAACCTATGCGCGGGACCCTTTCGTCGCGATTTAAGACCCAAAACAAAAACCGTATCCGTTGACGGATACGGTTTCAAAAATGGAGTGGCGATGACACTAGCCTCTGTCAAAATAAATCCGCGGGAGGCACATAATGTCAGAATCACACTCGCTTTTCCGCTCAGCAGGGATACCAGAGTAAACTGGTTATGGAAAGGAAATCGTTTACAGGAAATCCACCAGGCGGCTTTAGAATCAATTGACAGTAAAACTCTAGTGGTAAATCTCAAGAATGATCCCGAATGGATTGAAAATGACTCTGTTGAACAAATCGGACTACTCCTTCCAGCTGGCAGTACAAGTTTGGCTATCGAGAAAATAGAACTATGAGCAACGCCTTGAAGATATCCCTTTCATTGCTCGTTTTATTCTTGATATTCATGGCGGCCCAAATGAAGGCTGTTTTTGTTTCATTTGTTTTAGCAGGGACACTTTCAGCAGCAATTGCGCCACTTGCAGAGAGAGTCGAAAAATATAAAGTTCCTCGTTTTGTCACTGTTGCATGCGTGTTTTTAGCCGTGGGCGCCATTTATCTAACAGCCGCGGGATTGCTTTACCCCACCCTCAAGGAACAAG
The DNA here is from genome assembly GCA_026129135.1 of Cyanobacteria bacterium TGS_CYA1. Lineage (GTDB taxonomy): Bacteria > Cyanobacteriota > Vampirovibrionia > Obscuribacterales > Obscuribacteraceae > Aved-18. The sequence goes on along the minus strand of JAHCIQ010000008.1, from coordinate 119,179 downwards.
CGCATAATTTATATGAAAACTTGCCGCAATACGGGCGCGCTCTGCATGAAAATTATTCCAATTTAAAAGAACTTGCTGGAGAAAAGGCATCAGCACTCGAAATTGGAAGCGAAGAAGTTCGCAAAATCGTATCCCAGGGTGTGCATCACGCGATGGACTTCACTTCCAATATTTTCAATTGTGTTATCAGTGCCATACTGGTAATTTTTCTTACTGGATATTTTGTAAGCAATGCAGACAGACTCTGGAAAGACGGTCTCAACTGGGTGCCACCAGTTTATCGTCCTCGTATTGCCAGTTTGATTAAACCGCTTGAATCACGGCTCGGCGGCTATGTGCGTGGACAATTGATGGTCTGTCTGGCGGTCGGTTCCATTCTTGGAGGCGGCTTGTTTTTGATCGGAGTCAAATATTCGCTTATTTTAGGGATAATTGCAGGCTTACTAAACCTAGTGCCTTTCGTTGGTTCCATTACGGCGACTTTGCTTGCTTTGCTTGTAGCTGCTAATCAATCGACAACTCATCTCATTTTGACAGTGTTGTTATTTTTCTTCGAGCAATGGCTCGAAAGCAATTTCATCACGCCTCAGTTATTGGGAAATGCCGTAGAACTCGACCCACTGGTAGTGCTCTTTGCCATCCTGATTGGCGGCAGCTTGATGGGCTTACCAGGAGCTTTGGTCGCGGTTCCGATTGCAACAATATTGATGATTTTGGCCGAAGAATTCTATCTTCGACCGATGAATGATCAACCAACTCCCTCACAGGAAGTTTCTTCAGATGCGTAAAAATACTTTGCACACGGCAACATTCTATTCACTTGTTTCCTCCTATTCAATTGCTTTGCTTTTCTCAATTGCACAGACAGACGCTTGGGCGGGGGAGGTCCGTGTTTACGAAGATGCTGCCATGATCGAAGCGAAAGAATTGGTCTGCAAAAATGATTTGCCTGGAGCTCATATTCTTTTGAATAAAATTTTGCTGACTTCGCCAAATAGCATTCCAGCTTTGGATTTACTCACCTTTTCTGATGTCTATTTGGAAGATTATGCGGCAGTTTTGAAAAACTGCAACAAGATGCTGTCAATCGACCCTTATAACATTTCTGCATTGAACAGACGTTCTTATTATTTTTTGAATACCAATAAGTTACCTCAAGCATTGCAAGATTTGAATAAACTGGCAACGATCTTGCCAGATGATTCCACAATTCAAACCAATAGGGTAAAAGCTCTTCGCAAACTTGGCAAAAATAAAGAAGCCGACGCAATTTTGAAAACCGCGGAAAAAGCTTTTTGGACTACTCAAGCCATTTTAAGCCCTACCGATACAAGGCGAAAATTCTTCGTCACCGACTTAACCGAGAGAATTAAAACCGAACCAAAAAATTTCTTGATACCACTAGCGAGGGCACATTTGTTAATCAAATTAGGCTCTGAAGACAAAGCCATCAACGATCTGAACAAGGTACTTGCCAACGATAAATCACTGGAGTTAAAGGCACTCTGGTTGCGCGGACAAGCCTACAAAAAACGCCGTCAATTCGATAAAGCAATTGTTGATTTGACAAAAATTGTCGACTCGAAACCCGGTACACGACTAATTTATTGGTCCTTTGAACCCCTTTGTCCGCACAATTTGAAAAACACCAATTGGGAACGTGTTCTCTATCGATTGAAAGACGTTTATCTTGAGCGCGCAAGGTTATATCTAGAGACACACAATTTCGAAAAAGCCGCAGCCGACTGCACTGCCGCTCTGAATGCCGACTCGATTTTCATACCGGCACTCGAAACCCGCGCAATGGCATATGACAGTCTAAATCAGCAAACGAAGAAGGCAGACGATTACAAAAAAATGTGTCAAATCACAAATGGTCGCGATGACTATTTGTACGAACTGGCAAGAACGTATCAACAACTAGCTCGCCATAAAGAAGCAGTTGAAATTCTTTCCCAACTGATTAAGCAGAATTCGAACGATGACAATTTGATAGAGGCTAGAGCCTCTTCTTTTTCCGCATTGAAAAATTATTCAGATGCTATCAAGGATTACGATACACTTTTGAAGATGGACCCGCGCGATTCCACTTTCTGGAAGATGCGCGGTATTGCCTTTCTCGGCTCTAAAAACCATCCCAATGCTGTGCGAGATTTAACCAAAGCCATTGAGTTGGGAGCTGGTGCTCCAGCCCTTTTGAAACGTGCCGAAGCGTATCAGGCGATGGGCCGCAAAGACCTGGCTGAAAAGGACCTCGCCTCCGCTCGAAAACGCCCTTAGCGGGCTTTCTGATCTCTTTCAAAAGCATATCCGTTAACGGATATGCTTTTGCTTGTGACCTTGCGCAACAGGGAATGGGCTATAAATTCTTCAAGAGTTTTTGTTAAAACAAGGCGTCATCATGCAAATCACTTTTCCTGCCAGCCAGTTGAAACGATTTAAGGACTTAGGGTTTTTTCTTTTCAAATATGGTAATCCCGAAGAATTATCGCAGCTAGGTATCACCGAGATACTTCATCCAGAAAATATGTCCAAGCCTGTTATCGGCGATGGCTCTCAAGGACAATTGCTTGACGATTTAAGCGCAGATCTGGAAAAGGCAGGTCCCACGTTCATAAGGATTGCTCAGCAGTTGTCTAAGCGTCCGGGCTTGATGCCATCAAACTACATCGAGGCACTGGCTTCATTAAACGAAGCGCGACCAGCGATGAATAGAGATGAACTAAGCAAGATTTTTCTCAGTGAATTTGGAAAGTCAATAGAAACACTCTTCAGTAGTTTCGACTACTACCCGATTTCAAGTTCAGTATTTTTTCAAACACACCGTGCCACGAAATCCAGCGGCAAACGAGTAGTAGTGAAAATAATGCGTCCTGGCATTCTTGAATCTACCAGTGCCGATTTACATGATCTTGGGCAGATTGTCGAATTCTTAAACAAAATGGGAGCGACCAAACAGTTCGATTACAAAGCTATTTTTAGCGAATTGCAAATTCAGATTCATGCCGAGCTAGACTTTAGGCAAGAAGTCCAGAATCTCAGGATTTTGAAAGAAAATTTGGCCGAATTGGACCACATCATAGTTCCATCTCCTGTAGAACATTTATGCAGCCAGCAAGTTCTAACCACTGAATACATAGACGGAATTCCGCTTTCCAGAGCAAACCTGTCAGGACTATTATCGGCTGAGCGCGCAACGTTAGCGCAACAAGTGTTCCATGCTTTTCTGCGTCAATATCTGGTCGATGGATTCGTCCATTCTTCTTTCAAACTCGAAAATATCTATTTCACAAGCACGGGTAATATCGCCCTCTTAGATATGGGAGCCGTGGTTCACATATCCAAGCGCGTTCAACAAGAGATTATCAAACTCTTGATGGCGCTGAACGACGGACGCGGCGATACCATCGCGACGTTACTGCCGCAAATAGGATTAGCCAAAGAAAATTTCGACGAATCAGCTTTTAGACAACTTATAGAAGAGCTTGTAATGATCACCCATTCGCCCGCTGAAGGACGGCTGGAAGTGGCCAGGGTGTTCGTTGGAATCGGACAAGCTGTGGCCAAATTCGGCATAACACTACCTTCTGAACTAACATTTTTCAGCAACGCTCTTGTAGCGATGGACAAAGTTTCAGATATCATCGACCCTAATTTCGACTCTAGAACATTTTTGAAGAAAAACATTTCGATGATATTGCGTGACAATGCAATTAAGTCATTTTCGGTGGCGCACTTTTTTGAAAGCTTAATGGAGTCCATTCGTTTACTCGAAAAGATGCCGGCAAAAGTGGGTAAAATTCTGGATTCAGCCGCTGACAATGAATTCAAAATAACTGTTCAAGCCATTGACGAACGCATTCTCATTTCTGGCTTTCAAAAGATAGCAAATAGAATCACAGTGGGGCTAATTTTGGCGGCTTTAATAATGGGCGCTGCACAACTTATGCAGGTTCAGACCAAATTCCAGATCTGGGGGTATCCCGGACTTGCAATATTATGTTTTCTAGCTGCTGCCATCTGTGGATTCGCGCTTGTAATCGAAGTCTTAGTCAGCGACAGGCTGGCGGAACGCAAGCAGAAAAATATATAGTTCAAGCTACTGCGTGCGTGATTTTCATTTGCTTCAAGACTGCAAGAATTTTGCGGCGAACACTGTCGTCAACCATTGATATCGCGCCATCCTCGCTTCCGCGATATGCAGGCATGAATTGAAGTAAACTAAGTACAGGTCCAGATTCAATATATGCGATGCGATGTCCCTTCAAGGTTGTTTTACCAGTGATTTCTTGTTCGAGACGATCGATTACCCGCCATGCGTGGTTCAACGTAGTGACTTCCTGCTGCACACTATGAGCGAGAATCAGCAGTTGTTCCAATTTATCGAGCTCACCAAACAAGATTTTTTTGCGATGAAGCAAATCGCGTCGAAGTTTTGCCTCATAATTTTCACTTTCCGGGTTTGTTGATGCGTTGCGATCAGTTTTTAGAGAACGCCATAATTGATTGCGAACCGAGTGCAAATAAATCATCACTTCTTCTGCCGCGTGCTCAGGCTTAGAGTGATTCAGCACTTTTTGAATCAACAACGAATCTACGTGATTCGCCTGGCTCAATGGCAATCCATTGACGGTCGCAATGGAGGATGCAATTTGTGCACAAATCGAAAGCAATCTCTGGTCTAGGCGCGAGCCAAAAGACTTAATTCCATAGACTTGTTCAAGACTGAAAATGAGCGAGCGCACAAGGCGCTCCACTCTAGCAGCTATGGAAAGATGCTTTTGAACAGTCCCAAATCTTTTCTCTAGACGACCAAGGCATTTTTCCATCGCTTTGATGCCGTCTTTTTGCACCTCATAGTAAATAGCTACTGGCAGAAGATAAACTGGCTCGCTCTCTCCTGTTTTCAAAAGTCGTTGTTGTGCTTCCAGTATATTTCTGATTCCATCTTGCTTTAACGGCAAAATGACATCATCACGACCAGTCACGTCTCCTTCTGGAAACTCAACCAATTTACGCTGAGATTGACTTATATAACTAATTGTCGCTTCTTTGCTTTGTTTATCTTCCGGTTCTCCCCGCAAAACAGAGTACGCGCCGCACCGTTGCATCAGCCATCCCTGCAAACCATTGAATGCGTCAAATTGCTCACGCGAAGCGATATATCCAAAATCTTCTTTTGCAACACGAGAAAGCTCTGCCACAGCCAAAGGGTCAAATCTATCCGAGTGATTGAGTAGAATTACCACATTCGATTTGTTCAAGCACTCCAGTTCTTTCAAGCATTCCTGGCTGACTCTGACATCTAACTGATTCCTGCGCAAGAAATAAGGCACTGACCATTTACAAATAGTCGCGACGAAAGCTTTATATTTTTGAGCAAGAAAAGTTTTCATCCACTCATTCCTTATAAACGAGAATTAGCAGACGACTGATGAAGCGATGTCAGGCTCCTCATTCTTATATCTCGTTTCCAATCCATAACCGTTAACGGATATGATTTTATGTTCGTGCTGATTAAGCCCAGAACATCACATCTTCAGGAGTGACATAATCCAGCATTTGGAAATAACTAAAACTATTGAGATATAAACACTCACGAAGAATTTTTCCTGGCGACATGAATCCTTCTTGAAAAAAAGCTTGGAACTTAGTCAAATAAAATTGGAGATATTTTCTGCTAAAGCCATGATAAGTATTGAGCGCAAATTTAAAAAATTCTTCTACTCTGCTTGAGTTCTTCAAGGCAATTATTAGGTCTTGTCTATCTTTCATTCGACCTGGTAGTTTTTCCGACTTCGGCTTTAAAGTGTAGTGGTCCCCCGGATGACGAACGATTACGTCACCTAATTCAAGCAAGATAAGCGTGGCAGAAACTATACCCCCTGGAAGTGAAAGTTGCCTGCAAATTTCATCAAAATGTATAGGAATATCACTCAAGAGAGCAAGAGCTTTATATTCCAAATCTGAATAAGAATTGGAATCGCCACTAACGCTCGGCACTTCGTGATCTACATCTTCCGCATTTTGTCCTTTTTGAAGCTGCAAAAGCGACTGATCAAAAACCAACTGTTCAAATTTTGGATGCGATTTCGCTGGAGTTTCGATACTTCTTTTGCGAAACAAAATCATAAATACTTCAGACGGAACTAACTCGCATCGGTCTTGCTCGATTGAAAAAATTACTTTAGCTATTTTCCTGCTAATTACTAATGCCGATGAATAAGCGACCTGACACAGTTCAGCCAACTGCCATGCATTAAACTGAATCCTTCTTTCATATAACCATATAGTGGCATTCCACAATTTTGCTACACGCATTTTCTCAAAGAAAGTTCCTGAAAATATCCAGCCTTTGCTTCTACAATTCGAACACCTATAGAACCTTGATCCATACTTTCGCTCTATGGAAGATGACGAGCAAATCCGACAGATTACGCTAAGTTCCTTTATTACAGCTTGAGCAAAGTATTCGACACTATCTTCTTCTTTTGGAAATCTCTTTTCGAATTTAGTGAATGAGCTAATTAGTTTTTTTGCCAAAACAGTTTTTTCAACCCCGTAATTACGTAAAAAATTGAACATAGAACGTCCTCCGCAATTTAGCTCCTATCCTGAATAACGAATTTAGTAAGCAAAAAGTTCAATTTATTCAATACAAACAGACAAGCCCCCAAAGAAAAAACCATATCCGTTAACGGATATGGTTTTTGAAAGGGACGTAATGGAAGAAACTAATGGATGTGAATATTAGCTTCTTCGCGGTATTTTTCCATTTTGTCCCATTCCAGGACTTCGGGGCGTTTTTGAGTTAATTCGTTCCAGGTGATGTGAGGTCTTCCATGATTAACCTCAACCATAGAAATACAATCATCCACTGGACAAACCACAGAGCACAAGTCGCAGCCGACACAGTCCTCTTCGCGAACAACTGGCCAGAGACGCTCGTTCACTTCATCTTTCAATTTCAATTCTTTCAGGTCGATACATTGGTGAGCAGCATCGTTACACGCAATAAAACACAAGTTGCATTGGATGCATTTATCGTGATTTATTTTGGCAACAGTTTGAAATCCAAGATCGAAGTCGCCGAAGCTGGATATACGAGGCAAGCTCTTACCGATAAAATCGGTACATTTTTCAAAGCCTTTTTCTTCCATCCAGTTGCTCAAGCCATCAACCATGTCTTCGACGATTCTAAAGCCCCAATGCATCACAGCCGTGCAAACTTGAACAGAAGTGGAGCCAAGTAGCATGAACTCGACTGCATCCTGCCAAGTTTCGACTCCACCTATTCCTGATATTGGAACTTTGGATGCCACTACTTCAGGATCAGAAGCAACAGCACTTAAAAGATGCAACGCAATTGGTTTTACAGCGGGACCGGCATAACCACCGTGACCGCCTTTTCCACCTACGTTGGGACGCAGTTCGAACGTGTCTAGGTCAACACCCATGATACTGTTGATGGTATTAATCAATGAAAGTGCATTACATTTGCCTTTCAAAGCTGCACGAGCTGGTTGAACGATATCTGTGATATTGGGTGTTAGTTTGACTATTACAGGCTTGGTCGCCACTTCCATCACCCAGTCTGTAACCATGCAAGTATATTCGGGAACTTGACCCATCGCCGAGCCCATACCGCGTTCTGACATTCCGTGCGGGCATCCGAAGTTGAGCTCGAAACCATCAATGCCGGTATCTTCGGTGCGTTTTACGATTTCTTGCCAGGCTTCTTTTTTAGATTCGACCATAATCGATGCGATTACGGCGTGATTCGGAAAATTACGCTTCACCTCTGCCATTTCACGCAAGTTAACTTCAATTGGACGATCTGAAATCAATTCGACGTTATTGAGACCTATTATTTTCGAACCTTTGTAGTCCATCGTTCCATAACGATTACAAACGTTCAAGACTGGCGCACCGATTGTTTTCCAAACAGCTCCTCCCCAGCCATCTTCGAAAGCTTTCTGGACTTGATAGCCCGAATTGCTCGGAGGAGCGGAAGCCAACCAGAAGGGGTTGGGAGACTTGATTCCACAAAAGTCTATCGATAAATCTGGTTTCTTTTTCATTAGCCTTTTGCTCCCTGTTTTACTTCTTCCAACTGGATGGCGAATTTTTTGGCAATGCCTCGTGCTGCGATTTTGCCGTCTTCCACAGCCATCACGGTAGAAGCTTCTCCTTTGTTTCGGATGCAATCTCCACCTGCGAAAATCTTGGGATGAGCAGTTCGATTGGTGCCATCTTCAACCAGAATATAGCCGCGGTCGGTGTGAACCCCGAGCTTGACTAGAGCATCGACTACGTTTGAAAGTTTCTTCTGACCAATAGCTTTTATCACCATATCACAAGGAATATCGAACTCAGAATCTGGCACAGTGATTGGCTTGCGACGACCCGATGCATCTGGTTCGCCAAGATCCATGCGCTGGCAACGCAGTGCCACCACTTTGCCTTCCATGCCGATTACTTCAGTTGGCTGAGTGAGGAACATGAAGTTGACGCCTTCGCGCATGGCGAATTCATATTCGAAAGGATAAGCAGGCATTTCAGCCTCGGAACGACGATAAACCATCATCACGCGTTCGGAACCAAGCCGCCTTGCAATAGTGGCGCAGTCGATACCAGTGTTACCAGCACCGATAATGCAAACACGCTGTCCATATTTGATCGTGGACAATGGTTGAGTCTTCGTCTCTTCGATGAAATCGAGTCCGTCGAGCACTCCCTGGAGGTCTTCGCCTGGAATTTCCATGTCGGGAACATTACCTAACCCGACGCTCACGAAAACGGCATCATATTCGTCGACTAATTGCTGGAAAGTGACATCTTGACCGATTGTCTGGTTGAACTTGAATTTCACTCCAAGGTCTTCCATCATTTTCACTTCGGAAAGGCTCACCTCGACCGGTTCTCGAAAGACAACAATACCATAAGTATCGAGACCCCCACCCCACTTTTTCTTTTCGAAAACAGTGACATCAAATCCCAGCTTGGCTAATTCGCCCGCGCAAGAAAGTCCGGCAGGACCAGAACCGACAATAGCGATTTTATAGCCATTGGCTTTGCCAGGCTCGAAGAACTTGATTTTGCGCTCCGAGGCATAATCCATGGCATAACGCTGTAATCGTCCAATCGTTATAGGCTTGTGGTCATGGGCAAGAACGCAAGCGCCTTCGCACAATTCTTCCACCGGACAAACGCGCGAACAGGTGGCACCAAGCAAATTGGATTCGAGAATAGTGCGCGCCGAGCCCTTAACGTTATCGGTTGCAATTTTCTTGATAAAAGTGGGAATGTCGATATGAGTCGGACACGCCACCATACATGGTGCATCATAACAATACAGACAGCGATTCGCTTCCTGCATTGCCTCTCTTTGCGAGTAGGGTGGAAAAACTTCCTGAAAGCGTTGCTCCAGACTCATTTCCCACGGCTTATATTTAAACGGTTTGTAGTGCTCTGCCATAGTCGTTCCTTTGTGTTGAAGCAGGAATTAATAGATTTAGAGTTTTACCAACGCTTCGTAGGTTTCGGGACGACGGTCTCTGAAGAATTGCCATGTGTGGCGCACTTCTTTTATCTCGTCCAAGTTAAGATCAGAAACAATCAATTCCTCCTGGTCTCTGCTTGCAAGGGCAACGATTTGTCCGCGAGGATTGCAGAAATAACTAGATCCATAGAATTCACCGATATTCCAGGGGGCTTCGGTGCCCACTCTGTTTATGGCGCCCACGAAATATCCGTTCGCTGCAGCATGAGCTGGTTGTTCAAGCTTCCACAAATATTCTGACAATCCAGCCACGGTAGCAGACGGATTAAACACGATTTCAGCACCGGCAAGACCCAGAGCCCGAGCGCCTTCAGGAAAATGTCTATCGTAGCAGATGTAAACACCGATGGTGGCGTATTTGGTGTGAAAAACAGGATAGCCGAGGTTGCCTGGTTTGAAATAGAATTTCTCCCAAAAACCTGGTGCTACATGGGGAATGTGATTTTTTCTGTATTTGCCCAGATATTTACCATCGGCGTCAATCACGGCAGCCGAGTTATACAATACGCCGGTTCCCTCTTTTTCATATATAGGAACCACGATGACCATGCTGTATTTTTTAGCTAGATCTTGCATAACCTTGATGGTTGGACCATCGGGGATTTCCTCGGCGGTGTCGTACCAGCAATTTTGCTGTTCGGCACAAAAATAAGGTCCGTTGAAAATTTCTTGCAAGCAAAGAATTTGAACTTTCTGCTCGCCTGCTTTTTTGATGTACTCGACGTGTTTGTCGAGCATTGCTTTCTTGATTTTCTCCATGGTTTTGGCATCAGTGCCACCATCGGGAGAAACGACTTCATTTTTCGTCTGGATTAAGCCGCACTTAACGATTCTAGACATATAATTCTCCGTATTTTTTTGCGGTAACTTACACAATGCTGAGCCTCTACTGCGCCGGTACCAGATTCGATACCGTCCACAATCGAGCCCGACTCTAAACTAGAATTTGAGATTCCTTTTCAACAGTGGCAATAGCCTTGCCCATCACTTCAAGCAAAGTATTGGCATTTTCTTTGGTGATATTTAAGGCGGGTTTGATTCGAATAACGTTCGCGAACAATCCGCCTTTGCCAATAATTACACCGTTTTCGCGGCACAATTCAATTACTCGAGCTGTTTGTTGTGGAAGTGGAGTCTTGTCTTTGGCGGCAAGCTCGATTCCAAGCATCAAACCGCGACCGCGAACATCAGCAACGAATCCGGGATGACGTTTTTTCAAATCTTTGAAGCCTTCCATCAAGTAGTCGCCGATTTCTTTGGCGTTCTTGATCAATTTTTCTTCTTCAATCACGTCAAGTACGGCAAGCGCTGTCGTAGCCGACACCGGATTGCCACCAAACGTGTTGATTTGTTGTTGAGCCGAAACTCGATCAGACAATTCATCACGAGCAATTACCGCGCCAATAGGCATGCCATTTCCAAGTCCTTTAGCCATTGTGATCATGTCGGGCACGACACCGTATCCCGAAATCCCAAACCAATCGCGACCGGTTCTGCCTACACCCGTTTGAACTTCATCCGCAATGAACAAAACGCCGTATTTATCAAGAATTTTCTTCACTTCGACAAAATAATCGTCAGGCGGAGTGATTGTGCCACCGACACCTTGTATGGGCTCTGCAATCATCACAGCTGGCTTGCCGCTAGTCTGTGTCTGAATAACACGCTCAACATCTTGTGCGCATTCGAGCTGACAATTGTCACTTGTTTTGTTGAAAGGACAACGATAGCAATATGCGTTTTCGGCATGCACAATGCCTGATGCTGGCATTATTTCTGGTCTGAAATTGTGATTAGCAGTCAATGTCGAAGTTAAATGAGACTCACCATGATATGAGTGTTTGAGTGCAATCACTTCATGTCGCCCTGATGCCAGGCGAGCAAGACGAACTGCAGCCTCGTTAGCTTCTGTTCCCGAGTTTGTGATGAAGCTTTTGGACAAGCCTGTAGGCGCAATTTCAGCTAACTTCTCAGCCAGGTCTACCATTGGTTGAGTCATGAATATGGTCGATGTGTGCTGAAGAGTTTTGACCTGCTCAACAGTGGCTTCAACCACTTTAGGATGGCAATGACCGACACTGACTGTGACGATACCTGCAAACATATCGAGATATTCTCGACCTTCTTGATCGTAAAGATATTGACCTTGCCCTTTAACGAAATGAGGGGGGTCTGCAAATAAGTGCTTGACCGATCCGAATATGTATTTATCACGCTTGGCTTTTAATTCGGCTTTGCTGAGCGCAGGTTTTCCTGGTTTCAAAACAACTAACCTCAATTTATATATGGAAGAAAACGACAAAGAACAAAGGACGGGGCACCACATCTGGTGAGGCTAACCAGCAACAGCTCCAAACTTTTGAAAGCATATCCGTTAACGGATATGGTTTCGAGCTGGTCCCCACAGAGTCCATTTAACAAAGGCAAAGTTTTTAAGATAAAAACTAAAACGAATGTTAAGGAGATGAAATACTACTTACTTATAGATAAGTTCGTCAACTGACACGCCTAAATAGTATCTAATCGGATAGTAATCAGATAAATCCGGCTATTTCCTTCAGAGGAAAATGTTAGTAAGATAATATTCAAGAATCTGCATAAATCTGCAAATCAGATACCAAATTTGCAAGAATCTGCATTAGCAAGTGTGCGCTATGCACAATTGCTGGTTTACGCGCCCGTAGCTCAGCGGTAGAGCACTCGGCTTTTAACCGATTGGTCCTGCGTTCAAATCGCAGCGGGCGCAAAGTTTTAAATCAAATACAGCACCTGATAATTCGATCTGACGTCTTTGAGGATCGAGTCAATCGCTTTGCAAGAGACCTTGCAAGAGATTTGCAACAGACCAATGGCAAGCTGACGCGGCTCATATCAAAAGCCGGTTCAATTCTTACCAGGGGAAGTTGTAACGAGCAAATAACGGAACGCTACCGCAGCTCAGTCCATGCCTGAAGTCCAGAACACCTACTTGCACACCTCGGTCTTCAAAAGATTCAGGATACAAATATAGCGATGCCGAAAATTGACTTACTTTTCCACGAGCTGTAGCGCCTTTAGCTAACATGAATACGACTTCGAGTCCTCTTGGAGTGCGAATAGGCTGGGCCAGTTCGAAATATTTTTCCAGAATAAGGTCGTCACCATACGGTGGAGGCTCGTCAAAGTCTATTGGATCGTCGTGTGTAGTCCAGTTCCAGAGGACTTCATCGGTGCCAGAACGAATCAACTTGACGTTCAAACGTGGAAACCAGTGATCATCACCATCCGATTCGCGGTAAACGCTCAAGCGCCCTTTATTCAATTGGGGTCGGTCAATTAGAAGTTGCCTACCTTGAGCATCGATTTCGTCCATCTTTTGTCGCCTGATTTAAATAATTACAGTTGGACAATATTACAGAATTTTGGCCCGGTTTTGCCAAACTGATGATTTTGGTCTGTCAAAAATCTTCGCGAGGGACATGCCAAGAAATCTTGGCATGAATATTTTCGCTCTAAACCAGAGATAATAACTGCCTATGACTAAAGGTAAGACTTTAACATTCCCAAAACGTGTTTCTCTGGGCAGCGTATACGTCGCTCCCAAAGAAATGCCAGAGTCTTTTGAACTTCTCGAGCAGCCGCTTGGACTGATAACTAGACCAGAGAATCAACCAATTTCCTGGCAGTGGGTAGACGAAGCACGCGGTGATATTTCAGTAGGTCCTGACACGAAGGTAAAACTGAAACCAGGATCAGCTCAAGTCGCTAATCTCACATTCTTGAGCGATCTGGAAGCAAACGCGATCCATACGCTCGACTTGAGCAGGACTGGCATTAGCGACCCGGACCTGATGCCAATCAAACATCTGGAGGGTCTAGCAGTTCTGGAATTAGCTTATACAGCCATTTCCAATCAAGGCATCGAAATAATTTCCAATTTGCCCAATCTTCATACTCTAGGACTGACCAACACCGCAATCACTAACTCCGGTCTTGAGGGCTTGAAAAAACTCACAGGATTGAAAGAACTCTGGCTCAACGGAACCCTCGTTGATGATGAGGGTCTTGAGCATCTGCGCGATCTGATTCAGTTGAAATTACTCGGACTTGCGTCCACGAAAGTGACAGACCAGGCATTTGAAACTCTTGCCCCGTTGAAATCACTGCTTCGTCTCTATATGTTCAACACCAAAGTTACAGCCAAAGGTGTAGGTGAATTCAGAGAAATCATTCCACGCTGTCGAGTGAAATGGCTCCGACCGGCTAAATTACGCCCTGAATATATGGAAATCGACGAACTGGATTTAGACCTGAGCAATTTGATGGCGGAATTGCCGGAGTCTGAAATTGAAGAACAAAACGAAAAAGTGTCTAGTATGCCTGACGATCAGTTCTGGAAACTAATAGACAAACTGGATTGGGACCACGAAGGTGATGATTTACGAGTCATAGAACCCTGCATCAACGCACTTGCCAAAATGGAAAATCGCGAGATTTTCGCATTTGATGAGGCTTTATGTACGAAACTGTTTGCTCTAGACGAAGAGAAGTACGCGCGAAATATTGGGCGAGAATCGTATCGAGGCAAGGATCAATACTTTTCTAAGAGCTGGTTTCTAAATGCCAGATGTTGCGCAATCGCAAACGGAAAAGAGGCTTTCGAGGAAATAATAGCCAATCCGGAAAATATGCCTAAAGACCTTGGATTTAAAGCTCTAGTTTCCATCGCAGAGAAAGCATATTTGCAAAAAAACGGCACCAGATATAATTACGCCCCTCGTCATAGCAATAAGACATTTAGCAATAAAGAAGGATGGAACTAACGTTTCGGATTTCGGATAAAGTTACTTATATATGTACGCAAGCAATTTTCAAACAAAAAAAGGCAACTGTCAGATAGTTTGGACCAAACTAGGTCTAAGAGCGATCCTTTTGCCTAACACCTCTCAGAACCATATCCGTTATCGGATATGCTCCGATGAGCCGGAGTGGGTTGGTGAGCTCAAGCGCTGCATAGTAAGCTATTTCGATGGCGACGCGCAGGCTCTAAATCACACGAGCAAAATAAATTTGGACTACAGCGACATCACTTTATTTCGTCGCAATGTATACGAAAGCCTGAGAAAAACCAAGCCAGGCGAAAGAATTTCGTACGCTCATCTGGCAGCACAGGCTGGGGCTCCAGGTGCGGCTAGAGCAGTTGGAAGGGCAATGGCGAAAAATCCCTTTCCACTTTTGATACCTTGTCACCGCGTCATAAAATCAGATGGATCATCTGGTGGTTATTCTGCTTTGTCTGGAACAAAATCAAAAGAAGAACTTCTAAAAATGGAGTTAAATCCACATCCAGAAAGAAGATACAAGTCCTTAAGCAAAGGAAAAAAATGAAGAAAGCCCAGTTCAAGTTTTTTATTTTGGTGCAGGCGTTTATTTCGCTTTCATTGTTGAATTCAGCAATTATGGCAAGTCCTGCTCATGCGCAATACGACGCCTCCGGGCAATATTCGGAGCAACCTCCTGCAGGTAAATTAGAGGCGGTAAGATACATCACCTGGTGGTTTCATGACGCCACAGGTTATCACCCAGCAATTCTCGTCCAATTCGAAAACGTAAGCAATCAAGATCTTTCAGGAGCGAGATTACGCTTCCAAGCCCAGTTTCGCAATCTTGCCAACGGCTACGTCAATATTTCTAACACTGAAAAAAGAATCAAGCTCGAACCAGGAGATAAAATAGAAGTTTTTCTACAAGGTCCCAACTCAATCGAGCTGCCGATTGACAGAGCGCAGTGGCCAAAAATGGAATGCAAAGTCATGGCTCGACTGGGAGAAGAAGGTGCCGAATCAAGTCAAACTCTACTGGTCGCGCGACTTGATCAAGTGACAATGAGTACAGATGAAGCATCGAATTTATTCGGCAAACAACCAGATTTAAGACCGAAGAAGAAACGCTCCACACCTGCTGTTTCGCGCACGCCTCTTGCCGCTACCACAGGAGTTCTGGGAGAGAAGAAACCGAAATATATGAGTTCGACCGCCACTCTTTCTCAAATGGGAACATTGAATGGCGCAAGTCATCCAGGTGTTGGCGACGACTTTTTTCATTTCGAGAAAAAATTCGGACTTCCTATCGAAACAGATACCAACGACATCAACTGGACCTGGGCGCACTATCAGCCAAGCGACGGCGACTTCTCGCTTTATGCTGGGGCTCCCGGTCAATCTGACATAGTTGAAATAATTATAGTTAAGCTTCCAAACGATGCACTCAAAAATGAAAGCGAGTTCTTAAGCATGGCTAAGGCGATGTCAGGCAAGCTGGGACGCGAATCGCTAAGCACAACCACACATTCGGTACGTTATCTAAGATCGGGCCGCTTAAAAATTGAACAATCGATTGGTCGGGGGCTTCAGGCGGCTCACCTGCTGTATGGCAGCCTGGGTGGGGCTCAAGCAGCTTCTGGCGGCGGCGCCAATTTAAATTTACTGATTCTAACCAAAAGCACAGGCAATATATTTACTACTTTGCGCAAGGATACACAAAAGGCTAAGATATTAAGGTTCCTGGGACCAATTTCGGACATCCAGAGCAAATAACTAAATCTACTGCACTAACCTCGAGGTGCATCAAATGCCTGTCGAAGCTCCAGTAAAAAGAAAACATAGATTTTCCAATCAGCCAGAAAAGCCCAAAGCCAATAGCATGAATATGATCGACAAAATTCCAGTAGACCTCGTTTTATTCATGGCGTCTCCTTATATTGCAGGCGAACGTCCCAAAGAAGCAATTGCAATCGCCCATCAACTGTGGAACAAATACGGCTATACATCGACACTAGACATTCTAGGCGAAGACATGACGAGCGATGCAGACTGCGATGCATCAGTTCAAAACTATATCGAGCTAGCCAATCAGATCGCAGCAAACCCGCTGCCAGTGCCAGATTTTGAGCAAAGAAAACAATTAACTATATCGCTCAAGCCTTCTATGTTCAGCACGATCGCACCAGGAATTGAAGGATGTGAACCGGCTCTTGCACGTGCTTTTGCTCGCATCGAAAAAATTACAGCTCACGCAAAAGGGCTTAACATCAACGTTACGCTCGAAGCAGAAGATTATCGCTGGACAGATTTTCAACTGAATACTTATTTCGACCTGCTCAAAAAAGGTTATTCCAACCTCGGCACCGTTTTGCAAACCAGACTGTTCCGCACCGAAAAAGACTTGAATCGTTTCGACGCCGAATTGAAAGGCAAACGTGTGCGACTGGTGATAGGCATCTACAACGAACCCGAATCAATCGCTCACACAGACAAAAATGTGATGAAAGGATTGATGGTCAAATACGCAGGAATTCTGCTTTCAAAAGGCGTTTATGTGGAATTCGCTACTCACGACGAAGGCTGCGTGAGCGCCTTAATCAGAAATGTGATAGAACCAGGATTGATATCACCAGATCGATTCGAAACTCAATTCCTGCACGGTGTCCCCCGCGAGCAATTGCAAAAGTCACTTTCAGACGGAAGCTTTTGCAAACCCGATTCGATTCTGGTGCGCAAATATCTGCCTTTTGGACCGGGCAAAGTGGCTGGAGCTTACTGCCGTCGCCGCTTAAAAGAGAATCCAAACATGATTGGTTATGGAATTAAAAACCTTTTCAAGCTTCAGTGAAACTATCGTACAAACTCAAAAGTTCGGAAAAAACTAAAAAAGCGCCCGTCATCCTCATTCACGGCACAGGTTCGCACGGCGAAATGTGGGAAGCTCAAACACGCTTGCTTAACGATCACGGGCATCCATGCCTCACTATAGATTTGCGAGGACACGGAGAAACATTCGAACCAGGCGAAAAAGCCGATATAAACACGCATATACTTGACGTTATCGAAACGCTCGAAGCGTCAGAAATACCGATGCCGGCAATTTTCGTTGGACATTCGCTGGGAGCGATTATTTCGCTCAAAATCGCCCAGAGTCATCCTCACTATACTAAAACGATTTTTCTGGCAGCCCTGCCGGGACGAGTACTACCGGCGGTGGCACATAGTTTCCGCTGGTTCTTAGCCAAACCCTACGAACTTTTAAGAGGCGGTCATTTGCACGACGCCCTTCCATTCAGAGGAAAAGCGCTATTGAACACGCATTACAACAGTCTGCACGAAATCGTCAATAATTTCGAGTCGATCGACTTGACCAGTGAAATTTTCGAAATCGACTGTCCAGCGCATTTGAGCGCAGGCCGCTTCGATCCTGTCGCTCCGTATATGTACATGAAAAAAGTGCAGAAAAATATTCGCAATTCCACTTTGACCATTTTCGATCTGGGCGGTCATAATTTCATGGACTATTACACTCATTCTTTCAACAGATGGATTCTGGACAATCTGCCAAAAGATTCAATTGAACCATGAGCGAATCCTTGCGACAATTTGCCCAAATCAATTACATGTGAAAAACGTCTTTGAGCCAGTGGACCATCCGGCGCGGTTCGAGCGACTCACCAGCATTGTCTTGCCGACCTGATTCCAGTTTGAAGGATGGCGGAGATTTTTCTTGGATAGAAGATTCACTTGCCTGTCTTGTCGCTTGACTAGCATAACCGCTGATCGAATCACTTGTTTTATCGCCCATCGAACCCGGCGCATCAAGCGGCGATGTGACCTTTTCTGCCACCACTTTGCCAAGCAAGGAAAGGTTATAGAGTAAATCATCAGGGACAAGAATATCGGGGCGTCGCATTTGAACCACAGTTTCGCGGTCTTTTGGCGTATCGACAGTTCTTGCTATCCGCTTTCCATCGGCAAGAATGAGGATTGCTTCTCCAGTGTCTTCGGTGAAGAAAAAGGCTTCGCCAGCTTTTAGAGTACCCGTGCCATTCTTAGCCAGGAAACGAAGTTTGCGCGTCCATTCATCTTCATCGGGTTTGGCTGCAATACTCTTTGCTTGCTTGCTTGAACTGGACTTGCGCACTGAATTTTTATCGTTCTTACCAATCGAATTGGCATTGATAAGAACCGCTTGCTGAGCCAGAAGCACAGGCAGCGTTTTGTGATCAATTACAGGATCTGATTTTGATTCAGGTTTTGATTCAGGTTTTGCATCTAAATGTAATTCAGGTGCAAATACCAGTGACTGTTTCTCGGCTGGAACAACAGCGGGAGTAGTCTTGGTATCAGCAACAAAAGCGGTTTGGGGTGAGGGTGGTGCCATGACTGGAGCCACCACTGATGCTACCATCTGACTTGTTTCGATAAAAGTGTGAATAGTCTGCAAAATAGTGTCGGAATCTTTGCCCGAATCGTCTTTGCTTTTCTCATCGAGCGTCATACCAAGCGACTCTTTCAGCTGTTCGAATGCACTGCCCACGTTTCCTTTTTCAAGTTGCAAGGTCGCAAGAAGCACTCTTGCATCTTTATATTTGGGCTTAATCGTCAAAGCCTGTTGCAGACAAGTCACAGCCATATCGTGAATCTGCTTCTGCCTATAAATCAAAGCCTGTTCGAAAAAGGACTTGAAATGATTGGGATTTTTATTTGTCGCTTCCAAAAACTGAGTGAGCGCTTCTTCCCACTGTTTTTTCTTCTTCAGACGCAAACCCAGCCTGTAATGCCCTTCTGCCAGAGTCTTTTGAATGCCTTTACTGAATCGTGACTCACCCGATTTATGTGCGTCTAAATTTTTCTCCAAGGATTTCTCCAAGGATTTCTCCGGGGCTTTCTCAAGCGCATGTTCAATGGTTTTCTCCTCGTTTTTTACTTGAGGAAGAACCGCAGGCCATGCGTATACACTGTTAACCAGACTACCCTGAAGCGATAAACACACCAGCGCTGATACCACAACGCAGGTCTTCGTTTTCGTTTTGGATTTGGTTAAATAATACGTTTGAATCAGACCAAGCATTCAATTACTCTAGCTCAAAATGCAATTAATTGCATCTATTTGCCAGGCTTGGAAGCTCGAACCAGAGCGCGCTCCAGATTGCGCACGAATGTTTTCCAACCGGGCTCGGATATCGATTTGAGTGGCCAAACGAGTACCGTTTTCAATCTATTCATATTGCCACCCAATATATCAGTGAGCGCTCTGTCGCCAACCACAGCAACTTCGCCTTCGGTTAAATTCAAGGTCTCGAGCGCTTTTAGAAAACCTTTGGCAAAAGGTTTTTTACCATGACCAATCACACGAATATTTAAAACGCCTTCCGCTTGGCGCATATACTCTTCTCTTTTATTATTGCTCAAAACGACGATAGCTCCATCGAAAGCCTTATGGGCAGCGTCGAGCCACGCCCTTACATCTTGGGTTATTTCGCCGCTTTTAGAAACCATGATCGTACTGTCCAGATCGAGAATCAGCCCTTTGACACCACTTTCGCGCAATTCATCTATGCTCAAAGTGGTAATATCGCCATCCGTTATATATGTCGCTTTAATAATCATTGCAATGCTCTAAGAACAAGGGATCTGAACTCTTACTCTGTCAATTATAAGTTTTACAGGAGCAAAAACTTGTAAGCCACTCAGTACGGTATATCTAATAATGTATCATTGACTATTCGAGAAAAATGAAAGAACTAGCTCCCCAAACAACTCAAACAATGGATAAAGCAAGCCTGCCTGTAAAACACGTGGCCGTAATCATGGACGGCAACAGGCGCTGGGCTACGCAAAGAAAGCTTCCCAAACTATTAGGCCACCAAGAAGGGGTCAAAAGCCTCAAACGCCTGGTCAAACACGTTGGTGCGCAAGGACTCGAATTTTTGACAGTTTACGCATTTTCAAGCGAAAACTGGCACCGAGCGGACGAAGAAGTTTCATACCTGCTCAAACTGTTCGTGCAAGTATTGAGTGATGAAGTAGCCGAACTGCACAAATACAAGGTCAGGTTGCGTTTCATCGGCAAACTCGATTCGATGCCCGAAGATTTAAGACAAAAGATGCAGCGTGCCGAAGAAACGACCAGAGCAAATACAGGTCTGAATTTACAAGTAGCAATTAACTATGGGTCTCGCCTGGAAATAACCGAAGCCCTAAAAAAAATCGCCAGGGACACACTTGCTGGCAAGGTCGAACTGGATGACATCAATGAGGACCTTGTAAGCAAATACCTTTATACAAGTGAAATTCCCGACCCCGAACTTTTGATTCGAACTGGTGGCGAAATGCGCCTATCAAATTATTTACTCTGGCAATCTGCCTATACCGAAATCTACATATGCGATGCACTCTGGCCCGATTTTTCGCCTGAACTTTTCGACCTTGCTATAGAAGAGTTCAAAACCCGCCACCGTCGCTACGGCAGCTAACATTCAAAAACCATATCCGTTAACGGATATGGTTTTAAAAGAGTACCAAGCAAGCGACTAAGCGACTGTTTAAGGCATCATCTGGGACAGCATTTTGCCTTGTTCGTCGACTGATTTAATCAGACCTTCCAGGTTGATTCTTTGACCACGCGCAGTAAGCACGACCAAATAATGACCACCAGTCTCCATGAAATGCAGAATTCCCTGATCTGTAAGGAGCGTCATTTGCACCAGAGCCCCACGATTCATACGTTGGATAGACACATCATTGTTGGAGAAGAGGGTTGCGCTCAGAGCACCGATAGTGGCAACTTCGATATCGGGAGGTAAAGAGGAACACACTACCGAGCCGTCGCGGGCAACGAGCAAACAGCCTAAAATGCCATGTTTGCCATTGAGCGAGGCTACCAGTTGTTTTACTTGCTCAGAAACATCTCCCGCCATTTCGAATCATCCTTTTGAAGTTATAAATTGTTTATATTATAGTGTGTCGTCGTCGTCTTCAGCATCTTTTGGCTTATCAGGCGAAAGTTTTTTCAAATCAAGGACATCAATCCACGGTTCGTCCAGCTGAGTAGAAAAAACATTGGCCGTAATTTCGATTTTGTCGCCATCATGCAAAGAGCTGAGAAGCTTACTTTTGGGGTCCTTCTCATTTTTGGGCATAGGCATTGCAATCTTCAACTCAGAAAGAGGCACTTTGGAGTCGGGCCTTAAAACGAGAAAAGAAATATTGTCCTTTTGAGGACGCATGGCTGGTTTGTAATTCAAAGCCAGGTTGCAATAAGCAAAAAAGTTAGCTGTGAATTTGACATTTTTGCCAAGATATTCGGTTGGCTTGTCCACCAGCTGCAATGGAGTCACATCCACAACATTAGCAATTACTGGATGCTCGACAGCAGGAGTTTTGGCCTCAGCTTTTTTGTCGTCCGACTTTTCAGATTTAGCTGCATCCTTGCCTTTACCTTTGACATCATCTTTCTTTTTGGCATCGCTATGAGCTTCTTTTTCCGGAGCCTTTGCAGGTGCGGAAATGGCAGGCGACAAGGCGCTTGACAATACCGCCATGAGCCCGAATGAAAGGGCGAGAGTCGAAAACAATGATGATTTGCGCTTCAAAGATTTTTCTCCAGTATATGCTTCGAATCTCATATTACCAGAAGCTTATTAGGACTGCTCGAATAGCTTTTGTAATATGAGTCATGTAAATTAAGTTCTAATTCTAAAGGAGTCAAAGTGGAGTCTACCCCCGAGCAAGAAAAGCAACTTTCACCCATGATGCGCCAGTTCTGGGACGTCAAAAAACAATACCCAGACTGCCTTCTATTTTTTAGAGTGGGAGACTTTTATGAAACTTTCGACGAGGACGCACGAATCGCCTCGCAAGAACTTGACATCACACTTACCGGAAGACCCGAGCCATTTTCGCCAAACGGCAGAATGCCTATGGCTGGCGTTCCTTACAGGGCATACGAAGTTTATCTTGGTCGATTGCTTGCAAAAGGATATTCTGTCGCATTGTGCGAACAAGTAGGTATTGTCGGCGCCGAGAAGGGTCCAGTCGAGCGCAAAGTCACTCGCGTTTTCACACCCGGAACCGTGCTTGAATCGCAGTTCTTGAACGCTCGCGAAAATAATTATCTAGCTTCTATATTCGCTCTCAATCCCAGCTCAAACGAATGGGGATTGGCTTATGTAGACGCTTCGTGTGGTGAATTTTTTGTTTGTCAGACAAGCCTAGATCATTTACTTCTCGAGCTTGGACGCATCAATCCTCAAGAAGTGCTCGTTCCTTTCAAGGTAGTGAAATCGGGTCCCAATAACCTTATTACAAGCGAAGTTCCAGATTTGCCCGAAGTCTTGAAAGACAAATATCGTTTCATCAATCGTGCAAAATCGAGTTTCAATCACGATGGGGCAATCAAACGCATTCAAGAAACATTCAACGTGGCTAGCCTGGAAGGATTCGGCTGTCAGAATCTACCCCTGGCAGTTAGCGCAGCTGGAGCCATTCTGCACTATCTAGATCACACCCAGGGTGCTCTCCGACCGGTCTTCGAGGGCATCACCACATATGGTACCGAAAGCTGTATGGTGATGGACGAGAATACTCGCCGCAATCTGGAACTTTGCGAAACCCACAGAACAAGAGTCTTCGAAGGAAGTTTGCTTTGGGTACTCGATCAGACTCGCACAGCCATGGGCGGACGTATGCTCAGAAAATGGCTAATGAAGCCATTATTCTCTGTGCCCGAAATCAAAAGCAGACAATCAGTAGTCGCCGCATTCTGCGATAAAGGCGAATTGCGCAAAGAACTTTATACAAGACTTGGACGTCTGAGCGACCTCGAGCGTTTATCAGTAAAATTATCGTCTCAATCGGCCAATCCAAGGGATCTGGTTGCAATTAAAGATTCGATAGGTGAATTGCCAGAACTCGTTCATTTGCTCAACTCGTCGAATTCTTTAGCATTGCAAAACTTGCTTGATTCGCCCGATCAATTGCTTGAACTGCGTCAAAAAATCGAAACTTTGATCCAGGACGAACCAGCACGAGAAATCACTGAAGGCAATATTTTCAAAAGTGGCGCAAGCAAAGAACTGGACGAAGTGCGTGAGTTGCTTGGTGGCGGCAAAGACTGGATCGAAGATTTACAGCAAAAGGAAATCGAGCGCACTGGAATAAAGAAGCTCAAAATCAGTTTCAACCGCACTTTTGGATATTACATCGAAGTTACCGCAGCAAACAAAGACAGCGTTCCCGATAACTATATTCGCAAACAAACACTGGCTAATGCTGAGCGTTTCATAACGCCAGAATTGAAAGAGCACGAATCGAAAGTGCTAAATGCCGAAAAGAATCAAAATGACCTCGAATACAAAATGTATTGCGACCTCAAGCGCGAACTGGCACCCAAAGCCAAGTTGCTGCATCAAGTCGCCTTGAGCGTAGCGCGTCTGGATGCATTTTTGTCCCTGGCACAGGTTGCGACAGACCGCAATTTCGTTTGCCCTGAAGTAGACGAATCGCAAATAATCGATATAAAAAATGGTCGACACCCGGTTCTCGAGTCCATTTTGCCCATGGGCAAATACGTGGCAAACGACGTATTGCTCAAAGGTTCAAGTCAGGATCATCAATTGATAGTTTTGACCGGTCCCAATATGTCTGGTAAATCTAGTTATCTGCGTCAGGTCGCACTCATTTGCATCATGGCTCAAATAGGCTCTTTCGTACCGGCACAAAGCGCACGTCTTGGCATAGTCGATCGCATTTTCACTAGAATCGGTGCAGTAGACGACCTCACTCAGGGTCAATCGACTTTCCTTGTAGAAATGAGCGAAACCACTCAGTGCTGTCGTCTTGCAAGCGACAGATCGCTAATTCTGCTCGATGAAGTGGGGCGCGGCACAAGCACTTATGACGGCGTCGCCATTGCCTGGTCGGTGGCTGAATATCTTGCCCAAGAAGTAAAAGCACGAACTATTTTCGCCACTCATTATCACGAGCTCAACGGACTTTCAAATACTTTTCCTCAGATAGAAAATTATCAAGTACTGGTCAAAGAAAAGGATGGAGACGTCGAATTCATCAGAGCAGTAGTGCCTGGCGGCGCCAGTCGAAGCTTTGGTGTACAGGTAGCCAAAATGGCAGGACTGCCGCTGCAAATAGTTCAGCGCGCACAATATCTTATTAATCAATTGGAAAAGAGAGCGATTGTTTCCAAATTGCTCGACGCTCCCAAATTCAAAGAGAAAGACAGCACCGCAGACAATACCATGCAATTGTCTTTGTTCGAAGCTGCATCTCAAAAAAATGATCTATTAGCCGTAACTGCAAGCTCTGGAGGCACGCAAAAAATAAATGAGGCTGAATAAAGCACTAGCCCTGACCTTGAGTTTAAGCATGGGTGCAAGCATTTTTGCAAATCCCATTTTAAGTCTGCCAGCTTCTGCTGAAGCGAGGCACTACACCGCTTCGCTCGACAAAGACGACATGACCCTGATGAATAAAGGCGACTGGCGCGGTCTTGTGAAGAGCCTCGAAAACAAAGGAAAGTCAAGCAAATTATCCAGTCACGAAAAAGCCTGGCTAGTTTTTGCATATCTTTTTCTTGGCGATTGCGACAAACTTAAAGACTTGAGCAAGCTTACCGAACTAGGCGATGCCATGCGACCAATGCTGGTTCGCGATAAAAAGCAAAGTGCTGAAGATCTCAACGAAGAACAGCTGAACATAAGCTATGACATTTTCACTCGTGCCTACAACCTGGTATGTCAGGGCAAACCAGCTGAAGCAGAAAAAATGCTCGCAAAATTACCAGAAGGCTTGACCAACGATACTTATTCTAATTTCGCTCTGGCAGCAATCGCGGGTAAAAATGGCAAAGCAGCAGCTGCTGCACAATTCTGCAAACGAGCGATTGACCTGGATCCACAGTTTGGCTGGGGTTTTCGCACCTATGGTTATTTGAACAAACAATGGCTCAATAACAAAGACGAAGCCGAAGCTGCTTTTCGCAAAGCGCTTCAAATCGAGCCTCGCCAGGACGAAGTGCGAAGCATGCTGATTGATATTTTACTGGTCCAGAATAAATTCGACGAGTCGCTCGATTTGGCTAATGAAGCGGTTCGCATCGAGCCGATAAATGACAAAGGTTATTTCAGACTGGCTCAAATTTATGTTCAGCAATGGCGATTGCGCGAAGCAACTAAAGAACTCTCCACCGCCATCGCCCTTAATGACAAAGCAGCAATTTATTATGCTTTGCGCTCAGACATCAAAAAATATCAAGGCGATATTCAGGGCGCGATCGAAGACCAGCTTCTTGCCACTAACTCGACTACCGATACAGCCCAAAAAATAGTTCAGTTAATCGAGCTGTCGTCACTCAATTACGAAGTTGGAAATGTCCAGCCAGCAATCGACACACTTTACGAAGCTCTGGGACTGGATCCAAACAATACAGACACCCATCAGACTCTGGTCAAATTGCTCATTGCCGAGAAACAATGGCCACAACTAATTAAAGAGTATGAGCGCGCGCTGGCGAAAAAACCAGACAATTCTGAATTGCATTTATTGCTTGGCGACGCACTTTATATGATTCGAAATAATTCACAAGCTCTTGAAGAATACAAGAAAGCTGCAAACTTGAACGGTCAGGATCCAAAACCGCATCGTCACATTGCAGCACTGTACATGAATAATCTCGACTATGCAGAAGCGGCAAAAGCCTACAAACGTGCTTTGAACATAGACCCCATGTCAGTTACAGACCTTGTGTCGCTTGGCTTTTGTTACGCGCAAGACGACGATTATCTGCAAGCCGAAGCTGCGCTTGTGACCGCACTTGCATTGAAACAAGTCTCAGGCGATCGCGGCGGACCGCAAGACACCAAACGCGAAGACATCATTCGTGCTCTGGCATCTCTTCTCTATATCGAAGGGCGCTACGCCGATGCGCTCAGTCAATTCGAAGCCCTGCTTGCCATTACTCAAAACACTCCCAAAGCTCGCGAAGACATGTTTTTGCTCACCCAAGCTAAAGCAATGAGTACGCTCAAAGAAAAGAGCTTGCAAGAATTCATTCAATCTTTCAACAATATATCCAATAACAAAGACCTTTACAGACTGGCTCTGGTTCAAACTCTTCTGCGCTTGAACAAACCAGATATGGCCATTCAATTCATGGCTCCAGTGAGCGAACATGTAGTAAAAAATGACGCACGCTGGCTTCTGCTCAAAGCCCAGGCTTTCAGACAATTAGGTGCGCTCGATAAAGCGACAAAACTGATAGACCAATCTATCGAGTGTTGTTCACCCACTAAAGACACGCAACCATCACTTCTGGCCGAATGTATGATCGAAAAAGCGATGGTACAAATGGCACAAAAACAACCTGCTCAAGCAGAAGGCACAATTCAACAAGCAATCTCGATTTATACCAAGCATCCACAGTGCTACACGATACTCGCCACAATCGCGCTTCGTCGCAAAGATTACAAAGAAGCCTCGACCTGGATTCAAAAAGCACTGGAAGTAAATCCATACTACACAGATGCCTATCTCACCGCAGGCGATATCAATATGCTTCAGAAAAATTTCAAAGAAGCCAGCAACAATTATAAAAAAGCAGCCGAGCTTTATCCAGGATTGCTCAAAGCTCACAAAGCTTTGCTCAATTCATACCACGCTCAACAACTGACAGATGATGCCCGACAAGAAGAAACACAAATACAAGCGATGCAAAAAGGTGATTGAAATGAGAAATAAACAAACTCAAAAATATCTGTTGATTTTGGTCTCATCGCTCCTTCTGCCAGCACTGCCTGCGATGGCAGAACAACCAAGCAAACTCATAAACGGCTCAATCGAACATACCGATGAGTTACCGTTGAAAAAAATAACTCCTCTCGTTCATCAATACCCACAAGTAGACACTAGCTCGAACGCACCCAAACCAAAAATTCCCGACTGGGTACCAAACTACGCCAGAGCCGCGGTTTACACCAATGAAACCATGACCATGAAAGTGTTTAAACGCATGGCATTACCTGGCGGCAGCAAAAAAATCAAAGCCGAAATTCCAGACAAAGGCGCCACCATAAGAATCAAAAAAACAGTTCTGGATAACTGGAAAGGCAAATTCCCAAATCTTCCTTGCATGGTTGTATGTGAGCCATATGGACCTGAAGGCAATTTCAAGTTTCACAACGAAGACCCGCTTGGTCCGCGCGGATATTTAGAGCGCATCGGTCGCGACGAGCAAGGATTCGTCAATTACCGCTACTGGTTTGCCCCCGCAGCCCAATCAATTTCAGAAAGCAAACCTAAAAAAATCAATTAGTCCGACATCAAGCCACAAGCCGAAAGTAGCAAGTGCAGTCAGGTCGATGTCGACGCAATCCAACTTTTTTCGTCTGTAGTCCAGACGACAGACATATTCTGAATTTAGTGGTCTGAAAACCACATCACTTTCATTCGGTTTAAAAATTCTCTGGTAATAGGATATCCAGATGCCGAGCCAATTACAGAATCTATACCGCAACCGGGACAAATGGCTGTATCTTTTTCTCTATCTGCCCAATCTACTATCTGATAGAAAGAGAAAATATCCAGGCAGTAATAACAGCCGCAAAGCTCGCTTTTTCCTACCTGGTTTAGTTTAGCGTTTCTGTTGAAATTAGCAATTAATTTAGAAGCGTCCATCACTGCATATTATAATGACCCTTTATCATACGAAAAACATGTCAAGCTCAAACAGCACATCCAGAAAAGAAGATGGATTCGTCGAAATAAAAGGCGCAGAACAAAATAATCTGCGCAATATTAGTCTTCGCATTCCACGCGATTCTTTTGTGGTTTTCACCGGGATATCCGGCTCGGGCAAATCGTCGCTTGCATTTGGGACTTTGTATGCAGAGGCGCAGCGTCGTTATTTCGAATCGATAGCTCCATATGCAAGACGTCTTTTGTCGCAGCTTCCTCCGCCAAAAGTAGACGAAATACTAGGCTTGCCTCCAGCAGTAGCATTGCAACAACGGCGTGCCGAGCCAAATACTCGCTCTTCAGTAGGTACCATCACCACCATTTCAAACGGACTGCGTATGCTTTTTTCGCGCGCAGGAAAATATCCCGAAGAAATGGACCACGTAGATTCTGATTATTTTTCTTACAACACTCAAATTGGAATGTGTCCAAAATGTCTTGGGCTGGGGCAAACGCACGACATCACAGAAGAGTCGCTTGTTCCAAACCAAGAACTTTCAATTCGCGAGGGAGCGATAGCCGCATGGCCTGGTGCCTGGCAAGGAAAAAATCTGCGCGATATTTTAGACGTGCTAGGCTACGACGTAAATAAGCCCTGGAAAAAACTCTCGAGAAAAGACCGCGAGTGGATTTTGTTCACAGAAGAAAAACCAGTCGTCACAGTCCATGCTATTCGCGAAGCACATCGCATTCAGCGACCGTATCAAGGCACTTATATGAGTGCTGCTCATTATGTGCGTCATACTTTCGCTTCCACCCAGAGTTCGACCTTGCGCAAGAAGGCGATGCAATTCATGGTGGCACGCACCTGCGAAGAATGCCTGGGTAAGCGCCTGCGCAAAGAGTCGCTTGCAATTACTTTTGCCGGCTGTGACATTTTTGAGATGGGCAAAATGCCCTTGAAAAATTTGATCCAGGTTTTGCGCGAAGCACCTGAGTTGACTAATCAATCAGAGCGCTCTGAAGTGGCAAAAATGATTGTGCACGACTTAATCGAACGCTGCACTCTCATATCAAAGTTGGGACTCGACTATCTGGCATTGGACAGATCAACGCCAACACTGTCAGCAGGCGAATTGCAAAGATTGCGTTTGACCTCTCAACTCAAGTCTGGACTTTTTGGCGTTGTTTATGTTCTGGACGAACCATCGGCTGGACTACACCCTGCAGACGCTGAAGCGCTTGTAGATATGCTTATGATGCTCAAAAATTCGGGCAACAGTTTGTTTGTTGTCGAACACGAATTGAACATAGTTCGCCAGGCAGACTGGATTGTAGACATGGGACCTGAAGCCGGGGACAAAGGCGGAAAGCTACTTTACAGCGGCCCTATAGAAGGACTTTTAAAAATTGATTCGCACACGAGCGACTATTTGTTCGACAAAAAAAACAAATCTGAAACTAAAACTAAAACCAATAGAAGACCCATTAATCCAAAAGACCTGATAAAGCTCGATAAGGTCACAAGGCATAATCTGGAAAATCTCAGTGTCGAGTTTCCCAAAGGCGTTTTGACTGTGGTCACGGGTGTCTCGGGGTCGGGCAAGTCGACGCTTGTGAGTCAGGTGCTTTCAGATGCGATTAAAAGCAAGTTTGGCTTGGAGCAATTTGAAGAAAGAGAAGAAGTCAAAGACGAAGATGATGAAGATCTAGAACCCGAAAATCTAGAGCGAGAGAATTCAAATCCAGCGAATTTTTCTGTAAGCGGTCTTGAAAATATCAAACGTCTGGTTCAGGTCAACCAAAAGCCAATCGGTCGTACTCCACGCTCTAATCTGGCGACATATACAGGACTTTTTGATCACATTCGCAAAAAATTTGCCGAGACCAAAGAATCAAAAGCGCGCAAATACAACGTGGGAAGATTTTCTTTCAATGTCAAAGGCGGTCGCTGTGAGCATTGCGAAGGTGAAGGTTTTATCTCGATTGAACTGCTGTTTCTTCCAAGCGTATTTGCTCCATGCAATGAATGCAAAGGCAAAAGATACAACGAAGATACACTACAAATAAAATATCAAGAAAAAAATATTGCAGAAGTGCTTGAAATGACAGTCGACAAAGCTCATGAATTTTTCAAAGATCTCAAAATGGTCGAGCGCGCGCTCAAGACTTTGCTCGATGTAGGTCTTGGATATTTGCGATTAGGACAGCCCGCAACCGAGTTGTCTGGCGGGGAAGCACAGCGTATAAAGCTTGCCACCGAATTGCAAAGACAGCAACAAGGCGACGTCATCTATCTTTTAGACGAGCCTACAACCGGGCTTCATCCTTATGATATCGAACGTCTGATGAAACAATTGCAAACACTTGTAGATGGAAAAAATACAGTTATAGTAGTCGAACACGACATGGACGTAATCAGTCAAGCTGACTGGGTTATCGAATTAGGTCCGGGGGCTGGAAGCGATGGTGGCAAAGTGGTGGCAGTCGGACAACCAGAGATAATTGCTTCGTGCAAGACAAGCAAAACGGCTCCATATCTAAAAAAGCATCTGGGTTTATGATAAATTCAATGCTTTCAAATCCTTCAGGGCGAGTCGCATGGGTTTCTTTTCTTCTTTCAATTTGCACCCTGCAGCTTTGACCACTCCTAAAAGCATACCGTTGAAAATTAGCTCGTGCAGCGGAGTTACAGCGTACCAGTACGCAAGACCTGCAAGTCCGGTGGGAAGAAAACGTGCCATTTGAATTATTTTGGTAGTATTGGAATCAATCGGCACTATTTTGAATTCGAGTGCTGCCTGTCCAGGCAATCTCATTTCGGCAATTAGCAAAAGACGCCGTCCCGGCTCTAGTGCACGAACTCGCCAGAAATCAATGGCATCGCCATGACGCAATTCATTTGGATGTCGTCTGCCTTTGCGCAATCCCGGACCGCCAAAGAAAAAGTCGAGCCAGCCGCGCAATTTCCACAACCAGTTGGCATAATACCAGCCTGTGGTGCCACCTATTTTGACTACTGCCGACCACGCTTGCTCGGCACTTCCAGTGATGGTGATTTGGCGAATATCGTTATAAACGGTACCACCAGCCCATTTCGGATCAGATGAATTGACCCATTCAAATGGTGGCATTTTCCCAGCATCTGTCCAGTGGCTCTCCACCTGGTGGTGCTGAATTTTATCTACGGCAATTTTTATTGCTTCCTGGCAGGTGAGTAATTTCTGAGGAATTATTTTGGTAATCCGCTCTTCTTTGCAAACGGCTTCATTACGCAGTCCTTCTGCCAGTGGACGAGCGATGAAAGCAGGCACCGGTGTAACAAAATTGATCCAGTACGAACTGAGTCTGGGGGTAAAAACAGGAACAGGAATAATTTTAGGCAATGCAATTCCGGCTTCTAAAGCGTATATTCGCATCAATTGTCTGTATGAAAGAATATCCGGACCACCTATGTCGAAGGTCTGGTTATACATTTCTTCTTTGCCTAAAGCACCGACCAGATAGTTTAAAACATTGCGAATAGCTATTGGTTGAGACGGTGTACTGACCCATTTGGGAGTAATCATCACTGGCAGGCGCTCGACCAGATAACGCATGATTTCAAAAGACGCACTGCCCGAGCCAATAATCATTGCAGCACGCAAAACGGTCACTGCAAATGGTGCCTTTTGCAAAATAGAAGCAACCTCGGCTCTGGAGCGCAAATGTTTGGACAGATTATCTTCGCTCTCACCAAGCCCGCCAAGATAAATCAATTGTTTTATCCCGCATCTAGCTCCGGTTTCGACCATGATTTGAGCGGCGCGTCTGTCTGCTTCTTCGAAATCTTTGTGCTTTGGATTCATTGAATGTAAAAGATAGAAAACTCTCTGCACACCTTCTACGGCTTTGCAGGCAGATTCGAAGTCGAGCAAATCGAGCTGGGTGAGACGGACATTCGGGTGATTGCTCCATATTCTCGATTTGAGCTTCTCCATCGAACGCGACGCGGCTTTGACTTTGAATCCTTCGTCGAGCAAGACCTGCACTAATCGGGAGCCGACATAACCTGTAGCTCCAATGACCAGAATCAAATCGTCGTTTTTTTGCAAACTGAAATTCCCCGCCTTTGATTTTTTTTCTACCTTTCTATCAAAGCGCGAAGAAATGAATTGTTGGTGAACTACTTATTAGTGTCCAGGATTGCTTTGGCGCATGCCTTCATATGTTCGGCTTCAGCATCACGGTGGGTTTCTTTGAGTAGATCGGCAAAAGCTTGCAGTGATTTTGCAACATCCAAATGCTGTGGACCCAGAACACGTGTACGTACGTCTATGGCACGTTTGAACAACACTTCAGCCAGGTCGTATTTCTTATCTTTGAGTTCGAGCTCCGCCAGATAATGAAGACTGCGTCCAAAAGCTTCGCTATCTTTCTGAGCTTTCTGGTCATAATATTCTTTGATATCTTCAAATATTTTTCTTGCTTCGCTATATTTTTGCTGAGCGAACAAACAGGCGGCAAGCTCTGAGCGAGCAAGATTCCCACCATCGAGGTCGGGATTGGAAATCGAAGCTTTACCCTGCACTTCCACGATTTTTTCAAGGTGAGGCTGGGCTTTGGCCGGGCGATTGAAAGTCAGATAGAAATCAGCCAACTGCTTTTGCTTTTCTATAGTCTCTGCGTGATTAGGACCAAGTGCAGTTTGAGCTGCAGCAAGCGCTTCGCGATAATAATTCTCAGCCTGCGAAACTTTCTTTTGTTCCTGGTTGAGTTCACCTAAGGCCGAGAATAAATCAGCACCTTGAGGACTGTTTTTGCCTTGTGCCCGCTCCCAAATAGTGACAGCTCGTTTCAAAAAGCGTTCGGCTTCATCATATTTAGCCCGGCGAGCATAAGACTGCGAAACCAGCTTGAGCATCTGAATAATTTCTGGATGAGTAGGTCCAAGCTGAATTTCTTTGATGGAAAGTATCTTCTCGTATATTTTGCTGGAGTCTAGATATTTGCCGTTTTTCTCTAGAACCTGAGCCAGATTGACTAATAGTATCTCGAGGTCAGAGTGCCCTTCGCCAAGAGCCGTCTCTAAAATACTCAAAGCTTGCTTCAAAAGCGGCTCGGCTTCCTGATATCGCTCTTGATTAAAATAGAGTGTGCCTAGATTCTGGAGCAAATCGCCCACTTCGGGATGCTTATCGCCCAAAAGAGTCGTCTTGAGTTCGAGCGACCGTTTATAAAGCGATTCTGCCGGTCCATATTTTTTTTGAGCGGCATAAAGCAAAGCCAGATTGTTATAGCTGGTCGCTACTTCA
Source organism: Cyanobacteria bacterium TGS_CYA1 (assembly GCA_026129135.1). Classification (GTDB taxonomy): domain Bacteria; phylum Cyanobacteriota; class Vampirovibrionia; order Obscuribacterales; family Obscuribacteraceae; genus Aved-18. The sequence continues at coordinate 85,826 of JAHCIQ010000008.1, read as the reverse complement.
GGGTTGTCAGTCCCAAGCACCCTTTCATAAATTTCGGTTAACCTGACGCATAGAGGCTCTGCCTGCTCGAATTTCTCCTGGAAGAAATAAACTGCAGACAAATTGTTCAAGCTTTGAACAATCTCTTCGTTGTGTGGACCTAATTGTTTTTCGCGAATCTCTAAAGCGCGCTTGTATAAAGGCTCAGACTCAACATATTTACCTTGATCAAAAAGCACTTCAGCCAATCTATCTAGACAATTGGCGATAGTGGAAGGATCGTTCGAGCGCTCGGCTTCCCACAATGCTGCTTGAAACATTGTTTCAGCTTGCGCAAAATCCTCATTGTCGATGGCCTGGTCGGCCGATTCCATTAGCTTTTTGAGGTCTTTGCTCATATTTTCTATATTAGCTAACTTTACAAGGCAAGATCAATTGTAATCGGGCAGTGATCCGAACCCATTATTTTGGATTCGATAGACGCTCCCTTTAGATATTTTCCCAGAGATTCATCTGCAAAAAAATAATCAATTCGCCAGCCGACATTTCTTTCGCGCGCGGCAGTTCGCATATGCCACCAGGTGTAGTTATGCGGGTCGTTGTTGAAGAGTCTGAAAGTGTCTAAATATCCAGCTTTAGTAAGTTGGTCCAAATGCTCTCTTTCTTTGGGCATGAAACCTGAAACATTGACATTGTCTTTTGGTCTTGCCAGGTCGATTTCTTTATGAGCCGTATTGAAATCTCCGCAAACTATAATTTTGCGACCTTTCTTCTTTTGCGCCTTGGCGTGAGAGATAAAAGCGTCGTAGAAGTCCATTTTGTATTGAAGACGCTCTTCGCTGGCTTTTCCGTTTGGAAAATAAATGTTGTAGAGCACGAAATCTTCAAAATCGGCCACAAGGGTGCGACCTTCGTCATCGAAGCGCGGGACGCCAAAACCAGTCTCGATTTTTTTGGGCTTGTCTTTTACATATAAAGCCACCCCGCTATACCCTTTTTTAAGAGCATGATGGCTCCAAAAACTTTTATAGCCGGGTGGCGCAGTAAGGAGTTCTGTGAGTTGACCGGCATCGATCTTGGACTCTTGAATGCCAAGGATGTCGGGCTTCGTTTCCTGAAGCCACTCAAAGAACCCCTTTTTGCTTATGCTCCTGATGCCGTTAACGTTCCAGGAGGCGATGCGCAACATTTAGGCAGTGACTTTAGCGGCATTTACCGCTTCCAACACGCCTGGGTGCACTACTTCGCCATTGTGGATGTTGACGCCTTTCATCAAGTCCGAGCTTTCAAGACATGCGTCATAACCTTTGTTAGCCAGTTTCAGAGCATAGCTCATAGTGGCATTGGTCAATGCGCGAGTCGAAGTCCATGGAACCGCACCAGGAATATTGGCTACACCGTAGTGCAGAACTCCGTCTACAACATAAGTTGGGTTGGAGTGCTTGGTGGCATGGATTGTTTCGATACAACCACCTTGGTCTACGCTCACGTCGACGATGACAGAACCTTCTTTCATTGTCTTGAGCATGTCTTTGGTGATGATTCTTGGAGCTTGTTTGCCAGGAATCAAGACAGCACCGATAACGAGATCGGCTCTGACCAGAGCTTCTTGCAAATAATGTCCAACTGAATAAACTGTGCGAACTTGACCATTGAAAATGTCATCGAGATATCTCAAGCGATCAAGCGAGAGGTCGAAAATTGTGACCTTGGCGCCAAGCCCCAGAGCGATTTTGGCCGCGTTGGTTCCCACGACACCACCACCGATGATGACCACTGTGCCAGGTTCGACACCAGGTACGCCACCAAGCAATACACCACGTCCGCCCATTGGACGCTCGAGATAGTTGGCACCAATTTGAGTAGCCAATCTTCCGGCGATTTCACTCATAGGTGTGAGCAATGGCAGAGCGCCGTTTGGCATTTGAACAGTTTCGTAAGCAATACAGGTAGCACCTGTCTTTGCAAGGTCAGTAGCCAGCTTAGGATGAGCAGCCAGGTGCAAATAGGTGAAGAGCACCTGCCCTTTGCGCAAATAGCCGACTTCTTTTTCCTGGGGTTCTTTTACTTTGAGCACCAGGTCTGCTTTTTCAAAAACAGCAGGAGCGTCGGGAAGAATAGTACAGCCTTGAGCTTTGTACTCTTCATCAGTGATACCGCTTCCAACACCAGCATTTTTCTCAACGAAAACCTGGTGTCCTGCACCTACCAGAGCATGGGCACCAGCCACAGTGAGGGCTACGCGATACTCATTGTCAAGAATCTCTTTTGGCACGCCTACCTTAGTCAAGGTCCTATCCTCCTAGTGATGGAATTGTCTGAAAATATGAAGTCACAATTGCGACTAATTCTATCCTGAAGATATGCTTTTTATAGTTATTTATGGTTGTCTTAAGATTGTCCAAATCAAAACGAGATCTAGAGGGAAATTTCTATATATGACCGCAAAAACGGACGAAACTGTAATCCTAGAAGGGTCGCGAACCCCATTTGGAGCTTTTGGGGGCTCGCTTGCCTCGCATAACCCGACCGACCTTGCCGTAGAAGCTGCCAAAGGGTCGCTTGACAAGGCGGGTATAGATAAAAGCCTGGTCGACTATATTGCCCTTGGCAATGTTATTCACTCCAGTCTCGACTCCATCTATATGGCGCGTCACGTAGCTCACAGAGCTGGTTTAGACAAGAACACTCCGGGTCTTATGGTCAATTTGCTTTGTGGCTCAGCCATAGCCTCTGTGGTACAGGCAGATTTGATTCTGTCAGGCGGTCAGGCAAAAGCAGTGCTTGCAGGAGGAACCGAAGCCCTTTCGATGACTCCTTATTCAAATTGGGATATACGCTTTGGCAAAAGAATGGGTCACGGCTCACTTGTGGACGGACTCGATATAAGAGATAGCCTGGTCGATTTTTCGATGGGCGAAACAGCAGAAAACCTGCAAGAAAAATATGGTCCAATCAGTCGCGAAGCTCAAGACGAATATGCCGAGCTCAGCCAAACGCGCTACAAGCAAGCGCTGGACAAAGGTTATATAGCCAGTGAAATTACGCCAGTAGAAATCAAAGTCAAGAAAGAAACGGTGCTGTTCCAGTCTGACGAACATCCTCGCCCCGGCACTAATCGTGAGGCTTTAGCCAAGTTGAAGCCAGCGTTCAGATCCGGTGGGACGGTAACTGCTGGAAATGCTTGCGGTATCGTAGACGGTGCCGCCTGCGTGGTAGTAACCAAAGCAAGCCTGGCTCAAAAAGAAAACTTGAAGCCTCTTGCACGAATCGTTAGTTCGGCAACTGTCGGGGTTCCACCTGAAATCATGGGCATCGGTCCAGTGGAAGCCATTCCCGCAGCGCTTAAAAAAGCTGGTTTAAAAACAGAAGACATAGATTTATTCGAAATCAACGAAGCTTTCGCGCTTCAATATCTGGCTTGCGAAAAGGCGCTTGGACTCAATCGCGACATCGTAAACGTGAATGGAGGCTCGATTGCGATCGGGCATCCATTTGGGGCAACCGGCGCTCGGATACTCATGACTCTCGTGCACGAACTTATCAGGCGTCGCAAAAAATATGGCTGTGTTAGTTTGTGCGTGGGAAGTGGAATGGGTATTGCTATGGTGGTTGAAAACATTACCTGAGGTCTTTGCTGACGGTCATCTACCTGCAAAAACGTGCTAAAAATATTTATGCAGAGCATTTGCACGTCATCCATGTAAGGAGTACACACTGGCATGAGCTTCTTAAATAAATTATTTGGACTTCCACTTGTGCTTGCAGTCGCAATAGCTGGCTCTTTCACTCTGTCAAACACGGCATATGCAGATGACGGCAAAGACAAGGACGACGACGCGAAGACGCAAGCCAAAGCAGCAGGTAAGTCGTTCAGCGGCAAAGCTTCATGGTATGGACCAGGATTCAATGGCAAAAAAACCGCCTCTGGCGAAATTTTCGACATGAACAAATGCAGTGCGGCACACTTGAAACTGCCCTTCCAAACCAGAGTGCAAGTGGAAGACCCCCGCACCGGTAAAACAGTGATAGTAAAAGTGAACGACCGTGGACCTTATGTCAAAACAAGAGTAATGGACATGTCCAAAGGTGCTGCAACCAAGCTTGGAACTATTTCGCGCGGCGTAGCCTTCATAGACTGTCTGGTCTTGGACGACAAATAGTTTACTCGCAGGGCTTGGCTTATTCGCCAGCTTTCTCTTCGATTTTGCGAGCGCGCGAATTCATCTCTTTTGCTTCGTTTGCTCGTCCCATATCTTCCAGAAGATTGGCATAATTGCGCAGTGTGGCTGCAACTTGCGGGTCGTCGGCTCCGTACAGTCTTTCTTTTATAGAAAGAGATTTTTTGTATAACGGCTCAGCATCAGCATAACGACCTTGTTGTCTGTAAAGTCTGGCTAAATTATTCAAATCGACAGAAAGATCTCCAGCTGTGGCATCGCCACCTTTTTCACTGATGGCAATGGCGTCTTTGAAGGTAGGTTCTGATTCCGAAATTTTTCCGCTCTGTCTGTAAATGAGTGCAAGTTCGTTCAAGTCGCGACCGACTTCGGCATCGTTGGCTCCGTTTTGAGCTTTGTGAATTTCAAGCACTTTCTTCATATAGATTTCGGCATTGGCATAATCGTCCATATGCAAGAACAATTCTTTCAAATTATACAAACAAGTAGCGTAGTTCTTGCTTGCCACACCGTCGACCTTCTCGCACAGTGCAAGCGCTTTTTCGAGGTGCGGACGTGCTTCATCATAGTTACCGATGGTATCGAGTACAACACCAAAGTTCGTTTCCATCGATAACTTCTCAGCATCGCTAGCTCCGATTTTAGCTTGCAGTGGTTCGACTTTTTTGTAGATAGCAAGCGCCTCGTCGAAATTTGCTTGCTCGCGCTGCACCATAGCAAGATTATTCAACGCCACGATAAGCTCTTTGTCGTGCGGCTCTGGACTGGCTTCGACCAGTTTCACAGCCTTGCGCAGCAGCGGATCGGCTTCTTCGAATTTTTGTTGCTCGCGCAAAACTCGAGCAAGATTGGTCAAACTAGATGGAGTTTCATTTCCGTCTTGAGTGTTTGTTTCGAGCAGTTTTTGCGCTTCAGTATCATTGCCTTTCTTGCGCAAGACTACAGACAGGTTGTTGCGCGCAATCTGAACACTCTTTGGCTCACCGATTTTTTCTTGAATGGCAAGTACTTCTCTAAGCGACTGCTCGGCTCGATCTAATTCATTTGAATCTGTAAACACGGCTGAAAGTGCATTGAGCAATCTGCTGCGATTGAGCTGGTCCAGTTTTTCTTCACCTTCTGCAAGCTTGAGAGCAGTCTGGAATGTTTCGATACTGTCCTTGTAGTTCTTTTGTTTGTATTGCAATTTGGCCAAATTGTTCATAACTGGCAAGATAGAAGCGTTACTAGAACCAGCTCTTTGTTTGGCTTCGATTGCCTCTCTATACATTTTGATTGCTTTATCGTCTGACTCTTTCGTGTCTCTGGAATCGAGAACCAGAGCCAGATCGTTAAGGGTTATGCCTCGGCTTTCTTCAAGCACTTTGGCATCAGGGAAATTAATTGCATCGCACATTTTTAGTGCTTCAGAAAATTTACTTTCAGCCTGATCTAGCGCACGTACCTTATAAGCAGCTTCGCCTTCACTAATAAGATTGGACCACTGGGTCGAATCTGCATAAGCAGCCATATTCCAACTGCTTACGGCCAAAAGCAAGGAAAGAGAATATCCCAGTAAAACCTTTTTTGTTTGCATGAATTGCATCCCTGTTCTCTTAGTAAATTGAACTTCGAATAGAACTTTATATCTCTGGAAGCTTTGGTGCATTAGACAGAAAAATACTAAAAAAGTTCCGCCACTTCGCCGCTTCATTCCGCTAAATAGCCACCGGAAATCAAGTGCTTTTTAGGGGCCTCCAACCACTCGATTTTGCATCTCCATCCCCTAACTAAAAACCATATCCGTTAACGGATATGGTTTCAAAAGAGCATAATCGACCCCAGGAACGAAGCGCAAAAGATCGACAGGCGCCTAATTCCAGACAGTCGTGGTGTTGTTCAACTTAACCGAGCGAGGCGCATCGTTTTTGTTAGCAGTAAAAATGTATTTTGAATACGGATATTCTGTCTCAGATTTTTTGGCGGCTGCTTTATGAGGCAGTCCTCTCATAGCCATCATTTGCAGTTCAGGCATAATCGAAGGTGCATATGGTGGGGGCGGCGGGACTAAATAGTTATGACCAGCGATTCTGTGCCCTTTGCGATGATGCGAGCTTTTTTTGCTTTTGGACTTAGCCATAGCGCCATCACAAGTAAGGACCATGCTTCCACCAGATACTGCGCAGGCAGTTGCTAAAAGCATCAGGGAACGGCAATGATTTTTGATTGAGAGACCCAAAACAACCTCTTTCCACCCTGCTCGCTCAAAGTCCAACAATATACGGACAGCATAAATCAGGTGGCTTCATACATATTACCACCCGACAAGACTAAATAAACTCGCAGTGTTGGGAGTCTACGTGATATGACAGTCGCAAAAGTAGGTATTTAGTCAAACCACTTCGTTTTGCGTGGACGTCTTTGTTGATGGATAGAATCGAGGTTCTGGGCATCTGCGTTCGGATCCCAAGTGGCAACCGAATTGCCCCACCAGGCTTTCAAATCAACAGCAGTTTTAGACGGAGAAGACATATCTTTGGTCGATTTACGTACCGCCTTGGCATCGTCGCAAAGCTTTTTCATTTGCTCGTCAGTGGGCTTTTCTGAGATTTTGCAAGGCTCTTCACCTAGGCGATTGGCTAAATGATCGAGATCATTCTGCCAGGGATGCTGCAGCACAGCGTGCTCCCCGGTTTCGTCTATAGATTGGCCTTTCTTCCTCAAGATAGAACCTAACTTGGTCAGGAATTCCTGAACTTTCTTGGCACAGGCATTATTAGAACTGAACATGGTACTTCTCGATAACCTCCATAGCTCCATCTTTTGGGACCGAGTTCTACTCAGATATTTCCCATGACAACAGCCCCCTAACAATTTAGGGAGTTTATGGAAGATATGTTAAGAAATCCGTAATGTTCGGCTTCGAGTTTTGGGTCGAATTGAGTTATCGGCTATTTAGCACTCTAACCTGCAACCAGAGACAGTTGAGGGGCGTCGACAACTATCGGATTTTCACCCATCAAAGGGAGTTCTAATCTCAGTTGATATTCGCCTGGTGGCTCGAAACAGTGAATACAGCGGGCTTCGTACTGTGCGTCGCCTACAAGAATCTGTTCTTCAGAATGAACCATTCGCTGGGTTCGGCAAGCAAAATCGGACCCGCATTTCCGGCAGACTGCAAGAAGCTTATCGACTCGATCCGCCATCGCCATCAGGGTTGGCAGGGTTCCAAAAGGTTCGCCTCTATAATCGAGATCGAGACCTGACGCGATAATTTTTTTCTTTTGACGCAACAACGTCTTAACAACCGGTATCAATTCTTCGGAGAAGAACTGACATTCATCCAGTCCAATGACTAGAGCGTGAGCTGCATAAGCAAGAATGTCTTTGGGGTCTTCAATCACTACAGCTTTAGATGCAAGCCCGTTGCGCGATTCGACATGATTTGCTTTGGATCTCGTGTCGGTGGCTGGTCTGACGATGATTGTCGGCAAATATGCCAGACGGGCGCGCTCGATGCGACGAATGAGCTCGCTCGACTTGCCGGCGCTCATACAGCCGACGATTACTTCCAACTTATAGCCAGTAAGCATCATGAACATAATACCCTTTTATATATGCGTGAGAGTTCCGTGGGGAACGGCTTTTAGCTATTAAAACTTAACAGGAAATCGGTCAGTCTAAAAGGTAACTTTTCTTATTAGCGCTGAGCCGAAGTCATATATTTGTAGCCCGTTAGCCTATCTAACGTATCTTTAGGCAATAGATTTTGCTCAAAAAGCACTTCTTTTATAGATTTTTTTTGTTTTTTTGCTTCGCTCAAAACTTCTACCGATTTTTCCATTCCAAGCTCTTGAGCAAGCACAGGCAACAATGCTTCCGAATTCTCGAGCAGAAAACGACAACGAATAGGGTCGGCTTTGACCCGGCTCAAGCAATTAGCAGTAAAAGTCATAATCGACGATTCGAGCATTTGCATACTACTTAATATGGCGTGAATAATAATTGGCATGAAAATATTAGACTGGAGTTTTCCTCCCTGCACAGCAAGGCACACGGCCTGGTCATTTGCCAGAACCTGATACGCAGCTATAGACAACTCGTCGTTTAAATTCGAAGCTCCAAGTGTGATTTCTCCAAGTCCGCCGTGCGGACCAGACGATAAAAAGGCAAGGTCGTTAGCCATTTTTACTAGATCGCATGCTAGCTCGCGCAAACTGGAAGAAAACTCCAGAAAATCGCTCATCGAATTGGTGGCTTTAATATAATCGTCGGCAGGACGCAGTTCGAGTCGTGTTTGAGCAGCCAATACCTGAATGACTTGATACTGAAAAGAGTGGCTGACACCAAATCCGGTGCCTACTCTTGTCCCGCCCAGATTGACCTCTTTCAAACAAACTGAAGCTTCGGAGATGCGCTTGAGAGCCCGTTCCACCGCCGATCCATAAGCGTTGAATTCCTGACCAAGAGTGACTGGCAGAGCATCCTGCAAATTGATGCGACCCAGTTTTACTACAGATTCGAATTCAAGACTTTTGCGTCTGAGAGAGCGTTCCAGATCGAGCAGAATAGTTTTGAGCGATTTCAAACCAAGTAAGATCGCTACTCGCATTGAAGTCGGATAAATATCTTCGAGCGCAGAAGCTATGTCCACGTGCTTCTCTAGCTGGATTTTTTGATACGAGCCCAATGAATCACCAAGAATTTCACCGGCTCTGTTTGCGATTATCTCGCCAAGATTCAAATTGAGCGCATGTCCAGATGCACCAGACAAGCCATCCACCACTACGTCCTGATTAAACTCGCCAGCTGCGATTTCATCGCAAGCCTGTAGTAATGCCGCTTGTACGGCAGACGAAAAATCAGACTCGCTCACCACTTTTTCACTGCAAGCGCTTTGGATGACGGCTCGCTTGACCTGTGCCATTGCCTCTATCAAGCGGACACTGACATCGATTCCGTATTGAGGAATGGTTTGGGTCAGTCTTTTAGTACCAATTCCATAGTAAGAATCGCCCGGCACGTCCATTTCGCCCTCTGAATCTTTCTCCACACGGCTTGCGCTTGAACCTGTTTGATTATTTCGTTGTTGAGCTTTTCGCTGAATCATTTCTTTGTTGAGTCTGGTTTGTCTTATGATAGGTTTTAGCTGCGGAAACGAATATGAATGATCGATAAGGAAGCCCAAAATTGCCACTGCCATTCTAATCTGTGTCAACAGATAGTTTGCACTAGACAAGAAATAATCAATCTGGCTCTTGGTTTTACCGAAGATTTCAGATGTATTCATTGCCTGGCCAAAGATCTCGAGGCTTCAGGCGACACCCTGGCGCTTTTGATGCGGATGAAAGACTATGTAAGTTCGCGCCCTTGTTTTGCCAAAGAATGGCAAAAATATACTGACCAGAAACAATGTCCCAGCCCAGGTACATGTTATCCTGCCCAATGTTTCAGCGAGGAGACCAGTCAATGACTCCAGATTTTCAGGGAGCTGTGCATAACCTCGACCTGCGTGGGGTTGCCTGTCCGATGAATTTTGTCAAAACTAGACTTTATCTGGACAAAATGCAAAGCGGCGAAACTGTTACAGTACTTTTAGACGACGGCGAGCCGGTCGAAAGCGTCACCCAGAGCGTCAAAGCCGAAGGCCACACTGTGTCCAGCCAGGAGCAGGCAGGCGACCAGAGCTGGACCCTGACCATTATTAAGGCATAATCTGCGGCGCAAATTGCTTTTGCGCGCTAAAATTTGACCCATGTCTAAAATTGCACTACCCCTGTCAATTACCATCCTGCTTTGCGTTCAACTTTGCTCGAGCCTGCCAGCACAGGCACAAGACAAGCAAAGCCAGAGCCAGGCGGTTGCAAACGCTGTTCCAGACCTCGACAAAGCGCGCGAGAATTCGGAAAACAACCCTGCCAGCCCCGAAATGAGTTACAAATTCGCTGAAGCATTGCGCTTGAATGGCGAAAGTGTCAAAGCCAATCACCAGTATTTGCACACCACCGAAGTAGAGCCATCTTATTATCTGGCTTATCATCAGCTTTTTCTCAACTGTAGCGACCAGCGAATTCTCGATGACGCAATCAATCGTTTGCGTTTTTTGAAACAAGACAAACCAAACGAACTCATGTTGAGAGTGGCTCTATCAGAGCTTCTAGAAAAGAAACGCGAATACTATGAAGCATCGCGCGAATTGATAGATCTGGTTTTTGCCAATCTCGTTCCTGAAAAATACAAGGAAAAGGTAAATACTCGCATTCGCTATCTGCAAGCCAAAACCACTACGGCTCAGTCGCACAGAGAAGCAAATGCAGGCGACGCGCACCAAACAGAATCAATTTCCAAGCCGCCATTGCCTGTGAACGAAGATATGTTGAAGCGTGGCGTCTCACTTTCCAAAGTCAAATTCGATACGCCAGATCTAGACTCCGACTCTAATTTCAGACACGTTCCTCTTCAAGACTGATGCATAATTCAAAATATTTTCTCTGGACCGCCCTTTTGACATCGACTCTTTTTGTTAGCGGGTGCCGCTCTCAAATGAGCGTGCAGTCCGATTTGCCCAAAGTCGAGTCTGATGCAACTCAAAGGGCGAGCTCCCAGGCAAGTAACGAAGGTGCTGCAGTCCAAAGCTCTACTCAAAATTCGCCCTCAAAACAACTACAATCTAATTCTCAGGTACTTTCTGCATCTGAAGAAAATATGCAAAGTGAGGCAGCAGTTGCGCACGAGTGCGTAGAAGCCTGGAGAATTGCGGTTCAGCAAAAAGACGAAGCCACGGCAATGAAAATGCTTGAAAAGCTTGCCGCCGAAAACCCGCATATATCCACGGTCAGGCTCATGATGGGTCAGGTCAAAGACTATTTCAAGAAACACGACGAGGCACTTGTTTATTATCGAAAAGCCTACGCCATCAATAAATTCAGTTCTATCCAGACCCTGCGATTGGCCAGTTCACTGCGCAAGAACGGTCAATTTAAAGAGGCCGAATCGCACTACGACCGCCTTCTCAAAAATTTGGAAATCGCGCTTGCCGATAAGAAGGATGAGAATCTCATTCTCGTATTAGCGTCGGTTCGCACCGGAAAGGCTGCTTGCTTGAGCCACGAGGGCAAAAAAGAAGAAGCGCTCGCGGCCGTAAAAAAGGCACTAACAGAAGACCCTGGCAATTTAGAAGCTAAAGAGCTTTTAAAGAATCTGGGCGGCTAAAACCCGAAGACTGACAAGCCAAGCCTCTTTTTTAGAGGTATTATATTTATACGACTTTCGAGGAATTTTTAAATGGTCAAAGAAACTATCGAACGCAAAACCTCTCCTAAAGGCAATCCGGATGTCGAAGAAATTGCAATAGACGGATTTGATCATGTGGAATTGTTTGTAGGCAATGCTCTGCAAGCTTGCTACTACTATCACAAAGGTTTCGGATTCGACGTCATTGGCTACAGCGGTCTTGAGACTGGCAATCGCGAAAAAGTTTCGTACGTGCTCAAACAAGGCAGTGTACAACTTGTAGTGTCAGGCGGATTGTCGAACAAAAGTGAAATTGCCGAACATGTTCATGAACATGGCGACGGTGTAAAAACAATCGGATTTCGTGTACGCGACGCAGTAAAGTGCTATGAAACAGCTATCGCTCGCGGAGCCAAGAGCCACACCAAGCCCGAGTTCTACGAAGGCAAAGAAGGCAAATTCATTTCTGCTGCGGTGCACACATACGGTGACACCATTCACCGATTCGTGCAACGTCAGGAATTCACCGGTCCCTTCGCCCCAGGTTTCAAGGCACTCGACAAAAAATCGCAGGGCACCCCAGTTGGATTGATGAGTATCGATCATATCGTCGGCAACGTCGAATTGAACAAGATGGAATCATGGGTCGAATTCTACGAAAAGACCTTTGGCTTCTACGTCTATCAGTATTTCGACGCAGACGATATCAGCACCAAGTATTCGTCCCTGGTATCAAAGGTGATGGCAAACAAATCTGGCGTTATTAAGATGCCCATTAACGAACCCGCCATCGGAACCGGTAAATCGCAGATTCAAGAATACATCGACTACTACAACGCAGGCGGAGTTCAGCACATCGCTATCACCACTCGTGATATCATGGCTACTATCGCCGAACTAAAAGCACGCGGCGTAGATTTCCTCACCGTGCCGAGATCTTATTATGATGCGCTTCCAGAGCGTGTCGGTCATATCGACGAAGACATCGAAGAACTCGCCAAACTAGGCATTCTGGTCGACCGCGAATCGGATGGCTATCTGCTTCAGCTTTTCACAAAGCCTGTCGAAGACAGACCGACTTTATTCCTCGAAATCATTCAGCGCAAGGGCGCCAAAGGTTTTGGCAAAGGCAATTTCAAGGCGTTATTCGAATCTATCGAACACGAACAGGCTCTGCGCGGAAACCTCTAAATCTCCTCAAGCGCCCGATACGCCCAAGAGTTCCCCAAATGGGAATTCTACGCTTTACGACCTCTGTTTATATATAGATAATTCTGTATGGTGGATAAAACTGAAGAGGTCTTAGACGGTGTCCTTAGAAAGCGACGCCGCGGAACCACGCGGCACGCAAAAAGACGATCAAGCAGAAGGATTAAGGCTGGCAAGCCTTAACTTCAGCGCGACCGATTACAGCGCCTTCTCGATTTCCACACAATCTTTCAATTCACCCACAAATTTCATGGCGCCACAGGGCTTCAATCCCTATGAGCGCCCAGCCGTCAATCCCGCTGTTAATCCCGGATTTAATCAGCCTGGATTTAACCAGCCTGGATTTAATCAGCCTGGATTTAATCAACCTGGATTTATCCCCGGATATGTTCCGCCCGGCTTCAATCAACAGACCTTTAATCCACAACAAAGTTTCGATCAGACCTTCGGCTATCCACCACAAATGCAGAGGGATCCATGGCAACAGTACCGAATGGAGGCTTTGCCTCCAAGCCAGAATTATTTCCCCCAAGGAAGAAATGATTTCTGGGGCAACTACTGGTCCGCTTACTTCAGAGAAGCAGACCGGCGCGGTTACAGACCTCCAGCGCCACAAGACTATCCAACCCAACCCAATCAAAGGCGCCCTCGCTATGAAAGACCTGACGCGCCACCAAACAATGAGCCTTATCAGTCCACCGGCACCAGAAATCCGATGGAGCCTGTCACCGATCCATCCATCGTTAACGACATAAGCAAGCGCCGAAACGGCGAACGCGTCGACCCCGTCTATGTGGGTATCGACAATCGCGAAAGCTACAAAGGGCCCGACGGCAAAAAGCACATAAGGAATGCACCAGCCTGGCTAGACCGCCCAGCCGCTCAAGCATATTTGATGATCAACGAAGAACTGGCACCTTTAGGTAAAAAACTGCTTCCTGCATCTCACTGTGCCGATTGCGCAAATATCAATTCACTTGGAAGAACTAATACCCAACAAGCAATAGCAAGCGGTCTGCGGGCAGCGCCTGGAAATTCCGAGCACGAGCGCGGCGCCGCTCTCGACGTCAAAAACTTCAACGATCCAGATGTAGCAAGACTGCTTCGCAAATACGGATTCGTGCAGGGTAACCTATCTCGCCCCAACGTGCCGATTCCAAATGATGCACACCACTTCTCATTCGACATTCGCAACACTTCCAAAATAGCGCAAATGTGGGATCAGTCAACTGCACGGTCGCGTTTTGCTAAATTCGAAAACGCACCAAACAACAGACCAAATAACAGACCGGTAATGGAAGCAGAAAATCAGCCTGATTATCAACCGCAATATCAACCGCAATACATGCCTCAAGATCGAATACCGAGGCGAATGCGGAGCTAAATCACTCTAATTGGCTAAAATCTAACGGGCTCGAATATACCAATCTCCCGGAAGCCGCTTGATCCAATCAGCAAGCTCCAACATGGTCAAAATAGCCGAAACTTGACCTCCTGTCATGTTCAAATCCCGCGCTACCCAATCAAACGCAACGGGCTTTCCACCGAGCATTTCATAAACTCTGTTCGCATCTTCTAAAGCTTCTTCGTTAATAAATTCAGACTCGCGCATCTCTTCTTTCCAATCTCTTTTTGTGAGCGAATCTATCTCCGGAGAAGAATCTCCCGCGTTTGCCGCGGTATCAAATGCAGTATCATCTGCCCAATTCAATTTCTCACGCGCCCTATTTAAATCGTAGTGATTCTGCAATTCAAGCCAAAACTCTGGCTTTGTCTTAAAAAATTTCCCCAACCTCAAAGCCATTCCTGCAGTTATCCCTCTCCTTTCATTCACGATATCAAAGACTGTGCTGTGTCCAACGTTCAGACAATCTGCAAGCTTATACGCACTCAATCCCCGCTCCAGCATGAATTGGTTCGTCAAAATTTTTCCAGGATGCACATTTTCCATATTTCTCACCTGTTGCAAGACTGTGTCATTTTGAAAACGTCTGAAGTCCAGGCCCTGTGGCCTGGACTTCAGACTAAAAACTCAAACGAGCTCACCTATCGTTGTTAGAAATCTACCAATCAATTTCATTCTAGTGCAGTGCACGTCTAAAAATTCGAAGAGACCTTGCCTGTTTCTGCAAAAAACAATCGCTTTTTCATCCAGTTGAAAAAAAACAAAACGCCCCCGCGAAGGAGGCGTTTTGGAAGCATTCAGTTTCTGGTTAGATTCTGAAATTACTTGCGATATGTAATTGTAGGTACTTCGCCTTCGAATTTGAGCTCGCCTTGGAATCCGAATTCTTTAGCCATGTTTTTGACACATGATTCGAAACCGGAGGACATTTTTTCCATTTCTTGCTTGGTTACGCCGCAAGATTCCATAGCTTTCCACATTCCACAGGTTTTGTAGGTGAAGTGAGCTTCTTTGTCATCGCCCCAAACTTCGATTTCGCTACCATAAAGGTTAGCTTCGAGTTCAGCTTTAGCTTGTGCAAATTCGATAGGTGTTTTGACGTTCTTCTCAACGAAGTATTGCTTCATTGATTCGCGCATTTCGGTTTCCCATTGGGTTTTGGCTTCTTCACCGAATTTGGCGAGAGTTTTCATGGTGATCATCATTTGTTTAGCAACCATTTTGGAGTAAACAGCGTGAAGCTGTTCAGCTTTCCATGTTGGTTTGATCAATGTTTTTTGAAGTGTTGTCATTGCACTGTCCTTAGTTGCGTGGGGGTGAAACTGAGACCAGTATAGGCGCGAAATCGAGTAAATTAGCCATACTTAAGACTAAGATCCCATTTCAACTTGGCAATTCTTAGCAATTGATAATACTTGAGTTTCGAGACTTTAACGCAAAAATTTTCAGACCGCGAGGATCATTTTTAATGCGTCAACCAACTTGGCATTTTCTTCGGGAATGCCGATGGTTACACGAACACAAGTTTCTAAACCAAATGCTTTCAAGTGCCTGATCGCAATTCCTTTATATAAAAGCTTCTCGGTAAGATCGAGCGCAGCAGCTTCAGTACCCATTTCTATCAAGATGAAATTGGCATACGACTGCACACAATTGAGTCCGAGTTCTGAAAATGCGGACGTCAGATAGTGAATTCCCTGACGATTATTTTCTTGGGTCACTACCGGAAATTCGCTGTCTTCGAGCGCAGCAAGACCAGCAGCCTGAGCCAATAGATTTGGCTCGAATGGAAGCTTGACTCTGTTTATATAACTAATTACGTTCTCATGACCAAATCCGTATCCAACACGAATTCCTGCCATCGCATAAGCTTTGGAGAACGTACGAAGAGTCAGTACGTTAGGCAGTTTGTAGCCAACCGTACTTGGAAAATCTGGATTCGATTCGGCGAATTCGTGATACGCCTCATCCACAATCACGAGTATATTTTGCGGAACCTTGGCGATAAATTTTTCGAATTCTGCACGCGTGAATATAGTCCCGGAAGGGTTATTCGGGTTGCACAAATAAATCATTTTGGTGCGAGCAGTTACAGCCTGAAGGATTGCATCCAGGTCGAAAGAGTAGTCTTTGAGCGGCACCGTGCGTAGTGGCGCGCCTTTAGCGTTAGCAAGCACGTATAGACCAATGAAAGTGCCTTGCGATGTGAGCAATTCCTCATCTTCGTGCAAAAACGCTTTCATGATGCTGCCAAGAATACTTTCCGAACCAGCACCAAGACAGACATTTTCCACTTTCAAGTCATACTTTTCAGCCAGCTTGGTTTTGAGCAAAAGCCCGCCAGCATCTGGATATCTGTTCAAATTGACAGTGGCTTCGGCTATCGCTTTCTGCACGCTTTGCGGTGGCGGAAAAGAATTTTCGTTAGAAGCAAGATTGACGAGACCGTCGATACCCGACTTCTTCAGCTCTTGCATTAGCTCTGTCGGTGGACGTCCGGGCTTGTAAGGCTGGAGCGCCTCGATGTGAGGAGCGACGTTAATCGAGAAGGGCGGGGCCATATCAATAATCTGATTGGCTTTGTTTGCATCCTTATTAGACAGTATTGAGACGCTGAGATTGTTAACCGCCAAACTTTCGCTCATGATTCCCCAGATTCCACTCCTTGCAACATAAAACAGACTCTTCCCCAGCGGAAAGAGCACATAAGTCGTAACAACATGATTAAGATAACATTGAGACCTTTGTGAATCAAGGTAAAAAGCTTCGGAATTTGGCGCAAAATGATGTACTTATGTTCATGTGTTATAATTTCGATTATTGCGGGTGTAGTTCAATGGTAGAACGGTAGCCTTCCAAGCTGCACACGCGGGTTCGATTCCCGCTACCCGCTCCATTTTTTTAATCGCACCCATAACCAAGGCATATACCTAGACCGGTGACTAGCAACAGAGTAAGTATCAGTGATGTGCTCGTTGCTCGTAAGCGTATAAAGGGCTTCGCGCTCGATACGCCGCTTGCAAAGTCCCAATGGCTTAGCGAAGTTTCAAAGTCCGAAGTCTGGCTTAAGCTCGAAAACATCCAGAATACTGGGTCTTTCAAATTGCGCGGGGCGCTCAATGTGCTTGGCTGGGCTCGTGAAAAAGGCATAAGCAAAGTTTTTACTTCTTCAATCGGCAACCACGCCCTTGCAATCGCCCAGGCTGCGCACTTCACCGACCGCGAAGCGACAATTTGCTTGCCAGAAAGTCAAGCCGGCAAGAATTCGAAGAAGCTGAAAAAGCTCAACCAATTCAACGTTTCAATCATCAAACACGGCGAAGAACAAGCTGACACCGAGCAATACGCACGTCGTCTGGCTCAGGAAAAGAAAGGCTTATACGTCTCGCCCTACAATAATCCCGAAGTTATATGCGGACAGGGAACTATCGCACTCGAGCTTTTCGAGCGCGTTCCAAAACTCTCGACCATCGTAGTGGCAGTAGGCGGAGGCGGCTTGATAAGCGGCATCGCGACTGCAGCAAAAACAATCAACCCCAGTTGTCGCATCGTTGGCGTAGCTGCAGCAAGTTCGCCCGCCATGTACAGAGCATGTCAGCAAGGTCGTATTACCAATTGCATGATCGACCCCACACTGGCAGACAGTCTTGCAGGAAACCTCGATGCGGACACAATTACGTTTCCGCTCGTGCGAGAGTTAGTGGATGAATGGGTCTTGGTGGACGAAGCCGAGATTGCAGCAACTATTTATGACTTCTTTGAAAATGAAGGGATGCTCATCGAAGGCGCTGCCGCATGCGCAGTGGCCGCTGTTTCAAGACGCATTATCAACTTCAAGCCTCGCGAAAAAGTGGCCGTGGTAGTCTGTGGTGGAAATATCGCTAAAGACGCCTGGAAAGAGATTTTTGCAGAACGTCTTAGCAAAGTAAGCTCTAAATAAATGAACGTTCTCAATATCGCCGCATACAAATTCGTCGAGATACCGGTGGAACTGCACCCACAGTGGCGCGTTGCGCTTAAAGAAAAGTGCGATTCACTTAATTTGAAAGGCACCATTTTACTCGCACACGAAGGAATCAATATGTTCCTTGCTGGTGAGCGCGCGCAGATTGAAGAGTTTCTGCAATTTATCAAAACCAACGATTTATTCGAAAATCGATTCAGCGATTTGAAAACAAAAGAAAGTCTGACAGACCATCAGCCTTTCACCCGTATGCTGGTTCGTTTGAAAAAAGAAATCATCACCATGCGTCATCCGACAATTACGTCGAATTCGCTTGATGCAGAAGAAAAACGCGCTCCGCACGTCGCACCAGAAACGCTCAAAAAGTGGCTCGACCAGGGACACGACGATGACGGTCGCGAAATCTTGATGCTCGACACGCGCAATTATTACGAAGTCGATGTCGGCACATTCGAAAATGCCATAAGTTTCAAAATGGACTTCTTTAGCGACTTTCCGCAGGCAATCGCAAATGCCGACGACAACATCAAAGACGATTTGCAAAATAAAACTGTCGTGACATTCTGCACCGGCGGCATCAGGTGCGAGAAAGCAAATTTATTCTTGCAAGAAAAGAGATTTCCGCATCTTTATCAGTTAGACGGCGGCATCCTCAATTATTTCGAGAAGGTGGGCGGCGCTCACTGGGACGGCGAATGTTTCGTCTTCGATCGCAGAGTAGCTGTCGACCCAGACTTGAGGGAAACCGAAAAAGAATACGAGATTGTCTACACGCCTCGCATCGTAAACAACTCTATTTAAGACGAGCGATAATCGCCTCGATTTGCTTGCGATGAATTTGCTGATGCGGTGCCGCAAACAGCGTCCATTCGCGCGCATTGAGCGGACCAAACCAGGGGTGGGAATGTTTTGAATCAGTATATTTATCGAAATCGATTTTTCGTGTCAATCGCCCGAAATTTTCGACCAGCTTTTTAAATTTCTCAACCGTTTCTTGAGGCGCGACATCGACTAAGGGCTTCACATCAGCTGTTCCAACTTTGGGCAATTGATTATTGTTTCGCGACAGACTGACAATAATTGCAAGCATTCCTTCACCAACTATATTCAAATGCTCGATAGTCATCGCCACAGACCAGTAGCGAGAACTATCTTCGAGTCCTTGCAAACGAGGAATCAAGCATCTTTTGCTAAGCTGCTCGTCACTTAGCCCTGATGCAAGTTCGATTATTCTTTGCGCCTCGGCTTCGAACTCTTTTAAAGATTGCTCGATTGTGGTGCTTCTGAATCTATTTGGAAAAATAATATATTTCGCCACCAACCATTCGATTAAAGGCAGTCCAGCACCGGGCTTGGCAAGTTTAGGTTCGGATATGATTGTCATAATTTTTTGATAAAACCCCAGACAGTAAAAGTTGGAACCGGCTTGAAATCAAGCTCTTCGTAACGTTCATAACCCCGACGCTCATACATCGCCTTTGCAGTTTTCATCAAACTAGTTGTATGCAAAGTCATGCATTCATAGCCTTCTTCGCGTGCCCTTTGCTCGCACGCCTCAATCAGTTTATTTGCAAGCCCCTTATTGCGATAATCGGGATGCACAGCAAGCAAACGCATCTCAGGATATTTGCTCATATTTGGCGGAACGTAAATGGCTGATGCCGCGATGACGCCACCGTCTAAAACAACTAGACGAATCAAACTCTCGTCGGTCAAAAGCAAATCACGTGTGCGCGTTTCGTACATTGACCAGAAAGCGGGGTCGGCATTTTCGGCGAACTCGCCATACGCAGCTTTGGTGAGGTCTGCGATTTTGGTCCATTCATTTGTATAGGCTTCGCGAATCACAGATTCTATTCTCCACGGCGGCATTGGCTGCCTTTACCAGTTCACTTGCATTTTGCAAGCATCAACAATTCAAGCCTAGCAAACTCACTTGCGTTTTGCAAGTGTCGTGTATAATTGCCTATATGGAAAAGGTTCAGTCACGATCAGAATGTGTCATAAGCAATGTCCTTGAGATTCTGGGAGACAAATGGACATTGCTTGTCATTCGCGACCTATTCTTTTTCAATAAACACGAATTCAAAGAATTTCTTGCTTCTCCAGAATCAATTGCAACCAACGTATTGACCGACAGGCTCAAGCGCTTGCTCCAAAACGAAATCATCGCCGAAATTCCCCACCCTCAAACACGCACACGCAAGCTATATTATTTGACAGAAAAGGGCAAAGACTTGCTGCCGATTCTAGGTTCAATGGCACAATGGGGCGCAAAGTACCTGCCCGACTTAGAAGCCATGCAACCGCTCTACGAGCGCCTCCGCACCGAACCCAAAAAAGTCCGACAAGAAATACATGCACAACTAAATAAGTGGGAAAAAGAGCATTTAAAATGCTGAAAAAAGTACTTAACGCGGACAAGAAAATCATTCTCACTATTTTCTTTGTTGCTTTCGCGCTCTATCTATTCATCGAATTTTCATCCGAAATGGCAGAAGGCGAACTGACTTCCATAGACAATTTCATTCTGGCATCTTTGCGCGACCCCAACAACCCAAGCAAAATCCTAGGCCCCGCCTGGCTTTTGTGGTTCATGCAAGAAATCTCGCACCTTGGTGGCGTTTATGCAATGAGTGCAATCACTGTAATTAGTAGCGTGTTTTTTGCAATAAAAAAAAGATTCCGCACTTTATTGCTTTTCGTCCTGTCGATTTCGGGCGGCTCTCTCATAATGCTTTTAATGAAACATTTTTTCAATCGTCCCCGCCCAAGCGTGGTACCACACCTGGCCGAATTTACACTGGGCTCATATCCAAGCGGTCACAGCATGGTATCGGCAATAGTGTATCTGACATTGGGAGTATTGCTTGCGCGCTCCACAAAGTCGCTCAAAATGCGATTAGTTTATTTAGGAACAGCCGGACTGCTAACCTTCCTGATTGGCATCAGTCGATGTTTTCTTGGCGTACACTACCCAAGCGATGTGCTCGCCGGCTGGTGCGCAGGCGTGCTCTGGGCAGCGCTCAGTTATCTGCTTGCAAGATTTGTGTTGCGAAAATGATATGATGATGTTTTTCAAAATGGGTGAGAAATGGGCTCGAATTATGTTTATCTGGTTGCCGGAATCGCTGCTCTGTCCGGGCTCCTCTTTGGATATGACACCGGCGTCATTTCAGGCGCTCTGCCCTTCATCAAAAATCAATTCACCCTGACACCCGAAGGCGAAGGCTTGGTCGTGAGTGGTGTCTTATTTGGTGCTACGTTCAGTTCGCTCATAAGCGGCAGCCTTACTGATACTTTTGGTCGCAAGAAAGTCTTGCTCACAACGGCAATGTTATTTGCTGGCGGTTCGGTGCTTGCTGCATACGCACCATCGGTCGATATGCTCGTCGCCGGTCGCATCATACTTGGACTTGCTATTGGCGTGGCAAGCTTTGCCGCCCCGCTTTACATAGCCGAGATGGCACCACCCAAGGTGCGCGGCACACTCGTCGCTATGAACCAGATGGCGATTGTGACAGGCATCTTGCTTTCGTTTCTTATAGACTATTTTTACTCGGCATCTGGCGACTGGCACTCGATGATTCTACTTGGAGTCGTGCCCGCCGTCTTGCTTGCAGTAGGGATGCTCACTCTTCCAGAAAGTCCGCGCTGGCTCGTGGTCAATAATAAAGAAGAGCAAGCAAAAGAAGTTCTGCAAAAAGTGCGCGGCACTCAAGAGGTCGAATCTGAATTTGCCGAAATCCACACCGCCCTTCAAAACGAAAAAGGCGACTGGCGTGAATTCTTTTCGCCACAATTGCGCTCGGCTCTGATTGTAGGAGTTGGACTTGGTGCCTTTCAACAATTCACTGGTATCAACACAGTTATTTATTACGCACCAAAAATCTATAAAGCAGCAGGCCTCACCTCTGATTCGGTAGGCATTCTCGCCACAGCAGGCGTGGGTCTCGTCAACTTGATTATGACAATAGTAAGCTTAATCCTGATAGACCGCGCAGGAAGAAGACCTTTGCTGATTGTTGGAAACGCAGGTATGCTCTTGAGTTTAGCTGCACTGTCTTTGACTTTTGTTTTCAATGCTTCTGCAGACGTGATGAAATT
Organism: Cyanobacteria bacterium TGS_CYA1; assembly: GCA_026129135.1. GTDB lineage: Bacteria > Cyanobacteriota > Vampirovibrionia > Obscuribacterales > Obscuribacteraceae > Aved-18. The sequence goes on along the minus strand of JAHCIQ010000008.1, from coordinate 63,769 downwards.
CGTTGGCGTCAGCAGCACATTCGTGTATGTTGCCTTTTTTGCAATCAGCCTGGGACCGGTCTTTTGGGTGATGATAAGCGAGATTTATCCGCTTCGCATTCGCGGCTTCGCCATGGCATTTGCAACTGCTCTTAGCTGGCTCAGCAATATGATTGTGAGCTATACGTTTCCAGTGGTGCTCGACAAATTTGGGATCGGTGCCACATTTGGTGGCTATGCAATCATCACTCTGGCGTCGCTTATTTTTTGTATAAAACTAGTGCCTGAGACAAAAGGCTTATCGCTTGAGTCTATAGAGCAGCAAGAGCGCAAGGGCGAATTACACGCCTAACCTTAGTTCATTTACTTTTTGATGTATCTTGATCTTCGTCGATTAATTGAAATTGAGTAATTTTGACGATTTTGAAAATTCTTTCCACAAATACTTATCTAAATCGAGCTTGTCTTCTTTATTGAATTTAACGCCTTCCGCTTCAAGCAACTGTCTTTGTAAATCTGGTGGCAAACCCACTTTGTGCGTACTAGTTCCGCCCTGTGCATTCACCACTCTGTGCCAGGGAACGTTATTTGAATCATAGTCTTTCTTGGTCTTGCCACTTCCAAGCGCCTTAAGTGCCCAACCAACTCCCTGAGCGCTCATGCGCCCGCCGATAAGATGCGAGATAAGTCCATATGTCAAAACTTTCCCTTTGGGAATTGTCTGCACTATTTTATAAATTTGCGCGTAAATCTCGCTCATAGATCTGGCTCATTCTTTTGGCCAGGCAAATTTATACTCGTGACGCTCGAGTGCATCTTTTGTTTTGTCGTTGATTTTCATATGCGTGTTCGACTCGACCAGGGCAGTTTGAGTTTGCGCTGTCTTTGGATTTATCACAACTTCCATATGAGTCTTACGCGAAACTTCTTGCACCATATCTACGGTGAATGGCTTGACGCCTTCTTTCTTGGGTATTCTGTCAGCCAACTGTTTCATCATCTCGGCAAAATTTTTGCGAGCCTCTTCGCCTTCGAAATTACCGTCCGCCACAAGCTTGACGCAGTCGGGATATTCTTTGACTGTGCCCATATTTTTCACCTGAATTGCCGAAATCAAAGTGGTGGCACCAACAGGAATCTCGACCTCCAGAATATCTTCATTGCCTTCAGCAGGTGCGCAGTTGAGCCAGGTCTCGACCCAGAGACGCCAGACTTCAAGACTCTTTTGCTTGATTTGTTTTTCCATCACAGGAGATTTCAAAAAGGTTTTCAATGACTCAAGATCTTCGGCATTCTTCATTGGCAAAAGTTCAAGCGTCTTGTTGATAGTATCGTCTAGACCTATTACATCCTGAGCTTTGCCGCAAGCATCAATAACAAGTGTAGGCATGGCACTTTCTACAGCAGTCATCATATCGATAACTTTCTGATTAGTCTTTTGATTCTCTTCTTTGCTCAAGTCGATTCCATCGAGTTCGAGAATTTTGAAATTGTGATACTGCAGATTGATTTGATTTTTTTTCGGGTCTTTTTCCACCACGAGATCGTAGTGAATCTTTGCTTCCTTACCCTTTTTCAGTACATTCTCGTCAACTGCTATCGATACAGGAACAGGCCAGCCGAATTTGACAGAAGTGGAAGCCGCACAAGTGTTTGAACAAAACAAAAACAATGCACCTAGCGCGACAGGCTTCAAAAATTTAGTCATTAAAATCTCCCTTCTTGCGCCTTGACTTCCCGCCCACTTTGACACCTCTGTTCGTACTCTCTCAAAAGTAGCCAAATTTGTCTGTATAATACCAAAGTCTTAATTTGGTAATTAAACGTGAAAAACAAGCGCGAGACTATCATTGCCTTTTGCATTCTTTCAACCTTTCCACTTCTGCACGCTCCAGCTTTTGGCGAACCGACAACAACTAAAATCAACGCCAACAAATTAATACCGCCTGCCAGTATGCCAACTCCTGAAGGACTAGAAATTCAAAAGAAGATTGAACAGCGTGACTTTCCCGAAGCTCTCAATCTTTTGAACAAATACTTGCAAAAAAATCCTAGAAAAGTTGCCGCCTATCTGCGACGTGGGCAAGTATACGACATCATGGGAAAAAACACAGAGGCACTAATAGATTTTGGAACGGCAATAAAATTGGATCCGAAGTGTGTTTATGCTTACATCTGCCGCAGTCGCGTGTATATGAGCTTAAATCAGAACGAAAAAGCAAAACAAGATTTGCTCATGCTACACAAAATTGATCCAGCTCGTTTCAAAGCGATAGACACAAAAAAATTGGACAATGCCTTTAAAGAGAGTGATGCTCTTAGTTCACAACGAGACAAAAAATACCCGTTTTTAAATACTTTTGAAGAAGCTCGAGCTGCAGGCTTTGCTGGAGATTACGGTAAGTCTTACAGGATGTTTGACCAATTAATAAAAGATATGCCAGCCCACAAAGCTAAATTCGGCGACAAGGAAGCAGCAAGTCGTTTTGCTGCGCTCTGTTACTACAATAGATCCTACTGGTTCCTAACTCATCAAAGATATGATCTGGCACTAAAAGATTTGAACATGGCACTCGAGAATAGTCCCAACTACCACGATGCGCTCATGAACAGAGCAAAACTTTACGACATAATCAAAAATCCTGCGCTTGCAAAAAAGGATAGAGACCGAGCCGCCGAGATTGAAAAGATTCGAAAAACAAATCCAAATTTTGGTCTGTAACTTTTTGATCTACTCGTCAGTCGATAAAAGCCACGTGGTTACTTGTTTTGCTAGCTGATCTACACCATCTCCCGAATGTGCCGAAAATGTCTGGACAGAAATAAGTCCGTCCAATCCTTCTTTTTTCAAATCGTTTTGTATCTTGAACAATACATTTTTAGCCGCGCCACCAGATAATTTGTCGCTCTTAGTAAGAAGCGCATGAACAGGCATTTGCGACTGCACAGCCCAATCGAGCATCATAGTGTCTAAATCTTGCAAAGGCTGTCGAATATCCATGAGCACCACTACACCTTTAAGCGATTGTCTTTCGTGCAGATAGAGCGACAAGTTTTCTTGCCAATCGTCTTTGACAGACCGAGCCACTTTGGCAAAACCATAACCAGGCAGATCAACTAAGCGCAACTCGGTCGTATTTTGCAACTGAAAGAAATTGATAAGCCTCGTGGCGCCAGGTGTTTTACTTGTGCGAACAAGTTTTGAATTGTTAGTAAGCTTGTTGATGCAGCTCGATTTGCCAGCATTCGAGCGCCCGGCAAAAGCGACTTCGGCACCACGCTCAGGCGGGCACTGCTTGAGGCTTGGGGCGCTGGTCATGAATTTGGCTGAATTGAAGTTGATTGGTTTCATGAAGAGACCTTATTCGAAATGACTCCGTATCATAGCAACTTTTACTGGCAGCTTAGAGGCTCGGAATCGACACTCCTAAATTGGTGAATTAACCTGCCAATTCGACTTTTATCCACCAATTGTGGTGAATAATTAAATGTACTATAATACACCAACAATGGTATATTAAAAGCACAGATGCCATATTACCCTCCAAGAGTGGTGAACTATGCGAATAAAGGAACCGAATTCAGAAATGGCGATAGTTGAGGAACTGGGCGAAAGGCTGCTCCGCCACAGACTCAATCAAAATCTCACGCAAAAAGAATTGGCAGACGAGGCTGGCGTAGGACTCAATACGGTCTACAGACTAGAACGGGGACAGTCCACGCAGCTATCCAATTTGATTCGCATTCTAAGAGCCCTGAAGCTCATTAGCAATTTAGATGCTCTTGTTCCAGAAACGACTTTCAGCCCAATCGAGCAAGCAAAGCTAAAAAAAGAAGAGCGAAAACGTGCCTCACATCGAAGAAAGAAAAATACCTCTTCAACAAGTTGGAAATGGGACGATGAATCATGAACGTTGCCACTGTGACACTTTGGGGTAGTAACATCGGAGCGATTTCATGGGACGAAGATCGTGGCTACTCAAGCTTTCAATACCACCCGAACTTTGCAAAAAGCGGCATTCAGTTGGCACCACTCATGATGCCTCTCTCGAATTCGATATATTCATTTCCGACTCTATCAAAGAATACATTCCAGGGACTGCCGGGAATGCTTGCCGATTCGCTTCCAGACAAATTTGGTAACGCAGTTATCAACGCATGGTTAGCTCAAAATAGTCGAAGAGCAGACAGCATGGACCCTGTGGAAAAATTGTGCTTCATAGGCGCACGAGGCATGGGCGCTCTGGAATTCGTGCCAGCGAAAGGACCCAGACAGAAAAAGGCAAACAACGTTTCGATCGACGATCTTGTCCAAATGGCAAGCGAAATCTTAACTAAGCGCGAGAATTTCAAAGTATCGCTCACCGACACACACAAAGAAGCAACTATGCGAGACATACTTCGAATAGGCACCTCTGCTGGTGGCGCGCGCCCCAAAGCGATTATCGCATGGAATCGCGACACGAACGAAGTGCGATCAGGACAAATTCTTGCAGGCTCAGGCTTTTCATACTGGCTCGTGAAATTTGACGGCGTTTCAGGAAACCAGGACAAAGGTTTTGCCTTGCCCCTAGGATACGGACTAGTGGAATACGCATATTACAAAATGGCTATTGCGGCCGGAATTGAAATGCATGAGTGTCAAATCTTGGAAGAAAACGGAAGGCATCATTTCATGGCCAAACGATTTGACCGTACAGATATGGGCGAAAAAATACACATGCAATCGCTCGGTGCTCTGGCGCATTTCGATTATAATCTGCCAGCAGCTTACTCTTACGAACAGGCGTTTCAGGTGCTTAAACAAATGGGTCTACCGATGTCTGATACCGTAGAATTGTTTCGGCGGATGGCTTTCAACATCCTGGCTAGAAACCAAGATGATCATGTGAAGAACATAGCCTTTCTGATGGACAAGAAAGGTCATTGGTCATTATCCCCGGCCTTCGACATGACTTACGCTTACGATCCAGTTAATAGGTGGCTTAGCAAACATCAGATGTCCTTAAACGGAAAAAGGGACGGTTTCACGTTTGAAGACTTTGAAGATTGCGCCAAAAACATTTCACTTAAAAGGGGATCTGCTAAATTAATCCTGAATGAAGTTGGTGCTGCAATTTCAAACTGGAACAAAATAGCAAAAGAGGCTGGTGTACCTCGAGAGCGAAGAAGCCAAATTCTTGACACTCTGAGGACTATCAAACTATAAAAAACCAGGTTTCTTTGCCTAGGGACAAACTTGAATAAAACAAAAAGATGACAGAAAAAGATTCTAACAATGTTATACCGCTTTTCTCTAAGAAGTCGAAGAGAACTGAATACCCGCCCACAGAAGTGGTGGCACCAGAATTCGAAGACCACCCCTCCTCAAAAGCTAAGCGCAAGCCGAAAACAAATTCGACATGGGGCGATTCAACCCACAAATGGCTATTTCTTCCGCGCTTTAGAAGTAGTGCATTCGGTTGGAAGTCTGACACTCCGATTAAAAGACTGAAGGAAGCAGTTTCAGAAATAAAGAAAGTTGCGCGCAAAGAGCCAATCCTCGCTGCAGAAGGTTCGATAAAACTGATTGAACGCATCTCAAATGCTCTAATGAATGTCGACGGTTCGTCAGGAGCTATGGGAAGCGCGGTGAATGCCGCAATTGAAGAATTGGTAAAAATAATCTCTAGCGCCAAATGCGATACCGAAACTAGAGCTTATTGGTTAAAACGCCTATATGATGCTCACGAAGCTGACGAAATTCCTTACATCGAAGCATTGGCAGATTATTTTGGAGAGCTTTGCGCTTCAAAAGAACTCGCATCAAAATGGGCAGACAAACTGATTGAACCAACGCAATCTTATTTGATTGATCGAAAATCTTTTATGAGTTCTTTCAGCGGAACAAGCGTTTGTTTGAGTTGTTTGTTCAAAGCAGAGCGCTATGACGAACTACTACAATTACTGAGATGCTATCAATACAACTTTCTCGATTACAAAAGCTGGGGCGCAAAAGCTTTAGCTGCACAAGGCAAAATTGATGAAGCTCTTGAATATGCCGAAAGCTGCAAAGATTCTCGAAATGTATATGAAGACATCCAAATTTCGCAACTTTGCGAAGAAATACTTTTGCAAACAAATCAAGAAAAACACCGGCAACAAGCGTACGACAATTACGCTCTCAGAGCCAATCAGCGAACAACCAATCTTGCCACATTTCGAGCAATCAAGAAAAAATATCCGCAGGTCGAACCACAAAAAATTCTAGCTGATCTCATTGCAATTGAAAGCGACTCCAAAGGAAAATGGTTTGCCACCGCAAAAGACATAGGAGAGTTTGATCTGGCTATCGAGTTGGCGAAAAATTCACCCTGCGACCCATTCACACTAATGCGCGCAAGCCGAGATTTTTCAGATTCGAATCCCGGATTTGCCATGCAGGCAGGATTTCTAGCACTTCACTGGTTCATTCAAGGTTACGGATACGAAATCAGCAATTACGACATTTACCATTGCCTGGACTACGCACGAGCCGCAGCCAGCAAAATCGGCAAGGAAAACGAATTGGTCGCGTGTGTAAATGATCGAATCAAGAATGCGAATCCAAAAGACTTTGTAGTGAAGGCGCTTAGAGAGAAGTTGTAGAACCATTAGCCCAACGTTTGTATTAGCTCTTTTACATTTGCTTCGATCTGTCTTCGAATCATAGCAACTTCCTGCAGAGATTTGTCTTTTGGATCAGTTAATGGCCAATCAAGGCGTTTTAACCCAGGGACATTCGGACAGGTTGCGCCGCAACCCATAGTAACCAGCAGATGCGCATCTTCAGCCAATTCTTGAGTTAGCAATTGCGGTTTTGCATTGCTAAGATCGATATCTATTTCTTTCATGGACTGCAACACACCAGGATGGACTTTATCGGATGGATTAGTGCCGGCAGAAATCGCAATCGCCTTACTTGGGTCGCTATATCTATTGAACAAAGCAGCCGCCATCTGCGATCGCCCCGCATTATGCACGCAGGCAAATATTACTTTCTTCACTTACAGCTGTCCTTTTTATTTGTAAAACTTATTGGAACAGACTCTGGCATCGGTGCACAACAGGCTGAATTTGTTTGAGTTTCGAAATTAGCGTCTTCACCATAGGTAGTGGCAGCACCAGTTGTGTAGAAACTTTCCCAGGCAATTCCCTGCGGGTCGTGCACCCAGGTTTTGTCTGCCTTGGCGTAGCAACAGGTTGTTTGTTCTTGTTCTAAAACAGGCTGCTGGGCAGATTTTAGACGCAAGGAAATCTCTTTGAGGTCGTCTGAGTTTTCGACCTGTATTCCTAAATGATCAAGACCGGGCTCTCTGCCTCTTGTAGAAATGGCAAAATTGATGCGCGGGTCGTCGAGCATCCATTTGGCATAATCTTCTTTTTGAACCGAAGGCGGCGTATTGAAAAAGGTCGAATAAAACTGAATCGACTGCGACAAATCCGCCACAGCAACATGTACATGGAACCTTTTCATCAGCATTTGCCTCCATTATCTGCGCAACAGTTTTCCATCAGAAAACCAAGCAACTCTTGCATTTGTTCGTAATTTGCAGAATAAATAATCGACCGGCTCTCGCGCCTAGCGACTATCAATTCGGCATTGCTAAGCTCTTTTAAATGAAACGACATAGTGGCTGGTGGCATCAAAAAATGATTGCTCAACTCGCCTGCTGCCATCCCCTGAGCGCCTTTTCTTACAAGGAGCCTGAATATTTCTAAGCGCGCTTCCTGAGCCAAAGCCGCAAGAGCGCTAACCGCGTTCTTCGTTTTCATATTTCCAATAATATCGAATTATCACAGAGGCGTCAAGCACCCCAAAAAAAAAATTTTGTGCTATAGTTTCCTAGGAAACTATTTGAGGTTATATGCAAAAAAAACCACAAATCAGCTCTTTGGAAGCCCACCTGGGTTATTGGCTCCGCTTCGTCTCGAACCACGTATCTCATTCATTCACAATCAAAGTAGAAGCAGAAGGGGTCACAGTGGCAGAATGGGTCCTGATGCGCCAACTATTCGAGCACGAATCCGCAAACCCGAGCCATTTAGCAGACAGCATCGGACTAACAAGAGGTGCTGTCTCAAAACTGATCGACCGCCTGGCGCGAAAGAAACTAGCAACGCGCAGCTTTGGTGAAAAAGATCGCCGTTACCAAAGCGTTGCACTAACTGTAGCCGGAAGAAAACTCGTACCGAAGCTGGCAAAACTAGCCGATGAAAATGACCACGAATTTTTCGGGCATCTGTCTCTAGAGCAACAATCTCTCTTATCCGCCCTGCTCAAAGACATCGTGCGGCAACAGGGCTGGAAAAACGTGCCGACAGACTGACATTCACTATATAAGGAGAAATCACAATGAATCCAGATCTAATTAGCAATTTAGAGCATTGCTCCCAAGCTTCATTCTCCGGCGAGCTCACTTTTCCGCAAATAGTCGAGCGATTATCTAGCATTGGAATCGAGCGTTATCATGCCGATTACACCCGCCGAGAAAAAACATATTATTTTGCAAATGGCGATTCTCACGTGGTGGCATTTGGGCAATTACCATACTCCATGGGCCGAGAATTTCGTGCCGACGAAATAATCGCCGCAATAAAACAGAGTCAACAAAACGAACACACCTATGAAGAATTTATTGCCAAGACAATGAAAGCCGGATGCGTTGGCTATTTCGTTCAGATTACAGGTAAGCGTGCTCTTTATTTCGGGCGCCAAGGCGAAATTCACACAGAACTCTTTCCAACACCAGTGGCATCACAACCCTGAGCCAGGAAGCAAGACGCACATCGTCAACACAATCAAATTCACGTAACCCGTCGAAACCGCCGCCCAATCTATCCTATAAGACTATTGAATTGCAATTCTCTTGCTGCAATCCAAATATGCTGTTCTAAATTTTGACAGCACATTTTTCAAAGCTTTCACTGTATCTTTAGTGCACAAGGCTTCAGGAAAATTATGTGTTGAATGCACTGAAATATTTTCGCAATCATCGATAGAACAAATAACACTAACGTTCGGTGAGCCAAACAAAATTTCAAAGTGAGGAGCAACCTCACTTTCTTTGAAGATCTCAATAGACTTGATTTTGCCATCGGGCTCTGCATTGCTAAAACTGTTCAAGTAAAAAAGGGCGCTTATGCTTTTATCAAACTCTCTCAACGAATCAATTGGATTAGTCAAATTCCAGTATTCGGCGTCAGTACAATCCGAGGTGGCACTTTTCCCCGGCTCAATTTTGCTGGCCTTAAAATTGCAAACTTTGCTCCCTGCAAGAGTATCAAAAGTAACTTCAACGTTGTGCGAATCCACAACGGTGATAATTTTAGGTACATAAACTTCAATTTGCATTTTGCTTTCAACCGGCAAGTTTCTTTAATATACCAGCCTGGTTGAAAAAGCTTACCTGGGCTAGATTATTATTCCCAGGAATTAGTATAGAATGAAGATGCCGAAACGCTAGACGATACGGAAGCGCTACCGTGTCTAGGTCCGTCGGAAAGATGGGACAGCGCCATTCTCGGATGCCCATACCAATTTTCGACCGACTCATGAATAATCATCTCGCCCCACGACTCCTAGCAGCAATTCTTGTTAAGCGACGGCATTTTGAGGCGATTCAATCGCTACCGCACTCAGCAGTGAGCTCAGGAAGGCGATTAATAAGAGTGAAAGAATATTCTGTGTAACTGAAGATGGCATGACTTACGCTCCTGTGTAGAGTATAAGTTGCCAGTTCGAATTCGAGTATTCGTGGATGCCTCAGTTAAATTGCTTATTTGGGTATTGCACCAACGCTGGATAACCGCTATGCGAAAGTTGCGGCCAATGTAATTTCCAAGTAACTATCGCAGACGCTTCAACCTGCACAGACTTACAAACCCGTCGATGAGATTATGCTGCCATCTTTCAAATTGGCTTTCATCTGCCACGGTTCTTCTACTCCCGCGCTCACGCCATTTACAGTGAGTGTTCCGTTCATTACTTTCAAAGCGCTTATCTCATACTCGAATCGAGATTCCCATAGAATGCCATTTTTATCGATACAAGCGATATCGATATAACTAGCTATTAAAATGACTTCCTCAGCAACACACGTCTCAACTATACGGATGAAATTGTAAGTAAAAAAATCGTCCAAATCCCCCTGAACTGAGTAATTCACGGTATCCAAAAGATGTGCAGTTCCACCTGCAATTATCAAAACTTTGTCTGGGTGCGGAGTGCTGAAAACAGCATTAAGTCCGGTAGGAACTTCCTGGTAAAACATATCAACCCAGGTCTCATTATTTCGATTGGTAATCAGAAATTGCAGACCTTTGTCGTTGAATGGCTTGCCGCGCGGATAAAAAAATTGCGGATTTGTATTTTCCGGGACATTTTCTACCTGTAGGATTTCATAGCTTTTTGGAAAATCAAAATGATATTTCAATTTTATTTCTCAGTCAGTAGACGCTGACAATTGGGTCGTGCCAGGGTGCATTCGGTATACCTACAAAAACTGATATCTTAACACGGGGAGCTTATCTCAACGATTTAGATTCCAGATTTTTTGCCACGAGTCGAACTCAGAGGGTCGAATTCTAAATCGAGCGAAATTCCCCTCATGCCGGGCGAGAATTTCATCCCCTGCAACCTCTTTAAAAATCGTCTGTTCATCAACTGGAATATTTTGCACGCTAAACACTTCCAGATGTCGCAAGGTTTCAGACCCATAAGTTCGTCATTGCGCGCAGTTATTTTTAATTGCGCGCAGTTATTTTTGATTGCGCGCAGTTATTGCAACCCAGGCACATGCACGACAATACCCTTCCAACTAGGCGCCGGTGAAGCTTTAGGAGATTGACTAAAGGTTGATTGGCTTCGTTGTTATTTTTCCAGCAAGCGCTGACGATTTTTGGCGTACATCTGCATCGAACGCTACACCGCCGCAATAGCTTCTTTCGCTCCAAGAAAACCTTCGACACTTACGGTTTTACTATCTAGCGCTTTGTAGTCTTCGAAGAATCGCCTTCCCGAAAAGATCTACATATACAAGCGTCTCGGTTTCCATTTTACGAAATTCCGCTTGTGCCTTGCGGATTTGATTTCTTTCGCGGCAGTCTAATACGTTTTGGTAGTCGCTCTTCTTCAAGTTGGCGTCCGAGAATATCTTCTGTGGCGTCAGCCAAATTGCCAACTCTGTCGATCATGCCGAGCACAAACAAAATTGTTGCATACGTGCCCATGGAAACACTTGCGTCTCCTTTCTCAACGTTGTACAAAGTCATGCGACTAATAGATGCTCGCGCAGCCAGGATTTCGGTCGGGATGCGACGGCGCAATCTAGCATTCCGGATGTCTTGTCCGAGCTTGTGCAATGCCCGACGAACCGGGATAGGTGTGGAAGGCAGCGATGTTGTTTTAGGCATAATGTCTATAAATTTGGACGCTAATTTGATTATCGTAAATTATATTAGACGTTATTGTCAAGACCGGCAATACGCATTCAGCTATTAAGGTATGTGATTTTATACGTCAGCTTAGTTTACGTCCATAATATTTGACGCTAAGTTATCTGGATCGCTTTCTGCGTCTTGATATTTTTTCATTCGCACTTATATTCCAGCCCTGTTATGAAGCGCATTTGCTTTTACCATTTCGCTGTCCTGGGAAGGTGTCTTTTCTAAAAGTTCCAAGGCTTTATTTTGATCTTTTATCGAAAGCGAATCTTTTTTGGTGCGCGCATAAATAGCTCCTCTAGCAACATATAACTCGGCTGAGTCAGGTGTTTTCTTTATCTTCTCGTTTATAAAATTGAGTGCGCGACTGTACTGACCCCAGTCCATTAATTCAGAGACTTGTTGAGTCGCAGACGATTCTTCAGCGGAAAGTTTAGAGAGACTCGCACAGTTGATAAAACCCACTAGAAGCAAGATGGTCAGGAGTATTTTTGATTTTCTATTGTTCAAATTCCTTCTCCACATACTTCAAAGTTTCAGGAAAATATTCTTTCAAAGATTCAACTCTAGCCGATTGTCTTCCTCTGATTCTGGCGTAGCACTCAGCAAAAACATGTGATGGATTTTCAACAACTTTTTGATAAAACTCTGATGTTACGTCATCTATAATTTCAAAAAGCTCGAAGGGCCTCGACTTAGAGTGCGCAATTTCGAAGCTCTTGCAAAATCGCAATAATGCGATATACTAATTTCAGGAATAGAAACTGGAGGGCGAACCGAGCTTGTCAATATAGCGATATTGCGATGAGATTTATAAGGAATTAACTTTTAAATGCCACAAACAGAGGTCAACTTCTTCTGTAACAGCGACGGTTCTTGCCCTTTCCTTCAATGGTTAGAATTGCTACCGCGTGAAGCCCAGAATAAGTGCTTGGTTCGAGTAGAGCGACTGATTGAGCGCGGGCACGAACTTCGCAGACCTGAAGCCGATTTGTTAAGGGACGGCATTCACGAGTTAAGGGCAAGTCGCAATGGAGTGTACTATAGAATTTTGTATTTCTTTCATAAGCAGAAAGCGATTATCTGGACAGGTATTGTCAAAGAATCGAGTGTACCTAGTGCTCAAATAGAAAGAGCACTCAAAGCCAAGTTGTTGTATGAAAGCAATCCTACAAAGCATACGTTTGCAATTGAGGAAAATGAGCAATAAGAAAAAACAAACTGACGCAATGAGCATTTTGCGCTCAAAGTACATCGCGAGCGATAGCAAGCGCGAGTCAGAACTCGAAAAAGAGCGACTTAACGCAAAAGTTGCTCGGCTTATTTTTGATTACAGAGAAGAAGCTGGATTGACTCAAAAACAGCTTGCTGAGTTGGTTGGCACCACTCAGTCCGTAATTAGTCGTTTGGAAGATGCTGATTATGACGGCCATTCACTAACCATGCTTGAACGTATAGCCAATGCTCTTAATCGAAAATTATCCATTGACATGGAAGATGAAAAACCAGCTCAAGAACTTCATCATGCTTTTCAAAAACTGCTGTATTTATCACGACTGAAAAAGGATTGGTCGCTAGAAAAAGCGGCAGAAAAAATTGGAATTACTTCTGCGGAACTTTATTACTTGGAGAGATCGTCGGACTGCCATCCGTCTCCTTTCGTCCTTTATCAACTAAGTCAAGCTTATGAGGTTCCACAAGAAAAGCTAGCCTTTTTAGCTGGAGCATTCAAGCAGGTGCCAGACGAGTTACGTCACGAGGCATCTCGATTTGCAGCGCAATCTGATTCTTTCGACAAAATAACTCCGGCAGAACGAAAATTGTTAGATGGATTTATCAAAATATTGAAAACAAAATTTTGAGCAGGGTTTAGATTTGGACCAGAAAACACGCACCGAAATTGAGAAAATAACGAAGAAAGTTCTACTTGAAGCTGGCATCAAAGAACGCGCCAATGATGTTAATTGCGTGCTCACCCTGGTGGGAGAAGGATAAACCTCAGCTTGCTCGCGGGTGGCGCTACTTCGTGCGCTCTTCGATGTGCAGAACTATGTTTCCGAATCTCCACACAGACATGATATTGCGATCATTTGATCGAACTAGAATGAGCGTCGCAGCTATTGATTTTATGGATCCAATCTTAATCCCAGTCACTGACATAGCTGGCAACAGACATCAGTTTACAGTGGAATTACTGTACAACGGGTATGACGTCCTGATACTTGCTCTCCCAAATAAACCACTTGCAACTTCAGTGTTAATTTCAAAGAAAGTTGTTTAATTTGTTCGAAAGCAACAAGGTGACAACTGGAAGTAGGCTTGACCATACAAAGATGCTGGGCACTTTTGAGCTATTTTTCCAGCAGCCGCTCACGGCTCTCGGCATACATCTGCATCGAACGCTGCACCGCCGCAATGGCTTCTTTCGCTCCAAGAAAACCTTCTACACTTACAGTTTTATTTTCTAGCACTTTGTAGTCTTCGAAGAATCGCCTTACCTGATTCAACCTGTGAGGCGGCAATTCATCTATCGACTTGTAGTGCGCATACTCCTGGTCGTCATAATGAACAGCAATAACTTTGTCGTCGCTCTCGCCCTGGTCGATCATTTTCATAAGTCCAATAGGTTTGGCGCGCACTATGCATAGTGGCACGAGAGCTTCCTGACCCAACACTAGAACATCGAGTGGATCGTGGTCGTCGCAATATGTTTGCGGTAAGAATCCGTAGTTGGCAGGGTAATGAACAGAACTGAAAAGAGTTCGATCCACTCTGAGCAAACCGCTTTTCTTGTCCAATTCGTATTTGACGTTAGAGCCTGCAGGAACCTCGATTATCGCGGATACAATCTCGGGTGCTTGGTCTCCAAGTTCTACGTCGTGCCAGGGGTGCATTGATTTTTCCTTTATTTAACCGATGAATCATAGCACAGTAACCAATATGTATTTGCGTGTAAAATATGAGCTCTGATAGACAAGCGATATCAAAGGTCTTAGTCACAAATGCACAAAGTCAAACTCGCGATTTTCATTTTACTTCTTAACTTCCAGCCTGCCGTCTACGCTCAAAGTCACAAAGCTTTTGAGTTAAATAATCGTGGCGTTCATTTGCTTGATGAATGTAAATTCGACAGGGCTATTGCGTCGTTTAAGGCTGCCCTCGTGCAGATACCGACGTATCGAATGGCGAAGACTAATTTGGCCATTGCGTATTCGAATAAAGGTTTGTCTTTGATAAAGGACGGCAACCTGGCTGCGGGAATAGAGATGCTAGAAGAATCATTGAAGGTAGATTCAACCAATCAAATAGCCTTGAAAAGCTTGGAAGAAGCAAGGCGTCGTTTTGAAAATGACAAGTCGACGCCAATCGACGCACTTCATTATGCTGCATCATGTGCAAAAAGAGCGGAGTCCGCGATGATAGCGTCGCTTAAAGCACCCGCCAAAAATGCAATTGCAGTTGCCACCATTTTGAAGGATGGAACAATTTCTTCGGTGAAGTTAACACAATCGTGTGGTGACAATAAGCTCGATAGCGGTTTGCTTGATTCTATAAAGTTGGCGGGTCCAATGAGAGATGCGCCGCCTGAGCAAGGAGACGAATCTCAGGTACAGATTACGCGCCCGTCTGGAATTAAGAAAGAAACTTTGCTGAGCAGCTCTCTTCCGGAACCATGCCAAAAAATTTACGAAGAGGGGAAGGCATTATTTTTGAAAAAAGACTTTCAAGGTTCGAGACAAAAATTCGAAGCGGCTTTAAAAGTCTCTCCAAAACCTTTTCAGTTCGTACTCAAAGAGCATATTGGCGATACTTATTATAAGCAGGCAGTTGAGTTGAAAGAGAAAGACTCAACAGCTGCTGCTGATTTATTTCGTCAATGTTTAATTTTGGAACCAACCTACGATCTTGCAGAACAACAGTTGAACGAGATCTTGAAGAAACAATCGATCGATCCTAAGTCGTACGAAGACAGACGAAAATTGATGGAAGAATATTTCAAAGAAAAGAATTTCCAATTAGCTTTTTTTGAAGGCAACAAAGCTCTTGCTGTTGCTCCGGATCAACGCTGCCTGGAGATCAATAATCGATTGGATGAAATTGAAGCTTTGATGAAGTGATTCAAAGTTGGCAGGGTAATGGACAGAACTGAAAAGTGTTCGATCCGCTCTGAGCAAACCGCTTTTCCTGTCCAATTCGTATTTGACGTTGGAGCCTGCAGGAACCTCGATTATCGCGGATACAATCTCGGGTGCTTGCTCTCCAAGTTCTACCTCGTGCCAGGGGTCATTGGTTACCTACTTTGATGGTTATTCTCTATGATGCCGCAAGTATAGGTTTAAAGTCCTCATGATTAATAAGTCGAGATTTAGAAAGTTGAAGTTTTAAGTTCTTTTGCCGCCATTCCAATGATGAAACGAACAAAATCCGCCAATTGTAAAGAGGGCGTAATATAATAACTTTGATTTCAGACGTTGCACTTCTAAACTTCACTTAATTTGCGCTATTATTCCCTATACGGAGGGAATGAAATGTCAAAAAAATACGATAGAAGACGAACGACAGAGCAAAAATTGGTCAATTTTCAAGCTCGCTCGCAAAAAGTTTTGGCTTATTCTCAACGAATGAAAATTCTGGGTGCTTTGTTCCAATCTCAGGAAATTACAAAGCAACTTCAGAGAGCTAGAAGAATTGAAACCAGCACTTTGTATGAGCAAGTTACTTTGTGACTTCAGTTCAACCAATCGAAGTCCTTCCTTTTTCGATTGAAAATTTTTCAAACTTAATAGCACGAAAAGCAAACTTTTCGTCCTCAGAATTCATGTCAGATTTGCGGGGGATTTTTTTTCGTGAATATTTTGAAGAGCTAAAACCTCTGACTATCGTTGTAGAGAATTCTTATATTGATCAACATTACCTGGACGATTACGCAGGATATTACGTCCGATGTCTGCATAACTATGGAAAATACTGCACCCGACTTCATTTTTTTTCTTTCTCATTTAACACAACCTATCTAAATGCAATTTTGGAAGGTAATGGTGAACAAACTCAATTACAGGATAACTATTTAGGATTTATGGTTGTTAAACCACTTCCTCTAACAGTCATTGGACGGACGTGTCTGCAAACTTACAAAGACTGCAAAAGAACTTATCCAGCACTTCAAATATACAATGCTAATTTAGCGGGAATTGATCTCAAAGTCTCTTCGCTAGCATTTCAAGAACAGGATAGAGCAGCTTCTGCATGTGCATCAAGCGCCTTGTGGTCTGTTTTTCAAGCTACAGGCGTTCTTTTCCATCATAAAATTCCGTCTCCATTTCAAATAACTACTTTAGCAACCGAAAATTCGCCTCCATTAACTGAAGTGCCCGAAGGTATTGATGTTAATACGAGGAATTTGCCCAGCAAAGGTTTGTCGTTATTTCAAATGGCGCAAGCTATAAGAGCAGTAGGACTGGAAGCCTATTCTGTCAAAGTTAATAACAGCTTTATTCTAAAAAGTACAGTTTACGCTTACTTGAAAGCACGTATACCAATCCTTTTGATGATTTCTTTATACAAAAATGGAATTGAAGTTGGTAAGCATGCCGTAGCCATAACTGGATTTCGTACCGATGGAGATCCTGTTTTGGAATATGATTGCCATATGTTTTCAAACAGAATTGTCCAATTTTATGTTCATGACGATCAAGTCGGGCCTTTCGCGAGAATGAAAGTAATCGACTCCACGACCTTATCCACATCTTATAAAGCGCCCGGAACTTACGTGGCTGTACCCTCAGCGGTATTAGTTCCTTTGTTGCCCACCATCAGAATTCCTTTTGGCACCGTATCTGATATCGTAAGAGAATTCGATGCTTTTGTTGAACAAACAAGACTTACTGGAGCAATTCCAATTGAATCTGAACGATTGGAGTGGGATGTTTATTTAATTTCGGTGCAAGATTTTCGGAGAGAAATTGTATCCGAGAACAGATTATCTCCAACCAGGAAGAGTGAGATATTAACCAGCGTGCACCCTTTGTATGTATGGAGAGCCGTAGCTTACGAAGAAAATTCATCTTTGTTTGAATTAATATTCGATAGTACTGATTTGGAACAAGGGAAATTAATCCTAGATGCAATTTCTTATAGTAAAAACTTCAGCGACAACTTTGCCTCTGCAGCAAGAAGTGTTTTATCATTTGCTTCTAAGAAATTGAGCGCGCGCTTAAATTTCAATGTTAGGTTTGCAATTTCGCAGCTTTCGCTAACTGAATGATTTGTTCACTTTTAAATGACGCCTCACTGTCCGGCCACTAAAATCTTTTACTTTTCCGCAGTTTCAATCCGCGTTCTATTGAATATAAATAGTTTGGAAGCTCCAGCGACTTCAGCCGGTTTACCAGAACGACAGATACTACCGAAATGCTCAAATGGAATATAGTGCTGCAAATCTCTAGGTTGCGCGATCAACTCATAATCAACAAATCTAATCGATGGAAGTGGAAATCCTGAGGCTCCCAATTTTTCAGTGAGATCTAAATCTAGAAGTTGAGAAGCCCTAGACAACCTCAAAACATTATCCTTTGGATTGTGGTAGACGACTACTTCTGAACACTGCTCTTTGAGATATTCTGCGGTTTTCAAAAAATCCTTTTTATCCACATCTGCTGCAAGAAAATAAAGAGACGACAATTTTAGATGTTGTCCAGAATTCAAATACCTGCATAGAAGTCTATTGCCGAGACTATGTGCCACGATATTTATTTTCACGTCTGAATCCAATTTGCTTCGCAAATCCGACAAAAATTCTTGAAGGTGCTTCAAAACTCTATCGTCTCCAATCATTTCTTTATCTAGTTTGAATAAACTTAAAGTGAGTTCGGGGTTACCTTGAATCAACCCCAGTTTGCCAACCGACGGCCACGTGTAGGCGATGACTGGCGCCTCTACGTGAGCGGAAAGAATACCGCTGGAATACACAGCATTGTTACCGCTTGAAGCAAAACCATGGATGTAAACGTATACCTCTTTACCAACAGAAGATTTTGCATAACTCCTGAGTTTTTTCCAAAAATGACCACAGTTTTCATCAATCTTCAAAACCTTTTCCGGAGAGGGTTCTGCCACATATCCGCGAGCTTCTATAAATGGAACTACCGTGGCCCGAGAATTATCAATTTCGCAGCCTATTGCAATTAGATTGGTGATTAGTCTTTTTGTTGAAGGATTTTTCCACGTTTCTGAGATTGGTAGCCAGGCATTCCCACATCCGGTTTTGAATTCACCTAACTCCTTTCCTGCAGGATCTTTTTCATCGCAAATCTTTTTACGCTGAGTTGCATAAAAAACAGGAATTTTTATCACGGGTGGGCCTGCGGTTTGTACATCCGCAGCAAGTGAAGAATTCATTGCGAACAATAGAGCAAAGAACAAAAATATCAACCTGTTCATTCTATTTCTTCCTCACATGGAAATAGTGAGGTTTATTCTGCAGCATCATAAATTGCTTGGAATGATACCCGTCTTCAATACCTAAAATAATCTGGCTTAGAACAGGAATCGGCAATTCATGCGACTTCGGATACTCTTCAGCGATACCAAAAACATCTACATTAGCTGTGGATATCAATTTATTGATTACCATGAACGGTGCGCCCAGTCGAAAATATAATCCTCTCTGAAGTGATGAAGCCGCTAGCGCTGGGTCGGTGTTATTTGCAGTAATCCAGATATGTTGACACGTAGAAGCAATTGCCTTCTCTTCGCTAGCAAACTCATCTGCGTTAACATCAGCAGCGGCAAAAGCGGCTCCCAGGTATCGAGGAGAACTCGGATCTTTTCTATGTTTTTCATAATACCTAAGGCGCAAAGCTTCGTATAAAAATCGGTTTCCCATACTATGTGCCACCAAAATAGTTTGCTCAGGTGGAATCTCTTTTTCTAAATCTTCGAGGAATAAAACGAAACGTTCAATGCCTTGTTTTTGTCTATTTTCGTTTTCTCTGTAGAACTGCATTGTAGGCGGAATTGCGGCCCACGAATATAGCAAAACCGGCGCTTGTATGCTTCTTTCTATTTTCGCCGCATGAACCATCCCAGGCGAAAACGGCGCACAACAACCGTTCACGTAAACAATAAGTGGCCGTTTTGTCGGACCATCATTTACAATTGCTCTTATGTTAGAGAAAAACTCGCTTTTCGTTAAAGTAATACTTCTTAGGTGCTTTCCAAAATCAGCTTCAGAAGCACTCGGGAGTTTTGTCCACCAGCCCAAACCTCTAGAACGCTCACTATCCATTTCAGGATATCCCGTATCAACGACGTCGATGTTTTTCACGCCAAAGTTGAGCAACGAGCCGCTGATTTGGCCGTCAGTATAATCAATCCCGGTACTACCATTGTCAAAAACCCTTTCGGTAGCAAAATATGTTGGAATAACCAATTTTTGCGACTGAGCAAAAACAGGCAGCGTCCAAAATAATTGGATTACAAAAAACAAAAAATAAACATAGACACAAATTTGTGGCAATCGCTTTGAATGATAAAAAGGCGGCATTCGATTTCTCCATACAGCACTGTCGACACAAGATTTTTCGTGCGCGACGTGAAGTTAGTTTTCCCAGGATCTAATAACAGCGAAGCACTTAGTCATTAGAAAATCAATGACCAATCGCGTCTAATGACCGCAACCCTTTTAGTTTCGACCGCCCGAAGAACACTAATTAAATTTAAACTATTTGCGTTGTAATTTTTTCGCCTCAAAAAGGTGCGGTTTTTCTTCGGATGGAATTAGGTCGTATGTCTTTCGCTCACCGGTGACCATGTCATAGATCAGATCAATTGGCATGTCGTGACTTTTGCCGGTTTCTGCAGTGTGATCAACAACGAACGTATTCTCACCTAAAAGCAGCGGTCCACATTTTTTAACCGGGGCATTTCCTACTCTAAAATACCCATGAATTTTGCTGGATACTTCCAAAGCAGGATCTTTTCTGTTGATTAAAAACCAAATTTTGCCAGCATTTTTAGTGACTCTATCCAGTCTACTGAAGTCTTGAAACTCTTCCATACCTACATCCGCACAAGCAAAAATTATTTGCGAAAACGGTAAAGGTTTATCTTTTCCAAATTCTATGATAAAAGAGCGAATTTCAACTCCGTCATCTAGCATTCGATTTCCCATACTGTGTGCGATCAAAATTACTCTGTTGGGGTCAATAGAGTGTTTGATTAGTGATTTATCAAACCTCTGGAAGAAGAACGAAAACTGCCCTTTTCCATTGGAGTATCCTTGTTCGTTCTCACTGTACCCATTGTGCTTCAAAACGACGGAATTAAAAAATCTAGGCTGAAAAATCGAACCTAATTTACCGGGCTCTATATGAAATGGAGAGGAGGGCCAATTGTAGATGAGAACTGGCTCGTTGAATTTTTCAGACAACTTTTGAGCAGTAGGCAAGGTTTTCGGATACAAGTGGCAGCATCCATGAATATAAAATAAAAGCTTTTTGCTCGGATTGTTTTTCAGATATTCAAAGATGGAATCAAACATTTTATCTTCATCGTCAAACGAAGAATCTTTGCCATCCCCAATGAATTTCTCATAGCGCTCTTCTTGAGCCAATGAAGTTTCTTTTGCAGTGCGTTTAGACCGCCACTCATAAGTTTTTTCCGATACCGGTTGTGGTACTAGATATCCCGTCACAGAAAAAACGGGTTCTTTCGCACATACCCAACCGCCGCCTATGAATAAATAAACAATCAAAGACAGACTCAGAGCTGTCTTGTGCATTTTAGTTTGCATTTTCATTCGGAACCTACAAGATGGATTATTACGCAAATTACAACTATATCACTCAACTTTTGGCTGCATACTCCAAGTCTGTTCTGTCCAAATTTTCGATCCCAAAAACGTAAATCGGAGAAATTATTGCAAAGCAGTCGTCAAGCGCTCAAATTAATTCATAAGCTGGGTTGAAGCAGTGGCTTTATAATCTTCAAAACACCTTAAGAGATGACTCCGTGCCCAAAAACGATAAAAACAGCGCTAACCTAGGGTTTGAAGCAGAACTATTCAAAGCTGCTGACAAGCTGCGCGGCAATATGGAACCGAGCGACTACAAGCACGTTGCCCTGGGTCTCATCTTCCTCAAATATATATCTGATGCTTTCGAAGCTCGTCATGCCGAACTGCTAAAAGAAGACGCAGCTGCCGCAGAAGATAAGGACGAATACCTCGCCGACAATATTTTCTGGGTTCCTAAGGAAGCTCGTTGGTCGTACTTACGAGCTAATGCCAAGCAGAGCAGTATCGGCACGATGATTGACGATGCCATGCGAGCTATAGAGAAAGAGAACGAATCATTAAAGGGTGTACTGCCAAAAGACTATTCTCGACCCGCGCTCAACAAAGTGATGCTCGGCGAGTTGATTGATTTGATCTCAGGAATCGCGCTGAATGAGCGCAAAGAAAAATCCAAAGATGTACTAGGTCGCGTTTATGAATACTTCCTCGGTCAATTCGCAGGTGCAGAAGGCAAGCGCGGCGGCGAATTTTACACCCCTCGTTCTGTGGTCCGCACACTTGTGGAAATGCTAGAGCCATACAATGGGCGAGTTTATGATCCTTGTTGCGGAAGTGGTGGCATGTTTGTTCAGAGCGAAAAGTTTGTCGCCGAACACGGTGGACGCATCAGCGACATCGCTATCTATGGTCAGGAAAGTAATTACACAACTTGGCGTTTAGCGAAAATGAATCTTGCGGTGCGTGGCATCGATTCAAATATAAAATGGAATAATGAGGGCAGTTTTCACAAGGACGAACTGCGCGACTTAAAAGCAGATTATATCTTAGCAAATCCGCCCTTCAATATATCCGACTGGGGCGGAGATCGTTTGCGCGAAGATGTTCGTTGGGTTTACGGCGCACCACCTGTAGGCAACGCAAACTATGCGTGGTTGCAACACATCGTCCACCACTTAGCACCACATGGCTTCGCGGGTGTGGTGCTTGCCAATGGCTCGATGAGTACACAGCAAAGTGGCGAAGGCGAAATTCGAAAGGCAATGATCGAAGCTAACGTTGTTGATTGTATGGTGGCATTACCCGGACAACTTTTCTATTCCACGCAGATTCCGGCTTGCTTGTGGATTCTGTCCAAAGATCGCAATAATGGGCTGGTGAAAAATTCTAAACTGCGTGATCGACGAGGCGAAGTACTTTTCATTGATGCGCGCAAGATGGGTATGCTGGTGGACAGAACTCGGCGCGAATTGAAAGACGATGAAGTCTCGCGAATCGCCTCTGTTTACCACGCATGGAGAGGAGAACTAGATGCCGGTGAATACGGCGATGTAGCGGGATTTTGCAAAAGCGCCGCCATCGAAGAAATCCGCAGCAATCACGGATATGTTCTCACTCCGGGCCGATATGTCGGCGCGGAGGTAGAAGAGGACGACGACGAAACTTTTAACGAAAAAATGAGGCGCTTGAGCGCGCAGCTTAGAGATCAACTCGAGGAGTCCGCTCGGCTAGATTTGGAAATTTTGGAACATCTCACGGTACTTGGCTTTGGACGTTAACTCCTGGCCAACTCGTACGTTAAAGAGCTGTGCCACTTGGTATTCAGGGGGGACACCTAGTAAAGCTATTCCTAAATACTGGGGTGGAACGATTCCATGGATTAGTGCGAAGAGTCTTACGAGATTCTTCATTAGTGACTCAGAAGACCGGGTTACTGAGGAAGGATCAACAAACGGAACACGACTAGTACCTGAAAATACAATCTTATTCATAGTCCGTGGTATGAGCTTGAAAAGCGAATTTCGTATGGGAATAACAACTCGGCCTGTAACTTTCAATCAGGACGTAAAGGCATTAATTGCTGTTGAAGATATAGTCCCTTCATACTTAGCCTATGCAATCCAATCGAAAACCGCTGAGATCTTGAACCTTGTTGGTGAAGCTGGACATGGTACGGGCGTGCTACCTACCGATCGTATTCAGAATCTTGAAATTCCAGTGCCGTCTATTTCCGAACAACAAGCGATCGCGAGAATATTGAAAAGTATCGACGATCAAATTGAACTTAACCGACAAACAAACGCTACACTGCAAGCTATCGCCGCCGCTTTGTATAATTCATGGTTCAAAGATTTCCACGGAGTGGAGCAAGAGAACATGCAGGAATCGGAATTGGGATTGATTCCGAAAGGTTGGAGCGTAATGAGCGTAAATGACATCGGAGATATTGTCTGCGGAAAAACACCATCAACGCAAGTGAGCGAATATTATGGCGATGATGTTCCTTTCATAACCATTCCAGAGATGCATGGAAAAATTTTCACTTTGCATATTCAAAAACGTCTCTCACATGTTGGTGCTAAATCACAGGAAAAGAAGATGTTGCCTGCTGGAGCGATATGCGTGAGTTGCATTGCTACACTTGGTCTAGTCACGATTACCACAGAACCCTCACAAACTAATCAACAAATAAACAGCGTGATATTGTCGGCTAAAGATGAGACATATTTCTGGTACTGGACGCTGAAAAATCTTGGTGCAGGAATAAAAGCGGCTGCCAGTGGTGGTTCTGTTTTGGGCAACTTAAACACAAGTAGCTTTTCTGCACTACGCGTCATTGCCGCAACGAAGGAACTACGTACTACTTATCACGCTTATACAGAAAGCTTGTTTTTGAAAATCCTTGAGAACGAACGTCGTACAGCCACCCTCATCGCTCTCCGCGATACACTCCTACCTCGACTGATTTCCGGTAAGCTGCGCATTCCTGATGCTGCCCAGCAAATTGCCGAGGTAGCAACCTGATGGCATTTCTTTCCGAAGCTGAAATTGAATACGCCTTACTCGAACAATTTCGCGGGCTAGGTTATGAAGTTACATCCGACGAAACTATCGGGCCGGACGGTAGTGCACCTGAACGCGAAAGTCACGATGTCACAATATTGAACAAACGGGTTGAAGATGCCATTTTCCGGCTGAATCCAAACTTGCCTCAGGAAGCAAGAACAGATGCTTTGCGCAAGCTTACTCAGTCAGTCTTCCCTGCTCAGCTCGAAGAAAATCGTCGCATTCACACGCTGCTAACTGAGGGCGTCGACGTTGAGTATTATGGCAGCGACGGCATAATGACAACGAACAAGGTAGCACTGCTCGACTTCGATAAACCAGAGATTAACGACTGGCTAGCAGTTCAACAGTTTGTTGTTATCGCCGGTCGGAAAAAACGCCGTCCAGATGTGGTGCTCTTTGTTAACGGTTTGCCTTTAGCCGTAATTGAATTAAAGGCTCCCGGTAGTGCCGGTGCGGATCTCGCCGGGGCCTTCAATCAATTGCAAACCTACAAGCATCAGATTGCTGCTTTGTTTAACACCAATGTAGTACTTGTCACCTCAGATGGTATCAGTGCTCGCGTAGGATCGCTTTCAGCCGATGTTGAACGTTTTATGCCATGGCGTACTACAGATGGTAAGTCGATTGTGCAAAAAGGTCTGCCTGAATTGGAGACGCTAATTGAAGGCGTATTTGAGAAGCGCCGGTTTCTCGACTTGTTGCAACACTTCACCGTATTTGGTGAAACTAGCGATGGTCTTGCGAAAATCATAGCTGGTTACCATCAATACCACGCAGTCAATCGAGCTATAGAATCCACCATTCGCGCTGCAGCTCAAAGCGATGTTCACGAAGTCCTCGAAGATCCTGCTACTTATGGCTTGCCCACAGTAGATTCACAGCCAAGAGGCGACAAGCGCGCTGGGGTAATTTGGCATACTCAAGGATCGGGTAAAAGCCTTTTGATGGCTTTCTACGCCGGGCGATTGGTGAAGCATCCTGAGATGGAAAATCCAACTTTAGTGATATTGACTGACCGCAACGATCTTGATGATCAATTGTTTAAAACATTCTCCATGTGCGGTGACTTAATACGACAGACACCAGTTCAAGCTGAGAACCGTGAACATCTTCAACAACTGTTAACGAGGGCTTCCGGAGGTGTAATTTTTACTACATTGCAAAAGTTCGGCGAAGTAGCTGAACCATTGACCACTCGACGAAATGTAGTCGTGATTGCTGATGAAGCGCACCGCTCGCAGTATGGATTTAAAGCAAAAGTAGATGGAAAGACAGGTGAAATTTCTTACGGCTTTGCTAAATATATGCGAGATGCTCTGCCAAATGCCTCTTTCATAGGATTCACCGGAACTCCTATCGAAAACACCGACGTAAATACTCCAGCTGTATTTGGTAATTATATTGATATCTATGATATTAGTCGCGCTGTGGAAGACGGCGCAACAGTACCCATTTACTATGAATCGCGTTTAGCAAGAATCGAACTTGATGAAGATGAAAAACCGAAGATCGATGCCGAGATAGAAGCGTTGACTGAGGATGACGCAATTCTTGAACAGGAAAAGCTTAAGCGGAAATGGGCTTCAGTAGAGGCGTTAGTTGGCAGTCCAACGCGATTAGCTCTCATTGCGCAGGATCTAGTAACACACTTTGAGAATCGAATTGCTGGAATAGATGGAAAAGCGATGGTTGTTTGCATGAGCCGTCGAATTTGTGTTGCCTTATACGAAGAAATTAAAAAACTAAGACCAAACTGGCACAGCGACGACGACAACGCTGGCGCAATTAAAATCGTCATGACCGGTGCTGCTAGTGATCCGCCCGAATGGCAACAGCACATCGGAAATAAAGCGCGTCGTGATTTACTTGCGAAGCGCGCTCGCAATGCGAATGATCCGTTGAAACTGGTTATCGTTCGCGACATGTGGCTGACTGGATTTGATGCGCCATGTATGCATACCATGTATGTCGATAAACCGATGCAAGGTCATGGTTTAATGCAGGCTATTGCACGTGTTAACAGAGTTTTTCGCGATAAAACTGGCGGACTTGTTGTTGATTATATTGGAATCGCGCAGAGCTTGAAGTCTGCGTTGGCCCAGTACTCCAAACAAGATCAAGAAACGACAGGAATAGATGAGTCCGAAGCTTTGGCAGTTTTGCAAGAAAAATACGAGATTGTGCGCGATATGTTTCACGGTTTCGACTACATGACAGCGCTGACAGGAACTCCTCAGCAGCGGTTGGTCATGATGGCTGGAGCAATCGATTGGATTCTCGATAAGCAACAGCAGTGGTCGGCCGACGAGAAAACTGACGAAGGCAAGAAAAGAGCATATCTTCGCTATCAAGATGCAGTTTTAAAATTGTCTAAAGCTTATTCGTTGACGTCAGCTTCGGAAGCAGCGCAAAAAATTCGTGAAGAGGTTGGCTTCTTTCAAGCTATCCGTGCAGCGTTGGTAAAAACTGCCACTGGATCTGGTGTCACCTCCAAAGAACGTGATTTTGCTATTCAGCAAATTGTCAGCCGTGCTGTGATCTCGACCGAAATTGTCGATATTCTTAAGGCCGCAGGAATTCAAACTCCAGACATATCTATTTTGTCGGATGAATTTCTCGCTGAAGTGCAGCAATTGAAAAAAAAGAATTTGGCATTGGAAGCGTTGCGAAAACTTTTGAACGACGGAATTCGTTCGCGTAGCAAGTCTAATATTGTTGAGTCGCGATCTTTTTCTGAGCGATTAGAAAAAGCTATTGCTCGCTATCACGCCAACGCTATAACAAGTGCAGAAGTTTTACAGGAATTGATTCAACTAGCGAAAGACATCCGCGCTGCACGACAGCGCGGAGAAGAAGCTGGTCTATCTGATGAAGAAATTGCATTTTATGATGCGCTAGCTGAAAACGAATCAGCAGTGAAAGCGATGGGAAATGATCAGCTCAAAGTTATTGCTCACGAATTGCTTGTTAGTCTAAAGAGCAATATTTCTGTCGATTGGGCGCACCGTGATTCTGCTCGTGCAAAAATGCGAGTTTTGGTAAAACGCATCCTGCGCAAATATGGTTATCCACCAGACTTACAAGATGCAGCAGTGCAAACAGTTCTCCAACAAGCAGAGGCATTGTCGACTGAATGGATTTAAAGGATCAGTTCAAATGCAGAAACTGCAGTTTTGAACTTCTACCAAAAGCAGCTAGATGTCCTTCATGCGAAGAGCCAGTTATTTTGAATGGATCCACATTGAAACCGACTACCGGTTACAGTCTTTATGGAGTCGCCAGAGATATTCCAGAAGCAATAAAAAGAGATGTTCGACGTGAGTGCGGTTGTGGTTGCGTTATCGATGGGAAGATGATTGTTGCATATGATCATTTCGATCCTCAATTTCATCTGCTGAAATATCAACACGAATCAGCGGGCATTGCACTACTTTGTCCAGATTGTCATCACCGCAAGAATGGCTCCTCACCACAGTTGACAGATGCTCAGGTAAAAAAACACAAAGAACGACCATATGCTTTACGAAAGGGGAAAGCTACTTATCCCCAATTCTTTTTGCCTCCGGGTCCGGAGAGATTTAGGATTGGAGAAGTTGTATTAAAAGGAAATGAACTGATACTTCAGACAAAAAACCAAGTTTGGCTAAGAATTAAGCAACCCACCGAGGATTTTGAACCGGTATTGGTCGATACCTTTTTGAATTTAGAACATGGAAATCCACTCTTACACCTAAGCGATAATGTTTTGACTGCCTTTCCTTCAGAACATTTCGACTTTGTGGAAAAAGCGTCCTCGTTGAAGGCATATTTCGACAGAAAAGTTATTCTACACCTTGACCGCTCCGACTCTCGAGTTATGGATGTGAAATACGCCGAAACTTGGATTGATGGAAATTACTTGCAAGTCCAGGACTCTGGAATATATATCAACGGTCATTTAATTTTTGGTGGTGGTGATTTTCAAATTCATGCAACTGGCACTATCACATTGAATCTAGATTTGATGTTACAGTCCAAACTTCTTGGAGAAACTTTCCCTGGGCTTGATCTGATTTGGTGAAGTCGCCAAAATTTATCTACCAACGGAAAGAAAAGGTCAAACATGCATCTAAAATCCGTCGAAACCACTCCCAACCCCAACAGCATGAAACTAAATCTCGACGAGAACATAGGTGCGGCAACCACCTACACTGTTGAGAATAGAGAAAATTGTCCCGATTACGTCAAGAAACTTTTAGAAATCGATGGCGTAAAAAGCATATTCGTTTGCCACGATTTTCTCACTCTCAACAAAGACCCCAGAGCAAACTGGAAATCGATTCTAGAAAAATCCGCTGCGATACTTGGCGGTGAAACAGCTCCTGCAGGCAACGACGAACTGCGCCAATCCGCAGAAAAGTCCGGGCAGGTTCAAGTGCTCGTTCAAACTTTTAAAGGCATTCCCATTCAAGTAAAAGTCGTCGACTCAAAGGGTGAATCGCGAGTTAGTCTTGGCGAACGATTTAACGAAGCGGCACAATTTGTTCAAGCCGAAAGTGGTGCAGATTTTCTCAAAGAAAGATATTGGGCAGATTACGGCGCACGCTATGGAGAGCCAGCAGAAATCGCAAAAGAAGTGGCGGAAGAATTGCAAGGCATTTTCGACATTGACACTCTTGAGCGAACAAAATTAGAAGCCCTGGGCAAGGCACAATCAACCTCTGTTCAACTAGAGACACTCGAAGACTGGCTCAATGATCCAGACTGGCATCGACGACTAGCTGGGGTTCAGGAGCTAAGTCTCAAGGAAGGCGACGAAATAGTATCGTTGCTGGTGCAGAGCTTAAATGACGAAAACCCGCAAGTTCGAAGACTCAGCGCGGCAGCACTAGGTGCGACTGGCAATGTTGAAGCGGTAAAACCACTTTGTTATTCGTTATTGCACGACTCGTCGGTTGGCGTTAGACGCACCGCTGGTGATGCCCTATCCGATATTGGAGATACATCTGCGCAGGCTTCTATGATCGAATCTCTAAAAGATCAAAACAAATTAGTTCGTTGGCGTGCTGCACGATTCTTGAATGATTTAGGCACAGAAGAAGCTTTGCCAGCTCTAAATCTTGCGAAAGACGATCCTGAATACGAAGTCCAATTAGAAATCAAGGCAGCCATAGAGAGAATCACAAAGGGCGGTCAGGGACTTGGACCAGTTTGGAAGAGAATCGTAGAGCAGGAATAGTAATTCCGCGAACCAAACGCGCTTTCGACTCTTGAAGATTTAGAACGCTGCCAGCCATCGACCTGCTCACGGGAAGTTATCTTGTGCAATCTACACTGTGATAATGATAGATACAGTACTATTATCCTACAAATTTTTGCGTATAGGAAAAGTATTGAAATGCATAGGCTCAAGTCGACGATTCTGTTGTTTTTAGGTTTTCAGTTGTTAGTACCAGCTGCAATTGCACAAAATGAAATTGCAACGATGAATCACACTGAAATTGGAGCCGCTCAAGTTAGAATATCTGAAGAGCTAAAACGTCAAGGCCAAGCAGGTCAAGCTATCAACTTGAGAGCAGCCCAAATTGCTGGAAGACTCTCAAAACTTCTGTCTCCCGAAATAAGAAATGGGCGATCATTTCTACTTGATGAAAAGGAGTTTAATAGTCTTTTAGATCAGTTAGCTGCTGAATATGAGCAGCTTGATAGTCTGAATTTAAATATTCTATCGATGTCTGAAAAGGATCGGAAATATTTTACTGATGGACCAAAAGAAACTTATAACCAATTTGGTGTCGATAGCATTGACCTTGCAATTAAAGCGTCCAAAGAATCCATGTATGCTAAGGCACAAGTATTAGAGGCTTCAGCATCAACTTTCAGAGCGCTGGCAAATCCACTGAAAGGATTGCAGTTCGCAAGGGCGCGATTAAAGTTGGAATCAACAGTTCCTTTTCAGAACAATGTAAAAAAGGCATTTCTTTTAGCTTATGCTGGCGAATTGTGTTATCAAGCCAGAGATTTAACCAGCGCTGAGAGATACTACCGTCAAGGTTTGGAACTTGTACCGATTAATAAAAACGGCTACATTTCCGATCGCTTATCAGAGGTGTTGGCTGCGCAGGGAAGATATAAAGAAGCAATTGAACTTGTTTTAGCGGCTCCAGAACAGGAAAATATTCTTGAGAAATTTTCCACACTTTTGCAGTTAAGCAAACTATATTGGCGACTTGACGACAAAACGACCAGCAACATGTATTCTCAAAATGCCTTCAAACTACTCGCAGGAAATGAAACCGACTCTGATTTTGCGCGAAAAGCTGCAGAGTATGAACTTTTAGTTGGCCATGATGAGAATGTAATTAGAAGACTTACGCCTAGCGTAGTGGAATTTTATTGGTGCTGGAATAAAAGTTTGGCATTGAAAACATTACTCATGCGCTCTCTTGCGAATGCTCGTCAAGGCAATTTTTTAGATTCCAAAAAAGATTTTGATGAAGCTACTATCAACGGTGTAGAAGAAGTCCCGATTTTCGATGAACTGAGAATCAAAATATCTAATATCTTAGCCAATGCGAAAATTCAAGCAGAGATTGCTGAAAAGCCTATTGGAGAACGATATGCACTGTTGGTGGGTATTGGAAATTTTGCAGACCCTTCCATTCCAAAATTGAAATATGCTGTGAATGATGCGCAAGATATCGGCAAGTTTCTAACTAATTCATGTGGATTTAAGACCGAAAATGTGAAAACGCTTTGCGATTCACAGGCGTCGCGAGAAAATATTTTGGAACAATTGGGAAATAAATGGCTGCCCTTAGCGACCAAACCGGAGGATCTGATCTTTATATTCCTATCGTCTCACGGTACGCCAGCCTATCGAGATCTAGCTGCTCTCAATTACATAATTACTCACGATACAAAAGTGGACAAATTGTTCAGTACTGCTATACCAATGCAGGAAATTTGTCGATTATTGAAAACACGGTGTAAAGCCAAAAGAGTTTATCTGCTGGCTGATACCTGTTACAGTGGGGGGCTGAGCAAAATTCTTCCTTCCTCTTCGTCGGCCAGTAGCGCCGGAAACATTAATCCCTCTGAGTTTATCGAGGGAACTAATATGCTGGTCATAGCAGCAAGTGATGTCAATCAGAAATCTTGGGAGTCGAAACGCTCTCCGAATGGAGTATTCACTCGACATTTACTAAGCGTATTGAAGGAAAACAGTAAGTTTGAAGATTTCCATACCGTGTTCGACAAGATAAAAGAGTCTACGAAAACTGAAGTCCTGGAAGATGAAAAAACAGATCAGATTCCTCAAATAGCTGGCTTTTGGAACGGCAAAGGACTTTCTAAATAACTAAGCGCAACGAAGGAAGCGATCAACCACGTTTTAGTCCACAATTAACTTGACGTTTTGCTCGTTGCTAGAACTGCCGACTTGCCTTGCCTCAAGAAGTACCAAGAAATGCACGATTACTCTGGCAGAAGTTATCGCTGCGCACAAGACGAAAGCAACATAAAAGTGGAATCGCCAGTCATCGTACTCTAAACCAGTAATGTAGGGATTCAGAAGCAAGATAAGAACCGGATATGTAAAGAACACAATAGACGTCCAAATGAATGTGAATAGATCCATTTTGAATTTTGAATCCATGATGGTTCCTTCAAATTTGAAGTAATCGAATTGCCACTTCGATGGAAATAAAATGGAGCGCAACGGGTAGTGGATATAGGCGTAAGAAAGCCCGAAGAATACTAAAATCCAAATAGAGCTGACCCAAACTATTGGCTCAATGCAGCGAGATTCTGGAAGGCAAACATAAGCATACATTCCAGCGTTAACAAGCAATGATACCAAGCCAACGACGCCAAACCAAAAGGCGCGACTTTTCCAATAAATTTTTCGAAAACTACTCCAGCTTATATCAGTTTTAGTGAATCTAATTGTCTCGTGTGCGTTGAAACGGTCTTGACCCATGATTTGGCAATATCTGCCCACATCGAGAAAACCGATAACAATGATAGTCAACATCAAAAACAGCGTTATTATATTTGAACTTTGGGACAGCGATACTCCGATATTTTTGAGAGTACTAAGAAAATAAGCACTGGTATCAAGTTCAAATTCTACGGGTATTAGGCAAAACAGAAGCACTGCTATGGGCAACGCTAAGGCGGTGTGGAACAAGAGAGCCCGGCGCGGTCGCGAGGTAGCTTCCCAGAAGTATTTGTGCGGTTCCTCCGTGAGTGAGGGTTCTGCTCTCATCTCAATAGGATTGTTGATAATAGGAGTAGGCTGAAGCTGCTTCAGTCGATTTGGATCCACAAGGATTTGCGCAATGTCTTCTATTTGCTGTTGGAACACTGGATCCTGTAGTTCTTTTGCAATTTTCTCATTCAAGATTGGAACATTTTTTGCATTGTCCATCGGTCTCAAGCTGGATGGAAGTTCGAAATCTATTCGTTTGTAGAATGCAATTTTTCCATCTGGTATTGAACTGAACTCCTTAATGTATTTGTGAGTTGCGGAGCTTCCGGCATCAAACATGGTAGAAATCATCGGTTCAAGCCATTCCGTTTGTCCCCAATACTTCACTTCTTCGTGAAATAGAGTCCTGCCACCACTTCCGGTGCCAAGCGAAAGAACGATAAGTTTTTTATCTGGACACAAGGTTGACGCCTTGGTCGCAGCTGCCATTGCTGGATTGTTCGCAAACAGTCCACCGTCGGCAAAAGCATGACGATGAAGTCGATCTGTATCTTTTGTTTCTTCGGTATCCTTAAATTCTCCGATGATTCCTTTAGATGGAAAAAACGTGGGAGCAGCTGAAGTTGCTCGTCCAAGATCCGAGGCTTTTATATCTTGATGCTCTTTGAGCCAAGATTGGAAATGCGTTGAGTTTCTCATCGTCAAATCGTATGATGTTATAAGAACTTTCCCCGGCAATGCATTGCAGTTAGCGGTTCTGACTTGTCCAAATTCCGCATTTTCGAACAACTCTTTTAAAACATTTGCTAGTCCAATTGAAGGATATAATGCTTCAGCGTAACCAAAAACTGTCCTAGGAAAATTGTCGCCTGCTTTTAATGCCGTTCCAGAATTTGGAAAAATCTCTTTGCTCTTATTTAAGTAGACATCTTTCAAATTGGTGGCGGAGTGGAATATTTTGACAGATTCTAGAGAATTCGGAATTGGTTTAACTGGCTTTGGCACCGTTAAGCCCAACGCAACCAACCCTCCCGTCGAGGTGCCTGCCATCATTTCAAAGTACTTATTAAGCGCTATATCTTCGTGTTTAGAGTAGGTCAATTTGGCGATGGCTTTTTCCAATTCAATGAGAATGAGGCACGGAATAATTCCTTTGACCCCACCTCCATCAATCGAAAGAATTCGAATGTAATCCGTACCGTTGTTCATTTTTTCAGATTTTACTCAGTATGTTAGTGACCATCGAAAGACCAGTGCGGCCTATCCGAAAGTAATTTGAGAACGTTATACGTTTTTCCGACTGCATGTAATGTCGTATTCATACCGGATTTAGGAGCGGTAGAAATTGTTGTTTGTTTGCCATCCGCTTTAGTGATAGTCAAATTGCCCGTCCAGGAGATTGTCATATCAATAGCCAAACCGCGAATATGATTTGAATTGAGTGCAGCTAGCTTTTTGATGTTATATGCAGCCTTCATTTTCTGAGCTGCAGCTTTAGATTTGACCTTGTCCATTTTTCCGCTGGCGTCTTTGTGAACCCATTCGATTTCCACGCCGTCCATCGACGGAACCGCATCGGGACTTATTTTACCCGTAGCAATAAGGTCGCAATAATGCATTAAATACGCTCTTTCTGCGGAACGCAGAGTAGATGAAATAACTACTGAGGCGCCAGCATTTTTAAGTGCTTGAATAAAATTGGTTACGTTTGTTTTGAACGGTTCTTTCAAAGTACTCAGCTTGTCGCTGCCCTGAAATTTGCCGACCCAACTGATACCACTTAGCGTTTTTGCCATTTCGATTTACCTTAAAATTTTGGCGGAATAATTTTTACTTCAATAACGACATTACCTTTGTCTTTGGGTTCCCCTCGCTTGGGTTCTCTAAATTCAAGGGTGTTGATTTCATTTAGTGGATCTTGTTTTTCTGCACTCCAGGGATCTATCATTTTTTCAGGATAAAGTTTTGAAGCAGCTCGAAAAGAAGAAAGCACAAATGTTAGCTTTTGTGTATTAGGAACTGTTACTTCTTCCTGTTGATTCTCTCCTAAAAGTTTCCACATAGCGACTTTGTCATCTTTCAGCTTGAGGGGTTTTCCGTTTTTATCCGCCACAGCAATTTTGAGATCTCCTTGAACTTTGTCATTCATTGATTTAACGCGAAATCTAACGACGCTACCTGTCGGAACTAGAACTTTTGTTTTCACAACTCCGTTGGAATCATCTTCGTATCTAAAAATAGGCACACGATCCGATGCGTGTGCCGGAAGTACTGCGCATGCTAAGATCATCAAGAGAAAAATTCTTCTGAAAATCATTTTGTAGATTTCCCCGCTGAAAGTCCCTTTATTATTTCCGGGACGTCTTTTACTACAGATTCAGAAATGTGCTCAAGCATCAGCGCGGCTTTCTCTCCAGAGCTCGATGCTTCAAAATCATAAGAAGCAACACGCCCTGTATCCACATTGATATCTACATTTTTTGTTTGTTTGACGAATGTATTGGAGTGAACAGGAATAACCCCGATTCTTCCTAGTTGAGAGATGGGGACCAAAGCTTTGTATATTACTGTATTTTCTTCAGTCATCTCGTCTTTGCCTTTTTCCAAAATCCCTTGCTCTGCTTTTGCAAGTTGCACACTTTGTGCTTGCTGGACAATCGCAGTTGCTCTTTTTTCAAAGTTGTCCTCTCGTTTTTTGAAATTATCCATCTTAACTTTGTAGCTTGCTTCCAATTTTCGGCAATGCTCTTTGTCATTTTTGTTTTTTGCAATCTGCAATTTATGCGCCGCTTCTACTTGAACCTTTTGAGTTTGGCATGTTTGTTTATCTACGGTGAGATTTGTATTTGCGTTAGCAATCGAAACCTCTTCTTTGGGGACATCATTCTTGATGACATCAATCCTAGCTTTTACAAAATCTTTCAAGTTGACTGGAAGTTCTTCACCATTTCGAATTTGAGGTGTCGCAGAAATAGTGACTTCTGCGAATGCTGGAATGCGAGTAACTATTCCGTTGACGTAATTTTTTCCGAAATTTTCTAACGTAATAGCTCTAGTAACTCCTGTAATGAAATTGCTTTTGGCTACGTTAGCTCTGATTTCGTTCGAACTATTTTTTTTGTTTTCTTTTGGATCGTAATTTATCCAAATTTGGTTAACTACCAGGATAGTATCCTTTGCTCCAACTTTGTCTCTTAACTCATCTTTTATCAAGCTCGCATGCGCTAATTCTTGAGCCCGTCCCAGCAAATCCTGAAAAATTTCTTTTTTAACTCCACATGTCAGTTCGTCTGGATCGACTCTTCCGACAACGTCGAAAGTACCTACGTTTTCAATTAATCCGTGGGTTACATGTTCATCAGCTCCTGCTAATGCCATAGTCTTCGCCACGTTTATTCCTGTCTTGGCTGTTGACTCAATAATTTCAGCGGTTTTATCTTCCAATATTGAGTTCATTTTGGTCATGATACCAGCGTCAGACAAAACGAAATTTACTTTACCTGTGTTGACTCGCCAATTTCGCAAAGCTTTTGGGTCGATTCGAAATCTCATTGTCGGATCAACCTGACCTTTGGGCGAAACTGTGACACCATTATCTAGATTTGCAGTAAAAAGCACCTTAGCTATTTTATCGCTCCCTAGTTCGCCTTTATAAAAAAATTGGCGGTACAGTGTGCATTTGCCCGATATTTCAATGACAGTTTTAGGAAGGGAATATACAAAACCTTCGGCAGCAAGTTTTTTGTATTCCTTGCTCGTAAACCAGCCGTGTCCAACGTTTGCATTGACAGATTCGTCATAGGGAAAACTTTTTACTCTAGCACCGCATCCTGAGATAAGTGGCAGTAACAATGCTAGCGATGCCAATCTAAAACTAGCGTTTTTTTTCATTTGTTCTTTTTTTCCTTTTAGAATTGATTTCTGCTTTAACCTGTTCTTGTTCATCGGAACTAGATGTTTTCAATACCTTCCGAGCGACATCTTTAACATTCTGCGAACTATTATTTGGACTTAGGGCTTTAATTAGTTCTCTAACGGCAACTTCAGGCTTGCGGACTCGGGTGGATAAGCCTTTCTTCGAAAATGATTTAAACTCTCGGTTAGCATTCTGCGCAAGAACAATAGAACACTTTTGCGCAATTGATTCATCGGACCAACGTTCCGATATTTCTTCTAATAACAATTGGGTTGATTGTAGAGTCGGACAATCGCTTCCCATTAGTTCGAATATCTCGCGAACTTCAGGCGAATAAAATTTTTCTGCAATAAGTTGATCTAAATCATTTAAAGGCTCACGAACAGTCACGAAGCATGCTTCAGCTTGGATAACCGTTTGCGCATCAATTTGCCATTCAACTCCGATTTTATAGGTTCCACTTCGAGAGAAGAAGTTTCCGTTTGAATTGGAGTGTAACCAAACAAACTCACTCAAGGTTTTGCCAGACCCAAGTGTCATTCTTTTTGGCCTGCCACAAAAAAGAAAGAGAGGATTCACGAACTGTGTTCCAGTGGGTCCGTCTATTCTGATGCGACATTGATTCCATTGCAAAGCAAGTGAATTAGAAATCAAAATCGATTTTTTAGACTTGTTTTTTGCAGTTACTTTCAGCAGTGCCGGTTCACCAATCGTTATGTTCTTATCGATCTTCGCAACTAATTCTAGTGAACTAACTTTTTTCTTTGAAAAGTGGTCTACATCTCGAAATGGAGATTGACCCGGGCAAATATCAGAGAAGAAACCATGATGAAGATCCATCAAGCTGTCGTTATTGAATTTATAATCAAACGATTCCCAATAATCACTGTCAACGGAATCTCCCGGCGTCATAAAGCATGAAGACTGGTCTTGAACTCCAGAGCGACGATCAGTATGTATAAGATTGAAACAATGTCCGATTTCATGAGTAATTGTTCGCAAACGATTTCGTGTTCGCTCGGAGAGAGTCATACCATCTAATTGGTCACCAAATATGGCACACCCGCGACGTTGGTCATCTGGGTCGGATAAATCAGTAATAAGTGTTCCGA
Organism: Cyanobacteria bacterium TGS_CYA1; assembly: GCA_026129135.1. GTDB lineage: Bacteria > Cyanobacteriota > Vampirovibrionia > Obscuribacterales > Obscuribacteraceae > Aved-18. The sequence continues at coordinate 26,246 of JAHCIQ010000008.1, read as the reverse complement.
AGACTCCATCATCTTTAAATGAATTGACTTCGAAGAGCCAAATAGCCCATGGAAAATTAGGTTCTAGAATTCTTTTTCGTTCTCTATAAGCCATTGCCAATTCAGTCATTTCCCAGACCAAATCTGCCCCTCTTTTACCCGTTACAGAAGGACCGCCTGAATCTATTATTCGTAAGTCAATGAGAGATTCAGAAAAAATTTCTGGGACTGAAAAACTTTCGCTAGCATTTTTATGGGCAACAAAAGATCTAATGGGTCCGTCTGTTGGCAAGCCATCCTCCATGTCGTAAACAACATGAAGAGTTCGAAGTTTATCGCTGACTTTTGGCAGTTCTAAATTTGCAGCGCTGTTTCCTTGACCGATTTGAAGAACAAGATTGTCTTTGCCCGCAATTTTCTTGATAGTGGTTGAAACTTGTTGGCCGTTAGTAGCTCCGACAAAGTTGATAGAGTTTGTGACACTTCCACTAAAAATTCCGTTGTTCTGAGTGGGTATTTCAGCCACAAAGGACCCTAAGTACGTTTTTGAGTTACCGTTATTAACTGAAAACTTGTCGCAGCTTAAATAGTAGTAGCCGCTTGGCCCGATAGCTGAAACCCGCGCTTCATAAAAATAGTTGGCGAATTGAGATTGGTAGCGTCCGCTGAGCATTACAAGTCAAGAGAGAAGAGTCACGTCCGTGGATGCCACTTTAAGAGTAACCGCTATGTAGTCTAAAAGTCTCCCTTGATAATTGGAAAAAAGGTGTCATTTTGAATGTTTTTTCTTGCACCCAAAGGTTTTCGGGGCTGTGGGCGAATTGCCTTTTTCTTTAAGACGGTTAACCGATATCTATAATGTAAGTGTTGAAATCGATTTATGCGGATTATTTAAAAGGGCTATGATTTTTCGAGCGTTGTCTATCGTTTGGTGTGTAGTCTTAACAGCCGCACCAGCACTCGCCCAATCACATAAATGGGCTCGTGAATACAAGCCGGTTTCATTCCAAGCCCCGTTATTCGACGACACCACGATCACAGCCTGGCTTCTTCTAAGCGTTTGCAGCCTCCTTGCAGGTATTGGAATAGGCACATACAAATATCTCTACTCTAAGGGCGAATCTTCCAAATCTGAAGCGCGACAAAAGGCATTCATTGTAGTGGTATTACTCCTGGTGCCTACCGCTATCTCATTTTCTTCTTTGGTGACATTTTTCCATTCCTCTGGCAATGCAATTTTCGTGCCATTGGTCTTCAGCGTCTCTACGTTATTCGCAGCGATCTTTAGCTATGACCACAATTGGGCTACTGCCTGTGACAAATACAAAAAATGCAATTATTCAGAAGCCATTAAATACTTTGAACTGGCAATCATCAAACAACAAAAAAATAGCGAGCTTTATGTGTGGTGCACAAACGCACATATCTGTCTCGACCAGTTTGAAGAAGCTATTGCAGTTTGCGATCGCGCTCTGTCTTTAATACCAGATGCTCTCGAAATTCGTGCGCAAAAAGTTGGCATCCTCATCGAGATCGCCAGGGTAGACGAAGCCTTAATCGAACTGAATCAACTCATTGAGCAGCATCCCGAGTACGAGTATCTGCTTGAATTGCGCAGCGAACTATTCATGCAACAATACCAATTCGACAAAGCCATTGCAGATTTGGACACTATGAAAAAGCCATCGCTATGGAGCAAGATCAAACGATGCCAAGCCCATGTTGGTCTTAATCAGAATGAAACCGCCACTAACGAGTTCCACCACTTTATGCGCAATCTCGACGAACGATTACCCAGGCAACAGATGGCGTTGTTAATGGGCTTCAGCGGCTGGATGCGAATAATCGAGCGCAAATTTGATATTGCCATTCAAGAATTTACGACGTCTCTTGAGTTGGATCCGCACTCTGTTTGGCAGAATCTGAATCGCGCGTATTGTTACTTAGTTGAAGGAAAGCACGACCTTGCACTCAACGACATTGCGATGGTACAAGCCAAGACGCTTGTTGGTCGCAAGAAGTTATATTGTCATTTTTTATACTCGCTATACCTTTGGCGAATCGGCGACTTGCCTCGCGCACTGGCAGCTGCGCATGATGCAAACGGAATTTACGGCGATAAGGCGATGTATCTCTCCAATCTTGGATTGATGCAAATGGTTAATGGGCAACTGGACGAAGCAAGGATTTCTCTCGATAACGCGATTGCATTGAATCCTCACAATGCCGAGGCGCATTATTATCGCTTACGATTGTTCCAGAAGATGGGCCTCGACGATTTGGCTGGCGCTGATCGACAGAAAATGGATGCGTGGAATTATCATCCGTATTTTGATTGGTGAATCCACCCAGTGACAAATCGCCTCAATAGATATAAGTTAGTAAGATATGACCCAAGCTTGGACCAAGCTCAAATTAATTCGGTCCGTCCCCATTGCTATTTTGGTGGCGGCGGCGCTGTTCGCGGGGGCAACCCAGGGCAGACCACTTTGGAATGACTTTTACTACAACTTCTTGAATCGCGAGACCTTAGCTGACACACCTCCATGCAATCCCAGCTTATTCGTGTCGTGGTGGGCTGCCAAAGCATTTGAGACCAAACAACCTAAATTTCAAAAATGCCGTTCGAACGCATCTTTCTACGCAAGCCCCGAAGTTGAAGCTCTCATGCGCCAAACTTTCTGGCAAAACACCGATAAGACCCTGCCGATAGACGTTATCGTGCCTCAAAGCTATTTTGCCGATTATTCCAATGCTCCCTATTCACTTGAAGAGACAAGGGTCCTCGTTGATTTGTCCAAGCCCGAGATGCCGCATCTTTATGTTCGGATGCGCTTCGACCTCGAAGAAATAGCCGGTATGTACAAAGTCAGGCATCTGGTGCTCAAGGATGGCGCAAAAGAAAAGATTCAACAGTTTCTAGCTAATGTCGACGCTAATCCCGATCCCAATTTAGTCAAACGCAATGCGCAAGCCACAAGACAGCTTCGTCGAGGACCCATCTGGGGACACGGCCAATTATTTAAAATTGCCGAAGAAGAGATTCAAAAAGCTCTCATCATCAATCCCAATTTTGCCTTGGCTCACATTGAGCTTGGTCGCATAGCCTCATTTGCAGGCGAGTACGACAAAGCGGTGGAGCACTTCCAAAATGCCATCGCATGCGATCCTGACTTTGTGCTTGGCTATATGGAGTTAGGCGAAACTTATTTGAAAATGCGAAATGAGGGTTTTGCACTAAGCGCTTTTACCAAAGCTACCCAAGCCGATCCGTTGTTTGCAATAGCATTTGGAAAGCGGGCGTACACCGAAGACTTATTGCATAAAGACGAGTGTGCCCTTGCCGACTTGTCTCATGCGATTGTGCTCGACCCCACTTATTCTGTGGCGTACTTCAATAGAGGAATTAAGCACTATTATGCGGATCGTGCTAAAGCCGCCCTTGATGATTTGAACAATGCTATTGCGCTTTACTCCGACAAAGCAGAATGGTATGACGTGCGAGCAGAAGTTGAATGCAGTTTGAAAGACTGGAAGAGTGCGCTTCGTGACGCACACAAAGCAATTGAAATGGAACCGGACAATGCCGATTTTTATTGCACCAGAAGTTGGGCGAACGTTATTGCAAAATGTCCAGACAGCGCTTTGAGTGACGCGAATAGAGCATTATCTCTAAATCCAAAAATGGGTTATGCGTATCGAAGGCGTGCATGCGCGAAAGTCGATTTGAAAGATTTGACAGGCGCTTTGGAAGACTTGAAGATTGCGGTGAAATTAGAGCCAAGCGATCGATACAACATGATGGGACTGAAGGATGTGCAAGCAATGCTTGCACAATAGTTTCGACGGGTCGCGATGAGCAGAAGCATTGGGCTGGGTGATTGGGGATTCCACCAGTGACAGTCTACCCCGGTCCGGATAAGCTGGTCGTATAGAAACTTGTGAGCGCCATGCAAATCCTGAGTCAAACCAGAGCAGCTATACAACCGGTCTCAATCGTCTTCGTATTTGCCGTGTATTTAATTTTAGGCGCATTTTTTGGAAGTGAGTTTTTGCCGAAGCCTGATTTCATGCAAAGAGGCATCGAAAATTTCGGGAAAAGTAAATTTAAAGATGCAATAAAAGATTTCAACCATGTCATCGAAAATGACCCAAACAAGTGTATCGGGTACTTGGGAAGAGGGTTAACTGAAAAGTATTTGCATCAGTATCCCGAAGCCTTTCAAGACTTAACCACGGCGATAGGAAAAAATCCAAACGTTGCAGATTTTTACTATTTACGCGCCGATGTATGCAATTGCCAGGACAAATGGACTCAGGCTATGGAAGATATAAATAAAGCCATCGCAATGAATCCAACGGACTCACAGTATTATTGCACGAGGAGTAAAACTTACTCTGAGACTAAGAAGTATGCGCTCGCTATAAAGGATGCAAACAAAGCTTTAGAGCTCGAACCGAATTCGAGCGAGGCTTTCAGGCGACGTGCTTTTGCAAAATGGAGAGATTGCGATTTGCAAGGAGCTGTAGACGATTTTGACAAGGCATATAAATCGGATAAAACCGATCTGAGGAATCTCAGCGCGCGCAAGTCAGTGCAGGAAGTAATTGATCACTGCAAGAAAAAAGGTATTCCATTGGAATCGTTGCGCGATTAGGAAAGAATGGGATTAATTTCATAGTCTACTCCCCTACGATTTCTCTCAGGGCGCCCATGAAATCTGGCAGACGGATATTGTCGTTCCAGAATGCATGTTCTCTCATTCGCAAGATGCCAATGCCGTCTTCCCTTGCAAAAGAATCTTTAACCAGACTACGAACACGCTCGACATAAGGCGACGAATAATGCTGCTTGAACTGAGACTTGGTTTGAGTGAACTGAGGCTCCGACATCATAGCGACAATTCGATACACGTCGGGAGCGTGGTGACGTCCGAGGTTTTTATCCTCATTTTCGACCTGGTCACCAAATGCGGTGACCTTCATCATTAAATATGTAAATGGAGATGGTATTTTAACCGTTGGTGTACGCATTTGTTTATCGGCGGCTTGTGCAATCAATGTCACAGGCTCTAAATCCTCCGACAAATCTAGGGCTTCCGGCACTGGGTGCGCATGAAGTTCCAAATTTCCTTTAGGACGAGCTCTGCGAGAATCGCTCTTCAACTGATTCTTGACGTTTTCATTTATGGGACCAGTCAACAAATCTATCTTGACCTCGTTCGCAGGCAAATTAAAACGCCAGAATTCACTTCCTTCAATAGGTTCAAAGTGCATCTCGTCAATTACCGAACGAACGGCCTTCATGTCATCTAAACTAATGAGAACTTCCAATGGAAGGAAAACGTCAATATCTGATGTGCTTCTCGGTTGCGGCCATTCGCTCGCATCTATCAGCGTTCTAACAGGCTTTTCCAACAAAGAGAGCTGCTTCAAATACAAGCCCAAGCCACCGCCTAAAATGATCGAAAGCCCTCTGCCTGAGAACTTTTCGTGCAAATCAACAAACGTATTGATGAGATCTAAATCGCTCATTCGCCAGATTTCTCCTGAAGCTCCTTCAAGTCTTGAATGATCTTCTTTCGGATCTGTTCTGCTATTTCCTGACCGCGCTTGTCCGAATTCGCCAGCTCAAGATAAGCCTGAATTGGCGACGCCACGTTATAGCCGTCCACGTTTCGCATATCAAAGTACACTACGTCCGAGTCGCTTTTTTTAATTTCAACATTCGGAAATCGGCTGAAGATATCCATCTCAGCACTCCAATTTTCCAGGTGCAGAGAAGTAATCTCTGTGCAATAGAATGTATCTATCGGTTCCTTAGCTAAAGTTGCATAAGAATTCGCAGAACTTTCGCCTGAAAGCACAATCCGAACGCCCGCGTCTTTTGCAGCATCGAAAAGAGTCGCGCCGATACTTGCGTTATTTTTCGTAGTCAATTTGCATCGAATAAATCCGCGCGGCTTTTGCTGCTCATAGTTTGACTTGAGCCGATCCAATAGTTTGTCCGCTTGCAAAATACAAATGCGTTTTGGCGATTTCTCGATTACGACATCTTCTTCCAGCTGCTTCAATGCCTTGGAGATAGTGGGCAGAGTGATACTTCCGCCTCTCGCTGATATTTCATCGAGAATGTCGGAAACAGAGTTATACTGCGGTCGCAGCAGAAAGACACGCGCAACTAAAGAACTGGTGCCCTCATAAACCCGCCGTATTAGCCTTGATGTAGGAAACTTGTTAGGCTGTCCGGTCCTGAAGACCAACACTTCACCTGGCACGACAATAACACCGTTACCACAGAGATCCAATCCGCTTACATTTTTCTGCTCAAGAGAAAGAAGTTGCTCAATTGAAAGCCACGGCACTATTACAAGCGGGTTGACTTGCAATCGGTCTGCAAAAAAACGCGCCTGTTCTGCCGCCTGACTTACAGATTTGTCGCTCCCATAACGCTTAATCTCCCCAACAAAGGTAAACTGCCTTCCTTGCCAGTCAGTCTCAAGCATTACATCAGCGCCTATGTCGCTTCTTTCAAATGATTCGGCTTTCGGCCTAAATTTAAGCGGAGGCAGCTCTAGCTGCCCGGATTTTAGATATTCAAGGATGTCTCTTTCTGATTCCATATTTCCTGTTATATCACATTTTCCCGCGCGGGAAAATAAGTCAAAAATGGAAATTTCCTATTTTCGAGCAAATTCTCGCGCGAGAAAATATGCTTTTTCTGGAAAATTATACAAATTGGAACCTGAACCAAAATTTTCAAGCATTTTGGAACCTTTGCCAGTGAAATACAAACATTTGGAACCACCATAGAACGATTTGGAACCTTAAATGGAATTACATAAACCGAAAAGCATTTCACCAAATCTGGTGGCACGTTGTCACGTCGGCATAGTGTGCGCTCGAAAATCGTTTAGGAATGGATCGATGCAGCAAATCACGTCGAGGTTTTACCTCCAAGTTCACCTCAACGCGAAGAAGCTCTTTTCGAGAATTAGGTGACAAGCAAGTCTCAACTCGGTGCCATCGTATTTGGTTCAGGCGGATTAGCAAAATATTTAGGCGCTTCAGATAAAAACGCTTACTTTTTCTCCCTCTAAGCGCTTTCCTTCTTATTCGCACCAACCGGCTTTTCGGTCACTTCCCCGCCGCGACCTTTCTGCCCTTTCGCGTGCTTTCCCCGACATACCCCGCACGAACCACCATTTTCTGCACAGTGCTTACAATAATGGCAATTTTTGCAAGCGCCGCAAGGCGAGTAGCCATAACACTTTCCGGCGAACGCGGGCTGATTTCCGCACAAAAACAAAGTGACCAGGGACACCAGAGCCAAAGATTTCATCATTAAATCCTCGCAGGGCGAATAGACTACTATGCCACAATAGAATTTTGATGTCGGTAAGCTGGGCGACGAATGACTGAAGAAAAGAAACCAGAAATCGAATCCCCTCCGGTTCTCTCAAAACTGGAGAAATCGGAAATATCAAATGATGCAGTAATTGGAGGTGCCCGAAAATCCGAGCACCAACTAATGTTCTTAGACGCCAGAGCCGAGGGGAATCAAGAAAGTCCTTCAGATTTGAGTCTAAAAGCATTAAATCCTGAAGACCCTCAATATGCATCGCTCATCGCAAATCGGTTTGAGATTGTTGACAATACGCCAAAATCGATTAAAAACGGCGAATTAAAACCGTTGTATGACTACTCACCACTTATTTCAAAGGATAACGAGGTCTCGATAGATTTTTATAGAAAAGTCGTAGAGGCCTGGTTTTCACTTCCAGAAATCGAACGCAATGAGCTTATAGGGGCGGGAGTTATTGTTCGTTGCAAGGAAGTTGTTAACGGAGAAAAAGGAACACCTGCGGCGTTTTTCCATGCGACGAAGAGTAATGGCCCTGAAATTCATATTGGCGCAACAGGCACTGACACTCAATCTGCGGTAAGCATTTTCAACGAGAATCGAGATGTGTCCGGTTCATTGAAACACGAAGCGGGACACGCTTTCTTTGATATCTTTGATTTAGCTCACGATACGAATTTTTCAAAGCTATTTTATAGAGATTTTCTGAAGCTGCCCAAAGACATGAAGAATGACCCTCAATACAAAAACCAATCTCACGTATTTGCGGAATGCTATGCATTTGTAAGAGGCAGACAGTCCGATAGAGTAAACTTGGTCAAGGAGCATTTTCGCGAAGTCAGAAAATTTGTGGAGAAAAAATTTGAAAAATAACTTCGATAAAATTTCTTTTGCGATAATTCTTGCGTTTTTGTCCAGTGTAGCGGTGCAAATAGTATCACACGCAACTGAGCCTTCCCCGTCTCAAGAAGTATCCGAGCTAATGGCCGGTGGCAACTTCTCGTACGCACTAAAATTCGTCAATGAGAAAATCAAACAAAATCCAAACAATGCTGAGTTGTATGTTGCAAGAGGCGCGGTTTATGCCAGAGCCAAGAAAAACGCTCTTTCAATGCTCGATCAAAACAAAGCATTGGAAATTTTCGACACTTATCCGGCGCAGTATAATTCAGTATCTAAATCCAATGCTCTCCACAATCGAGCTACTCTCTTCAACAGGATGGGCAAAAAGTACGAAGCGGAGCGAGATTACTTAGAAGCCATAAAACTTTTTCCTTCCAATTCAATTTCGTTTTTTGAATTGGGCAAAATGCAGCTTAAACAAAAGCGATATTCAGAAGCAAAAGAAAATTTGGCGAAAGCGCGAGAACTTTTTATGAAACAATCGAATCAAGAGGATATTAAAGAAGTTGATAAGTTGATGCCGCTGGTGGATAAAGCTCTGTCCAAATAGGAGCGATATGTCTAAACCATCTGAACGCGACGAATCCACAGAAAAGCACATCAGCACTTCTGATGACGTCACTTCGCGCACAACCGCTAATGACGCCATAGTTAATGTTTCAAGCCAGCAGAAAGTGTTTAAAAGTGCTCAGTCAAGCATTAACCAGGATAGTATTTCTGAGTTGCAACTTAAAGCTCTGGACCCTGCGGATCCGCGCGTCGCACAAATTCTGTCTAATCGGTTTGAATTAATTGACGAATCATCAGAAACCTTATCTCGCTCCGAATTGCAGTTGAAAGCATTGGAAAAGGAGACCAAAGATCCTGTGCTGGGAGTTGTTCAACGGTTGGCAGAATTCGTGCGTGGACTAGCGAAAAATTCAAATGAAAGAGAGGCGCTAAACGAGCTTAGAAGGAGCCAGCAGAAAGAACGATTAGAGCAAATTGCAAGCACCCAACCAATACTTGATGCACCGCTAGTGATGCCGCCTCCAGAGAATCTAGAACATCGAGTTACAAATGTTTCTGTGCCAGTTAAGGATCTGCCACCATCCAAACTTAAGCAGATAGTCAACCCCAATGTTTCTAAAGCGTTTCGCACTAGAGTCGACTATTTCTCGAGGCAAATTCCGTCCGCTATGCAAGATGCCCTAGTACGCAGCGGCGTAAGCATTACCGTTTATGCACAATCTTCAGATGTCCCGACAAATTTAGCCAATCAACATGCTCGCGGTCACTCTCTCGACCAATCAAACAGGAATCTGCCGATGTTTTACGAAGCTAGAAGCAAAGTCAAAAAGGCATTCAAGATTTTGGACCGCTAGAAAATTATGATCCAAAAGCGTCTCGCTATGCACCAATAGAACGAAATGGCTGGCATGAATTGGGACATGCAATTGACCAGGCAGTATTGAACGGACTTACAAAGAGAGCTGACTATAATGTTGTTTTTCAAAAAGAAGTTGCTGCCATTAATGAGTTCGACCGAAGGGATTTATGGTATTTTACCTCTCCAGATAGTACTAGTGCCAATCACAAAACATTTGAGAGAGCCAAGCAAGAAGTCTTTGCTCAACTGTTTTTGATAATTTTTCTGCCACGCAAAGATCTAAATCTCCAAGACCTAAAATTGATGAAATCTTTTCCTCAGACATTCAAATTGATCAAAGCTGACGCTAAAAAACTGCATTTAGACTTCTAATCGAAATATATGGAAATGCTAGTCAGAATCTTAATTTTGCTCAAACTAAAGCGGAATGCTACTTGCTTTTTTTTATAAAAATATATTCGCTCTGGTGATATTTTCAATTTTTCATTACCCTTTGAATAGGCGGTTTTAGAATACTTGCCGAATCGATTTACAACATCATCTAGTGTTATAGGCAACGATTTATTCACGCTCAAAATCACACTGCGAATATGCAGTTTGTCGTCATAAGGCGCTTCAAAATCAACGATATCCTCATCGCGGGAAAGTTTAGTCTCGTACTGACCTCCATGAGAGAAATCTAGTGGACGATTGATAAGTTTTTCAATTTGATCAACAGTTGGTTTCTTGAATAATCGAAGATCATCTACGGTTTTAAATACTGCTTCCTTTCGATTAAAAATTGACAACTGAGTTGCTTTTGTTTTTTCTTGCTTTTGAGCGTGCGCAGGAGCACTTAAATAACTAAACGTGGCAGCTGCAAACAGGATGCAAAATGCAACCAGGAAGACTTTTCTTTGGATAGTTAACATCTTTAACCCTTATGCGCTCACGAAGAAAATCTTACCATTACTAACCTTTCGACTAATACATCAAAAAGTTTCGACGCTGCTTCACGGATCTAGTGATCATAATAAACAGTGATGCTTGTTAAAGTTTCGTGGTTTGGCGAGCGAAAGTTGAATGCAAGAGAGTCATGATCAAAGTAGTAGCGATACTGTGGAAGAATTTTTTCTTCTGCGTTCCCCTTCGATTTGCTTAGTCTTTCCCATTTACCAAAACGTTTTTGCACATCGCCTAAAGTAATTGGTAGATTTGGATTGTTTGAAAGTTCAGCATACAAAATTTTATTGTTCTTGTTAAAAGGCAGCTCAAATGAAGTAATGTCGTTATTTGTTTTTTTTCAGACACGTACATACAAGTGCTCAAGCATTTGAAATTTTGACCGGTGATTGTCCCAAAAGCCTTGATCTCAGAGCCTTTAGCTTTTCGCACGGTGCATATCGGTTAATTATAATACTGTCTGATATGCAAGATGCCCATAGGATGAAAAAATCGCTACTGAAAGCATCAATTTTTAAAGTGTTCGTCATTGAGCCATTCTCGCCTCACTGCTCAGTATCATACGAGCATGAAAATACCTTATCTTGCAATTTTAGCTTTGGCGACTATAGCGTTATCTAGTCAAATAGCGCGAGCTGAGCCCGAACTACAGATGCATGGCACGGATTTATTCTCCAATTTATCTTTTCCGTTGGGAATTGTCACCGACATCAAAACAGCAAATGGCGAAATTTATGTATCGGGCACAAAAGGTGCATTTCGAGCTGATCAATATAACAGCATAAAAACGCATATCAAATTTCAAGACTATCCATCAGAAACTAGGATAGTACGCATATTTCCGTCCGGTGATTGCGAATATCTAAATAGAGGTAGCTGGGGAGATAATTCGTGCCTTTTCAACAGCGACGGAAAAAGACGTTGGTATCTTCATAATGGTAAATGCATAGACGTTAATACTTCCACTGCACCAAAAGACAAAACTGAAAAACATTTTTTGCTCGCTGTGTTAGGTGGTAAGGGAGTCACCGCTTTATCGCCTTCAGGCAAGATTCTCTGGAGCGGAAAAGAACATGACAATCTTTGGCAAGCAGAAGTCGCACGCGCGGACGATCCTTCAAAAAGCAAAATAATTAATACCACTGGTAGGGGCAAGTACAGAATTAGAAACAACCGAGGTCACTTAATTAGAGAGATTGACAGTAACGAATACGCTGCTCATTTTTCAATATGTCGCTTCCCTCGCAACGCCACCGAGGATTCCATAATAGAATGCCAGAAGGGATTTTTCTGGATTATGAATACTAATGGGGAGTTGTTACTGAAATTAGAAGCGCCTTCGACAACAGATAATTCAAAAGTAAAATGCGTTAATTTGAAATTGAAAGATAGCCAGGATGATTATCTTGCAATTTTAGCCTTCAGTCACCACTATTCGGCGAACCAGTCTATCCTTCTCATTTATGATTCAAAAGGAAAACTCGTGTTTCAAGAAATCATTCACGAAGACTGCAGCGCTATTGAAGCCATACATTCGTTGAATGATGAAAACGAATACTTGCTAGTTGGTGGCAAAGACAGAGTAATAAAATTCAGTCTACCCGATTCCTTAGGAGAGCCTAACCATCTTCTGCCTTCAAAAAAACCGCCCCTACAACTAGAGACGGTTCTAATTTCATTTGGTTGCGGGGACAAGATTTGAACTTGCGACCTTTGGGTTATGAGTCTAAAGGTCGTCTGTTTTGCGAACTTTTCCTAAATTTTCTCGATCCTTCTAATCCCTTACCCTATCGCACCCTTGGGCACTTGCACATCTTCTCTAGCTTTCTTTCATTCACCGAATTATAATGAATTTGGGTAAGGCAAAGGGTAAGGCGAAATGAAAAACGATCCCGACTCAGTCAAAAAATTCACAGCGAAGTACATCCGCACGCTAACTTGTCCTTCTCATATGAAGCAGTTTTATGTCGCAATTCTTCCGGACGTGCATCTTTACATTTCCGTTGGTCGAAAAGGCAATAAAGCATTTTGTTTTCGTTGCAAACAAGACGGAAATTGGAAAACATTGGATTTAAATTGCAAATTTGACGAATCTATTCCCGACACTCTTGCCCGCAGCGCGTTGCTTGAAGCACAGTCAAGAGCGGCAGAGATTACAGCTCGTCGCAATAGAGGGGAAAACGTATTTGAGCAAAGTCAAGCATTGAACAGTTCTCCTACTTTGCAGGATTTGTTTGATCACTATAAAATCAAACATCTTGAGAAGAGCGGAAAAAGGACACTGGAGAATTCCAATAATTTCATTCGCTGGTTCTCTAGGCGAAATTTGAATAAGAAAAACGCTACTGAATTTTCCCACGATGATGCGTCAAAGCTTCACAAACAAATGGAAAAAACCCCCGGAAGCGCTAACCGAGCCGCTCAACTTGGTAGGGCGATGTTCAATTTTGGTATAAAAACACGATTTATAACACGTCAAGACAATCCATTCTCTGGTCTCTCTTTGTATCCAGAGAATCAGCGCGACAGAGTGCTGTCAGATGAAGAGGCGGGTCGATTAATTCAGGCAATAAGTGACGCACCATTAATGCATTGTCAGGAACGCACTCTTGCAGACCTAATAATGCTTTGGCTCCTAACCGGTGTACGCAAAAAAGTCATGCTTAGCATGGAGTGGTCAGAAATTAGAGAAGAAGATTGGCTATGGGTAATTCCAGCCTCGAAAATGAAAGGACGTAAAAAGCAAGAAATACTTCTTGGTCCTGCTGAAATCGACATTCTAACTAGACGTAAGCAACTTTTGATTATTGACGAAAAGTTCCAAAAATATGTCTTTCCTAGCGAGAAAAGCGCAAGCGGGCATATTGAAGATCCCGGAAATGCGTGGGAAAGCCTTAGAGAAAAACTTGGACTAGAAGATCTCTGGATTCATGACCTTCGTAGAAGTCTAGCTTCAGCGATGGCCAATACAGGGGCGAGCGTAGCGATAGTAAAGCAAGCTCTTGCTCACACTGATGAGCGAACAACTATGAAAGCTTATATACGAACCAATCGACAGGCTCAACTTGAAGCCAGACAGAAGGCGCAACAAGGTTGGTTTGAAGCTTCGAAAAAATCCCTAGAGAAATGAGGCAGTAAAATCAATAATTGATGCTATGAAAAAATCAACTGATTTTTAAATCCCACCTAATTTTTTCCATAACCTGGTTATACTGATTACAGAGGCATAGTTTTAACCTCGAATCAATTCTCATTTAACTCTTACAGCTTTTCAAAGCTTTCTAATTTGTACCTCACCTGAGGACTGACAAAAGGATTACATATGAACAGTATCCAGTTGGGTGGTTCACCGATGAACCATCTTGGTGGAGGGCTTCTCACGAGAAGAGAAGCCGCCGCCTATCTTGGCATTGCTGAAATGACACTTTCAATTTGGAAGTCAACCGGCCGCTATAACCTACCGGTCGTAAAGATTGGTCGCCTTGTTAGATATAAGAAGTCGGATTTAGATGCGTTCATTGAACGTAGAACGACCGGCGGAAAGACCTTCTAAATCAAACTGCAAGAATTAAATCAAAATTCAACGATAGCGTATTCGGTGGCATCGCCTATTTCATTCGCTTTCGTACCTTCAGCCGCACCTAACACAAGGAGCTTATCGTGGCTTGTAATTGCAATATCTACAATAGAAAAATTTCGGGAAAAATGATCTTTCTTTCAAATCCGGAAACAGTTGTATTCATTCCAAATCATAGCTGTAACACCATAGCTGATAGCACTATCTTTAACACTCGCAGATTCAAAGATTTTGTAAGGGAGTTGGAATGCAATGAAACTGAACTGCTGTCTAAGTTTCAAAATCACAAATCTTTCGAATGCATACTTTCCATTGAAAAATTGCGGAAGCTAGGTTTTCTTTCGTATTTGCATAATCGTGGAGGCTTGGGAGTGGTTCGAATTTATTAACTAAGCCTTGGTACAACTGTCCTTTCCACTAGAAATTCAATCCTCCATGCCTGATGCTTATGAGTATCAGGCATGGAGCTATTAAGTACAGCTTTGGATTAAATTCTCAGCAATCGACAAAAAATCGCGCTTCAGTTTTTTTATCTGCTCCACCTGGTTAGGTCGCCAAACTCCTCTATCATCGAGATTGCGAATTGGCTTATGAGCATCAAGTTCCCCTACTGGTACGCTTAACCAATTACTATTTTGAATAAGAGTATTCATATCTTCAATATCACCCACTAAATATCCCGCAGGTAAATTTAGACATATATGCTCATTTAATTTCGGAACCAAATTCTGCTCCACAGCATTTCTGATCTCATCGTGATGAACTTTATCTGCCTTCAAATACTCACCACCCCTAGTATCAAAGCTATTGAATATCCATCCGGCGAACTTGCTTGCTCCCAAATTGTCGTATTTATTGAACTGTGGATTAGATTGCTTGAATCGCGTAAATCCATCTTTCCAATCTTGAAAGAAGTTTGGAAGCATATCGCCAATCAATCCTACACAATAGGCGCTGAAAGTATCTGGTGTGCATGGCACTATGAAGTAATCTGATGAATATAAAGCAGCTCTTACCAAAGCCCCAAAGGATGGAGGCAAGTCTACAAGTACAAAATCGTACTCATCCTTCTTTTCATTAATCCTCTGTTCATTAGCAAAGTTAACCATCTCACGAAGAACCACATACTTCACAATTCCAGTCCCAGTAAGTAGATCAGAACCAACACTTAGCGACTCCGCATACACGTTCAGCCAAAAGTCTCCAGCAACAATTTCAGCGGATTCATGTGTAAATGGACCAGTATGACTAAAGAATTCATATCCACCTGTATTCTGGAGAAATCGTTGAAGAAATGCTCGAATAGTAGTTCCATACGGAATATTTTGAGATGGAAGAGTGCCCGTAAATAACTCTCTGCCTAATACGGCAAGGGAAAGATTACATTGAGGGTCGAAATCAATTAGAAGAACGCTTTTATTAAGGTGAGCAAGAGAGTGCCCTATGTTCCAAAGTAGGTTCGTTTTGCCCACGCCACCTTTGTTATTGAAAATAGAGATGATTTTTGTCGTCATGAATGTCCTAATTCAAGGCTTTAACGAGAAAATTCTAGAAGAAAGAGAGGCGGATTGAAATTTGCTATACATACACATCACAACATGATGCCAGATACATGCCAGTATCAAGCATTATTTTAACATCCATAACTGATATTGGGAGAATTTCGCGGTAAGGTCAGGGCGACACCATGCCTGAGACAAGGCTTTAGCAACTTTCCTGCTTTAATTCGGGAAATTGTTTTGTGAATGTGAGGCGGTGAATACAGATAGTATTGCGCATAGCGAGCGCGTAGGAGTGGTAAAGATTCGTGGCAACTAACGAGAGGCTAATGCGAAATTCCGCTGAACTACCACTATCGGGAAGCTTTGCATAGATTGGTAGTTCTCAGAAAAGAAAATGCCCCCAAATAATTTTGACTCAGCCTTATTTAAATCAACTATTGGACACCGATTTTCTACAGACAGTCGGAAAATGGCAAAAACAGCCAGACGGCAAGAAGTACCTACTCACGCACTCAGGCATGTTTGCTTGAATAATTTAGTCCAAGCTGGAAATGACACGGTCATAGTCCTTAGATCGGCGGTTGCAAGAAGCTGGAAACAACGAGAAGATATACTGTGCCAAACAAATTTGATCAAGAAATGGGAATGTGGAATATTCAGCATAAGTATAAAACGCACTTAAGGGACTAAAGTAATGAGAGAAATAGCTAGAGAAAACAAAGTCTTCTTTTCAATTAAAGAAATCGACTCAGCGATTACCAAAGTGAATCGCCGTATAGAGGACCTGAAAAATCTACAAAACTCATTCGATTCCGAAAAAGTAAGCCTAGTAGAAAGAAAAGTCAAAGATACAATGAGGGAAATCTTCGGGGCAAATTCCTTTCAATTTGAAAGATATGAATATTTTCAAATTTGGTCTGGTCCCATGTATGTGAACATGCAGAATTCCTACATTGCAAAATGCGAGCAGGATGGCATTCCTGAAGCTGTAACGCTTTTGGAAGGAGAATTGGAAATGCTTCAAGAGAAAAAAGAAGATTTTTCTGATGCAATTAACACTGAAGAACAAATAGAACAAGCTATGTACAGCATTCTTGAAGCTTGCAGTCACAGCGATTGGGAATTTTATTGGATAAAAGAAACCATGGATGGTCCTGGTGGCATCAAAGTGAATAACAAATTGATGGGGCAAACAGAGCAAGAAATTAAATGCCACATTGAAGCCGCAGAGAGAATGTTGAGTGAAAGAAAATGGATACGTCATAAAGACGGCATATGGTTTAAAGCGACGAAGGACGGGCGAGAAGCTCTGCAAAACAGAAATAATCCCAAGGTCACAGTAGTGGAAGAATTAAATGAATTTGCAAAGAAAATATTTATTGTTCACGGTCACGACGAAGCAAGCAAATATGCTGTTGCCCACCTAATAAATCAAGTTGGCTTAGAACCCTTGATTCTTCATGAACAACCGAATGGTGGAAAGACAATTATAGAAAAACTAGAACATCATTCAAATGTGGGATTTGCCGTTGTACTTCTCACTCCAGATGATATTGGCCACCAAGCTAAGCATCCAGAACAGTCCATGCCTAGGGCACGCCAAAACGTAATAATGGAACTCGGATTTTTCATGGGGAAAATTTCAAGGGGTAAAGTTTGTGCATTACATGCTGAAAACGTCGAGATTCCCTCAGATTTTCAGGGAGTGATGTACATCAAAATGGATAATGCTGGGGCATGGAAATTTAGACTAGGACAAGAAATAAAGGCAGCCGGATTTGATATTGACATTAGTAAAATCAATTAAAAAATGTGAAAAACCAAACTAGATAATACCTTGAGGCGAAAAACAGATGTCGAGCGACACCGCGTCTATGATCGATGGAAAAGATATAACTATTCCGATTCGAGAACTTTTTGAATTAGAGACGATCGATCTACAAACAGCTCGCAAGAAAGCTCGACTTATCCATAACATGAAGAACATCGGATCGTCAGGTGATGAGGTGGAAGTCGCAGTTAGAGATTTTTTCAGAAGAAGATTAGCAAAACGTTGCGAAATAGGAAATGGCCACATTGTAGATAAGGAAGGTAGAGTTAGTCCAGATATTGATTTGATAATCACTGATTCAACGGATTTTCCATCCTTGCAAGAAAATAGGGACAAACGTTCTTATTTTCCTTTCGAATCTGTTTATGCCGTTGCAGAAATCAAATCGACTTATAGAAAAGCCGACGAGCCAATTTTTAAGTTTTCAAAGACAATCAAAAAGCTTAAACACGAACTAAAAAGAGACGCCACACCAAAGAATTTTGTAAAAACGGGTCTTGGATCAGGCATAAAACTAATTGGCTTAGAGAGCGAATTACCATATCTCAACCCGCTGTATACGTTCATGATTTTCATAGATAGCGGAGATTTTGATATGAATGATGTAAGAAAAACATACAGTGAGACTTGTCGAGACTGTCTTCCTAATGTGGTTTGCTTACTAAATAAGGGTCTCCTGATGTATTGGCGGGACCCCAAAATGAATCCGAATCACTATGAATCGATTGTTTTTCCAGAATTCGCGGACGCCCATTCCTGCGTATGGGCTGTTGCACCACAAACGGCTGAGGAAAATTTAGCCTTTCTGTGGGCAGTACTTGCAGACGCCCTCAGTAGGATAGCGCTGTACAAGCCACACTATTGGTCTTATGTGAAAAATGTCTTTCAGGAAAGTGAAGAAGGACTTCAAATCCTATAATTAAATTAGCATGAGAGCTAATAATGTGTCATGCGAGAAAAGCAAGTATCATTAAACATCTGATTCGTCTAAAGACACGTCAAACCAGAAATTTAATTAGTTACCTGATTCAGAAAAAATCGCTATTTATTGTGAAATGTCACGACCAGCACAGTATCCAAATAATGACAGTCAAGAAAGCAAGTCTTTAAAGATCCTGCAAAATCTTCTTGACGAAGAATGGGTCAAAGACCAATTTGAAAAGAGTGACAAAAGACCAAACACAGATGGAACTGTAGAGTTGGTAGATCTGACAGACACTCCAATGGGAAAACTTGAAGTACAAATAAAAACGTTGAAGAATGGTGCTAAAAGTTTTCAATGTAGTTCAAAGCTTTATGCTTATAGCTTAGTTACTACTGCGCCGCTTTTGCTTATTTGTGTTGATGGAAGTAACAATTTCGCGTATTGGAAACACATTTATGCCGATATGAAAGAGGCATATGGAAAGCAATCACAGAAAAGTTTTGTAGTAAAGTTTGACGGTTCAATAGATGCCTCGAAGGCATACATAATTGCTTGGGATAAGATCTGCAGGCGAATTCAAAGCCGGATGCTCACAGGAAGTTCAATAGTGGGTTCAAGTTTGCAAGAAACAATACATGGCTTTAAGCTTCACCCTCAACTACAGCCCGAGCTTTGGAAAATTTTACTGCCAGTTGAAAAAAACAAGAAAGAGATGAAAGCAGCTATAAAATATGCCAACAAATATATTAATTTCGGATGGCATGACTTTGTTTCAGAACTACAAACTAAGATAACAACTACTCAAGATAGCGTAAATTACAAACTTAAATCAAACCATTTGGGGGGCGAACTCCGTTACTTGTCAGCAATTCTCTTTTTGCGGATTACGGAAAACATCATTACACTTGAATTTCGCGTGGACGGAAAATTTGCAGGAAATGAGGGAGAAGTTTTTTGGTATTTACCAAAAAAACTTGGTTCACCTGGTAAATTGCATTGGTTCGACATTAGAGAAAAAAACATTTTCTGGACATCTCAAAACCTGGCGGATTTTTGCATTTCAAAATTAAATGATTTAAGTTCTTAAAATCACTCTGGATTGTTCTAATTATCCAAGTCTTACTTACTTGCCAAGCTTCAACTGCTCTGTTCTTGCTTGCAGTTGTCTCAACTCTTCCTCCTTTACTCCAAGCTCTCTATACAATTGCCCTGAGCTAGATGCAGTTGCCATCCTTATTTGCGCTTTCCTTGTTTCGATTTCGCGCTTAATAGCATCTATTTTGATTTCGTTATAAGTTACTGCTCTCCTTGCGTCATCTGAGATTTCAAAAGTTAACCTATTGGGTGTTGTGTAAGTCACCTCGCGCGGTTTAGAGAGGTTCGTGATACTCATCGAGCTTGGCACAATAGGATCTAAATTTGTTTTTGCAAAACTAGCTTTGGTCACATTTGCAAAAACTGAAAACATGCACATGCCCACAAAAATCACTCCACAAGCTACAGCAGCATCTCTCTGCTTTCCAACAACTACTTTTGAATCATCAACCACCGGTTGACTATGCCAAGTAAAAGTAGTGTGGATTTCAGGTTCCGGTGATGGTCCAGAAGCAGGCTCAGATTCTGGTTTTGGTCCTGGATTAGTTTCAGGAGATGAAGTTGCATCTGCTTGTGGTGCTTCATCATTCGAATCAACGTTGGTTCTGGACTGACTAGATGGAACAGATTGACAAAGACAATACCTATCCTCACGATGTTCATTGCCCGCGAAATGCGGCTTAAAAATATCTTGATAGAAATGATTGAGTTCTTTCAACTCTTGCTCTGCATCTGCATGAAGAGACTCGCCTTGCCTATCTGGATGCCAAATTCTGACGAGGACCTTATATCGTTTTTTGATCACTTCCCACGAGCTTCCGATTGGAATTCGAAATGCATTATATGCTTCATGTAATTGTTCTTGTGTAGCCATTAGCTCCCCCAAAGGTTTTTGTTGATGTCTATGAACATGCAGATAAGCGCAAAACTAGTTGCTCCGATGAGCCACCAAGATGCTGGAGGTATTGAGTCGGAAACTAGCGCTTCCTGGTTTTGACCAGGACCGATTTCTTCTTCTATTTTCGTCTTCAAGTCAGCGACAATGTTTTCACACGACTGCTTGTTAAAACCTTCGGCTTTAATCTCAAAATCCATTTGAACATTTGACTCTGCAATGCCATTTGGATTCAAAGTCAAATTGAGTCGGATGAATCTCTGCATGCGAACTTGTCTTTGATGACAATGTCCATAACCAGTAGTCTCTATACGAATTTCTTCTTCATAGAATCTGAGATCTGCAACAATGCAATTCGTTGCAGTATCAGCAGTTACCACATACCATTTATCGCCATAGAAATAGCTAGACTCACTTAGTATTCTTCTGATTTTCGAGAATGCTACTTGCACATTCACTGGATATTTAACTAGTCCAGGATGTAAGAAATTTATACTGTGTATTCTTGCCTTGTGAAAAAACGGATAAGCAGCCCAAACTGCAGCGACCAGGCCAGGCAAAACTCCAGTCCCGGCTTTTGAAATTACGAATTCACCAACCAGGCTATTAATTGCACAAAAGGCAATTAGTCCAAAAATAATTCCAAGTACAATCATGGCTAAATCCCCTCTGGAATGTTGAAGCGTGAAGGAGAGCCAGACTGATTTTGTTTTGAGGCTTGAGTATCTCCCAGCTTTTGTTCAGGCACTTTCGGCTCGGTTTTTCTATTCTCAAAACTCGGCTGTTGTGATTGATAATAGGCATTTTTTTGTTTGCGTTTCTCTCTTCGCTTTTGAGATTTAAATGTATTGTCGTTCTGATTGTATTTTTTCTCCTGTGCCTGATGCTGCCATTCAGGCTTGCTTGCCTCTTGTTCGCATCTGCGCTTCAACTCCTCGTCCACATCCAGAGTTCTAAGATCTGGAGGGTCAAAAGCAATAGCTTCTTTGTAGTCTTGCCATGTAAATGACTGAAGCAAAATTGGATTAGTCGATGGAGTAAAGACAATTGCTTTGCCTTTTTCCAATGACATTACTTCGTCAGGACTCATTAACTTACGAGCAAACTCACGCTCGTTTATGTGTCCTGAACTTGTCACTTTTCGCTCGATAATAGTTTTAGATCCTAGAGCATCACTTACTTTTCGAGCAGTTGTGTTATCTCTAGGACGAAATACAAACCTTGTACCTGGCTGACTGAACAGCAGCGTCGCATCGTCGTCTCCGTAGACTTTTCTAAGCTGAACGTAATCTTGGAAACCAAGCATTGCAGGGATATTGCGATGGCGAATAATCGTCATCTTCTCCGCAATACCAGGTATGTAGCCGTAATTCGTGAACTCGTCTAGAAACAAAGCAAGTGGTCTTTGGAATTTTCTTTGAAGGGCCAAGTCCAAAATAAAATTAAAAATCAACGCAGACAGTGGCTTTAATTCGGTCTTTTGAGCAGGTACTGCAAAATAGAACGTGAATAGTTCATTAGGCAGCGCGTCAATATCGAGATCTGTTTTCTCTGTTAGAGCTGCTATTCGAGGCGAAACCCAGAGATTTAGTCTTTGCATCAACCCTGAGATTACACCAAATCTAAATCCTTCAGAAGAGTTATTGAAAAATCCCCAGAACTCTTTCATAGCAAGTGTGTATGTCGAATTTTTCAACAAAGCTCCAATCTTTTCTGGTCCCTCTCTCAGCCAAGAGCGAATATCTGCAAGCGTCCCTTTCTCTCCCATTGCATGCAAAATAAGTGACTTTAGAAGTTGACGTTCCGAGTCTTCCCAGATTTTGTCTGTACCGGTGTGTTTGCCAGAAGTATTTTGGATAATGAGTGATGCCACGTGACTTGCTTCGTCATACGTTTTCAGATGCTCGATTGGATTGATTCGAGTCGAGCGCAAGTCATCTGGGTTGAAATAATAGATTTTGTGACCTGCGGTTTTTCTAAGTCCTGAGGTTTTCTTGAATAAGTCAGGCTCCTCCGTTCCTGCTGTAGCTTCAGTCACAACGGCGCTTATGCCAGTTCTTTCAATCAAATTTGGAATATACACAGTGGAGCTTTTTCCGGACCCTGTCGGTCCGCAAACAGTTGCGTGCATTGCTGTCTCACCCGGTGGAACACTAATAACAAAGCCATCTCGTGCTGGTCCTAAAATAAGCCTTGTATGATCAGTTTTTGAAACGACATAGCCAGCTCGATCCAAATCATCTACCGAATCCCATTTCGCCGAGCCATATGTATCAGATACCTGTTCGGACAAAGAGATTGCTTTTGCATCCAGCTTTATTCCTTCAACAATAGCTCTGCATCGCTCTTCGCAGTGTGGCAATGTCCACTGCATTTGCCTCTCACTAACTGATACTGCAATATCGACTGATTCTGCTTTCACCTTTTTCCAAGACACTGCTAAATCGAATTCAAATTTCCACGAATCTCGACCTATTACATCAATCTTATTATCCATCGCTGAAAGTCTCTTCAATAGTGAATCTACATGTCTAATTTTCCATCCCAAAGAATTCACTGTAGCCGCTACCAATTCAGGTGCGCGGTCAACAGGAATTGGTATTACTACATTATGAGTTACTTGAATATTGTTCATTTGTCGCGCTCCAGTTCATCGCGGTCTTTGACTTTGGGCTGTTCAGCCTGTTCAATACCGCCTAGTTTTTGACCTTCTTGAATCTGCCTGTTCGCCTCAAAGACCTGGGCAGTCTGTGTGAATTCCTGCATTCGTTGTTGCTCCTGGCTTTTTTCAACCTCTCGATTTAGTTGAGGTTCAAAGCCAAGAATTTGTTTGAGTCTGGGATTTTGATCGTTACTCAATTCACGCTCTACATGTTTCGCCCACTTCAGTTCTGCAAGCATGGATTCAGCAAGCTCTGGATCTGTTCGAAGCAAATTGTCATACTCCATCTGAATTTTCATAGTCTGTGCATGACTATGAAAGTCCGACCATCGTCCTTGCTCTTCTCGAATCCATTGTTTCTTACCTTTGCCAAAATCAACGACTTTTCGATCGTCACTTTTGAGTGCATCGCGAATATCTTTATCAAGCTTTTCGAACTCGCGCCTATCGCGATCGGGATCTAAATCCTTTTCGCGTCTTTTGTCTTTGTCCTTAAGTTCGTTCTTGCCGGAGAACAGACTTTTAAAATAGTCGTCTCCGCTGCGCTCATACTCTTTTGTTTTAAGCAGTGTAGGGATTTCGCGATCAAGAAACCGATCAAGTTTGTGCTCGCGCTCAAGATAATCATCTCCGACTTTGCGCAAATACTGGTGATCTTCCTTTCGAATCATCACGTCATAGCCGCGCTTGTCTTTGCCCATGATTACAATATGAGCATGCTGATGATCTGTGTTTTTGTGGATAACGGCTCGCCATTCAAGATCAAGTCTTTTGTGCTCAGCAAACTTTTCCATAACTTCGCGCGTGTACTCTTTCATATCAACTGACTCAATACCAGGCGACAAGATGAGTTTGTGCATGATGAAGTCTTTTTCTTTGCCTTGCTCAAAAATCAAATCTTTGACTTCAGTTGGCTCTATTTGCTCCCGATTTCCATCGAAGAATTTTCTAGAGCCTCTTTCTTTTTCGTCTCTTGACTCAGATCTGAAGGCTATGTAATTTACGTGTTTTCTTGCTTTTGATGAGGCACTTCGCCCTTTCAGGTATTTGTGTTTTGCAATGGATCTAATCATCACTCGCTTCTTTTGTCGGTTGATCAGACTCAGGATTATCTTGCTCAGCATTTTCTGACTTCGATTTCTCCGATTCGATCACAAGCTCTTTTACAGACGCATTTTGTCCTGTAAGTTTGCTTTTCAATCTCTCCACTGCTAATTTGTGAGCCCACATCAAATCCTCAGATTTAGTTTCAGGGTTCATGTTGGCTTGAAGAATCTGAAATATCATGCCGGCATCGATTGCTGTTCGAGCCATAAGTGATGCCAGTCGATCTTCCATCCTTTTGAGACGCTTCTCTACAAGCGCCTCCCTTGCATCTATCACATCGGTTTCTTGCGCATCCAAAAATACAAGGACCGCTTCTCGTACTAGTGCCGAGGGAGCTTTGCCTTTTGCAAAAGCCATTTTATTTAGCCTTTGCACATCTTCTGGACTAAGCGAACCATAGATAGAAACAAGCGTGGGCTTGCGCCCCTTGCGAATTTCACTTGTCATTTACTAGTTCTTTTTGTTAGTTCTGTTTGAATACTCGAATAAAAAACGCAGGTTGTTTATCGAGCAAAAATTTTAGGACTTAAAGATGCCTATGTTGCCGAAATTTATTTAGCGCCCCAGCTTCTGAACGACTAAGGAAGCAATGTCTTCTTTTAAGGTCAATGGATCATAACTTACAGAAATTACTGCTTTACAGTTCGGGCACAAAAATGATGCGCCGTGAAATTCGGGTCCATTGTAATTTGTGGTTTTGATTATGATGTGCTCCACGATAACGTGTAACATCACCTTGTCACATTTTGCACATTTTCCTGATTGCAAGAAAATTTCTCCTATCTACTTTTGACCTTCCCAGGATTCCCGCCCTAAATGTTTTACTTAGCAGCTCAGAAAAATTAGACGGCGAAAAAATTAAAATGTTCCAGACTCAAATCAGTCTGTATTTGGGAGATTTGGTAAAACTCTGAAATCTTTTTTGCTTTCTCTAAAAAAAATTCAGATTTTCTTTCACTCTGCAAAACTAAAGCGATTCATCCCAACCCAATTTCAAATTGACCCTCATCGTCTTATTCTCATCAGTAGTTGTTGAAAAGGAGTCAATCACCTTCCCCTTTTCATCCTTGTATTGCATTGGAGTCAAAGGAGCCATTGCCTCAGTTTTGACTTCGTAATGAACACCAAAGACTATCATCTGAATAAATCGCGGCCCAAAAACTGTGTCTACCAAAAGATCGTCAGCCGCAAAATGCGCATCGAACTCAGCATCTCCCTCAATGAATTCCTGTAAGCCAAATTCGTGCTCCTCGTCCACGCGTTCACTAATGCAGGCTTTGGCTTCCGGCAATAACTCTTTGTATAAATCCAAAAGGGTAATTTCTTCGCCTGCTCTATTTTTCGTAAAAGGTTTGTTTTCCTCAATTGCTTTGTGAGCCGCATTAGTTAGCGAAAGCTGTATGCGCCCTTCGTCTTCAGGAAGTGGAAAGTAACCAATATTGTAATTCCGCATGTGACAGCGAATATCCCTTGTGAAGACCTTCAAGCCTTTTACACAATTCAAGATAAATCCGTCTGAAATCTCCTCTAACTGTCGCAGAATTATTCCGTGTTGATTCGCGTATAACTCAGCCCCCTTGGAGAATCCTTCTTTAGCAACGGCTATCGTTTGATTTGCTCCAATACTGTCTTTTTTTGATTTGATTTGCTCTAGCCATGTAATGTCTTGAGGAGCATTTCTATCGCGACATTCTATCGTTATTAGTATTGACGCAGAACCAATTTGATAACGAATCGACGCATCAACTTCTCTCAAGTTACCCGTGACGCGATCTGGTATTCGGTCTGGCGAAGTAACTTTGACTCCAAGAGGACATAATTTTTCTTCTATTCTAGCTACCAGTTTTTCAAACTCTCGACCCTGTCTCGGCATCTTTTCTCCTGGCTGAATAAGTTATTTCGCCTTGCCGAAAACAGCATGACGAGATCAAATACGAACGTACATTCTACAAAGTTTTGAATTCTTCTGGCTACCGAATACATTTGTCCAATCTCGAATCTATTCTGAAAAATCCTGATGCCTTTCAGATTAATAGCGGGTCATTCAGACCGAAAAGCCTTGCTGTACAAGACATATAAAGATTCTCTGAAATCCC
>JAHCIQ010000007.1 GCA_026129135.1 Cyanobacteria bacterium TGS_CYA1 | reverse complement strand
ACATTTTAAGCCATTGGAGCGACTCTGTAAAAACTACTGTCCGTTAAATTGGGGAAGGGTCAGTTCATCCGCTGCCTAACAAAAACAGCAGCGTAGAAGCAATTTAAAATTTTTGATATATCAAGAAACATTCTTTTAAGTTTCTCTAGCTTATCGGGATTTCCTTTCAAATAATCAAAGTCAAAATCTAAGGTTAATGAAACAAAAGCCCTTTGATAACTTAATGGTTCAGCTCCACTCGGCATGGAAATTTCTGCTCTCATGCATGGAGAAATTTTCTGATCAATTCTGATAGTTTTTGTGCCTGGAGGAATCGAATTCGTCAATTCAGACCAATCATCTGCTGTACTAAGTAGATCTGAACTATTTCCGAATTCGTAAAAGCTTTTCTGGACTTCTCTCCACTTAATTCTCTTTGACTGAAAGTCTTCAAAATCAAATAGCCATTTGACGGAGAGAGTATTCATTTTCAAGTTTTCGGTCTCTTTTCTTAGCTCCTTCTGAGGAAAAATAAATGCATTCTTTTGCGGATCAAAAATGCCCCCGCCGATCTGCATTACTATTTTTTGCAGAAGCTGTTCAATTTGCTCCTTAAAAGCATGAAAAGTGGAGAAAGAAAAAGCAGTGGCAATTTCAATATCACCGTTATTTAAATATTGGCTTCCGAACCTAATTTCAGATTCATCAGTTATTTGACGTACTAAACATAATTCGTCACTATTCGTTCTTTTTTCCAAAATGCAGAATTCAGTTTGACTACTTTGATCAGCAGTATATCCGAAGTTTTCGAGTATTGAACTTATCTTTTTTGAGTTAACGTGATCTTTCAAAAAAAGCATAAAATCGTATGTCATCGCTTACACCTAATGGCGGTAATTTCTTCGTTATTTTATCTGACTACCCGTGACTTTAAAAGCCAAATGGCAACTTTTTGATAATTCAATGTCAAGTTTGGGTTGTCTTTGAGCCCTTATCTGTCGACGGCGATCTAAAAGCAATGGCGTGTACTTAACAATTTGTGAAACTGGCGAGAAAAAAGTACTGTAGATCGATTCGGGCGTTTTTTTGTTGGCCGTTTTGAACAGTCATCAATCGGTATCGAATACGGTGGCGCAGATGTTGTAATATTGCTTAGTTGCCTTTTTGAGAGAAAATGCCTCGTGATTAAGATTGAAGCAGTGAAAGACTTTGATATGTATAGCGTTGGTCTTTTTAT
Source organism: Cyanobacteria bacterium TGS_CYA1 (assembly GCA_026129135.1). Taxonomy (GTDB): domain Bacteria; phylum Cyanobacteriota; class Vampirovibrionia; order Obscuribacterales; family Obscuribacteraceae; genus Aved-18. Next base: position 265,172 of record JAHCIQ010000007.1, on the reverse strand, counting down.
GCGCATGTTTCCTAATAAAACTGTCAAGGCAGCACTAAAAGAATCAGAAGCAGAAAGCATTAGGGAGAGATGTTTTCCTAATCATATTGTTGTTTATTATGTATTGGCTCTATCAATGTTCATGAAAGCCTCGTACCGTGAAGTTATGCGCAATTTATTAGAAGGAGCGCAGAGTCTTCGAGGAAAACTGAGATTGATCAAAGCGCCGAACAAATCTGGCATATCGAAAGCTAGAAGAAGAGTTGGATACAAACCATTTGAGATTCTCTACAATAACCTGCGTAATCGCATGAAATTGGCCGGGTAATCGCATTTCAATTTGGCCGCTTAATTGCATGTTTTTGGCCACCTTGTAGCATTTAATTTGGCCATTTGCCAAGACGGTCTCCTGTAGTGGTCATTGTTTTTCTCCATTTTTTGGATCTCGGCGAGTAGGACCACTCAACTCGAGCCGATAAGATCCATGTACCACGCGGTCGAGAATTGCATCGGCTAAAGTTGCATTTGCAAAAGTTTGATACCAGTCTTTTACAGGCAACTGCGATGAGAGCGTTGCAGGAAGTACACCATTGAGAATGGTGGCAGAGTGGTGCTAGCTTAAGGAGTGAAAGATCTAGATTTCTTTTTCTTTCAGAGCGAGCCAGCGATCCGGAATGAAGTCATCGATTTGAGAAGTGGAAGAGTTCGGCAATCTTGTGAAGACATCCCTCAAATATTCGATGGGATTGATTTTCAGTCTTTTACAAGTTTCCACAATACTCAAAAGGATTGTGGCGGTTTTGCCACCTTCCATCGAGCCAGCAAAAAGCCAGTTGCGTTTTCCAAGAACAATCGGCTTGATACTTCGCTCACATGCGTTGTTGCTGATTTCGACAAAGCCGGTATCAGCATACCTGCACAACCCAGCCCAGCGCTCCAATGTGTAAAAGATAGCTTCTCCGAGTTTCGATTTAGGCAGTGCAGTTTGTTCTTTTTCGCGAAGCCAGGTCTCAAGCATTTTCAGTTTGGGTTTAGCAAGTCTCTGCCGGAGATCTTTTCTATCGTCGTGAGTTGAGCAGCCACACGCTCTATGTCAAAGAGACTTTTAATTACTCCCATTGGAAATTCAGCGGCGATGGCGTCCTCTTTCCATGCATCTTCAAATTTACAGTGGACGTGCGCCCAGCAATTAACTTGAATGGCCCCTTGCCGGATGATCTCGTTGTACTTGTTTGTTCCATCAGTTTGAAGGATATTTTTGTATCCAGAAAGAATTTGCTCAGGGTAAATTCCATGCTCGGTTTCAGAAAAGTCGAAATAGATGTATGGCGCATTTTTATCACCGACGAAAGACCAAACCGTAGCATTGTGTGTTTTTCCAGCTCCTTTCTTGATGACCGGCAGTTTGGTGGCATCAGATTGAATAACTTTGCTATTGAGAATCAGCTTCTGAATTTTATTTGCAATAGGTTCAAGAAGATCTGCAGCTTCTTTCATCCATCGGCACATGGAGGATCGATTAATTGGAATGTTTTGGGAAAGAAAGATTTTTTCTTGTCGGTAAAGAGGCAGGTGGACAACAAATTTGTCATGGACGATTTTAGCAAGCAGTCCTGGTCCGACTTTTCCTTTATCAATAGGCTGATATGGTTTTTGAGCAAGCACGATTTGTCCCTGACATTTTTTGCAAGAGTATTTAAATTGGACGTGTTTCAAGTTCTCAAAAAATGTCCCGACATATTCAATCTGACTGGAAGTTTCAAAACCAATCATTTCCCGCCTTTCTCCGCAGCAGGGACAAGGCATTTCTTTTTGAGCAATCCTGTGTTCAATAGTTCGCTCGGGCAACAAGGTCGAATCGGTTCGTCCGCCGCCATGCTTTTTGTCATCGAGAATTTCAAGATGTTTCTTTTCAGATTCGAGTTCTGCACTTGTTTGAAAGTGAATAGCTTTGCCAGTTCCGGTCAAGAGAGTGGAGTCAACTTTGGCAGACTTCTTTCCAAACAGTGCGCGATTGCGCCTGGAGAGTTGTTTTTCAAGTTCTGCGATGCGAGAGAAGAGTTCGCGGATCATTTTGTGGCAGTCAGCGACATTGTCTGGCAGTGTATCTGGAGGTGTTTTGTCTTTAGCCATGGAGTTTGTTTGCTTGCCTTTCGAATAACTACATTATACAGTAAGCACCGTATGTAGTATCAAAAGAATTGGCTGTGACTTGACCCATTTTTGAGTTAAGCGTCAGCAAATATCGATTATGTTTCATCCTGATTCCTGAGAGCATGCGGGTTTCGAGCGTTTCGATTCCGATAATTTGATTTTGGGGTAGTATGACAAGCTTGAATTCAGGCTAGCAAAGAGCTGGTTGTTTTGGTAGTCGAAATCGTTTTTGTCGATGAACTAAGCGCAAGTCAATGCCTTCAAGCAGCATTGAAAGTGATGCGGTATCTATTTCGAGGCTTTCGACATCCAGGTCTTCGGGAAACTTGAATGTACCCCGCTGTAATTGCTTGTACCAAATTGCGTAGCCATCTTTTTCCCAATACAGAATTTTCAATCGATCGCCACGTTGATTTCGAAAAATGAAAAGGTGTCCGGAAAGAGGATCTTCTCCCATTTGAGAACGAACTAGTCCAGACAGAGCACTGAAGCTGCAGCGCATATCGGCGGGCTGTACGCAGAGAAAAACTTTTACGGCATTTTGAGTGATTAACATTTGATGTCCACGAGTGTAGTGACGATGCGACGCAGCAAATCCCGATCAGTTTTCGCATCAAGGTGCAGAGAAAACTTTCCACCGGCAAAAACTATTTGCATTGTGTTGGACTCCCTTTCTGAAGTTTCATTATTCCCGGACTTGATTTTTTCAGAATCCTTAGTCACGATTGGAATGAACAAGCTTGGGCTTGCTAGTGGCTTTGCCGTTGCAACTCTTTTTTCAGCCCGAGGCTTTTTCTCTAAATCTCTTTTTGCAATTTCAATTTTCCAGTGATTAAAAGTCGAAGGTCGGATATTCTTTTTTCTGCAAAATTCGGCTTGTGTAAGTCCACTTTCCTCCCATTCAAGCAGCACTCTTCGCCAATATTTTTCTGTCTCTGGATTTCGTATTCTAACGTTTGGCATTTAAAACGCCGACTTTCTAGTTCACCCTCATACTGTTTTAAGGCATCTTCACTAAAGAAAAAAGATGCTGTTCCTGCAACGCTCTCTCTCAAGACACAGCGATTGCCAAATAACTTTCAAATTTATGCCAAATAAAAATCAAAGTCACACAGATGGACCTCTGAGGAAAAGCAAATGATGCTCAAAGAAGCTGAAGAGCCTGGTATGAGCATTTCTTCGGTCGCAAGAAAATACGGTGTTGCTCCCAGCCAATTATTTAATTGGAGAAAGCAATTTCAGAAAGGCGGACAAATTGCAGTCCGTTCTAACGATGATGTCGTGCCAGCCAATGAGCTCAAAGTTGCTCAGGCTAGAATACGAGAACTTGAAAGGCAATTAGGAAAGAAAACTCTTGAGACCGAGATTCTCAAAGAAGGAATTAAAATTGCCAGGGAAAAAAAACTGATATCGCGTGCGCAATTGCAGCATCTGGAAGATTTGCTCTAAAGCCAATTTGCGATACTTTTGATATTTCCCGCTCCAATCTTCATGAGCGATTGAAGGGACGCGAGAAAGATCGAAGGCATCGTGTATATGCTGATGAAGAGCTAGTATCGCGCATCAATGTAATCATTGAAGCTAGACCTACTTACGGATATCGCAGAGTGTGTGCACTGCTGAATCGATACTTCAAAGAGATTCAAAGTCCGGTAGTTAACCCAAAAAGGATCCATCGAATAATGAAAGAAAATGATCTGACCTGGCGACCGCCGCCGAAGAAACCGACACGAACACATGATGGCAAAGTAATTACGACCGAAAGCAATGTTCGGTGGAGTTCAGATACTTTTGAAATTCGCTGCTGGAACGAAGAAAAGGTAAGAGTGGCATTCTGCATTGACTGCTGCGACCGAGAGATTATCAGTTGGTTAGCGGTAACTGGCAGAGGAATTAGTGGAGAAATGATTCGAGATTTGATGACCGAAAGTGTAGAAATTCGATTCGGAAAGGAAATGCTGCCACCAAATCTGATTCAGTTTCTTAGCGACAATGGTTCTATTTATCGAGCCAGCAAAACGAGGAAGTTTGCTAAAGCACTGAATCTGACACCTTGTACCACGCCTAGCTACAGCCCCGAAAGTGATGGTCTCTCAGAATCTTTTGTCAAAACATTTAAGCGTGACTACGTAAAAGTAAACCAGATTGAATCAGCGGAGGATGTGTTAAATCAACTGCATCTGTGGTTTGAGGATTACAACAATTTTCATCCCCACAAAGGGCTTAAAATGCTCTCTCCGCGGGAATACAGGAAATCAATGCAACGTACTTGAAGTGTCCTGTTATGTGGGGCTAATCCAAATGTCCTGTTATGTAGGGCTTATCCAATCAGAAAAGTTTGAATTATTGTCACCCAGGGTATTTATAGCGTCAATGCTAATCTTGTGCGGTTGATTTCTCAGGTCCGCTTCAGTTTCTTAATATAAATCATGAAATTACAGTTGTTTTTATTCGTCTCTTCACTGGCAATTACTATGTATTGTCACCAGCAGCCTTCACACGCAGCAAACTCAAAAGTCATTTCGCATGATTCAGGCTGGCACGGATCAGTCTTCGCTACTAACAAAAACGATATGCTGTTTGATGGAAAATCGCTATTTCTTATTAATCGCCAGAAAATGATTCTAGAGGCACCAACTGATATCAAACTAGTTGGTGTAGAGAGAGTTGGGCTAACTCAAGACAAGAAATTATTTGGCATAAAAAAGACAAATAACAAATCCACCATTTTTTTAAAAAATCAAACGAACTTCCAGACAATCTCGCTTCCAAAAGAATTTGATTCTAATGACAAAAAAAACTTATCGATCTCTATTAATCTTCCAAATATTGTTGTGTTGAAGGGAAACCGATTATACATATGGGATAAACATTCATGGAAAATTCAACAACTTAAAGGACTTGGTTTCCCACCTAACGAATTAGAATCAAAACAAGTCTATAAAACTCCTCAAGAAATTATGGTTTCTAATAATTTTGTATTCTTAAGCTATAACACACATGATCATTATGGAGGCGCACTTTCAAAATATGATCTCAAAACCGGAGTTGAAAAACTTATCTACGAAGGTGGTGGAGTAACTAGTATGGTGCTGGATAAATCAGGTGCATTATGGTTCACAACAAGCTTCAGAGGGCTAAGTGATTTGGAATCTGAACTTTATAAATATCAGAATGAGAAAATCCAACTAATTAGTTACCATAACGCCTTTCTTTTGCCTGGAAAAGATTCGAACAATCCTGATACTCAGAGGTTTAAAATAAGAACGTCTATCAATTGGAAATTTGCACCAACAGATTTTATAAAATTGAAAATTAACTCCGAGGATAAACTATTCCTATTAACGAATAGCGAAGGCGTTTTTCAGATTAACGATAATACTCTTACTCATTTGGGAAAGCCTTGGAATAACCGAAAAATTGACCTTGTAGACTTTATGATCTCCAGTAGCAATGACATAGTTCTATTGGAGCTTCACAGTATTGAAGTCAGAGAAAAGTAGGACGAAGGTGATAAGTCAAGTACCACCTTCGTCCTAAAGTCACGAGTATTGAATAGTAATCTTGTTTTTTCCTTGGGAATTCGCTTAGCTAGTAAGTGCCCTTCATCGAAATCGCTTGTTAGTAGTGTCTATTACGGGTGCTTATACTGCTCCGGGTACCATCTCCATCTCTCCGAAACTGGAATAGTAAATTTTTGAAGTGTTCCAGCGTCGAAGTTAGCTACTAATGCCGAAAACGGCCCGAGTCTGTAGATATAAAACAATTCTTGAGTGTCAACCGAATATACGAATGAAGCTGTAATATCGTTCACAATTGCCAACGTAACATCCTTATTAGCAGGGCTAGCCACTCCGCCGTTGGTATGAGTGTGTATATAGAGATGTCCAGCCTCCATTGGAATAAAAACATGCCCAGCCAAATTATTGTATTTTTCATCCGCGCTAGTCACCGGATTTCCCATGGTGAAATTCTCAATCCAAAAATGCTCATCATTCGAATGATAAATTTCCCCGAAAGGCCCCTTAAAAGACCAATTCCAATCTCCAACAATTTCTGCAGCAAACTCAACAAAACGGTTGAATGGATTAGCATAGACCTGACTTTTGAAGGATTCGATAGCAGCCAAAATAGATTTATTGTTTGGATTAGAATTCCAAACTTTGAAAAATTCTGCAGCAGTCATTGGTGTATCGTTGCTCCAAATACCCTTAAAGCGCTGGCCAGAACTGGTTCCGCTTGAACCCCCGCCACCACCTGCACTACCTCCTCCTCGTCCGCCCTGAACCTCACCTTCTACTCCAGAAGAAAAGCCACTTCCTAGAGGGCCAGTATCTGAGCCTAGATTGCTTCCATCAGCTGCTAATCCCATTGAATCGGTAAAGTTATTCGGATTGTTTCCAACAAATCTGTAGAGGTTAAAACCATCACCATATCCAATCGGATCTGGTTGCAAGAAACGACCGGTCTTCGGGTCGAAATAACGCATCTTCATGTAATAAAGACCTGATTCAGCGTCGTAACGCTGTCCCTGAAAACCAAATGTGGTGCCCGAAAGAGCTGCACTTTCACCAAATGAAGAATACTTGTAGCGGTTTGTCACTGCACCAGTATTGTCAGATGTAGCAATCACGCTGCCGATTCTGTCTTGGTGAAAATAAGAAACGGTTCCGCCAGCAGTGATCTGAATCAAAGGCTCGTCGAGCCCAGACCCATAAACAAAGCGGTTTAAGAGAGAACCTGACGTTCCATCGTATTCTGCTATACGTTGAAACCCAGCATAGATGTAGCGAGTCTTCGTGCTGCCAACCGTCTTTTGTCCCTGGCGATGAGCCGGGTCATAGAGGTAGGAAGCAGAGACACCAGTTTTGGTGGCAGAGGTCAAATGATTAAGAGTGTCATAACCATAAGTCCAAGTGCCATCACCAGTGAGGCAGCCATTCGAGTTGTAACTCTGGCTGACACCTCCAACGGTGGGATATTGGTTCATGTTATTAGCCGTGCCATAAGAGACAGTACTTGCACCAGACGGATGCCAGATAAACTGACTGTCTGAGGCTGCAGAACTCGTAAGCTCGCCCACATTGTTGAACTTGTGAGTAAACGTGACTGCAGAACCGTTGAAGACTTGAATGAGCGACGTCAAGTCGTTATCTTTTTCAAAGCCATACTGGCAAGACGCCACGCCGTTACCATAGGTAAGCTTGGTGCGGCGAGATTGCGCATCGAAATCGAAATGCAGACTCGGTGTTCCCGAACCATTGAGCTTGATATCAGTCAAGCGATTGAGCTCATCGAAAACGCGGTCGATGTAATACCCATCCGGATATGTCATTTTGGTAGCGTTGCCGTTGGCATCAAGCTGGTGTGTGACCTGCTTTCCGTCAGGATATTGCTCCCTGTAGAATCGGCCAGCAGTGTCAAAGAAATATTCAAAATCACCAGATGTGGGGTCACCCACAACCGTCGGCGTTGAAGCCTTAGTCAGGCGTCCAGCCAGATCGTAGGTGTTCGTAACCGTCGGCATGCTGGTTGGCGCCTTGGTTGAAAGGCGGTTGAGCACGTCGAATGTATGAGTAACCGTGTTGCCAGAACGCAACCTGACGGTCAAAACGTTTCCGTTTGCATCATACGAGCTATTCTGCTCATAGCTTGCATCGGGATAAGTCGTCTTGTTGGGACGATCAAAACCGTCAAAATCAAAACTCGTCGTATTGTTGTTGGCATCCTTGATAGAAGCCAGGCGACCGTTGTCCGTGTAGAGCATTGTCGAGGCAATATCAAGGGCAGGGTCTTTCACGGTGTAAGGACGCCCAACGGCGTCATATGCTCGCTCAACAACTCTTGATGCCGGATCTGTTGTTTTCCAGAGCTGGCGCAAGTTGGTATAAGCGAAGGTCGAAGTTTCGTTCGACGGGCTCGTCACCGACGACAACAAATCATCGATGAAATATGCAGCAGTAGAAGTCTGCCAGGGATTACCGGGGTCACTCGTTTGACGTTCGACCTTGGTCCTGGAGCCGTTTTCGTTGTACGTAAATTTGCTCACATAGCTAAATGGAGTAGGCGATGTTGCCTGCGTCACGCGACGCAAGTTGTCGTACAGTGCGGATGAAACATTCCCACGAGCATCTGTGACAGACGTCACATTGCCCAAGGAATCGTACCCAAACGAAACGGTCAGATTGAGCCTGCCGACGCCATAGTCTGCGACTACAGATTCGACTCGCTCATAAGTGGCATTGTAGTTAATCTGCGAAACAATACCAGTCGGGTCGGTCGTTGTGATGACCTGCCCACGGGCATTGTACGTGAAAGATGTCGTCGGTGTGAAACCACCAATCACCGGACGCTCAATTTTTGTCAGAGTGCCGGTAGTCGCATTCCAGGTATTCGTGGTCGTGTTGCCACGTCCATCCTGAGCTGTCGCCACCTTGTTCCACGTAGAATCATACGTGAAATTGTTCGTGATATCAGACAACCCAGAACCCGACTTAGCTTTCGCCTTGACCTGGGTAACCTGGCTTTTCGAGTTGTAACTATATTCGGTGGCATTGCCTTCCGGTGCTTCAGCACGAGTAAGCCGGCCAATGCCGTCAAAAGTGTTCGACCAAGTCTTTCCAACCTGGTTGACAATTTTTGTGATGTTGCCGATCGAACTGTAAGAAATGACACGACTATTTCCAGCAGCATCTTTTTCTTCGGTTCTGTGACCGGCGATAAAGAATTCAGTCAAGTTGGAATAAGCATCAGTCTGCTGTTTGACCCGGTTCAAGGCATCGTACACGTTTGTGACGATGGCATTGCTCGGGTTTGCAGGTTTGAAGATACTTTCCATCATTCCTGGCTTACCAGAAACATAGGAATAAGTGGTCGATTTTGACGCCGGGTCAGTTGCAGTAGTCAGATTGCGATTGGCGTCGATAGTGAAGCTGACACTACGCCCGGTGCCGTCCGACACAGAAGTAAGATCGTTTCCGGTATAGTTCAGCGTCAAGGTCCGTCCCAAGCCGTTTGTGACGGTCGAGAGCTTTCCCGAGGAATATGTGTAAGTCACGGTCATCCCTTCTGGAAAGACAATGGTCGAGATATCGCCCGAAGAGTTGAAGTTGTATTGCACTCCTCGCGCAGTGGTCAAACGAAAGAGTCCACCACCAAGGTCGGTGAGCGAGTTGTTGCTTGCGACCGGCGGCAGATAAGTGCCACTCGGCTGTTTGATGAAAGTCTGAGAGCCGTCAGCCATCGTAACAGTCATTGTGTTGTCGATAAATTTGTCGAGCATCCAGCGATTTGCGCAAGACACTGTAACCCATTTATCAAGCGGCTTGGTCAGATCTCTGTAGAGATCAACCGTGACGAACATCTGTACCAGACCTGCAGCTCCGCGGATAGGATTGTACATTCCCATCGCATCGAGCGGGTCAGAGTTTTTCTTCGCCGTCATTTTGTGGTTGTGAGTCCAACCACGTCCAAGCACCGAATCAACGAGCTTTCCAGCCGAGTTATAGAAACGCTGGAATGAGAGACCATACGGAAAGCCCATGCTGCCCAAAGTCAAATCGACGTGGTCATACACGAAGTTCCCGTTTATGAGCACTACCGGATCAGCAGAAACATTAGAGCCAAGACCAGATGTAGGCCCCTGGTAACCAGATGATATGTCACCAACAGCGCCTAACACATTTGAGTAGCTAGAACCTGCAATATAGTCCCTCTGCTCTTCTGCGGTCCATAGTCCGTAGTAGCCCGCCGACGTTCCTTGAACCACGGTACTGTTATTAAAATCTGAGACCGAAAAAAAGTTGGAAGATCCGGAGCCTTTCAAAGACCCGCCGTACAAGCCGATAGCTCCGTAGAATGGGCTGATTGCATCATAGCCAAAACCCGTGAAAGCGTTAATTGTCTGTGCACCATCTTCCGGCAGTGCAACTCGCCAACCTGCATTGATCCACCAGTTTTCGATATTGGTTTTGTCACCAGAAGAATAGTTAGTCAAAGCTGGCTCAACAGAGCCAAGCCAGTTGCTAGAGCTTGCGTCATAAATCTTCAGACCAGCTTGCATTGCTTTGTCGAGCATTGTAGTAGCGCTGATGCCGGTAGAACCGGTGTCGAGTTCAACTGCTCCTGCTTCGAAGGCAATGCCGCCTTTGGCAAGAGAGGTGTCGTTGGTATCGACGTTGTTCCAGTCGTTATCGAGCGCCGACGATGAGCCGACGATACCACCCAGGTCCATGAATGGTGAACCCATGTGGTACACGAGTCCAGTCTGGTGGTGATAAACGGTAGTGCAAGTGGTCATGCGGTTGAACACATCCGCCATCCACGAGTTTGTCGCGTTCCATTGGTGCCAGAACACCGACAACGACTCGCCAAGGACGCCTTCGCTAGTGGACGAGCCACCAGCCATTTCGGCTTCCTTTTGTTTGACACGATGAATCTCAGTCATGCGCGGGCTTGCATTTCCCCACGCTTGGCAAATAAGTACGTAGCTTCCTTCAAAGACGGTCTGCCAGTGGCCTTCATCTGCAAACGTAGTCGGATAAGGGTGAACTGCTTCAAGCCATACAGAGTTCCAAGAACCAGGCGTTTGAGCAGAACTGGTCGCAATGAGCGAGCCATCGAGGCGCAATTCAGCCTGATGACTGCCGTTGAAGAAGAGGGTCAAACGTTTGCCATGAATATCGGCAGAGTAGAAAGTCTCGTCAATGGTGTCATAAGTCACGTTAAGCGTGGATTTGTACGCGTTGGGGATAGAAGCCCAAGTCGTCGGCGTCGTCATTGGACGCAGATAGGGAAGCGAAGTCTGACGTAGAGGCGTCGTGCTTGCTGCCACAATGCGCCTACCGCCGATGATGTCTTCGGTAGTCGACGTCAAATTATTTGCCTGCAGGTAACTCACGAAGTTGCTAGTGAGCGTGTCCAAGTTGCTTCGGATGTTCGCACGGTTGATGTTCTGGACATAGTCCGACGTCACCGTGGCACCAGAGGTAGCGTCACTCATGAAGCTAGAGGTACCGGGGTAGCTCATCGCCGTAGCAAGGTTGATACCAGCGATATCGGTGTAAGACTTCATTGCTGGGTCGAAATGATATGCAGTACCAGAAATGGTGCACTTCACCCAGCAGTGCGACAAGTAAATCTTGTACTCGCTGCCTGTCCAGTACACGGTGTTTGCGATGCCACCCTCTGCAAGCTTGTTGCTTGCAGCAAAGATATCCGTGGGGTCGGTACCAAGCCAGGCTGAAACATCTGCCTGATTTAGCTCGATTTCACCCGACTGAAAGCTTGCAGTATATCCAGCAGTAGTGAGAAGCTGGATCATCAGATCAGAGAGGTCGAAAGAGTTGCCCATGCCGTCGATAAGACAGCCGAGCGCGCCTTTCTGCGAACCGTATGTGGGCAAAAATTCAACCTGATCGTGCATGAATTGCCAGATCAGATCCACATCGCTCTTGAGAGCGCGTGCAAGCTCGGTGATATTTGCTGCACCAGCAACGGTGCCAGATGCAAATCCCGGGGCGAAGCTCTGAACCGCATCTTCGTTTTGATTTTGAAGAGCCTTGGGAAGCTTTGAGACGTCGATGACCCGGTCCGGAAGTGGACGAGTTTCGATTCTCGAACGCCCGGTAGCTGGAGCAACCGGAGTTTGTTTTGGAGTGAAGACAAATCCGGGTTGCTGAACTTTAGGGGAATCTGGCTTCGGTTTTTTGGTAGTAGTCATTTTTACTTCCTTTCGATTTCTATTTTCGTTAGGGTTGAATCAGCAGCCGCCAGGACCGCAGGTCGTTGTGACCGAGGTTCTGTTGCCGAGTTTGTCATATGCATACACAATTGTGGTGCCGTTCGTGAACTTGATGTTCGTCAAACGACCACGCACATCGTATGCATACTCCGCGCCCAGAGGCTGATTGGTGATGAAGAATGGCGCCGCCTGATAGACAAGCTGCATGCCACTTGCGTCCTGGACCGAGCCCCAAATGAAGGGTCCGGCTTTGTATGGGAGATCAAGACTGAGTCCTGCGTCCATTTTGGTTATCCTTTTAAGTTTGAGTTAGATTGAAATTACTGAACAACCGTGACCGGCCCGGAGATCTGCATGTTCTGCGCAGACGAGCCCCAGACTTCTGCAAAAACGTCGACGACGCATGTTTCGGTAGGTGTGAACGAAAGGCTGTACTGAGTCCAGGAAGTGCCTGAGACTGAGACGCTTACATCAGTGCCAGCGGAGCCGACACCAGCGTATCTGCCGCCGAAGACTTTGAGCTGACCAGTGGGACCGGCAGCCGAGAACTTGGCGTAATAAGTCACAGTCGTCTGCACGTTCGCCGGACATGCCACTTTGCCGATGTTGAGGCGCAGCGGCGACGAGGCAAATGCGTTGACGTTAGGCGAGAGCTTCCAGCCGATGCCAGAGCCCGACTGACCGACGACACCAGTAGTGGTGACATTGCCGTAGTCGGTATAAATGGTATTGTTGGCAACATTGCCGCCTTCTTTGTGGGAAGCGACCAGGTTGCCTGCCGTTTCGCCGGTAGCAGGGTCGCCCAAGCTTGTAAGCTTGGCGGCCGGGCTTCCACCCGTATACTGCGTCCAGTTGTAGACCACAGCCTTGCCGACAGCGCCCGAAAGGACGTTAATCTGCGGGTTGGCGGAGGCAAAGTTCGTATCGAGAGTATAGATCTCGACATCAGCGTTATTGAGCTGGACTTCTGCCGTCGTGTTATTCTGCGCGACCAAGCTATAGCCGACAAGGCCGATCATGTTCTGGAAGTAGAATCCAGGACTCGTGTTCAGCTTGGCGGTGTTGTTGCGGAAGTCGCAGATAGACGAGACGTTGAAACCGTTGCCGCTGTTGCCGGAGCAATCGCAGCCCGAAATGGTGATTGCAGGCGAGCCGATGAATGACGGCACCTGGATGCCACCAACTGACGCACCCCAGACCTTGGTGCTTGAAATGTTCCAGTTCACCTGGTCGGTGTTGTAGTTGGTGGACTGCGGGATATTGAGGATGGCTGTCGCTCCCGAGCAGTTCAAGAAGTTGACGCTCGTGATTGTGACGCCGTGAGTCGGCATGTTCGAGAAAGAACCGGTGCCGGCGCATGAGCTGTTTGAGTAGACATAGCCCTTAGAGTTTGCGACCAACCCAAGCGGGAAGGCACAGCGGGCGAAGTTGAACTTGTCGACCGTGATGTAACCGGTAGTACCGCTCAGGTTCAAGCCCGATGCGGTCCAGTCCATCATGTCGATGGTCGTCCAGCCGTCCTGGGTGGTCATTGCTGTCGTATCCCAGCCACCAGAAATGGTGATGGGACTGCCGGCAGAACCGTTGCCAGAGAAGACCTGGGCATAGCTGCTGCTTGCTGTGTTGATAGACACCTGAGTCGGCTGCAACATGTAGAAGGTGCTTGAGCCGGTCGCACCCTGATAGCCTTTGGCTGCTGTAGCCGCCGTAGCCTGCTGGGCGTCGATATAAACCGAAGTGCCGTTGATGCTCTGGACCGGATACCAGGTAACGTTGTCCGGCGAGATGAGCGTGTTGAGCGTAAGCTGGTCGGCAGAAGCTGTCGACTTGCAAGCCACCACGTTGTCGATGAGAATATTCTTCGACGTAATTGCGGTGTTTGCGGTGAGCCGGACAGACTGAATCGAGGCGCCAAGAGCAGAGCCCTTGTTGATGGTGACCGCCGTCCACTTATTGGCTCCCAGAGCCACGTTCAAAGTAAGCGTATCGACGATGGTGTTGCCGGTGGTGTCGGAGCACAAATTGAGGCTCAGAGCGCCGGAGGCAAGCGTGGTCGAGCACTGAATCCAGAAAGTGACCTGCTGGAAGCCGCTCAAGTTGAGAGCAGCGCCGGTCGGGAAGTGGGCAACCTTGCCTGTAGTAAACGTGCCGTTCGCCGCCATCTTGGCAGAGTTCGAGCCCTGCTTGGGAGTAGGCGAAGTGGTGTTTGCGGTGCAAGTGATATTGGTCGCAGCAGTCCAGGCGCCGTCAGCATAGAGAAGCTGACCGATAGCCGCCGAGAGAGTCACCAGAGACGAATTGTTCGTCCAGGTTGCCGTACCGCTGCTCGAGCTTGGCTTGCCCATGACACGAATGGTGTCACCTGCTGCAGCAACCGCCACAGCCGATGAAAGTGTCTTTTTGCGCAAAGCGAAGCTTGAGCCGTTGTTTGCGTCGCTGCCGTTGTTAAGGTCTACGTATTTTGTAGCCATTAGGAATTTTCCTTTTCGTAAATTGTTTGAGACGTCTCTGAGGACGTCGGGTATGTTTAGTGTTCAGATTTGAAAAAGTTGATGAGCATCAAAACCTTCTCCAGCAGCGGCATCAGAAGAGTCGCCGCTATAAGGGCAAGAGAGCCATAGACGCTGGAATACCAGCTTAAACTTGCGAAAGGCCCGCCCAAGGCGAAAGCCCATACCGCAAAGGACAAGAAGCTTGCCACCACGTGAAACCGCTTTGAGCAATCTTTGTTGTTCGGAATTGAATCCGGAACAAACATCACATAGAGTGGTGCAAGCAAAAGACAGAAACCAAATATAGCCCATGATAAATAGAGCTGATATGGCCCTGCCTGCGTAACTAAGCCAAACATGCTGGTATAGCCTGCAATAATGCTGCCTGGCACGTACCGAATGATTTTCGCTAGATACTGTTCCGCCGGATTAGATGGAGTTGGAGCGGGCGGCGGCGGATCTTCAAGCGGATTCTTAGGAGCTTTATCATCCATGACTGTTACTCCGACTTCCAGAGAAGTTTCTTGAGATCGGAAGCATCTCCATTGAACCGATTGAGATCGACGAAATTGTCTTTAATCCCATCAACTCGACCAGTCTCTGAGTACTGCCAGAACGTCCAGCCTGAGCTAGACTTCCAGGGCTCAGGAGTTCTGGGATTGGCCGCCTTGGTGTAATGGGCGAGCCACAAGACATATTCTTGAAGCCACTGCTGACTTCCCAAAATGTCGCCTGCAAAGCTTGAGCTAAGATACACAATCGGCTTGACGCCAAGTGCGCTCTCAACTCCATCGAGCCACTGCCGGGTTATTTTCACTCGTTGATTGAGCGAAAGATTGCGCCAAGACTCAGGCACTTCGAGGTCGAGCACAGGCGGCAACTCGCCGACCTTCATTGCACCGACCATCGAAACAAAAGTCGAAATTTGCTTAACCTGGTCCCTAACTTGTGGACGAAAAAAATGGTAGGCCCCACAAGGGATGCCATTTGCCGCGCAATTTTCACGGTTGAATTTGTATCGACTGTCCTTATAAGACGAGCCTTCACTCGCTTTTAAAAACGCGTATTTAACGCCTGCTGCAGCTACTTTCGACCAGTCCACTACATCTTGATGGTGACTAATGTCCAGGCCGAACAGTCGCGTGTCTGCAACTTTCTTTTTCTTTGACATAAAGAATTTTCTTTCAATTTTTTGATTTCGAACTTAGAGTGAAAATCGGACCAGTCAACGACTGTCCGCCCTATAGAGAAAAAACAGATCGAGATCAGATGAGAGATCTCGATTTGATTTTCCTCTACATCTTATTAAGATCTGTGAGAAGCGCATGGTTAGCGCTTCTCAAGATGCACAAGTTAGCGCAAACTCTCGTCAGCTAGCGCTAGCGATTGGCAGCAAGGTCACAAGCACTTCTTTGAAGATAGTCGGCTCAGAATCAGCAGGAGGCTGTCCCAATTCGACTTTCGTCTCGTCACAGTTGGGCTCCTTGCCGTCCAGACGCTCTTGCATAATCTTCAGTTTGTCGCTCATCTTTGGTCTCCGTTTTCTATTCACTTAGGGTTTGAGTTGTCTTTCTAAAAACTAAACAACCGCTAGCTTGCGCTAGCAGTTGAAAACCCGCTATTCCTTTATACTCAACGAATCGTGCCAATCCAAGCCAAAAATTTGGCTTTTAGAACTGGACGCAATCGGGGGTTGGGTCTATGCTAGTAGTGTTGGCGGGGTTCCTAAATAAAGGTTATTTGATTAGCGTCTTGACCCTATAGAAACCCCTCAACCCTTTTCTCTTATTTCGCGCTCATAAAGCCTTTAATCTTTCGTTTATCTTTCAACTGCGTAAACCCACTGTTCACGCCCAGTTCACTAACTACGTATACGAATAGTTGATGCGTTCCACTCAGAAGTTGTGCTAACTGCGCTAGGCGGTGGCGAATTTGCGTAAGTGCAATTCGGCTTAAAACTCTTGCAAATAAAAGACTTACAGCTCTTCTATGCCCGATCCACATTAATCAGAGTTTAATTTGCGCACACTACGCGTGGTATCAGTGAAACATCTTGCTGGTAAAGTCACATTTGGAAATATGTCCTAATATGACTTTACTTATAAGGAAGTCAAAATCACGAACAATTCTCGAATTCGCCTGTTGACAAGTATTTCAAGAAGATTCTTGTGCTCAATTTCAAAGCACCGTAGATGATGCCAGATTCTTATCAGAGTCAAAAGAGCAAACTTAGAAATGTCATCGAGCGTTTTTGGTTTCCACGAGAAGATATGGAATAGGCTCCAACTCTCCACTTAAACAATTTAATTTGTTCAAGATAGTTAACAGCTCTTTCAAATCATCCAAAGAGACAAAAAGGGAGCGGCTAGTTTGCTCCCTTTTTTCAATTTGACTATTTACTTGCTGACAACTGAAGGTGAAGAAAATGGTTGTTAATTTTCCAGGTCCAGCTCGCGCAATTTTTTTTCCATCAGTTTGTTGCAGTTTGGAAAATGCGCTTTTACCTGAGCGGAAATGTCTCCCCGCCCGCGGTCTGTGTAACCACCAAATTTTTCGTTGAACAATTCTGCCCACGTTTCTGAAGCACCACTTTCTGGTTTTATGTAATAGTCGAGCTTTTTGCGCATTTCGGCCGGAACTCGAGCGGCTTCCAGTCGGTGAGCGTGCTTCCAATCTTCTGCATCTGTGATGTCACGGCAGTGATCGAGAGCATGTCCTACTTCGTGTCTGACCGCGCCGACTTCGTCAGAAGCGTCTTCATATTCACCAGTGCTTCGGCTTATGACATATTGCGAAACAACTACTTCGGTACCGCGACAAAACGCGCTGCTTTCGGACCAGCTTGTTCCTTCGTCCCAGCCACGTGGTCTTGTGTTTTGCATGCGATAGTCGTTTTCTACGACCGAAGGATAAAGACTTACTTTCGCTTTGTTATCGCAGAGTTCTTTGAGAACAGAGAGTGGCAAAGCCATCAGGAGTCGCTGGATTTCGGCTACGTAAGTGGCTGAAACTGCTGGAACTTTTCCGCGAGGTTTGTGCACCTCAACCAGTTTACTTACATAATAATCTGCGCTATTTGTTGATTTTTCCGATTTCGTACTTGTACTTGTTCCTATTCCAGTCGTGGAAGAACCAGGTGTTTGGCGCAATCTGTAAGAATAGTTCCGGTCGTTTTGTTTGAGGAAGGCTTTCGCTTGCAGAGCTTCCTTGGTATTAGGCATGGTGTTGACCAGTAGTTTGAAGGTGTTGAAAGCATCTTCTTTTCTGCCGTTGATATATAAGCAGTAGCCAGCGTAGTAGTAGGCTTTAGGATTTTTGGGCTCTGAAGCCATCGCTTTCAAAAAGAATACAGCAGCCTCTTTGTAATTCTTGGTCTGAAAAGATGCCATGGCGAGTTTGTATTCGTTCGATGTCTGCGCCATTAGAGGTGCCCAAGACAAAGTCAGTGCCATGCTCAATACAAATATTTTTTTCATTAGATTGAAAGTCCAGGATCGATTTGTTTGTTAGCGGTTTCGGTTTTCAACCAGGTTTCCAATTTGTTCAATGAATCAATTTTGTGTCCAGTGGCTGATCCAAGGACATTCATGACTTTTAGTGTGCTTTTCGCCAGAAACAGACGGGGGCGATAACGCATTATTCTATACCAGTGCCTTATGCGGAAGCGCCATGAATACTGATAGAGCGTGTCATAAATCATGGTATCGAAAGCAGACAGCATGAAAACAGTGTCTTGCAAAACTTTGGCTGGAGGCTTGATATAGAACTGAGATCGTGAGCGTTCTGTATGTCTTTGCTGAGCCAGTTTATAAAGCTGGCAGGTCTGGTCTGCCACCACTTTGCGATCGAAATTGGCAAGCACGTGTTTGCGCGCGTTGCGACCTATCTGTAAGCGATAATCAGTGTCTTGCAGTAATCGATTTATAGCGCTTGCAAGCGCAGACTCGTCTTTTGGTGCAACAGCTATTCCAGATTCGCCATTGACGAAATATTCGGCGGTGCCACCACCTGTAGTTGCAACTACAGGGCGACCACACGACATCGCTTCCAGGCATGTATAGGGTGAATTGTCATAAACAGAAGGTATTACGCAGATATCAGCCGATCTGTAATAGCCCGGCAAATCGGTGAGCGGAACACGTGGAATGAAAGTGACATATTCTTTTATTTCGTGTTTGGCGATGATTGCTTTCAATTCGTCCAGAACTGATTTTTGTCCGCTAGCATTTTTGGTGTCATCGCCGATGATGACGAATTCGACATTCTTGTTGCGCATGACTATTTCAGGAATCGCTTTGACCAGATAGTGGATGCCTTTGCGTTCTTCCAGGCGTCCGACGAAAAGAACGCGCATTTTGCCACCATCAGAAGCTAGATGTTTTACACCTTCGTCAGAGAACTCTGATGCGCTAATTGGATTGCGCACGATGTGAATGTCTTCGACATCGTAATTCAAATCGTTCGCGACGAATTCGGCAAGATCGCGACTGGGCGAACTCAATACACCAGCTCCTAGCATGGCGATGCGTTCCATACCTGCGACAAATTCATGGTCGAAAGAAGGAGTGACATTGTGCAGTCGTTCGGCAATAAATTTAGAGTGGGGTGTATAAAGTCTTATTAGAAGCGGCAGGGCTTTCGTAATGGAAGGAAAGAAGCCTTCAGCCAGAAGCTCGGGAGTATCCACAACGTCGAAAGGTTGCTCGCTGTGCAAGAGGAAAAATTTGCGCCACAACGCAGTGCTGGTCATAAGTACGTATCTGCTGTAGGGCATGCAGAGCGATATGGTACCGAGGCGCTTGCCAAGCCACTCTTGTTTTACTCTGTGAACGGCAATGCCTTCGTCGTCAACCAGTTTGTCTTCGTCCTTGGAAAGAGAGACTACAACTACGTCGTGACCGATTTCTTTGAGACCGTGAGCCAGATGACGAGTGAATGTGGCGATGCCGCCCCAGCCAGTCTCGGGCGGATATTCTCTAGAAATAAGACAGATGCGCATGATTCCACTCTATGTTGAGCTGAGCTTGATCATAAAACCTGACTTTGATTTTCGTCTTAAATATGTTTATAGACTTTTTTGTAGACGGCTTCGAGATCATCCACCATGACTGAAATCGACCTTTGCGGACCTATATTGGCGCGGAATTTGCTTAATAAATCTGGCTGGTCCACAAGCAGCTGTAATTTTTCAGCTAAATCTTTATCGTCTCTCACTTTGAAAACAAATCCGTCTTTGCCGTGGTTAATAAGCTCGGACATGCCGCCCAGGTCTGAAGCTATGAGAGGCGTTTTGGTAGTGAGAGCTGATTGCATCACAAGAGGAGTGTTCTCATACCAGATGGACGGAACAACTAGAACGTCTATACCGCTCAAGACTTCGCCAAAAAGATCGTTGTGAAAAGCACCCAAGAAGTGCACACGAGTGCTGCTTTTGTTATCCGATTGCGCCAGGTCTTTTAAATATTTGGAATACTCGGCGAACTGTTCTGTAGAGCCGTAAATCTTGAGCTCGGGCGCTTTGTCCTGGGGCAGTCTTTGAAATGCTTTTATGAGAATATCTACGCCTTTGTGGTCAAAGAGAGTTCCTACGTAGCCTATGCGCAGAACATTGCTTGGTTTCTTTTCCTGGTAGTCCAGCAGTTTTTCCTGGTCTATACCAAACTGTATATGATGGATTAGATCGCTATTGATACCATTTTTGGTGAAAAGTCTTTTCATCAAAAGAGTGGGAACTGTTATCGCATCCGCTGAATTTGCAATATCTTTGAGGTAGGCTGGTCTATCCACTGTAGCTTTCACTGCTGCAGGAAGCTTGTAGGCACTATACGCAGTCTGAAGAGCTGTTTTGCCCAGGTCGAAGCTGGCAAGAGCGCCACCTAGCGCGGGAACTCGACGTGAAATAGCTTGTGAAATTTGATCTGCTGGTGGTATCAATTGCGGTGTATAGCACGTGAGGCAGTTAGTGGCACCAGGTCCTGGTCCTTCGCAGACGCTGTTGTCTGGGCGCTTGAGCTGGACTATAGGACAGATGAACCAGAAATCTGTCGGAGATAGAACTACTGGCAATTTTTTTCTTTTGCTGACCGAAATTACAGTTCCAGACAGATTTTGAGCGTGCATAACATGCACCATGTCTGGTTTGAAATCTTCTATTATCTGGGCAAAATGTTTGCCCATTTCGGGGTGGTCGTATTCATGTCTGAAAGTATAACCCCGCAGTCGAAGCGCTTCTCCAATAGAGTGGACTTTGACACCTTCGTACGCGTACTCTGTGAAATCTGGACCTGAGGCATGACGTGCGTCTATGTCTGGAGGCGATGCTGTTACGACGAGAATCTCATGGCCACGCGACATCAACTCCTTTGCAATTTTCAAAGTGAGTACTTCTGTTCCCGCCTTATGTTCGGGAAAGAATTTATGAACAGTCATCAGGATTCGCGCCACGTCAATAGCTTAGCACATTGAATCTGGCGCACCTTTTTACTCGAAGCTACTTTTCGTTTACCACTCGCTGCCAAAGGTGGAGCCGGGATCAAAAGCTTTGATGCCTGCAGATGTGCAACGTAAGCAGCCTGCGCCTTCGTATTCTTGCTTGCAAACATCGCATATGCTTTTGGCGAATTTCGAATAATCTTTGCGTCGAGCGGCAGCAGCTTTGGCTGCAGAATCGGTTGGCGGAGCGCCTTGTTCTGGTTGCGCCTGTGAAGTTTGTTGGGCTTGTTGGACTGGTGCCTGCGAAGTACTCAACGGCGCTTGTTGTGCGGGCGCTGCATTTTGAGGCGGAATTGAAATCTGGCGGAAATGCCCCTGGCTAGCCGGTTGCTGTTGGGGCTGGGGCTGCTGCTGTTGTTGCTGTTGCGGAACAGCATAAGCTCCAGACTGTGTCTGGGGTTGTGGTGCCCATTGATTCTGGGCGGCAGGAGCTTGTTGGGGTTGCTGTTGCGGTTGTTGTTGAGGCTGTTGCATCGCAGGTTGTGCTTGCGACTGCGACTGATTGGCATAAGCTTGCTGTGCCCATTGATTGCCGCTTGCAGTCGAACTTTGCGCTTGGGGTTGTTGCTGAGCTTGTTGTTGATATTGATGCTGTTGTTGTTGATAAGCTTGCTGCTGCTGATGGGGCTGAGCTTGTGGTGGTTGTTGCTGCTGCGGAACGTTGTAAGCGCCCGATTGAGTCTGCGGTTGCACCTGATGCTGCTGCATTTGCTGCTGCTGTTGCGGTATTGCATATGCGCCCGATTGAGCTTGCGCTTGCATTGGAGGCACTGGCGCAGGTGCAGGTGGGTCTAGATAAAGATGCTTTACATGCTCGGCTTCAGGGATACGGTTCATCCATCTGAGAAGCTCGTACAAATTTTTGCCCAGAGTGGCTATCTCTGGATTTTCGCGAGGCAAATGCAGCGCGAATATCCGCAAACATTCGCGTGCCATATCTACCACTTTCTCGTATTGCTTCAGCTGGTATGTAGAGGCAATGATATTTTTGATGGTCTTGGCTACTTCGATATTGTCGGCACCCATAAGTTGGACCTTAGCCTGGGCGCAGTAATAGTAAATCTCGCTTGCTTGCTGGTGTTTGGACTGCATAAAACACAGCCATCCGAGCAAATCAAGAGACGTGCAGATCTTTTCGAGGTTATTTTCAGCTTTTACCTGGTTATAGGCGCCGTATATTACTTGTTCGGCTTCGGCATAGTTCCTGGTGGCAACCATGGCCGAGGCTTGACGGCAAGCTTCATCCCAATCCATACCGATTCCGGCTTTCTCCCCTTCTATCCCAACGATAGAATCTGCTATCTAAAATTAATAGTCGCATCTAACAAATATCTACCATCATTATTTGCATTTCAAGCAACTGAGAATTTATCGACTGTTCGCGCCAGCCCGAAGGTTCTCAAGCGTCCTGGTGAGGGTTTCGAGTCTTGATACCTTAAGGATAGTCAAGGTCCAAGCGTTCGACTTGGTAAATACTTCAATTATTGTGGCGGTAAAAGCGAAACTCCAGTGGTTCATATTTGCAGGGCTAATCGCCCTTGTAATCCGGCTCTGGTTTTGTTTTATCGATGGACATGTCCCAAGCGTCTACTCCTGTGATGCTTCGGAGTATTTGCGTGATGCTCAATATCTCGAAACAGTAAGTCGCTTTCCTGCGAGCTTCTGGTCCGATGCGCTCAAAGTGCTTTTGGGATTAGCTACGCCTGAAGTTATAGAGACGACACGTCAAAAAATGTCTATTCTCATGCCCCTTGTTAAACAGTCGGGATTCGTCTTTCCTTTCTTCATTTATCTAAGCCATGTGATTTTCGCAGCGCCAATCGACTATTCGAGTTGGTGGGCGCCAATTCTGATTCAAACGGTGATGAGCGCTTTTACTTGCACGCTCATAGGACTTTTAGCAAACTACGCGTTTAACTACAAAGCGGGATTGTGGGCGGCTCTTTTGGCAGCAATTTATCCTGGATTTATTGTAAACACAAGCCGACTCTACTCCGAGATGTTTTCTTGCTTCTTTATGTGTCTGGCGTTTTACTGTCTGACTCGGATTTCGAAGCAAGGGAGCTGGAAAAATTTTCTTTTGCTGGGCTTCAGCCTGGCTGTGATGCAGGTTGCACGGTCGCCACTTGTAATGATTACTATTTTGAGTCTTGGATATTTGCTTTGGATAAAGAGACGAGATTTTAAGCCCGGACCAATGTTGTGGAAACAAGTTGGTGCTCTGATTTTTGGATCTGCTCTCGTTTTGTCCTTTTCGCTAGGTGTGCAAAAACTGACCACTGGAAAAGCGTCACTGGTCACCGATCGAGTAGGAAGTTACAACCTTTCGACCGGGCTCAATTTAAATGATAAAGGCTGGCTTGCTTATCCTTACCCCGACTTGACCGGGGTCGAAAAACTGAAATTTACCCAGATAATTTCGGATCGACTGAAAAATCCCAAACAGTTTTTCCATTTGATGATGGACAAACCACCAAGACTCTTGAAATTTCACTGGAACGATTTTCGTCAAAAAATAGGTTTCATAGACAATCAAGCCCAAGTAATTTTGCATCAGTTGATATTGCTTTCTGCCTGTCTTGGCATTTGTGTCGGTTTATTCACCAAGCCCAATGTCGAAGAGCGAGCGCTAGATTTCAGGCTCTTTCTACTTGTTTGTGCGCTTTCGCATTCTATTTTCGCGCTGTTCATCACCGTTCCGCGCTATGCATTGACTGCAATGCCCGAACTTTTAGTTTTTGGCGGATTTGCTCTGGCATTTTTGAGTGAGCGCATTTTTCAAATTGGCAGGCGAAGAAGTGCACTCACTATGTCTCTTGCTCTTCTATGTGTGTTGATCCTGAGCCAACAGAATCTGAATTCGCTTCTTAATCCACTTCTGCAATCGATTATAAAAGCAGCTCTTGGTGCGGGATTATTTTTCTGGCTTTGTTCGTGGCTTAAGCGTCAGACTTTTGTCGATAGTAAGATGGCTTGTTTAACTACTCTTTTGATGGGAGTTCTTTTTACTTTCTGTTGGGCATGGCCTGCTTATGCGCATGGCAGAGCTTACGAGTTTGTAGAGATTTCGAGCAATCCTAAATTAGAGTTGTGTACCTCTTTACCAGCTGGTACCTCGAAGCAAAATAGTTACTATCTTTTGCTTGATTGCAAAAACTGGTCAGAGATTTCGCAAGGCGTCAAAGTGCTTGTTGGCGATAAAGAAGTGAATGGTCCTTTGATTCCGCTTTTGCCATTTTTGCAAAACTTCGATGACTATAAGATAAACACTGATCGTTCTATGTATCTTGAATTCGAGTATATTTTCACTGCTCTTTGTAGGGCTTCCAATATTTCGTTGCTCGATTTAAGGCAGTGGTTCATTTTGCAAATTCCTGGCGATTTGATTGAAAGTCTTTCCGGATCTAATAAACTGAAAATATCCGTCGAGCCGAAGAGAAAGGGTCGTATCACCACATACGGTGCAAAGACTGTTGCCGGTAAGCCTAAAATCATCCCAAGTCTTTTTAGATCCTCTTGGGAAAAAGCATTCTACGGGGTAGAGAATCTAAATGGATTCAGTGATTCGCGCTACGAAGAAAAAGTTTTTCCTCAGGAGATGACCCAAAATAACAATTTGCATCTGCTTGAAATCAGAGGTAAGTTTAGCCCTTTCTATGGACCTACACATGCAGCAATTTGTGATTCGGCAAACTGTACAACGGACAATTTCCCAGAGTACGACAAATCCAAAGAATGGGTTATTACCTGGCGCGGTGAAGTAGAATGTGAAGGTTCTCGAGCAAAAGAGATTCCTGTGACAATTACTGCCACTGTATTCTCCAGGGATGAAAGCGGAAATGAGTTCGCATACGTGTCTCCTTGGACTCCATCTCAGCTGACGCTAGAACCTGGGTCAAACAAGATTGAGTTTTCCTTCCCCTTGAAACCTTCAGGGCTGCCAGGAAGAATAAATCGCATTGAGATAAAATCTGATACCTTGAAAGCGACCCAGATAGAAATCAGAGACACAATGCCGTTTCCAGACAAATCAAACTATCGGGTGTATTAGATGAATACAGCAAAGAGCTCGATTTTGAAATTGTTGGCGAATCAATGGTTGCATCTGGCTATTTTAATTCTGGTTGTTTTCATTTGTTATGGACGCACTCTTGGTTCGTATTTTTTGGCTGACGATTTTGGCGAAATCAGATATGTAGCAAAAATAGCAGACGGCGATTGGGGTCGTTTCTGGAGCAATTTCACAGGCAATTTCATGCAAATACACACAATGGCTGTGTATCGTCCATGGCTTTTAATCACACTTGTGGTCGATTACTTTATTTGGGGAACAAACGCTTTTGGATATTATCTTTCCAATTGCGTCCACTATCTGATCTGCGTGGGATTTATTTACTGGCTCGTCATGCGCCTTACCGAATACTGGGGTTTAAATCGCTCGTCGTTTTGTGCATTCTTTTCGGCTCTTATTTTTGCTCTCAATCCTTTGCATCCAGAAAGTATCTCCTGGGTCGTAGGACGCGTTGACATCGTTTGTCTGGCGTATTTTCTTGCAAGTCTATTGAGTTTGCACTTCTGGCTTAAAGCGGCAGAAAACAAAAAGCTTTCAGGGTTCACATTTGCTTTGAGTTGTATGTGTTTCTGGATTGCTATCTTTACCAAAGAAATGGCTATTGGTTTGCCTGTTCTTGCTGTAGCCATGACCTTTTTGTGGGGCAGTAAATCGCAATTGAAAAGAATCGTCATTACTTTTGGCGGTTTTACAGTTTTGTATTTTATTATTCGTTATTTCGCCCTCGGTACTATCGGTGGTGGCTATACCGGAAGCATCGGTTCTAATCAATTAGCTGATCTTATTTCCAAATGGACAGATACAGGCACTTTATCGCGTATATTCTTTCCTATTAAGGTGAGTTATGGAAATTCGCTCGAATCGATTCGAGGAATGCTTCAATTCGTCTATTGTGCAATTCTATTTTTGTGCGCTATGCGTTTGTTCCTGCTCAGTTGGCCACGGAAATGGATGTTGTTCCTTGTTCTTTGGCTTGGTGTCACCCTCGTTCCAATCTATCAGCTCTACGGTCTTGGTTTTGATTTGGAAGGTGCACGTTTTTTGTTTTTTGCCACCGTGCCGCTTTCAATACTTACGCCTGTTTTGATTTTCGCTCCTATCAAAACAGAAAATGCCAAGCATGAATTACTCGTTTTAAATAAGCGAATCGCAGCTGGCGGGCTTTTGGTCCTGACTCTGCTTGTTGTTTTTTATGGACAATTGGCTTACAAAAACAACCGAAGCTGGATTAATGCCGGTGCACAAACAAGAGCGGTCGGAGTAGAAACGAAAGCACTTGCCCAGAAGACCGAACCAGGCAGGCGGGTTTGCGTAATGGGCACGCCAACCGAGCGCGAAGGTGCTCATATGATTTTGAATGCCATAAGTTTGCTTTTCTATTTAGAGCCGCCATTCTCGAAAGAGCTGGAAAATCGGGTCTGTTCGTTTGGTTCGAAATATTATGGTGACGATAATAAGCTGGATTTGGGATTTTTCAGATATACAGCGGCGCGAGGATATCCGTTTTATAAATGGAACTGGAATGAGAAAAAGTGGCAACCTGTTAAAGTGTCAGTGCCAGCCGATTCGCAAGCGCTAATAAATCTCACTGCTTCGCTTGCTTTATCTGCCGATAACGATGTTGAACTTTCACTTGGTTCACTGAATATAGTGCCATCGAATTATGATTTTTTAGATATCGCTCTTTCACCTACTCAGCTTAGTGAGATTTGCGCTCCTGGTAAACCGCCTGTCGAACTGGCTTTCAAAGGTAAAGAAGAAAAAAATCTCGTTAAGTTGAAGATTTCAGATTTTGTCTGCTTGAAAGAAAAGCTTCGAATTCCACTTTCGGGATATTGGCAATGGCAGACTTGCGGCAATATAGAACAGATTTTTATCGACCTTCCTTTGCACCATGTAGATGCTGCCAAAGTAGATTTGCTTTCTTACAAGCAAGGAGCGCCCCTTGTCGAAATGAAAGAAAGTCAAACAGGCAAGAATCTTTCGTGGACTGATTATGGTTCGCATTTTGTACACAAAGGCACGAAGTATCAAGTACTTGTCGATGTTTCTGGAATCGATTCGGGTGCAAAAGAAAAAGCTCAACCGTTATCGGTTGAAGTTCAAGTAACCAAGCCAAATTATTTCTTCGAAAATTCGACCGGTGTTCAAAGCGCTGAATCGATGGTTGAGTCCAGGCTGAAAGGTGTAATAAAAGACGACAAATGTGTGGTTGAATTACCCGATTCGTTGCTTGAAGCTTCTGGTTACCGACAGCTGAGAGTGCGTGCCCTCGATGCTCAGGGACAGGCAATCGAAGCTTACAGTTACCCGCTAACTCTTGAAATCATTGCAAGCGAAAGCAAAGCCAGTAGGTGAGTCTTTCTCAGAATCCGCCTCTATCCTGTAAAATACTTGAGTCGAGCAAATTAAATAGGATATTTAGATTATGAAAGCCGTGGTCATCGGCGGCAATGGATTTATAGGCACGAGCCTGGTAGAACACCTTGTGGCAAAGGGCTACCAGACTAGAGTTTTCGACAAATTCCCAAGCCGATTCATGGAACCTATCGCAGGTGTCGAGTATATGATCGGCGCCGATCTGGGCAACCATGGTGACGTGCAAAAGGCAGTCGAAGGCATGGATATCGTTTTCCATCTGGCTTACACCACTTTGCCTGAAACATCTAACAACGATCCTATTTATGATGTCCGCTCAAACCTTGTAGACACCTTGCAGTTGGTGCAAGAAAGTCTGGCAGCCAAAGTGAAGAAGTTTGTTTTTATTTCGTCTGGCGGCACTGTTTATGGAGTGCCAAAGTCGGTTCCTATTAAGGAAGATCATCCAAAAGATCCGATTTGTTCGTATGGAATCACTAAGCTTGCGATTGAAAAATACTTAAGTCTTTATCATCAATTGCACGGCTTAGATTATGTCGTTGCTCGTATTGCCAATCCATATGGTGAAAGACAAAATCCCGACTCAAAGCAGGGAGCGATTGGCGTTTTTCTAGGCAGAATCAAGGCAGGCAAGCCAATTACGATTTTTGGCGACGGACAGGTAGTTCGCGATTTCATCTATATAACTGATGCGGCTAAAGCAATCATCGCGTGTGGTGAATTCGAGGCTAAACCAGGTGAGCCAAGAGTGTTCAATATAGGTTCAGGCAAAGGTTATTCATTAAGTAATATTGTTGAGACCATACAGCAAGTGGTCGACGTGCCAGTGAAGGTCGAAAAGACGCCAGCGCGGTCACTTGATGTTCCCTCAAATGTGCTCGATATCGATTTGGCTCGCAAATATTTGAAATGGGAGCCGCAAATAGATTTGAAAGAAGGAATCGAGAAAGCCTGGAACTGGGCGAAGTCTTTGAGCGTTGTTTGATACGTTCGTCAAAACAGAAAGATTGCAGAATTATAATCTTAGAATTGCCAAGTTGACCGATTCTTGAAGTCTAGGAGAGAATCACGAGGTTGTTGACGACTGAATTTATTTCAGGAGCTGATTGTCAGTTGAGCATCTCGAGTCGCCCGGAATCCATAGATATATCCATAATTGTGGCTGTCTACAATGAAGAGCCCCGCAATTTGACGCTGTTGCTTGAGCGTCTGAGCAAGGCTATTAACCCGCTCAGGATGACTTATGAAGTCCTTTTTGTGAACGACGGCAGCAAGGATCACACATCTAGTGCTTTGCGTCACATTGCCGTTGAGTATCCACATATAAAGTTGGTTGAGTTATCGCGTAATTTTGGCCAACAAGCTGCCATTACAGCCGGACTCGATTATGCAAGCGGCGAAATTGTCGTGAATATGGATTCTGATTTGCAGGATCCCCCAGAGCTGATACCTTCAATGGTTCAGAAATGGAGAGAGGGCTACGATGTAGTCTATGCGACCAGAGCCAAAAGACGCGACCGTGCTATCAAGCGTTTGACTGCATACCTGTTCTATCGTCTGCTGGGATCTGTTTCTAGCATCAATATTCCACTTGATTCAGGCGACTTTCGTCTGCTCGATCGCAAAGTGGTCGAAGCTCTGCGCCATATGCCCGAAAAGACCAGATTCATTCGCGGTCTAATACCCTGGCTTGGATTCAAGCAGTGTGGCATCATGCTCGAGCGCGACGCTCGCGAACTTGGTGAAACGGCTTACACTCCCAAAAAACTTTTGATGCTTGCGCTTGATGGCTTATTGAGTTTCAGCATATTGCCTTTGTATTCGATTCCTGTAATTGGTTTTGCAGTTGCAGCAATAGGTGTCGTTGCTTGCCTCGTACACTGGATTTTAGCTGGGTTGGTGTTGGATAATTTTGCCCTTGTATGTGCGATGGCCCTTTTCACCGGCGTTCAGGCTATGGTGCTAGGTGTGGTGGCAGTTTACCTGGCCAAAGTTCTGGATGAAGTAAGAGCTCGTCCCACTTATGTAGTCGGAAACAAGCTCGGAACAGGCTTTTGTGATGAATTCACCCCGCTTTCTCGCGAAGAGGCTGTTCGTCATTCGCTTGAAATGGAAAAAATCCGAAATCGTTAACAGGCAAGGAATAGGTCCTTTTCTGTCCCACCTACGGTGAAAGAAATACTGCTGTATTTCTTTCAAAAAAATTAGCGAAAAAAGAGTTCCTTGATCTGTTGTTAGAATATTGACTGAAAAGTAAAAAGCCGCTTCGAAAGAAACGGCCTTGCCTTTAGTTTTTTTGCAGAGCTTTTGTTGAGCTTACTGTGCTGGTTTTTCTTCAGCGGGAGTTGCGCTACCAGCTGCGCTTGCTTCTTTGCCTTCTCTCAGGACTGCAAGTTTGTCCACTGTCACTGAAAACACTTTTTTGTCGCTAGGGTTTGTGTAGGTGATTGTGCCGTAATAGTCATCACCAAAGTAATAACCCACGACCGGCATTTTGATTTTGGAATCTGAAAGTTGCGAGTCATCCACTTTCGATTGTGGTGGCGCATCTTTTGGAAGCATTGCTTTCATGGCTGCTTCTCCTTCTTCAGCACTTACCGGAGTATCTCGGTATAAGTGTTGCAACTGGAAGCATTGTCCATTTTTGCATTGAGCAAGCACGACTGCGCCATCTTTTAGTTTGTTGCGAGCCATGTACTGATTTTTGCCGCCAGTATGTGCGATAGGTGTATCGTCAAGAGCGAACGAAAATACTGCTTTTTGCAAGGATTGTTCTGGAATACCAACAGTCATGGTTTCTACATCGATAGTGCCCTGTTTAGTAACCGCGTTTGTTTTGTCAGCTACATCGGCGCTTCCGCAACCAACTAAGCTGATGGTGGCACAAACTGACATGGTGGCTAGTAACAGTTGCTTCTTGTTTATTGCAAACATTGTTATTCTCCAAAGTGAATCACTAAATTATCTCAGACGAATCGAGTTCATTCATGATTTCTTTGGCTCTGCTTAACAGTCTTTCCTTGTCGTCACAGCAAGTTTCACTTAAATAAAGTTCAAGTGCCGCAAGGGGCGAAGTGGCTGATTGCTCAGTCAGTTGAGGTAAACGCGCTTTTGATTTGTCTGGTATCAGTTCTGGTTGCAAACGAACAGAAAGAGCATCTTGAGCCAATTGCAGAATTTTGCGTTCATTCACTTCACCAACTTTGTCTTGTTTGATTCGATAGCGTATACGCAGAACACAGCCTGGAATCACCGCTTTGGATACTTTCTTGCCAAGTATTTCTGTGGCGTCATCATCGCCGTTCAAATCGCTCAAGTCTGCATCGACAGTGACGAATGGTCTTGGATTAATAGAATGAAACGAATAACTTGTGTTATTTCGCTCAAGATTGACATGAACAAAACCCTTGTCTTCATTGGCTTCTCCAAAATCTACTCGCTCAAGACTGCCCGAGTAGACAATAGCTGGATTTTTGGGACGAATTATTTGATATTTATGAATGTGCCCCATTGCCACATAGTCGACTTTTTCGTCTATAAAAATATCGGCGGGAAAAGTAAGCGTGTATCCCACTAAAAGCTCTTCTTCAATTCCAGCCAAAGCTCGATCTAGACTCATGTGAGCAGAAACAACAGTGGGGATTTCGGGATTGAGTTTGGTATAGAAGCCGTGAAAGAGGTCGCTTACATGACGCACGAGAACGTCGTCTAGTTGCGCGCTTGTAAAGCCTGCGTATTTTTCGAGCGTGGTGAGATTATTGCGCGTGACATGCGGAAGACCGATGAATTGGAAGGGACCATTTTTAGTTTGAATGGTTTCAAATGTAGGCTGGTCAACTGTAATAACACCTGGTACTTCGAGACTTTGAAATACAGACAGCGAATGGCTCTGGGTAGAGCGCAAAATCTGGTCGTGATTGCCTACAACAAGAATGGTCGAGATGCCGGCTTCTGAAAGCCTCTTGAGTTCTCTGGCGAACATTTTTTGATAAATGGGCTCTGGAGAAGCGTTTCTGTAGGCGTCCCCAGAAAATAGAAAAACGTCGACTTGATTGTCGATGGCATAGTCGACTACTCTTTTTAAGGCGTTGACGAAGTCTTCAAAACGGATGTTCAATCCAGTCAAAGGATTGATTTTTCCATGACCCTCGCCAGAGCCAAAATGAATATCGGAGACGTGTACTAGTTGAATTGGCATAATCTAAAAAAAGGACAAACATTGGACTTGACCATCGAGTCCATAGCGCCTGGCGGTGAGGGTGTCGCCAAGTTCAACAACTGTACCATATTCGTCGAGCGCGCTGCAGTTGGCGATGTGGCCACAGTGCGACTTTACGATGTTAGAAAAGATTTTGCCAAAGGAAAAATCGAGCATTTGATCGAATCTTCAAAACATAGACAGGAAGCACCATGCGCTTATTTCGATTGGTGTGGAGGCTGTCAGTGGCAGCATATGACTTACGAAGCTCAGCTTGAAGCCAAACAAGACATAGTGCGTCAGGCGATGAAGCGAATAGGCAAGCTCGATTTGAGCGATATCATTCTCGAGCCGACCATGGGAGCAGACCCATATTTTAGATATCGAAACAAGTCTCAGTTTCCAGTGCAGAAAGGTCAAAAAATCAAAGAAACTGGCAAGAGGCGTTTGAAGGTTGGCTATTACGAGCGAAACTCGCACGATCTGGTGGATATTAACGAATGTCTGGTACAGCCCGAAGAGCTCGATTTGCTCATGATTTCAGCTAAGCGATTGCTAGAAGACGCGGGAATTCCAGCTTATGACGAACAAGTGCAAAAGGGCTTATTGCGCCATATTCTAATCAGGCAAGCACAAAGTTCGCAACAGATAATTGTCACTTTCGTTTTGTTCGCTCCAGGTCTTTATGCGCTTTCGGATAATTTGCAAAATCATTTTGCAAAAGTGGCGGCAAAGCTGATTAAAGATTATCCTGCCATTCAGGGTGTCAATCTCAATTTTAACTCTCAGGCTGGAAACCGCATAATGGGCGGAAGCACGGTTACGATTGATGGTGTGGGAAAAATTGAAGAAACTCTTTTTTCAAAAGACTCCGCTCTCAGCCAGAAACATAAAGAAGGCATAAAATTCGCCCTGTCTGCAGCCAGTTTTTTTCAAATAAATACAAGACAAACCGAATTGATTTTGGAGCGTATCTATAAAGAAGTTTTTGGTGATACCGCAGATAGTGCTAGCGCCAGAACGAGCGTAATACTCGATGCTTATGCAGGAGTCGGAACTATTGCTCTTTGGCTTGCACCTGGCGCCAAAAGAGTGGTGGCAATAGAAGATCATCCTCAGGCGGTTCTCGATGGGCGGGCTAATGTCGAGATCAATAATTTCGACAATATAGAATTCGAAGAAGGCGACGTAGAGAAAGTTCTGCCCGAACTAATCAAGAGAAACTTCAAGCCCGATTGTATCGTGCTCGACCCGCCGCGCAAGGGTGTGTCTGGTTCTGTGATAGATTCGGTCTTGCAGCTGGCCCCCAAGAAAATCGTGTATATGAGTTGCAATCCAGTGACACTGGCAAGAGATTTAGCAAAACTGCTATCTGATTCCTCTTCAAATAGTCCGGAAAACAGAGAAATAGGAGAGAATATTGGGTATAAAGTCGAGAGAATTTTGCCTTTTGACATGTTCCCCCAGACTTATCACGTTGAGTCTCTGGCGCTTTTAAAGAGGAATGACTGAAATGGTCCTGAGTATTTTCAAAAAATTCGATGACAAAAACGGACCACTGCTTAACGAAGTGCAAGTCAGCCGTGACAAGAGCATCAACCCAGAAGACGTCCAGGATATTTGTCAATCGGTTGGCTGGAGCTGGAGAGAGCCAGAGCTGATTCGCAAGGCACTGAAAAATAGCGTTGCTGTAATTTCTGTCTGGCACAATGGCGCGATGGTTGGGTTTGCCAGAGCCACTGGCGACCAGGTGTTCAATGCCACAATCTGGGATATGGCTGTTCGACCAAGCTATCAAGGGCAAGGCGTCGGGCGACTTGTAATGTTCGAAATATTACGTCACTTAGAAGATGATGGCATTCCGCTTGTGACTTTGTACGCTGACCCAGGTACCGATGGGTTTTACAGAAAGTTCGGCTTCCTTTCGGACCCCTCTGGCGTGCGGGGAATGTTTCGCGAAAGTATCGGCAAAGACTAACCACTGGTAAAGCCAAAGTCTCATTTCGCTTAATAACTCCTTGAGTATGGGCATTGAACGTGGTATTTTCTATGCTTCGTATATTTTTCGCGCTGGCACAGGAGTTGTCATGAAAGTCATTCTTCAGGAAACGGTTCAAAAGCTTGGTAAAGCAGGAGATGTGGTTGAAGCCAAACGTGGCTATTTCCGCAACTTTCTCGAACCCAGACGTCTGGCTGTCTTGGCCACAAAAGGCACAATGAAAAAACGCGAAGAAGATATGGAAGCTTTGCGTAAAAAAGCTCAAAAAGCTCATGACGAAGCTGTCAAACTGGCTGAGTCTATCACCAATCTTCCTACCTTGAAAATGAGTGCCAAAGCCGGTGACGGTGGTAAGCTCTATGGCAAAATCACAAGTAAAGAAGTAGCTGAACTGATTGAAAAGCAAGTTGGCGCCCCAATCAACAAGAGAGATTTGAAAATCTCGGGCGATATCAACGTACTGGGCACCTACAGCATTCTGGTCAAATTGACCAGCGAAGTTCAAGCTAAATGCGACCTGGAAGTTGAGCCTGAAGGCGGACGTCCGGTTGTTTATGATTCACAAGCTGTAGAAGCTTAGTTTCTAGCTTTCTTCTATTTTGATCCGAAGTTGATTGGTTGAATCAGCTGATTCTGTTTGCATCCCGATTTCAAGCGATTCTTTCTTTCGCGAGCGCGCCGCTTGCTTAGCTGGTAGGTTCGCTTTCACTTTCGATTTTGATGAATATTTCAAATCGTCATCGTCTTCATCTTCGTCATCTTCATCTTCTTCGTCTTCATCTTCTTCGTCTTCATCTTCGTCTTCGTCGTCATCTTCATCGTCGTCTTCGTCTTCTTCAACATCGTAGTTAGTTACTACCGAAGATATGGTTTCAGATTTTGGGTCGTCAAATTTTTGAGTAACGATAGAGCCGTCTGCCAGACGTTTTAAAATTTCCACTTTTTGTTCGGCGCCTTTGAGAAATTCTTCGCAACGCTTGGACAAAAGTACTCCATGTTCGAAAAGTTCGAGTGCTTTCTCGAGTTTGACTTCGCCATCTAACTGGGAAACCACTGCTTCGAGCTCTTCGAGCGTCTTTTCAAAGTCGTGGGTTTTTTCTGCTTGAGTCATTTTTACTCTCCTTGGGTGGTCCAGTTTTCGTGCGTTTCTTTGACTTCCAAATATAGTTTTCCGTCAAGCAAGAGCCCTTCCAGAGTCTCACCTTGCTTTACTTGAGCAAAATTTCGAATTACCTGTCCGTCTTCTAATTTGCGCAATATAGAAAATCCTCTGCTCATCACATTTTTTGGGCCTAGTGTGGAAAGTTTTTCTTTGGCGGCAAGATGACGATGTTTGTTTTTGGTCAAAAGTTTTTCCAGGCTTGATAAAGCGTCTTTGCGTTTGTGGGCAAGGGCTGCGATTTTGTGTTTGATTCTATCCTCAAAACGCAATAATTTGGGCATCACATTCAAACGGTCAAGACGTCTTCGAGCTTGTCCCAGTCTTTGATCGAGCGATGAGGATAGATGTTTTTTCAAGGAACGAAAACGTTCTTGCAGTTCGGCATACCCTTTCGATACGAGTTCTGCTGCGGCTGTGGGGGTAGGAGCGCGAAGGTCTGCCACCAGATCGCAAATGGTGACATCGGTCTCGTGTCCCACTCCTGAAATTACTGGAACAGTGGTGGATAGTACAGCGCGAGCTACGATCTCGGTATTGAATGACCACAAGTCTTCAATCGATCCTCCTCCGCGTGCCACGATGATGACGTCAAGATCTTCGATTGCTTGCAACAAGAAGATTGCGCTTGCAACACTTTCGGCGCTGCCTTCGCCTTGAACTTTAGCAGGAGAAATTATTACTTCCACTGATTTGTTTCGTCTATTCAGAGTATTTAAAATGTCGTGCAAAGCAGCTCCGGCTGGACTTGTCACCACGCCCACTTTTTGAGGAAGCATAGGAATCGGTCGCTTTCTCTCTGGTGCAAGCACTCCTTCTAATTCCAATTTCTGGCGTAACTGTTCAAATGCCAGTTGCCATTCGCCAATTCCTACCGGTTCAATACCGGTAACCACTAACTGATATCCACCGCGAGGCGGATAAACACTCAATTTTCCCTTGGCAATAATTTGCAGTCCGTCTTCTAATTTGAATTTGATATGTTGATTGGCTTGTTTGAAACAAACACAAGATAAAGTCGCATCCTGGTCCTTCATCGAAAAGTACCAATGGCCAGAAGGATAGACTTTTGCGTTACTGACTTCGCCCACCACCAGAACCGAATCGAACGCAGTTTCAATTACATCCTTTATAGAGTCCGTAAGCTCTGAGACACTCAGAACTGGCTTTAAGTTATTAGACTTCTTGCGACTGTACATAGATTAATTCTCGAAACTTTCCCAAACTGCTTTTAATCCATATATAAATGATGCCGATTTGTAATCTGATTTGCCCTGGAAAAGCGGTCGAAACTATGTCTGGTGGGCGCTTTTGCTCGCCTCTTGACATGTTTTGGAGCCATGCTGATCGCGGGTATCACTAGAGTAGCAAATTGTTCAGACCGAATTTCATTTGACGCTAACCCGAAATATACCATATATTAATATGGCATACAAAAGTTAGTGATACTTCTGGCTGGAGACTAACGAAAATGGATAAAACATTGTTTCTACCTTCTATGATTGAGGCATTCAGCCTTTGCAAACGAAGCTATATCGCAAGTATGAAAAGCTTCGAAAATCGTACACAGCGTGTACAGGGCAATTCTAATGCTCAGGGCATTTCTTTGCTCAAACAATTTGTCAAAAAAGGCATTGCCGAAATCAACAGGCATCGAGTAACAAGCAGTCACCACGTGCAAGCTTTTACTGGTGAATACTGGCCGCTCGAACAGATGGAAAAGCAAAATCTCAATCAAGATCAAACCACGAGACTCTTTCTCTATTCATATAAGTTGCTCATGTCTTATGTGCGCAAACCCTACAAACCGCAAGGTGCTCAGGTTGCGTTGGTGGGTCAGAAACTCAGAGCAAAAGTTCCTGGTGCCAAGGTTTATCTTGAAGATACTTTCGATCTTGTTTTGTGGTACCCAGACACGCGCACAATCGAAATTGTGGACTTTAGATTGAGACCTTCATCAATTGCCAATCTCAATTCAGCAAGCGCATATATTCTGGCAAGACAATTTCTGGCTGACAAACTCAAATCGAGAATGCATTTTCAGAATTTAGTCATGACAACGTGTTTGATGGGACAAAATTCAATGCAAGTCGAGTCTATTAAAGTTGAAGACAGCAATCTGCACAATGAAAGCAACTGGCAGAAAATCGTAGATAGTTTGATTGAAATGAAATCGCCAGGTTTTTCTGAAGCAAGCGATTTAGAAACTGTCCCTGCGTGCGATCGCCCTGGTTGCATTTATTGCTCTATGGGCAAAAGCCAAGACGATGATAATGACTCTCACGGACTTTGTCTGAGCGCATAAGCTAAAATTCCTGCATGAATATGCATGAACCAGATCTTGTTATAGAAAATATTGGAGAGTTAGTAAGTCCTCCATTTATACATGGACCGCATCGTGGCCACGATATGGGACGTTTGACTCGTATCAATGATGGTGCCATCGCTTGTGTCGGTGGCCGAATAGTGGCCTGCGGTGAGCAGAGCGAAGTGAGCAAGCAAATAAAGAAAACCGATAAAACCAAAACGGTCTCGGCTAAAGGTAAGCTTGTGACACCAGGTTTAATCGATCCTCATACACATCTGGTTTTTTCGGGCAACCGAGCCGCTGAATTCTTGATGCGCTGTCAGGGGAAAACCTACGCTGAAATTGCAAAAGCGGGAGGTGGAATTGTTGCCTCCACTACTGCCACCAGGCAGGCAACAAGCGATGAGCTGGAAGAGCTTGGATTGAAGAGGCTGTCTATGATGCTTCAATACGGTACGACAAGTGCCGAAGCAAAAACTGGATACGGACTCAGTCACGAATCCGAATTGATGATGCTCGAGACTATTTTGAAACTGCATCAAAATCAACCGCTAGAACTCACGCCCACTTTTATGCCAGCACACGCGGTGCCAAAAGAAATGAAGAAAGCGGAATATGTGGATGTGATTATAAGGGATATGCTGCCCGCCGCAGCTGAACTTTTGCGCAAATACGGATGGCTCGATTCACAAAAAGCTTATTCGGATGTTTTTTGCGATGAAGGCTATTTCACTCTCGATGATACCAGGAGAATTTTCGAGCGTTCAGCCGAGCTGGGTATGAGTTTGCGTGTGCACGCCGACGAATTTGTTAGTCTTGGTGCCGTGCGACTTGCCTGCGATTTAGGGGCCTCTAGTGTCGACCATTTGCTTGCTATCAAACAGGAAGATATACGTTGTCTCTCTGAATCAAATACGGTGGCAGTGCTTTTGCCCGGAACCTCCTTTTTCCTCAATCTAGAAAAGCACGCTCCCGCTCGTATACTCATTGATGAAGGAGCATGCGTCGCGCTTGGTTCTGATTTCAATCCAGGTTCTTGTCATATTTTTTCTCTTCCGATGATTTTTGGTCTGGCGTGCATGAAACTGAAAATGACAGCTGAAGAAGCCTTGACCGCAATGACCGCAAACGCAGCTTATGCCATTGGTAGAGGGGAGGATATAGGAAGATTGTACTCGGGGTATCAGGCTGATATCATCATTTGGGATCTTGGTGCCTTAGAAGAGATTCCCTACAAAATGGTGTGGAATCCCATTCTTCGAGTATTTAAAAAAGGCGTCGAAGTTTGATCAAAAAAAATTGGACGCACCACTTGTTTTATTATCTGCTTTAGTTATAATTCTATGGACGCCACCACTATTGGGGCGTGGAGATTCAGAGATATATATTCTTCACCGGCGCACTGAATTTGGTGCACCATAACTCATATGAGGTAATGGATTTAATGGCTCAACCAAACCGCTTACCGGTTCCCAATTCCGAACCCGGAGACGACTATGTAGATGGCTTCGAAGTGTTTTTCGACGAAGCGAGCGATCAAGAATCTCAGCAGACTGGCATGACCGCCAATCAGGCAAAAGTACTTTTGGACAAGCTTACCGAACTGGTCACCATAAGCGTTGATCAAAAGGTAGAGACAAGCAAAATTGCATCTCAAATAATGGACAATCAAAGACAGTTGATTGCTACCCAGCAGATTCTGATCCAACTGATGGATAAGTCGCTTGAACTAACACGTCACGTCACTGCAATTGAAGAAAGATTGCCCAGCATCTATGAGTTGCCGCGTTTGGTCGAAAGCCTTCGTCAACGAGTGGCACAACTTGAAGGTATTGAAATCAGCTAAACAAGCCAGGTTGAATATAACTAATAAGTTATATCCTGAGCAAATATAAATGTAGCGAGTTGCGTACTTTCGTAGTTTTACTATTTACAACCGCCTAGATAAATATAGAATCGAAGACAGATACGGTTCAGGTCGAGCTGTACCCGAGTATAAGGGACGTTGCAATGACCGATTTAGTCGCAGACGGTGCTATAGAACAATTGGCAGGACATGTCGAGCAAGACGTGCGCTTGACCACGGCTCGTCAGCCCAAAAACAACGATGCAAACGCTGCGGCCAAAAAAATCGCTCAAAAGTTTCATGGCATCAAACTTTCTGAGCTTGCCAAAGGTATCAAAATAACTCCCAACTTTTTGCTGGCGATGGCTTTTCTGGCTTTCACCGCCTGGCTTTTTGTCGTTTATTGGATTCGTCGTCATGAACCTCTTGCCAATCAAGTTCTCGGGCAGCCAAGACCAGTGGCTCCTACAGCTAGACAAGACCTGGTCATGATGGGCAATTCGCGCAATGCTCTGCCTATTAAGACAGCTCCTGGTTATAACGGCTTCTTTGCACCGAACCTTGGAATTTACAATAACAACAGTCAACAGCCGCAACAGATGAACGGCGCGCAAAATTTCACTCAGGAATCACTGAATGCTCAAAGCGGTTCTTTGGCTCCCACCGGATCGTGGAACCCCGCAGCGCAAGGGGCGCATTCCTTAGTTATTCGCGGCGGTCGCGAACAAATTCAGGTGACTAATCCTGAACCGATTATCACTTCGCATCCAACATTAACGCCTTTTCACGCGCCGGCACAAAATCTTGTAGCTCCACATTCTTTGATTGGACAATCTTTGAATCCTGTACATCCAATGCATCCAAGTCATCCCATGCATACATTGCAACCACAAATGGGGCAACCACAAATGGGGCAACCACAAATGGGGCAGCCACAGATGGGGCAACCGCAAATGATGCAGCCTGTGGCTCCTTCACCGCAGGGCTATAACATGGCTTCCCCGCCACAGGGAGGCGTCTATCAGATGCATGTTCCCCAGGTGGGAGGTTCTCGCCTGAAAACTGTGGTTAACCGATGATATAAAGTGCTTCACGAAACGCAGACATTGAAGCATTTTAAAGGCTCGATATAATACAATACCGGACTATATCTAGGGCTTGCTTCAGCTTTAGTGACGCATTCCGGAGACCATCATAAACAAATGGAAGTATTTGACTTAATAATAATTGGCGGCGGACCTACTGGTCTTTTCGGCGCTTTCTACGCCGGTTTGAGAGGACTCAAGACCAAGGTTATCGATGTATTGACAGATTTAGGTGGTCAGCTGACCGCTCTCTATCCGGAAAAATATGTTTACGACGTTGCCGGCCATCCAAAAATTTTGGCAAAAGACCTGGCTAAAAACCTTGCTACTCAATCTCAACTATTCAAGCCAGCTTTTGCGCTTGGCGAGAAGGTCGAATTCATGGAGCAAATCCAGGAAGGCGGTGAGACTATCTGGAAAATCACCACAGATAAGAATACTTCTCACTACAGCAAAACAGTATTGTTGGCTCTGGGTGCTGGAGCTTGTATGCCCAAGCGCCTCGACCTCGCTTATCCTGAGGCCTGGGAAGATGACTCGCTCTACTATGCAGTCAAAAGCAAAGAAAAATTCCGCAACAAGAATGTGCTCATCGTTGGTGGCGGAGATTCTGCTGTCGACTGGGCAAACGAGTTTTCGATTCTTGCAAACAAAGTCACTTTGATTCACAGACGTGACCAGTTCCGTGCTGTGCAGAGCTCGGTCGATGAAATGCGTCACAACAAAGTAGACGTCAAAACATTCTATGAATTGAAAGAATTGTCTGGAGATGGACGTCTTCAAAAGGCAGTCATTTTCGATAATCGCACTGGCAACGAAGAAACACTTGAAGTTGACGCCATGGTTATCAGTATCGGGTTTGTTATCAACCTCGACTTCTTGCGAGCCTGGGGACTTTCGATGGATAAGAACTGCATTACAGTAAACGAAAAGATGGAAACCAATCTTCCAGGCGTTTACGCTGCAGGCGATATCGCTTCACACACAGCTAAGCTCAAACTGATAGCTACAGGCGCCGCTGAAGCTGCTACGGCTGTGAACTTCGCCGTTGTGCATATCAACCCAACAGCAAAAGTCTATCCTGGACACAGTTCGAACTTGAACCTGACCATTTAGTCTTCCAAATTAGCGATCGAATTTACTTATAGATAAGTAGGCGAAAGGCTGACTGTTTTAGTGCGCGAAAACCGTAGCCGCCACATCTTGTGTAGCGTTGATTAATCTACGCTATATATGGGGCATACAAATGTAGTATAATATTATTGTGCAGGAAAGGCAGAGAGGTGTGTTTTGTTTACAGAAAATGCGCTTAGAGTTTTGGAAAAACGCTATTTATTGCGTGACAAGAAAGGCACTGTCACCGAAACTCCAGACCAGTTATTCCAAAGAGTCGCTCAAGCGATAGCTAAAGCTGAAAAAGTTTTTGGCGCATCAAAGCAAGAAGTCGAGCGCTTTGGCGATCGATTCTATCGAATGATGATAGAGCGCAAATTCATTCCAAACACGCCCACTTTGATGAATGCTGGAAAAGCGAACGGACAATTGTCTGCGTGTTTCGTTTTGCCTGTGCCAGACAATTTGGAAGGTATTTTCGAAACCTGCAAGCATGCCGCCTTGATTCATAAGACGGGCGGTGGCACTGGATTTTCATTCAGTCGTTTGAGACCGGCAAATGATTTCGTTTCGAGCAATGCCGGAGTGGCGTCGGGACCTGTGAGTTTCATGAATGTTTATGATGCCGCTACTCATGCTATTCGTCAAGGTGGCACCAGACGTGGTGCCAATATGGCAATATTGCGAGTCGACCATCCAGACATCGAAGAATTCATTTCGTGCAAGAAAGACCGCTCTAAACTCAATAATTTCAATATATCGGTTGCGATTACCGACAAGTTCATGCAAGCTTTCGCAAATGATACCAATTACGATCTGGTTCATCCAGGTTCTGGTGAAGTAGTAAAACAATTGAATGCAAGAGCTGTTTTTGCCAGTATCTGTGAGCATGCGCATGAGTCTGGCGAACCTGGCGTCGTTTTCATAGACAGAATAAATTCATCCGATCCGGTTTATGCCACTAAGGGCAGTGACGGTGAATTCATTCCTGGAACAGAAGATATCGAGGCTACAAATCCTTGTGGCGAGCAGCCGCTTGGTCCGGGTGATGCGTGTAATCTTGGCTCAATTAATCTATCGCTTTTTGTAGACGAAAAAAGCAATGACTTCAATTGGCACGAACTGGCTGACTGCGTTTCGCTTGGAGTGCGCTTTCTCGATAATGTAGTGGAAGTGAATAACTATCCTTTTCAATTCATTGCCGATGCCACCAGAAACAACAGACGTATTGGACTTGGTGTAATGGGATTTGCCGAAGCACTGATTTTGATGGGCATTGCTTATAACTCTCAAGAAGCGCTTGAAAAGGGTGAATCGGTAATGCGATTTATTCAAGATAAAGCACATGAGGCATCATCCGAGCTAGCCACCGCCCGTGGTGTATTTCCGAACTGGCAATTTTCCAAGTGGAGCAACGAAAATAAACCGATGCGAAATGCAACTGTCACAACTATAGCGCCAACTGGCACTATATCTGTGATTGCAGGAACGAGTTCGGGAATCGAACCACTGTTCGCGGTTAGTTATATAAGACGCGTGCTGGGTGGTGAAGAGCTTATAGAGTTCAATTCAATCTTTAAAAAAGTGGCTAAGGATGCGGGACTGGATCGTCCAGACATAATGAACGCTATTGCCGAGCAGGGAATGCTTGGTGAAGTCGATGGTATTCCCGATGATATCAAACGCTTATTTGTGTGTTCGCACGAAATCTCTTACGATTGGCATGTGAAGATGCAATCGGTCTTCCAAAAATATACGGACAACGCGGTTTCCAAAACAATAAATTTTCCTGCCGACGCCTTGGTCGAGCAAGTGGAGTCTGCATATAAATTGGCTTGGGAATTGAATCTCAAAGGAATTACCGTTTATCGTGATACCAGTCGTAGTTCGCAAGTTTTGAACGTAAAGAAAACCGACCCCAAAAGTTCACTGCCAGCACCGGTCAAAACACCCGGTGCATGTTTCGACCTCACTCTGGTCGAATGCGACCACTGTGCGCCAGCGACAGCGAGCAGCGCTCTTTCTAATTTAGATCTCTCTTATTTAAATAGTATATCTATGCTAAGAAAGTGCCCCGATTGTGGTGATTTGAGCACTTCCTTCATGAAAATGGAGGCTTGTGAGCTATACACCTGCTGTGGTTATACTAAGTGTTGAACGTCTTTCAAATGTTGTATATGCAGGAGCTATATCTATGTCAATCCTGGTAGATCATGAAATTAGAGCTGAAATTTCAAACGGAACTCTAGTCATCGAGCCTTATGATGAAAAACTGATCCAGCCAAACTCTTATGATGTCAGATTAGCTGACGCGTTCTCCTGGCACGACACAAATGGCTCAGTCATAGACCCTTACGACTCTCAGACTGTACTGGAAGGACTTACCCACGTGAAAGGGGCAAGCCTGGTTTTGAACCCCAAAGAGTTCGTGCTTGGTGCGACGCTTGAAAAATTCAGCTTGCCAGACGATATCGTCGGTCAGCTCACAGGCAAGTCAAGTTTGGCGCGTTTAGGTGTGATGGTGCATGTGACAGCCGGATTTATCGACGCTGGATTCAGTCATCCGCCCGCTCAAATTACGCTTGAAATTGTGAATGTGGGCAATCGCCCAGTTCGTTTGCACGCCGGAATGCCAATTGGACAAATGGTCTTTACTCGGACTGCTCGTTGCGAGTTGCCCTATAACTTGCGTCCTTCGGCAAAATACAACGGTCAGCCCGCAGCTGCACACAGCCGTTATTACATGAATTCGAGCGCCATAAAATAATTTATTAGCGCCGCAGCGGGAATATTCCCATGGGCGATAGTGATTTTACGAGTTCACTTACACCCGGCTAGCCTCTAGTATCTAAATACGCAGCGACAACTCCCCCAGTTCGCTAGCGATTAAGAGGCAAGACCCCCGTGAGTTCCGAAGGCGATATCAATCTAGCCAAAGCCGAACCGGTTGAAGATTCGACCAATGCGCTTCAAAACGAAGTCACCCTTGCTCGTGCTAGCTTCACGGTCGCTCCTGACCAGAACATCACCAGACCCGCAGCTGACACTTACTATGTGAACGACGGCACTCAACCCTGGAGAGCCGATTTAAACAACGGCAACAAATTTGTTCCGC
This sequence comes from Cyanobacteria bacterium TGS_CYA1, assembly GCA_026129135.1. Taxonomy (GTDB): domain Bacteria; phylum Cyanobacteriota; class Vampirovibrionia; order Obscuribacterales; family Obscuribacteraceae; genus Aved-18. The sequence continues at coordinate 221,039 of JAHCIQ010000007.1, read as the reverse complement.
CAGCAGATAACAAAACCAGCGACCCATATTTCAATCCCACCCCAAACTCACCCACGCGTGCCAAACCATTCGAAAATGGTGGAACTGAGTTTCGTCTTCCTGGTGATCCACTGTACGTTCCCCCGCAAGACACTACCGATCCCAGATTCAGACAGGTATTGCCAAATCAGTCTTATGTGCCAGACCAGTACATGCCTCAGACTCAGCCATTCATTCCTGGTTATGTTGCGCCCTATCAGCAATTCAACGCTCAATACAGCCCTGAAGTCGCTCCTCGTTTCATATCGAACAACGGTGTTCCGGCTTACAGTGGCATGGGTTTTCAGTTCACCAGTAATTTTTACAACGTAGGCGAACGTCCTGCTTTGAATTTCACTGGCGCGATGGCCCTTGCCCCGCAGACAAGTGATATTCTCGTTATAAAAATCAGTACTGCTTTTCCGAATCAACGCTCGTTTTTTGGCGTTCCGATTGTAAATTCGACTGATGCCGTGATAAATAATCCTACGGCAATCACTCTTCCAGCTGGCGATAACACTTTGCCAGTGAACACCATTCCAGTTAAGACTGTACCAATTAAATTCGAACCTGGAGTAGTTCCAGTGGTGAAAGAACCAGTTGCTAATTTAAATGGTGCAGTAACTTTAGATCAACCTAAACCAGTAGTAATAAATCCGGTAGTAACCGATCAAACCAGAATTGCACCTAGTGAATCTTTGACCGTAGCGCCTGTAGCTAAGCCCGATGGTGTTGAAGTTAAACCGGTTATTACTGCGGCTGATCAAAGAATCGCTCCGCAGCCGAATTTCACTACGTCTGGCTTGCCTCTTGATTCAACTCAGCCTGTCACAAACGTACTTGATCCAATCACTCAAAAAACTATTGACAGTGCACAGCAAGTTAATAATGGCCTTCAAAATGAGACTTACCGTTTCGCCACTACAGTTCCGGCTCTAGGCGTTTATGCCTTGGCTGGTGGTTTGCCACGATCCACTCAGGCAATTTCTGATTTCGCCGCAAAATGGGCACCTGGTGTAAAAATCAACCCCAATATAAATCTCAGCGCGAAATTCAGAGATCCTGCTGGAAGCATTATTGGATTGAATGCCTACGAAGGATTGAACAAATGGGTATTCAACTTGGGCGATTCCAATACTCCTGATTCGGTAGTAGGAAACATAACTGTTCCTGCCGGAATCATGGCTTATCGTGCCCTTGCTCCTAACGCTACCTACAGAGGTCTTGGCGCAATGGTCATGGCTGGCACTGTTGCAACAACCTATTATGGTGACAAGCTTGTTCCCAATGCAGTTAGGGATACCCCGCTTGGAACCCACACTGCGTGGGACGATGTCGCGATGATTGGCGGCATGACAATGGCAAATAAATTGGCGGTTCCTACACGACTTACAAATTGGGCACTACCAGCGGCAGCAGAGAGATTCATTCCTCAAGCTGTAGCAAAAGCTGTTCCAGGTGCGCTGGGTAGTGGGGTCTTCAAAGTTGGTGTTCTTGCAACAGGCTTTTTAGCTGGAAACCTTGTCGAATCAGGTTGGAACTATTTCTTTCCAGGAACTAAAACTTTATCAGGTAGAGCCAAAACGGCTATGGACGCTGATAGCACCGCTCGCACGGCTGAGTCGCTTGCAACTGCAAGACAAAGCTTTTCCAATTTGAGCGATTCGCTATGGTCGGCTGCACAGGCTGACTATGCCAAAGTAAAAGCAGAATCTGAAACATTGAATGCTGGTCAAAATAATTGGGAGCAGCGAGCAATTTCGGATCGCAAAATGATCATTTTGGGTGCGGCAATTGGCGAAAACTATTTGAATAATGGAACCAGAGTTTCAAATCAAGGCAATACGTTCCTTGGCAAAGGAACCGATATCGATTTGAATTCGCAAGCCTTGTCTAAATTGAGAGAAGCAAGAGATGCAGCATTCAGACTGATTCGCAAATACAACGATAATGTTCTGCCTGCAACAATTAATGGCACCCCGGTCAACAAAGCTGCTGAAGTTGCAGCTCTGGAGCAAGAAATACAGCGCATAAATGGAGTGATGAAGCGCGTTTACGAACCACACAATTATGAGGCAGCATTACCTGAAATGGTCAAAGCTGCCAATGAAAAGCCTGCCGATTTCTTCACTAATTTCGTCAAATACAATGGCGATTTGGCCCAAAAGGCCGAGCAAAGTTTGAGAAGCCAGGGATTGTGGGATCGCCCAGATTCTACCGAAGAGCGCAGATCTATAGCAAAATTGAATAGAGATAAAGCGTTTGCGCTGATGGTGCTTGCTCAAAGAGCTCTCGATGTCAATGCCGGCAGAGAAGCCGTTGAGTTGATTAATGGCAAGAGAAACAGTTCAGACCCTACAACCAATGTTAAGAGTGCTTTGATTGCTGCTAAAAACCAATTCGCTAATTTGGCGGACTTGAATCCTGGAGATATCGAGAATATGAACAGGCTCACGGCCATTTATATTAGATTGAATGCTCAAATCAAGGCTAAATTCCCAACCGAATATGCCGCCAGTTCAACCTAAACTGGCAAGGGGTGATTGAACTAATCTAAATCTCAAATCGTCTAATTAGTAGATGGTGCGATGAGATTTGTTCATGGACTTAAGACCAGTACATTTAACCATTTTTGGGTGTTTGTTTTGGACGCTTGGATTGTTTGCGTCCATCTATTCTGTATGCGATTACTGGTGCCACCATAATCTTTCGTCCGATGTGCAATACTATATCTGGTATCAGTATAATTTTGGCTGGTGTCAAATACTCATAGCTGTTTTGTGTCTTGCAGCCGCTTTGATCGCACGCAAAGAGCGGTTTGGAGTGTTCTTGTACTTGATGGCTAATCATGCAATTGTTTTTGGGTTGTTGCAAGCACCAGTACCGTCACCAGACGATTATTATTTTGTGCCCAATAGAAGAGTTGTTTTGAGCGCGCATATTGAAGAAGGACTTGGGCTCAGGACATCGGTTATTCAAGAAATAGAAATCAATCATCAAATAGTAAGAAGTGCCAGCAGCATTTATCCAAATAAAATTGCACAAGGCAAGCATTGTTTGGTCGAAGCTCAATCGAATTCGCTCGAAGATTTGAATGTGAATGGCATTGCTCGTTATCTCAAGAATCGCATATTTAGCCGCTTGAGCATATTGCACGAACAAGTTACAGGCGATTGTCCTCGCTGTTTGCCCGTTTTTGTGCAGATGCGAAAATGCATGGTCGAGCGGCACGAGCAAATACTTGGTAAAACAAACGGCGATTTGCTCGCATCCATAGTGCTTGGAGACAAAGTAGTGGATTTGCCTTATTTCGTGAAAAACAATTTTAGACGTTCGGGTGTATCGCATTTGCTTGCTGCATCTGGTTTCAATCTGTCTATCTTCGTAACTGCTATGTGTCTGGTCTTGCGCCTTGTTACTCGTTTTAGTTTTTTAGTGTCTGTGGCAGGAATAATTTCGGTGATTGGTTTCGTGCTGCTTGCAGGAACGTCTCCATCGGTAGTTAGAGCGGCAATCTGGGCAATTCTTCTTCTAGTGCTCAAGCTTAGTGACAGACGTATCAACTTGATTGCCTTGCTTGCATTTTCAATGTTTCTGCATCTTGTGGTTGATCCGTTTTCGATTTTGGATATCGGTTGGCAGCTCTCTTATGCGGCTACTGCAAGCATTCTTTGCGGAGTTGAAAATATTGCTTTGCAAAAAGAAGAAAATAAATTATCAGTTTTAAAATCAATTATGCACTGGTTGCGATCTGCAAGTGCGGTAGTGTTAATGGCTCAGGCAGCGATTCTTCCCCTGGCATGTCTCTATTTCAAGCAAATTAACGCACTTTTCTTGGTCGTGAATCTATTGCTCGATCCTTTAGTGGCACCACTTACGATACTGGGCTTTGTCTCGTCATGGGTCTGCCTTCTGGGGCGCGAAATGGGATGGTGTCTCGATATTCTTGCTTATTACCCGCTTGAATATATGTTGAGCGTGACCAGTTTTTTCTCGAGTCTCGAATTTTCGCAAATAAATATCAAGCCGCCGCCAGCCTGGGTTTTAATCGAGTATACATGTGCCTTGATTTACTTTGTCGTTGTAAAACAAATATGCAAGCGAGATTTGAAATTCGCTTGCATAGTGTTTTTATTATCGCTCTTACTGTTGCTGCTGAGTTCTATTTGCCCATAGCGGCAAAATAGACTGCGCAAGCGTGGTCGAGATACTCGCGAGATAGACGAGGATCGGTCTGCAAGAATGTGCAGAGGTTGATTACCTGGTCGACTACGTCACGAGGATGGCAGCATCGCATTGTGCGTTTTCCTGAGCGATATTGCGAGTCAATCAAGTAGTTGACAGCTTCTTCGTTGTAAGGAACGCCTGTGCGCTGACAGTATTGCAAGAAGATCCATTTGAACTCGTCTTCGGTTGGACTTGCGATATTGATCTTGTACGGAATACGTCTCAAGAAGGCTTCGTCTACCAGGTCGGAGGGGTTCAAGTTGGTCGAGAAAACGAGCAACTGTTCAAACGGTACTTCCAGTTTTTTACCTGTGTGCAGAGTCAAATAGTCGACTCGTTTTTCCAGAGGAACAATCCATCTGTTCAAAAGTGACTTGTGGTCGATTCTTTGGCGACCAAAGTCATCGATTAGCAGCAAGCCGCAATTGGACTTGAGCTGGATTGGAGCTTCATACAGTTTTGTACCGTAGTCGAATTGCAGTTCGAGCATGTCGATAGTCAACTCACCACCCACCACTACGCAAGGGCGTTGGATACGCACCCAGCGGTGGTCATAGTCGCGAGGATAGTTGGCTGCCGATACCGATTCGTGGTTGTGGCTGTCGAATACGCGGATAATCTGTCCATCGCACTCTACAGCGTATGGAATGAAGATGTGACCTTTGAAAGAACGAACGATACGCTCTGCAATAGAGGTTTTTCCATTTCCGGGTTCGCCAAACAAGAACATCCCGCGTCCGGAGTTGATAGCCGGACCAACCGAGTTGATTGTGCGTCGGTTAACCATGATGTCGGAAAAGGCTACTTCGAGGTCACGAGGGGTGACCGATTCGCGACGGATGGTTTGATACTTGAGCGAGTCGATATAACGGTTCCACGGTACAGGACAGGGGCCCACATAAGCGTTGTGGTCGAAATAGGCTCTGGCGCGGTCGCGACCTTTTTCGGTAGGGGTGTATTCATAGTCGGCAAGACCACCCGAGGTTCTAACTTCAACAAGCAGTTGCTTCTTGAGAACTTCGAGAATCTCTTCCACCAGTTTGAATGGCAACATGGTTCGCGATGCGATTTCACGACCCAGGGCGAAGTTGACCATATAAATATCTTTGAGGACCAACTCTTCCAGGAAGCCTTCTTTCAACCCAGTTTCGGCAATCGAGTTGGGATATGGCGGAACGAATTCCTGCTGTTGTTGAAAACCAGTTGTTGTTTTGACCTGTGGAGGCATAAATGCTTACCAATCCTTGTTTGAATGAACTAGGTTTGAATGAACTAGAACTACGAAGCTTGCGTTTAAGACGATAATTGTACGTCAAATGCCGCTAAATACATATAACTAATCTACCACTTTTAGCGATTCACTTTACTTCCTGAAGGCACTGGAGGCAAGAGAGTTCGGATTTTCTTGGACATTCCTTCCAGTTCCTGGCTCAATTCCTTTGCATCCTCGCCGGCTCCAAATCTGTCTAAAGAATAAACCTGAGTGAATTCGTGCAAGAGCGTCTTGAGTTCGAGACTGGCTGGTGAGCCCATTTTCTCCAGTTCTGCAAATGCCGCGTCTGCTTTGGCAAGTATGTTTGTAGGTGTGTCAGAAGGCACTCTCTGCACGTTATAAGGCTTGAGCCAATCAACCACACGTAAATAAATTTCGGAACTCGGTTTGTTAACTTCGGCTGTTGCAAAGGGATTGCGCGGGCGCCATTTTTTTATCAGAAAAACGAAAAGGGCAAGCATGGATACAAAAACAAGGGCGACGGCGATTCCCGCCCACGAAACCAGGGCAAGGATTTCAGTCACTTGGTTGAGCCAGGCGAAATCACTTTTTGTATTCAGCAAAGCAAAGGGATTTTCTGATTTATCCTTGTCAGTTTTTTTGGCTGTCGAATTTTTCGGAGGCTTGTCGAGTTTGCTGCCTTTGATGCCTGCCCCGAGCCCAGCACCGTTTCTATTGGCTTGTTTGTTCTGTTTGTTTATCGAGCGAATCAAATCTGAATTTGCTAAGGCCGAAATCCAGTTGGTGGCACCACTTGCTTGTTTGTCAGTTTCTGGATAAGTTGCGTTGGGGCTTGGTGTAGGATCGAATGGAATCCAGCTCCAGTTGGGCATGTATATTTCGCCCCAGGCGTGTCCGTCTTTCAGTCGCACCTCATAAAAGCCTGTGTTTTTGTTCAAAGTTCCAGGCAGATAGCCGCCTGCCATGCGTGCTGGAATGCCGATACTTCGACACATTGTGACAAAGGCAGAAGAAAAGTCTACGCAATTTCCTTCGCGCGTGCGGAAAAGGAAGTTGTAGACAAAATCACCTTTGCTCATTCGCTTCAAATCAGAGTTTTCATATTTGCAATTCTTGTGCAAGTACTCGCTGATGCGCTCTGCCTGTACAAACCAGTTGTTGTCTTTGCCAGCCACTTTAAAAGCAAGTGCGCGCACTTCTGACGGAAAATCTGCAGGCAGGGCAGTGTATTTGTCGATCAGTCCTTTCTCTATTTTTTCCAGCTCATGGGCGTTCGGACCTTCAAAGTACGAGTTAGAGCGCCGCACCAGATGTTCCATTACATCGATTTTGTAGATGGGAAGATGCGAAATAACGGTATAAGTAACACCGTCTTTCAGCGGCTGGTCTGCCCTCAAAGACCCATCTGCTTGAGCAGTCAGAGTGTTGAAATTTCCGTTTACAGCTTCTGGAATCCAGTACGCTGGAAGCATGTCTCCAAGAAGGGAGGAGTTAACAGTTATTTCCTGTTTGACTTCAACCGTCTGGCATTCGGGTGGCAATAAAAGTGAATTAGCATTGCCTACATCGAACCAGCCTGATTTTTCGGACTGAAATGTGATACCAGAAACGGGACCACTTCGGGTCCAACCATTGCCGTCGTATGAATCGTAAGTAATACGTCTTGTGTATCCAGGGCGCGAGGAAGCCACTTTGAACACCACTGTTTCGAGTTCGGCTCTGCTTGGTGCTGCAGCCGTTGGATTGTACGATTGGACCTGTTGATCGCTTGTGGCTGTAATGTTTTTTGCTTCTTCAATCGAACGAACTTGAGTGGCACTTTGTTTTCCATCATTTCCTGTCTTGCTTCCTGAGTTCGATTGCGAACCAGAGCCCGATGACCCTGAGCCTGATCCCGAGCCAGAGCCCGATCCGGGATTGGACCCAGAGCCGGAAATAGTACCGCTGCCCTGAGCTCCAGCACCAGATGCAGTGGCGCTTGCAGGCGCGCCATTAGCTCCGCTCGCCGTGGCTACAGTGCCGGTGCCGGTGCCTGAGCCTGAGCCGCCTGAGCTTGCAATGACCTTTTTGGCGCCACTTCCAGCCTGACTCGATCTGTCACCATGACTGAATTGGGTGGAACCTCCTCCTAATCCCGGAACTGTTGCGACATATGGCGCGATGAAATTTCTTGTTATTACACTCAAGAGAGAATCGCTTCTTGGAAAATAGAAGAAAACGAGAATAGACAAAACAGGTAAAATCAAAATTGGAGTCAGTACCACCAGCGATACCGCTTTGCGATATTCGGTACTGTGATCCTGGGCTAGCGATCCGGGTCTTGCAGACTGAAGATTTGATTCAGTAGTCGGTCCAAGCGTCTTGGTCTGTGACACCGAAACGAAGTAAAGCAAAAAGGAAAGTAAAAGCATATAACTTATGAGCCAGAAAACGAAAACCGCACTGGTAGTAAGGCATGCAGAACAAGTGAGCAAGCCAATTCCTATCAGGGTGGAGACAGCGAATTCCTGTCGCGTTTTGAGGTCGAAACAATGCAAAGCTTGTAGTCCGGCAAGCACTTGCACCAGTGGGGAAAGCAGGTTCAAATGACCATTCATGAACATCATCGTACATTGCAAAACAAAAGCGCCCACTACGAAAATGGCTCCGGCAAAAGGAATCAAAGGCAGCCAGAACGGTCGTTTTTCTCCGTACAAATAGGATGTGTAACTGCCTATGAAAGCAAGCCACAAATAAAGCAGAGTAATTCCAGGATTCAATTGAATGTACGAGCACGAGCAAGTAATGATCAGGCACGCCATGAATGCAGTGGTCACGCGAACAGTGATTGATTTTTCAAGCGACGTTTGTGCAATAGTGCTCATAAGGCCGAAATCTCATCATAGTTCTGTAGAGTGGCAATGATGCGCCCGGGAGATGCAGATGCTGAGCCTCTGCGGTCAGCAGAACCAAGACCCGTGTGCAAAGGAATATTCTTATTGACTCCTTCAATATCTTGCCACGCTTTTTCTTTGGCCGCTTCTTTGGTAATTTGTTTGAATCTGCGAGACAGTACCCATAAATCGACTCCCATTGAATCTGCATTTTCGGAGTTTTCTTTCACGGGCAAAACGGCAAGCAAAGCCAGTTTACTATCCACGCCAAAATGCGGAACAGGTGCTTCGTAATCATCTTTGCTCGCCAGCGGTTGAACACGCGCAAGCATTTGCGACCAGCGAGCCATGCCGGCTGTCAAAAGAGGCATGTCGAGCAAGAACTCAGGCTGCACCGCCGATGGTTCTTCCGGATCTGGAATAACATAAAGATAGGGAGATCCGCCCATACGAAAGCCAAGATTCAAAAGCGAAGTCGCGGCAGAAACGGCAAGTTCGAACTGTTCCTGACTTTTCCAAGGTGCCATTAAATCGAGCAAGACGTCGTAGCTGGGCAAGCCTTCGTGTTCGAATTCGCGTACCAGCAATTTTCCTGCTTTGGCTGAAGACGCCCAGTGAATTAAACGAATTCCGTCGCCAGTAACGAATTCGCGAAGCGACTTTACCGAAGTTGAAGGCGCTGTAGCTGTGGAGCGAGAGGCGGATGACATCAAAGCGGTATTGCCCGAAGCTCTGAGTCTGTATAAAAAAGTCCCAGGTACGCCAGTCGAGCTAGGAAATACGACCAGTTTTTTGTTATCCAGAACGCCTGGAGAATTTATATCGAAACTGCGAGACCACCAGGCCAGTCCAAAGGGGAAACAACAAAAGGTTTGAATTGACTGTACTTCATAGACTCCTCGTTCGATAGAGGGATTCTGAGCCATGATCCATTCTTCGTTGATAATGGTATCGATTGAAACTGGTTCGAGCACGCTGAATTTTTGCCGTGAATCGATATTCTTCAAATCTATCCGCACAACCAGCCATTTAATGGGAAAAATATGAGCGAATTTCATCGAGCCAAGCATTCGATCCAGTTTTATTCTTACATTCAACTGGTCGCCTGCTACAAGGTCGTGAGGCAGAGAGGCGCTAACTGAAACGTCGAAGACTTGAAAGAAAGGCAGGATCACAGACATGGCTATGGTCGTGAATCCGCCTGCAGTCAATAAATAGAGCCAGTCGTTTCCTGTTTCTGCCGCAAACAAATATAAAAGCAAAATAGCAGAAAGAAAATAATAGAAATTCTTCTGGACGATTAAGGAAAACGAGCCAGTAAGCGCCGGAATACCGAAGTTGAGCCCTTCGAGCGAAAATTTCTCACCTTGGGTAGTGAGCGGAAATCTATACTGGTACGGGGATTTCTTCGAGTATTCTTTCAATAAGTTCAGCATGGCTTACTCGACTTTCCCGAACTTTGGGGATAATTCTATGTCCCAGCACGAATGGTGCTAAAAATTTGACGTCGTCTGGCTGGACGAAATCTCGACCATCGATGAAAGCGTTGGCTTGGGCAGCTCTCATCAAAAGCTGGCTTCCGCGCGGGCTAACCCCGAGCACCACTCCGGGATGGCTGCGCGTGGCGCTCACAATCGAGACGATATAATTTTTGACTGAAGGCTCGACAAAAACTTCTTTTACAGCCTGTCTTGCTTCGAGTACTTGCTTTTCGGTCAGTACTGCTTTTGCTTCGAAAGAACCTTCTTTCAGAGTCTTGTCCAGAATCTCGATTTCCTGGTGTAATTTGGGATAACCCAGTGAAAGAGCAATCATGAAACGGTCGAGCTGAGCCTCGGGTAAAGGAAATGTGCCGTGATATTCGATTGGGTTTTCGGTAGCGATTACGAAAAACAAATCGGGCAATTTACGAGTGGTACCATCGGTGGTGACTTGCATTTCTTCCATCGCTTCGAGCAGCGCCGACTGAGTTCTTGGCGTGGCTCGGTTTATTTCGTCTGCAAGCAGGATATTAGTAAAAATCGGACCCGGTCTGAATGTGAAAGTGCTTTCTTTGGAATCGAAAATGCTTACACCAGAAACGTCCGATGGAAGCAGGTCGGGAGTACACTGAATACGGGTGAATTTGGAATCAATCGAAGTTGCAAGTGACTTGGCTAGCAATGTTTTGCCCACTCCAGGCACGTCTTCGACCAGTACGTGACCGCCTGCAAGCAGGCATAGAACCGTCAAACGCGCGGCTTGAGTCTGTCCCACCAGCACGCCGTTAATGTTATTGAGTAAACTCTGTGCTCGTTGACTCTGATAAGCAGGGCTCATAATCGTTTTTTGAGCCGATGCTGTCGAAATTGAGCCGTGTTGTGCTTCGCTCGTCTGACCTGTACCGATTTTGAGCGTATCGCCCTGATCGCCGTTTTCTTCTGGCACGCTTGATTCTCCTAACCTGCTAGAAATTTACCCTTGAGAAAGTATGTTAAACTGACAATTTATTATTGGATATACGGTTGTCAAAAATGGCGCGCGATTCTCTAACGTTCCAACAGACTATTCATGCCCTGAATGATTTCTGGGACAAACAAGGGTGTTTGATCTTGCAGGCGTACGACCTTGAAAAGGGCGCCTCCACTATGAATCCAGGTACGTTTTTGCGAGTTCTCGGTCCTGAGCCGTGGAAAATGGCGGTGACCGACCCATGCAGACGCCCTACAGATGGACGTTATGGCGATAACCCCAACCGTTTGCAACATTATTTTCAGTATCAGGTAATTCTGAAGCCCTCTCCAGATGACGTTCAAGAAGTTTATCTCGACAGTTTGCGCGTCCTTGGAATCAACCCAGAAGAGCACGATATCCGCTTTGTCGAAGACAACTGGGAGTCGCCAACTTTAGGCGCCTGGGGCGTGGGTTGGGAAGTCTGGTTAGACGGGCTGGAAATAACTCAATTCACTTATTTCCAACAGGCTGGTGGACTCGATGTAAAGCCGGTCGCTGCTGAAATTACATATGGTCTCGAGCGCATTTCGATGTATCTGCAAAACGTGGACAGCGTCTACCAGCTCAAATGGAACGACAACGTCTTGTATGGTGAGCTCTACCATAATAATGAAGTGGAGCAGTCCAAATACAATTTTGAAAAAAGCAATGCTGAGGCACTGCCTAATTTGTTCGAGGTGCACGAAGGCGAAGCGGACAGGTTACTTGGCGAAAAACTGGTAATGCCAGCTTACGAGCAAATTTTGAAATGCTCGCACACTTTCAATCTCATGGACGCACGCGGAATTCTTGGACGCGATGAGCGCATGGCCACTATTTTGAGAATAAGACGTCTGGCTGAAAAGGTAGCGCGGGCTTATCTCGAGCAACGAATAGAAATGGGCTTCCCGCTTATAAAAGATCAAAGCGTGCGCGAAGCCCTTGCCAAAGAGTATAAAGACAAGTTTTTGACCGCTAAGGCATAGCGATCGCATATACATCGAGTAATTTCTAGCGAATTAAGCTTCCAGGGCTGTTTTAGTCAGTTTATTATCACTATTTTTGGGTATAGTGTTGATAGGTCTTGTTTGGTAATTCGTTAGTATTTTGATGCCCTTTAAAAATCGCATATCGAAAAAATTTGTCTATTCGCTTTTGGCACTGAGCTTTTTTGCCACGAGTTCGCTTCATGGTCCAAGCAAAGACGCTTTTGCCATGAGCGGTTCCATTGGCGGGTCAATCAAGCGTTCGTTATTTAAAACCAAAAAGAAATCTTCAAGTCCCAAACAAGCAAGAAGCTCGCACGAGGCTCTATCCAAGCGAAGCCTGGCTAAAGGCGGTCATTCAGCCAGGAAAGGCAAAGGCAAAACACTTTTAGCCAAGTCGGGTAAAAAAGGCGCTCGGGGAAGAAGAGAAAAAGCCGCGCCAATCGTGGTTGTTCACACTCCGCCGCTAGAATCACTTTTTGATTCGTTGAGCACTGCTACACTCAAGCCAGGTCTAGTACACAAAATGTATCGAGGCAGATTACATGTAAATGTGGTCGAAGTTGATTTGAAGAACAAAGATCTGGCTGTGCGTCCCTATCTTGCCTCTGATTATTTCAACAAATTAAAAACTACCGAAGAGCACGCCAAAGAAAGTGGTGCTCTGGTTGCGGTCAACGCCAACTATTTCAAGAAAGACGGAACACCACTTGGTACGTTGCTCATGGATGGCGAGTGGATCGCCGGGTCTATATTCAATCGTGTCGCCATGGGCATCACCGAATCGCGCGACGTTAAATTCGATCGCGTAGACGTGCATGGAATTCTGAACACATCTAATCCTGATATTCCTTCGCTCTGGGTAAACACTGTCAACCAGCCGCGAAGATCTGGTGCTCATCTTATTTTATACACTCAGCGCTGGGGTAGCCACGTCAAAATACCCTACGATGGCTGCCTTGTAGCTGTGAGCAACACAGGTGAAGTGATTGGCACCGACGCTCGCAATCTCTATATTCCAAATGGTGGTTTTGTACTTTGCGATAAGAAAGATAGCAAATTGGCAAAGCTGAAGCGCTCTGACCATGTGTTCTTGAGCTGGAAAACAAACCCATCTAATTGGGCAGACGTTGTTCAATCGGTAAGTGGTGGACCCACTCTGATTCGAGACGGTAAGCTGCTCGTCGATGTTCAAGATGAAAAATTCGGCAAAAGTTTTTCCACTGCCAAAGTTTCGCGTCGCACCGCATGTGGTGTTACTGCCGACAAGAAAATGATCATCATCACTGTAGAAGGACAGCATAATATCTATAATCTGGCTAAGCTCATGCTCAAGCTCGGTTGTGTCGATGCTATGAACCTCGATGGTGGTGGTAGCACCTCTATGGTAGTAATGGGCAAGACTGTCACTCAAAACAGAAGCTCGCAAAGAAGGGTTGCCGCAAGCCTCGTGGTAATGGATACAGAGGCGGCACGTGCTCTGGTGAAAACTCCAAATCGCAATTATGTTCCAAAACAAGAAATTGCCGACTTCGAAGGAGAAGAGCCTGCACTGTCGATGGAACCTTTCAAAGCAAGGTCTGTATTCCTGACTGAAAATGATGTCACGCGTGATCTCACTTGCGCCTCCAATAACTTCACCCAAGACGTGGTCGCCATGGAAATGGGGCTGAAGAGCAATGTTCCAGAAACCGAACTTTTGGCGGGTCTTGCACAGAATCTAATCACTATAAACAATGGTCAAGCAGAAAAAAATGCTACTCTTTTAGAGCTGAAGCCATCGAAGCGTTCCAGAAAAATGCTTAGATTGCATCAAAAGGTCGAAAGCAAGTTTCTTTTGCCTTTTAGATTCGGCAGACCTAAGAGTTAGTCGGAGATTTCTCAATGACCAAAAAATATGCAGTAGGGGTCGACTTTGGCGGCACCAAGGTACTTTCTGCTGTGGTAAATATTGAAACTGGTGAAATCCTAGCTTCTGAAAAGAAAAAACGAAAACAAGCCAAAGAGCAAGACGAAGTTGTAAGTAAGATTTGCAACACCATTGACGAGGCTTTACAAGAAGCAAATATCACTGCAAGCGAAATTCTAGGTATCGGAATTGGCGCAGCTGGGATGACTGACCGACAAAATGGCATTCTGCTGGCTGCGGCAAACATTGGTTCGACCAATGTCAAATTAGCTGAGCCTCTCAGCCAGAAATACGGAGTTCCGGTGCAGTTAGGCAATGATGTCGAAGTGGCTACTCTGGCAGAAAAAAGCTTTGGTGCTGGAGTGAATTGCGAGAATTTCCTTTGTGTATTTGTAGGCACTGGTGTTGGTTCGGGAGTGGTGGTCAACGGCTCAATCGTGCGCGGACACACAGGTGTTGCTGGAGAGATTGGACATACTACGCTCTTTCCAGACGGCAGACAGTGCGGATGTGGTGGACATGGTTGTCTTGAAGCATATGCTTCGCGCACAGCAATTGCCAAAGCTATCGTAGCTAGAGTCCATCGTGGCGAAGAATCGGTGCTCGCTAATCAGATTGACGAATCCAAAGGCATTTTGCGCTCTAAAGCAATTTTTCAGGCTCTGGCAGGTGGGGACAAACTGGCTGAAGATGCGGTGAGGCAAGGAGCTGAGTTTCTGGGAATAGGGCTCACCTCTGCATTGACCCTCTTAAATCCGGAAAAACTCATTCTTGGTGGCGGTCTAATCGAGTCTGTACCTCACTATTTCGAAACGGCAAAGGACGAAATTCAAAAAAGAATTCTGCCGATTACAGGCTCCAAACTGACTGTCGAAAAGTCTGTTCTGGGAGACTACGCTGGAGTGGTTGGCAGCGCATTGCTCATTGTCGAGCAAAGAGAGTTGCACCCGGATAAATTTGCATCTCAGGAAATCGAGGCAATTACTACGATTTAATTCGAATCTATTCGTTTGGTTCGATCTATTTCTAGTTATCTGCGTCGCAATGAAGTCAACCACATATCTTAAATTCAAACTTTTGCTTATTCTAGCTGCTGTAGCACTACTGGCGGTGCCAGGGATGCTCGTAGTAAATATGATGAGTATGCCGGGAAAATCCTATGAAGGAGCCTTTTCTGACTTGACAGGGCACGAAATCGAAATTGAAAACCAGCTCAAAGAACACGTAGAAAAGCTGGGCGGAAAATTTGGTATTCGCAACAACCCAATAACGCTGCAAATGAGTTTGAACTATATCACCGACAGGCTCAAGTCTTACGGATACGTTGTAAAAGAACAAAAATACAATGTGGACACCATGGAATGTCGCAATATAGAGGCGGAGAAAAGAGGCAGTAAAAATCCAGACGAGATAATCGTTCTAGGTGCGCACTATGACTCGGTCTATACAAGTCCTGGCGCGGACGACAATGGCTCTGGAGTAGCAAGCGTTCTTGAAATGGCACGATTATTTTCTGAACGTGATTGTAAGCGTACTATCAGATTTGTATTTTTTGCAAGTGAGGAGCCGCCCTATTTCAGAAGCCATTCGATGGGCAGTTACCATTATGCAACTAGATGCAAGCAAGGCAAGGAAAATTTGAAAGCGGTGCTAATTTTTGAATCTCTTGGCTATTATACAGATGATCAAAACTCGCAACGCTATCCTTTGGCTTATTTGCCAGGTTATCCCGAGAAAGGTAATTTTATTGGATTCGTTTCCAACCTAAATTCGCAAAAGCTATTAAAAAAATGCATAAGCGCTTTTCGCAGTAGCACCGATTTCCCCTCGCAAGGTATTTCCGCTCCTGAGTGGATAACAGGGATTGACTGGTCAGATCAAATGTATTTTTGGAAGTACCATTTTCAATCAGTTATGATTACCGATACCGCCTTATACAGAAATCCTTACTATCATACAGGTGCTGACACTCCAGAGAAGTTGAATTATCCGTGCTTTGCGCGTGTGGTAGGAGGTATGGAAACGGTGGTTGCGGCACTGGCTAATTACGAGTGATATAGGATTTTTCAGTGTTTGAATACTACGTACCAATCGGCGATTCGATGACTATCGACTTTTACGCCGCAAGTGACGCTCACTCTAAGGGTTTCACAAATTTAAATCAGGTAGGCTCGGCATCACTTCTTTTTTCGAACAACAGCGAAGTATTTCCTGAATTTGCTGGCAAAGACCTTGTGTCACTCTTTCCAGGAATCAAGTATGCCGATCTGTCATACGACGGTGCCACAATTTCCGACCTGCTCGATCATAAATTTCAGGCAAAACTGGCTCATTATGAGCATAGTAAGAATCTAATTACAGTTACAGTTGGTGGCAATGACATGCTTGAAGCTTTGAACGCTTTTGAAATGAAGCGTATAAAATCGCTAGAAGAGAGCCTTTCAAAGATTGAAAACAATTTCGATAAACTACTGACCAGTTTCAAGAAAATTTGTCCGCAGAGCAAATTTATTATTACTACCTTGTATGACCCCACTGACGACACAGGCATCATGCCGTGCGCAAGAGAACTGTATTCTAGCTTCGATGTGAAATTATTGACCCGTTTCAATCAGTTCGTGCGAGACTCAGCCATCGCTCATGGTTTTAGCGTTGCCGACATTTATTGGCACTTCATGGGTCATGGTGCAATGTGCGGGAAGGAAGAAAACTTCTGGTATTGGAAGCCGCATCCAATAGAGCCTGGGCTAAGCGGGGCTAGTGAAATCCGTAGAGTCTGGTTTGACGTTATTCAAACCTTTTGACGGACTCTGCTCCATGCCTTTCGTCCTACTTCGCATTTGTTCTACGTCTTGAAAGATTTTTTCAGCCAGATCCTGTCTTCCATGCATGACATAGAAGTGAGCCAACCATTCCAGCTCTTTCATAGATTGAATTTTAGTAGATTCGTTAGGTGACATGGCATCAAGTCCTCTTGTAGTTGTTTGCATAGCACGAGTGAAATTGTCCGATGCCCTACCCTTAGCCTTGAAGGCCGATTTTATGCGGCTTCGGCTTATAGTTAGGTGTTTCATTTTGTGGCCTATTTGTCACTATGAAATTATTTTTCCAGCTAGGGGCGATAGTTCAAAAACAATGAAACGCAATTGTCTCTATTAGTAGGAATCTTGGGGAATTTGACTAATTATTTTTGGGATAGTTGAATATAATAGACCGGTCGGTCTATTATTGAGGGATAAAGCAACGCTGCGGACAAACAACATTTATAAAAGGGAAGTAGATCAATGAAAGTTTTAGAAGAACAGTCGAAACAGTTATCGAACAAAAGATTAGAAGGAAAGGTCGCTCTGGTGACAGGAGGTTCACGCGGAATTGGAACAGCCATCGCCAAACGTCTAGCGGAAGAAGGGGCAACTGTCGCCTTGACCTACTCTAAGAATAAAAATTCTGCCGAACAAGTTTTGGCTTCAATAAATAAGGACGAAACTAAAGCATACGCTTACAAAGCCGATGTAGCATCAGACAAAGAAGTGAATCAACTCATTGATCAAATAAAAAGAGACCATGGCAAACTGGATATTCTTATTAACAACGCTGGCGTATGGGAAGGTGGTCCCCTTCAAGACGTCGATGTAGAGCAGTTCGACCGTATCTTCGATGTAAACGTCAGAGGCGTAATCGCAACCACCAAAGCAGCTCTGCCTTTACTTCAAGACAATGGACGCATCATCAATATTTCTTCGGTTGCTGCAACATTTGCCACGCCAGGCATGAGTATTTATTCTGCAAGCAAAGCCGCTCTCGATTCGCTCACAAGAATTTGGGCTCAGGAACTTGGAGCAAGAAAAATCACAGTAAATGGAGTGGCGCCTGGTACCACAGCTACAGACATGTACAACCAAGCACTTTCAGATGAAGCGAAAGAAGCTTTCAATGAAAAGACCGCGCTCAAGCGTGTAGGCGAACCGGAAGATATTGCAGCAGTAGTTGCGTTCTTAGCATCACCGGATGGTGGCTGGGTGACCGGCAAGACTATCGCAGCAGATGGTGGCATCAATATCTAATTTGTTCTAAATAGTTTTTTCTGACCTAACCACAACAACGAGGGACGACTCAACCGTCCCTCTTCTTTTGCGCTGGCATTAGCTAGCGACTGGTTCCATTTAACTGAAACACCAAATCCAAAATGCTGAACTGGCTCTGCATTTAACTATCCCAAAAGTCTCTTCAGCCTGATGAGATTTTGAAAAAGCCCATCATCTAGGACTTTTCGAAATCACATGGTGAAACATAAAAGAGTTATTCAGGCGTTGGCAAATATTGTTGCCACTGTATATGGTGCCTTGAATTTTCAAAAAAAAACGAGAAATTGGAAGGGTCCGAACGGACACCTCGGTTACTTACACTAAATTATTGCCCTTGACTGTCCCACTTATTGTAGACACACAGGGGATCGCCACCATTACTTCGCATAAATCTCAGCTTCGCATAACAACCATACTCGGATTTTCGACAACTCGGAGATCTTCAAAAGATCTAAATCGTGCCATCGAGATGGATCACGATTTGGGCTCCACGTCAAAACGCTCCGAACGGACACGATTTTTTATATCATTTTCTAGTTCTTCAGAGTGAGGCATTCTTCCATATGATCCTCTGTAAGTGCACATACTCCCATCTGTAAGGTTATAGGTTACGAACAAAATCCATTTGGAACCAGGCTTAGGCATAACCTTTTTACTGAACTTCCATTTTTCAGGAGGAGTGTAATTTGGATCTTCGCTAATCTCATATTCAATTTTTAAATCTGTAGCCTGAGATTTTTGCCCTTTCAATTGATTGTGAATGATATAGGAAGCAAACAAGTTTCTATACACCGGCGCTTTTGAGTCAAGAATGCTGAAAGATTTGTATGTGACAACATAAATACACTTTGATCTTTTGCAAGCTTCTTCAATTGTGGTCGGCGGAAAAGGAGCGAAGTCATAAGAATTTCCAAACACCTTAAGCGGTATAAAAACTAAAAATGATATTGCTATTGTTAGAAAAAAGTTGAATCGAATCATGATTTTACAAGGTACTCTTAGTCGCGGATTTCTAGAAGAGGGTGAAAGGAACGTCTTTAACCTGCGTAATCGCATGAATTTGGCCGGGGAATCGCATGTTTTTGGCCACCTTGTAGCATTTAATTTGGCCATTTGCCAAGAAGGTCTCCTGTAGTGGTCATTATTTTTCTCCGCTTTTGGGATCTCGGCGAGTAGGACCACTCAACTCTAGCCTATAAGATCCATGTACTACGCGGTCGAGAATTGCATCGGCTAAAGTTGCATTTGCAAAAGTTTGATACTAGTCTTTTACAGGCAACTGCGATGAAATAATTAACGAGCTTTTACACTTATCGCATCAGATGCGGTGACTGGTATCGTCGGCACAGCAAGCCTTTGGGACTTGTAATGTTGGTATACTAAAATTGCATATATTTACAATCTTAGACTTACCTTTTTTCTCAGACATATCTCCACTAAAGAAAAGACAAGTGATTAAATCTCAAGTTCAATTTCCGCTTGACCCAATGTTCTATTTAAACGAAGTTTGAAATTACTTGGTTCAGAAAGGATCTAAAAAACTCTTTGTCTTCATTTGAAATATTTCGCAGTGTATCGTCTAGACAAGATTGCGCCAGTTGGGGCAAAACTTCTATCAACTCCAGTCCCGCGCTGGTCAAATAAATACGCGAGCATCTTTTATCTGTCTTATCTTGTTTGCGAGTGATTAATCCACGCTCTTCCATGCGCTCTAAAACTCCGGTTAGCGAACCACCAATTTGTTCTAGAAATTCGCCCACTTCGCTTGTGAGAACGCCGTCGTTCTGCCAGAGTCGGCACAAAACAATCCAGTGGCTGGTGGTGACATTGTATGGTTCGATTTTTTCGGTGCAGTCGCGAGTCATAAGTAAAGACAGTAATTTCATTCTGTATCCAAGCGAGTATGGAGGCAGAATATGGGCGTATTGAGCTGGAATTAAAGGCGCGCTTTCGGGCAATTCGCGCTTGTGTTCTGGACTCAAATTATTGATTGCCTTATTTACAAGAGACGAAAAGCGCTCTTGATCGTGTTTGCCTACGTCTTTAAAAGCTTTTTGCCAGATGCTTTCGACTTTCTCGGGCAGTAAATCGATTAATTGCACGCCTTCGTCAGTGAGCCAGACTCGCCAGATTCGACGGTCGTTTCTGTCTCTGCGACGCTTAATGAGTTTGCGTTTTTCCATGCGGTCTAAAACGCCAGTCAATGTCCCGCCCACTTGTTGCACTTGTTTGGCGATATATGTGACTGGAAGCCCGTCTTGTCTCCACAAGCAACTCAAAATAACCCAGTGATTGCGTGTGAGACCTAGGGGTAAAAGAATTTCATTCAGATCGATAGTTAGCAAAGCGGTGGCGCGTCTATTCAAATAGCCTTGCGATTGGCGATTGAAAAAATGCGCATAGGTTTTAATGATTTCGCTTTTGCGCTCGTCACTGATCTGTGTTTTTGACATGATCACGATTCTAACACAATCTCGATCGTCAAGAGAATGAAAAAAGTCTGAAATCGCCATCTCTGTAAGCGTTTAAAAAATACGGCTAGTCAGAATATTTCGTATAAACTATAATATTCGAGAGAGCCTTATAAGAGACACTTGCATAAGCGTTCATGTGGATTGTCGAACTAGCGCTGCGCAGACCTTACACCTTTGTGGTGATGTCTATATTGATCGCCTTTCTCGGCGTCTTCAGTTTTATGCGTATGCCCACCGACATTTTTCCAAATATCAATGTCCCGGTAGTTACGGTGGTCTGGTCTTATAAC
Source organism: Cyanobacteria bacterium TGS_CYA1 (assembly GCA_026129135.1). Taxonomy (GTDB): domain Bacteria; phylum Cyanobacteriota; class Vampirovibrionia; order Obscuribacterales; family Obscuribacteraceae; genus Aved-18. Next base: position 200,471 of record JAHCIQ010000007.1, on the reverse strand, counting down.
GGCTTGCCCGCAGAAGACATGGAGAATCGACTCACCACCATTTGTGAGCGTGCCATTACGACAACCACAGGCGACATCGAGCATATCGAGTCTAATTCGATTGACGGAATTTCTGTAATCAAAATATTTTTGCATCAAGGCGCAGACGTTGGCAAAGCGGTATCCACCATCTCAGCCATCTGCAACACGATGCTCAAGATTGCTCCTCCAGGAATTACTCCGCCGCTTATAACAGCATTCAGCGCATCTGACGTACCTGTATTGCAGCTTGGTGTGGGCGGCAAAAAATACTCCGAATCCGAATTGTTCGACTTTGGTTTGAACTTTATCCGAACGGGGCTTTCAGGCACTCCAGGTGCGCAGATTCCATTGCCTTTTGGGGGCAAAATGCGTCAGGTCATAGTCGATCTCGACCCTCAGCAATTGCAGGCAAAAGGTCTTTCACCAGCCGATGTTGCTAACGCTGTCACCGCGCAGAATGTGATTATTCCAAGTGGCTCTGCCAAGATTGGAAATATGGAATATGCTGTTCAATTAAACAGTAGTCCCAAAACGATCGAAGGTTTCAACGATCTGCCAGTCAAGCAATCTGGCAACTCGACTGTCTATCTTAAAGATGTGGCGCACGTTCATGATGGTTTTGCTGTTCAGACAAATATCGTGCACCAGAACGGTGTGCGCTCCACCCTAATCAATATTTTGAAAACTGGTGGCGCATCAACTATAGAAGTGGTGAAAAAAGTGCGCGAGGCTCTACCTCGTGTTCTCTCGACTCTCCCTCCAGATCTCGAAGTCACGCTCATGTCCGACCAGTCTGTATTCGTCAAGTCTGCGGTCGATGGTGTTATCAAGGAAGCCGCTGTGGCTGCCGGTCTCACTGCATTATTGATTTTGCTCTTGCTTGCAAGCTGGCGCAGTACAGTAATAGTTGCTATCTCTATTCCATTGTCTATTTTGGCTTCTATAGTCTGTCTTGGCTGGCTTGGCGAAACATTGAACACGATGACACTTGGTGGTCTTGCTCTGGCTGTTGGCATGCTTGTAGATGATGCCACTGTCGAAGTGGAAAACATTCATCGCAACCTCGATATGGGCAAGCCGCTTACCACGGCGATTCTCGATGGTGCGCAGCAAATTGCAGCACCGGCTTTTGTATCTACTCTTTCTATTTGTATAGTCTTTGTGCCAGTTTTATTCTTGACCGAACCTGCGCGTTCGCTCTTTGTGCCGCTTGCAATGGCAGTAGTGTTTGCCATGATGTTTTCCTATTTGCTTTCTCGAACGCTCGTGCCAGTGATGTCTAAAGCTTTGCTTGGCGCGCAAGTGAAAAATCATGCTAATCCAAAACGAACCTGGATAACGCCTGTATATGAAGGCGTCGACTATGAGTTTGAGCGTTTGCGTGGACAGTTCAAAAACATCTTGCGCTTTTTGCTCACACATACAAAAACGACTGTTTGTTGTTTCCTTCTTCTATTTGGCGGTCTGTTCTGTTTGTTTCCATTCATAGGGCAAGACTTCTTTCCAGGCGTAGATGCAGGTGCCATCCGCATTCACGTGCGCACCCCCACCGGTACTCGAATCGAAGAGACCGAGCAAGTATTCAAAAAAATCGAAGACGAGATAAAGCTCGTCATAAAGCCGCACGATCTCGAGTCTATTATCGACAATATCGGTCTTCCTACGACTGGTATCAACCTGGCTTATGGGGACAATATAACTATCTCCAATTTCGACGGCGAAATTTTGATTGGTCTTAAAAAAGAGCATGAAGGCTCGACTTTCGATTATCAAAAGAAAATTCGTCGCATGCTTCAAGACAAATTTCCCGAGTGTACAGTGTTCTTCCAGCCTGCAGATATCGTAAGCCAGATATTGAACGCAAGTCTTCCTGCACCAATAGACGTGCAAGTGACAGGTCGTGATAAAGCTAAGAATTATCAGGTGGCACTCGAACTCAGAGAAAAAATCAAACGTGTTCGCGGCGCCGTAGATGTAACTTTGCACCAGGTTATGGACGCACCGCAACTTAAATTCAACGTTGATAGAACTAAAGCAAATCAGTTCGGTCTCACTCAGCGCGACATCGCTCAGTCTGTTTTAATAAGCTTGAGTTCGAGCTTTCAGACCGCGCCTTCGTATTGGGTTAATCCTCAGAATGGTGTCAACTATTTGGTGGCAATTTCAACGCCTACGCACAAAATCACCAATATTGACGACATCATGAGCACCACTATAAATTCGCCGACAGGCAAGCCGCAAATGCTCTTCAATATGGCGTCTGTCTCGCGCGGCACCACTGCTGCTGTGATATCGCACCAGCGCATTCAGCCTGTTTTCGATGTCTTTGTAAATGTGCAGGACCGCGACCTTGGTGGCGTGATGACTGACATTAACAAAATACTGGAAGAAATGAAGCCGAAACTGCCTCGCGGATCGTTCTTCCACATAAAAGGTCAGGCGCAAAGTATGAATGCAGCTTTTCTGGGACTTGCTGGGGGGCTTGTGTTTGCCGTGTTTCTTGTTTATTTGCTGCTCGTAGTCAATTTCCATTCCTGGCTCGACCCATTTATTATTCTTACAGCGATTCCTGGCGCTTTTGCTGGAATTATTCTTGCCTTGTTCTGCACTCAGACTACATTCAGCGTGCCTGCCTTAATGGGGGCGATAATGAGTGTAGGTGTGGCGTCGGCTAATAGTATCTTGCTAATTTCTTTTGCCAACGAAGTATTGCAAGACGGAGCTACTCCCACCGAGGCTGCGTTGAATGCAGCCTTTACAAGATTTCGTCCAGTGCTTATGACCGCCTCTGCCATGATTATAGGTATGCTTCCAATGGCTCTGGGACTAGGCGAAGGCGGTTCGCAAAATGCTCCGCTTGGACGAGCGGTTATTGGTGGTTTGATGATGGCAACATTTGCGACTTTGTTATTTGTGCCATGCGCTTTCGCCTTGATTCATAACACTTTGCAAAAAATCCACGAACGCAAAACAAGAGAGGTAGCTTACACTCATGCCTGAGGTACAAAAGGTAGAAATGGATAAGTTATCGCAAGAGCGAGAGTCTCCCGCTCATTTGAAAAAACCTCCAATGGCATTTTATATAATGCTTGGTATTCTTGCTTGTGGAGCCACTCTTCTTTTGGCGCTCGGAGTTCTTCCGCGTATTTCCAACTCTAAAATGCTAGACAAGGAAGAGCAGCGTATAGCGCAGACTGTGCTTGAATTGCCAGCTGTGAGAGTGAGCAAAGCTCCTCCTGTGCAAGAATTGACCCTGCCAGCGAATATCGAGCCCATCCAAGAAATTCCAATTTACGCTCGCACAGATGGATTTCTCAAGCGACGTTACGTCAATATCGGTGACAAAGTCAAAACTAATCAGGTTTTGCTGGAAGTCGAGACGCCCGAAGTCATGCAGCAATTGAAAGAGGCTCAAGCGGAGCACAAGCAAGCTTTGTCGCAACTCAAGTCTGCTCAAGCCGAACTTGCTCAGTCAAAAGCAAGTCTTGCTACTCAAAAAGCCAATGTCAAAAAAGCACAAGCAGATCTCGCACTGGCTGAAAGTCAGGTCAAACGATATGACGATCTGGCAAAAGAAGGGGCAATAAGTCTCGAACAACGCGACATGAAACAGCGCGATGTAGACGCATGCAAAGCTCTGATAGAACAAGCCAACGCGAATGTGACCGCTGCCAAAGCGCAGATGGAAGCATATGAAGAACGCATTTCTGCAGCACGTGCGACAGTTGAATCTGGAAAGGCAAAAGAAGAGCGCTTCAAATCACTTGTTTCTTTTCAATCGATAAAAGCTCCGTGCGATGGTGTTATTACTGCTTGCAACGTAGATGATGGTGCTCTTATAACCTCGGGCAGCAGCACAAACGCCAATGTGCTGATTCAAATGGCTCGCACGAGTACTTTGCGCGTGTACGCATATGTTCCTCAGAGTTTTTATCGTTATATCCACGCTGGAATGCCGACTGAAATTACAGTCTCAGAATTGCCTGGACAAATTTTTGCTGGCACGGTGACACACGTTTCTGGCGGGCTCAATCAAGAATCGCGCACATTGCTTTGCGAAGTGGTGATTCCAAACAAAGATGGCAAACTGATGTCGGGCATGTATGCTCAGGTCAAGTTTTCCATTCACCGAGACGACTCTCCTGTAATTATCCCTAGTAGCTCGTTAGTCGTCAGGGGAGACGACGTCAATGTTGTCGTGGTTGAGGACAATAAAGCCAGATTTAGCAAGATTACCCTAGGTCGTGACTATGGAAAAGAAGTCGAAGTTCAGACCGGTCTAAAAGACGGAGAGATTGTATTGAAAGACCCACCTGTGGACGTTGAGGACGGCGACCAGATTATCGCTAAGGTTGTAACTGAAAAGATTTCAGATAAGAAAAGGTAGTCAGGCGATTAGCCCAAAAGCTCGGACGGTAAAATGTCTCTGGAGGCATTGATTATGGGCGTAGATATTGCAGTTGGTTTAGATGGGTCGGACAGCTCCTGGAAGGCTTTCAGGCAGTCCATGGAACTTGCCACGGCTAAGAAGGTCAAGTTGCACGTGGTTTCTGTGCAGGAAGAAGTGCATACGTCTCCCAGTGCGTCAGAAATGATTGTTGCGCATGAAACTTCCAAAGACAAGTTGCAGAAGATTCAAAAACAGGCTGAAGAGCTGGCGAAGGGCGAAGGTTTGACTGTTCAGAATTCGGTGGTGAAAGGTAATCCTGTCGAAGCAATGGTCAATTATGTCAAGAAAAACGATATCGGCGTGCTGGTGATGGGCTTCACCGGACACTCAAGTATACTTGGCGCTTTGCTGGGCACTCAGGCTGAAAAGTTGGTGCGCCATGCTCCTTGCACTGTCATGATCGTGCGCTAGATTTCCTAGTCCATCTCAAGATATTTGAAATTTTTACCGGCAAAAATTTTAAAGTTGCCATGTAAGGTCACTTTTTTCAATCCCCATTCTTTGGGCAGCGGGGAGAAGGGAGCCGCACCTTTGATGGCTTCAATAGCCATTTTGTCTGCATCTCCATGATCTGATTTCACTTCGACCTTTATATTTTGCACTGTCCCATCAGCAAGAATTTCGAACCTGATTCTAGGTGCGATATACGGTCCGCATTTTGGAGGAAACCAACACCGTCTGATTCTTTTAGTCCATTGGTCTAATTGGGCATCAATTTCGGTCTTGCTTGGTTTGGCTAAGGCAGCCAGGCTTGTGGCAACAAGAAGTAGAAGAAGAACGGCAATCTTGGCTTGCATGGTTTAACCTCAATAACTGCGATTATTATGGTTCGAATTTTGTATGCTTAACACCGTAAAATCCCTGAATAATTCAAAATGGGTAAAATGATGCAATCTAGTGCGGAGTTTAGGTATGAATTCAAATTCGCGCCTTTCTGAGGCTTTAAATGCGCATCCAGACGTGCTCGAATTTATAATTAGTTTGAATCCGCACGATTTTAACAGGTTGCGCAATCCTCTGTTGCGCAAAGTTATGCCACCACGGATAACACTAGGACGCATTGCGCGAATGGTCGATATGCCAACGCGTGAATTGGTCGAAAAAATTCACGATATTGCTGGTATCAAAGAAAAATACAAAGAAGTCGCTCCCGAAAATGCTTTGCCCGAATCTTCTGCTGAACCACCTGAATGGTTATGGCAGGCTGACTTGGAGCGAATCAAATGGGTTGATGTTTTGCCGATAGATGAAATTGGCGGCGATCCTATGCCTCCAATTAATATTGCCGTAAATGGAGCGCACCAGGGCGAGATAATCGGCATCAAGCATAGGTGGGAGCCGCAGCCACTATTTGATATTTGGGCAGCACGTGGATTTGAATTCTGGTCGCATCAGGAAAGTGCTGACGAATGGCACATTTTCGTTCACAAGCCTTTCGTTTTCAATTGAAAGCCAGTTTGCGAGGTGTCTTTGATCTCACGGGGCCAACCATAAGTAAAACATCCCTTAATGCTTATGCTCAACTTTTTTTGAAAAAAGACCTATTTGCCATGCATTAAATTGAATTGGTTTTTTTGAGGCAGGCAGGGACAACCAAGCTGTTCTTCGGTCAACTTCTGAACCCGCGGATCGAGAAAGTGCGGAAAAAAGGCGGGGTCGGTTTCGCATTTGATAAAACATAGTTTGGCTATTTCATCCTCAGCGTCTTTACCGTTGAGACCTGCTTTGCGCACGTTCAATCCAACTTTTCGACCCAGAGAATTGTTGTACAAATCCTTCTTTCGATCGAGCAAATCATCGGCTTGCACGGTGTTCCAATCGAATGCAAATTCGGCGAATTCGTTTGCACAAAACAATTTGTCAGCCAACCAGTCACCCAATTCGTAGGCTGCAAGCGCAGAACCGAGCATATGCTGAAAGCCGTTGACTTTCTGCCGCCACACGACAATGCCACTTGGTTTTAATGTGAACGTTGGACTACCGTAAGACCCTTCAACTGGAGCGTCTTTGTATTTTGGATAACTAGTTGAGAAAGGAATTAAATCGCTGCGCCCGTAATACTCGTGCATTGCGATGCTAACGCGCCAGACCACAGTGAAGACATAAAGCCCAAGAACCATTGGTGTCACAAAGATTGCGGCGATAAGGGCTATTCTCAATTTTCGTTTGGCGGAGACAGGCATCAGGCAAGTATGCAACCCGGTTTAATTAGGCAGGCGCCATAAGGCTAACTATAATAGAAGCATGCATAGCTTAAGTCACCTGAAAGATTCGGTCGATTTTGCCAAGATTAATTGGTTGAATTTGTTCAAGTCTGCGCTTGTGGTAGCTGTTTTCTTTAGCTTTTCGTGGCTTCATGGTTCAGTTTGTTTTTCGGATGTTCGTCTGTACCAGGCAGACATACTTATCGACTGCCTAAGTCCTTTCATTGCGCTGGCATTTTTGTTCACAGGGAGGCGTTTTCCTTATACGTTGGGACTGATGATTTCAGCACCATTCTGGCTGTTCTCCTGCTTCGCACCTGTTTGTATCGCTGGAGCGGCTCTGTTTTCGTACAACAAATTGACCAGAACAATCGGAATTATTTTCTTTGCTTTGTTTGCGCTTTTGTCGAGTTCAATAATATACAGTCATTTTACTTTTCGTCCTATTATTGAACTTTGTCACCAGAAAAAAGTCGGAGATAGCATAGTTTCGCAATACCGAGCTAACCTGTGGACCGAACAATTTTGCAGCTACGACATTTGTCAGGAAACGCCTATCATGCCTGGATTAGTATTTTCAAAAGGCATTGATGATTTTGACGATATAGATGCTACCGAATTTGAAGTTTTAGGTAAGAACCAAATACGGTACTACAGCGAAGGTCAACCAAAAACAGTAACGTTGGATTGAAATTGAAAACTTTATTCAAGACTTTATCACGATTTGCTGTCGTTAGCTGTGTATTAATTAGCTTCATAAGCTCGTCGGCTGGAGCCGGTTCGCTAAGGGACACACCACTGACTGAGAGCGTCACGCTTATTGACCGCTCTGGCAAAGAAATTCTGCAAGCTAACCATCATTTGTGGGATCACTATAACGATGGTCTTGTACCTTACGTCTGGCAAGGCGACGGGCACTGCCTGTTTGGGTATTTGAACAAGAGTGGCAAAGTCGCTATCAAACCACAATTCTACGAAGCAAATCCATTTTCAGAAGGAAGAGCAATTACACGTGATCCCAATGGAGATCATTTAATCATCGATAGAGAAGGACATGAGGTAAAGAGATTTAAGGATAAAGAAGTTTTTCATATACGTGATTACAAAAATGGTTTTGCTGTTTTCAGATCAGGCAATACAAATCGTGTTGGATGTTTAAATCTTCAAGGCGATATAGTCATAAAGCCAGAATTCAAAGAAATTGGAATATTTGAAGACGGAGTGGCTCAAGCCTTACAGGAAAGTGGGTTTGGATGGGGGGTTATTGATACCAAAGGAAATTGGATAATTAAACCAGTCTTTTCACAAGTCGGAAGCTTTGATCAAGGTGTTGCGTCTTGTGAGCAAAATGGTCTCATGGGACTTATAGATTTAAAAGGTAATTGGATAGTAGCCCCGAAATATGCAGAGCTTCAAAATTTCAAAAATGGTTTAGCTGCATTTCGTTCAGGTACTAAATGGGGGTTCATTGATAAAACTGGTAACGAAGTAATTCCTCCAAAATTCGATTTTATAATGGAAGGATTTGTAAATAATCTTGCGGTTTGCGCAGTAAATAGCAATGAATTGCCATGTAACAGTGTGACTTATTTCAAAGAGTTCGCTAAGTACGACAAAAAATCCGTACTAGCAGAACCAGCTAGATCAGAAGCATTCGTACCTTCGGCAGGCGATTTTATTAGGCCCAAATTGAAGTTCGGACTTGTTAATCGAAGAGGCGACTGGGTCATACAGCCTAAGTACGATAGCATCCAGCCGCTAGAGGGGCAGATGCGAATGGTTTGCTTGAATGGCAAATATGGCTATCTGGATGAGTCGGGAAAAGAAATTGTCCAGCCAAAGTACACCGATGCGAAAAACTTTTCTGATGGTGTGGCTTTGGTTTCGATGGGCAGAATGTTCAGGAGCGAGCAATTCTATGAATTCGATGCTGCTTATGCGCCAACACGTGAAGATGACGCTTTGAGTCAGACACCTACTGCTCTAATAGATTTTGATTACCTGGAAACATGTCTTGCCGAATGCAAGAAGGCTGCTCAAATCAAACCCCGTAATGCCACTATATATAGTGACATGGGTTGGTACAATTATGCGCTCAATAGAAACGATGAGGCAATTCGTTGTTATGACGAAGGTCTGCGCCTGAAGCCTAAATACGTTGATCTCTATTTGCGCAGAGGGAAAGTTTTTCTCAGGCTCAAAAGGTGGAAAGAAGCAGAAAATGATTTTTCCAAATGTCTGAGTTTGAGAAGTGAGGATAAGTATTTTAACGTCGATGAGCAACTGAAAATTCTTCTGGGAATTTGCTATCTGGGTCAAGAAAATTGGGAGAAAGCAATGGAAAGTTTCTCTAAGTTCGGCATGAGTTCCGATTTCGTAAATTCAATCGAAAACGTTGATTTAAGAACTTCGCATGCGTTTAGCCAAGAATTAATTACATTGTGTGAAAAGGTTGGTAACCTCAAGGCTGCAAACTGGTTATTGTCCCGTTCTATGAATTCTTGTCCGGATGGGGTGCAAATGAGCACTGACATTTTTAGATATCCTTGCAGCGACTCTCAACTTCTGAACAATGATAAACAGTTAGAAGAAAAACTTTTATTAGTTCTTCGGGACGAAAACGCAACCAAATACCAAAAATCCAAAGCTTTGATATTGACGATTAATTCAAAACGCGATTTGTCATCTAGGTTAGCTAAAGAAGGTGACCTGCAGAATTCGCGCAAAATCCTTGAGCGTCAGATTGAATTATTCAAGACTTTACAGGAATATGGCAGCCCAATTGATGCTATTCGCGAAGAGATAATCGCAAAACTGCGTTTGGCTGATCTCTATGCTGTGAACGACGATAAGCGATGCCTTCAGCTTTACAAAGAAGTGCAAGACCACAAATTACGCAGTGCCTGGTCGATTGTAGCCGCTTGCAAATATGGAGAATACCAATTTTTGCGAGGCGATAAATCAATTGCCCAGAACTTATTGAAAAACGCCGATGTCTACTCTGTAAATACCGAGGTACAGCTCGCTTTAGATAAATTCGCAAGACTGGATGGCAAAGAAAAGATTGCTCACCAAAACTTTCGATGTTCAAGAGGTAGTGATTTACCTAATCGAAATAGCGATGTAATTATCGGGTTGATGCCAGAAGGCAGCGAAAGCGCGGAAGAGTATTTTGAACTGGCAAAGGCTTCAGAGGCTGAGGGATTTGAGACATCTGCCAGACGGTTTTGTGAGAAAGCGTACCCAGCCGCTAATTCAGATTTGAAGAAAAAAATTGATTCATTCAAGAGCTCCCATTTGTCAATGCAAAAAGTAGCCTATAAGCCGATGGCTAGATTTTTGAATGGGTTTCAAGGAAATCTAAATTTAGTTGCATCGGAAGCTGCTAAAGAAACATGCAAAACTTGCATTGCAGAGGAGCCAGCTTATTTGGCTCCGTATGTATCGATTGCTCGAATTTTTAGACGAGAAGGAAATTACACGGATGCTCAAAAATACTTAGAAACAGCATTAAGTAAGAATCCCAACTATTTCAAAGCGCTGGAAGAAAAGAAAATTCTAGACTCTGAAGTACGCATGGTAAGTGCGAAATAGGCTCCTAGTTTTTGTTGTTTTTCAACCGATGCTTCGCTAATTTCAATTTGTCGATTGCTTCATCGATAAGCTGCTCAGCATCCATATCTTCGGATACTTTGCCAGTGAGGCTGCCGGGCGAACTGTAAGATTTCAATTGCTTTTTGGTTTTTGCATTTTCTTTTGTTATAAATCCAGGCTGATTTTCTAAATAGGACCAGATGATGTCTCTGCAGAAGACGCCTATCGGCACGTGCTTTAATTCAGAAGAATTTAGTAACGCTTCAATGAGTTTCTTGTCTGCACGGAATTGTATTAGTCCTCGCTGGATAATTTTTTTTCGAGCCTCAAGAGCCTCCTTCTGCATGATTGCCTTGGCTCGGGCGGACATTCCTCGCTGTACGGGGGCTATTTGGTCAGCGTAATCGCTTTCTTTTTTTCTTGCCATCTATAATGTCCTCAAAGTTGCTTTTGTACGGTTCGCGAGCCTTATCTGCGTGAAATATAATTAGCTCATTCTCTTCAAAACTAAACTCCACTCCTAATTCAATAAGAGTTACCGTTTCAGATGTGAATCCGACAAACATATAACGTTCGCAATTGGAGCCATGAGATAAATCAAATTCCAAATAATTGTTCTGTTCAATAAATTTAGAGATCATTGTTTTAGTAATCCCGTGCTTCAAAGCAGAGGGTAGTATTTTCATAGTCTAACCCTCGGTAGTACACTGTACTACAAATATAATCGACAAAAATCAAAATGTAAATAGGACTCAAATTACTTCTTATCGCGCGGAAATGCCTTTTCGTAAGCTGTTCCAAAGCCCACTAAGCTTATCTTGGTGTGGACGTTTCCCAGGCGTTTGTATTTTTTCTTGTCCGACCAATTGGAAGTGTAGTCCCAGAGATTTTGCCAGTTACCGTAGTTGTTCGGTGCGTAGTGATCATCTTCTGCAAGCTCGATATAACCGAGTAAAAATACTTTTTTCAAATAGGGAACGAATTCTTGTGCAGAGTACCAGGCGTGTGGGAAGTTGTCTGAACTCTTGCTTTCTTTACCGATGAAGTCTCGTTTTTCAAAAACTGCTTGTGTCGGTAATTCAGCTTTTTTGTATTTAAGAGGAATGATTAGATTCAACAATTGATCATCATCGCGACCAAGGACCAGAGCCGCTCCCCAGGTCTTGTCCGGAAACTTGAGCGCAACACAATCGCCGCAATCGAAAATCGCTTCGTTGGCAATCGGTTGTCTTTTGCGCGGGCGCGTTTTTGGTTTGCTCAATTTGTTCAAGACTTTCAAAAACTCTTTTCGCAAGTCGTCATCGAGTTCTGTTTTAGGTAAGAGCTTGCGAATCTCGGCTTCTACTTTCGCAGTATCTAAGCAAAGTTCTCTCAGCCCTTCCATCAATCCAAGGCGGGCGAAAACGCCGGAATCTTCATCGGCTAATTCATCTTTGCATTCTTTGCGGACTAACTTTTCGATTTTTTCTGGAGCGTTTCCTTCGTCATACAATCGCAAAAAAGTACCCGCGACATCGGCTGCGATATCGTCGTCGTAAACTGATTTAAAAGGGTCTAGAGTTCCCATTCTAATTACCTATCTTTTTTATTGGTTTAATAGTCATTTGCGCTTTGGTCCAAGCGGTTCGCGACTTCGCAAACGGATCGAGGGATAAAACTCAGTCAAGTCTGGTTCGTAAAATCTCGAACCTACGTCGAAATAACAATCCAGAGGATATCTCTTTTTGAAAGGCAGTTCTAAATTTACTGAGTAAAATTCTGAGCAATGGTCGAACGAGCCGTATCTTCCTTTGGTAATAAATAATTCGGGGGGAGAGGTGTGTTCTCCGATTTTATTCCAAAAACTCTCTTTCCACTTTGGTAATTTTTTGCCATCGTAATCAAGGCAATGTACGATGAGGACGTATTGGTCTTCTTCAACTCCAACGTTGGAGTACCAATCGTACATCTTCATAATAAGCTCGCAAGATCCTTTTAATAGCTCAAGTCCTTTCTTGTTATTAATAAGTTGGTCGTCCAACCTATCATAATGAATCGCGCTGACTTCAAGTATAGGTGCGGACCACTCGAAAAGACTTTTCTTTTTCATATCTATTTCGAGTAAGTCATTTCTCTGGCTTGAAACTTACATCCTTGCACCGAGCCGCGCTCGCGCATTAAATCATCGATTCGTTTAGTCACGCGTTCTTTTTCAAACGACCAGGTTGGAGCGATAATTTCTTCTTCCATACCTTCGGCAACTAAACGCATTATCACCATATCTGGTGGCAGCATTTCGAGCGCGTCGGCGACCATGTCGACATAAATGTCTTCGTCTAAAACTGGCAAAGTGCCATCTTTGTAATCTTTCTCCATGGGAGTGCCGCGATAGATGCAGAGCTGGTGAATTTTAACAGCGTCTAGTTTTAGTGAAGGCTCAGAAATTTGTCTCACGGTTTCCATCATGTCTTCGCGCGTTTCTTCTGGTAACCCAAAAATCAAGTGAGTGGCTACACGCAGACCTCGAGCTTTAGCGCGTTTTACAGCATCGAAAAATTCTTCTGCCGAATGTCCACGATTGATTAAGTCGAGCGTTTTATTCTTTGCCGACTGTAAGCCGATTTCAAGCCAGACGAATGTTTTCTTGTTGTATTCGGCCAGTAAATCTAACACTTCGTCATCGAGACAATCAGGGCGTGTACCGATACAGAGTCCGTCTATCTCTGGAAACTCGAAGGCGATGTCATAGAGACTGCGCAATACGCCAACTGGCGCATACGTGTTAGAAAAAGCCTGGAAATACGCCATGAATTTTTTTGCTTTGAATCTGCGTCCGACGCGTTTGATTCCGGACGCTAATTGTTCGCGCACAGACAGTTCTATATTTATTGTCGGAGCGCCAGAGCCTCTGTCGTCACAGAAAGTGCAACCGCCAAAGGCGCGAACGCCATCGCGGTTAGGGCACGTGAATCCAGCATCTACAGGGACGCGATAAACACGCTCACCGAAGTGATTTTTCAAGTAGTTATTGAAAGTGTTGTAGGGAGGAAGTTGTTTTTCCATAGTGATGCTAGGTCTTGTCAGCCCTTTGGTTGCCGATTATGAACTCTGAATTCCCAAAGATATCGACTATAAGGGCGGTTGTCAACGCCGGGAACAAGACCTTGGTTGACATGTCTTTAGGCTTATTGGTATTCTGCAATTCAGTTAGTTCTTTAGGCCCCCATCGTCTAGAGGCCTAGGACACCTCCCTTTCACGGAGGCGACGGGGATTCGAATTCCCCTGGGGGTAAATTTTTTTCGAAGCGTGTCCATCGGGACATGCTTTTTTATTGGCGCGAAGCCGATTTGTATAGAAAAGTAAATCAATAACTATTTGAGATATATTGTAAGCTTTTACAATTTATATCTTGTACCGGTTGCCGGTCAGGTTACTGAGATTATTGGGTTCGGCGTCACTTACAAAAGGTGGAGAAAATGGCAGAAGCTACGACAATTTCGAAGACTACAGTTGAAAAGCTGGCTCAGCAGTTGCGAGTAGACAGTATCAGATCCACTACAGAAGCTGGCTCTGGTCACCCGACATCTTGCATGTCTGCTGCTGACCTCATGGCTGTGCTCATGACTCAATTTTTGAAATTCGATTTCAAAGATCCTCACTTCGAAAACAATGACCGTCTCATTTTCTCCAAAGGGCACGCTGCTCCGCTTCTTTATTCTATGTATAAAGCTGCTGGCGCAATCACCGACGAAGAACTCATGTCGCTTCGCAAAATCGGCTCGCGTCTTGAGGGGCACCCAGTCCCAGAAATTCTTCCTTTCGTTGACGTTGCTACAGGTTCGCTTGGGCAGGGGCTCTCGATGGGTGTCGGCATGGCGATGTCGGCAAAATATCTCGATAAGCTCAACTACAAAGTATGGGTCTTGCTAGGCGATAGCGAAATGGCAGAAGGCTCTGTGTGGGAAGCGATGCAACTGGCTTCGCACTACAAGCTCGATAATATTGTTGCTATCCTCGATATGAACCGTCTTGGTCAGCGCGGCGAGACAGCACTTGGATGGAACTCGGGCGTATACGCTCAGCGTGCTCGTGCATTCGGCTGGAACACAATCGAAATCAATGGTCATAATTTCGACGAAATTACAAAGGCTTACGAAGGCGCAATCGCAACTTTGACCAAGCCCACGATGATCATTGCTAAAACAGACAAAGGTCACGGTTTGCCACTTACTGAAAACAAAGACAACTGGCATGGTAAGCCACTGAGTAAAGAAGAATGTGCAGAAGCACTCAAAGCTCTTGGAGCAAATGATATTCGCATCGACGTTGCTAAACCTCAGTCTACTCCCAAGTCTGACAAAGTAAAATCGGCTGTCACCAACAAATTTGTTTGTCCCGATTTCAAAGGCGAAGTCGCCACCCGCGAAGCTTATGGTGAAGCGCTCAAGGCTCTTGGTGACGCTTTCGAAGATGTGGTTGTGCTCGATGCCGAAACTTCTAACTCGACATTTGCAGACAAATTCGGCAAAGCTCATATGGATAGATTCTTCGAAATCTATATTGCTGAGCAAGCCATGGTTGGCGTTGCATGCGGATTTTCGACCAGAAACAAAGCTGCATATGCTTCTAGCTTCGCTGCGTTTCTTGCTCGTGCCTATGACTTTATCCGCATGGGAGCTGTTTCTCGCACCAATATCAAATTGTGCGGATCGCACGCTGGTTGCTCAATTGGTCAAGACGGTCCATCTCAAATGGCGCTCGAAGACCTTGCTTCAATCCGCGCTGTAATCAATAGCACGGTGCTTTATCCTAGTGATGCATATGCGACCGCTCAGCTGGTCAATACCATGCGCACTTTGAAAGGAACTTCTTACATCCGCACTACAAGAGCTAAAACACCGCTTTTGTATTCAGCCAAAGAAGAATTTCCAGTGGGCGGATCGAAAGTTCTGAAAAAATCGAAAGACGATCAAGTCACTTTGATTGGCGCTGGTATCACTCTGCACGAATGTCTCAAAGCCTATGAAGAGCTCAAATCGGCTGGCATCAATGCACGTGTTATCGACCTCTATTCAATCAAACCAGTAGATGTCGACACTCTGCGAAAAGCTGCTGCTGAAACAGGCAAATTCGTCACCGTAGAAGATCACGCTCAAGAGGGTGGAATCGGTGATGCAGTGCTTGGAGCATTCGCTTCAACCGAGAAAGAAAAGGCACCACAAGCACCACTTATGGTGAAACTGGCTGTGCGCGAAGTACCGGGTTCTGGAACTCCCGAAGAGTTAATGGACCTTGCTGGTATCACCGCCAAGCACATTGTGGCAGCGGCAAAAGGATTGTTGAAATAACAATATAGCCAAGAGTGGTGAAGGAGGCTCGATTTAGTCGTAGCCTTCTTCGCGACCTTTTTTAAGCACTTTCAAAACGCTCATTAGATTTTCGTTTTCGGGAAATTCAGATTTGCCGTAATGGAAATTGGCGAATTGCCATTTGCCTTTTGCGTATTTTACTTCGGGTGTGACAGCTGGTTTGCTCAAAGTCTTACCTTTGACGACACCATGCATTTCTACCAAGTAGGCATCACCTTTTTGCGTGACTTTTGTGGCTGAATATTTTTTGTACGGCTCGGCGTTGGTGCTCAAGAATGGATCGAAATCGAGACCAACGATTTCGCCATCTGCTTTTTTCTGGGCCGCTATATCTTCATTGAGTCTTTTATTCAGTTCGGGACTAAAATCAGAAGCCTTCTTTTTCATTACAACTTCTAAATCCATCGGCTTTTTGATGTCTTGTTGAGTGCCAGCGTACCAGTCGTAAAATGTCTGGACAAAAGATTTTGCTCCTTCACTTCCTTGAGCAGGTTGAGCACTAGTGCTGCTTCCCGAGGCGATGCAAAGCGCAAGCGAAAGCAAAAAAGGGCTCAACGCGCGAATTTTCATTTTCAGACTCCTTCTAAAAAAGTTCGATTAACTATAAACCGGGATTGAATTTTCCGCCATAAATCACTCGTGCCTGATTCTTTACTGAGTCAAAGTAGGTATTAGGATTGTGGATGAAGTATTGTGGGGGCAATTGTATTTTGGATGCGGCGCTGCCGTCTGGATTCATTATCCATATTCCACTCGCTTTCAAATCATTTTTGTCTATGCGAAATGCGACCAGCTGTTTACCGTCTGGAGTCCAATCGGGCACAGCCCAGGCTCCAGGTAGGTGCGTTTGAACTTCTTTTTCTTTTGAGTCTAAATCGAAACGATCAATCACAAACATGCGCCAGTCGTCTTTGCCAAAATATCTCATAAATGCGACTTGTTTGGCGTTTGGAGATAATCTGGGGTCGTAATCGCCCAGATTGAATTTGCCATCGACCTTTTGAATGAATTGGGGATGGGTTAATTGTTTGACGTTAGAACCATCTGTCATGCTTGTCCAAATGCTATTCGGATTCTTATTTGTTGGATCAATTGTTGCGTAAACAAAGGTAGTTCCAACTATATGTGGATCTGAGGGCATCAGGTTTTTCTTTGTCGGCAATACTTTCGTTTCTTTTTTGCCCACATCTAAAGTGACGATTTGTGTTGGTTGGGGCGGTTGGAAATGAATGAAGTAAACGCGGTCATTGCCCAACCATGAGCAATTGGCATTCATAACGCCGGGCTTATGTGGAACGATTGTTTTTGCGTTGGCTCCGTCGATATCGCATATAACTATTTCGGTGTCGAAATAACCGTCGTCTTCAAGACATAGTCCCTGAAAATTTTTATGGAAGTATTTGGTGAATGCTAATCGCTTGCCATCAGGGGAGACGCGCGGGTGAGTCATGTTATGAGTGGCATCTTTTAGAATTATTTTGTAGTCGCTGCCATCTAGATTTGCGCTCGCTATGATGAAGCGATCCGACTTTACTTCGGCACTACAAGCGGCAAAGACGCATGAAAAGGCACTGATGAATAGCAGGCTAAAAAGTTTGAGTTGGGGTGACACTGTACAAAGCCCGCAGCGTTTCCTTGTCATTTTCGGTTATGTGATAAGACGCACCTTCAGACCAATATTGCCAGTTAGCCATCAGGTCTTTTCCCGATGGGCTGTGACACTGAATTCCGATGGCGTGTCCAAATTCGTGAGCTGCTGCATTACGTATCGATTGACCAGCAACGGCGCTTGAATAGGGCGAGAAATCGGTGCGAAGCTCGATTATAACTGGACGCGATTCGGTGTTTCGCACCATGTATAAAGTTTGTCCAGCTTGACTTGGTTGAGGGAAACTGGGAGACCAGAAGACCAGAATGTTTGCATCTATTGGGTTATTCACATATTGAAAAGTAAGGATACGCTCTTGCATAGCCCAGCTCCATTCGCCAAGTCCGCTTTTTACCTGACTGGCAAAACCACTTTGATAACCCGGGCATTGTTTTAGCGATTGAACCGCGCCGGGCTTTCTAAGCCAGTCTTGAAGCTCGCTCAATTGTTGAACATTGAGATTTTTGCCACGGTAAGCATCGGGAAGCGCAAGACCGTTGCTTATATAAATTTTGAGCGGCATCTGACGACGAGACCAGATTGTGTGCATACCATTTTTTAAAGCGTAGTAGGAGTGGGCGCTTACGCCATAGCGCTGCTTTAACTCAAGGGCAGGATTCATGTAAGGTGAATGGCTGGTCTGGCTGAGAAACAGCCTCGATAGGGCGGCTCTGCCGGTCTTTGAGTCGCCGGCCTGGAAGGCGGACAAAGAAGCGTAGTATTGAAGGCTCGCATCGCGAGGGTTTAGAATGGCAGCCTTTGCGAATAGTTGATTGGCTTCTTTGAATTTCTTTTCTTTGTAAGCCTTTAAGCCTTGCTGCAAAAGAACGCCAGCGTTTTCGGCTGCTATGGTGATAGATGTGCCACAGGCAAAGGATAATAGAGTCGCCAAGAGGATTTTCTTGATCTTCATAAAGCCTCATCTTACGGGTCTTGCGCGAATTAAACTTGCGAATCGGCAGGTATGATACCATGTTAATCCTTCAAACACATTTTGCATGTGGAGGACCAAATCTGATGGGATACGAACAAGACCACGACGCCTTCTTAGTTGAGGTAAACAACCTTTGGAACGAAATGCAGGCAATGAACACAGAGGGTCTTTCACCGGAGCAATTGAGTTCGATTCGCCATTTTGTCCGTGAAAACGAGCAAACTCGCGAAGCCCTCACTACTGGCAGAGCCCCAGCACTAGAAGCTTACAACGCCTCCGACCCCACGATGAAAGCGCGGATGGAAGCTGAATTACAAAGGCAGCGTCAGGCTTTCATACAGGCGCAAAACTTTTTGAGACAGGTTCTGGCGACTAAAGCCTGATTAAAAGACTTCAAAACCATCTGCAATAGGGTTTGAACTTATCGCGCTTACAGTCAATCTGCAGTCTTTCCATGAAAGCGAAGACAGATATGATTCGCGATAATTTTTTACGCCGAAATATTGTCTGCTTTTAGCTCGACCGCCTTCATTCATTTCAAAACTGATAGATTTGACCGGTTCGCCAAGTGTAGAGGGGCTGGCGAGAAATGAGAATTGGAGCGGGTTTTTGCCTGGGTCTACTTCTATGCTAGAGGGCAGAAAATATTGCTTTGCTCTTTTATTTATTGAATCGACTGATGCTGTGCAATTGACTGGAACAGTAAATGAATTTTTTTCTGCGCTCATTAGATTGCCATTGAAAGTTATGACCCACAGGGTGTTTCGATCATATTGGGCGGTTCGAATCAAATCGATTTTTTGATTTATTTTTGGCGCTGATTGTTTGAGGCTCGTTTGTACAGATTTGAATAATTCAACTGGAGGTTCGATTCTTGGAGCGGCTAAAAGTCTGATGTTGTAAGAACCAGACTGAAAGCCAGCATGAGCCGACAAATCCTTTTTTCCTTCACTCAATTCTTGAAGCAGAAATTTTTCGTCGAATCGTGGATCTGAAAATTCATCAGTTCGTTCGACGCCACAAAAAGTCTTGTCCCATGAATAATAATGGAAGCCAGGCACAATCACTTGATTGCGTTTAGGGACATAAGAGCCGAAGAACTGGCTTTTGCGAGATCTGTTTTGGGCACAAACAATTTCGATTTTCAATGAGGGTTTTTCTTGGTTTGCGATATTGGCCAGAATGGCTGGTGGCAAGGCGATTGCATACCATTGTCTAAGATCGTGCAAAGTCCCTCCTGCTCCAACTAAAAGCGACGAGAATAATGACTCCATTTCCTGTTTTGAGCCGGCGTTTTGAACCAGTGGCATGATTGGAAAAATGGGACCGATGAGATTTTGTCCGTTCACCAGTACATTTGTGTTCTGTCCAAGAGCATGCCAGTTCTGGCAGTCTATTAGGACATAGCAATCACGCAAAAGAAGATCGTTTATTTTGTCTTTGCTAACAAAAATAACTTGTTCGATTGGTTGCCCACCAGAGACGATTTCGGTCTTCCATTCGTGCGCTCTGCCGTGCACACTGAGTTGTGTGACCGTAAAAGGCATTGCCAGTATTGCAATGATTGTAATTACCCATCCGGATCGTTTTGAAAAGTTATGACGGGTGCGGGCGATGGAAAACAAAAGAGCGGTGAACAAAATGTAGGCAAAGGCTTTAAGAGCCAGTTCGGTGTAAAAAGCCGTATTGAAGTGTGTTACACCTGGTATCGCACGCAATACTGCAATTATGTTCAAACGAAGCAAGATTAATAGAGACAATCCAGTGCCTGCGATAAGCAATCCGTCTCTTCGTGTGGCTTTGTTTTTGATCAGGTCAATTATTGACCACAAACCAAATGCTGCAAAAATGAGAACTACTGGCATTGCTGTAATACCGTAGCGTGGAAGAGTAGAAAATAGCAGATAAACTGCATGTATAGCCACGATTCCAGTAAGAAAACACCTGGACAAGAATTTATTTCGGTCGTCTTTAAAATCTCCTTCGGCAAATAAGCCAAATCCCAGTCCCACAAAGCTCATGGCAAGGATGAACTGATGGATGAAAATTTGGTCGGACATCGCCACAAATCCGATTGGTGTCCTGAAATCGTTCCAGTGAAATTTGAATAAGCGAGCTGGCTTGTCTAAAAGCAAAGTCCAGAACTCAGAAGGATTTCTGCGCATCTGGTCTTTGATGATTTGAGGCGCCGATTTATTTTCCAGTCCAGCAAAATTCATAAATGGATACGTGATCCATCCCCTGCCCACCGGGTCCAAGCCAACACATAGGTTGTAGTTTTGTTTGCGATCGGGCATGAAACTGATATTGTCCATGGTCATTTTTTGCAAACAAAAGATCGGCGCCAGCACGAGCATAAAGCCAAAAAGCGCACTGATAGATGTTTTGCTAAATGATTTTTTACGCACTTGAATAAGTATGGCAAGAATTACTGGCACCATAATTAATACCAATGCCGAGCGTGTTTGTTGCAGGAGGGCAACGGCTGCTCCTAAAAACAGCGACCACAAAAGCTTTTTCTTGTCGCTCGTTTCTTGAATCAATGAAACAGTCAAATAGCAGATTGCGCTAATTAAAAAGACTGCTAAATTTTCGGCAAGCACTCTTACTGAAGAGACGATAAAGCCAGGATAAATGAGGGCTAAAATAGCAGCCAGATAACCTGTGTGTTCGTCAAAACATTTTCTGGCGCTAACTCCTATGAGAACGCAGGCTAAGGCTAGAATGATGCTTTGAGCTATTAGAGGTCCGATTACAGAATAACCGTCGGGAGCGTGTCCAGAAAGCAAATATCCGAAAATCAAAAAGGCTGGAAATACGCATCCTGCCTGTTTCATCATCAGTGAAAGAGACGAGGCACTTGCGCGCCCGCAAAGCACTTCGAAAAATTCATGGGCATCTTTGAGATATTCGGACGAATCGCCAATAGCAGCGATAGCAAGATGTCCGTCAGCGAACACAAACCAAAGTCGCACTAAAAGAGCAGCCGAGAAAACGAGTGAGTAAATTAGAAAGGTTCTTTTCATCTGAGGGATTCAATGAAAACAAAGTGAAGCCATCAATGTATTAATCCCCAAATTCGATACTTGAGGGAAGTTGTTTTCCTGCTGGTAGCGTGGGATTCAAGAATCTAGCTTGCTCAATGCTTCTCGCTGCTGAAACTGGATCTTTCATTTTATGAAAAACATAGGCGAGTGCTAAATAAATGTGAGCACAATTCGGGTCTACTCTTTGAGCATGTGCTAAATCGTTGTGAGCATAGATCCACTGTTTCAGCTGGATATAAGCACACGCACGCTTGTAGAACATCATTGCGTCTCTGGGATTTTCTCTTATCGTCCGGTTGTAAGATTGCAATAATTCTTTGGCATCGTCACCTTCTTTAAAATAGTTAGCGGTCAAAATAAGCTTGCCATCACCTTCTTTAGCGGACTGATCGTCCTGATCCAAATCTCTAATCGCGAGCTTGGCAGCAAAATCATTGACACTGTCTGGTTCGAGAGATTCTTTTATATATGGCAATAGATGTTGCGGATTTGCAGGCAATGCGCCAAGCACTAAGGCGCTTCCATCCCAATTGCTGTTCAGGACTGGTATTTGTTTGGCTTGTCGATCTTCTTGTACTTCCGACTGAACTTTGGTTTTCATGTCTTCAAAGGCTTCATTCAGCTCTCTTTGTGTCTTATTGCTCTTCATTGCATCTATCAAATGTCTTGTGAATACTCCGTTTTTATATCGGCGCGATTCCCATGACTGTTCGTCTGGTTGGCTTGAGCAGATTACTAATTGGCCTGCACCCTGGGCGAGTTTGCCGGAGTCGAAGTTGCCTACTTCGCGGCTAAGTCCTTTGGAGCCTGGTTTTAGTGAGCCACTATGACAGGCATCAAGCACGATGACCACTCTGTCTGTGAGTACGCGAGAATTAGCGGCGTCCAGTACGCGCTTCATTTCGATGCCTGTGGCAAAGAGGTCTTCGGGGTCTGAGTCGTAAGCAACAAGATAATTGTCTCCGCGCAAATCCATTTGTGCGGGGCTGCCATGAGTCGAAAAGAAGAGTACGACTAAATCATCCGGCTTAACAACTTGAGCTAGAAATTTTTGTCCAAGCTCTGACATTACTCGGCGTTGACTGGCCTTTTCGTCAAGCAAGATGCGCACATGATCGGGCGCAAATCCGGCATCTTTAACCAGATAATTGTAGAAGTCTATTGCATCTTTGACAGAATATTTTAATTTGGGAACGTCTGAGTCGGCGAATTTGCTTATGCCGACAATTAATGCCCATTTGTCCTTGATAGGTCGGTTGGAAATAGTTTTAGATGTCTGAGCCTCTACGGCTGAGGTCTGAAGAAATAATGCGCACACGGCAGCGGCAGTAACCAAGATTTTCTTTTGCATGTTAATTCCCAGGAGTTTTCGAATAAACATTATAAAAGACCTTTGGAAATACTCGTTAGAACTATGTATTAAGTGAGGCATAGAACATTTAGTCATACCTCTTCTAGGCTGGGCGTAGAGAAAAATGGGCGAAACTCAAGTAGGTACTATAAAAATTGGTCAGCTTCTGCTTGGTGCCGGACTTTTGTCCGGGGCCGACCTTGCCGAGGCTCTTGAAATTGCAACTGAAAGCGGACAGCTCATAGGGCGTGTGCTTGTTATGTCGGGCTTTGTCACCGAAGAGCAGTTAAAGGCGGGTCTTGCAATACAAGAAAAGCTGCGTCTTAACCAGATGTCCATAGACCAGGGCATCAAAGAGCTTGCAAAATATAAATAGGCTCGGACTCGAAATCAATCTTGTTCGATTGTGAATATCCACTGTTCTGCTCGAAGCAGTTCGACTGTGATTTCGCGTATTCTGTCGGCAAAGAGAAACTGCTGGCGCTGTAGTTCGTTTAACGATTCGAAAACGAGTTTACCTTCGCCGTCGCGATCAGGATAAGTGAGTGGAGAATTCCAAAAGGGCAGAGGACCGCATCCGGGGCGGTCGTTGAAATTATCTTTGGGACTAAAAGGAATCTCGCTATATTTGCGATACCAGTCGGCCATGATTTTGCCTACTCGCTCCAGCGCTTCTTCGACATGTTTGCTGCCAGTTGCAGAAACAGCGCAATTCTCTATCGAATAAAGCTCGGGGTGGCGTTTGTGCGCGCGGCTGATTGCGCTTTCGATTTCTTCATAACCACATACGGTGCCAAAGCTTTTTCGGGGACCCGACGCCATTGAATTGAATAATTCAGTCATCACCATAGTGACGCGCTGAACCGCTTTGGTTGTGCGCCTAAGCCCTCTGACCGACATGCCTCTAACTTCTGGCCTAATGACTGAGAAAGAGTCGTTGAAGCTCGCAACGGCAGAATCTAATGAGTGGTGAATGGTTGGATCTTCGAAAATCGATTCTGTGTCTGGACCTCGAAGCAAGGCAATTTTGGCAAAACCTTCTGGATTGTTGTAATTGATACTGTGATCGCCTGCAATGACAGCGCTTGCAATTTTCGATTTGGGGTTGCGAGGGTGTGGAACATACCACTCGTTGATGCCGAGTTCGCTCAGTAACTCACGCTCCTGAGGAGTAAAGTCGACCAGGCTCAGGTCTTCTATTAGATGGCTTTCGTCAAAAGGGCTTGAAATTTTGTTGTAGATACTCTGGACCAGTCCACGTGTTCGCGCTTGAGTTTTGCTTGAAGCCGCAGCAGGAATGACCGGGTCGAATTTGCCTAATTTCAATTTGTTGTGCAACATGATTGAAACTATTGTGGCCATAAATTTGGGTGGTGCAATCTGGTGTTCTTTGCACGCGCGAGCTACGCGCTCCATGCTTTTCTTTGTCTCGCTCTTGCTCGGGTCTAAGAAGTAAGACATTGCCAGAGCTGCAGCTTCTGCACCATGCACATTGTGAATGATGAAATTGCCCCGCGATTTAATCGCGTCGGAAAAAATAGAGGCTAAGAGCGCATCTCGTTTTTCGAGTGCATTTAGCTTGAGGATATTAGCCGCGTCATATACTTGATCCAGTTCTGCTCTAGTGTGCTTCCAGTTCATATTCCACTGGTAGCCTGTGTTGAGCTCGTCTGCTTGTTCTAGACGCCAGTACATATCGCGCGCGATTGCCAGGCAATTCCAGATGAGTTCTTTGTCTTCGCGTGAAAGACTCTTATCGCCGTCAATTTTTTCAAAAACATTGACCACTTCGCCAGTGTCGCAAAGCACCGGAACGCTCTTCAAGTCTTCACTTAAACTTTTCCTCAGACCAGAGAGGTCTGTGGGTTTTGGAAGATATGACTGCCACTTGAAATTGTCCGTCAGGCGGGTCAAAAACGAGGTGGGTTGCCGTTTGGTTGTTGATGCTAAGTCTGGCATTATTGAAACCGTGTCAGAATACATCTGGACGATAATGGTACTATTGTACCCTTCAAAACCGGCGCCATGATTATTTTCGGGAGATGTAAAGCGAATGCGATTAACTTTGTGGGGAACCCTTACGGCATTTTCTATCTGTCTTGCGTTTGGCGCAAATCAGGCTGCCTGTGCTGCAGACAAGGCTTCCAAGCCTCAAGCGAAAGTCGAGACTGCAAAGCCAGCTGAAGAAAAGGCAGGCAAGCAAAAAGTGTCAAAAGAAAAATCTGAGCTGCAAAAACTATCTGACAAACAGAAGAATCCAGAGCATTTCGACAACGCCTTCATGCTGCAAAGTCAGAACATGATTCAGATGGCTATTCCAGAATATCGCGACGCACTGAAAGCCGATCCTAAGTTCGTTTCTACCTATAACAATCTAGCTCAATGTCTCTGGGACAGAAATGAGAATAATGGCAAAGACCGTGAAGAAGCCAGAGATCTGCTTAAAAAAGCGCTCGAACTCGAGCCCAAAAATGTTGGCACTATGCACGTGATGGCTTTGATAAAAGACGCAGATAAAGACCCAAAAGGCGCAGAAGAACTGTATCGTAAGATTTTGCGCGTTCAACCAATCAATTTTAGAGCAGTGCAGAATTTGTCCGAAATGATGTTCAGACAAGGTAGGAAAGAAGACGCTAAGAACGTCATCACAAAAGCTTTGGAAAGCAGCCCTCCTGAAACTGATGTTGCAATTTATAAGCAGGCCCTGGCTAATTTGGAAAAGGCTAAAACCCCCGCGGTCACCGGCGCTACTCCGGCGCCAGCCAAAACTGGAAGCAGCAAGAAAAAATCGAACGAAGGCTAAGCGCTGAATTCTTGTTTTATAAAAGAAGTCACTTTGTTCTGGATTGATGGAGAAAAGAAATCTCTGTATTTATCCAGTAATTCAGGACGATTATTTATTTCGGGATAATTGATGCTTCCTACCCAGAGCTTGCTTACATAGGGCTTGAGCAGTTTAACCAGTTCTTCTGGCTGGCAGGGAAGTAATGGTGCAATAGAGGCAGTGACGTTGATTCCTGCCTGGTGCAAGGCTTTTATCAGTTGCAGTCGCCTTTCTATACTTGGAGCTTTGGGCTCGAATTCTTGCCTTACGGTATCGTCATTGGTGGTAAAGCTGACTCCTACAGATAGAACATTTTTGTCGAATCTTTTTAAAAGCTCGATGTCTTGCAAAATGAGATGGCTGCGTGTATGCAGAGTAAGTTTGGCTGGATGATAATGCACGAGCTCGCTCAAACATTTGCGTGTAAGTCTGTATTTGAGCTCGGCGTATTGATAAGGGTCTGTAGCCGAACTGAAAAAAATAGAACTGCCAAATATTTTTGCCCGGTCTTTTCTAATTAGTTGGGGGGCATTTGTTTTAACTTCCAGCCAGCCTCCCCATTCTTTTGGCATACGGTTGTTTTTATTGGGGAATTTAGGCACGTAACAATAGCTGCAAGCAAAAGCGCATCCAGCATATGGATTGAGCGAATAGTCGTAACTGTCGGCTAGAGAGCCCGTGTGCTGGGGTGTAAGAATAGATTTTGCTTCGACTTCGATAATTTCCATTCTTCAAATATACATACAAATGTATGTATATGCAAGAGGCGTCGAATAAATATCTATTTTTTCAAAAGCTTGTTCATACCAGTCTGGGTGTAAATCTTCACTACCACAAAAGCAATCAACATAAAGAGAATCAAGGCGCCCAGAACCCAGCTGCCGTATTTCTTACTTTCAGCATAGTCCTGTAGCGACATGGCGTCGGGATGAGCTTTAGATGCAATTTCTGGTTTGACTTCAAACGAATTCAAAAACATGTCTGACATTCGCGCACCTTGCAGCCCGGTAAAGTCGAGTGTATAGCCGACATCGCCAGTGGTGCTAACTGCCTTAACGGTAGTGCTGTTGGTGTCTCCAATGCTCGAGTCTATGCGCTCGCCGGTCCAGCCTTTGCCTTGTATCTTCACCGGCTTTTCGATTTTGAATGAGAGCACTTTCTTTTCGGCTGTGCGCTCGAGACCTTTTGAAATGCGCTCATAAGTGTTTGCGTTCTTATCGTCTTTGCCCAGGTGAATACCCTGACTTATCTTGTAATGCTCGTTATCTTCATCACTATAGTATTCGAGAAAACGAATATTTTTATCGTTGAAAGTGGTGGCTTCACTGACGCCTTTAGGCATCATGATGCTGAATTCGCCTGTGGGAGGGGAGAATTTTGTCCAATCGTTATCGTCGTCGTTCATTTAAAGATCCGTTTGCTTAGAGGCTAGAGCCGCCGTTTTGGAAAATAATTCGAAATCTGAACTAACCGGGAATTTGAAGCGATGAATCATAAAACCATAGCGCAGCATTTCAATAAATGCCACAGGCGGAGCCCATTTATCAGAATATAATCGCCACATACTTATGTAAAAGCCTGTGCGATCGCAACCAGCATGGCAGTGCACGAAAACAGCACCCTCTCCAGTTTTTTCTCTTCTTTCTTTGGTCTCTTGAACAGCTTCTAAAAATGCTTCTATTTTCTTTTCGCCAGGAGGAGCATTGCCTGTTGGAATATTGATATAACGCATATTGAGAGTGCGCGCTACATGTGCTTCCAGTGCGACACCAAGCGGGTCGTTTCTGAAATCGACTATCGTGTCCACACCAATCGAGTGCAAAGCCTTGATGCCCTCGGGGCTTGGCATAGCTCCTCTGAAGAGGTAGGGTTTAACCTGGTGAAAGTTAGGTAGGTCGGTGTATTTGGGAAGATCCGCTTGCGCAGGTGAAACTTGCCCCAGTGCAAGGAGGCTTGTTATGGCTAAAAGAGTGAGTCTTCGAACGAGTTTCATTTCAATTGTGGGGATTGTACGCTCTGCCGGCGGATGCTGGAACAGTGAGAGGACCTACAGGCGAACCCTTTGTAATAAGGTCATTGAACACTATCGGGTCTTTGAAAACATCTTCCAGGGTCGGGACACAAGTTACCATGTATCCAGGGGTCTTGTAAAGATGCCAATCGCCCGAATCCATGACCGTTTCGAGCTTTAGACCCGGTATGGTGGACAGGCGCTTGAGGTCTTTATCCTTTACGATAAGTAACTGTTCACCTGTGTAAGTAGAATTATCGGGTGCGGAATTTTGCGCTTTGATCTGGTCCAGGTTGAAAAAGCAGTTGACGGGTTTTTTAGCATAGAAAATTGCAGACGGCATGAACTCGCCAAAAAGCGAGATTCTATTGGTCATTGAAGAGGCTTTGATCGATACTGTTTTTAGATCGAGCTGCATTTTGTTGCCGAAAATGTAAAAGGAAACCGGGCAAAGAACAGCTAAATAAGCAACTTGAGCTCCAAAATACAAGTTGATGAATTTTTCGCGATCGAGAGATTTCTTCAAGAATTTCCAGAGCGCAATTGCGAAAGTGGCACCAGCGATGATACTGGCGATGATTATCATCCATTTGAAGAGATCTGGAACTGCAACTTTTGGTAGCGCGTAATAGACTCCGGTAAAACAGGCGATACTGGCGAATCCAAGCGCAATTAGAATGGTCGTGACGTCTTTTCCATAGTCGGCTGGTTTTATCAACCAGCGGTCTAGAAACACTCCAACAATTATTGAAAGCATTGGTATGACAGGCAAAATGTATGTGATGAGTTTGGTACCTGACAAACTGAAAATCACGAAAGTGGTGGCGATGAAAGACAAGAAAAGCTGCATCGCTACTTCTTTCTTTCGAAAATAATCGATAAAGCAAAATGGTGTGCAAACCATCCAGGGAAGAAAACCAGCCAGAAGTACAGGTATATAAAACCACCAGGACATTTTGCCCATATTGGTATGGCCTGAGAAGCGGGCGAAATTTTCGTACAAGAAAAATACTTTTAAGAATAATCCATTGCTAGCCTGATGAACAGCCCAATGCCAGGGAATAGCAATGGCTAGAAATAGCAAAAGACCTGGTATTACATTTAGTTGCTTCAGCCATTCTTCGCTTTGATACAAGCTTGGTCTGCGCCAGAAAAGAAATAACACTACTGACGCTCCATAAAGCACGAGTGTGGCGGGGCCTTTGGTTAATAGACCTAGAGCCAGAGCGGCCCAGATAATATAAGACCAGTGTTTTCCTTTGTTTTCGAGCGTCATCGCTGTTGCCAGAATGGATAGTTCAAGAAAGAATCCAAATGCTATGTCTACTGGCGAAATGCGCGAAACCAGCAAGAACAAAGGTGCGGTGGCTAGACACAATGCCGAAAATAATCCTGCTCTTTGGGAATAAATTCTCGCGACGCAATGATAAATGGAAAAAATCATTGCCGTGGACAACAAAGCAAAAGGGAGGCGGGACGCCAGTTCGCTGATTCCAAACAATTTGTACGAGGCGGCGATGAGCCAAAACGTTATTATGGGTTTGGAAAAATATACTTGATAGTTGAGGTAAGGAACTATCCAGTTATTGAGCTCGACCATTTCCCGAGCCGCTTCGACGTAATAAGCTTCTGCCGGATCAATCGAAGGAAAAGATTCCAGACCGATGAAATACAGCAGAAAACAGGTTATAAAAAGGCACAGGACACTTTTGTTTGGCATCAAGTAGATTCTATCTACTTGTTATTTGCTGAGCCTGATTATAACTTCATCGGCGCCAGCTAAATTGAGACGCTCGCGTGCCAGGCGTTCGAGTCCGGTGGAAGAACGATAATTTGCCAATCCATCGCGCAATTCTTTATTGACGTCTTCTGCTTGTTTCTGGGCAGTTTTGAGATGCTGCGATTGTTTCTGCAAGAATAGCTGTCGGTGGACGCTAGTCTGAATGCTGCGACCGACCTGCCAGATGGCGAACATAGTGACCACCAAGATGAGCACTTGTTTAGGATCGATGGCGCGAGCGTGTTTGCTTGCTTTTGCCTGAAGGTTGGATTGGAAATTAGGTATATTCACCCTGTGACCCTTTTAGTGGGTGGCGCCTATGACAGCATCTTTAGATCTAGTAGAACTATTGGACACTGATTTCTCAATTTTGGCAATGATTTCTTGCACTTGAGCGTTGAAGTCGCTTGCGATTTTTTCAATCTTTTCCTTGGATGGACCTTCAAAATAAAGCCGAATTAATGGTTCCGTGCCCGAGGGTCTTATAAGCAACCAGGTGTTTTCGTCGATATATAGTTTCAGTCCGTCTTTGCGTCCAGCCTTTGTGATTGTCTGCCCACCCAGTTTTTTTATGGTCTCCCCGCTTGTGAGCGCTTCCATGAGGCCTTTTTGAGTGTGGTTGTTCAAGCGCAAATCGGCACGCAAATAGGTAAATTCGAAACCGACTTCTTTTTGCAGGTCGAGCCAAATTTGAGAAAGTGGTTTTTTCTCGTAGGCAATCATTTCGACCAGAAGCAAGTTGGCCATGATGCCATCTTTCTCCGGGATATGACCGATGAACGACAGTCCGCCAGACTCTTCTCCACCAATCAAAACATCGCCTTTGCGCATCTCTTCGCCGATGAATTTGAATCCGACCGGGGTTTCGATTACTTCCAGACCATATTTGTCTGCCAGACGATCGAGCAAATGTGTAGTGGCGACAGTGCGAATTATTTTTCCTTTCTTGCCGCGATTTTTGGTCAAGTGCATCGTAAGCAAGCACAAGAGCTGGTTTGGTGAAAGATAATTGCCTTGTTCATCGATAATGGCGAAACGGTCGGCATCACCATCGGTGGCAAGACCGACATCGAGTTTTTCGTTCTTGACCATACTGCTCAAGTCACGAAGATATTCTTTTTTAGGCTCGGGCATTCCACCGCCAAATAATGGATCGCGCCAGTCGTGCAGTACGCGAACCGAAACCCCCCATTGTTTGAGCGTGTGGTCCAGATAGCCGCGGCTCGTGCTGTAAAGGGCATCGTAGCCGACTTTGAGACCCGCATTGCCGATTCGTTTCAAATCTATCAACTGTGATACTGCCGCCAGATATGGTGGCTGTGGATCGAAGTGTTTGATTTCTTCTTTGCTCAATTCAATTACGTCTGGAACATTATCCAACTGGGTGACAATTGAAGCTGTGATGTCGTCTGTAGCCGGACCTGCGTATTCTGGAATATATTTGATACCGCAATATTCCGGCGGATTGTGACTTGCAGTTATTTGCAGCGCGCCATGAGTTTTCTCGTGTTGGGTGGCCCAGGCAATGCAAGGTGTGGGAACGTCTCTGCTAGCTACTTTGACTGGAATTCCCATTGCCATCAAAACCAGTGCGCAGCGCTCGGCGAATTTGTCGGCGAGCATTCTTGTGTCATATCCAATAAGCATTGGCGTTGTTTTGTCGATCGACGCTTTATGTTTGTCCTTGAGATAAAGACCTACAGCGTAAGCAACTTTTTCGACATTAGCGAAGGTGAAGTCTTCGGCAATGATGGCGCGCCATCCGTCGGTTCCGAATACTATATTATGGTTGGTCGCTTTGCTCATTGATACGGGTTCTCCACGAACTAAATTTTGGAATTCAAGCCTTGGGCAAAAAGAGGGAAATATTCGTATACCGCGTCCCATGCGGTTCTTGCTTTCCTGCCATCGCGGTAAGTAAACTGCCGATGAATGTCGCGCGAGCCTGATGGGTAAGCGTTATCTGCTCGTTTAGCCATCAAAGCGTCTTCGCTGTCGAATTGAACCACAGAACCGTCTCGACCATAGAAACGAAACTTGGTGGTGTCGTTAGTGTGCAAAGCCTGGAATTTGCTTGCAAGACGAAATCCGTCTTCTGCCATGAGGGCGGTGACGAAATTCCAGTTGACGTCGCTGCGTTCGATCGCTCTGCGCTCTATCGAAAGCTCGCGAATAATGTCAACACTCCAGTATTGTCCGTCGAGACGGCGGACAGTTAGCGTGCCATCGGGAGCGACTGAAGCTGAATGACCTTGAGAGATAATTCTGCCCATGCCATCGCGGACGGTGACAACGCGGTCTTTGTTTGCGAGCAGATTATCGTAAACGCATTCGCCGACAAAATGCACATTACCGGCACCGTCTGTTTTCATCCAGTAGACGAGGCGACCGGCAGGGTCATAGGTATAGCTCAGTGCAATTTGACGAGGCGATTTGACATAAAGCACTCTTCCAAGCGCGTCTTTTATTATGCGGGCTCCTTGCGAAGTATCTTCGTATCTGAAGTCGGAGCGAGGCGGCGAACAGTTGAGAGTGTCTTCTGAAAGTCTCAGCTGGCGGCGCGAAGTCATGGGCGGCGGAGCGAAGTTGAATACCTTTTCAGGAGCCGCTTGAGTTATTTCGTCAGTAAGAATTTCTTTGAGCGCATTGCTTAAAAGCTGGTCGTTTGCCATGATTGGTTTTACGGTCGCTTTTAATGGTGTCGTTGTGGCTTGATTCGTTTGTGCAGGGCTTTGCTCAGAGTTATTGTCTTGATACAAAGTGCTTTGTTTTTGAGCCGAGTTACGAGCCAGGTAATCGAGAAAACGAGTTTGTTCCAGTTCTTTAGTAGAATTCAAACGCGAATTGCAGGCGCTTGAAACGGCTGTCTTTTGTTCATTGGAAAAGCGCGCGAGTTTATGTCTCGGCAAATGCCCCAGTTCCAAGTACATTTGAACTTGCTCCGAAAGTACACGAAGTACCAGAAGTACGCGAACAAGTGAAAAATTCTACCACTTTTTACAGTTTTATTATGCGTCTCGATATCTTGAAACTTCGGTTGAGAGCCAACCTCTGACTTGCAAAGATTCTGCCATTCGTATGCCTCTTGTACGTTCATCGTACATAGCCACGCAGAACTGCCCAATGTTGATTTTGCCCTGACTGAGCAGGTCTTCAGCCAATTGGAGCGATTGAATCTCAGCGTCGGTGACATAGCCGGCTTGCAAGATTAAATCTATAACCGAGATATTGGGATAGAGTGCCATCTGGTTGCGAAGAGCATGCACCTCAGCCACCCCAATAATTTGAGCGGCTTTCATCAACTCAATGATCTTGGGCATGACATCGGTCATCGGTTGAGTGGTGACCATTTGTGCAGCTGGGCGCTCTGGAGTAGCTTCTTCGGTTATGCCGCCGACCATATCAAGAGTGCCGTCAGGAGGAATAGTTCCCTCCTTGATCAGTTGACCGCGAGCGGCAATCAAATCGTGACTGAGGCGCAGACGCGGTTTGCGCAGGATGAATCCAGCGTTCAAAATCTTGTAGTAAGTCCTCAGGTCTTGCTTGGCGTCAGGATGCACGCGCAAGAAGCGTTTGACTGCTTTGAAATAGGCAGCCAGGACCATGCTGGGATTGACGTCGCATTCAATCTGCAAGAGGTCGTAATAATTATCCGGCTGCATTTGCTCTTCCGCTTTGGGCGGCGGCAAAAGGTCGGGGAAAAGTTGGTAGAGTTCCTGGCAAGATTTAACCATGCCTTCGGTGTCTGTTGCAGCCCAACTTGCACGAAGGGCAGCACAGAGAATCTGGCTCTCCAGTTCGATACGGTTGGCTCCGCCCGTATTCGCCACTGTTGCTTATGCCTCCCTAGTTCTTCCCGACTTCAAAACTTAATTCGGTGTGTCCAACGCGAATTTTGTCTCCCGATGAAAGAATCTGGCGCTTCACAACAGGGTGTCCATTTAACAGGGTGCCGTTTGTTGATCCCAGATCTTCTATCCAGAACATACCCTCTTCAAAAGTAATCCAGGCATGATGTCTCGAAGCAAATGTATCATCTGCAACAACAACTTGGTTGGAAGGATCGCGACCGATTTTGACTTTGGAGTTTTTCAGGGGGATTTTTTGTCCCGTTTTCTGTACGAAAACATTTACCGAGCCAGGCAAATTAGTGCCGTCGCTCTTGTCCGACTCCGATTTCAGGTAGTCGGTTTGAAGACTTTTCATGTCCAGGTCGGTAACAGTGGCGCAGTAGACGCAACGTTGTCCTTCTGGCTTAGGACGTCCGCAACTGGGGCAAGGTTCGCTATTTGAGCTTTCAGACATTGCTGAGTTTGTGATTCCCTGAATAAAACCAAAACTAATTATACGTAAACGGAATGGATAAAATGACTTAGTTTATTTTTGCTACAGAAAACAACAAGAAAACTTAGCCGTTGGCAGCTTCTGAATCGGTGGGACTGGCCAGTTGAGCTTCTTGGGTATTTGCTTCTTTTGACTGTATTTCGATTTTTTTGGTTCTGAAGCAGTAGCTGCAATAAACAGGTCTATATCCTTTGGGTTGAAAAGGAACGCGGGTGGGCGTTCCGCACTCGGCGCACATAACTTCTGCGGTTTTTTCAGGATTTTCCCCGCTACGCCTAACCCTTACCAAAATTCGGCAATTAGGGCATCTGCGCGGGCGGTTGTAAAGCTCTTTTTGAGCAAAAAATTCTTGTTCACCAGCAGAAAAAACAAAAGTATTTCCACAGTCGCGACAAGCTAAATCGATGTCTTCAAAAGTCATACTGCTATGGAATTTCCTTTCGTTCTAATTTTGCAATGCCCGCTAAAAATTCTCGAATAACGGAATATGCGAGGAATTTTCCTTATCATAATATCATGCGATACGTATGTTAAGGTATGCATCGGAAGTAAGTATCGGCAGGGAAACTACTGCTTTTTTCTTTTTTGCCGGGAGTAAACACTCACGTCCATATTGGCATTCAAGTTCATAAAGTGAGCACATGCAGCTACCATCACTGCATTGTCGGTGCAATATTTGAGTGGTGGCATAAACACCTCGAGCTCTTTTATTTGTGAAAATCTTTTTCTTAAATCTGCGTTTGCAGCCACTCCGCCTGCTAGTACAACAGTATCGAGATTGAGTTGTTTAGCTGCAAGTACAGTCTTTTTGACCAGTATCTGATTAGCCGCTTTTTGAAAAGATGCAGCCAGATCAGCTAAAGGCAAAGTTTCTTTATTGCCTTGTTTTTCGAGTTTTTCGATCGTTCGAAGAACGGCAGTCTTTAGTCCGCTATAGCTGAAGTCGAACTTTTCCACATTGCCTTCTGGAAGTGGAAAAGCATCTGGATTTCCGCTTCTTGCCAGATTATCTATGGCCGGACCGCCTGGATAGCCAAGACCAAGCATACGAGCCACTTTGTCATACGCTTCGCCAACGGCATCGTCCAGGGTTTGTCCCAAAATGGTTGCGGTTTGATAATCAGAGAAATGTACGAGTTGAGTGTGGCCGCCACTTACAAGCAAACATAAAAATGGTGGTTCCAGTTTAGTGTCGACATAATTGGCACATACATGAGCAAACAAATGATCTACGGCAATGAGCGGTTTCGACCACGACCAGGCCAGTGCTTTTGCTGCGGAGAGCCCGACTAAGAGCGCGCCTACAAAGCCAGGACCATTTGTGCAGGCTATGGCAGTCAGGTCTTTTTTGTTGATATTCGATTCTTTCAAAACATCGTCGATTACTTCGTTGATGGCTTCAAGATGATGCCGTGCGGCTACTTCTGGAATCACACCACCAAAAGTTTGATGAATTGCAGCCTGTGTTTTGACGCTTTGCGCGATGAGCTTCCTACCGTCTTGCACGATGGCGCAAGCGGTTTCGTCGCAACTGGTTTCTAGTCCAAGAATAAGTGTCATAATCGGTATATGAACCATATCATGCAGACCAAAGTTAAACCGTTATCGGTTGTCCTTTTTTACGCAATTGCTTTTACATTTGCGCAACCAGCCATTGCTGAGGAGACAGAGTCAAACTCGACGACGACTACTACTACAACTACTAATCAGAGTGTGACCACTACTACCGAAGTGAATAATCTCTCCACTGGCAGTGTCGACCAGGAAGCCCTTCCGTCTGGGGCTAACAGTCTGGGATTCGACCAGAATCCAGTCAATTCGAACGCCAATCTGCCCACTGTGAGCACTTCGTCTGATGACGGTAATTGCACAGACCCTTAAATCCGCGCAAAATTCAGCTTGGCAAGCGCCTTTGCGAATACATTTGATGTCATAATAATTATATTGACAAGTGGATTTATTTCCTTTAATATTTCTCTATCTTATAAATTGCTCGCGGCAGACCTCCTGCCTTTTCAATCCACTTACTACAAAATTCATAGTTAGACGCCAAGCGGGCTTTAGCCTTTGCATAGAGCTACAGCCAATTAAAGGGTATAGGGTGTTATGAAGAAGAATACAAAAATTGGTCTTATTGCACTTGCAGCCTTTACTGCATTCACCTTGTCTGGACCGGCTTTTGCTGATGGCATAGACATGGGAGCTGGTGGCGCCACTGCCAATCTGGGCGGTGACACAGGTTCTCATAGCACTAGTGTTTTGAACGATGGCAGCTCTAATGGAGCAAGCCAACAAAGCAGCTTTGGTTTTGATGAAAGCAGTCCTGCAACCGCTTCACAAGGTAAAGAAGGCGATGTCGGACGCACGACCGACTTTACTCGCGGTAAATATTATGGCAACAGCCAGACTACTGGTGCCCAGTATCAAAATACCAAAGGCGATGAAGTGGTCAAAGAATACAACGACATAAACTTGCTTTCCAACTACAGTTTCGATAACTCAGCTGTACCGTCTGGAAGTTTCAACTATGGTTTCAATGGTTCTGGCAATGTCAGCCAGATGGGTGCCAAATATGTCGGAAACGGCTGGTATTTACCTAAAACCTCCACCGGTTCGGTCGATTTGAATATCGTCAGTCCCTGAGTTTAAGAGTAAATTGTCGATGAGATTCATATTCACAGCATCAATCCTTTCACTTGCGCTCAGCTCTTTGGCAGCTGCCCATGCGCAACCGACTGTGACATACGATCTCACCACTTTCAAAGAGAAGCCCAAAACCCAGTCTGCAATTGATTTTTCACTCAAAGCAGATGATTTTGGAAAACATAGCTATAAGCGCGCATTGCTTAAGAGCAAATTCGGTACATCGAGTGTTGGACTTGGTGTAAATGGTCAAAATCCATCATTCAATCCAAACGCTTTTGACTATCTGCATCCTGAATCATTGAAAGATAATCTGGAAAATGTTTCTGACGACGATGCTTATTTCGACGAAGCTTACAACAAGCCAGAAGTGCAAAAAAATTATTCAAATAGCTATGAAATCAACAAGCGTTTCGATGACAAATTTTTGCAAAGTGACAGCAAATTTCAAAACAAAAAAGACGACGAATTATTTGGTGCCCAAACTCGTTCTCAACGAAATAATTCGCAGTCAGGCAACTTGGATTCTTCCAAAAAATTTCAATTGAACAAAGACCCCAACCCCGATGACTCCATGTTCTAGAGAGGCAAAATTTACTATGAAACTTTATTCCGTATTAGCTTCATTATTGATAATCTCTCTGGCGGGACCAGCCTTTGCAAATCCGCAAAAATCGGCTGGCAATCCGGGTTCGTTAGGACGCAAGTCTATGCAGACTGCCAATCTCACTCGTTCCAATGCTCTTAAAACAGCATCGCAAAGAATTCGTCTGCGTCAGGCCGGGTTTGGTAACTTAACTCCAATGGTGCCAGGTGGTGGTGGACGAAACGGGCTTCCAAACACACGTCTTGATAGTTTCGTTTTGAATGCTGGTGGCTTGTCCGAAGCTATTTATGGAGATGAAGGATCGTCGGGACCTCCCCCTTATTTTGGTTTCAGCCAGGTTCACCGTATCGGAACTGGCATTTACAATCGTGGACTTTCAACCGGACACGCAAGCGTTATGCCTTCTGCCTGGGGTCATGATGGTGAATTCAATCATTCAGGTGGATTCAACGGTGGTAATGGAGCCAACTTTGCACCCAATTTGTATTTAGATGGAACAATGCGTGGCGATATGGAAGGCGACGCTGGCAAACTGGGTGGCGAAGAAAAAGCACACGAAGGTTTCCAGAATAATACGCCAGACAATGGCGACTACGACAATGAGCGTGGAGAAATAGACAACACTCCAGGCTCTGGTGGCTATCAAGGTCTTTAAGTAGAACTGCCTTGCCTGTAGACTGTTTGGAATTAATTATTAGTTCCAAAAGGCAGGATTTTATGGCGCCCGAAATCATCTTTACCGAACATGCCCCCAAAGCTATCGGTCCGTACAGTCAGGCCGTTAAAGCCAACGGCTTTGTCTATGTTTCAGGTCAAATTCCAATCAACCCTGAAACTGGCGACCTGGTGAAATCAGGCATACAGGACGAAGTCAATCAGGTGATGAAAAACCTGAAAGCTATTGTCGAGAAGTCCGGGTCCAGCTTAAGTAAAGTTCTTAAGACAACAATCTACTTAAAAGACATGAATGACTTCGATGCGGTGAATAAAGTGTATGGTGAGTATTTCACCGATCACAAGCCCGCAAGAGCCTGTGTTCAAGTAGCAAAATTACCAAAAGATGTAAGTGTGGAAATAGACGCTGTCTGCATATGCTAGGACTCGATTTCAATCAGATTGCGATACTACTGATAGTGACAGTAGCCGCTATCATTGATTTCAAAACAAAAAAACTTTTGAACGTAATTACTTTTCCAGCTGCGGTTGTGGGGGTTATTTCAAACGCTATCACAGGTGGATTGACCGGGTGCTTATGGTCTATTTTCGCCTGGTTTCTTGGTGCCGTTATTATGGTTTATCCTCACCCGAAAGATAAGCTCGGGTTCGGCGACGCTAAGATGATGGCAGCTATTGGAGCCTTTCTTGGACCAGTAGGACTGCTTGTGACCATTTTGTATTTTTCCATTTTCTATGGAATGATTTCAGTCTGGCGCGTGGCTAGCGTGGTTCCGTGGAAACAATTTTTCAATGTATTTTTCAAATTTGGTGGCAATGTCGCTGTTTTGAAAAACGACATAGATACAGAGAAAATATTGACCATGATGAAATCTAAAATCGCACTTGGTCCGCTTATTGCGCTTGGCACTTACTGTTGTGTTTTCTTCCAGAAACAGACACTTTCATTTTTGGGCTTCCACTAAAAACTTGTCGCCAACTTCTGTGTTGCTGTCTTTGATTACTCCAGACTTTAGCTCAAGCACACAGGTGGCACCTTTGAATTGAACTAAAAGTTTTCCAGGTGGAATATCAGATTCCACTCCGACAACGCATAAATTGTCATCAAAAAAAATGGCGTCGATTGCGTAAGCCATACCAATCATATGAATGCCGCTGCATGGTTTGATGAACAAACCTTGGTCGGCGCTTAATTCAGAAGTTGCGAGCAAGCCTTTCAAGCGAGTGAAAAAAGTGGTGGCAGGTTTGACCTGTCCTGCTACCAGAACATTTTTGGTTTGATTGTAAGCGCGCAATAAAGGCATTGCGCCCAAATTTATTTAATACCTTGCATGATAGGACCAATCGCCGTAACGATGGTTACAACGGCTGGACCAAGCATTGGAGCCAGAATCAAAGGCATGATGAAAATCATGATTACAGGAACCATCTTAACTGGAACCTTACCGGCTTCCTCTTCTTTCTTACGTTTCAAGCGGTCACGCAGAGCTTCTGCTTGTTGTTGAAGGGGATAGCTTATGTCTGAACCTTTTTGTTCTGCAGCGATAAGAGCTGATGCCATGTTGATCAATTCGTCTACACCGCATCGTTCTCCCATTTCGCGCAAAGCGTACGGAACCGATTTTGCAAACACCTTAACGTCGTTGATTAACTGTCTCAATTCGACTGCCAGAATGGGGCATGAATCCTCTGTTTCTTTCGACACTTTATCGATAGACATGAGCAAGCCAAGACCGGCTTGGGCGCAAACAAGCATCAAGTCGATAACGACTGGAAGTTCTCTCAAAATGTCTGCCTGACGTTTTTTGGCACGACCTGCAAGAAAGAAGTTAGGAATCAACCAGGCGAGAACGGCTGCTGGAAGTGAAAGAACAAGGTTGATCGGGTTGGTTGTACCGGCTAGAAAGCCAAGACCCAAAACCATAGCGCAAAGGATAGTCCTAATACCAATATATATGGCCAAGTGATCCGGAGTACGATAGTTGGCTTGCGTAAGCAATTCAACTGTGCGCTTATCCGCTACGGCTGGCATTACACTCAAAATGAGTTCGCCCACCGTTTTGCACAACATGAGCAATGCAGAATCTTTTGGTTTTTCTGCTGCAGTTTCGTCGGTTTCTTTCTTGGGCTTGACGCGCACAGCGTAGGAGTCTACGTAGATACCCAGTACTGGTCGAAGTATCAAGAGCCCAGCACCCAGGCAAACAGTAAACGTCAAAATTGCAATTACAGTATTACTCATTTGAGTTCTATACCTCGAACGTAGTCATTTTCATTAGAATGTAGAACCCGAGCCCTTCCCAGATGATGAGCAAAATCAGAACAATTCTAGCGATAGGATTGTTCAAGAACGGAATGATATAACCTGGGGTGGCGCAATAAGTGATGAGCGTGATGCCGTAAGGCAGACAGCCAATGAACATAGCAGTAGCTTTACCCTGTGAGGTAAGAGCTGCCAAAAAGTCTCTTAATTTGAATCGTTCACGAATAGCTGCAGCGATAACCGACACAACGTCAGCCAAGTTCCCCCCTACGTCCTGACTGATGAATACAGCCTGGGTCAGTAGTTTGAAGTCGGGTGCTTTGATACGAGTCGACATTTCTTTTAGTGTGTCACGAAACGGTTTGCCGAGCTGGAGTGAAACCAGACCGCGTTTGAACTCACTGCGAATTGGATCGGGTGATACCTCAGAAATGACTTTGAAACACTCAAGTACCGGAGAACCGGCTCTGAGCGCTGATACCATCGTTTCTAATACTTGAGGCAATTGCTCGGTCATCTTAGCCTGACGCATTTTTGCTACCTGGTTGAGATAGAAAATGAATCCTGCTGCACCTGCTGGAATACCCAAAATAAATCCGACCGGCACCAGTTCCGGTACCATGAAAAACATCGCGATGCCGCCAACGACGCCACCACCGATTGAGACCATGATCCAGGTCTGTTTCATCTGGTCGTATTTGGCTTCCATACCCGCCATCCCAAGGATGCGAGCAAGATAACCTTCTCGTTTGGTAACGAAGATGTCTTCGCTGCCAGCCGTTTTTTCCAGGAATTTCTCCTGCATGCGCTTGCGATGCTTATCTAAGCGCGTTAGCTCATCGGCGTGTCCGCCTTTGAGCGCTGCCATCCCCAGCAGACCAATAATGGTTACTGTGGCGAAAATGATTACTGAGGTATCCACCTAACTGTCCCTCTCAAGAACGCTCAAAGCCCTAACCTTCAATACTCTTATCTTAGCCAATCAAGTTTGAACGGCACCGCTTCTTGTTCCAATTTTTCAAGGAACTTAGGCGGCAAGCCGGATCCAACGTGTTTACACTTGAAGAATCCTCTTGGGTCGCGTCCTTCACGCTCCAGGTTGAAGAGTGTCGAAATAGCGATGGTCTCACCTTCCATCCCGTTGATTTCAGCAATCTCGGTGACTCTTCTGGTACCATCTTCCAGACGTCGAATCTGGATGATTACCTGAATAGCGGAGGCGATCAATTCGCGAGCGGCTTTCTGAGGCATTTCCGTACCGGACATCAAGATCATGTTCTCAAGACGTTTGGTACAGTCTCTTGGGTTGTTGGCGTGAATCGTGGTCATTGATCCATCGTGACCTGTGTTCATAGCCTGTAACATGTCGAATGCTTCTTCACCACGACACTCACCAAGGATGATTCGGTCAGGTCGCATACGAAGTGTGTTGATAACGAGCATGCGCTGAGTGATTTGACCTCGACCTTCCGTGTTGGGCGGTCTCGTTTCCATTCGGACCCAGTGCTCGTGTTGCAATCTCAGCTCCGCGGCGTCCTCGATGGTGATGATGCGTTCGCGCGGGTTGATGTGGGCGGATAAAGCGTTTAGAAGTGTTGTTTTACCAGAACCTGTACCACCAGAGATGATGACGTTGATTCTTCCTTTAACGCAAGCTTTCATAACTTCAGCCATCTGAATAGACATAGAGCCTTTTTCAGCTAACTGACCCAGTGAAAGAATTGACGTACCGAAACATCGGATGGTAACCGTTGGTCCATCGATGGTTACTGGCGGAATGGTAGCGTTTACACGTGAACCGTTTGGAAGACGGGCGTCAACCATGGGTGAGTTATCGTCAAGTCTTCTTCCTAGAGGTTGAATAATCTTGTCGATTGTCTGACGCAAGTGACGATCGTTTTCAAAGGCAACGTTTGTTTTTTCCAGACGACCATGACGCTCTACATATATAGAAGCTACGCCGTTGACGCAAATGTCACCGACGGATGGGTCGCGAAGTAGTGGACCTAAAGGACCAAAACCAAATACTTCGTCGAGGACGTTCTGTAGCAAAATACCCTTTTCCATCATGGTTAGAGGAGCAGGGTCGGAGTTTACGATTTCACGAATACGTGCGCGGACTTGAGCTTGAGTATCTTCGGAAATGTTGGTCAAACGCGATGTATCAAGTTCTCGTCTGAGCTGGTCGATAATGAATTTTTCGCGTTCGCGAATCAGTTGTTGGTTAGCGGAAAACTTACCGCTATCGCCACCTGCATCTTCGCCGCCTTCACCACCGTGATAGCCGCCGTATTCATCTTTTGAGTCAACGCGCTCGAAGTCGGAGCGTGTTGGTCCTTCAGACGCGGGCATAGTGCCGCCTGGACCACGTTGTCCACCGACACCTGTTTGCGGTGCCCCGCCACCTGGACGAGCAACGCCTGATTGACCGGGTGCGGGACCGCCACCTGGTCTAGCGCCACCAACACCTGTCTGTTGTTGGGGAGCGGCTACGCCAGCCTGTTTTGGCTGAGCCGGAACTACTTCTGCCGCTTGTCTTTGCCTCACCAATTGTCCCATAAGGGACGAGCTGGGACGGGCTGGTAGGTTATCCTTTTTATCGTCGGACATATAAGGCTCAACTCCTTTTTCATGTCGCTAGATCTGTATTAAGCGCTAGCTTTTCTTGCCACCAAACATTGCAGGAAGATTGAACATGCCCTTCTTGTCTTTAGTTTCGGTAAGGAGGAGCTGTTCGCCACCTGCCAGTCTTCTAGCGAGGGAATCTAACGACTTACCAAAAGCTGTATGGCCAGGAGCGATTTGACCCTGGTTGTTCACCCATTTTGCTGTCTTGGTATCATTTGGAATTTCGTGGAATACTGGGTAATTCAGGTTGGCACGACATTCGGAGAGAACGTCTTGCGGCAACCATTCTGATTTATTTACTGTGAGTAAAAGTTTTTCCTGGTTATAGTGTGCTTTGAAAGTATCCAGGCACTTTCTAGCGTTCAAGATAGCTGCCCAGTTGTACTCTGTGATGACCAGCACATGATCGGCTAAGTCGAGAGTAGCGATGGCACGCTCGTCGAGCAAGTTCTTCGGCAAATCGACTACGGTGTAGCGGAATTCTTGCTTGGCTGTATAAAGGATTTCTTGAACCTGCGCAGCATAGATGTCGCCGATATCTTCAAGTTCGGGCGGTGCTGCAAGGATGCTCAGTTTATCGTCGTAACGTGTCATCAAGTTACGCAGATAAGTGGCGTCGAAGTTCGTGTGTGAAAAGTCGATCGTACTTAAACTGAATGATGGTTCCAGGTTGAGATAGTGCGACACCATACCGAACTGGAGGTCCAAGTCGATAATGCAAGTCTCGCCATATTTACCCAGATAGCCGCCGAGGTTGGTGACCAGTGTGGTGGCACCGATACCGCCGGTGGGGCTGAAAATACCGATAACTTTACCGGCTGCTGTCGATACCGATTCTGACTGGTGCTTGAGTTGAATACTCTGCACGGCAGCTGGAAGGTCGGTTCTCCAACGTTCTGCATCGAGGAAGTCCGATGCCCCGAGTCGATACGCAGTACGTATCAACTCAGGGTCCGGAACTTCGTAGCTTACAAAGAAATAGATTTGGGGGAATGTTTCCCTCAATTCTGCTAGCAGTGACAATCCGCGAACTGGAGCTGGACTTAATTCAATCCAGACCAACTTGGGATGCAAGCTTCCTATCTGTTCTCTGGCCATTGAGCCAGATACAGTGCTGACCAGCGCTAACGATGGTTGACTGTGTATTAAGTCTTCAATTGTTTGACGCTTGTCTAAACCGGCATCACAAACTAGAAGTGTAGTTAGTTTCATAACCTATGCTATCTCTCCCTTTCGCCGACAGCCTAATATGGTTGTACCCACATTAGATATACGATCTCATCTTAGTTCTTAGGAACTGAGAGAACATCTTTTTTACTACCAGACCAGATTTCTATTTCATGTAACGGAGGCGGTGGGGATTCTGCTGAACCCATTTCGCCAGGTGCGCCACCACCACCCGGTAGAGGCGGTAAATCGCCATCCGGAGCGCCAGGAACTGGCGGTGGGGGTAGTGCGGACGGTGGAGGCAATGAAGCCAAATCGTCGGCATTCTTGTCTGGCGGTTTCGCAAACAAAGAGATGACGTCAACTGTAGCCACCGGCGTATGATCTTTCTCGTTGCGGAGAGTCAAATATAGTTTGGAAGCGGAAATCGCTTTCATCAATTTGGCTGCATCTTCTGGAGAAGTCAGTACTGTTACCGAGTTGGCCGGTGTGGAAGCGGTTCCACCCGGTTGCTTTTGATACATTTGACCAACAGCAATGACTTCAACGTCGGAAAGAACTGGTGCGACTTTAGTTTCAGCACCAGAGCCAACCATTGCGTAGATGTCTACT
The DNA here is from genome assembly GCA_026129135.1 of Cyanobacteria bacterium TGS_CYA1. Classification (GTDB taxonomy): domain Bacteria; phylum Cyanobacteriota; class Vampirovibrionia; order Obscuribacterales; family Obscuribacteraceae; genus Aved-18. Next base: position 156,319 of record JAHCIQ010000007.1, on the reverse strand, counting down.
CGGCTCTCTGGGGTTACGAATCCAGAAACACCAGAATTGGTGTCGATTGCGAATGTGATGGCGCGCATGCCTTCACGCAATCTGGATTCAAAACCAAGGGAAATGCCTTGAGGAGCCAAGTCGTGTTGTGACACGATTTGTCCTTGAGCGATCCCGTATTTTGCAACACGACCGGCAGCCAGTGAAGCTGAAGTCAGAGCATCCATAGGAATCTTGGATTGCTCAACTTCTTTTTCTTCAAGGGCGTCGGAAGGTATCGTTTGGCCTTCAGAAATGTCTTTTACTGCGTAAACGACTTTTCCTTTAGCTTGTAGTTTGGCTTCTAAGTCTTTCTTCTTTTCAGCCAATTCTTGTTCTTGCGATGTCATTTTGCCAGTCACCATCATAGTGACGAGCACCGCCAGACCAATGATGATCAAGAGCATCAATGCTGGAGGCATTCGCGACAGTTGTAAGAACAATGCTCGTAATGGATTCATTACGCTTCCCCCTTCTTTCTAAGTAGAGAAAGATTAACCATTTACTATTAACGCACATCGGCGATACAAGGACAACAGCATCGCCTCTTCACGCCCAGAGTGTATGTACCCCAGAACGCGAATTCCCACACGCTTGCATGATTCTACCTTGTGTCTCGGGGCTTGATATCTGACGCTCGGCGCTTGATTACATGGTGCAAAACGGCATGGTTCATACCTTTATAGGTTGCTGAAAATGGCTTCGCTTGAACATGTCATGACTTGCCTTTTCTGCGATCGAATGCTTGAAACCGGCTTGGTGTCCGGGTTTGAATGGTTGGTTCCCGACCTTCTTATATTTTTTGGCAATGACCGATATTGCGTTTCTTGGCAAGCTTGCAAACCTAGATAAATGAATGGTCCGGAGGTAAATAAATTTCCGCTAATGTCGCCAAGCTGCCTTCTCTTTTCTTTACCTTGCACGTTTTCGGCTAATAAGTTGCGACAAAACAAAGAAGACAGGGATTTTTCCCTGTCTTCTCCGATTTATTTGTTGTTCGATCGATTGATCCGGAACTAAGATCCAGATGCTGTCGCGGCTGCGCCGGACAAGTTGTTCAACTGTGTAACAACCGACGAAAATGCTTTCGATATAGCTCCAGCCAATGCGCCTTGGGTGATGGCGAATACAACGGCTACCAAGATGGCTACGAAGGCGAGGATGGCACCATATTCTGTAATACCTTGTCCTGATTCGTCCTGGATAAATCTGTTAAGAGTGTCCCTCATACGTTCCTCCTTCAATTCCTTTTTAACGCCTGTCCGAGGCCTGTTATTAAGGATAACAATACAAGCCTATTAATTACAGAAAATGCGTCAAATTTGTGGATTGAGATGTGTAAAGTTTAGTAACAATAAAAAAATCGTACAGCGTGTGATCAAAAAACATTCGCTTGCTGAGCGGTTCCACCTCCTTGTCTCTTATATTGAACTTGCCCCTTTAGAACCGAAATCTTTCACTTAATCAAAAGTCGTAAAGAAACTTTTGGAATTAATTTCGGACTGTCGAAGGCGGCACCAAAAAATGCCTAGTAAGAATGTGTTCTTAAATCCATTCTATATTGCAGGTTGTCAATCGCCTAGGCCCCTTTTGGTTGTTTTGTACATCTTTCTTGATAACCCTCTTTCGTGGTGTTTTAGGAGGGCTCTGGCAAAATTATTTGAGGGAATAAAAAAAGGGTGGAAAACAAACAGATATCGCAAGCCAGAAATTCTCTAGAGAATTATCTGCAAGCAAATTTTCACAAAGACGGTGAAAAGGGTTATTGGCCGTACAAACCAAACGGTCAATCTTCGACTGAAGCCACTGCCTGGTGTGGAATTGCTTTGCGCAAAAACAAAGATATTGCTCGAAGTATCGCTTCATTTATTTCCGATACTCAGCTGAAGGACGGGGGGTGGTCGACTTCTTCCAATACCGGTTCGTCAGATTGGGCTACCGGACCAGCACTTCTATGCTTTCGAACTCTTTTAAAGGAATATCCAGAATTTTTAGAAGAAAAAAAACTGGCCGATTGTTTGCATAATGCTCTGCACAATATTGCTGAAAGTCGAGTTTCTTTCTATCCCGTGGTGGCAAAATTGATGCGATTCATGATCGAAGGTCCAAGTGGCTTGCAATACGCACGCGGTTGGCCCTGGGATCCTGGGTGCTTCCACTGGGTAGAGCCCACAGCTTACTGTCTGATGTCTTTGAAAGTTCCGGGAATGCCAGAACAAGACCTATATAAGGAAGTCACCAAGTACGCGGATAAGTTTTTGCTTGAGCATGCATGTAAAGATGGTGGCTGGAATCATGGAAATCATTTGAGTCTTGGCACCTATCTGCCACCATATCGGTTAACCACTGCTGAAGCTTTGCTTGCTTTGCAAGATAACAGACAAAACGCAGCAATCGAGCGAGGTCTTGCTTACTTGCAGAGTCAAACCGATAGTGATTCATCATCGTTATCTCTTGCATGGTCCGTACTTGCACTAAATGCTTTCGACAAACCGATTGCAAAAGAGACGAGTTTTCTTCTTGCTCGTCAAGCTAAAGCAATGGACAAAGGGCACGGACCTAATCTTATGACTACTGCAATGGTTCACCTGGCTTATTCGGCCATTCTGGGCGACAATTTATTGCAAATACAAACTACATATAAAGGATAGTGATTTGAAGCGTAGGGACTTTTTGAAACTTGCCGCCACCACAGCCGCCGCTGGAACTGCTGCATGCAAATCTTCGGAACCTCTGGAAACTAAAGTTCCCGAAGTGAATGCTGTGCAGGCAGGCAAAAAAAGAAAAGAGCGCTCGAGCGTTGCTTTGATTCCATGCGATTCTTACGACCTCGATATGGTTTCGACCTTGAAAGATTACGCTTTGAAATTGCCGCTGCCCCAGGTCAAAGGCAAGAAGGTCGTAATCAAACCCAATATGGTCGAATTTCGTGCCGATAAACCAATTCATACCAATCCTCGTGTGCTCACCTGGGCAATTCAACTCTTGAAAGAACTGGGCGCAAGTGAAGTGGTGGTGGCTGAAGGTCCTGGTCACATGCGGGATACCGAATTCTTGCTCGAGTCGATGGGAGTAGGCGAAGTCTGTCAAAAGGAAAAAGTTCGCTTTGTGGACCTCAATCTAGATGACCTGGTCAAAGTCGATAATAAAGACGGATTCAACGGTCTAAAAAAAATGTATCTGCCTAAAACCATTATGGACGCCGATTTGGTTGTGAGTTTGCCCAAACTCAAAATGCATCACTGGGTAGGCGTAACTTGCTCGATGAAAAATTTGTTTGGCTGTGTGCCAGGTAGAAAGTATGGTTGGCCTAAAAACTTGATTCATATAAAAGGAATCCCTGCCACCATTATCGATTTGCAACACATGATTAAACCAGCTTTTGCCATTGTAGACGCTGTAGTTTCGATGGAAGGCGATGGACCCATAAATGGAACGGCAATCAAAACCGGATTCTTAGCCATGTCTTGCGATCTTGCCGCACTCGATGCCACTTGCGCGCGCATAACTTCGATGCCGGTAGAAGAACTGTCATATATGATTCTTGCCGGTAAAACTGTTGGAAATATTGACCCTTCGATGATCGACCTTGTAGGAGGCAAAATTGAAGATTACAAAAAAGCCTTCAAGCAGCCAATAACTTTTGCCAACAAAGAACTGTTGAGTCGCGCTGGGCAGGAAGGAAGCTAGATTCTGCCCAATTTGTTGTAGGGGATGCTAATTATGCCTATGATAATAATAGGAGAGTTATGCTGCCAGTCCGTCTCAAAGAACTAGCCGAACAACGATACAGTCAGGAAGTATTTCTTCGTGCCTTGTTCGACCTTGCACTAGAAGAGCAGTGGACAGACCTCAGTCACATGATTCAGCACGATATGGCAAAAGCTATTCTTGCTGATTATTCGCTCGAGCAAGGTCTTGGTTATCTCAACCAAAAAATATATATGGAATTCTGGGAAGACGTCATTGAAATTGGCTGGGTGGAGTTCTGCAAACACACGGGACTCGAGCGCGACAAAGTCGATATGCGACTCAAGCAATATCGCGAAGCTATTTGAGTGGTATCAAATAAAGTGCTTATTTGTGAGCGTGTTCTGAATAACGAACAACCATCGCATAGCCGGCAGGTGCCTGTCCTTCGCCTTTCGACTGACTGGATAAAAGAGACCCGAATGACCACACTCCCGGGTTGTCTGCCATGAAGTCGGCATCAACTCTATCGCCTGGTTGAAGGGTGATAGTATCTCTGAACACATGAGGCTCGAGCGGGTCTGATCCATTGGTGGAAACAATTTCAAAATGGTGACCGCTCAGATGAAGAGGAATGGCTTCTTTGCTAGCGTTGAGCAAGCGAAGGCGCACGCGCTCACCCTGGCGCAATTCGATTGGTGGTATATCTGGTGCGGTTTTACCATTTATAAGATATGTGTTAGAAGCGCTTGCGCTTTGTGTTTGTCCCTGCGCTGGAGCAGATTTTTTTGCCATGGTTTGAGAAAATACCATCGCGATATCTTGCTGAGGAGCTCTTGTAGAGGGGTGTTGCGGATCTACTATGAGCATGCCGTAAAGCCCATTGTCTTTTTGTTTGCTGTGAATAATCTGGGGATAGTACCAGAACGTGCCTGCTTTGTCTGCCACGAACTGGAAGGCGAAAGCCGTATTGGGAGCGACGATGCCCTGGTCTTTGCGCGGAAGTCCGCTTACCGAATGGGGTAATTTCAGTCCATGAAAATAAAGACTTGTCGCTGCTTTTGAATTGTTGTGCAAAATTATTCTTACTGGCTCGCCTTGCACGATGCGAATTGCAGGACCCGGGATTCTTTCGTTGTAAGTAAGAGCGTGAGCTGTTTTTGCACCACCTACATCGACTTCTTTTTCTTTGACCAGAAGATGGAATTCTCTACAATTGATTTCGCCGCTTGCTGCTTTACGCTGAATTTCGCCCATTTTTTTCATGGCATCATCAATTTCTGAATTGATGTCTTTCATCTCGTTGCGCATTTTGTGCAACTCTTCTTTCTCGGCCGCTTGTTCTTCCGCCAGGTCACCGTCGATAAGCTCTGCCAGAGCCGCGTTTGGCTGGGCTTGCAATAAAAGCAGCGCCGAGAAAATCATAAATTTTTTCAACTTAAGTACCATTTGTTTTCACTTTTCCCCTGACAACGCAACTGCGAAGCGATGATGCAGTAAGATCCTAGCCTAAGTCTACTAATTAATCGGCCCGATGGAGGCATTCTTTGTGATACCGCGATATACAAGACCGCAAATGGGAGACATTTGGACCGAGGAGTCCAAATACCAGACCTGGCTGGAAGTAGAGCTTGCAGTGTGCGAAGCGCAGCGTCAAGCGGGCGAAGTGCCCGATGATGTTATGGCTGAAATTAAAGCTAAAGCTAAATTCGACATCAATCGCATATACGAAATTGAAGCTGTAAGAAAACACGATGTCATTGCCTTTCTTGAAAGCGTCAACGAATTTGTTGGTGATTCGGGTCGATATATTCACAGAGGTTTGACCAGTTCGGACGTGGTAGACACTGCACTTGCGCTCAATATGCGCAAGGCTGGCAAGATGCTCGAAGTAGAATTGCAAAATCTGCACGACGCCATTCTGGAAAAAGTGCGTCAGCACAAAGAAACAGTAACCATCGGGCGTTCGCATGGTATTCATGCTGAGCCTACTACATTTGGTTTTAAACTTTCAATCTGGCTCGAAGAAGTGCGTCGTCATCAAGGACGGCTCAAAGACGCGATCGCCATGATTTCTGTCGGAAAAATGAGTGGTCCGGTTGGAACTTTTTCGAACATTTCGCCTGCAATCGAAGAAAAGGCATGTGAAATTTTGGGCTTGACACCAGCACCTATTTCCACTCAAGTAGTGCAGCGAGACCGGCATGCCCAGTATATCTGGACACTTGCAGTGATCGGCTCAAGTCTAGAGAAATTCGCTACCGAAATAAGACATTTGCAGCGCACTGATGTATTGGAAGCAGAAGAACCTTTCACCCAGGGGCAGAAAGGAAGTTCTGCCATGCCGCACAAACGCAATCCCGTTGGAAGCGAGAATATTACCGGACTGGCAAGAATATTGCGCGCAAATTCACTAGCCGCGCTGGAAAATATTCCTCTCTGGCATGAGCGCGATATTTCGCACAGCTCGGTAGAGCGCGTTATAGTGCCCGATTCGACAATTCTTTTAGACTATATGCTCAGTCGTTTCACGGGTATTGTGAAAGGCCTGGTTGTCTATCCTGAAAATATGAAACGCAATATGGATGTTTTTGGTGGCATCATCTTTTCTCAAGCAGTACTTTTGAAACTGGTCGAGAAAGGCATGACGAGAGAAGACGCATACGCGCTAGTGCAATCCCATGCTATGAGCGTATTTAATCAGGATGGTAAAAGCTTCAAGGAATCACTTTTGAGCGACAAGAAAGTGAGTGATAAACTCTCCAAGCAAGAGGTGGAAGACTGTCTCAGTCCTCAAAACTATTTGCAAAATCTGGAGCAGGTTTTCACTCGGTTAGGTGTATAAAATGAGTATTGATCCAAACAAAAAACTTGCCGGCATCCTGCTTCCCGTCTTTGCAATCAGACGTAAAGGCGACCTTGGTATCGGTGATACCAGTGCAGTGAAAGAAGCGATTGATTTTTGCAGCAGAAACAAAATTACTGTTTTGCAGACACTGCCAATCAACGAAACCGGCGGAGACAATAGTCCCTATAACGCTATTAGCGCTATGGCTTTAGATCCGGTCTATTCCGACATGTCACCAGATTTGGTGCCGGGTTTGACCCCGGCTGATTACGAAAAAGTCAAACAATCGACAGATCAATCGCTTCTTGGAGCCGAAGACGTCGATTATCAAATAGTCAAAAAACTGAAGCTGGACTTGTTTAGAGTTGCTTTCAAAAATTTTAAGTCGACTAAAGAATTTGAAAATTTCAAAAAAGAAGATGGCTGGTGGTTGACACCATATGCGGTGTTTCGCTCTTTGCTCGATACGCGCTCGGGTGACACCAATTGGACTCGCTGGCCGGAAGAACTTCAACATTTCGAATCTGCCAAGAAATATCTCGAAGCCAATGGACAGGCGCAAGAAATAGAATTCTGGTCATATGTCCAGTGGGTAGCCCACGAGCAATGGCTCGATGTTCGTAAATATGCCGACAAGCACGGCGTGCGTATCATGGGTGATATTCCATTTGGTGTCAGTCGCTATAGTGCCGACGTCTGGCAAAACAAAAAACTGTTCGATCTCGAAATGGCTGGCGGTGCGCCTCCTGAGCCACTATTCTTCAACGACCTGTTCACTAAGAACTGGGGGCAAAACTGGGGTATTCCGCTTTATGATTGGGCAGAACACAAGAAAGAAAATTTTGCCTGGTGGAAAAATAGAATCAAGCGCTTGACCGCTCACTTCCACGATTTTCGCATCGATCATATACTCGGTTTCTTTCGCATTTACGCCTTCCCCTGGATTCCTGAGCGCAACCACGAATTTGTCGAATTGACTAAGGAGCAAGCTCAAGAGTTGACTGGAGGCAAGCTTCCAGGATTTGTTCCGCGCTCGGACGAACTGGAAGAAGATGCCGAACTCAATCATCAAGAAGGTAAAGCGATTTTAAAAGTAATCGCCGATGCTGCCTCCAAATCTGGTGCTTTCATCGTGGCTGAAGATCTGGGACTGGTCGTGCCAGACTATGTCAGAGAAACGATTCACGAGCTTGGAATGGCAGGATTTGCTATTCCTATTTTCGAACATATTCCAGACAGTCAGGAATTCAAGCCGGTTTCGACACTGCACCCGCTATCGCTAGCGACTTATGCTACGCACGATCACCAGACTATCGCTCAGTATTATCGCGACCTGGTCGAGCGCTGGCACGGACCAAATGGTCATGAAAGCTGGCTTGAGATGCGACGTCTGATGGGTCTCATAAATCTCGATCCTGACAACCCGCCAGTCGTTTACGACCAAAAAGTTCAGTATGCCTTCGAAAAAACTCTTGCCGAAAGTCCTTGCTGGCTCATTGTCATGATGATCTCGGATTTGCTTGGTACCCAAGACCGCTTCAACCAACCAGGTCTGAGTGGAAAAGGATGCTGGTCCAAAAGACTCGATGCTCCTCTTTGCGACTTGGAAAAAGACCCGGCTTTTAAAGATAAAATTTCGGATTTTTCCAAGCTGGTGGAAAAAAGCGGTCGTTTTCAATTGGTGGGCTCTAAATAGTAGTGGTGAAAAACGCCCTGCTTTAGTAAAGTGAATAATCATGATTCCAGCTTTTTTAATTCGAGCCGCAATTGATTATGTCCGCCATTGCCAGGCGCTGAGCGATTCGAATCCATATTCGCGTTGTGAAGAGGCGATTCAAGCTGCTGGCGGGCTTGCTAAAGACAAGCTCGGTGATTATGACGAGAATTTGCTCGAAACCGCAGTAGCGACAAATTACTGGGAAGAATTTTTCCACGCCGAAGATCCTCTGGCGGATGAAAAGGAATGGCGTGATGGTCTGGTCAAAAGATCGAGCAATTATGATAATTTCGACGCCTGGCAAACCTGGTTCAAAGATTCATACAAGCAGGTTTACCGCGAAAACAACATCTGGACGAGCGTTCTCATGACCGCCTGGGGTCACACCCATCAGTACCAGCTCAGTTACAGCGACAATAAATGGAACTTCGTTCCGTCACGCTCTTATTTGCCAACCAGTCAGATGTGGAAAATCGAACCGCACCTTGAAACCGTGCAAGAAATAATTCTCGACTGCTGGTACAAAGAGTTGCGTGCATATTTCGAGCTTGGATTCAGAATCGAAACCCGCTCTATCCCGTATTTCGGCAGAGTAGAATGTCTTAATTTCGATACTACTGAAAATATTGTGCACTGGCCAGCTCGCTCGCACAAAATGCACAACGAAGTGATTGACCTGGGCAGATTGGTTGCAGACATTGTCTTTCCGGTCTCTGACAGCTGGTACCGCCATCTCGACAATATGATTTTTGCTCATGAACACGTCGATGTGACTGCTTTGATTAATCGCACAAGCTATGTTTTTGAAAGCAAGCGCCACGTGCTCGAGCTTTCGATTGAAAATGAACCATCAAAAGCCAGGCGCAAAGCTCAGGCAGAAGGATGGCTCGTGGAAGAGCAAGAGGAAGAGGAAGAAGCGACTAACTCTACTGGTCCTACTTCTGATGCGCAGACGGTTGCTTCCTAGATTTATTTTTTGCTTTTGATTTTCGACCAGGCTCGCGGAAACATAGGCGGTGTCTGCTTTTGCTTGGTAATAAACACAAGACAGTGATTATTCTCTTCGTTTCCAAGCGAAGGTACGTGAATAGTCGCTTTTCCGCCTCCGAGCTGTCCGATTAAAGCTTGTGCCGACTCTATTTCTTCGCTAAGCCCGGTGCGACTTTTATAGGTGACGAGCGACCCGTCCTTTTCGAGCAAAGGAAGACCCAGTTCGCTAACGGTCGTCATTGCGCTGACGGCGCGGCTTGTGACAATATCGAAAGTCTCTCTAAAATCCCGCTCGTGCCCGATTTCCTCTATTCGTCCCCATTCGACTTGCACACGTTTGGTCAGATTGAGAGTCTTCACTACAGATTTTAGAAATTCGGTCTTCTTGCCGACCGAATCAATCAAGACCACTTCCAGTTCGGGGCGGGCGATAGCCAGGCAAAGTCCAGGAAAACCACCGCCTGTTCCAATATCTACAAGGCTTCTGGGATTCTTCAAGGGGAATTCGTCCCAGAACTCAAGCAGAGAAAGCGAATCAAGAATATGGCGGTTCATGAGGTCTTCAGCGGTCTTGATTTCGCGCGAGATCAAGTTTGTATGAGCGTTATAACTCAGAAGCTCGCTTGTATAAGTGGCGAACTGCTCCAGCTGATCGCTTGTGAGCGAAAAGTTTATCTTGAACAATTGAGTGTTTAATAAATTAAAAGTGTTAGTGTTCATGGAATTATGTCTATAAAGTTGTTGTACTTAGTATTTTCCTTTCCCGCAGGTGAAATGTCGAATCCATGAGTCCGCGCGCATTCCAAACTGTGCTCGTAGCTCCAATGGCGCCAAAAGAGAGAAAAGACCTTGAAAGCCGGGTTTTAGCCGCGGCATTCAAACAAAGTTTTCAGCGCGGGGATACAGAGGGCGCCAATCTGGCGCATAAGCAAATTTACCTGCTTTTGAAAGCAGGAGAAGTCGAGAGCGCAGCTGAAGCTAATGGCGAAGGTGCCGATGTTGTTGCTGATGCTGCTGATAATGGTTCATCTCAAGAGCCTGAAGTCGAGCCAGTCCAGTCAGTACAGCCAGTCCAGCCCAATGATCGTGCCGGCACACGCGAAATAAATCTGAACAATGCCGAATATGCCAAGCTCGAAGTGGAAGCAATGGAAAAGCTTACCGCTAAAGCCAAAGCAAAATTGACCAAAGAAAATGTTTCTGTCTCAGCCGGTGCCACGGCCACTGCATCCAAGCTACCTGCTCAAACTGCGACCACTGATTCGGCAAGTCAAGTGTCTGATCGCGCTACGACTCAGGACCAGGAAATTCCCAAAGCAAATTCGTATATTTTGCTCAATGTCGAACCGGGAGCGAGTTTCCGCGAAATTCACATATCTTTCTTGCGCCTGGTTCGCAAACTGTTGTTCGAGTTCAATCAAGCGCCTAAAAAGAAACGACGCGGCATGATCAAAGATTTGCTGCAAATTTCTATCGCGCACGACATATTGAGCGATCCGCTTACACGCACAGATTACGATATTCGTTTTCTGGGATTGAAAGCGCCTGTTACTGGCACCACCGAAGGTGTCACCGAGAGTGGTGGCGTCCTTTTCAAAGTCGGTGAATTGCTCGAATCGGCTGGATTACTCGAGCCTACTGAATTGGAAATTGCCGCAGATATGCATAAAGCCATGCCAGAAATGTTGTTTGGAACGTTTCTGGTAAAACAAGGTTTCATAACCGACGGCGATCTGGATCAAGCAGTTTTAGGGCAAGAGCTGGTTAAAGATGCGCTCATCAAGCTCGATGTATTCAAACAGGCTATGGCTGGTTGGCTTAGTTCGCAAACGCCAATCAAAGAGTATCTGGTCAAAGAAAATATAATTTCTAAAGAAGACATGGATCGAATCGTGTCAAAGAATTTGCAAGAGATTCAAGTGCAGAAAGTGGCACAGTCTCAGCAACCTATGCGTGGACCAGCAAGTAAAATTCAAGCAGTTTCTGCAGGACCGATGATTAACACCGAAGAAGCCGCTAAGCGCATGATTAGTAAAGGTCATGCCATTCCAGGATGGAAAGACCAGCTCGACTGGAGTCAACCAGAAGAAGAGGAAATTGCTAAGTTCGAGCAAGCCGTAAGACAAGACAAAGAATACGCAAGACCTGATATCGAAGATATCGGTTCTGGTGCTGCTCAAAAAAGTGGTAAAAAATCACTGCGCTCGTTGATGGATGGAATTCACGCACCAGAAACAAACGAAGCGCCAAAAGCAAAAACGCGTAAAACAATTGCAGACTTGATGGGTCCGCTTGGTGATGAAGATTTCAACAAGCCCGCAAGTGTCGATGAAATTTCAAACCTCTCTCAATTGCTTCAACCAGAAGAATTACAAGAGATAGAAGCGCTAGAATCCATCGATCAAGTGGCAATAGCAAATGACGTAGTACGCATCAAAGATGCGATGAGCGACACGTCGGAATCCATCAAGCGCCCAGTGCCACCACAAGCAGAAAAATACTCGGACATAACGGCAGACAAGCCAGTGCCTGAAATGGCTGCACCTCCCGCGTCCCTTCGTACCTGGATGGAAGAAGAATCGCCTCTTGGGTTTGGTTTTGACGAAGGCAGTTATGACGAAGAAGAAGATATTGAATTCTCTTTCGATTTTGGACGAAGCAGCGAAGATGACGAATCGATTCCCTCGGGGCGTTTTGTTGATGATTCGCCGGTCAACGAGGATATAGATAATCCGTTTGATCATCTGGATAATAACGAAGATTCGCTCGAAGATGATCTCGATGCTGCATATGGTCGTACTCCAGCACCAGATTTGGTGCCTACTCCAGAGTCTGAATTTCCGCAAGAACAGGACGAATTGTGGGAATATGTCGAAGACGCAAATAATGGCGAGCAAGCAGGTTCTAACCAAATTGAAGAAACATCAGTCGAATTCGTCGAGGACGAAGAAACTGAAGTAGAAGAAATGGTCGAAGTCGAAGTTGTGGTGGAGGCAGATGCCGACGAAGACAAAGATCCGACTGGCACTAAAACCAGAGAATTCGAAATCGAGCTTGCTGCTGAAGAAGAGCTCGAACAGATGACCGGCACCAAGAGCGGTTGGTCCATAGAGCCTTTCAAGGCTCCTAAGGCTCCACCCCTGGAAGATTTTGAAAAGCAGTCATCTTCGTATGTCGAGCCCAAAGAAGACCTCGAGACAACGAAAGAAAGAGTATCTAACCTGGAAGAAACTGCTGCAATTTCTACTGATTTAGCTAAGCGTGCCGTGGCAGAAGCGCAAAGCAAGGCTCAAAAAGAGGCTGCAGAGTCGCAAGATGATTCAGAACTCGGTTTCAGTGTGCACATAGTGCAAGCAGACGAAGACAGCACTGTCGAAGACTTAGACCCTATTGTAATCACCGCGGAAAACGAACAACCTCAAATCGAGCAGTCTCAAATCGAGCAAGCTCAAGCCAATCATCAGGAAACAGATCCACAAGCCGCTACTACGCCACCAGGAAATGAAGAAACATCCGAGTGGCAATTAGTCTATAAAATATCAGGTTCGCTAGCAGATGCTTTGATGAATGATGACGATGACGAAGCCGACATGAGCAATCTTGCTCCCAAATTAGACGACGTGAATGTATTCGTGACGCCAAGCCAGTTTTCTGGTCGTCCCATCACCAAAGAGTGGGACCGAGTAGAAGAAAAAGGCGATGCTAAAGAAGACGAAGAATAAATCTAAGGCGAAAGTATTTCATTTATACAAGGGTCTTCTTGCCCAGTCGAAATAGTTTGTTCAAGCCCTTTTAGCCATTGTTTTTCTTTCTCGGTTTTGAGATCTCGCTTACTCAACTTAGCGATATTTTGTTTGGCTAAATCGAATTGTTTGTCTCGAATTAAAACTGCACTAACGAAAAAGTGCGGACGGTTACTAATCGGATAAATTTGGCTTGCCATCTTCATTCGCCAGAGCGCGTCTTGAATATTTCCAAGTTTCAGGTGGCAATGTGCAGCATAAAAATTGGCGATGTACTGAAGTGGATTTACTTCTAAAGACTTTTCAAATTGAGTCAGGCAGTTTGATCCGTCCGCTCCATTTCGACAATCGGTGAAAGCTCTGTAAGTGATGGATGCGGGCGAGTCTGCCGGACCGAACAAACTTGCATCCAAACTTTTTGGATAGACTTCGCTTAGAGTTTCAGGTTCGGATTGTGAAATTAGATAATAGTCTGATGCGCAAGTATAGAGCGGCATAGAATGGGCGGCTCGAGCGAATTTCAACTCTTGGTCTAATTCGGACAATGGTTTTTTGAGAATTTCGTTTTGCTTGGATTGTAACCGAGCTATTAGCTCGCCAGTGCTGGGTCGGTTTTTTGCGCTAGTGAATTCAACTACTAAATTATCGTCGGTATTTAGGTTCGAAAAAAGCTTTCTTGGTTTAGTAGCACCAACACAGTCGGCTAAAAGATCTTTTGGCGTGTTGATTCCTATCGAAAAAAGTCTTTTTGTAAAATCAGATCTTTTAAAGATTTCCTGAATTTTAGCTGTCATCATTTCAGGGTTTTGACAAGAAACCAAAATGATTTCGCCTCCTCCTCGAGGTTGAAACGCGAGGCATCGGTTTTTAGAAGTATTGTCTTCAAAAGTCTTTGAAAAGGCACTAATGAGACCATTTAGATTGTTCTCATTCAGTCCATAAAGTTGAATCCATTGAACGTAGGTTCCACTGATTTTAAGTCTATTTTTTGCAATTCTAAAAAACTCTTCTGTATATAAGTTGGCCGAGCCGGAATTCGATGGCTCTCCAGGTTGTGAAACGATCCAATCGAATTTTTTATCGGTGTTATTGAGATAATGGCGAGCATCTGCAATTTCAATTTTGCATTTGGGAGAATCCCATGGCGAATGGTTGTAAGCGGCGAACTCCTTGGCGGCGTCAAGAACTTTTTTTTCTATTTCTACGACAGTGCAATTTTTTACGTCGTTCAACCCAATGGCAGTACCGCATGTCATTCCGGTTCCCATGCCGATAACAAGACCCGAGCTTTGCTTGGTTCCATCTAGTGCTTGAGGTAAAAGTCCTAGCAAAACTTGAGTAGGCATGTCTGACATCAGTGGTGGCATGTCGGAGGGAACGGGGTCTGGAAGCGAACCTTCTGTTACGCCATTAGACTTTAGTACAGTCAATCCATTTATATTTTCAACGCTTATGACTGCGTTTTGACCTTCTTCAAAAAAACGCAGACTGCTTGGATTGCTTGGAGTACTGTGTGTTAGTGCCTCTTTTGACCACTGAGGTTTGAGCAATACAAGTGGTGCCGAAAGCACTATAAGTGTCAAGCAAGTGCCGCTTACTAGAGTTATTCTTGCTCGGCTAATTTGACGTATCAACACTAGAGTACAGGCAAACAGAAAGCCGAGAATCACGAGAAAACACATTTCGGTACTTGTGTTGTTCGTTAAGTTCGATTGATAGATTTCGAACCAGACGCTAATGAAAATGTAACCTACTACGCAACCTGCGGTATTGTATGCAAGTAGCCTGGCAGTTTGTTTAGAGAAAGAAAGTACAAGAGGAAATATGGTGCCGCAGATAGTGCAAGGCATGAGAATGAGAAGATTCATGCAACAAGCTAAAACCGGCATTTTGACCTGAAAATAATCACCGCTAGCAAATGATTCGAGAGATTGATTGAGCAAATCAGGGAAGTAATTTGGAAGATAAGACAATCCAAATATGCTGGCCATGAGGCAAAGCGATGCAATAGTAAAAACGACGGTCAGGGTAGGTAGTGTCGCTGTTTCTTCAACTGGTTTGAGCGATATTACAATAGTTACGAGTCCTGCACCAAGTGTCAATCCAGCCAGGCAGAAGGCGACGACTAAACCGAAGGTGTAAGTATTTGAGCCTGCAATCAAGCTGAAATATCTGGTCCAGCATACTTCTAGCATCATGATTATTAAGCCGGAAATGAAAGCGATGGCTGACAGAAATCGAATTGGCGTGGACTGTTCAGACTTCAAAGAAATATCGGTATCTACAACCAATCTTTTTCTTTTGAAGAAGAGAATCGCCATCAGAAAGAAATTTACAGATGCGGCAAGCAGAAGAGACAGTGAGATACCGATAGACGGAAGAATGAAAAAACTCGTGCAAATTGCTCCTGCCAGCGCTCCTGCTGTATTAATTGCATAGCCTGGAAGGACTGATCTAGAATCGGCATTTTTGCCAAGCAAACTAATGGCGATAGGTAGTATGGCTCCCATTGCGGTAGTTGGAATTAATAATAAAAAAACCGAAATGACATTGGTCAGTACTGGGTGAGGCAAAGGCTGGCTAGAGAACTGCTGGAGAAATATAGAAGCCAGTCCGCAAATCCAGAGCACGAGTTCAAGTGACGCCCAGACATTGCCAGGATGTTTGATTTTGTTCTTACTTTGTGCAATCGAGACGAGCATGGCACCTATTGCCATTCCGCCTAAAAATACGCAAACAATAAGCGAAACAGACGAGAATGTTCCACCCAGAAAGCGCACCAGGATGCGCTGCCAGACAATTTCGTAAATGAGAGCAGCAAATCCAGATAGAAATAAAGCGCTTAAAAGAAAGGGCTTATGAAAAGAGCTTGATTGATCTACCATATTAGTCATCAAGCTATATCTTAAAGCGCCTGGCATAATTTGTCTTACTGACAAGGAAGAACCTCTTGATTCTGAGGACGCTCACCCTCCACAACTTCATGAGCTATGCTCACACCACGCTCGATCTCGATTCGGTGGCTGTAGCGTGCTTGTCTGGCTCTAATGGTTCGGGTAAGTCTGCATTGCTCGACGCTGTAACCTGGGCAATCTGGGAAGCGGCACGCTCGGGTTCGGACGAGCTTATTCGTATTGGCGAAAGCGAAATGCGAGTGGAAGTGGTTTTCGATTATGAAGGTCGCACTTTTAAAATAATTCGCTCGCGTCAAAGGCGTATGTCTAGAAGCGGGGGCGCGGGCACATCTAAAGGCAATCTCGAGTTTCAGGTGCTCGAATCGAGCACGAGCGCCGTGCCAGCTCTGGTTGGGGCGCAGGTTGGTCTTAGCGAGGGTGAGGCGAATGTCGAAGTAAACGCCTTTGCGCCTGGTCAAAAACGTACCTGGAGAAGTTTGACCGGGGCGAGTATGCGACACACCCAACAAGCAATTTGTCAGCTTTTGCGCATGGATTTCGATACTTTCGTCAATAGCGCTTATCTCAAACAAGGACGTGGAGACGAATTCACCACGAGACAACCGGCAGAGCGCAAACAAGTTTTGTCAGAAATTCTGGGTCTTTCTTATTTTGATCGTATGCAAGAAGCTTCGCGCCAGAAGGCTAAAGAGCTAAAGATGCGCCTTGAATTCATGGAAGGCGAGCTTATAAAAATAGACGAATTAGAAGAGCGTCTAAAAGAAACAGACCAGCAAAAACTGCTAGCGCAGGAAGAACTCGATTCTACACTTAAAGAGTGGCAAAGCCTGGACCAGTCTCGATCTGATATCAAAAATAAGATGGAGCAGCAGCGATTCAAGGCTGAGCGCTCGCGTTTGCTCTTGCAACAGTCGCAAGAAATCGAAGTGGACGTGCTCGATTTAAAAGGACAGGTGGAGAAAAATCTTAAAGAAGAAGCGCACTGGCAAGAGACTTTGAGCCAGTCCAGTTTTATTGAAGAGCAAGCGCGTTTATTTATCGATACTCGCAAAGCGGTTGAAGAGCTTGACCAGAAGTCCATTTTGTATCAGGGCTTGAAAGAAGAAAAAATCGAGTTTCAATCTAAGCTCGTGAGTCTGCGCAACAATCTCGAATACGAGTTAAAGCATATCGAGCAGGAAATAAGTGAATTCAACGCCAAGCAAGCGCTCTTAAAACAAGACACAGCGGGCAAAGAAAAAACACAGCAAGCATATAATGAGTATAAGCTTCTGGTCGAACAAGAGCTTGCACTGTCTATCAAGCAAGACGAGTACATGCAATTGTCTTCGCGTGAAAAAGAATTGCAGTCTGTTCTTCTTGAAGCAAAACTCAAGCTGCAAGCTGAATTGGAGCAAAAGAAAAGCGCTTTAGAAGAATTGAAAAAGGTTATCGAGTCTGCAAAGACATTCGACCAGGAAAGGCTCTCGCTCGAAGACGAGGCAAAAGCTCTCGATAAGCTCGAAGCTGAATTCGAGCTGGTCGAGCAAGAAGGGATATCGCTCAAGTCGCAGATTGAAACTATCGAATTGCAATCGGCTGAATATCAACGCCACCAGAAAGAGTGTCAGCGCAAAATCGACGAACTTGAAAAAAATATCGAAACCAGCATATGTCCCTTGTGTTCGGGACCTATAGTCGACAAAGTAAAAGTAATTGATAAGTACAAACAAGACATCAAAGGAATGAATTCACAGCGTGACGAGCTTGTTATTCGTCAGCAAGAGTTGATTCAAGCGCGCGATAACATGCGCAATAAATACAAAGACCTCAAAGCAAGTCTTGCCGGGCGCAAAGAATTCGATACTCGAATTGGGGCTTTCAATCAAAAAGAAAAAGCGATTGGCGAATCCAAACAATCACTTACAAAGCTGGAAACCGATCTCGATACGCTCGAGAAAAAACTTGAAACTGGAAATTTTGCCCAGGTCGAACGCTCTAGTCTGGCTGGGATTCAAGTCCAGTTGCAAGAACTTGATTTCGACCCGTTTGTATTTACCAATCTACAATCTGAGTTGAGACAAAGACGGCACATTGAAGCAAAGCATCAAAAGCTCGAAAAAGACTTAGCTACGCTGAAAGCAAACGAAGAAAAATTTCCCGAACTAACAGTTCGTTTGTCGGCTATCAAAGAAGAGCTGGAAATAGAATCTTATGGTCAAGAATGGCGCCAGAAGCTTTTAGAGAATGGAAAGAAAATCGAAGAGCTTGCTTATGATCGCGAACTTCATTTGAAGTTGAAGTCGCAACTTGGCGAGCTTATGATTTATGAACAGAAAGCGCAAGAGTTATCCAGAGCCAATCTCGAGCTTCCAAAAATAAGACTGGTTTTGCAAGAAAACGAAGGGCGACTATCTGTCAAACAAAGTCGATTGGACGAAATCAAAACCGAACTGGAAGAACTATCCAAATTCGACCAGATTGACGAGCGGGCTCAAAGTCTTGATTTGAGCGATCTGGAACGTCGAATCAAAGACCTGGAAATGGTGCGCGATGAAAAATCGAAAGCTTGCGCTGTGTTTGATAACTCAGCCTCGGAACTTGCAAAAGAGCTTGTCGAGCTGAATAAAAAGAAAGACGCTCAAAAAGAGCTTTTGAGCGAGCGTGAAGATTATGTGTTTTTATCCGAGGCTTTTGGTAAAAAGGGAATTCAGGCTCTCATTATCGAAACTGCGATTCCTGAGATAGAAGCTGAAGCTAACCGTGTTCTTGCACGCTTGAGCGATAACAAAATGCATGTGGGACTAATTACCCAGGCCAAGACAAAATCGGGCAATAATTTAGAAACGCTTGAAATTTTAATTGGCGACGAAGTCGGCACCAGAAGTTACGAGTTATATAGCGGTGGAGAGGCATTCAAGGTCAACTTTGCTATAAGAATAGCTTTGTCCCGGCTGCTTGCACGCAGAGCAGGTGCGCGTCTTGAGACTCTCATAATTGACGAAGGATTTGGCTCGCAAGACGAATACTCGCGCGACAAGCTCGTCAAATCAATCAAAGCTATCCAATCTGATTTTGCCAAAATTCTGGTTATCACCCACATCCCAGACGTGCGCGAAATGTTTCCAGTACAAATTCAAGTCACCAAAGAATCAGGCATTTCCAGTCTGCAAATTGTCTGATGGAGATTCGCCATCTGAGGGTGCTTTCGACTTCTTCATTTTTTCAAGAAGCAAAACACCCGCATAAATGAGTATTGCCACAGCACCCAGTGCGCGAAGACCGATCAACATAGACAGATACTCGACGCAGACCCCAACCAGGCCTCCAACGATATTGAATGCCAGGCTCGTGCTTGCAGATTTTGTTTCTTTGAATAAAATCGCAAACATTACAGAGGCAAAAACCATCGGAAGCAGAAATATCATCGTACCTGCAATCTGGGCTGGAATTTCACCAAGCTGAGTCAAAGAACTTACTTCGGTAAAAGTGGTGCCAAGAAGTGCCAGCACAACACAGGCTCCTACTGCGAACAAATTATTGAGCTTGAATTTAGCGACAAAGTAATTAGCAATCAGAATTACTATCATCACCCCTGATATCACAGTACAGTTAACAAGCCATGTTGAGCCATACAGCAACGAAAGTACAGACATCGCCCGCACTTCTAGCAGCATGAATCCCATACCGGTCAAAAACATCTGCCAGTTCATCGCCTGGTTGATGCCCTGCTTGAATTCGCGCGCCACAAGTCCGAAGCCAAGCAGAAGTACTGAGAAAATCGGCAGCATATATACTGCTGGAACTTCTCTCTTGGGCAAGAATAAAAATGGCCAGTCGTCTGTTGATACGGGCGTTGGCGAATTCATATTGACAGCGCGCTCTGGCATCTCGGTGTTGAGACTGCCTTTGCGACCGGCTGCTCCAGGTCCGCTTACGAGATAACCAACGTCCACGCGCTCGTTGTTTATGCAAAATCCGAGCGGTTCCATTTTGGTGGCATTACCCAGAGCTTTGCTGTGTCTGTCATAGAGCCAGTCGGCAAAAGACAGGAAGCCAATTACTATGATTCCGTCTTTTTTCAAATGTCGTGCTGCGTCATTCAAAGATTCCTGAGTGAACAAATAATTGTCCATACGAAGCGATGAAAGCGACGAGAACGCCGCATGACTGTCTACGTATGCAAATAAAATGACGTCGTATTTTTTGTCGGTCGTTTTCAAAAATGTGCGAGCGTCCATATTGCGTAAAGTCACTTTGTCGCTGGCATAAGGCTGCTCGGGATGTCGTTTTTTGCCGAGCTGAATGATGCCAGGATCGATTTCTATAGCATCAACGTGCGTAGCGCCACATCTGAGTGCCGCCGCTACGTCACTGCCATTTCCTGTCCCCAGGATGAGAACGTCTTCGGGAGTTTTGGTGGGAAATTTGAATGGACGCTCGAAAGCAAAACGCATTTGCTTTTGTATATGTTCTGGAAATTTAGCCAGTGTTTCAGGCGTGCAATCTACGATTTGCTGGAAGTTATCGTAATTGACATAGATTGCATAACCACAATATTGATTTGCTTTCGGGTCAGAATTTTGTACTCGATCTTTGACCAGGTCGATTCGATAATAAGGCGACCAGATTGTTTCTACATAGTCTGGTCCATAAAAACTTTTAGCCATGAATGGCGCAAGAGCGAAAGTATAAACAAGAGCAAGAACAATAATGAGCGCGTGAATCAGTCGTTTCTTCCAGATGAAGAGACCCACGCCAACCACCGCCATCCAGATTCCAGGCGAGCAATTGAACCAGCACAAAGCTGAGAAAAGAATAGTTCCTGCAAGCGCGCCAAATACATTTAGAGAATAAGCTTTGAGCGGCGACATTAGCTCGAAGAGCTGTCCGATTCGCTGACCATAGCCAACGAAAGTAAGTACGCCAAGAGTGAATGCACCAAGCATTACAACGAGCGACAATAAAGTTGTAAATATAGGATTACCTGGGGTGGCGCCCTGTACCCCTGCGGCGCCGACGCCAAAAAGCATGAATTTGAAAGGGTCTACGAAAGTCAAGAAAGTAAGATGCAGACCCAGAGCGCATATAAGTAGTCCGCATAAATAAAGGAAGACATAAGCAGAAAGCTTCATGTAATCTTTGTTGCGATTTGTCCAAACAAAACCTAGACCCAGACCCAGAAATGCTGCCATGAGGGGAAGATTTTTGAAGTAGGCGAAGATACGCATTTCAGTCGCCAACCAGCGAATAATCATCAATTCGCAAAACAGGCTGAGCAAACTTATAAGTATCAGCTCGCGCTCCAGCTTGCCAAAAATGCCCGTGGAAGCTGGTGTTTCCTTCGATTGGGAAGTCATAAAATCCTCATAGACCGCAACAAAATATAATCTATTTTAAGCTCTTTACTTCGCCTATAACTAGTTATTATTCTTTTGCAAAAAGCTAAGCCTAAAGGTACCCTCATTACGGTAAAATTCAGTGCAACAACCTACTGGGGGCAAAAGTCATGCACTTGAAAAAGCTAGTAATAATTGCAGCTTTGACAACACTCTCGCTTACAGGGCCAGTGTTTGCGCAAAATGGTAATCCAGAGATTTCGGCGGTGACTTTGCAAGTCGTACCAGGACAGGGTGGTGGCGAGTCGGTCATAACCCCTAGAGGGATGGTGGTTCCGCTTCCAGGACCCGGCGTCAACTCGAATTCGGTTCAAATCTTCATGGGGTCGCAAGGCGGTTACTGGTATGTAGATCGCAATGGTCAAAACGTCGACCTGACTGCTGCCGTAGAGCGCTTCAGACAGATGTCGGGACAAATGGGCAATATGGCTCCTCAAACACAAGTACCGCAGTATGCAGCCGCACCGCCGGTCAATGTTTATAACGAGCAAGCGCCATCAAACAATTCGTCTTCTGGAAGTGGAGTCGGCTCTACTCTCGTTACTGCAACTGCAGCAGGTCTTGGAGCAATGGCTGGGTCGGCCATGACAAACTCTTATTACAACAACGGCTACTATCACGGAGTCCCTTATGGAACGCCCGTCTATTATCCTCACGGTGGCAATCCCTATTACAGAGGCGCTGGCGGTAATACTGTCAATGTCGACCGCACTTATAACGGTGGCAACAACACAGCCAATGTGAATACTGGCGATATCAACAGAGAGCACGCCAACTCTTTTCAAAAACAACAAGACTGGTACGCCAATCAACAAAAACAAAATCCTTCACAGTTTCAAAACTGGCAGAAAAGTGCAGGAGGCGACAATCCTTTTGTAGCACGCAATGGCGGTCAGGCTAATGGGCAGGAAGGAGGACGTCGCGGATTATTCAATCGCGGTGGCGATGCTAATGCCGGTACCAATGCTGGTGGCAGATTCAATCGTGGTGGTGATGCTAATGCCGGCACTAATGCCGGTGGCAGATTCAATCGCGGCTCAATGCAAGCCGAGCCCCAGTCTGGTGGCAGATTCGGTAATGCTGCTGGCGGCGGAAGATTTGGTGGTAGGCGCGGACGTTGAAATCGAAGTCGAATATAGTCTTAATTTGTATCCTGGTGCTCCTGCTCAGTCTTGTGACTTTGCCAATCACTGGATGGCTAATAGCCCAGCGAGCCTTGCCAGACCAGGAAGGCATCATCGCTATTCCTACGTTGCAGAAGGAAGTTTCGCTTGTTCAGGATGACCGAGGCATCCCGGCAATTCAAGCAACGAGCGATGTCGATGTTTATGCGGCGCAAGGCTGGTGGGTTGCTTCGGAGCGCTTCTTCCAGATGGATATGTTGCGTCGAGCAGCCAGAGGTACGTTGTCTGAAATTTTTGGCTCGGGCACGCTTGCTCAGGACAAGCTCATGCGTCAGGTTGGCATCAGTCGCATAGCCAAAGCGCAATTGAAAATTGCAACACCTGAAGTAAAAGCCGCATTGCAAGCTTATAGCGATGGCGTAAATGCATATATGCGTTTGAGTCGCAGCAAGAGACAACTCGAATTCTGGGTTTTGATGGATGACCCGGCGCCATGGACTGGCGAAGACAGTCTTGCCGTCATGAAATATCTGGAATATCTGCAAGGCGAGTCCTGGAGCCTCGATGATTTGCGTCAACGTTCAGTCAATAAGGCCGGTGCCAAAATAGCGTCTGAAATTTTCGAGCAGCCACTGTTTGAAGGCAAAGAAGAAGTAAAAGATACCAAGGCTCAGTTGCCTATTTTTGACTTTAACAAAGTACCAGATACGGTGCGTCATTATGTGGCTGGTTTGCCAGGCATTGGTAGTAACGCCTGGGTTGTTTCTGGCAAAATGACAGATACTAAAGGTTGTCTGCTCGCTCTCGATAGGCACAATGTCTTTACCGACCCAAATCTCTGGTACGTAGCTACTCTCATCACCCCTTCCAACAAAGTTTCTGGAATGAGTATTCCGGGCGTGCCAGGCATCATGTTTGGTCGCAACGACTTTATTAGCTGGGGAGGCACTGCCCTAAAGGCTGATACTCAAGACCTGTTTATAGAGTCGTTTTCGCAAAACATCGGCAACAAATATAAAACTCCAACAGGCTGGGCACCAGTCGAAGAAATCGTAGAAGAAGTTGGTTGTCGCGGTCCGGTGGGCAATAAAGTATTTCAACAGAAAGTACTTCTTACAAGACATGGTCCCGTTCTCACCCAGTCGGGCGACTCTGCCGTGGTGCTTGCCTGGACGGGTCACGACAATGTGAGCACTTCGCTCGATTCGTATTTGAAAATAAATAAAGCCCGTAGCTGGGGCGAGTTTCAAGCTGCTTTGCAAGGATATAAAGGCGAGCCACAAACTTTTTTGTATGCCGATAAAAATGGCAATATCGGTTTGCAAATTGCTGGAAATATCCCGGTTAGAAGCCTGTCTGCTTATACGCACAAACTAAATGCGGGGCAGATTCTGCCAGGCTGGACCGGCACTTGCGACTGGATTGCGCGTTTGAACGCAAACGAACTGCCAAGTGTTTTGAACCCGCCCAAAGGATATTTGATCGGCAAAACAGACAATTTGAATGGCACCACACTCGATGTCACACCTTACCCCCAAAGTCGAGTTCAGGCATTGCTCGATGCAAGCATCGCGTCTTCGCGTCATCCTGGTCTGCCTGAAATGGCTTCGTTCCAGGCAGACGACTATGGTGCATTGTCCAAGCTGGTCAAAGACATGCTTAAAGACTCGGTCACCAAGCTTGAAAATATCGACAAGACCCAGCTCGTTCTTTTAGATAAATTCGAAGAATGGGATGGAATGCTATCTTCAGACAGCGTGCCTGCAACTGCGTATGAAGCTTTCATGCGCATGGCGACAAGAAGAATTTTAATTCCTAAAATCGGCGAAGAACTCACCAACGAGTACATCAACAAATATCCGCGTTGGACTCATTTTCTTGAAGGTATCTTGAGACGCAAAGACGTTTCCTGGTTGCCGCCAGAAGAGCGCACTTTCGATACTTTTATGGTCAGCACTTTCGCCCAAGCCATAAAAGAAATTAGAGTTGTGACCGAAAACGAGAATCCAGAAGCCTGGGGCTGGAAGAATTTGCACCAGATACATTTTCAAAGTGTGGTGCTTGGCGGACTGCCTGAATGGCAGAATCAGTTGGGCAAATTGATCAATATTGCTCCAGTGGGCGTGCCTGGCGATGGCGATGCGCTCAATGCCTGCAATGTTTCGTACTCTGCAAAAGGTGAATACAATTGCACTGTCGGTCCTGTTCAACGTCTATTAATCGATATGTCGGACCAGGATAAATATTACGAAACCCAACCTCTTGGTCAATCGGGACATTTGCTATCCAGCAATAAACTCGACCAGCTCAAGGCCTGGTTGACCCAGAAACCTCTGCCGGTAGCATTTTCCGAGCAACAGATTGATAAATACAAGCACAAACTGATTTTTGCACGGGAGATCTAAAAATGGCGTCCTTAAAAAAAGTACTTGTCGCCGATGAAATAAGCGACGAAGGCATAAACGTTTTATCCAAGGATCTCGATGTTTCGTATCAGCCTAAAATCACTCAAGATGAGATTTTGAAAATCATTGGCGACTTTGATGCAATCCTGGTCAGAAGCCGTACTCAAGTAACCAAAGACGTTATTAGCGCTGGTAAGAAGCTCAAAGTGATAGGTCGAGCTGGAGTAGGTGTCGACAATATCGATTTAAAAGTAGCCACCGAATCTGGTGTACTGGTGGTCAATTCTCCTGAAGGGAATACAGCCTCGGCAGCAGAGCACACACTTGCTTTGATGTTTTCCTTGGCTCGCATGGTTCCTCAAGCTGACACTTCAATGAAAGCGGGGCAATGGCAGCGAAATAAATTTATTGGAGTCGAACTTTTCAATAAAGTGCTTGGCATAATCGGGCTTGGCAAAATAGGTTCGCGTGTTGCTCAAGTAGCTAAAGCAATCGGAATGAAAGTTCTGGTTTATGACCCTTTCATAAGCAAACAAAGAGCAGAAGAACTAGATTTGAGAACTGTAGGACTTGAAGAAATCTGGCGTCAGGCAGATTTCATCACGCTGCATATTCCCAAAACAAGTGAAACCACGAATCTCATTAGTGGTACTGTCCTGTCGCGAATTAAGCCTGGTGTGCGAATCATAAATGCATCGCGTGGTGGCGTGATAGACGAGGCTGCTCTTGCTCGGGCCATCTCAGAGGGGCGAGTTGCAGGCGCTGCACTCGATGTTTTTGATAACGAACCGCCCAAGGATTCTGCTTTGTTATCTGTTGCAGACAAGGTTATCATGACGCCCCACCTTGGCGCATCTACTGTAGAAGCCCAATACAACGTAGCAATTGATCTTGCAGAACAAATCCGAGATTATCTGATTGACGCAGTTTGTCGCAGTCCAGTCAATTTGCCATTTATGCGTCCAGATATACTTAAGAATCTGGGTAAATACTTTGGTCTGGCTGAAGCGATGGGTGCTATAGCTGGGGGACTCGTCACCGGCGCTGTTCGTGGAGTCGAGATTTTAAACTATGGTGGACTGGCCGTAAAAGACACGACACCACTTACAGTGGCTGCTCTGACTGGACTGTTTCGCAGCAGAATAGAAAGCGTTACTTATGTAAATGCTCAGATTATAGCCAAATCGCATGGCATAAGCGTTCGCGAAAGCAGGCTCGAAGATTCTGGTGCTGGTAATTATCGCGACGAGCTGGGAATTATTATTTCGTCCGACGAAGGTATTGTTTCGATGACGGGCACTGTGCTTGCTCATAACGAAGCGATTATCACAAAAATAAATGACCATCCAATAAACCTCACTCCGTCCAAGTTCATGCTTTTCACCATGCATCAGGACAGACCAGGTATGGTCGCTAAAGTCGCAACGATTCTTGGTGACAAAGACATCAACATAAGTACAATGAGTGTTGGACGTGTAGACATTCGTCAGCACGCCATCATGGTACTCACACTCGATGATCCTATCGAAAATACAGTCGTTGAAGCGTTGCAACAACAAGACGGTATCCATTTAGCCCGATTCGTTTCGCTCAGCGCCGGCAGCGCCGCTCTGGTAAATTGAATTATTTAAGACAGACACTTTCTCTTTTGCTGCTGCTTTCGACCTCAAGCAGCGCTTATGCGCAGTACAGTGGTTTGAATTCAGATTCGGATATGAGCCCAATTTCGGTAAAACAGCTTAATCTGGCTAAAGAAAAGAAGAACGAGGCAAGCGCTGCACCTCTCAATTTCAATTCTTTCTTCAAATCTAAAGATCTGGACACTGCTTCGTTTCCGCCCATGAATGTAAGCAATATGCAGATTCCAGGTCTTTCGGCTAAAGGTTCTGAAAAACTTGGATTCAATTATTTCGTAGTGGTCAATGACACCGGCTTCAAAAATATGACCGCGCTCTATAAAGAGAATCGAGTTCTGGGCAAGCCCTCGGTCGTAACGGTGGATTCGATGATGCATCCGTATTTTGCTTATCGCAACGGTCTCATTGCCGACATCATCGAAAATAAACTGAGCAACGAGCTCAAAGTGATGATGGAAGCGGCGCTCAAACAGTCTATTCTCGATTATAAAGCTGTCGATGACGAAGAAGTGCAGGACGATATTCAACGCAATATGGCATTCTTGCTCGTAGCGCTCAGTTATTTCGATCCCAAATATTTGAGCATTGACCTTGGTGGTGCAAGTGATTTAGCCCGAGAAGAAATCAAACGCATCAACCTGGGCAAAAATGCACGCACTGCAATCGGAAATAATATCCTTGATTTTGGTTTGTGCCAGCCTTATGGATGGATGCTCAAATCTCCCAAGCTGGAGCAGTTTTGCAAAGCCTATCTCTGGCTTTCTTGCATGTATTTTCCGCTCAGCAACGTGAGCGAAGGCACCGCAGAAGGTGGCGGTAATAGTTTTAGACGCTCGGTTCTTTTATATAGAGCACTCGCCCTGGGCAAGGTCACCACGCCATCAGGTCCAGTCTCGGCACTCGAGGTCTGGAGCCGCATTTGCAAAGTGATGTCACTCAAAGACATTAATGGTCCAGAGGCAAAAAACACAATTTTGCCGGTAGATTTATCCGCCGTTTTTGAGTCTTCAGAGATTGATTTGAGTAAGCTTTTGAAAGATATTTCGAAGCCTCTTTCCCAGACCAAGATGCTTTTGATGGTTAAGAACAAATATGCGTCTTCGTTGCGGGCTGAATCTTTCAAAGATATTGGTTCGGGAAAATCGCAGAAAAACATACATGTATTGCGTTTCTTTCCGCGTATCGACCCACCAGAGTTTACCTGGCTGAAAGCTGCCGGACTATTTTTTAAAGAAGGCGCAAAAACAGAAGAAGGCGATGATAAGCTGGTTCCTCTGGGTCTATTTGTGTTGCATGCCCACGGTTCGCAAGCTGCCACTAATTATTTGAGTGAACATCAGGATAGTCTTGATCCCGAACTTTTAAAAGGCGTTCCCACTCTTTATGACTTGTGCGAATCAAACGAATCTAGTATCTGGAGAATAATCGCTCCGCTTTTCGAACCTCAAGACCCGGCGGCACAGGGTGCGATGCGAACCAGCGCCTGGTTGCTTCGTCAAAACGAAACTGCCCTTGCCGCCTGGCTCGATAGTCATCTTGCTTGTGCAGACTTAAGCGCGCCGCAAGAAACTGGGACAAACAAAGTTCCTTCAATACCGCCAGCGCCGCCTGCGCCTAATTCGGTAGCCAATGCTCCTCGCAAAATAGTGCCTCCTTCTTTCCACTACCTGGAGCCGCGACCCACTGTCTATAAAAGGATGGCGGAAGATTGCGCTACCATTGCAAACGAATTGAATAAAGCTGGCTATTTCACCGATAGCTATAAAAAGAGAAGCGAAGATTTCATCAAGCTCTTTGGACGTCTCGCCACAGTCGCAACTCAGGAGTTGAAAGCGCAACCTGTAACTAGAAACGATTTTTCGATTCTGGCAAATATAGACCAACTGCTTTCGCAAATCGATTATCCTCTTCCTGGCTGCGTTTATCTTGGCACTCAAAACGAAAAAGAAAACAAAGGTCGTGGTGTCACCCTGGGGCTTGGCGATGCTGGACGATTGTTCACCATAAGCAGCACCACGCAAGGCGCGACACTTTGTCGTGGCGGAGTCTACACTTATTACGAACAGTTCGGCGGTGTGGTCAAACCGACCCACTGGTCACGCAAGCTCGAATTCAAATTGCTTCGTCCGCCTGTCTGGGCAAGCCAGTTCGACATCGTGCAAGATCTGAAACAGTCGCGCGAGTAACTCTAATAAATTTGTGTAGACAGCTTCATTGAGCTTCATTGCTTAAAATGCGTTTCATGAAAGCTTGCTTGATCTGGCGAGCGTGAAACCACCTACATTTTGGAGAATGGCTTGACATAAGGCTTTTGGTCAGTTCGATTAGTTGGGTGCAAGGCAATCTTAGCGGGCTGTAATGTCGAATTGCCAAGTTGCCCTTGTGCTACTGAATTATGGGATTTATTTCAATTTCCCCTCATCGACGCTTGCTATACGATTGAATCAGAAAAGGGCGCACGGAACAGAGTATGTCGCAGTCTAATACAAAAAGAGTGACACCACATATAGAGCAGCAAGCTATCACTGAATGGGATACCCCATTCAACCGTCCCGCCTATGAAGATTCCGAAGCTCTGAGCTATTCAAGACAGGCTTCGCAATACTATCAACAAGGTCGGACCAGAGAAGCTGAAGCTCTCTACAAACAAGCCCTGCATATTGCCGAGCAATCAGGCGCTCAAGATACCTCGGCACTGATTACCTGTCTGGAAGATTTGAGTGGCTTCTATGTTTCATGTCGTCAACTGGAAGAAGCCGAACCACTGGTTTCAAAACTAGTATCTATAAGAGCGCGTGTATCGCAGGCTGATGATTCACTGCTTATGGCAGCAGTCGACAAGCTTGCTGAAATATACAAAGCCACTGATCGTGTTGGCGATGCCGTGAGCCTCTACAAATTTATGCTCGCAAGACAATCTGACAAATGTGGCTCGGGTTCTATTTCTTTGATTGGAACAATGTCACGCTTGTCTTATTGCTATCGCGAACAAGGTAATTGGGAAGCGGCAGAAACAATGCTGCTCAAATGTCGCGAAATCGAAGAAACCGCTTATGGTCGTTTTTCCTTAGAAGTAACAACCACACTCGAAGACCTTGCCGAAGTCTATTTGAAGCAGGAAAAGTTCGATAAAACTGCTGAATCTCTAGAAAGAAAGATTCACATTTACGAAGGTATATACGGCGCTGACTCATTGGAAGTCGCAAGCGTTGTGTTGAAATTAGCTGAATTGTTGTCGAAGGTGAATATGGTAATGCAAGCAGAGCCCCTGTACAGAAGAGTCGTCGATATCTATAAAACCGCACGTGCCAAGGAAGAGTTCATGGGACTCGCCCGCACCAAGACTGGCGAATATCCTTCTGCAGCTCCTGTTGTTACGCCAATCTCGAAGAAGAGCGCCGATAAGCCAGTCGAGCAAGAACAATGCCGTAAATGGGCTGCCATTGCCGTTCCAGATGCGACACGTCCAGTAGACACCACTCCCGATGTGCAAATTCCGGCGATTCAAGCTGCAAGTTCAAGATAGAAAAAATCGGGAATTTTTCT
The DNA here is from genome assembly GCA_026129135.1 of Cyanobacteria bacterium TGS_CYA1. Taxonomy (GTDB): domain Bacteria; phylum Cyanobacteriota; class Vampirovibrionia; order Obscuribacterales; family Obscuribacteraceae; genus Aved-18. The sequence goes on along the minus strand of JAHCIQ010000007.1, from coordinate 126,308 downwards.
CACTGCAAATTTGGTGGGTCCTTTCGTCTCCGTTCTACGGAGAAAGAAGTACAGCAGTTTTTCTTTCATCCACCCAAAAAACCGTCCCTTTGAGATGACTTTGAAAGAAATACAGCAGTATTTCTTTCAAGAAAATTCCCTTCTAAAAGGACCCTTCTATTTTTCGTTAGATTTTTTCGCGGGAGTTTTTTCCGAAGTTTTAGGATCAATCTTATCCGAGTTGTAAGTCGGGATCATCGGTGGCGGTGGTGGCTCAGTCACATGTCTTGTAAAGCCAAAACATGGCGGCGCACTTTTAGGATAGTTGCCGCAGTCTGCTCGAGAGTAAGCATACATTCTAAGTTGAGTTGGAAATGAGTCCCACTCTTGTTTCGAATAAAGTTTTGGACCAGGAGCTGCATAATAGGTGAAAGGTCCATCCTGGATAAAGCTTGAGAAACCGGTTTCCAGATATTCGTTTGGATAGTAAGGAGCTTTCTGAATGCCTTCGGACTTCATTTCAAATGAGTCCAAAGTTTTTGGCGACGACTTTCTTTCAGACTTTCGCTCCGTCCTTGATTCTTGTTCCGATTCATTTTTTTAATTCAAACTTTTTGAGTTGTCGTTCTCTCTAGCCGACGCATCCAGCGAGAACGAAAGAGCAACAATTAAAAGTAAGAAGACATGCGTTTTCATATCGAATTCCAAATCGCTAAATTAGGGAACAACTATATTGAGATCGACCGATGATTCGCCCTCTGTTTTTATATACCTACCCGGAACATTTTTCGGTGGAATCGGAAAGATATAGTCGAATCCCTGCCAGGTTTTCCAGAATGATGGCTTGCATTCGAATCTACCGTATCCAGTTGGTTCGAGCGGCACCCCGCTTTGATTTAACTGAAATTGACTGAAATAATTTACGCGTGATTCGCTGAAATAAGTCGGCGGAAATATGTCTTTCTTATCTTGATTAATGACGTCGGACTTCTTTAACAACCCATTATTGAAATGGGAGGGGTGGCGAATTTCGCTACCCAATTGTGTTTCGGTTTTAAATCGTTGTTGTTCCAGATTTTTCTTTTCAAACACTCTATGCTCTTGCAGATGCTTTTCGTCGACCACTTGAGTATCAGCTAGAGAAGGCGATGCCGCAATCACCCAGCCGGCAAATAAAATGCTCAATTTTGAGAGATGAGTTTTCATTCGGCAACATCGTGATCTTCACTGATCGATTTTGGGAGAGTGTAATAGAAATCGCCTGTTAAAGGTCTCCAATCATTCCAAAATGATGGTCCAATCCTCAAATCATATCGATTAAGGTAATAATTTTCGTGATAGCGACCAGTATTCAAACCTCCTCTATAAATTGGAGTACCGCCTTGATTTTGAGCAGCCTGACCAAATCCAAAATACGGCGGAGGTCCTGAACTCCCTTCATCGCCATAAATTGCTTCGTTTAGTCCGCCTGAATTCAAAACAAAGTTATCGAGTTTTGTATTTGGCAATCCATTGAGAGAATTGCCTTGAATGCCTGTTGCAGGGCATCTTGTCCCCTTTGATTTTGATGTTTTCTTGAGCGGCTTGTGGCTGAGCTTATTTTTTGACTTGCAGATTTTTGCCTCAACACTAAGCGGCGAAGATAGTAATGCAAATAAAACTAGAAGAGCAAGCGCTTTCACGACGTGTAACTCGGTTAGTAAGTATTTCCAGCTTGCCAGAATTAGATGACGGGCGCAAGTTGAAAGGCAACAAAACCCAAACAATTAAAGGGTCTTTTTAGCGTTAGCCTACTAATTCTCTTCGGCGCTAGCATCCACTTTAGCAGGCGTGCTTAAATCGACAAGACCTTTGGCCGCAAAGTCATCCTGGGGATTCATTTCGTTTGCTTGCTTCAATTCTTTGACGGCTGCGTCCATCTGCTTTTCGTGAGCCAGCGCCATTCCTAAGTGATAATGGGCATTGGCGTTGCTTGGGTCTAGTTCGACCGATTGCTTGTAGTAGGGCAGTGCCTGCGCCCATGAACCGGCTTTCTCGTATGCGCGAGCTTGAGCAAGAGTAATCAAAGCTGTTCCGATTTTTTCGTCTTTATTGGCAGATTGAATATCTTTTTTCAATGCTTCCAAATTCTGAATCTGATTGTCGCCTTCGCCCTCTAGAGCTTGAGCGAATTGAGCTTGCATGCCACCTGGAAGATTTTTGTTTTCAACTACATCTACAGTTTTCAAATCGGCTTTCATACGTGATGGCTTGCCCACAACTTTTGCCAGTGCCACCTGATTGAAAACGCGCACGTCGCCTGCAGGAATTACGCCTTTGATTTGCAATTCGCCTTTGCCAAACTCACTGCCATCGGCTCCGGTCAATACATAATCGAAGGTGGGATTTTTTACGTCCACTGCATTGTAATTCGCGATTTCTACATCGACCAATGCTTGAGTGCCTGTCATAGAAGGCTTCTGAAAGACTATAGACACGTTGCGCAAATATTGGTTGGTTTTGAAATTAGCAAAAAATATTACTGCTTGCACGATACCAAATATGATGCCGCCGATAATCAGGGCAAGTAATCCATTTTTCAGAATTTTACTCAGACCAGAAGATGTATTCGAGCTTGCAGTGCGCTCATAGAAGTCTGTTTCAATTTTTACGTCGTTATCTTGTTGGTCAGTCATTTTCATTTTTAGTTTCCTGGGAACGCAGAGGCTTCGGGTCGGTAGTGGTCGAGGAGATCGAGTTGAAGTTTGCCGCTCGAATCTTGATAGTACTGGGTGAGAATCTGATCGAAACGCCATCCGCGTTTAGCAAATAAATTAGCTCCATGTTGACTTAAGCCTTTCGAGCCGTTACCGGGACCGCGACAGGTGAAAATCCAGTTCTCACCGTTTTGACTTACATCAAGCAAACCGGCTGTGGTCAGTCCAAGCATCCGAGCCATCGCTAAGCCGTTGACGTCACGAGAATTGCCTTGTCCCATGATTTGAATAGCTGTGGCAAAACCTCTTGGATCCCACTGTCTGACGGTCACGCCCAAGATGTTCGATATGCCAGTAACAGCTTCCAGCTTTTTGTTCGAGACGATATGCTTGCGAATATTTAGATTGGTGTCACTCGTTTTGTCGCTGCCCCCAACCGTTGCTCGATAAAATCCAGCTTTAACCACTCCAGAGTTTTTTAAAACAATTCCACGAGTCTCCCTTACGGCACGAAAAGTCGAAGGTTGCTCGGCGGCTAAGCCTTTGTACATTTGGTCCCGGACATCTGGAACTAGGTCGTAACCGGTGCTTTTGTACCATTTACTCTTCGAAGGACCCATGTGCGCCCAGGCATAGCTGCGAGCAGCAACGGCTTGTGACTTCAGCGCTTCCAGGTGCCAGCTTGGCGGCATTTCAGCCGGCACGCAGCCCAACAAATAATCCTCAAGGTCTAGCAAGTTGATCACATTTAGCTTGCCATTGACTACGACAATCTCAAGACAACCACGCCACCAGCCCTTGTTTGTCCAGACTCTGAAATCGGGACTTGTTATATAAGTACGGCGGTCTCGTGGCAGTGGAATACTGTGACCGGTCGCAAGTTCAGTAATTCCAGATGGAGTGACGTTGTAAACAGTTTGAGGCTTAAGCGCACAGACGGGACGCCCGTCGACCACAACTGCGCCTGGAGTCCAGACGGCAAAACGTGCCCAGGGCTCTTGTCTATGGATTCCAACCCTGATTGGGTGGAGCATCGGAGGGTAAAAACTCTGCGCCGCCATGCGGTAGGTGGCATGCTGAACCTGACCCCTCATAGGTTTCTTGGCGGCTGGTTCTTCCTGGGCGGCTTCGCTGTCGCCTTCCTCGTCGTCGGCAAAAACAGGTATTGCCAAGATGCCCCCAATTAATGCCAGGCTCAGGCTAAAAATAGAGCTAAGTTTGGTGATAGAGTTGTAGCGCCCGGAAAGCCGCATATCGAAAAAATATAAACCCTAACTAACGACGTCAGATCTCAATTTTAAATTAGACAGATCCAAAAGAATGTGATTGTTAGCAGCAATTTTATAGAATTAGGACAAATGAAGAAAATACTCATAGTTGATGACGAAGTAGATATTGCCAATTCGATTCAGTATGTCCTGAATCAGGAAGGGTTTGTGACCTTTCTGGCTTACAACGGGTTGAAGGCAATGGACCTCATTACAAAAGAGAAGCCAGACCTGGTCATTCTCGATTTGATGATGCCTGGCATCGATGGCTACGAAGTCTGCCGACGCATCCGCGCCACAGACAAAAAGACTCCCATATTGATGTTGACTGCTCGCACTTCCGAAATCGATACGGTCGTTGGGCTAGAGCTTGGCGCAAACGACTATATTGCAAAGCCAGTGCGTCTGCGCGAGCTTGTTGCGCGGGTCAAAGCTCATTTGCGCGAAGCGCCTGAAGTGCAGGTGACATCGGGTGGAATTCGCCTTGGCGAATTATCTATAGATCCCGAAAGTCGCACCGTAAAAGTATCGGAACGTGATATCGACCTTACGTTTAAAGAGTTCGAGTTATTGTTGGCGCTTGCTCGCCAGCCTAACCGTGTATTCTCTCGTGACCAGCTCTTTTCGCAAGTTTGGGGCTCTGACTTTCTTGGAGAAAGCCGCACAGTAGACGTGCACATAAGATATTTGCGCGAAAAGCTCGAAGAAAATCCAAGTCAACCAAATCATATTCTTACTGTGCGCGGGGTGGGTTATCGCCTTGTCTGGACCTAAAGTCGCTTTGCTGACTTGTGCAGTTCTGGCACTGGCTGTGCCTTTGCGTGCCGAAGAACCGCTTGGCAAAATGGGCGAGAAAATCGCTCCTCGCGACGAGAAAGCGGTCTGGAACAAAAAATATGATCGAAAAATGTATTTGTTTGGCAAAAAGCCAAATTTATTTTTCGCATCGCAAATAGAAAAATTGTCGCCTGGAAAATTATTGCTTCCCGCTGAAGGCGAAGGCCGAAACGCTGTCTATGCGGCAAAGAAAAACTGGCAAGTCGATGCTTTTGATGTAAGCGAAGTTGCCAAAGCGAAAGCTTTAAGATTAGCGGAAGAAGAAAAAGTTTCAATTAATTACTTTGTGGAAGATGCTGCAAAAGTCGATTTGAAAGAAAATCATTACGATGCAGTTGCTGTGATTTTCTTTCAGCCGCAAGATAACGATAGGACATCAAAATTCATTTCTCGGCTTAAAAACTCGGTGAAGCCAGGTGGTTCGATAATAATCGAAGGTTTTGCCAAAAAGCATTTGAAACTCAAAACTAGGTTTGGTCCCAAAGACCTTTCTTGCATGTATGAAAAAAACTTCTTCAAAGAAAATTTCAAAGACTGGAAAATTACCCTAATTAAAGAGCGCAAAATCGTTCTAGATGAAGGGATGCACGATGGTCAAGCAATTGTTGTAGACCTGGTGGCAAAGAAACCAGATGAGAAATAAAATTGGACTAGCTCTTTCATTTTTTTTGTTATTCAGTTGTTCTGATGCATTTGCAAAAAGTGGCGCGACGTCAAAAATAATTGAATATCCTCGATTAATCTCAGGAGCCGATACGCCGGAAGGCAAAATTGCGCTTGAAGTTGCACGCGCAGCTTTCAAGTCAAATACTCCGCGTCTTTGTGAATCGGGCGATGAGGTAAGAGCAAAAGTAAAATCGGTCGTACTTTGTCAGAACAGTCAGGTCGAAGAATGGCATGACGACGCTGCTATCGAGACCGTGGCAGATAAGGCTGGTTTTTCTTTTGTGTATTTTCAGAAAAACAAATTCAACGCCAGGCGGTTTGTTGTTACTCAATACACTCACAGCTGGCGGGGCGACATGCACGCACTTAATGTGGCGCCAGAAAATCTGAGTCAGGAAGAAATCATATCTGTTTTGCGTGTTGGTGGCGCGCCCGAGCCTGAAGATACAAAGGGTGTTCGTGTTTTATTTGGCGAGTCGTGGACCGGACCATGGATAGCTGAAAAAGATGGCACCACTTGCGGCATTGACACTGGGCATCCTGCAGAGCCACTGTGCAACTGGAATATTTATAGAATCGGTAAAGACGAAAGTATCGCGACAATCGCTTTCCATCCCCAGGTTAAAAACACCAATAGTTTGATTCCAAAAGGACCATTGAGCGAAATAGCATTGTTGCTCGATTCGATAGTGGGCATCCCCAAAGAAGACCAGGGAACGCTCAATGCCAACGGTCGTATACATTCTGATGTCCGCTATTTGTGGATGGACCTGGTTTATCGACCATGGTCGTTAGGCACCGCATACAATACCAAAGCCAATATCGAAAGAAATCTGATTAAATGGTCCAAGGGCAGCAAAGTCTACAAACAACAATATGACCGGTTGAAAGTTTTATATCCTCAGGCGGAAGCTCAATTGTTTCAACATTACAAAACCCGCTTTGGCTGGAGTGATGCGAAGTGCAAAGAAGGCGCTAAGCGGTGGATGGATTCAATTTACCGGGCGCATTTTATTTTTCCGTCCGACGGTTAAGACACAAAAAGCATTTAGTTCAATATCTTTTTACGCTTTACGTAATGCGTAAAAAAAGTTATATTGAAATATGATCAAGTCGTTCAAATGTTCAGATACCTATAGACTGTTTTCGCGGCAGAGAGTGGCGCGGTTTCAGTCGATTGAAGAGGCTGCAAGATTAAGGTTGATGAGTATTAATCAAGCGATTTCATTAGTAGAGCTGAGGTTGCCGCCCGGAAATAAATTGGAAGCACTAAAGGGAGATCGTAAAGGTCAATACAGTATTCGAGTGAACAAGCAGTGGCGAATTTGTTTTAAGTGGAGCGGAAGTGAAGCTTACGATATTGAATTAGTTGATTACCATGTTTGAGGAGAAAGATTATGGCGCCAAGAGGTAAACGACTTGAACCTATTCACCCAGGAAAATATTTAAGGGAGGAATTTTTGAAGCCGCTTGGTTTGAATGCAAATCAACTAGCACACCACTTGCAGGTCCCTGCCGGAAGAATTACTCAAATTTTAAATGGTGAAAGGTCAATTACCGCTGATACTGCTTTACGTCTTTCTCGCTTTTTTGGCACTTCTCCTCAGTTCTGGATGAATGCACAATCACACTACGAACTGGAGATGGCTGAGGATGCTGGGGCTGGCGAAATTGCCGAAAAGATACAACCCTATGATGCTAAAGTGGTAGAAAAGAAGCAATCGAAAAAAGTGAAAAAATGATGCAGGCTAGCGGCCGATTAGTTTAACCATTTCATCGATCATAGATTGAATCTGATCATGCAAGTTCGTGGTGACCTTGCTTAGCATGCCATGCGCGTCTTTGGAGTAATCGTCGGCAAACAACCCTAGATTCGTTGGCTCGGCAATCTTTACGTAGACGTTGCGATTGGCGAGTTGCTGAGGTCTTTTTATTTTGTACAAGTCGCGCTCTTGCTTCAAAAGAGCTTCCGCTATGCGATCTTGTGAGTTGCCGGTGCCATAGTAGCTCGGGCGCCAGCTCACCATATGTTCGATGACTTTTAAGTCTTCCAGTTCTTTTTTCTTCTGAGGAAAATTCATCTCACGAAGTTCGGCACCAAGTTGCCACGATTGATCGATGAGATTTTTCTGTGACATCAGTTTCTTCTGGTGCTTTTCTTCAATCAGCTGTAGAAGCGCTTCTTGCGTTCGCAGAATCTCGTCACCCAGTTCTGGCTCTATCGTATGCTCGAGTGAGATACCATAACTTTTCTGTTCGCGATGCAATAAAGTCTGCTGTATTCGACGCAAGCGCTCGATCAGGGTGCCTTCCATTTTAGAAAGCCCAAGCCGCGTTTCCATCCGGGTCATGCGTCGACTCAAAATATCTTCAATCGATTCTGGATAGTGATACTTGATTGCCATTGGAATTAGATACGCTGACCATTCAGGTTGTGATGCGCGCTGAGAAATAATTGCGTCCATCGCGATAGAAATGGCACCTGCATGGAAGCGCTGTATGACTTCGTTTAGATAGAATATTTCTCCTTCGGGAAACATTACCAGAATGTCTTTGCCAGCTTTCACCAGGTCTACCGCGTAGTCTTTGGCTGTGAGGTCGTGCGCGCCGCGATTGACCGAAAAATAACCGAGACTCTGTAGCGCTTTGCCTGCCAGCCCAAAATTTTCGTTAAAAGCTTCGCGATTGCACATAATCATAAAACGCTTACCGCAGCGACGCGCTAAATCCAGGCAGACTCTTGGGTCCATCTCGTCGGCGTGGTTCGACACCAGAACCAAACCTGCGTCTTTTGGCAGTGCGCGAAGCCTCTCTAAATCTTCGTCTGTAATGAAAACTTTATTCGTCATCGCCAGTTGCGCACGAATGAGCGTTTGAGCTGTTTTGATAACGAACTCCGACGGGCGCGCAGGTAGGAATGTATTTTTGAAGGTTGGTTTGTCAGATGCCATGATTTATTTTTTGTATTTTGGAATTACTTTTCGACCGTCAGTTGGTGATAGCCATTTACTGCGCTCGTCTGTAGCTGAAGGTAGGTCTTCGTAAATTACATTTTCGGATATCCATTCTGGCTTATCGTTGAACATACCTTGCGCCACTCTCCAGCGCTTTAATTTATCGTTCTCGAATTCTACAACGAACCAGACATGTTCGTTGATGCAGCCAGTGGCTTTGAGCGTGTAAGACACAAAGTCCTTTTCAATGGAGTCGTTAGGGTGAGTTGGAGTTCCAAGCAGTCCAAAAAACTTTTGTTTTGGCATTCCAATTAAATCGTAGTCTTTTAACAGCCCGTAAAAAAGCTCTCTTTTATCAGTCCTTGAGTTTCTGGATTTCGATTTCCAATCGAAGGGACTGAAATTGGCTTGGGATGGTTTTGAAGCAATGATAAGGCCATTAGAGAGCGCTTGGAAAGACGCGTATCCTGCTGGAATATCTATCTTTTCTGATTTATCGCTCGAATCCTCAACGTGAGAAGATTTATCGAAGTCTCCTGCGAATTTACCGTGAAAATCGCAAAGTTTTCTAGTTTGGAAATCTCTTGATACTACTGGTATCAAATCATTTTGTAATTGAAGTTTTCTGAATCTACCTGGAAGGTAGTGAATGAAATAGCCTTCAGGAATGGAGCCGGTCTTGATGCCTTTATTATCAAAAATATCGACCTTACTATTTTGATCAGAAAGTAGAATACATTTTTCGTTGGCGAATGCGAGATTTTCATAATTCGGTTCGACTAGAATATTTCCTTTTAAATCGCATAAGCCAAATATTTCTTTGCCTTTGATCTCAGGACTAACTCTTTCATCCATTTTGACAACAAGCGTTTCTCCGGCGATCTGCACTGGCAATAAGCCTTTAGGCGTTGTTACTTTTTTATTTTTGCCCGTTTTGTCGAAAAGTTCAATCGACGCAGGAGACATTTTCGGATTGTCTTTATCGAATAAACCGACTTCGAAGTCGCTATTGCTAGTTTGTTTTATTGAAAAATAATCGAACGGAATAATGATTGTTCCTTTCGAATCAATGACACCGAACTTGGTTAAAGTCGTGATGAAAGGCTCATTGCTCGAAGAAGGAGAGGATGCCATCTCCGCTGGCTTTGTGACTGGTTGTAAATTCAGCTTTAGAGTCTGGCAAGATAAGTTTTTTAGGATATCTGTTGTGTAGATTATTTCCTTAGAATCAGCTGTCCATGTGATGTTGCATACTTGATTCAAAGGATGATTTTCAATCAAATTGCCCTTGGTATCAAAAATGTCTACTCCATTAAACTTCGAAGATGCAATGTATTTCTGGTCTGGAGAGAAGGCAATATTTCCAAAATCTTTTTGAATTAAGTTTATTTGTGCAAAGTTGTTTTTAGTATCCAGAATTTTTAAACACTCAGGTCCAACCCTTACTGCAATCTTGGAGCTATCTGGTGACCAAGCAATGCTAGCTGGAGCATAAATTTCTGGATGCAAAACTATTTTTTTAGTCTTCGCATCTATAATCATCAACTCGTGCTTTGAGGACCATTTATCTCCTTGCGCTCCACCTACTGCAATGAAACGACCATCAGGCGAATATTGGCACAAATTGTAAGACTTCAAATGGCGGTCGTCCCATTTCACTCTTTGGTTGGTTTCGGCATTGCAAAAAAACAAATTGTCCGAAGCTGCATAGACGAAATTTTTCGAATCTGGTGCCCATGAATAGTCTTCGATTCGAGTTTGATCAAGATTTATATTCTTGATTGGTGCTGCTTCAAAGTCTGATGAATATTCTTGAAGACGCTCCTCATTAGAGGCGTTGGTTAGGATAAGTTTGTCGGTTGGGTGACCCGATTTTGAGAAAATAACGAACATTTTTTCCAGAAAATACTTTCCATCTGGAGACAGTCCTCGAGGAAACGTAGACTGAACGCCAGGCTTATTGCTAAGTTCAATAAACGAAGGTTGATTTTTATTTTGAGCATTTGAACTGGATGATTTGTTTTTGGCTTTTTCTTCTGCGACTCTTTTTTTCCATTCTTCAAGTCTGGCTTTCGTTTTCGAGCGCTCTTCAGGAGAGCCCAGCGATACTATGGTTCTATCATTTCTAAATGAAGAGGCTGTGTCATATTTCGGCGCTAAAACGAATTTTCCAGTTTTGTCGATGAATGCAATGCTATCTCCTACTTGCACGAGTGCTCGTCCGCCTGAGAATGGGAGAGCTTCTTCGAAAGTCCCTTGAATAACTAGTTTTCCCGTGGGGTCGATAAATCCCCATTTTTTTTTCTGCTATTTGAACAGGGCATAAACCTTCACTGAATTTTAATGCATCCTGAAACTGTGGAGCGATTTGTTGTTTTCCAGTTTTGTCGATGAAACCAACTTTGTTTTCGATTTTTACTGCGGCAAGCCCTTCGCCAAAGTCGCGTGCATCAGCAAAATCAGGCTTAATCACCACTGTTCCTTGATTATCCAGGTAACCGTATTTAGTGCCAACTTGAAATTTGGCCATTCCATCGCTTATATTGAAAACATCATCATACTTTTCGCCAAGTTGTTTTCCCGTCTTGTCGATAAGATACCAGCGTCCCTTCTTATCTCTTACTGCCGCTGCTCCCTGATGAAAGCCGTTTGCGTAGGTAAGGTCGAATGGAATGACCAGTTTGCCTGTCTTATCTATGAATCCCCAGCGATTGGAAAGAAGAGCTGGATCGATCAACTGACCGCGGTGTTCTTCTTTCTGAAGCCAGACCGGTGCCATGCCTTCCGAAAAGTCATCGACAAGCCAATCGTCGTTGACTTTCGCGATTTGTTTGCCAGTTTTGTCCATCAAGAAATGATTGAACAGTCCGGCTTCCACCCAGGTAACACCATCGCTGAATGGATTCGCTCTCTTGAACTCTGGAGACTTGATTTCATTACCGTTGACGTCTATGAAAACAGAGTTTTCGTCTCCTGTCGGGAAGTTCAGCATTGCTCCCATAGAATTGGGCGCGCTGGGTTTGCGAATGAGCGCAAGTCCCTCTGAGAAAGGGGCTGCATAAATACAGTTCAACTCTTTGAGTACTTTGCCATTTTGGTCTAGCAAAAAATATTTTGATTTCAATTCAGCCAGATAGCCCATTTTGACGCCATCATTATGAGCATTTGATTGAATGGTAGACGAAAAGAATACGACCAGCAGGGCAACTGTCTTGCCTAACGGAAAAAGCTTTATTTTCACAATAGAACCTCAGCCAGAGTTACGCCAAAAGGTTTCCTGTTCGAGCCAATGATATAACTTAGCAGATTTTCGAAGTCAATGTCGGGTAGTTTGATGGTCTAGTCGCAGTGGGGATTCTCCCTCGACGAGCCGTAGCTTCGCCATTTAGCAACCAGCCCCTTCAGCTATAGTGGAATTAAAAGAGGAGTTGTGACTGTGATGAAAAGCTTTAAGGTTAAATTAGCGCTTTGCGCAGTTGGAATTTTAGTTTTTTTGGCAGTCGGAATATTCGTGTTCATCAAGCTTAGTATGGTGAATGTTCCGGTCACGACATTTACTAGGAAGGATGTTCAGAAGCTTCCAATCAATTTCGTGCAAATTAGCCGATTGTTTAAATGGAATCAAAAAGTCTTGATAGGTATTGGCCCCTACAACGAATTTAAATTATTTGTTTTGGAGCCAAATAATAGACTGGAGCCTTTCCATAGAATTAGTCCAGACATCACGCTTCGATATGCTTACACTGACAAACAAAACAGGCTGGTAGTTTGCGGCGTTAGAAATGGCTCTGTTTGTATTGACGTTTTAACCAGCGAAAATAAATTCGAAGTAGAAAAACCGCTTTCAAGGCAGTTTTCCGGTAATTCGTATACAGGTTTAGTTCAATCCTCGCAAGTCGATATTCAATTCTTAGATTCCACCGTTACCTCAGAGAAGCGCTTGTTCTGGCTAAATGAGTCTGAAGGCAAGCTATATTGTTGGGATATAAGTGGAGATTTGCCTAAAGAATTGCCATACCTGTTCTTGCCTAAAATTGCAAAACTTGAAATTCCTTCTGGCTTGAACGGTTGCTCTACAAACTTCTGGAGAATTCAATCATCTGTCGATAACGTTGCGACTTTGTATGACTGCTTAGGCAACTTGAGAAAATTGGATTTGGAAACTTTTCAGGTCTCTAAAGTTACTCCTTTGGCTAGTTCTCAAGATATTATTTTGCCTTCTCCGTTGATGAGGTGTTCCTTCAAAGACAAGCTAGGACGCAATTGGGAAATCAGAGATTTGCAAAATAGAAATAACGGTGAAATTTCTTGCGAAGTCATTTGTCTTGAAGGGAAAAAAGTCGTTCATAGAAGCATGGTTCGTGGTGCAAGGGACGGGCAACAGCCGAATGGCAGCAACTTTGTTGAAAGCATCTTCGGAGCGTTTCATTTTCATAACTTGAAAGAATCTGTCAACTGGAATTATCCTCCAACGAGTTTTACCAGCATATTTGAAGATAAACTTGGAAACATCTATTTGAGAACAGACGATGAAGGTTTTTTCAAGCTAGTGAATAATAAATGGGAGCGCTATTCTTCTCCAAATCTCAATTGCTTTGGACCGACTCTAATGGACGAAAACCAGATTGTTTTGGCAAGTGATCAGGGGCAAATTCTTAGATATCACCTCACGGAAAACACTTGTGAATCGCTAGAGTTGACCACTGATTCGAATTCCGATACTTATAACCGAGGACCAGGACTTGTAGGATATCCCGTGCGATCACTTAGAATGGAAACTGTAAGAAGAGACCATCCACAGCAAGTGTATCCAAGGTATCCATATTGACCGCTCAAGACTATCCGACTCAGATTCGACAACATTATCAAAAGTCTTTTGGCATGGAGCCCAAAGTGCATAAGTGGCTCGACGATACACTCAAAGATTTGCCGAGCGATTTTCGAATCTTCGAATTCGAGCCTCAAGAGCCGCGCAATGTCTGGACCTATGCAACTTGTTGCATGTGGCAGAAAAGTGATATGTCACCTGGCGTTCCCAATGGGCGAAATCAAAACGATCTTATCGAGCTGCATTTGTTTTCTTCAGAGCGTTCCACATACAAAAGCGGACCGGGCAATCACATAGAGTTGCTTCAGTATCTTGCGCATTATCACAGGACAAACGAGCGCATCGCGCTTTCGCATTGCATCCCGTTCGAGCGCCCATGGCAAGACGAGTCTGAGTGCACCTACGGATTGATTACCTATCCGTATTTGGATGGACCAAAGCTTGAAATGATGGAGCTGGAAGATGTTTTCGTGCAGTGTTTGTGGGTTGTGCCAATAACCCAAGCTGAATTCGACTTTCAAGCTGAGATTGGAACTTACGAACTTGAAAAGATGTTTTTCGAAGTCGCAAATGAACGAGTAGATTATTTAGATACGCCACGCAGAAAGAGTTTTGTTGGTCAATAACTATATTTTGTTTTACGTATAACGTAACACATGATAAGTTTGAAATACTAGATTATCACTAGTTTTGGAATAGAGTTATGACGAAGACAAGAAAGAAACTGAGCTTTCTAGATATTTCGGTACAACGCCTCAGTTTTGGCTAAATCTTCAATCGAGATATGATCTTCAAGTTGCACAAGATAAAGCGGGAGAAGTAGTTGCTGAAAGTATAATTCCGTATGAGTTAGAAAAAAAACGATAAAAGTTATTCAGTAGGGAAATTCGGTTCTAAATCAGCCGAATCAATAAATTTATCGAATTCAATATTCGAATAATTGTAAGTGGTGCTCATGTCTTTCAAGTCGAAATTGGGAATGGGCATTTCGGGAGGCAGTTTACCTTCGTCTTTCATTCTCTGCAAATCGCGCTGCATTTCTTCGCTTTGCGATTGTGTCATTCGCATAACGTGGACAATTTTTCGAATCGAGTAATCATCTTTATCTATCCAAATAGAATAATCTGTTATGCGTCGAAATCCGCCCAGGACAAAACATTTACGATTGTCTACTATTTCTTCCGTTGAAATCCGAGCTCCTTCAAGACTTAGCCACGTAGGACTGATAGCGATATTTTCTGGCATCAAAAGCGAAGGTATATGAATTATGGATGCGGCAGAAATACCAGTTGTAGCACTAACTGGACCAATTAAACTGCCGTAGTCTTTCTGTCCAATTGGCGACGAGTAAAATGTATGTCGAGTGCCGTTGGACCAGACTACGGAAACTATGTCGGGACCCGACTTGCCGAGGTGGGGATGATATTGTCTGAATTCGAATCTGAATCTGTCGTCGCGGACAAATGAGGTCTTAAAGCGCAAATCTCGAATGGCTGCGTCATTGTCTGTGCTAGCCACGCCCTTGTCGCTGTAGCTTTTGCATTCAGCGTACTTCTGGCAGGTCTTTTCGATTAGTTGCTGCGGGTCTATTTTAGTTAAGCTCCAGCCATCCCCCAAGAATTATCGCCGTTCACGGGCTAGTAAACAATATCAACAACTTACATTTGAGCGTAGATATAACATTGCCATCGCTTGGAAATGGTTTGCATAATTACGATCATGAAACATATGGTAAACAAGGTAATTCTCATCGTATTCGTTTTGTGCGGATGCGGTCTTATTGGAGGATGGATTTGGCGGAGTTCAGCTACTGATCCTCCCGAAGCGTATTGTGTCCTCGATAAAACTGTAGAGGTTGACCAAAAAATAGCTCCAAATACAACCTTGTTTTTTTCTTTTGTTGATAAGCAAAAAGCTTTTATACATGTAGTAACTCCCGTACCAGTCAAAAAAGAGGGTTCAAGGTTTTCTTGCAAGGTGGAGCACAGTCTTTTGGAACTGGACTTGAAGAGCTGGGAATTATCTCCAAGCACCTTAATTCCTGCGGACTACAAAATCGAAATTGTGGAAAGCCTTCCTGGAGAGAACGAGTTTAAAATTCTGCTTTCAAAAGGCGACAAGATGAAAGCTCTGGTTTTGAACAGCGATGGCAAGATTGAATTAGAGTTTAAATTTGCCACTTCTGAAGAGAAGAATTCTAGTCGAATCTTCAAGAAAGGAAACTATTTTATAGTCTCAACTCCGACGAAATTAATGCGATGGAAAATTAAACCAAATGAGTTTGAACGACTTTCAGATATTGCTTTGCCAGGCTCATCGTCGGAACCGCCCTCTATCAGTGAGTCAATATCTAAAACTAATGAATTGGTAATGTATCGAGATTCCTCGAATTATTCAATAAATTTGGAGACCGCAAAAATTACCAAAGAAGCGGTTAAGCAAAATTTTGCGGTGCATCGGCTTTTGCATCCAGTTGTTTATCAAACGCCCGAGAAAGTCTGGGGAGTAGAGAAGGAAACTTTGAGGTGCAGTCTGTTAGTCGGTAAAAATTTCGAAGTGGATTCGCTTAAATTACACACGATGATTCACGGACAAAGAGAATTCGTTTCAACAGGTTTTCAACCTCTGGATTCGCTATTGGTTTCGATGAAGGCACACACTATTTATGAAAACAAAAATTGGCCCTATCCTCCAACAGAGTTTAATTCTCTTGCGTTCGATAAAAATGGAAAGCTCCTGCTTTTAACCGACGAAGAAGGCCTATTTATTTTGATAGACGATCATTGGAAACGACTTTTTAATACTCATAGTCTGAATTTGAGCAAATTCAAGCAAATGAAAGTGCTGCCTGACAATAAGATTTTGATGCTCACTTGGAGTGGAAGTGGCGGACTATTTTCTGCTCCATCTGAACAAGTGAAAGACGGCATCGTTCTTTTCGATCCAGCGGACAAAAAATATAAGGTTTTGAGGATTCGCTGGACTAGTGGATAAATACGATTTCTTATCGCAATTGCTCTTGAATTCCATATAAAAGCCCATTTAGTGCTATCTTTTGCACACAGGCAACACGGGCAGGCACACTAAGAGGGGAGCCGCTATGGACTTCTATTTGTTTCCGGGGACCATTTTAAAATCCGCAGAACTAAGCCAGGTCGGCGGTAAGGGATATTCTCTGATTGCTGGGTCCGCGTCGGGACTGCCGGTTCCGCCCGGGTTTGTACTGACAGTTTCCTTCTTTAGCTCTTGGCTTGAAGAGCTCAAAAAGTCAGAAGAGTGGAAACAATTTTTGCAATCGGCAAACGCCAACAATGGCGACCTTGACAAGAAATGCGCTAAGCTCAAGAAGTTAGCCAGCAAGCTTACGCTCAGTGCAGAACAGAAAGAGACGTTAGAAAAGGCTTTGTCGCAGATTCCTTTCGAGGGCTCGTACAAAGGAAAGCAATACGCAGTGCGCTCTTCCTCGCCTGAAGAGGATTTAGAAGGCTCGTCTTTTGCTGGTGGCTATGAAACCATCCTTGGTGTCACTTATAAATCGATGGAGAATGCTATTGCTCGTGCGTTTGCTAGCTGCCTCGATTTGCGCATCGTCGTCTACAAACGTCAGCACGGTTTCGATATTACAGATCCTAAAATTGCTGTCGTTGTCCAGGAACAAATTGCAAGCGAAGTGTCTGGGGTCGGATTCTCGATGAATCCAGTCAACAACAATCTGGACGAGGCTGTTTTCAATGCCAACTGGGGTCTTGGCGAAACTGTCGTGGCTGGACTCGTCACGCCTGACTTTTATCGAGTGAACAAAGTCTCGATGAGTATTCTTGAAAAAACGCTTGGGTCTAAAGAAACATCCATCTGGCTCAACGACAACGGAACCGAAACTAAAGAAAATCATCGCTCTGACGAATTTACTTTAGATAATAGACACGTAGGAAAGCTTGCCTTGCTAGTTAAGCAGGTCGAGCGCATTTATAAAAAGCCTATCGATATCGAATGGGCGTTTGCAAACGAAAAGCTCTATCTGTTGCAAGCACGACCAATAACTACTTTTACTCCGGTGCCACCAGATATGATGACAGGTCCTGGTGAGCGCAAACGTTTGTATCTCGATTTGACTATTGCAGCGCAAGGCATGCCTAAGCCAATGTCGACCATGGGCTCATCAATTTTGACTTATGTGCCTTCCGCCGTGGGCAACATTTTGCATCTTGGCAGGTTTAAGGCTGGCTCCAAGGGCGCGATTGTGAGCCTGGGACATGGACGCATATACGTGAATGTTTCGATTCTTCTTGGGCTTGCTGGCAAAAAGAAATTCATCGAATTGTTTTCCAACATGGATCCGCTCGCTGGTAAAATTGTGAACGAGTTGGACGAAGATACATATAAGGATCACAATCCGCTTTTAGGTTTCGTGCCTGTGCGTCTTGCGACCGTTGCTCCGCTTGTTGCTCCGCGCATTATGCGAGCGCGCTTGCAGCCGCAGAAAGCTTTGATGGATTTGAAAGTGGCTCTAGAGCGCTTCGAATTCGATGCGCAAAAGCTGGCTGATTCAAACAAGCCATTGCCCGAGTTCACCAAGCGTTTACTCAAAATGGTAGCCGATGTGGTTTTCATGCATTGCGTGCCGCTCGTGGTCACGTCGCGTGTGGCTTTATCGCGCATGAAAGAGCTGGCTAAAAACGAGCCCAAAGAAGTGCTCGATCAGTTAGAGCTTGCGTTGCCTGGTAATGTAACTACCGAGATGTCGCTCGATCTATATAAAGTATCGCAATTGCTGCCCGAGTCGGCTCCAGCCGATTTCAACTCGTGGCTTGCATCTGATGCATCGCCTGAGTTCAAGCGCGCCTGGTGGACTTTCTTAGAGAAGTATGGATTTCGTGGACCGGCTGAAGTCGATATCGCTTCGCCCAGATATTATGATGACCCGCAAATGCTCGTGGATTTGATGAAGTCTATGCGCAAGCAGTCTATCGACAATCCAGAGCAGAGTCAGGTTTCGCGTTTTGCTGAAAACGAGAGAAAACGTCGCGATACATTTAAGCGCTTGAGCGAAGAAATCGGTCGCAAAAATTGGTTCGCCAAACAAGAATTCAAATCCTTATATAAGATTGTGGAATCTATCGGCGGAATAAGAGAAACGCACAAGTATTACCTTATTTATGCGTTGCATCTCTTGCGTTTGCGTCTGCGTCGCGAGGGCGAAGAGCTTGTCGATACTGGCAGATTGAACGCAGTAGACGATATATTCGATTTGACTATTGCCGAACTCGACAGAGGGATCAAAGACAAAACTGTAGATTTAAAATCCTTGGTCCAGGCGAATCGCAAAGAGCGTAAGAAACTTGACAGTGTAACTGAGTTTCCAGTGCTGATAGATTCGCGTGGTTTCATTCCTCGTTTGCCCGCACCACCGGTGGGGGCTGGCGAAGTAGCAGGGATTCCAATTTCGGCTGGTGTGGTTCGCGGTAAAGTCAAAACACTCAGAACCCCTGATGAAAAGCCATTCGAGAAAGGTGAAATTCTGGTTGCGCGTGCGACAGATCCAGGTTGGACTCCCTTATTCGTGAACGCAGCTGGCGTTATTCTAGAAGTAGGCGGTGTCCTTCAGCATGGTGCGCTGGTTGCACGCGAATATGGGTTACCCTGTGTAGCGGGCATTCCAAAAGCATGCGAAGCGTGGGAAGACGGCACTCTGGTCGAGGTTGACGGTTCTACAGGCATAGTGCGTCGAATCGAGTCGATTCCAGTAAAAGTGCAATAGCAATTTATTCGTAATTGCCCCACTGCAAGTTCGGAAAAGCCCTGAAATTGGGCTTTCTTGTCTCGAAAAATCTTTTTGGTCTTCGTGGTTTTCCCAGTGACACACCCCTTGTCGCTGAGTTACATTGAGTGTGTTGATGGACATGGCGTTTTTAAACCATCGACTTGCTCAAAGAGCAATGGCGTAGACGGGAAAGAATGAAAATGGTATCGAGACCAGTAGCACTATTAAGCTTGTCTTTGGCAGCGTCCACCTCCTTCTTCGCAGGGAACGTGGCTTATGCCCAAAGCGCAAACGGTAGAACCACATCCGATACCGTATCGTTTTTAAAACAGAGCTTGGATACACTTTCAAGCCAGCCCTCTCACCAATCAAATATAAATGGAATCCCTAAAACAGCGAGCCCCCAAGGAAGGCCGCGAACCAATCTATCGAGCGACGCATTTTCTGCTAGATCGCAAGCGGCATCGAGCCCCAGATATTTATCTGAGATTAAACTGCCGACAAGAGCCGAGTTAGCGAAGAAGCAAATGGCAAGCGCATCTGTGAATGTGACCTCACCTTCGGTATCTCCCGAAATCATGGCGCAGTATCCAGATTTGCAAAAACGAAATTTCAGTATGCCACCACAGACGGCACTAGGTCTGTCGGCGCAAAGCAAGGAGGAGCTGAGTAAACTGACAGAGCAAGTATGCCTGCAACAAAGCATGCTGAGCACAGCCAACGCAAATCAAGTTCAATTCCAGGCACCAGTTCAAGGAGGTCAGCAAGCGGGGCTCAGTCCCAACACGCTCTATGACCGGGTGGGTCCCCCACCATTTCCACTGTGTCTGCTTCCAGAAACATATTGGAAGGACGTTCTGCACAAAACAACGGCGAGAAAACCAATTACATCACAAATTGCACCGCAAGGACCAAGCTACGTTCCTGGTCTTCTAAGCAATATCCAATTAAAAAGAGGTACACTCAAAATGCATACATCTAGCTCCAGTTTTATTTCTACCGCCCAGATGGCTCGCGTTAGCGGCGACGAAAAGGGCAGCCTCAAGAAGAAAGCTGGCGCAAGGCAGATGAAGCATACATCTCTTTCCGAATCTTATTTCACCGTGTCGAGTTCGTCTTCATTCGGCAAAGCCAAGGCGATGACATATCCGACATATTACAGCAGCGTTCAGTTCCCTAATTAAGTGGGACGCGCATAAGCAATACGACAGATTTTTGGGAGCGCCCAAGAGGCGCGGATTGACAGGGGAAAAAACGGAAACACCGAGTATAAGGGTTTGGGGAAGCGCTTATACTCAATCAAGGCGAACGAGACGTTTAGGAGGCGTCCAGCGCAAAAATGCTGCAAGAAAGCCCGCGGTTTTATACCGCGGGCTTTGCATTTTTTCGGCTCACAATCGAATAGAATATAGCTTGGTTGGAAAAAAGGAGTGAGTGACTTGAAGCGCGGAGTATATCTAACAGCTGTATTGTCTTTGAATTTGTCATGTTTGATTCTGGGCTCGAATCTTTTATTGCAGGCTCAAGAAGCAAACGACGATGCTCCTGTTCGCGACTCGCTTACATCTGCAGCATCTAGTTCTGATCCGCTCGATATTTATAGAGAAGCTGGTATTAACAAAGATCAGGAATTGAAAATTCGCAACTTGGCTAAAGAATTCGAAGACGTACAACGTGTGCGCCTCAAGACTTTGTTTGGTTTGATTGAAGACATGCAAGATTTTCAAATGAAGCCAGATCCAGCCGAAGCTGAAGTAATGGCCAAACAAACTCAAATCAATAACCTGCGCTCTGAAATAGCTAACGGACGCATAAAATTATTGCTCGATATAAGAGCCATTCTTTCTACAGAACAGAAAGAAAAATTAGTTGCTTTGCTCAAAGAACGCAAGGCTAAAGCACGTCGTCGAGCCAATTAAGTCAGTTTGCAAATGGTCCAGATACCTCACTTAGATCTGGCTCTCTCTTTTGATTCTTCAGTTCCTGCAAAAAGGAAACTTGATCCCTTCTTCTAACGACCAAGTTAGAAAAGGGAGTCATTTTACCTTTTTACAGAACAGGCAGTAAAAAGACGCATTCGATCTGCAGAGAGATTTCGGGCACACTTGAAGGACCCAGCAAATGAGGGACCCAGCAAATGAGGGACTCAACGAAGGCGATTAGACTTTGGCAGTTTTGGCGCGTTTCAAGCTGGTCAGGACATTGACCATTTCGATTGCAGCGACTGCGCAGTCTGAGCCTTTGTTGCCAGCTTTAGTGCCAGCGCGCTCGATTGCTTGTTCGATTGTATCTACGGTCAAAACGCCATAAATGGTCGGGACGCCGGTTTCGACACTTGTGCTTGCAATGCCCGATGCATTTTGAGCGCATACATAATCGAAGTGGGCGGTGGCTCCGCGGATTACTGCTCCAAGACAAATAACTGCATCGTATTTTGCAGTCTCAGCAGCTGCTTTTGCTACCAGTGGAATTTCAAAAGCACCGGGGCACCAGATGACGTCTATGTTTTGACAGTCGGCACCGTGTCTCTTAAGAGAATCGATACAGCCTTCAAGCAATTTGCTCGTAATGAAATCGTTGAAGCGGCTTGCGACCACGGCGAATTTGAGACCTGTTCCAATCAGGCTGCCTTCGATGACATTTGGTTTGTCTTGCGCCATTATTCGTTTTCTCCTTGTGTGGTCAATTCAATTCCGTCCAACCAGTGGCCCATTTTTTCTTTTTTGGTGAGCAAATAACCCATATTGTGGCTGTTGCATGCTGGCGGTAGACTCACGCGATCTGTGATTTCCAGACCATAGCCTTCCAGTCCCACAATTTTGCGTGGGTTATTGGTGATGATGCGCACAGACGTGAGACCAAGGTCGCACAAGATTTGAGCTCCCACGCCGTAATCGCGCAGGTCGGGCTTGAATCCCAGAGACTCATTTGCTTCAACCGTGTCCTGACCTTGTTCTTGCAAGGCATATGCTTTGAGCTTGTTGATGAGCCCGATGCCACGACCTTCTTGACGCAGATAAACCAGAACGCCGGCTTCTTCTTTTTGAATCAATGCCAGGGCGCCTTCCAGTTGTGGTCCGCAGTCGCAGCGCAGACTGGCGAAAACATCGCCGGTCAAACATTCGCTGTGGACACGAATTAAAACGTTTTCTTTGCCCTGGATATCGCCTTTGACCAGTGCCAGATGGCAGCTGTCATCGAGTGTATTGCGATAGCAATAGAGATTGAAATCGCCAAAAGCGGAAGGGAGTCGCACTGATGTTTCGCGCTTGACGAAACGTTCTTGCTTCAGTCTGTAAGCAATTAATTGGGCGATATTGATGAATTTGAGATTGTTGCGACGAGCGAACTCTTTTAATTGAGGAACACGAGCCATGGTTCCGTCTTCGTTCAGAATTTCGCAAATTACACCTGCTGGAGCAAGACCAGCCATTCGAGCCAGATCTACTGCGGCTTCGGTATGACCAGCTCGGCGCAGTACGCCACCGTCACGTGCTACCAGCGGCGAAATGTGTCCGGGACGACGAAGGTCTTCCGGCTTGGCGTCTTGATCTACCGCAACGCGAATGGTGGTCGCTCGGTCGTAGGCGCTGATACCAGTAGTGACACCAAATTTTTTGTCGGCGTCGACGGTGATTGTGAATGCTGTCTGTTGCGATTCTGTGTTGTTTTCGACCATTAATGGCAGGTCGAGGGCTCGGGCTTTTTCCTGGGTTAGAGCCAGGCAGACCCAGCCGCGGGCTTGAGTGACCATGAAATTGAGCATTTCGGGCGTCACTAATTCGGCTGCGCAAATGAGGTCGCCTTCGTTTTCGCGGTCTTCGTCGTCTGAAACGACCACGAATTTGCCTTTGGCAATGTCGGCTAACGCATCTTCCACCGAATCGAACACGTCGTCATTGAACTGGGAAGAGATTTGAGTCTTTTGGGGCTCGAGCGTAACCGGTGTTTCCATAGCGAAAGACCTCTTGGTAATTTCTATAGAATTTAACCGTGAAAATCAGGAAACCGGAAGATTTTGTCCTACTTTATTAAGGTTTTCAAGATAACCTTCTGCTAACAATCGGACCAGGTATTTTGCCATGATGTCGCACTCGATATTGCAAACCGCACCAGGCGCCAGATTTTTCATTGTTGTCACCTCCAGAGTGTGAGGAATGAGACAAACCGAAAAGGCAAAATTGCCGTCTTCCTGAGCTGGAAAATCGACCACTGTGAGCGAAATGCCATTGACCGTGACCGAACCCTTTTCGATGAAATAGGGCGACCATTTCTTGTCCAGGCTGAAAACCAGAAAACGGGCGAATCCGTCTTCTCTAATCGATTTGAGCGTCGCTGTCGTGTCCACGTGTCCGCTCACGATGTGCCCACCGAGTCGGTCGGATACTTTGAGCGCTTTCTCCAGATTGACTTCGTCGCTTGCTTCGAGTTTGCCCAGATTGGTTACGTTGAGCGTCTGGTGCGAGGCTTCAACGTCGAAAGTGGACGCTTTTTCGTCCCAGGCAATGACTGTGAGGCAGGTGCCATTGACCGAAATCGACTCGCCCATGGCGATGTCTTTGAAAACGTTAGTCGCCTTGATTGAAAAGCGACTGCCGTCGCTTGAGGCTTTCACGTTCGTGATTGAACCGATTTCTTCGATGATGCCGGAAAACATTTTATTCAAGTCCTATATTGGCTCTGGCTTTGCTTAACCGCCACCTTGCGGTGCGGCGGAAAGCTCTTCGAACCCAGATATTATAGGCTGTTGAGTGGCTCTTGAAATACCTATGAGATAACGAAAGCAAAAATCTTGTTCTTGCGGACCAGATTCGTCAGATGAGTGAATGGCAATTTTGCCAGCCACAGTGCAAGGAATCATGCCTTGCTGGTTGGGGTCGGCCATTTGCACCCGGTCGAATCTGATGGCGCAGACCTGTCTCGAGCGTTTGAGCTGGATTGCCATGGCTGAAAGCTCAGCTCCCTGAGTAAGCAAGCCGCGCTCTTTGAGATATTTTTTCACTGTCGGAGCGAGTTCGCTATCGAGCGCCGCGGTCGAATCGAGAAAAGTCAGGTAAGTGGTGTCGAGCAAGTGCGAGGTGACTTGTTTGGCGAAAATAACGAAACTCTGTTGCATTTGCTGAGGGAGCTTGTCTTGTTTTGGTCTTGTAACCATTTGAAAGAAATTGACCGAAAGGCTTACGGCAAGCGCGATATGTACAGCATAGTACTGCAAAAATTGCTGCGGTGTAATTTTGTTCAGACGCCAGTACATTTTTTCTTTCCGTTATTTCAACTCTACTTTGCCGAGAATCCATTTGTTTTGCTGCTTGTAAAATGACAAATTGGCCAGAAAAGTCCCGTTAGTGGTGGCACCATTGGTGGCAACATTTTGATTGCCTGATACTTCTACAACTGCATCGGTTGAATTGTGTTGAAGTACTCTTGTGCGAATCGAGTCAACAGTGGCGTTGGCTTTTAATTCGGGCCACTCCCAGGCGAACATAGTGCGAGCAAGATAATTTGCTTCTTCGCAAATTCTCATATCGCCAACCACCTTCAGTGTACCAAAGGTCACAATTAAAAGAGCGCAAAACAAGATGAACCATTTGTTGAAGCTGAAGATTTTTTCCATCTACTGATTTTCGTGTCCCAAGCCCAGGAAATAAACCGCTTGTCGGCAAGCGTCTGTGTGAGGTAGTTTTGGATCCTTTCTTTTTACTTCTTCGATTTTTTTCAAACGACGCGGAATGTCTTTGATAGGCTCTGATGTGCAAATCCAATAGTCCATGGGACTTGGAATCAGTTTGATAGTGCCATGCACGGCACCGACAATCAAAAGCGCTTGCGATTCTTTTCTTTTCTCTTCGTCTTTAGCGAATTGCTCGATTGCATGCACCTCGGCATTGCGCAATCGCAGCACGTCTTTCAAAAGCTTCAAGTCACTTGGATCTTGTCGCAAAAGAATTTTCATGTGCGAGTTTTTGACAACAGAATCGGCTTCTTCTTGTTGACGGAAAAAGTCCTTCAACTGCTGTGTAATTGAAACCAGCATCATACCGTAGTGACGAGCACGTCTCGATAAATCGTCTAGCAGTCTGGCTCCTGCCTTGAATCGCATGAGAGTGGACGCCTCGTCTATGATCGCTGCAAATCGCACCCCGCGCTCTTTCGATTCAGCTGCTTTTCGTCTGATGAAATCAGCAAGGATATAAACGGCGATACGCTCTAGTCTTGGTTCGTTTACTTCTCTGGTATCAAAAACGAGCATCAATTTTTCAGTGTCGACGTTGGTGTAACCATCGACCAATCCGCCAAAAGCGCCAGCTTTAGTGAAGAGTGAAAGTCCTCGGGCAAACTGAGCAAGACGTTCGCGCTGCACAGGATCGTTTTCAGAAGCGGCTGCTTGAGCGGTTATACGAGCCAGATCAGACATGATTGGCACTTTGCCCATCATGCTTGCTTCCATGTAAGCAACACGAATCAACCCGTCTAGAAGCGACTTCTCTTCCACCGACAATTCTTCGCGTCCTTCTGGTGCCAGCATCAAATCTAGAAGCGAAAGCAAACTCGAAACTTTGTCGTGCGAAGGCTCACCTTTCAAAGTGTCTTCAGGACCAAGATCGAATGGGTTCAAGATATTTCCTGAGTTTGGACCAAGGTCGACATAATGGCAGAGATCTGGACCAAGAAGCTCGGTGATGAAGCGGTAAGCACCAAATTTGTCTACTGTTTTATCGATCAATACAAAGCGCACACCCATAGGCAGCAGGCGCAAAATCATCATCGACACAGCGAAAGATTTACCCGCACCGGTCGTTCCTACAACGAACATATTGTTAGCGTCTTTGCCCGCGCCTCTGAAGAACGGATTGAGCAAGACCGGTTCTCTAGACGCGATAGCAAAGCCGAAAGGGACACCGTCAGGCGTTCCGCACGCAGCGGTGAAAAAGGGCCAGACTGTTCCCACTATAGGCGACATCACTCTGTGCACTACTGCGAGTTTGTCTACACCCACCGCCAGAGTGGATTGCCAGCTATCCAGTTGCAATAATTGTCCGCGATCCAGATTAGCCGATTTGTTTTTGAATACGCGTCTGATTTCGTCCAGATTACCTAGAAGCTCATCACGACTGTCTGCCGTAGTTGAAATATACATACTGATATCAAAAGCTTTAGCCGAGCTACGCAAGAATTCTTTGATAGCGCTTGCCGCTCGGTTGGTATTTTCGATACCTTCAAGGTCGGGCGTTGCAAGCTGTGTACTTGCCACCATACCGATGTGATATTTGCGTTTGAGATCAGCACGCACCTTGTCTTGATTGCATTGGTGTATAAATACAGACAAGGTGTATTCCACACTCAAAGTAAGCAAGTCGACGAGCCAGCCCATCCAGGTATCATGCGGCAATTCGAAGATGTATTGCGAGCCGATGTATTTTCCATCGAGCCACAAATATTCGTCGTGCACTTTTAAAGCCGATCCTGCAAGTGTCGACGCTTCGGACATAGTTGGACTCGAAGGCGGAGCTTCTGGCTCGCGTCTTGAAAGACTCGGGTTCAAATCTGAATAAATCAAGTTGCGCACTTCGCGTCTGGTCAGAATTTTGGGACGCAAGTTGCCGACGCGCAATTGCTCGAAAGCGGTTCGCACTAGTCGATTAAGTGCATCCAGGTATTCTTCGTGTTTTTGAATAGACCTGCGACCAGACCAGGCCGAGCCCGACTTGCAATCAGGTGGTTGATAGCTCACCACGATATAAAAGTGACGGTCGGGGACGAAGCTTCGCTCCTGGATGCCGCGGAACCATTTATCGGTATATTCGGCATACCATTTCAGATAACTGTCGTCGCTCTTGATGTGAATCTGGTATCGGGAGAGATATTCATCAACCGATAAATGCTTCGATTTGATGATTATCTGGATATCGGTATCGCAAGAATTGGCAAAATTGGAAAAATGCTGCGCCATCTGGTCGCGGTCTTCTTCGTCGTACAAAAGGACATTGATCCCTTTAATAGCGATATATTTTCTGAAACTACCGTCTGCAAGGACTACGACGCCCTCTTCTTCATCTTCGCCTGGAATCGAATGGATAAAACAAACGTCCTGCCAGCTTGCCCCACCGCGCTTATCTTTGGGTGGACCTCCGTCGCCCATCGATTCGGGATCGTCTGGGTCAATACCAAACGGCATGAGATTGCGAACGTTCGCAGGCAGAGAGTTATGCAGCCCGGCAAGGAAATTATTGCCCAAATTGCCAGGGATCATGGGCATTGTTTTGCCTTCCTGTTCGGGCTCTGGGGCGGGTTTTTGTTTGGAAGGCACGCCGCGGCTGGCGCCTTGGCGCCCAGTGCGTTTTCTTCCACCTGAGTAACTTCCGCTGGCCACTAATTTCTTGCCTAAATAGACTCCTTAATTTAATAGTACCCAAGATAAAGGAAAGAGGTCAATTAATCCTCATTTCCGGTCTCTCAGCTAACGCCTTGAGCCGATAAAATATTCGTCTTCTTTCCTGTCGTCATCGTCTATATCGCTCGAAGGGTAAGGGATGCGCTCTTCGGGGCGCGGCATGTATGTGGTCGGGCGCATGCCCAGACGGTACATTAAACTGTTCCGCCACCATGCCATTGGTTTCAAGTCGGTAAAAAAGCCTGCCACAATGCCTATGCTCACACAAAAGATGAAAGCAAAGAGTGCGACCGGCAAATTGCCGATTTTCCAGTCTCCTGGTACCTTGCTTATTGCCAGAAAGCCCAATCCAATACCGATTGCCAGAAAAATGAGCTGTCTTATAGTAAAGCCAAATAGTTTGACTGGCTGTTTTAAATTAATGACCTGGTAAGTCCGCGCCATTTAAGTCAGCGCCTCCTGAGCGAAACTGTAGTAGTGCCATCGCTCATATTAATAGTCAGTCTGTCGTTCCATGGTTTGCCAAGGATAGTGATTTTGCCTTTCACTTCCTCGTTTGGTTTGACTGTCAGGGAGTCGAACTCGGAGCGAAGTGACGCATCTTGAATTCGCTTATTTCCTTCGGCCAGGCAAATGTCATCAGGCGAGATTTTGAAATCATCAGAGCCTGAATTACGGACCGAAACGGTAAGAATGGATTTTCTTGCAGTGATGTCTATGTCTTTTAAATCAAAACTAATTGGCGATTTCGAAGCGGCTTGCGCTGGGGCGGGAGCCGATGCTTTGGCGATAGTTTTTGGCTTTTCAGGTGCAGATGAGGGTGAAAGGTCATCGTCGCTGTCTTCCGATTTGGATTTTTTCTTGCTTGCCTTTTCCGGTTTTTCGGCTTTAGCAACTTTTGCAGGTTTGATTTCTTTGACAATCATTTCCTTGCTTTCTCTGGCTTTTGGAGCGGAGCTTTCGTCTTCATCGGATGAATTGTCTTCGTTGTTTTCTTTATGTCCACCGCCAAATATGCCACCAAGCCCTATGGCACTGAACATGCCACCCTTTTTCTTGGCTGCTTCTGGCTGTGCAGATTTTTCAGCCGAAGCAAGCGATGCTACAGGTGGTGTCACTCCTGATACTTTGCCGATGATGCTCGAAGCGGCTCTGGCACCAGCATTTGCTGCAAGCTCATACTGAGCGGTATTCATGTCTTCTTTGGCAGAGTCGGCTTCGTTTTGAGCGGTGGCGAGGTCAGCCGCGGCACGTTGTTTTTCTGCCTTGGAACTTGCTACATCTACTTCTTGCTTACGCGCTGCAACGGTTTGTTGAGCTAGTGAATATTTGTTGTATTCGAACAAGTAGCGATAATATGATTGAACCAGTTCTTGTTGTAATTTTTGTACTTTGTCGGTGCTCTTCTTGCCCATGTCTTGCGGTCTAAAGACAGAGTTGACAACACGCGGAGTGACACTGAAAATACCCTTGGTCGAATCTGGCGGCAACCCGACGTTGACTTGCTTCAATCTGTTTTCCAGGTCGCCGTCAGCATCTATGAGGTTTTGATATTGCTGGGTGGCTAAGGCTCCGTTCCATAGAACTTTTAAATCGTCGCGCTGTTTGTATTGAGATCGAGATGGCATGCCGGTTGGCTGGATGGGAACGAAATTGTCTTTCTTCTCTTTTTCTTCATCGTCGCTTTCGGAGGAACTCGATTTCTTGCTGGAACCAGACCCTGAGCCGAATAATCCGCTTGGGCGCTGCTGCTCGGCCGGCGGTGCTGCCTGTTGAAAAGGCATGGGAGGAATTCCCCACTGATTCAAAGCCGGGTTGGCATAAGGATTCATGTAAGGATTCGCGTTTGGATCGTTGTATGATATGTTGGCTTGGGTTGAGAGCGATACTGCTGCTGGTGGCGGTGGGACTAATCCTCCTGCCACTGCTCCTGGTGGCGGGGCTGGAACTGAGCTATTGCCGCCATAGTTGTATGCTCCATAAGTTGCTGCTTCTGCCGGAGACGAATCTCCCGAACCTTCGAAAGGATTGGCTTCGCTTGGCTTGTTCTTTGTTTGTGCCGCTGGCATCATGGGGTTGTCGTCATTCGAGCTGCTCGAATCGCCGCTTTGCGGTGCGCCGTTCAGGGCGGCTGAAATCGGGTCCATCGACACATTGGGCAGAAAACGACCTTGAGCATTGGTATTGTCCTGCAACCCGCCTTCTTGCATTTGCTGTTGATTCATCATCTGCTCTTGCTTCAGCTGGGCTAATAGCTCTGGATCCATCTTGGGTCGGACTTTTCCAAGGACGCTCGATTGCGACCCTCCGCTCGTCTGACCAGAGTTGTTTCCGCCTAGCATTTGGCATCCTCCAAGCAAAAGGAGGGAACCTGCAGAAATTAGAAAACGGGAGTAATTCATTTAGAAAAAGCGGGATTACTCCTACTTACCTTTGACTTTAGTTAAAAGTGATCCTCTAACCATTGTGTCGGTACGAGAGCCGCCACCACCAGAACCGTATCCATCTCCAGCTCCGTAGTTCGAGCCGTAGTTGGCTGCTACGGGACCTTTTGGTGCGGGCGACGCTGCCATCGAACGAGCCGGTGCTGCGCCTACTCCAGAAGGACCTGATTGTTGTTTGGGAGTCATCATACGACCAGCCAAACGGTTCGTGTTCGTACCGTCAGGCAAGGCATTCTTGGGTGCCATTCCGCCTGCTGGAATATTAGTTTCACGACCAAATCCAGATTTTGGCAAGGGCATTGCGCCTGCACTTGACGGACTGCCGCTTCTGTATGCTGGACCCGTACCACCCATTTGCATTGGAGCACTGCCACCACCAGAAGGAATGTCGCCAGCAGCGCCGCCACCGTTACCGCCGTAACCACCGGCTGCACCTTTGGGTCCAGGAGGGAGTGGTACCATTTCTGGTGCCGAGGGCGCTTCGCGGAAATCTTTGATAAATGGACGTTCGTCCAGAATCTGCATTTCGCGTGGTGCATGGTAATACTGCACTTTGTCTAATTTGTTCTTTTGAATCTTGAAACCACCCTGGGCAAAAGCCGCGTCGCCGCTGCTTGCAAACAGGGACAGCCCGGTTGCGCAGAGGGTCAGGTTGAGTAGTAATAGCTTTTTCATCTGGTTTCAATCCTCATTTGACTAGATAATTTCCAACAAAATAAATTCTGGGGGTCGACTAAAAGCGCATCATTCGCATGCCTTGCATCATGCCTTTTCTCATCATCTGGTTCATCATACGACCGGCATAACGACTGCCCCTGGATGGAGGCTTGCGTTTGATGAAATCGTCATCTGGCAGTGAAAGATCCTGGGTCGATGCTTGCGAAAGCGAGACAGGTACTGGAGCCGATGGAGTGGCAGGACCGCCGCTTCCGTAGACATCGTCCTGTAAGCGTGGCTCTCTTCCCAGTCCTTTGAAATTTGGTGCCGAAGGAGCACTTGGCGCGTCATTAGCACCAAATGTATCCGCGCCGCGACCATCGGGAATACTCTTTCCACCAAGTGGAGCTTCGCGAGCCTTGTAATAGCCGGGGCTCTGGTTTTTCACGTAAGCGCCTGGTGCAACACGTCCGTATCCTTGTTGCATTTCAACGCTCTTGCCAAAAGGTTTTCTGACCTCGTCTTTCCAGCTTTCATCGTCGCCGCTATCGGAGTAGCCTCCTCCACCGCCACCACCACCGCCTTTTTCAAAGGCACCAGGAGCGAAGTGGCCATAACCTTGTTTTTTGCCTTGAAACGATGGCGCACCACCGCCGCCACCACCGCCACCTCTGGAACCACCATACGAACTGCTGAAAGTACCAGCTGTAGTAGCCATCACACCGGGTAAGTCTAGTCCAGTTGGAAGAGGTGGAAAATCGGAAGGCACGATTGGTTCGTCGGCTGGAATTGGTTGCAGCGAGATGTCTGGTTTGGGAGCCGAAGGCGCCTTCTGATAGCTAGTCGATACCGAAGGTGCTGGTCCTGAGCTGCGCAAATTTGGATTTATCGGTATGTTATTTACCGGGTGACGCATGCCCTGCTGCTCGCCGCCATACTGGTTGTCGCCAGGTGTGTGCACGGTTTTGCTCCAGGTGGTGGGAGGTAGCTGAGCGTTAGCATCTACTGTGCATACTGAAAAACTCAACGCCAGTACAGGAAGAAGTAGGCAGGAAGAGAGCTTCATTGTGTGGTCCTCGTAGTAAGCTTGCTTGAGGCAGTTCGAAATTCTTCAAAAGTATCGAAGAAACGTTGTATGCCGGGAATCACCCTAATTCGCAGTATATGCCACCTTTTAAAAGAATGCTGCAATAGCATTTTTCCCGCCCGGGGCGGTTCTAATCTCATTCTTATATGTATAGGAATAGATCATATAGAAAATGTGGGGGTGCCGATTCCCAAAAGGGGCTTTGGGGGCGGTTCTGCAACAGGATGAACAATTATTAACTATTTTTTAGGTAGAAGTCAATAGGGTTTTGGATAGGAAAAATTTTTTTGGTCAAAGTGGCTGATTTGCAAGCAAAAAAATGCATTATTCGATAAAAATGGGTATTAGGATTTTATCTAGACTCATTTAGTACCGGTACAGTACCAGTGAATATTCGCGCATACAAGCTCCTTTTATCGAGCGCACTTGCTCTATCCGTCTCGTTGACTGCGTTTGAAGCCTCCGATGCTCGCGGAAAGCGAAGCAGTGGTGGCGGAGGTGGTGGCGGCGGAGGCGGCTCGGGTGTGGTCCTGCAAACCCCCAATCCTACAAATCCAATGGAGCACAACAACCGCGGGGTGGAACTAGGTTCCAAAGGACTCTGGCCAGACGCCATTCGCGAGCACGAAGCAGCGCTCAATGGCGATCCTGCTAACAATACTTTTCGTCAAAACCTTTCGAGTGCGCACTTGCGTTATGGCGATTTACTCGCTGGAAAACACAAATGGTATGAGGCTATTCGCGAGTATAGAGAAGCTCTTTATTGCGATCCTAATAACGCCCCTGCCGACTATAACCTCGATAACGCCATCAAAGCGATGGGCAAAAATCCAACCGATTATAAAGTGCGTGAGTCGATGGCAGATGACGCCGACATCTCAGGGAACTTTCCTGTAGCCATTGTAGAGTTTCGCAAATGCGTACGCATGCGCGATAACGGTATGAGTAATTACAGATTGTCTCGAGCCCTCTACAAGCAAGGCAAAACGGTAGAAGCGTACGAGCAGTTGCGTACTGCCATAAATAAAGAATGGAAATTGCCAGATGAAAAGAAAGAACTTTCAACTTGCCACCAGTTGATGGGTGAAATTCTCTGGGATGTGACTCAGGCAGCCAAAAAAGACGGACGCGGCAAAATTTATCTCAAGCGCTTATATAATGTAGGCACATGCTACAGACGTGCTGTCACCATTAACAGAGATAATTCCGATGCCGTTAGAGGCTTGATTGAAGCTGCTAAAGAGGCCGTTGCAGTCAAAGATAGTTTCGATAATCATATGATGCTTGCAGGTGCGTATCTTCTAGGTGGCGATTTGCAACGTGCCAAAGCAGAGTATGCGCGCTGCTGGCAGTTATCACCAAAATCTCCAGCCTTGCACAAAGCACGTCGTGTTTATCATATGATTGTAGTCAAGTCGCCGATTGCCTCTCCAGCTCTTATTCAAGACACACTTACAAAAGTGCAAAAAGAACTGGATGTTTCTCCAGACGATCCAGAATTGCTTGTAATTTATGCTTATGGTAAGCAAAAGCTTGGCGATGAAGAAACCTCTAAAATGGCTTTCAAGAAGGCTCTTGCTATTAATCCTTACATTTTGCAGGACGATAAAAATACTGGCAAAACTGTAGAAGAGCAATTAGCCAAAGAAAAAGAGAAAAAGGCAAAAACAAAAATTGCCAAAGCTGATGGTGAAGAAGGCGCCGAATCAGAAGGCGACGAAGATAAAGCAGCCGAAGCTGCTGGGGGCTTGGACGGTGAGAAGAAGAAAGAATTGCCCAAAGCTCCCGAGAAGCCGAAAGTGGCTAAGAACAAGGCCTTGTATGACGAGCTCGAAGGTTATCTGTCTAAAAACGATTTCGATAATGGTCTTAAAAAAGGCAATGAGTACATAGATAAGAATCCGGATGACGGACATCTGTGGCTGCTCCTTGCTCATTTGTATTACAAGAGTGGTGATCTTGATGCAGCCCTTGTTGCTTATCGAACTTCAGATAGTTTGAAAGAGCCTGGTGTAGACAAGCTCGTAACCCAAGTCGAAAACATGCGCGTTCAGAAAAAGATTTATGACGCCAACGAGTACGTTCAGAAGAACGAATTGATTAAAGCTCGCAACGAGCTTAAAGAAGCTACTCAGTGGGCGCCTAAAAATGCAGAAGCGCACAGACGATATTCAGACATTCTCTTTAAATTGAAAGAAAATGCTGAAGCAGAAAAAGAGAAGAAAATAGCTAATGAGCTAGAAGGCGTGCCTAACGCCTCCCCTTCACCCGCTCAACCTGCTACTCAAAAAGCTGCTGACCCACCACCTAAAAAAGAGGAAGGTGCTGTGGCTAAGCCACTTGAGTTGAAGTTGGATCCTAAAAAGTTCCCTCCCAAAAAGACAACAGGCGACGATAAGTCAAAAAAGATTAGTGATAAAGAGGACGAAAAGCTCTGAATAAGTATATGACCAGACGAGTTCGATTTAGAGCGGGTTTCTTTTTAATGGCGTCAGCTTTTATGCTTTCGTCGACACTGCCGTTATTGCCAGCTTATGCCGTCGACGACGACAAACCTGTGGTAACTCCGCTTGCAGAGCCAGGCACCGTAGTAGAACAAGAAGATGATTCGAGCTCGAAGAAGAAAAAGAAATCAAAATCGGGCAGCTCTAAATCTAAAAAGAAAAAGTCTGAAGAGACAGTAAAAGAAACACAAGAAGATTTGCCCAAGGCAGCTGAAGCAGAGGGCAAAGACGAAACAGCAAAAGACGCAGCTAAAGCCGATAGCAAAGAAGAAAAGGCACCAGAGGCTGCTACAGAAAAGACTGATCCAAAAGCTGAATCTGCCGAAACTAAAGACACCACAGCTAATACCAAAGAAGAAAAGCCAGCAGAGGAAAAAACTGAAGAAACTGCAACCGAATCAGAAGGCGAACCTGCTGCTAAGAAGCCTAAGAAGAGTGGCTCTAAGCCAAGTCAGAGTATTGCAGAAGCTGACGAGTTATTACTTAATCACAAGTACTGGGACGCTGAAAAAGCTTATCGCGCATTGTTAGACACAGACGAGAATGGTGATGCTCACGCGGGTCTTGCTGTCGCTCTTGCTAGGCAGAACAACGCCAATAAAGTAATTGAAGCAGAGCAAATATTGCGAAAAGGACGCGAAGAGTTTTCTGATAATCCAAACATGATGGCTGCCGCTGGTTATGTTTCATATATTCATTCAAAGACTGTAGCGTCGCCTGCCAAGCGCGATTTGTATCTTGAAGCGGCAGAGACATTGTCTAAGCGAGCAGTCAAAAGCAATCCAGATATTTCTATCGCGCAGCAAACACTTGGTGCGGTAAGACTTTTACAGGACGATGCCGAAGGTGCAATCGGTCCATTGCGAAAAGCTTGTGAACTAGCGCTCAATCCGCAGAATCTGGCTTTTCTTGCCGAAGCCCTGCTCAAGACCGATCCCAAGAATAGAGAAGCTCGCGAACTGGTTGATCAGGCTCTTGAGATGAATCCCAAGAATTGGTCTGCCAGGTTGCAAAAGGCTTTCATTCTCACAAACAGTGGAAAGCATGAAGATGCATTCGTCGAGTTGCAGTCTATTCCAAAAGACCAGCGTGGTTCTGAATGGAACAATGTGCAGGGTGATATTTATCGAAAACAAGGCGATGGACCTTCCGCTCTAGCCAGCTGGAAAGAGTCGAACAGGCTCGATCCACGGAATGCCGAGCCGTATAAAAGATTGGCGGAGTATTATGCAGTCAGAGGTGATGGCGAGCTTGCTATCGCTGAAATGCATAACGCGCTTGAGATTTTGCCTAATGATTTGAATTTGCGAAGCCGCCTGGCAGAGCTTGCTTTGCGTCAGGACAAGCTCGATGTCGCAGAGCAAGAATATCGGACCATTTTAGCCGTGAAACAAGATGACGCCTCAGCTTTGCTTGGTCTTTCGCGAGTTTATTTCAGAACTGCGCGCAAAGAAGGTCAATATCCTCAGGGTTGGCAAAACCTGATGGAGCAGTTGCAAAATGTAATGACCGAACAGTCTGTAAAAGGCGAAGTCGTAAAAGGAGCGAAGAATCTCAAAGAAAAGATTCAGTTGTCCGAGGCTGAAAAAGCCCTTACTCAAAATCGTTTTCGTGAAGCCAGGCAGATTTTTTCTCAGGTGATAAATACCCACAAAGAAGAGCCTTACGAGCTCTTGACACTAGGAGAGCAGGCTTTCAACGACGGCGACTTGAAATCGGCAGAACAGGCGTTTACTTATGCGCGTGAGCTTCCCGATGTTGCGCCCAGAGCGGAGCAAGGCATCAGCAAAATAGTTTCTCAAAGGAACGAAGCAGTGCGTCAGACTAAGCTTGGCGATGCCACGCTTAAGATTCCAGAAGTGGCAGTCGATCACTATAAACAAGCACTGATCGCCGATCCCCAGTATCCTGAAGCTTATTATGGCTTGTTCAATTTATTTTATAGGACGAAGAATGAAACTGATAAAGCAATAGATTACGCTCTATGTTTTCTAGAGGCCTCAGACGAGGAAAACCCTCTGCGCAAGGAAGTCGAGACGAATTTATCTAAGTTGAAGAAGAGTCGCAAGGAAAAATAAGAGGGTAAGATGGAAGAGCGCTTACCAGAGGACGACAAAATATGAGCCCGGCAGGTCCGCGAGGCAGAAAACGTAAAAAGAATCCCGGTGCACCACCTCCACCTACGAGTCGTCGTGGTGGTAGACGAGCTGCTTCGGCCGGCGATGACGAAGGCGAAGATGAAGATGTCGATTTGCCAGCTCAAAGACAGGTTCCCACAGCTCCAAAACGCACGAAAAAAGAAGCCAACAAGGAAATGTGGAACCAGGGAAAGAAAGGTCTTTCCGATATCTGGAAAAACTATGTGGAAATGCTGCGGCGCGATTTTCAAAAACGTGGGCGCAATTCGCAAGAACAGCTAATACTCAGATTGTCTCAAGTACTTACTATCGGCTGCGTAGTAGTACTTTTGAATTTCTTCTATTCTTTCATTCCGTCCGTAATACGACTTTTTGCTTTTCCAGTCTTGCTTGTAGCCGCGTGGTTTGTTGCGACACGCGCGATTGCGCCAATGATTATTGTTCGATTCGAAGATCACCTCAACCCCAGAGACGATGATGAGGATGAAGACTCTTAAATTTCTGGGAGCGGGACTGATTGTGGCATGTGCTTTTGCCATAATGCTTCCCGACGTGATTACTTATTTGTCGGGATTGTGGCGAATTATATTCTTAGTTGTCACAATGGTAGTAGGCGCATCGGCTCTTGTATTTGTCTATCACAGAGTGCGGGCGAAAATTGAAACTAAAAGCAAAGACGATGCGGCGGACTAAAATATGAATCGACAAGCATTACTCCTGGGATTATCTGTAAGCCTTATGGTTTGCGGTTTTAGTGTACATGCGGCTAATGCGCGTCCTAAAAGTGGCGACCCTGAAAAGTATTTCAACGCTCCTCAATCGCTCGAGGGAAAAACAGTTGTTATTCCGATTGGCACCGTAATCGAAGGTCGAATGAATTCGACTATAAGCTCTAAAGACAGCAATCAAGGCGAGAAGTTTACGTTAGAAATTACCACACCATGTATGGCTAATGGCACCGATGTCGTTATTCCAGCTGGTTCCAAGATAGAGGGCGAGGTGGTAGAGGCGATTCCAGCAAGCAAGATATACAGACGCAAAGGCGTGCAGCAAGGAAAACCTACAGGGAAGCTGCGAACTCAGATAAATACTTTGCGCACTCCTGATGGTATCTCTTATCAAATCACAGCCTCTATTGCAGGCGAAATGATTTCTGCTGGTAAAGGACGCTTACAGCAGAATCCCGAAATTTCTAAACACGATATCGGCTATATGGGCGATGTCACGAGTTTTGCCGCTGTTCATCCAGGTGTAAACGCTTCTAATTCGGCTAATCCGCTCAAAGTCGTCGATCGTCGCGCTTATATGAAAGATCCTATTCTTGGTGCCGAACGTGGTGATGCCATGAGCCGCATGGGACGCCCGGTTTATCGCTCGCTAGTGCGTATCAAACAAGACATTTATATAAAGGAAGGATCGCCGCTCAACATTAGACTCGACTCGCCGTTAAAAATTTCAGTCGCACCTGCGCAAGGACGAATGTCTATCGACTATTCGCAGATGATGCCTGCTCCAACCGAAGATAATCGTGACCGAAATTTTCGTCGCTTCAAGCCAGTCTCAAGCGGTGGTGGCAATGGCGGTGGCGGGACCTATCAAGATCCCAGCGGTTTTCCTGCTCAGTCGAACAATCAAAATCCTGCCGAGCAAGCTCAGGTACCGGTGCAAAGACAGGCACCACCTCCGCCTGATCCAGAAGCTCATTTGCCGCGTTTCTTGCGCACTCCGAAAAATAGTTTTAACGAAAAATACGAACCACCTATCACCGCTGGTGATGGCTATGAAGTGAATCCCAATCAGAATCAAAACGCAAACCCCAATCAAAATGGCGGTGGTGCACCGCAACAAAAAGGTGGAGGCGACGATTTTTAAGGCATGAGTTCTAAAAACGAAAAGAAAGAACTGCCCGTAATTCTTGCCATAACTGGTGCTAGTGGTGCCATTTATGGATTGCGTATGCTCCAGTATTTGGTTAGCGTGAAGCAGCCGGTGGAGCTGGTTTTGTCAAAAGCTGCAATTCGCGTAATGCAAGAAGAACACGACTTGAAAATTGATCATTCAAAAGACGCGCTCGAGAATATTTTTCATTTTTTGAATATAGACAAAAATTGCAAGACCGTTAAACTGCACGATCTTCACGATTACGGGGCCACTATATCTAGTGGCTCATACAAAACAAAAGGCATGGTCATTCTTCCTTGCAGTGCTGGAACTTTAGGAGCGCTCGCGCACGGACTTTCAGAAAATCTGGTTCACCGTGCCGCCAGTGTGTGTCTCAAAGAACGCCGGCCGCTTATCGTGGTGGTGAGAGAAATGCCTTTTGGTCACATCCAGCTCAAGAATATGCTAGCCTTGAGCGACGCGGGTGCCATAGTTTCTTGCGCGTCTCCTGGTTTTTATCATCGTCCCAAAACAGTGATGGACCAGATAGATTTCGTAGTAGGGCGAGTGCTCGACCAGCTCGATTTAGACAACTCGCTATTTAAAAGATGGAAAGAAGATTCCCCCCAG
The DNA here is from genome assembly GCA_026129135.1 of Cyanobacteria bacterium TGS_CYA1. GTDB lineage: Bacteria > Cyanobacteriota > Vampirovibrionia > Obscuribacterales > Obscuribacteraceae > Aved-18. The sequence goes on along the minus strand of JAHCIQ010000007.1, from coordinate 87,586 downwards.
TTCGTGTATGAGTGACAAAGAGCCTAAAAATTACGACTGTCAGGTGGGCAAAATAGTTGGTGCTCACGGCGTGCGTGGTCATGTCAAAGTTCGCCCTAGCTCTAATAATCCGCGACTCTTTCTTGCCTTGAAATCAGTTCGATTGCAAAATCAAAAAAATAACATCGACCAGAAGATGGAAATCCAAAATATCGATTTCGATCGAAAAATGTTTTTTGTCAAACTGAAAGATTGCAACACAAGAAATGATGCCGAAGCTCTCGTTGGTTTCGATATCTACACCCAAAAAAATCAGCTCCAGAAGCTGAATCAAGATGAGTGGTGGATTTCGGACCTCGTCGGACTTGGTGTTTATGCAAAGACAGGTGAAAAACTTGGTTGTGTCTCTAATGTTTTTGGCGACCAGGGTGAGTGGCTGGAAATAAGTCTGGATGAAAAGGAAGGTAAGACTGCACTCATTCCTTTTGTAAAAGAAATAGTCCCTGTTGTGGATACATCTCTTGGACGAGTGGAAATCAATACTGAAATTCAAGGTTTGCTGGACTAGAATTTTCAGGCGGCTATCTTAATTTTAGTTATCATAAAATGCGCTCTTGAGTACTTGAATACTGACCGGTATATACCTTACCTTATATAGATAACTTATCGTTTGATTCCAACCCAGAAGTTCGGTCGAGTCATGTAAGCGACGCTTCTTGTGGTTTCTATTCTGGCGTCCATTTTTTACACCATTTCGTCACTCAAAAGAGCATAGATGTCTACAGGCACAAATCCAAATTTACCGCTTAATCCAGCTGCGCTGGAAAATAAGAATTTCGCCTTTCCGCAAATAAAAAACATTCCGTTAGACCTGGCATTGCCGGTTCTGAAGGTGTTTTCTTATGGCGGTCCTGGCGATGTTCAGGGCGTTCCAGCCACACTTGAAGTTCTTGTAAAACGACTCGGAACAGACGTCCACTGGTTTTCGGTCGAATCGCAAGAGAAGGGTGACACCGCAAGTAGTGGCGGCGTTCGCAACTTCACTTTTTCTATCTACGAAACAAAAAATTCTTCTGCCGGCTTCACTTTTCATGGTGCCAAGCTGACCAGAGACCAGATTGAAAAGCACAAACGTGTTTGCACTAATTATCTCTGGCCCCTGTTTCACGGCATGCCTGAGCACGCTCGTTTCAATCTTGAAGACTGGCGCGCATACAAACAAGTCTGCCAGGAACTGGCAGCTCAAAGTCAAAGCGTAACTGGTGCTAGTTTTCCAAGCATAAATTGGATTCACGACTTTCAATTTGCACTCAGCGCCCCGTCTATGAGCATGGAACACGGAGTTGTCGTCTGTCAGTTCTGGCACATTCCTTGGCCCGATGCCAATTTGATTGCCGAGTCTCGCGTTGGTGCTGAAATAGTTCAATCGTTGCTGGCCAACAAATTGCTCGGATTTCACACGCTAGAGTACGCCATCAATTTCATGGATACAGTAGCTTTTCTATTTCCAGAAGCTGAACTGGATGGCGAAAAACTGCAAGTGCGCTACAAAGGTCGCACTACTCGTTTGAAAGTTTTGCCTCTTGGTCTCGATTTGGACCGCTGGCAAAAACTGGCGATGAAAGCAAGACCCAAAGCCGAGTCGCTCGCTGTTCAACACAGACTGTCCAATTTCATTATGCTTGGAGTGGACAGGCTCGATTACAGTAAAGGTGTACTTGAAAAGTTGCTTGGTCTTGAATATTTCCTGCAAGACAACAAAGAGTATCTGCGCCGTTTTCACTATGTACAGATTACTCAAAGTCCGCAGTCTGACGACATTTCATACAGAAGCTATAGTCAGGCAGTTAAAGACAAAATTGCTGAAATCAACACCAAATTCGAAGTAGATGGCTGGAAACCAATTTTGCATCTAGATGGCTTAATCAGTCAGGAAGACCTGGCTGCCTGGTATCAAGCGGCAAGCGTAATGGCTGTAAACTCGCTCAAAGACGGTCTCAATCTTATTGCCAAAGAATTCGTTTCGTGTCGTCTCGACCAGCAAGGCGTACTCATTTTGAGTCAAGAAGCTGGTTGTGCAAACGAACTGAAATCTGGAGCAGTCATTGTAGACCCTCAAAATCCCAAGGAATTTGCGCAAGCGCTGAGCTTCAGTTTCGCTATGAGTGTAGAAGAGAAAAGACGCCGTGTAGGTTCGATGAGACACGCTCTTGGCTGGAACCAACTGCACGACTGGGCGCTCAACTTCCTTTCCGAAGCCCTTGATTAAGAACTAGATTAGATTTCTTTAGGAAAATGCAAGCTTCAAATCCTTGTACATTCCAATTTTTGTATCTTAATGTCATACTATTAGCCTTCGTTTGAGCGAGACGTGCATATATGCACAGGAATCCCTTGTTTGGCTAAAAACGAAATTTTGAATGAGATTAGTTTAGGTGGTTTGAATGAACAAGTTATATGTAGGGAACCTGCCTTTCAGCATGACTGAAGAGCAATTAGAAAAATTGTTTGCCGAAAAAGGCAAAGTCGTATCTGTAGCGATGCCAATCGATCGTGAAACAGGCCGCAAACGCGGATTTGCTTTCGTCGAAATGGAAAGCAAAGAAGATGCTGATGCTGCAATCCAGCACTTCAACGGTGAAACAATTGATGGTCGCAAAATCGTCGTGAATGAATCGAGACCCAAAGTTCGTTCAAGATAACCACAATTAAGTCGTAAAAACTGAAGGAGCCTCAAGTAAATCTCGAGGCTCCTTTTGTTTGTGTCCAAATTCTTTGGATTGTTGACCACTAGTTTTTCTATTTTCGTCTGTTGTCCAGGCCCTGTACTTCAGACGGAATTTCAAAAGCACCTGCGATCAGTAAGTTACCACTTGAGCAAATTGAAGCGTTGCATATCGACGGTCGACATGTTGCGATAAAGCGAAAGCACAATCGCAAGACCCACTGCTGCTTCTGCGGCAGCCACTGTCAAAATGAAAATAGCGAAGAGCTGACCTTTGACGTCTGCAGGATCGACGAAACGAGAGAATGTAATCAGATTTATATTGACTGCGTTCAGCATCAATTCGATGGACATCAATACTCTGACCGCATTACGCGATACGACCATGCCGTACATTCCGATTGCGAAAAGAAGTGCACCAAGGGTCAAATATTTGATTATTGGGTCTTGACCCACAGTAAGCACTACAAACGAGCCAAGTGCACCAGCTGCAAAACAGCAGGAGCCCGAGCAATTGAGCATGTATCTGAAAGTAATTCCAAGAATTGTGATGATGAAGAAGAAAATTACATCCATGTTGTTGTCCTGGATGATTTTCTCGCCGCCACCATTGGTCGATATACCGAAGATGAAGCAGCAAGCCAGGAAAACTATGCCGCAGTAAGCGTAGGTCATGAGCATGTTTGAATTGGTGCCGTTTTCTTTATCCAGTTCGGCAGGGCTATTGTGTTCCACGACTTACTCCTGGTTTTGAATTTCAGACTGATCTAAATCTCTGGACGATTGAGCTTTTGCAAGCATGATTGCTCCAATCAAAGCGGCAAGCAATAAGACCGATGCGAATTCGAAAGGCAACGAATATGACGTGGTCAGTGCTGTACCTATCGTTTCTAGGTTGTCGGCACCTTCGGCAGCTTTGTTCAACGGCATCCAGCCTTCGGTTCTGAGCGAAAGATAGATGGTGAGAAAGCTCAACCAGGCAACGATGAAAGGAAACGCTTTTTTGGTTTTGTCTATGAGCTGCATTATGGCCGGCTCGTTCTCGATATCTTGCTCTTCGGAAGCAATTTCGGAATTGAGCTTGTCGCTGGTCAACATCAAGGCGATAACTACTACGAGGGTTATGCCTACTGCATAAATCATCAATTGAGCCAGAGCCAAAAACTGTGCTTTCAACAAGAGGAAAAGGGCAGATATTCCGCCAAAAACACCGATTAGAAGAAAACCGCTGCGGATGACGTTTTTGTCGAAGATTACACCGACTGCAAATGGAATGGCGATGATTGCTATGAGATAGAACAAAATCATCTCTGTCTGCGGAGCGCTGACTATATCTTGAATGTTGAACATTAGGATGATTTTTCCTCGTCAGTCTTAGCTTCTTCTTTTTTGGGCTCTTCGGCTTTAGCTTCGGCTTTGGGCTCTTCTTTTTTGGGTTCTTCGGCTTTAGCTTCAGTAGCTTTGGTTTCAGCTGGTTTTGCGTCGGCTGCTGCTTCTGCTTTTGCACCGGCGGGTGCTGCCGCTGCTGCAGGAGCTGCTTTTGCGCCAGCTGGAGCCGCTGCTGCGGGTGCTGCCGGGGCTGCTCCGGGTGCTGGTTTTGCCGGTTTTGGTTTGGGCTTAGGCATTTCTTTGCGGTCGAAATAATAGCCGGACTCTTCTTGTGTGAGAGTCAATCGTTTGATGTCATAGATGAGCGACTCGCGGGAGTAGTCAGCCAGTTCAAAATCGTTAGTATTGATGATGCACTGAGTGGGACAAACTTCAGTACACAGACCGCAGAACATACAAAGTCCATGGTCGATTTTGAAATCAATCAATTCTAGTTTGTTTGTTTCAGGGCTTTTGTGCGCATTGATATCGATACACTTATCGGGACAGACGCGCTCGCACTGACGGCACGAAATGCACAAGTGCTCGCCGGTATCGGGGTTGACTGTAAGCGCCAGACGTCCGCGGAAATGAGGTTTCATTTCAGTGACGATATCGGGGTAAACGAGAGTGATAGGCTCTCTAAGCGAGTGCATCAAAACGGTTTTGAGCCCTTCGCCAATGCGCTTGAAGCTTTCGAATGCTCGATCTAATAAGTTACCCTGCATGACACACCACCGCGACTCTTGCGAACACAACAACTAAGAATGTGACCAGGGCTAGAGGAACGAGACGTTTCCAACCAAAGTCCATGAGCTGGTCAATACGGAATCTTGGTAAGGTTCCGCGGACCAGTACTGCGAAAAATACGATCGAATAAACTTTAACGATGACCCAGAATGCATTCCAGAACGTTTTGGGGTCGAGGAATTGCAATTTGTTTATGGGGATATCGAGCAGCGCATTCATCATGGCCGATATCTGTTCCATTGGAAGCATGGCTAGAATCCACTGTGGAACTGGGTTGCTTCCGCCGCCAAAGAACATGACAGTGGCAATGCTCGACACAATAAATAAGTTGGTGAATTCTGCCAGGAAGAAGATGGCGAATTTGATACCAGAATATTCGGTGTTGTAGCCAGAAACGAGCTCTGATTCAGCTTCGGGCAAGTCGAAAGGAATACGGTTGATTTCAGCGCAGGCGCTGGTCAAATACAAGCCGCATAGAATCACCGTGCATATTACAAGAACTACAGAAGCGAGTGCCGAGATAAATCCGTGAGGATAATATTTGGCGAGTGTAGCGCTCCACTCGACAGTATTGCCAGAGAGCAAGGCTGGAAGAGCTTTGTCGAGACCAACCAGTGCGCCACCACCTAAAATATTCCAGTTGAGAATACCGCCTGCTTGTTGCTCGGCAATTTTCACAACATCGAGAGTTCCTGCCATCAAGCACATGGTGATCAGAGCCAGAACCAGTGGTATTTCGTAACTGACAGCCTGAGCGGCTGCGCGCAGTCCACCTACAAGAGAATACTTATTGTTGCTCGACCAGCCCGCCATAACCAATGCCACCACGGGCAGTGAAGCTGCTGCAAGGATGTAGAACACTCCGGTGGGGACGTTCACTATCTGGAACAACTCATGATTGCCGGTAATAGCCGCAAGCAGAGGGAGTGCACCAAATATCGAAGGAGCAAAAAAGATGATTGGAGCCAGGGTGAACAAAACTGCATCGGCACCAGTTGGGGTGATGTCTTCTTTGAAAAGAAGTTTGACTGCGTCTGCAGCAGTTTGAGCCAGACCGTCAAAACCAGTACGGTTTGGACCCATACGCACGGTGAACAAAGCTAGAGCGCGACGTTCAAAAAGAACCATGAACATGGCGTTAATTGGAATGAAAACAAGAACCGACAATATTGGTGTGAGGGCTTTGCACAAGTCGGAGACGAACATCAAAATGTTTTGTGAAGAGCTATCTTTGGCAAGCTCGGTCAAAATGTTCGGTATCAAAACCCCGACCGCCCAGCAGGCGCCCCAGACAGGGAAGAAGATCAAGCACAGCCAAACGCCGGTCAATCTCGTCAGTTTGAATATTTCCTCTGAATTCATCGGATTTTTGCCAGTCCTTTTATATGTTATCTGTCTACGTCGGGAAGAATAACGTCAATGGAACCGAATATCGCCATGATGTCGGCGATAGGGTGTCCTTCCAGCAGTTTGCCGCAAACCGACAAGTTGCAGAAGCTAGGGTTGCGCCAGCGAAAACGAACTGGTTTGTCCGAACCGTTCGATGTCACATAGCATCCCAGAATGCCGCGTGGCGACTCGACTGCCGAGAAGCCTTCGCCTGCTTTTACGCGCAAGCCGGCAATTTGTTTCTTGGTTATGACTGGACCTTCAGGAATCATGTCCAGACATTGTTGAATGATTTTGTTAGACTCGCGCATTTCGCGAATACGCAAAATATAACGATCCCATGTATCTCCGCCTTCAGGCTTGTCGAGCCATTGAACGTTGAAGTCGAGTTTGGGATAGACCGAATAAGGTTTGGTTTTGCGTAAATCAAAGTTGCTTCCAGAGCCGCGAAGCGATGGTCCTGTCACACCGAATTCTTTTGCAAGTGTCAGAGGCAAAATTCCAACACCTTTGGTACGGCGCAAGAAGATTGGGTTTTCAGTCACAATAGCTTCGTATTCATCTACGCGATCGTTGAATTCTTCGGTGAATTTTCGAAGACGTTGGAACCAGCTAGCTTTGGGATCGCGCTGCACACCACCAATGCGGATGTAATTGAACATCATGCGTTGACCGGCAATTTCTTCGAATAAATCGAGCAGTTTTTCTCTTTCTCTAAAAGGATAGAAAGGAAATCCGAACATGGCGCCAAGGTCGATTAGATAAGTTCCAAGCCACAACAAGTGGGACGAGATGCGGTTCATTTCCGAAACCATTACCCGAAGCCATTCGGCGCGCTCTGGAATTGCTTGCTCTTCGAGCACTTCGGCCGTGCGGCAGAGAGCCCATGAGGTGAACATGCCAGAAAGATAATCGACCCGGTCGATTAGCGCTTGATACTGGAACCAGGTGCGGTTCTGTCCTTGCCATTCTTGCGCTCTGTGCAGGTGACCAAGCACAGCTTCAGCATGTTTGACCCACTCGCCATCGAGTGTAAGCACCATACGCAATACACCGTGTGTGGCAGGGTGTTGCGGACCCATGTTGATGACCATTTCGTCGGTCTTCAACTTGGGAAGAGCGGCTCCTGGTTCTTTGGTAATTGCGATTTCGTGGGTGGACATAGAATTTCCTGCTTAGCTGTTATCTCATTGAAATTGGGTTTTTGTCGTTCAACACGTCGACTGGTTGTTTATAGTCTCTGCGCAACGGGTGTCCATCCCAATCCCAGGGGTTGAGAATGCGACGCAAATATGGATGTCCGGTGAATCTGATACCGACAAGGTCATAAGTTTCGCGCTCGTGCCAGTTGGCTGCTGGCCAGAAGTTGGCAATACTTGGAATTAAAGGCAGCCCGTCTTTTGGTGTTTCAGTTTTCTTGGTCAAAACTTTGAGTACGAGCTCTTTGTCGTTTTCATAAGACCAGAGGTGATAAACGGTATCGTAAGTATCAGGAGAATCGACGCCTGAAATGGTGATGAGCAGATTCAGTTTGGTCTCATCGGCACTGCGCAAGATTTTCAAAATGCCAACCAGATCTTTGGCTTGAATTTCGATCGCTTCGCATTTGTTGGAATGATCGGCTAAGCGAGTCGATTCAAAACCATGTTCTTTGAGAAATTTGCCAAAGAACGCAGGCTCCAGTGGTTCTGGTGGAGCGGCTGGTTCTGCGGGTTTTGCAGCGGCAGCGGGAGCAGCCTTAGCTCCTGCAGGTGCTGCTTTGGCACCGGCTGGGGCAGCTTTAGCACCTTCTGGTGCGGGGGCTGCAGCTTTGGGAGCTTCTTTGGCTTCCTCTTTCTTTTCCGGTTCCTTTGGATCTGCTGGAGTATCTGTCATTTTGGTTTCTCAGTTAGCTTGCTTTGTCGGTTTCTTTAGCTTCTTCTTTAGTTGCGGTAGCTTCTTTCGTTTCGCTCTTCGCTTGCGCCACCAGGAGTTCTACTGGAAGTCCTGTGTCGTAGTCGACGTGACGAATGGCTCTTTGTTTATAAACGCGCGCGGCTCTCTTTTCGTAAGTTTCGGTGCGGATTTTTTCCTGCAATTTCAACAACGCGTCAAGAAGAGCTTCTGGACGGGGAGGGCAGCCAGGCAAATAAACATCGACTGGAATGATGCGGTCGACGCCTTGCACTACAGAATAAGAATCATTGAACATGCCACCAGTCACGGTGCAGGCGCCCATGGCGATAACGTATTTGGGCTCGGGCAATTGCTCGTACAAAGTAATAAGAGCAGGTGCCATTTTGCGGGTGATTGTACCAGCGGTGATAATCAAGTCGGCTTGACGCGGGGTGGCGCGGAATACTTCCGAACCGAAGCGCGAAATATCGTATTTGGACATGCCAACGTGCATCATTTCAATGGCGCAGCAAGAAGTTCCAAATGTCAGAGGCCAGACAGCTCTTGATCGTGCCCAGTTCGCCACTGGAGATATGACTTTAGAAAGCGCTTGTGTGAGCGCGCTTACCGAGGTCAGAGTGACTGTGTCCTTCAGCCCCTCTTCCACTGGAAAATTGATTGGATCTTGCATTTCCTCTTGGGACATTGTGCTGAATTCTCCTTTAGGGATCCCACTCCAGCGCGCCTTTCTTCCAGGCGTAAGCTAGACCAAAAACAAGTATGAACATGAATACACCAATCTCGGCAGGTCCTAGCCACCAGGCGCCTTTACCCAGGATTGCAGGCAGGCGGTCGGTGGACAGAGCCCATGGAATGATGAATATGATTTCGATGTCGAACAATATAAATAGTAAGGCGTACAAATAGTATCGGATGTCGAATTGCAGAATGGCTTCTTGAATGGGTTTCATACCGCATTCGTAAGGCTGGTTCTTGATTGGGTTTGGAGTGTGATAACCCAGAACCAACTGCAGAACCCATGCCAGCAGAATCATTCCAAGGGCTGGCAGAGCGAATCCTACTAGAACGAAAATGAATATCTGAGAAAGTTGCAACTCGTACATCGAATTTCCTTTGATTTCCTCGCTTCTTTTGCGCGCAGTCAGGCGCTTTTCAAGAGAAACTACCTATTTGGTTACTGTTAAGGATACCAGCTTGATGTCTTCAGGACATCGCAAATTGGTCATCGGGACTTGATTATAGTCACTTCAGATTAGGCTCTTTGCAGCGCTATGCGTCAATTCACAGGTAATGAGCCAGCTTTGCTCACTTTATAGTTTCTGTATATAAGTTTTCTAGTGTAATACTGATTTACAAATTGGTGAAAACTAGCTTGATTACGGTATCTTGCTTGTAAGGATAGTTCTAAAGTGGGATTTATAAGACTTGAAGAGTGGAGTTGCGTTGAAATCGGTGGCTACTTGTGTGGTGCCTGGACCTAATATGAATACAAGCGTGTATGAAATGACACCGAAAAGAATGACGCAACTTGATCAGTTGCTCGCCAAACTGCATGTAACATGCGGTCGTATGGGGCTTGTGAACGAAGCGCTCACGCACAATTCGTACGTGAACGAGAACCCTGGGGCGGTCGATTACGAACGTCTTGAATTCTTCGGCGACGCTGTACTCAAATTTGTTATTAGCGAATATTTACTAGATCGCTTTGGTGACTATTCTGAAGGGCAATTAACCGAAATCAGAGCTGCGCTCGTCAGCGACAAAACTTTGTCTGAAATTGGACTTTCGATGGGACTCGATCGTTATATATTGTTGGGCCGGCAGGTTCAGATGAAACCGTCCATAGTGGCGAATGCCTTGGAAGCGCTCATTGGCGCCATCTATCAGGACCAGGGCTTATTCATGGTGCAGAATCTGGTAGTGAGTTTGTTTGGTTCGCACGCCACATCCATAGATAGAAGCGAAACCAAAGACAATTTCAAAGCGCACTTACAGGAATACACTCAGGGGCGTGGACTTGGCCTTCCTATTTATACAGTTTTGTCCAACGATGGTCCTGCTCATTCACCATCATTTACAGTGTCTGTAAGTGTTTCTGGCGAGCCCAGAGGACTTGGCACCGGTCCATCCAAGAAAGCCGCCGAGCAAGAAGCCGCTCGTGCTGCGCTGGAAGTTTTAGAACCGGCAAAGTGCGTATAAAAGAAGACCCCAGCTTAGCTGAGGTCTTTGTATTGTTATCGCTAAATCAATCTTCTATTTAAGGAACGATTGAAGGTTGCTCTAGCATCGATTGAGAAGGTGCTTGACCAGCAGGTGCTTGAGCTTGTGGTGTCAAATCCTGAGCGTTGAAATCGGTTTGTTTCAAACGTGTGCTTGAAAGATCCGGTGTTTCAGCTGGGGTTACGACTGGTGCAACTGTGGCTTCTTGTTTTTCAGCCGATTTTGCTTCAGGGTAAACAGCAGCAATCGATTTAGGTGTGTTTTGTTTGATCAATGCTTCTGGAATTTCGGGCAAGCCAGAGTTTTCAGAAAGCTTTTGAGCCTGGGTGTCTAAAGTTCTCGCTTCAAAGTTTGCTTTTGCAGCTTTGAATTCAGCTTCGGCTGCTTTCAATCTGATTTTTGCTGCGTTGACTTGTTCTTTGGAAATGTCCAATCTTGCTTTGGCGCGTTTCAGGCGCTCTTTCGATTCTTCAACCTGGAAGTTTCCTTGGGTTTCTACTCCCTCTGCTTGTGCCTTAGTCGCTGAAATGCTCATTAAGGGCATCGACAGGGCTAATGCCATTATCAAAGCTTTGTTTCTCAATTTCATGTCGTCTGCCTCGTCTCGTTCGAAGATGAACTGGGTCCGGAAAACAAAATTATAGGCAACTCAAATGTCTTATTTTCATTTATGAAAAACCTTACAAGAGTGGCTTATATAAAGGGTTTTCGGAGAATATGGATTATTGATGCAATGGTGCGAGTTTGCATATATCGACTTTTGATCGACTCTCGAGCACAAAAGACTTGTCAGGAATTTCGCGGAGCCTGAAATGACAAACATCTAATTTGGGAATTGTCAGTTGTCGATTTGGCAACGATCTTGCAACAAAAAGCAGAATTTCGGTAAATGATTTAGACATAACTCTTGAAGTCTTTAGAACATTTACTCTATATTTGGTAGCTTCGCTACGTGACTTCTGCTCTTTTTTGGGGCGGTGGTCAAAACCATCGGAGCCTTTCGATTGGTAAGCAGCGGAAAATTAGGCCAAGTGAGGTTACAGTAAGTAGATATGCCCCAAGTTCTTCAGGCTAAAGGAGAAGCTAACTCAGTGTCAGACCAACAAAATCAACTCAAAGAGGAGTTTGAACGTTTATTAGAAGAAACGCTTCAGCAGAAATACGAGCAAGGCGACATCGTCAAAGGCGATGTGGTTCGTGTTGAGCGCGATGGAGTTCTGGTTGACGTTGGAGCCAAGTCTGAAGGATTCGTACCTCAGAAAGAAGTTTCAAACGTTCCAGTCGACAAACTGGACGATGTAGTCAAAGTCGGTGACCGACTCGAGTTCTACATATTGAAGGAAGAGAATGAAAACGGTCAGTTGACCCTTTCTCTCAAACGTGTAGCTCAGGCTCGTGGTTGGGTCTTGCTTGAAGACCACAAGAAAAACGACGAGACAATCAAAGCCAAAATTTCCAACGTGGTCAAAGGTGGCGTGGTTGTCGATGTATATGGATTGCGCGGTTTCGTTCCCGCCAGCCAATTGCGCGTGAAGGGCACCACCCCAGAAGAATTGATTGGTATGGAAATTCCGATGAAGATTTTGGAAACCGATATCAAACGCAATAAACTGATTTTGAGCCAACGTCTTGCTATTCAAGAAGAAAAAGCTGCTCAGCGCGAAAAAATCTTGGGCACTCTTCAATCCGGTCAAATCGTATCGGGCGAAGTTGTCCGTATCGCCGACTTCGGTGCTTTCATCGATCTTGGTGGTTTAGATGGATTGCTTCCAATTTCTGAAATCTCGTGGGAGCGCGTATCGCACCCATCCGATGTTTTGAAAGTCGGTCAAGTAATCACAACCAAAGTATTGAAAGTAGACCAGGAGAAAGGTCACATAAGCTTGAGTCTCAAGCAAATGCAACCTGATCCTTGGCAAGAAATCGAAGACAAGTTCCAGGAAGGTCAAACTGTTTCGGGTACTGTCAGAAAGATTCAAAGCTTCGGCGCTTTCGTTCAGATTTATCCTGGTGTAGATGCATTGCTCCCCACCGTGGAAATGTCGGATCAAACCAATATCCGTCCTGAAGAAGTGGTCCAGGTTGGTCAAGAAGTCAAAGCTGTTATCAAAAAATTCGCTCCCAAAGAGCACAAAATCAGCTTGAGCCTCAAAGGTACTGATGTTAGCGACCTTCTTAACAACGAAGTAGCTTCTGTCTAATCTACAAAGAGACAGATTCGAAACTGAATCGAAAAAATTAAGAGCCGGCTTTGAATGCACAACGTTCCAGGTCGGCTCTAAACTTTGGATGAGCTATTTCAATCAAAGCTTTGGCACGCTCGCGCAAGCTCTTGCCATGCAATTGTGCAATTCCATACTCGGTAATTACATAGTGCACGTCTGCGCGCCCAGTAACTACGCCAGCGCCTGGGGTGAGGGTTGTTACTATCTTTGAAATGCTTCCGTTTTTAGCGCAAGATGGCAAAGCGATTATCGGTTTGCCTCCCGGTGAGCGTGCAGTCCCGCGCATGAAATCGACCTGACCGCCAAAGCCAGAATAAAGTCGCGAACCGATACAGTCGGCTGCAACTTGACCGGTAAGATCTACTTCGATAGCCGAGTTGATGGCAACCATTTTTTTGTTCTGCGAAATGATGTACGGATCATTTATATAGTCGCAAGGATGAAACTCGACGTCTTGATTCTCGTGCACGAAATCGTAAACGCGCTTGGTGCCAAGAACGAACGACACAGCAATTTTGCCTGGCAAGACCGTTTTGTATTTATTTGTCACCACGCCAGCTTCTATGAGTTCGAGCAATCCATCTGAAAACATTTCGGTGTGGATGCCCAGGTCTTGTTTGTTTTTGAGAAAACCGATAACAGCGTTTGGAATCGAACCGATACCAAGTTGCATTGTGGACTTGTCTTCGACAAGAGTGGCGATGTTAGCAGCTATCGCTTTATCGATTTCGGTTGATGGTCTTGATATGAGTTCTGGGATCGGTCGATTGGTTTCGACAATCTTGTTTATCTTGTCAAGCGGAATGTTGCAGTTACCGAGCGTACGAGGCATTTGCTCGTTTACTTCGGCAATAACATATCTTGCACTCATAGCTGCTGCAAGGGTTGCTTCTACAGCCAGTCCCAGGCTGCAATTTCCATCTTTGTCTGGTGGTGCCACTTGAATCAGAGCTACATCCAGATCGATTGTTCTCGATTTGAATAGTTCGGGAATTTCGCTCATGAATACAGGAATATAATCGCCGCGTCCGGCGTTTACAGCTTCGCGAGTGTTGTGGCCGATGAAGAGAGACTGTACTCGAAAAGAATCGCGATACTTTTCGTCGGCATGTTTGGCGTCACCAAGACTCAAAAGTTGAAAGACGTCGATGTTTCTTAGTTCGTTGGCTCGCTCTACAAGAGCGTCTACCAGGGGAAAAGGATTGGATGCATTGGCATGAATGAAAATCTTATCGTTCGACTTTATCGCCGATACCGCATCAGATGCGGTAGTGCACTTATCTTTGAAATTTGAAGCCATTGTTTTTTCAAGCATCTAAATAGAATAGCAAAACAACTACGTAGTTTCCCTTATCGCCATGAAAAATGGGTCTTGTCTAATTTCCAGTCTTTTAATAGACTGCAATTGAAGATCTAAAAGCTTGGTTACTTAGAGTTTTTGATTACCCGCTGAATTTTTTTACAAATGGCGTTGGCGGGGCTTTCAAGTCGTTATTCAAAATATTTAGGCGATAAGCAGGACCATGCGTCTGTTTCCGGCTACGGCACTTAGATGGTGTCGCAGTCTAACAGTCGTTGTATGTCACCGCATCTGGTGCTCGAAGTTTTTTGTTCGAGTGGTCGTACTTCGCTTTGATTTATGCAATTTCACGCAAGGAGTGATTTATATATGAACGCGGGTATGGAAAATAATCATGCAAATTTTTCTGGAGAGTGCAGACCTTGTCTTTCGACATTTGATTTGATATCTCCAAACGATTTTGCTTCCTTTCGCCAGAATAGGCAGCAAAACACTACTGACCAGAGAATCCCTTCAGGACCGCATTTACCTGCTTTTTCCACTTCTTTCAACTTTAATCAAATGCGTCCAAATAGCATGATGCGGCAGGACATGTTTATGCAACCAAATGTGTTCAGTCCATTCAATAGACCTATGCGTCCTGATGTCTTTATGCAACCAAATATGGTGCACAATAATTATCATCATCTCTATGATAGCTATTGGAAAAACTACTGGCAGGAGCACTACAAGCGGGCTGATTGTTTGGCACCAGCCCAGCGATGGAAAGACGAATCTTGGCCTCAGGAAAGACCTGGTGAAAGACCCAGACCTGTTTTTGATGAACCGCAGGAACGCCCTAGCAGACCTCAATCTGATCGCACAAATGGAATCACTCAGGCGGCCCGGGATTCGGTGGGGCAGCAACTGTTTAAATTCATTCCGGGAACACCCGGTAGGCTAGGTTGTGCTGCGTCCGTTTCTGCAGCTCTCAACAAAGCCGGATTCAACTACGCTAGGCATGCTGGGGTTGCGGGGCTTGCAAGAATTCTTGAAAATAACGGATGGACTAAACACTCCGGACTGCAAGATGCAAAGCCGGGAGACGTAGTAGTCATCGTTCGAAGAGCGGGATGGGAGAATGGAGGAGGGGGATCGCATATAGGAATAGTGGGTGAAAACGGTAAGGTTTATCACAATAGTTCGAGCAGGCAGCAATGGATAGAAGATTCATTGCAAAGGGTCTTTGGAGGCGGGATTCAGCGCTTCATTCTCCGTCCGCCACGTACTTGATTTTTGCTATTTGAAATATAAAGGCAACCTTAAGGCATATCTCTTTAGAGTGGCATGAATAGCTGCTCTTCATCTTTCCTTAAGATTAGGAAATCCGTTCCATATCGATTTTTAAGTTCTTTAAGCAGTGTTGTTTACAAGTTTACAAATCGAAGACCCGCATCAATAGCGGCATTCTGTAAACGTCTCAACAATATGTTTAGAATGTGAACAAGCATTGCGCTTGCTTATATGCGTCAACGTTGTACGATAGGCGCATCAGAAATGCCGAAGGGAGAGGTTATGCGTCGCTTATCGAGTTTATTGGTTGTTCTTGCCACACTGTATTTCAGCAGTGCAAGTCCTGCCGATGCTGCGCAAGTGCATTGCAAAACAGCCAACGAAAGCCGTGTCACAGAGTTGAGCGGTTTTACACGCACAAAAAAAATCGGACCTATTAATACAAGTCAGGCCGAAGTCATTATTGCTAACAACCGAGTAGATCTACTACCTAACCAGGTCTACGCCGATCCAAAAGAATTCAGAAAGGGCAACGCAGATTACTTACTCAGCGGAGTCCTTTTTAATTGCAAACAAAATTCTACTGATGCTGGTGTCGTAGTTGAAGGCAAATGTTTATTCAACGCTGGTACTAAAATCAGCGATATCGCCCCCATGAACGAAAATGCTGAAATTATCAAGACCCGTATGGGAAGAGAATACAAAGGCAAAATCGTTTCTGTTTCGCGCGATAAGTTTGTGTTCTTGACTACGCAAGGCAAGCAACACAATTTGCCAGTGCAAGACGTAATCGCTGTTTCATCGCCCCGCGTTTATAACTTCGCTATGAAGCTTTCGCAAATTTCGAAGTATGATGCTGGCGTTATTGGCGAAACCAATCAAATCAGCTTTTTCAATTAAGTTTAAAAGGAAGTAGCATTCCTGTGATCTTTTGCTGGTGATGATATCTGGCAGGATATTCAATTCAGTTAATCAAGGCGAGGGCAATTTCTTCTCTTCAATAAGCTTGTTGAAGGCGTCTACCACTTTCGGGTCGAACTGAGCACCGGAGCCATCTTTAATGATTTTCTGCGCTTCCGCTTCCGCCATTCCAGGTCCATAAGTCTTGGTCGCTACAAGCTCGTGATAGCGGTTTGCCACACAAATAATGCGAGCCAGTATGGGAATTTCTTCGCCTTTGAGTCCCTGCGGGAAGCCTTCGCCATCGAATTCTTCGTGGTGCGAAACTACAATTGGTGCAAGCGGTGCAAGGTCCGGGAAACTTTCAAGCACCTGGGCACCAGCGGCGGTGTGGCCCATTTTTGCTACGAAATCTTCATCACCAAGTTCTTCTTCCGACTTCTGTAAGATATTTTGCGGAATAGGCAATTTGCCAAGGTCGTGCAATAAAGCTGCCAGGCGGATTTTGTTCTGGTCGTCTTCGCTCAGTCCCATCTCTTTAGCAAGAGCTACAGCGTATTGAGCAACCTGTCTTGCGTGTCCATTCTTGTATCGATCTTTCTTTTCGATTTGAGCAATCCAACCATCGATTCTTCCTGCCACGCGCATATCAAGACCAGGAGTGGCAAAAACATAATCGGATGTTTCGTTGCTCGAAGATGAAAGTAAGGCATCCAGTTTTTGTTTGGCTGCGCCTTCATCTAAAGGTTCGGAAGATTGTGGTGCCGCCGCACCGCCGCCGGCTTCTTTTTTGCGCAGACTGGACATGAGCGGACTTGCAGCGGAGGTTGCCTTTGCTTTGCCCATCATCGATCCGCGCAGTCCTCCACCAAGACCTCCGCCTACCCCTCCAGAGGGTCTAGACGGTGCGGGGATATCGTCTAAGTTGCCCCAGCCACCCGTTGGAGCCGTGGCTGGAGATGATTTTGAAGGAGATGGAATGGCGTCGAGATTGCCCCATTTCGAACCACCAGCTTCGGCTGCAGGTTCTTCTGTTTTAACTTCTTCGACTTTTGCAGCGGCTTCTTCAGTCTTGGCAGTCACTTCTGACTTGGTCGGAGATTCGACTCTCTCCTCCACTTTTGCAGGCTCTTCGGCTTTCGCTTCGGCTACTGGAGGCGTGGCTGCGGGAAGTTTGGTGCTCGACATTTTGGCCAGAGCTGCTTTAGCCTTGGCTGCAAGGTCGTTGAATGAATCTTTTGCAGATGTCTCTTGAGGCGCTGCTTTGGCCTCTGTGGTTGGGACAGTGTCTACTTCGGCTGACGCTACCGCCCATTCACCAGAGGTGGTGGCTTGAGCCGGACTTGCATCGAAACTGCCAGTGTCGCTTGGTTTTTTGATTATGTCGGCTACAGCCGCTTCTGCAGCAGCTGGGGATTCGACTTTGGGTTCGATTTTAATAGGTTCGACATCGGTGGTAGCAGTACCGGCTGCGGTATCGTCTAACTCGCCAAAGTCTCCAAAATCGAGGTCGGCATAGGGATCTGCTTCTTTAGCTTCAGGTTTCTTCGCTTCGGGCTCTTTGACTTCGGGTGCTTTTGTTTCGACTGGATGGAGAGCTTCGGCAGGTGTTTTAGTTTTGCTCAAACCTCCAAGAACACCACCAATGGTTTTGCCGCTTTCTGATTTTGCTGGCGCAGCACCCAGATCCATCGCATCAGATGCCTTGGCTGCTGCCGCTTCAGCTTCAGCTTCTACTTTAGCCTGCAACTCGTTTTTGACAGTGGATACCGATGGCAACGTAACAGGTGGTGGGACCACTGGTTTTGCAGCAGATTTCGGTACTGGAGCTGGCGGAGGCGGGGGCGGGTCGTTTGATTTACGGGCGGTTGGAATGGCCTGATTGCCTACCGCTCCTTTGAGAGCGCGGCGCACATCAAGAATAGAGCGCTCTGCAGTCGATTCGTTTTCGCTCAATGCCACCACGCGCTGGTGCAGTTGCATAATAGGTTCGCGAGCCATTTTTTCGGCAGGCAATTTAAGCAGCGCTTCGGCCAGTTTGTCTGCGCAGTTTTGCAGCATGTCTATCTCGGTACGTGTCCAAGCGCGTCTGTAGTCGCATTGTTGGACAATTACACATCCGTGCGTACTCTGACTGCTTTTCAAGGGAATTCCTAGAAAAGACTTGACTCCAATAAATTGCAATTCTTCCTGGACGGGCGAAACGTATGAATTTTCCTGACCTTCATAAACTATTAGAGGTTGTTTGGCTAATAAGGTTTGAGCGACGATGGCCGAGTCTGATGACGGCCAGAAAAGCTCTCTGCAACTTTTCACTTTGTCTTGCAGCCAGAATTCGTAGCATTTCCAGCCCGCCTGGTGGTCGTCAGTACAAATAAAAAGGCAACGGCTTACATTTAGCGCTTTACCAAGGATATTGACTACAACAAAGAGGGCGTCGCCAATAGCTGGCGAGTAATTCATCACGTTGCCGATTTCAAGCAACAGCGCTTCGCGTCCAGAATCGCGCTGGACAATATCGTTTACTTGAGCCAGTCGGATAACTTCTTGCACTTCACCTGCGGTCACACGAAGCTCGGTCAATTCATCATTATTTAGTTCGGGCTGGCGGCTGAAGCTTACCGAGCCGAAAGTTCGTCCCTGTAAAACCAGAGGGATGGTAAGAGGCGTAACTACTGAACTTATGGACTCGTGGAAATCTGGACCTGCTTTGTCTCGATACTCGCAAATCGAGGTGAAATTAGGGTCAAGCGGACTTGATAGCATTACCTGACAGGATTCGAGCGAATAAGAATCACCCAGTTCGTTGACTGTGATTTCAAGTATTCGTTTGAGGTCTCTGACGCCGCTGAGTTTTTGAGCTAAGGAATTGGGCATGTTTAAATTTGAAAGTTCACTTCTAAAATACAATACGCCAATTACATAAAACCCAGTAAATAGATTCGGTAAACTTCTTGAATTCACCAACCACTAAAGGCTCCCAACCAGACGCACAATCCGTCGGTGATTTGGTTGGACGAGCATTTCAGATTTATCGGGCTAATATTGCAAGTTGGTTTAAATTTTTACTTGTGCCAACCATTTTTGTCCTCGTTGCCAGGGTCCTCTTTCAGGTTTCGTCTTCAGGGGTCATGGCAAGTAAAGCAAGTGCTGGAACCAAAGGACTGATGGTTTTGCTTTTCTGTGTCGCCTCTTTGATAGCTTTGGGAGCCAGATGGTTCTTATACCTGCGTCAACTGGCTATTGTCCGCATAGTAAATGGACTTTCAACCGAGCTTTTCGACTCCTTAAAAGTGGTAATGAAGCGTCAGGGTGCACTTCTTGCGGTCGGCTTCATAGTTTGTCTGCTCATTATTGGAATATCGATTGCCTGTGGACTTACGGTTGTGACCAGCGCTTTTCTGTTTCGGAAAGGGTCGGCGCTTGCTTTTGTGCCGATAATCATCGTCTATGCAAGTTTTTTTTCCTGGTTAGTGGCGATGGGTTTCGTTTATACAGCTACGTTTCTCGTGTCTTGCGCTGCTGTTTGCGAAAAGATTCCCATTTCGCAGGTGATTAGCAAAGGATTGTCCTTGTCGATTCGAGCCTTCAGGCGAACATTGCTTGGTGGATTTCTTATCACGGTGGCTATCGTTATTCTTGGTCCGCCCCTTTATCTGCCTGTGATTGTTTTTTGTGCCGTCGATGCTTTCAGGATCGGGTATGACGCGGCTGGTGCAAATATTCCTTTGCATTGGCAAATACTCTGGTCTGCCTGGGAATCGATAGTCGACATGGTGGTATGGCCAGTTTGCTTTATTTTTTATGGACTTTATTATGCCGACATGAAAGTCCGCCAGGAAGGTCAGGATATGGTAGATGAACTGGCGGTGCTCAAAGTGAGATATGAATCCGAATCTTCGCCCGATGCTGGAATTGGAAGCACCGCATGAAGTATCAAGAAGTATCCAAACAATTGAGTCAGATGTCGGGCGATTATCAATTTAAAGACCCGCCTGAGTTTCTGGTTACAGCCCAGGACTACCTTGCCAAAATTATCCGCAATATCGTCGATTTCTTGCGTCAGTTCAGAATCGATTTTGGTGATATAGCCGATACTAAATCAGTTGGCGATATCATGCAAGTGCTGATTGTATCTGTGATGGTCGTGGTTATATTGCTCGTTTTATTCACCTTATACAAGCGAATGAACGATTTGCAGCGACAGGCTCAACTAGCCAGAATCGGTCTGGCATCAGGACTTGAAGTTTTAGACAGTAAAGCCTGGAGAATCAGGGCACAGGAACATGCCGATATCTCTGACTGGAGAGAGGCTTGCCGTGCTGTTTATATGAGTTCTTTGTATTTGATGGACGAAAATGGTGTGCTCAAATTCGGTCCCACCAGGACTAATTACGAATATTATTACGCATTGTCTTCGTTCAAAAAATTGCGCCAACCATTTCGCGATCTGGTCAATATCGTAGAAGGAATCTGGTTTGGCAATGATACTGCTACCAAAGATGAATTCGATAAATGTCTTTTACACTTGAATAAAATGGAAACTGAAATTGCTCAAAAGGCAAAGGAAAAGGTTTCCGATGTTTAAGTTGAAAGAGCAGCGACAACTTTCTATTCAGCTTGCTGTGCTGCTTGCAGCAAGTGCTTTGTCTGTCATTACAGGCGTCGTGTTCAATAAAGAATTAGATAAAATGATGCCCGACAAACGCTCTTCTTCTACGTTCAACCAGAAGGCAAGCGGTTTATCTGGATTATATGAATTGACTCATCGGCTTGGATATAAAGTCGCTAGATTCGAATTGCCATACAGACAATTGCAGGGGCGAGGTCAAACTCTTGTGACTGTCGCTCCACCTGAAACTCTCAAAGAATTCGAAGTGGATCAAATTGTCAAATGGGTTAA
Source organism: Cyanobacteria bacterium TGS_CYA1 (assembly GCA_026129135.1). Classification (GTDB taxonomy): domain Bacteria; phylum Cyanobacteriota; class Vampirovibrionia; order Obscuribacterales; family Obscuribacteraceae; genus Aved-18. The sequence goes on along the minus strand of JAHCIQ010000007.1, from coordinate 66,659 downwards.
GAAAGGCAATACCTGGATTTATCTGGACGATTTCAGTTTCTATTCGGCTTCGGACATTCTGGCTAAATTGAAACTGTCAGCCAAAACGACAGGAATCAATAAAAAGATTGATCAAAAAACAAATAAACAGTCGAGTCTTGAAAGTGTAGATTTCAAGCCCGAGACCATTTACGTACATCCTGTCGAGAAATTCGAAGAGAACAAAGATGTAGGCGGTTTGAAAATAGAGCCGATATGTAGAATGAATGGTGGTGAGCCAATTGTCGAAGATTCGTTGGGAAGCATAATAAGTATGGTTCCACTCGAAAAGGGCAAAGTGATTGTCGGTGGGCTTGTAAGTATCTGCGAAAACAGGACTGTTTCAAAAATCGAATACTGGAGCAATTTTCAGTTTTTGGAAAATTGGATGAGCACTGCAGGCGGTACTATACTCTTCGACGAAAGAGCGCACGGATACACTGGAGGCACAAATGTGTTCATTCGGTTGTCTCGCGGTCCATTTGGACTACTTGCAGTGCAGCTTGCCCTCATTTTATTTATTGGCGTTGCCAGTGGAATTCAGCGTTTTGGCAGAGCCGTGGCGATTGACTCGTCAAGGAGAATTTCAAATCTCGAATACATAAACGGGCTTGCAAACACCTGGTCGCGGGCCAGAGCAAATAAATTGATCCTTGAAATTCTTTTCGCTTCATTTAGAACCAGACTGTCCAGGGCGCTTGGTCTTGCCGTGTATGAAAAGGATGATAAATTTGCTGCTTCACTCAAAGAAAAATTGCAAACACTAAAAAGCGACGCTAATGCTAACGTATTCGAAGAATATCAAGAGGCTTTGAAAGGTGACGCTCTCAAAGACGAACAGGTAAACGCCATTGTATCCTCATGCGATAAGATAGGCGCAGATTTGGGATTAGGTAAGGTCAAATAACAAAAGAGACAAAACATGCAAGAGCAAGTAGCCGAAAGAGAAGATGTATCGTTGATCCCCAAAGTTTTCAACCGCTTGAAAGAGCGCTTGAATGAAATAATCGTTGGACAGGAGATGGTCATCGACCAGATGCTAGTAGCTATCCTGGCTGATGGTCACGTTTTGCTCGAGGGGGTGCCGGGAACGGCAAAAACACTCGTAGTAAAAACAATTGCAAGTTTGATGGGCACTCAATTCGGTCGGATTCAACTCACACCAGACATGTTGCCCTCAGATATTCTGGGCACAAGCATCTACGATTTGACTACTAAAACGTTCGCTCTCAAGCGCGGTCCCATTTTCACGAGTTTCCTGCTTGCAGATGAAATCAATAGAACCCCGCCCAAAACCCAGTCTGCCTTGCTTGAAGCGATGGAAGAGCGTCAGGTGAGTCTTGAGGGTGAAACACAAAGTTTGCCCGAACTATTTTTAGTCGTGGCCACTCAAAACCCAATCGAGTTCGAAGGTACTTATCCATTGCCCGAAGCCCAGTTGGACCGCTTCATGTTCAAGATTCAGATGGGATATCCAAGTGCAGAAGCCGAACGCACCATGCTCAAGAACTGGCAGGAAGGACATTACAGAAGGTACTCGCCAAAGCCAGATGCCATATTGCAAGTGGCTGAAATTCTTGCTTGCAGAAACGCTCTCAGGCAGGTCAAAGTTGAAGACAGCGTCATAAATTATTTGCAAGAACTGGTAGACAAATCGCGTAAAATGTCTGACCTCGCCCTTGGTGCCAGCCCCAGGTCGGCGCTCTTGTGGCTTGGCTCGGCTAAAGCGCACGCGGCTATCGAAGGAAAGGATTTTGTCACTCCCGACAATATCAAATTCGTAGCAGAGCCGATATTGCGTCACCGATTGGCACTCACGCCAGAGGCTGAGCTCGAGGGCATTACCATCGAGCAGGTTATCGCGAAATTGATGAAACAAGTAACTGTTCCACGCTGAAAAATAAGAATAGATGATAGCCAGCAGAAAATTATATTTGGCTTTGGCATTCGTTCTGATTCCATTTGGTTTGAGCGGGCTCTTTCCTGTTTTGACTACAGTTGGAATCGCTTTCAACTGCGTAATCCTGGTCCTTTTAATCGTCGACTGGAATCTTACTCAGTCACCGCATCTGGTGAGTGTTGGTCGCAATTTTGCCGAGAGATTTTCAATCGGGCGTGACAACGACGTCGATCTTTCTGTCACCAATAGCGGTGCCAACAAGCTTCAGATGCTTGTGAAGGATGACTCTCCGCCCGGTCTTAGCAAGAGTATCGATTATTTCAAAATAGATATCGATCCTGATACCACTCAAGCTCTTGCCTACACATTGCGACCAAGACGCAGGGGCAACTATGAGTTTGGCGACGTCACAATTCGCTATTTGAGCTACTTTGGACTGTTCTGGCGTCAAAAGAAAATTGACGCTAAAGCTCAGGTGAAAGTTTATAGCGATTTGAAAGCATTGTACGAGCTATCTATTCGTCTTGCACATTCCACCGAGTTTGGTGAAATCAATAGACGCAAACGCGGTCAGGGTACCGATTTCGCCACTCTGCGCGAGTACACAATAGGTGACGACACTAAAGCAATCGACTGGAAAGCGACCGCTCGTCGCGACCGTCCGGTGGTGCGAGCTTATGAAGCCGAGCAAGAACAGAAACTGCTCATCTTGCTCGATGCTGGTCGAATGATGGTTTCTGACCTTGAAGGATTGAAACGCTTCGACCACGCCTTGAACGCTGCACTGTGTTTGGTGCTGACAGGACTTACGAGCAACGATCAGGTCGGGTTAGGCATTTTCGCCGACAAGCCGCTCGTTTATGTTCCGCCAAGACGCGGGAAAGCGCATCTGACAAGGATTTTGGAAGCAACTTTCAAAGCAGAGCCAGTGATGGTCGAGCCTGACTATCCAGGAATGCTCGCACATTTTTCAAGGCAAGCAGGCGGGCGTTCGCTCATTGTCGTATTTTCGGATCTGACCGACCCTTCCGGTTCCAAGGCGCTTTTGGCTGGTCTTGGGCGTATGAGCACCAAGCATTTGCCTTTCTGTGTCACTCTCAAAGACCGCCAGGTCATACAGGTGGCTCAGGGTGGAATCGTGTTGCCCGACAAGGTCGAACAGCTGCACCAGACCTTCAAACGAGCGGTGGCGACCGACTTGTTGCACCAGCGCGAAATTGCCCTCAGTGTGCTACAGAAGAAAGGGTGTCTGGTGCTGGATTGCCCACCTCAAGAGCTCTCAGAAAAGGTTATCCAGACCTATCTCGATGTGAAAGCTAGAGCCAGACTCTGACCTATTTGCCAATTATTAGCAATGTTTAATAATTCGGCGAAGCGGCAATTCGCTTGGCAAGTGACGACAAGCGCCAAATATTGGCAATTTTGCCTGATTCGACCTCTAAATAAAGTGGTATAAATTTAATGTAAGCAGGTCTATTAGTGAAGAGCATGATTTTGGAATCCAAAGTAGTTAAAAATCTACGTCGCCAATTCGGCAAAAAGTTTGTCGAAACGGCTTTGAAGTGCCCTACTTTAGTCGAGGACATCAGAAAAATTCGCGAAGATGGTGTCAAAATCAGACTCGTTAATGGGCCATGTCGTGCTTATTATGACCGTGCCAAACGCACCATCTACATTGGCAAATGGTGCCCACGCAACTACAAGCTTATCAGTATCGCTCACGAATTCGTGCACGCCATCATGCGCCCCACTATCGATCCTGTGCCTGGAAAAACTGGGCGCCAGGAATTCGTAGACAGATGTCTTGAAGAAGAAACAGAAGCAATCGTGCACGAAATTTTAATCGTCAAAGAATTGCTCGAAGCTGGGGTAAAAATCGACCCGCTTGAATTAGAGTGGCTCAGGCGCTATCGCCGCGGCGGACGCAGAGCGGTTAAACGCGCGTTGCAGAATACTATCACTTCAACAACGGGCGAGGATTATCCAGACTATTACGGCAGCTGGTACGACGAAATCGTGCCCCAAGCCAAACGTTTGCCTTAGGCTTCTGGTCTTGTTCTAGCTGATTGCAAAAGCAGAATTGAATCTCGACTCTTCCTGGTCTACAGAGAAGGGCTCAGAGGTCAAACAGCAAGCGTATGGAATCATTTTTCTGATTTCTTCTGCAATGTATGCCGCGTTTGGAATTTTGGCGTGCATATGCAAAGTTTGAAAATCAATCGGTAATGGGGTTCCGTCCACTGCAATGACCTGACCTTTTTGAATCAGATTACGTGCCTGGCGCAAGATTTCGTTTGGATTCTTGATGATGGCGCGACTATGAGTATGTGGCAACAAATTACCGTTATTGTCATAGGTGCGGTCGACCCAGGCTTCGAGAGCCACTCTCAGCCCTGCACGCTCACCGGCTTGCAAGAGGGTTGGACTGGCAGGACCAATCAAGACCAGCCACTGATCGAATTCGGCGATAGCCTTTGCCACGATGCTCGCTATGCGCTGGTCATTTGAAAGTTGTCTGTACAAATAACCATGCGGGCGAACTTGGGTAATTTCAAAACCAAATGTCTTAGCCATGCCTGTAAGGGCGCCTAGCTGAAACAAAATGCTTGCTCTTAGTTCGTTACTGGGGATGCGAATTTCGCGACGACCAAAACCTGCAAGGTCAGGATAGCCGATGTGTGCACCAAGCGAAAGTCCATAATATCGGACCATTTCGAGAGCCTCTTCCATGATGACCGGGTCGCCGGCGTGAGCTCCACATGCAATATTTGCCGAGGTGACAAAAGGCAGAATTACATCTTCACCTTCGATGCGAAACGGTCCAAAACCCTCACCCAGATTGGTGTTGATATCGATTCCGTGTTGCATGAACAAACGTGCAGAGGAGTCGTTTTGATAGCCAGTGCCACTACCGGTGGACTGTGTTTTGTGACCACGACTTTTTTGCTGTCTTGAACGACGCATTGATTTGCCTCTAGCGGGGAAAAACATATTCTAGACTTTTTTAGTTATTTATGTGCATTTTGAGCAATTTGAGCTTAAAATATGAGAAGCAACTCACATTCCCTTAGTAAGCGAGACTTTTGATGCTGTTCAAGCGGCTCTTGTCTGCCATCATGATGAATTTGATGGTCATTTCCGGACTTCCGGCAATGGCATTAGACAAGCCTATTTCGTTAAGCGATCCCAAAAGCCTCAGACAGTCAGCGTTTGAGTCTTATCTGCAAGGCAATTATGACAAAGCGAAAGTTTATTACGAGCAAGCAATAGACCAGACTCAGAAATCGCACGGTCCCAATTCGCCGTTTCTAGCTGATTTGTATTTCGAGCTTGGTACCATTTCGCTCGAGTTGAGCAAATTTACAGTAGCCTCCCACTATTTGCCTTTGGCGGTCGAGAAAAAACCTAATAGTTTGCAAGCGCGCTTAAAATTAGTCGAGCTTGATATGCTCACAGGCAAAGAAGAGGACGCGCGTGTTCAGCTCGATGCCGCTCAGAAAGCGCATCCAAAGTCGCCTGAAGTACAGGCTGCCGTAGTCAAATGGATGATCAAAGAATCGAGGAAAGCGCGCAGAGAAGAAGGTAATCCCCAAAAAGAACAGATGCTTGCAATGGCTTCAGTGAGCGGTTCTTACTATTTGCACAAACTGCAAGAACCAAAAACGCAGCCCGCTCATAGCCAGGCAAGTTCTGCAAAATCTGGCAAAGTAGCAGCTCATCAAAATAGCCAGCCGCATAAATCTTCAATGACCGAAGGACTGTCCAGGTTTGCAGCGCCCGTTTCTGAAAAACCGCCTGAACCAAAAGCAAAAGAACCAGTTTCGCCACCACCTGTGAAAGTCGAAACTCCTCCACCACAAAAAGAGGACATGAAAGAAAATCCGGTGCAATCGGCATTGAGTCTCAAATCACGAGTTTTTCAGCAACCCAAAAAGGTCGAAGAGAAGAAAACGCCGCCGCCTGTAGTGACAGCAAAGGCTCCTCCAAAACCAGCGACTAAGCCACCCAAGAAAGAAAAGCCCAAGCCTAAGGCGCAACCACCAGTAGTGGCAGCCGCTAAGCCGGCTAAAGTTGCTAAAGCCGCTCCGGCAAAACATGTTGAACGTGCTCAGCCACAACAAATGGCTCCTATGGGTGGAATGGACATGTCGATGATGATGCCAGCGATGCCGGTGCAAATGCCACCAGTTGGTAAGAAAGGCAAGAAAGGTGGTCTGGTTCCGCCGCCACCACCAATGATACCGACATATCCAGGCTCGATGTATCCTAGTATGATGCAACCTCAAGCACGTCTTGAAACCAAGGCGAGAGTTCAGGAAGAACCTAAACGCAAATCGAAGGCTGCGCCTGTCGAACAAGCCGGTGAAGCTCCGGCAAATTCAGAAGATCCAGAATTCATTCTGGAGTGGGCTTCAGTCAAGAAAAAGAACAAGGGCAAAGCCCAGCCTAAGGAAAATAAAGACGAGTAGTCTATTCGCTCTTAGGTTGAATTTCGGCTGATGTTTTGCGTTTTTGATTAGGCAAATTGGTCTCGGCCAGTCTCTTTATTTGATCTTCATTCAATACCGAACGAACTCCAAGGAAATCGTCGATCATTATGTCGTCAATTTGATTTTGCAATCCGCGCAATTCATTTCGTTTTTCTTGAAGTGCTTTGCGATTTAGATCCGGGCTGAACAACATGTTGCGCAGTTCCATTCGTTTGCCGCGCAGATTTTTCTGAATCGATTTGGCCTGCTCCGAGTGTTTTGCTCGCATTGTAAGAATGTCGCTCTTCTGTTTTTCAGTGAGATTGAGTTGTGATAAATCGAGCGCTCTTCCACCAAATCCAAATCCTTGTCGTCCGCCGCCTCCAGGGCGCTTTCTCATGCCCCCTCTTTGATTGGCGAATTGCTCTCGGCCTTGAAAATTACCAATTCCAGGTCCGCCAGGAGCGCCTTGTCCCCCAGGCAATTCTTGCATAAATTGCTGAGCGGGAAATTCTTGTCCTTGTCGACGTTCGCGAAGACGTTGCATGAATAATTCACGTTTTTCAGGAGGCATATTCATCATCTTCTGACGCCATCTCTGACCGCCTCTCATATTATTCTGCGGCTCTCCACCGCCATCAAAAGCCCCACTTGGATCTTCGACTGGTTGCGCAAAAACCTGTTGACTAACGCCAAGGGCAAGACAAAATGCGAGAGTTAGCAATTTATGCGGCGATGATTTTCTTTTCTTAGAGTTTGATTGCATAAAGTCCGTCCTCGTCGCTTCCAAATCCCATATCGTCAAACAAACCATTTTCGCTTGCCAGATCGCCTGTATTCAAGGCTATATTCACCGGTGCCTCGCTTTGAGTTTGCACTTGTATAGCAGTTTGAAGCGGTGCAGGTTTTGGATTTTGTGTACTGGCTATCTGCACAGTTACTTCCTTTTCCTTTTTTGATGTGGGCTTTTGTGTTATGGGCTCTTTCACCACTTTAACCAAAGGTTGTGTTGCTATTTTATCTTCTGGTTTTTGGATTTGTTGGACTGGCTTGCTCGTATTTTCAGGTACGTTAGCGACTGTATTATTGACTACGCTTTGCGGCGAATTGGATATGGCGTAGAATCCAATGATGCCAGTAAGGGCGATAAAAATGGCAGCCAAAGCAGTTTTGGAGAATCTGCTCTGAATAACGTTGCCACCATTTGCGCCAAGTTTCTTTTCGAGATCGCTTGTGAAATCTCTTTGCGGAATGCTTGGAGGAAGATTGACCAGTAAATTTTTGGCGTCGTTCAATTTTTGCAGAACGTCGTTGCAATGATTGCATGTACTCAAATGGCTCTCGACAAAAGCCTTGTCGACATCTTCGTTGTCGATATAAGCACTGAGCGATTCCTGTATTTTTGCACAGTCGTTATTGAGTGACATGTCGATCTCCTGGCACAGAGCCGGTTTTGCTTGAACGTTTTGTTGAATTTGATGAAAAATAAGGATTTAAAAGTTCTCTCAATTTTAGGCGACCATAATGCAATCGTGAGCGCACGGTACCGATGCTTGCATCTGTAATTTGAGCTATGTCCTGATAAACAAAGCCTTCTATATCGTGCAGAACGAGCACTGTTCGCTGTACTTCAGGCAATTCTCTGAGAGCCTTTAAGACCATTTGACCTTCTTCTTCAATATCGAGTTCTTGCAACGGATTGAGACTGGAGTCAGCAATCTGTCCGATACCATCGAAATGGGAAGCGTCTTCTTCCTGGTCGTAGAGAGGTTTTGAGTTGAAAGAGAAAATCTTCATTACCGACCTGCGTTTGCGTACACGCAGCCGGTCCATACAAATATTGTTGGCTATGGCAAAAATCCAGGATGCAAATGAAGACTGTTTCTTGAATTGATTCAGACTTGAATGTGCTTTTAATAGAGTGTCTTGAACCACTTCTTCCGCCTCCTCCGGACTGCCCATGATGCGATGAGCCGCATTGAATAGTCTGGATTGATATCGGCGCGAAAGGGCTCCAAAGTCTTTGAAGTCCTTGGTCTGCCGATATTTTTCGACAAGCGCTTCGTCGCTGATATCCACTTTTTTCTCCAAGCCGACCTTTTTGAAATCGGCCTTACACTCTTATTAACGATATAAGCGGCGAAAAGGTTCAAAAATCCCGTATTAAATATATCTCATATTATTCTTGGGCAGCGAACCTTTCCACACTATCCGATTTTGCCGCACCCTGCTTACTTTAGCTCTGTGTTATTCCACATCCATTTTGAAAAGGGTATAGAACTAACATGCTCATTTTCTGGTCTACCAAGAATAAAGTGAACCGTCTTTGCGATGGACGCAGAGAAACACATAAATGCTCTGCCTGCCAAAAAACAGCAACCTTTTATCAGTGCGAAGTGGACAAAGGCGTCAAGCTCTATGGCGTGGTGACTCTCTTTGGCAGTCAGGAAAAGGTCATGCAGTGTGGTGAATGTCTTTCATTGTTCAAAGATGAAGAAGACGAAAAATTGAAACGTGCTGAATCCGAGCGCCTTGCCAAAGAAGAAGCGAAAAGAGAAGCCGAACGTCAGCGTATTAAAGACGAAGAATACAAACAACGCGAAGCAGAAGTGGATGACGAACTGGCTCGACTAAAAAAGGATCTTGGAAAATAAAAGAGTCGAAAAACTAACAACAATTCCCCGGTATCTTTTTTCGCTCAAATCTACAAAAAGGAATAATGCGCTACTTATCTCACTTCGTCGTGAGATAAAGGGCGCATTGCCTCATTGAAAATCGTACCCTGGAAAAATCGTTGCCTCAAATAAAATCAAACCCTCGGTTACCGGAGCGAGGGAAAGATGAGGCTACAAATGACAACAAATTCTCGCAAGGAGCTACTTGAGGCTCTAAGAACCCGATACCGTCTCGCTAGAAAGAAGGAGCGTATCGAGATCTTGGAAAGCCTGATCCAAACCACAGGTTACTCCCGCAAGCACGCGATTACTCTTTTAAACAATAATCAAAAGAAATCCATCCCAAGGGAAAAAGGGCGAAAAAAATGTCTGGGTACCGAGGCTCAAGAGGCGCTAATTCAAATTTGGCATGTCTCAAATCAACTGTGCGGAAAGCGCCTTGCACCCTTCATTGAAGAGATTTGTGAAAACCTGGAGACTCATGGGTATTTGAAGATCTCTGCCGCGGCTAAGGCTGAAATACTCTCTGTGAGCGCCGCCACGATTGATCGATCGTTGAAAAAAGAACGTCAGCGTTGCCAAAGAAGCATTAGCCATACTAAAAGCGGACCATTAGTGAAAAACAAGGTTCCCATTCGCACCTTTACTGAATGGAGCGACGCTTTGCCAGGTTTTTTCGAGATTGACACTGTATCTCATTCCAGTGTCGATGTTTCTAGAGGACATCTAAGTACCTTGAATATGACCGACATTGCTACCTGCTGGGTGATTCCTCTTGCAATACCAAGAAAAGGGGCATTTGAAGTCCTTCACGCATTAGAACAAGCCAAAGAAATTTGCCCTTTCCCCATCCTGGGTCTAGATTTTGACAACGGAAGGGAATTTTTAAATGAAGACATGATCGAGTGGTGCATCAAGGAAAACATTACTTACACTAGGTCCCGAGAGTATAAGAAGAACGATCAAGCCTGGATCGAGGAAAAAAATGGATCTGTTATTCGAAAAAATGTAGGCAGAGGAAGATTCGAAGGCAAGAAAGCATTGCGCCTTCTACAAGAGCTGTATAAGGCACTTTACCTCTATGCGAACTACTTTCAACCGTGTCAAAAACTTCTGGAGAAAAAAAGAGAAGGTTCAAAAACATACAAACGCCATGATAAGGCAAAAACGCCATATCAGCGCGTTTTAGAGAGTCCTTCAATTGATAAATCTGTGAAGTCAAAGCTGATACAGATGCGAAACAATCTAAATATGCGCGCACTGCATGAGGAGATCGTAAGCAAACGCGAGGAGTTGGAAAAAATGAAAATCCCCGTTCCAAACCCAGTTTCAGCTGTCATTCAGATGCAACGAAACGCTGTTCAAAAACTTCTGGCGCGAGAAAGCGTAAGACAAAGCAAAGTAAAAACCACCATGACAGAAACCAGAAAAGCAATATCCATGCTGGATCTCGGCACTGTGTTTACATGCAGAGATTTACTTCAGGAAGGACAAGACCGCCACTCGACAGATGTCTTACTTTGTCGACTTAGAGATGAAGGCTTTATTCAGCGATGTGGTTGGGGTAAATATAAATTGATCAAGCTCGCAATCTAACACTCACACATTTTCGCCGGTACGAAAATATATGAGGCAACGGTTTGGTTAGAGTACGATTCTATTTTGAGGCAACACGAAGGGTGCAACTTTCCTTTTTTCAAAGCAGTAACAAATAAGAGACCCCGCAACTATAGAGAGAATAGTGCACGTTTTTTTAGTTGCCTGGAACAGGTGTGGCCGTGCCCGCGCCAGACTTTGGTGTCAGGCTCGCATTTGGTTTCATGGTCTCTTCTATTTCAGCCAGTTTTTTTGTGGCAAGAGTAGACCAAGGATAGTATTTGATGATTTCTTTGAGCGTTTTTACAGCACGAGGATAATCGAGGAATTTTTCTTGTAACTTGAACTGATACCACAATCCCTGCCAGTTGGAAGGCTCGAGGAATAGCGCTTTTTCGATGTATTTTTGCATTCCTGCAAACTGATTATTTCGATACTGGTGCACGGCATAGTTTACGTTCACCTGCGCGTCTTGCGGCGCCAACAAAAGTGCTGAGTTTATAGTTCTATTTGCTTCATTAGGTTGACCGTTGTCGCTATAGAGCAAACTCCAATCTGAAAGTATTCTTCCTTCAACATCTTTGGCACCCACTTCTTTTGCCAGTTCTTGCGCTTTGACAAAATTGGCATAAGCAATTTTTGCGTGTTCGGGTCGGCTTAATTCTTTTGCCATCAATCGTCGGGCATTGGCAAGTCTTCCCCAGAGCATCGCTTCTGAACGCTGGTCTTTATTTGCGGTGGCGATACCCATCGCCTTTTGATAAGCAGCTTCTGCCAGTCTGTAATCGCGATAAATCAAAAGTTTTTTGTCGCCGATATCTACTTGAGCATTTATCTGCTCGCGAATGCGAACGATTGGATTTGGCTCAAGGAGAATACGCTGAAACTTGTAGTCTACATAAGTGATGTAATTCTGGAAAAAAGGATTTCCTAAAATTCCTAGTCCAGTGCTGCGGAAGAAGCCACCTTGTTTTTCGATGCGTTCGTTATTTGAATTTGCTTTGGCGTTGGCATCATATATATAGGTGAAGGGAACATTGCTCAAAGTTTGAGTTTGAAGTCCGACCTTTTTTACAGTCATATTTGCCAGCTTGATAGGCTTGCCATCAAGCCCGGTGCCTTCGGTCATGTGGCTTGGTTTTTCTTTGTCCTGTCCCGTGGCTGCAAGTAATTTCTTTGCTACTGCAGAGGGCAGATTGTTGAAAGCCGCACCGGTGTCTGCAAGCATAGGTTGGTCGATAATGCCATTGAGTTTGGCTCTCACGACAGGAATGTTGTGCTCGGTCAATGGAATAACAGCTGCATTGGCTGGGGCTTTGAATTTGTCTGAATCAATGAAAGTAAGAGTGCATTTGCCGTAGTCTATTTTAGTGACGAATTTTTCGATCACGTTTGTGCCGATGATTCCAGCAAGCGGTCTGCCCAGCTGTTGTGATTGACCTGCAAGCGAGTGAATGCGGGCATCTACATTGTTCAAAATCAAAGATCCAATCTCGAATCTTTTTATAGCACTGTTTTCTACATTTACAGAACCCGATGCCGAGAGCATCTGCGCTTTGCCATCTTTGAACAAGTAATAATCTGCAGCAGTCCGTCGGTCTACAATGGTGTCGCTTGCGCCAGTATCGAATAGGAACCAGAGGTCTTCGCTACCGTTGTCGATGCGACATTTGACCAGTATTTCTTTTTGAGCGTAGTCGAATTTTACAGTTATATCGCGGTCGAGACGCAGAGCCCCAGCCACTTGTGGACGGTCGAACAATGCTTCGTCGATTGTTTCTCCCACGGTGATGTTATTCACTATGAGGTCTGATGCTGGTTTCTGGTTGATATATTTGGTTTGTTGAAAAGGCAGAATTGTTCCTGCCACTGGTCTGTATTCAGAATATTCGGTGCTTACAGATTCTGTAGCGCTTGAATCATAAGTTATTCCTACAATCAAAAAATTGCGTTGGTCTAAAAATAAGGTAGTTGGGCGTTCTCTGCCTTCTTTGCCGTAAGAGAGTTTGATGGCGAAAACTGGAATTTGACGAAAGGAAGTGCGGCCGTCAAGAGTGAAATCATATCCGGCTTGTTTCCAGTGACATATGATTGTTGGCTGTCTTTCGTTGTCGTCGTTTAGAGCCGTAAGGCGCGAAGCTTGCATATCCTGAGCTTGATTGTCGTTCAAACGCCAGCCGCTATAGCCGTTATAAGCAAGTACACGTTTGGAAGAAGCATCACCAGAGCCACCATCGAGATCGACTCGCCATTTGCTCGATTGTCTGAACTTTCTGTATTGAAGCGCGTCTTCTTCGTTGTGTTTTTCGCTGTTTGCAGCACCGGCTCGGGCAGGGTAGAATTTGCCATACGTGACAGAAGAATTTTCAACGCGCTCGAGTGCCGCAGCACCGCCATATGCGTTCAAGGCTTTGACCATCACTTCGTCTAATTGCAGCTCTGGTTGCTCCTGAGCAAGTCCTATTGAACCGGCATGAAGAATCGGTTGTGCCGATATTGCCAGCGCCGAGACTAGAGCGACGAGAATTTTCACTTGCTTAATGCCACTGACTGACACTGCGAGTGGTGCGATCCTAATTTTAATTCGGGCATCGACTTGACTGCGTCGTGCACTTTGAGACATTGAACAATCAAATCTTCCACTTGCGAAAGCGCAACCTGGTTAGGACCGTCGCTTTTCGCTTCGTCTGGATTGGGGTGTACTTCCATGAACATTCCGTCTATGCCAACCGCGCACGCAGCACGGGCAAGATGAGGAACAAATTCACGCTGCCCTGCCGTGCTCGATCCGCCTGAACCAGCACCGGGCAATTGAACGCTGTGGGTGGCGTCGAATATGACTGGATAGCCTGTGCGCTTCATTATAGGAAGCGAGCGCATATCTACTACCAGATTGTTGTAACCAAATGTGGTGCCGCGCTCGGTCAGAAGTATATTGTTGTTTCCAGCATCCGAAACTTTTTTAACCGCGTTCACCATGTCTGTTGGCGCCAGGAACTGACCCTTTTTGATATTGACACATTTATTGGTGCGAGCTGCTTCTATCAGTAAATCGGTCTGACGGCAAAGAAAAGCAGGGATTTGCAAAATGTCCAGTACTTCGCCTGCAGCCTTGCAGTGGTCGATTTCATGCACATCGCTGAGTAATTCGACGCCGAGTTCCTTTTTGACGTCCGCGAGCATCGCCAGACCTTTCTCCAGACCCGGTCCGCGAAAACCGTTGATAGATGTGCGATTAGCTTTGTCGTATGAAGATTTGAAAACGAGCGAGAAGCCTAACTTCTTGGATAATTTCTGTAATTCGCGCGCCGTATTGATGGTCGTTTCCCAGCTTTCGATAACACAGGGACCGGCGATGATGAAAAACGGCTTGCCAGCGCCTACCTGAAGGGATCCTACTTTGACGTCCATATTTTTTTCCTCGATTGCTCGACCAGGCGAAATTGCATATTAGGGTATAAGTTATCACAACCCTAAAAGGCTAAATTATTCTGACCTAATTTTATTAGCGATCCTAACGATTCAGGTTGCGCACCAGTTTATAGACTGTGTGACCGGACCTCTGGCTGACCGGCATGACAATGCCTTTTTTGAGCGCTTCGGCAAGAACTGGACGCAGCTGCTTGATTCTTTTTTGTTTGCGAATGCCTCCTGCCATTTCGGGCAGGGTCATACCAAGAGGATTTTTTTCTAACAGCTTTACTACCTTGTTCTCTTCGGCCTTTGCGGCATCTGTGGCTATTTTTGCCTTGGCTTTTTGAATTTTTGCCTGTATTTCAGGATCTGCAAGCTTACTTTCAACTGACTCGGCATCATTAACGTCTGCTTCATCGGTCTCTTGGGGGCTATTTGGCGGCTCTTGAATATTGATGCTCATCTTCTAAGGATACCGCATAAAACCTCAAGAATAGTAAAAGATGGAAGTCATAACCTTCCAATCAAAATATATAGTTGCTATATTCCGACGAGCGCACTCAATTTCCGTGTTTTCGAGAGGTCAACTAAGTGAGCATTGGTTCTTTTGTCTTTATGCTCCACAGCCATTTGCCGTACTACCGCAAAGCCGGTATGTGGCCTTTTGGCGAAGAAAGCGTCTATGAGTGCATGGGCGAAACTTATATCCCCTTGCTCAATATGATTGCCGATTTGCATGATGAAGGTACTCCTTGTAATCTGACCGTGGGAATTACGCCAGTCCTGGCTGAACAGTTGAGTGACGACCATTTCAAGAAAGGTTTTCTTGCTTATCTAGATGCCAGGCTGAAAGCCGCTGAAGCCGACGAGCAGCGCTTCTCGCTTCGTGGTACTACACCAAATCCAGAATACTTGCGTTTGGCTAAATTTTATGTCAATTGGTTCCGCACCACTCGTGACTCTTTTGTAAATCGCTGGAATCAAGACATCATTGCCGGATTCAAAAAATATCAAGATTTAGGCACAATCGAAATAACCACGTCTGCTGCAACTCACTGTTTTTCGCCATTGCTGGCTGATGATGCATCGTTGCAAGCTCAGTTCCGCTCTGGAGCAGACAACTACGAAAAACATTTTGGTCGCAGAGCCAAAGGTGTCTGGTTGCCAGAATGCGCTTACAGACCAGCTGAAGACGGACGTCCCAGTATCGACAAATGGTTGCACGATGCAGGTCTGGGATTTTTCTTCACCGAGTCGACTGTGATTGAAGGTGGCGAGCGCTCAGGCATTCGACGCGTATTTGGTCCTTACGGAACAATCGAATATTTGCCAACACCTGATTATCCTAAAACAGACTACGATACTTACGAAGCTTACTGGCTCAAAGATTATCCAGTCGCGGTAATGGGACGTCACGAGCAGGCTGGCTACTCGGTTTGGTCGGCAGATCACGGCTATCCTGGCGATCCCAACTATAGAGAATTCCACAAGAAAGATGATGTTTCTGGTTTGCATTACTGGAAATTGACTTCAAAGAATACTGATCTCGGCGATAAGCAAATTTATAATCCAGAAGCTGCAATGCATCGAATCAACGAAAATTCCGACCATTATGTCGGCGTGGTGCAGCAGGTTTTGCATAGCTATTTCAAAAAAACCGGTGAGCAAGGACTTGTGATGGTCAGCTTCGACACCGAGTTGTTCGGTCACTGGTGGTTTGAAGGTATAACTTTCATCAAGCAAGTTTTGCAAAAGTTGAACAAATACACCAAAGTGAAAGTGCGCACTGCAAGCGATTATCTTGAAGTTCGCCCACCCAAGCATACAATCGAATTGCCTGAATCTTCATGGGGTTCTGGCGGTCACTATCAGGTCTGGTTGAACGAAGACACCAAATGGATGTGGCCTGATATCAATAATCGCGAAATGCTCATGCACAAATTGGTCGAACAATATGCAGACAGCAAAGATGCTCTCGTTGTCCGGGTTATGAAACAACTTGGTCGCGAGCAATTCTTGCTGCAGTCTAGCGACTGGCCATTTCTCGTCACTACAGGACAAGCCAAAGTCTATGCAATTGAGCGCTTCACCGAGCACTGCCAAAGGTTCGATACGCTTGCTCAAATGCTCGAGAACGGCGTCAAAATTGACGTCAAAGCGCTCGAAGAAATCGAATCCATCGATGTTTGCTTTAGCGAACTGAATCTGGATAATTTTAAAGAGCCGGCAAATGTTGGCGAGATAAGCACAGTTAAGTAAATACTGAGATAGGGAGCCAAACTAGCGTGGCCCGTACAAAAATTGTGGCGACAATTGGTCCATCCTGCCGGGATGTACCCATTATCGAAAAAATGATTCAAAAGGGCATGGACATTGCTCGAATCAACTGTTCGCATGCAGGACACGGATTTATTCGCGACGTTGTAAAAGACATTCGCGAAGTTGGCGAAAAGCTGAATGAACCCGTGGGAATTTTGCTCGACCTGTCTGGTCCTAAACTGCGTACTCGCAAGCTGAAAAACAGTGAGCCTGTCACTTTGATTGAAGGCAGTCAATTCACATTGACCAGTCGCAAAATCGAAGGCGATGACACTATAGTCAGTACCAGTTACGAGCCCCTGTCGCGTGAAGTGAATCCGGGCGACACGTTGTTGCTCGACGATGGATTGCTCGAACTTCGAGTAATGGAAACCAATGAAACCGATACAATTTGCAAAGTTATAACTGGCGGGATCCTCAAAGACCACCAGGGTCTCAATATTCCAGGCGTTCGCCTTTCCATTCCAGCTTTGACTGACAAAGACAAAGAAGATTTAGTTGTTGGGCTGGAAGCCGGGGTCGATTTCGTTGCTCTATCTTTTGTACGTGATGCAAAAGATATTCTGGAGCTTAAAGCTCTAACGGCAGATCATTGGCCTCAACCGATAATTATTGCTAAGTTGGAAAAACCAGAAGCGATAGATCATCTCGATGAAATCATGGACGTGGCCGATGGTGTCATGATTGCTCGCGGAGACCTTGGCGTAGAACTGCCGCCGGAGCGCGTTCCACCAATTCAAAAACTGATAACCCGCAAGGCTAACCAAAAAGGCAAACCAGTTATAACTGCAACTCAAATGCTCGATTCGATGGTAGGCAATCCTCGTCCAACCAGAGCCGAAGCGTCCGACGTTGCAAATGCAATCTTCGATGGGACTGATGCTGTAATGCTTTCAGAAGAAACCGCTACAGGCAAATATCCTCTGCAAGCAGTAGAAATGATGGAGCGTATAGCTAATTCAGCCGAAGCTGCAATGGAAGGCAAACAGTTACACGAGCACGCGCTTGATACGCCAGCTTACGCAATTGCTCACGCCGCCTGCGAAATGGCTCGTGACACCAAAGCAAGATTTATCGTTACCTTTACCAAAAGTGGTGCCACTGCCAGATTGATTTCGCAATTTCGTCCGCACACACCAATTATTGCTCTGACCCAACATCATCATGTGTATAACCAGTTATCGGTATTGTGGGGAACCACACCGATAATGCTTACCGAAGTTTCCGATTCAATTTCGACATTGAAAATGGTGGAGCAAATTCTTTTGCGCAAAGAACTGGTAGCTATAAAAGACAATATAGTCATCACAGGTGGATTGCCTCTGGCAGCCCGCGGTCCTGCTAATTTCGTCAAGCTGTCAACTATTACGCCTAAATTACCCACTGCCGAGTGGGAGCTTCGCGGCATTTAGTTCTGCCATAAATAAGTCTCTAGATATATCTATTTAGGAAACCTTTACGGATTTATAGGTTTTCCTCGACTTTAGTTGTATTAAGCTGCGCTAATATGGGATTTGAGGTCTAGTTTTTTACTATCGGAGAAAACGGCATGTTCACCCAAGTGCGGACCTATATTTCTAATATGCTGGAAAAGCATGCTGAGCAAAGAGCACTTTTACAGCACCTTCAAAGTGATCGCAGACAACGACCGCTCAAAAATATTGTGTGCGGTCAAAGTAATCAACTCGATTTGCTGAAGCGTCGCTCAGTGCGTCAGGCGCGTTTTACCTACCTGGCGAAACTGTTTCGCAATTCCAAAAACGAGCATAATCTTCCCGCTTCCATAATGATCGGCGTCGTGAATAATCTTGGTTGTTTGCCGTTTACATTATCGGCACTTTCAAATCATAGACACAAAGATGTACGAACAGCCATTGCTGAAAATCCACTTACACCAGATTCAGTTATGACTCGTCTGGCGTTTGATGAAAATCCCGATGTGCGATACGCCGTGGCTGGAAGTTATAACACTTCGGAAACTGTACTCAATTTTCTTATTAACGATGAAAATCCATATGTGGCCAATCGTGCACAAATCACCATGGATCATATAAATGGTATGACGCCCGCCAAAGAAGATCAAAAAATTGCTGACACCACAGAAAGCACGAGAGTTCGTCGAGTGCTCGTAGTGGAAGACAACCCAACTCTTCGAGACGTTACTGTTCGACAGCTCAAAATTCTTGGTTTCGACGCATCTGCAAGCGAAAACGGCAAAGACGCTCTGGTGCGTTTGTCGCAAGAAAAATTCGGACTTGTGCTTATGGACTGCTTAATGCCTGTGATGGACGGCTTTGAAGCCACCATGGCTTTGCGAAATACAGAAGCTGGAAGTCAGTGTCATATTCCTGTAATTGCTCTTACAGCGCGCGTAATGGCGGGTGACAAAGAACGTTGTCTTGCATCGGGAATGGATGGTTATCTTGAAAAACCAGTAGCCTTAGATGAATTGCGCAAGATTCTTTCTTACTGGTTCGACCATGATGCAGATGAAAAGGCTTACAAGGAAGAAATTCGCAATTCCATAAGCAGTCTTGTAGATGTGGACAAGCTAGAAGAAATCCACGGAAATCAGCCTCTGGACCAGCTTATAGAAATGCTCAACAAAGGGCTTGGCGAAATTGTGTCGCGACTGTCTGATTCGATTTATGAAAATGACAGAATAGACTTGCCTCGCATCGCGCATGAATTGCGAGGTTACGCTGGGGTGATGGCTTGCAAGAGTATGGAAGATGCTTCGCTCTCGCTCGAGATTGCTGCCCTCAAGCAAGACGAAACCTCGATCATGCGTGGTTATCGCTCGATTTTAGAACTGGTGGAGAAACTGGAAAAAAAAGTCGCAGGCTCCGTAACGTCGGAGCCGGCCATAAACCAGGAATTTTTTAAAACTGGCAAAAAAGTTATAGTATAGGTCAAAATCATGAGTCAGGTCGATGTATATGGACTGGCTCTGATGGTGGTGCTTTCGGGAGCAGTAATCGCCTGGATTTACACGTCTCAAAAATCTAAATTCTCTCTTTTGCAAAAAGAGAATGCAAAACTGTTGGAAAGTCTTGAAGAAAGCCACAGACAGCACGAGCTATTTCTTGAAAAATCAGGCGAAGGCTTTGTTGAAGTAGATTTAGCCGGCAGAATTACCGAGTTCAATATTCACGCAAGTCGTATATTTGGCTTGTCCAAACAAGAAGTCCTGGGCGCTATATTTTTCGAAACACTGGTGCCTGAGCGCTATCGTGCCATCATCCAAAATGGATGGGACAAATATAAATCAATCGGACAAATGAAAGTACGAGAAAAACAAATCGAGCTCACTGGACTTTGCAAAGACGGTCGCGAGGTTCCGCTTGAAGCATCTATAAGTTCTACCAATAAGGGCTTTTGTGCATTCTTGCGCGATATCGGAAAGCGCAGGACGATGGAACTCGAACTCAACAAAGCTCTTGATCAGGCAATTGAAGCTTCGCAATCAAAATCGCGCTTTCTGGCAAATATGAGTCATGAGATTCGCACGCCTTTGAATTCGGTCATTGGCATGCTCGATTTACTTCTGCGCAGCCCAATCACTGTTTCGCAACGAGAACAAGCACAAATTGCATTTGAATCGGCGAAATCATTGCTCGATGTCATAAACGATATTCTCGACTTTTCTAAAATAGAAGCAGGCAAATTAGAAATGGAAGAAATGGATTTCGATCTTTTGCATCTGATCGAATCCACCGCTGAGATAATGGCGCAGAGCGCACGCGAAAAAAGAATAGTTCTAGATGCGTTTCTCGAGCCCGGCTGCTTGAGAATGCTCCGAGGAGACCCTGGACGATTGCGCCAGGTTCTTTTGAATTTGCTTTCGAATGCAGTCAAATTTACCGATAAAGGTTATGTTCTTTTGTCTTCGAGTGTAGACGAAACACATTCTGTTTTAAAGTTATCCGTTCGCGACTCTGGTATCGGTATGCCGCAAGATGCGGTAGAAAGGCTCTTCCAGCCTTTCGAACAATTCGATGGGTCTATCACAAGACGCTGGGGCGGTACCGGTCTTGGACTTTCAATAAGCAAAAGATTGATTGAGCTTATGGAAGGCGAGGTCGAAGTAAAATCCAAAGAGGGTTGTGGCACCGAATTCAGTATTACGCTTCCCTTGAAAAAATCAGAAGCGACATACAAAGAAGATAGCCCGCCAAGCCGGCTACGCGGGGCAAGAATACTTTCTTTGTCCGGTCTTGAAGATTGGAGTCATTCTTTTTCGAGTCTTGCATCTACCTGGGGAATCGAAACTTTGATTGCAAAGACCAGCGAAGAAGCGCAAGAAATACTCTCCAGGCAAGAGCGCGAAAACAAACCTGTAAGTTTGGTTCTAGCAGACATGTATTTGCCAGGAGAGTCTGGTCATGATGCTTTTTCTTTTCTCAAGGAAATCGAGCAACGCCCACATCTCAACAGCAAAATGATTCTAATCTCTCCTTACTCGGACGAAAAATTGCTCAAGCAGGCTCTTGCTGGTGGCTTTTCTGATGTTCTTACCCGACCGCTTAGAGTGGAAACGCTGCTTGCTTCAATAGTGAGTGTATTAGGATGTGATACCGATTCTGGTGAATTGAAAATTCCCCAAGCGCAAGCGACCGCTGTGAAAACTACGCTGCCAGTGCTTGTCGCTGAGGACAATCCGGCTAATCGCAAATTGATTTCTATCCAGCTCAAAAAATTAGGTTATTCGTCATATTGTGTCGCCAATGGAAAAGAGGCTGTTGAGGCAGCTAGACGCTTCCATTACGCCATGATTTTGATGGACGTGACCATGCCAGAGATGGATGGATTTGAAGCGTCTCGGGCAATCAGGCGCAATGAGGAAGGAACTCAGGTGCATGTACCAATTGTCGCTGTCACTGCTCTTGCTATGAAAGGCGACCGCGAAAAATGCCTGCAAGCAGGCATGGATGATTATTTAACTAAGCCCATAATTTATGAAGAGCTGGAAAAGAAATTGACTCAATGGATTAATCAAACGAGCTCTACTGGCTCTGTTTCCAATACTGAACGTCTCGAATCAGAAGAAGCCAAATTGCTCACTTTGAAAACAGGAAATTTCGAGATGCTCAAATCATCTTTGAATGATTCCAAACCTCCAATCGATTTGGAAAAACTCAATCGAATCTGGATGAACGACGACTCCTGGAAAGATTTACTTACTTTGTTCATCTCCGAATTGCCTGAACAACTCGCATTGCTCGAGTCCTATGTTCAGCAGAGAAATGGCGATCTTGCATCTGACCAGGCGCACAATATAAAAGGGTGTTGCCTCACTTTTGCTTGCGACCCAATGGCAGGCTTTGCCCAAAAGGTTGAAGAAGCTTCAGCCCAGGAGCGCTGGGGCGAAGTGGATGCAGCCATGTCTTCTATGCGGCTGAGTTGCTTTCAAGTGCGCGCTTTTCTGGTCGTAAGTGGGATGCGCAAGATGGTCAAGAACTCGTAACTTCGATTTTTGCCTTTGAATCTTCGATTCCGGTACCTTTAACTTCACCATTAGTTTCGGGCAAATAATTGGCTGCAATAAATCCGATTGCATAGACGATCGCTACTGTGGCGCTAGCCATCGCGTAAGAGCCATGATACATCGAAATTAGTTGTCCTCCACCAACTGCGATCAAAGCTGCAAAAATTCGCCCGGCTGAGAATGTGAAACCAGATGCAGTGCCAAGTACATTGGTGGAAAATGCTTCTGGAATGTAAATGCACAAAGAGGTGAATTGTAGACCCACAGTCAGTCCCACTATTGCTATAAGTGCAAGCAAGGGCAAACAAAATGTTTTAATCGTGACGAACATAATCATGACTGCAAGCATACATACTCCAAATCCAAACCGAATGGTGTTGCGCCTGCCAAGCCAGTTGAGCCAGAGGGGAGTCGAAACAGCTCCCACAATGCTTCCGATACTCAGCACGTTTGTAGCCAGGCTTCGCTCACCAATTGCAAGCTCTCCCGTTAGTTGATTTATCCAGGGCGATATCCAGGAAACGCATGACCAGTAGCCGATTATGGCTGAGCTTGCGATACAGAACAAAGCAATGATGGTGGTTCTGTATTCAGGCGAAAAGAGCTGCTTGAAAGGTGATTGCAAATAACGAGTTTCAGATTCGGTCAAATCTTTCGGATTTTTATTTTTGAGCAATTCTTTGTGATTGCGCATGGTTTCAAAAGAATCGGGCTCTTTAAGTGTGTATCTTATATAGAGTGTCGCAAGGGCAGGCAACATTCCTATTACGAATAACCAGCGCCAGCTGTGACCACCAACCATGAGATTGGCGCAAGATGCAAGAACCAGTCCGACGCTGAAAGAGGTGTCGAGCCAGGCAGTAGCCCAGATTCGTTGTTTCTTTTGTTTCCAGTATTCGCTGACTATGACTGTACCTAAGCTGATTTCGCCTCCAACTCCCATACCCACGAAAAATCTGTAAATAGCCATTTCCCACCAGCTGTGGCTTGTTGCACACAATCCGGTGAAGATGGCATATACAAGAATTGTGAAAGCCATTGTTTTGGCTCGACCCATCTTGTCTGCTACGACACCAAATATGGTGCCGCCAATTGCCCAGCCCAGCATGAAAGATGCAAGAATAAGTGAGCCGTACCAACCGATTGCGGCATCATTTTTGGAATTGATCAATTCTGAAATTGCAGGATAAAGAACTATAAAAAAGATGGTTGCATCCATCGCATCGAAGCATTCACCCAGATAGCCAGCCGCCCAGGCATGCCACTTGCTCATATCTCTTTTGGCTACTTTTGCGCCAAAGCCTAGACTGGTTGTCATTTCTGGCAACCTCCTATTTATAATTTTTCGCCAATTTGATTAAACGCCTTAAACACTATAAGTGCAAAAGAGGTTGTCAAGCAAGTGAATTCTGCGTGGAAATACGGACAACTTTATGCCGTTAGGTCAAAGCTTCCTTACCAGCGATTCTCGTTAGCAAGGCATTCTTGGAAAAGTTTGTTGTCTGCTTCATTTAGCGAGAGACGTTTGAAGCCCGGCCAGTTTGGAATTTCAACAAGAGCTTGATTCCAAACTCGAATACAATGTTCAGGATTTATTGGATGATCTTCTAATTTTTTTCCTTGGTGCAATAAGGACCGTCCAAGCCATAAACTGGCTAAGATATCAAAGCCTTCAGGAGTAAAATTTTCTGGAAGTTCATCAAGCCAAAAGAAATAATCGGCTAAATCATTGAATTTTGGTTTTAACGATTGATCAAAAACTAGGGCATCAATGAGCCTTTTGTCTCTGTCCAAAAACAGGTTTTTGTTTTGGTTCATTAATTATTTTCCTATATCAATTACGATATTAATTTTGTCACCCACTAGTTCATATCGGAAATTAATTGGCTGTATGCCGAGTTGTTTCAACGACTTTGCAGTCAATCTTCCAACTAATGTCTCTTCTGGCGAAGCCCCACCTCTTATAGCCTCCAGGCTCTCCTTGTTCACGATTCCTTTTAATACTACTTGTTTGGTTGGCAATGCGTCATGAGCTTTGATTGCTTCGGCTAAGAAATGAGAGCCAGCGCCATCTGGCAAGGTTCCTTTCTTGATTTGTTCGATAGCCAGAACTCCATCTTTGGGGTGTTCTGCGTGAAACCAGGCCATCTCATCGCCAGGTATAGTCGCCTTGATTGAGAATTCATCCTTGTCGAGCCTCATTTTGGGCAGCTCAAAACGCTTTAGCCCAATAGATGCAAGCTCGCCATCGGTCATGTTTTTTAGTTTTTCAACTCCTCCGCAAGCATCCATTTCCGCTTCGTTCAAAATTTTATTCTTGCCTGGAGCAAGGAATAATGGCTTCTTAGAGGGTATGTGCTCGCCAGACCGGCCAACCATTTTCAAAAAATGCTCTGACTTCTTCGCTGATTCAGACAGTTCTTGACCGAACTTTATCTTGCCGCCGCCTGGCAGTGCATATTCTGGTTGAAGCATGTCATCAATTGTGGTGGCAATTGCTTTAGCAGCTTTTTTGACTGACTCGCTTTTTTTGATACCGTGTTTGATGGCTTGTTCGGTTACTGAATCGAGCACCTCGCTAAAAGTTTTTGCCTTCGAAATAGCTCCTTTGGCACCCATTCCAAACAAGCTATTTCCAATTAACTCTGTTGCAATTTGAGACTTCAATCTTTCTTGTTCGAATGGTGGCAATTGGCTCCAGCGGTCGTTTAAAACGCTTCCGGCTATTGCAAGATCTCGAAAAGGCTTTGAATAATCGCCACTGGCACCAAGTTCGTTCAAATAGGCTTCACTTGCCTGGAATAGTCTTACTCCACTAACAATGGCTTCACCAACTGATTGACCGAATTCGGCTCCCATCTGACCTGCGCGCTCGTTGTCACCAAGAATTAACGCTGCGCCAAAATCGGCTATCTTCGCAAAACCTTCGGCTATGTGACCGACACCTTCTACCGTGCCTACAATACTGCCCAAAGTTCTTTGTCTTTGTTCAATCAAATATTGATCAAGACCCGTACTGAGCGCCAGACCAATTATCTGAATTTGCTTTTCTAAAGGTATATTGGAAAGATCTTTAAATGCTTGCAGACCAGCATCTGTTGAATCGTGTTTTTCTACTCGACCAAAGAGTTTGACAGAACCATCACTTTTGGGGCGTTCGGCAATTACTTGTTCTTTGCCTTTTGGGTCAAGCGCCACTATCTGGATACTTTCCATATCGTCTCCCCCAGCACTACCACTGTGCTTGTTGGGGTTGAGATTTAGTGCAAGTTCGATATCAGATTTAGCCGAAAGGCGTGCTTCTTGCGCATCAGGCGCTTGCACCTCGGATTTTTGCACACGTTCGAGATCTGATTTTTCTGTTTTCTCATTTTGCTCGGTTGAAGACATCTATCTTTCAGCCTCGATCAGACTAAATAAGTTTAGCTGTTATGAACGAGATACCCACAAATAGGATCGTTTTTGAGCATGTATTTTTCGCGAGTAACTTTAACGCCAAGAAGCGATTCCATCAATTGCGGCTCAAGCGCGCAGACCTGACGATACTTTTGCGCGACATCGTGTACGGCGCAGTGGCGCTGGAAAATGAAGAAGTTGCCGTCTGGGAGCGATTCCCACTCGGTCATATAACCATCTTCGGAAAAGATTCGGGCAACTTCGCGCACTCGCTCTTGCAAGTCTTTGTTCTCAAGTCCCGGACTGAGTGTGCTTAGACGCTTTTTATTGCGTATGGTCAAAAGATTTAAAACGCCTTCATGTCCGGCTTGTTCGTAGACTGCATCGAGCAAATCCATAGCCAGGTTCTGAAAACCTGAAGGGAAGAGGTTTTCGGCTTTATTAGTCAAGCGATATTTATAGAATGGGCGTCCGCGTCCGTGGCTACGTACCAGTTCGGCATCGATAAGACCGTCGCTCTGTAGCACGTTCAAATGGCGGCGAACTGCCATTGAAGTGATTTTGAGATAGTCGCAAAGTTCTTGCACAGTTACTTCTTTGTTCTTCTTTATGAAGAGAACAATAGAGTCCTGAGTACTTACGTGGTCTTGCGTTTGAGTGAGCTGGTGGTTAATCATGGGCTTTTTTAGCGATTATTCTCGTCCGGGTTTTGCCTATCAATATATAAGGTTCTGTTAATTCCCGGATAAGCATAATATATTTTTGATACTATTATATCTATAAAACCCTTTTAAGGATACAAACCAGTAATAGTTAAGTTCGTTTCCAAGGGAGTTTCGCAAGTATCGAGTAACATTTTTAGCGTTCAACGAGTTTGTTCAACCAAGTAACTTAGGAATTAGCAATGGCTGCAAAAACAAAAGAAATTCTGCGCGTAGAAGACCTGCATGTCGAAGTAGACGGCAAGTCGATACTGAAAGGTGTCAACTTGACCATAAATGCTGGCGAAGTACACGCGTTGATGGGAAGAAATGGATCAGGCAAGTCCACTCTTTCTTACGCCCTGATGGGTCATCCCAAATACACCGTGACCGAAGGAAAGATATTTTTCCACGGCACTGATATTACAGAAATGACAGTCGATGAGCGTGCTCGTCTTGGTCTGTCCCTTGCCTTCCAGTATCCTGTCGCCATTCCTGGTGTATCGGTATCTAATTTCTTGCGCGCAGCAGTCAAAGCCAAACGTGGAAAAGATGTACCAGTCAAAGAGTTCCGTGCCGAATTGAAAAAGGTCATGGGTGAGCTTGGGGTACCAAACGAATTTCTTTCGCGTTATATAAACGATGGTTTTTCCGGCGGCGAGAAGAAGCGTCTTGAAATTATGCAACTCTCTATGCTCAAACCAAGTCTGGCTGTGCTCGACGAGACAGACTCCGGACTCGACATCGACGCGTTGAAAACAGTATCAGAAGGTATCAATCGCTTGATTACACCCGAATCTGAGTGTGGCATCCTGCTCATCACGCACTATCAGCGTATCTTGAACTATGTCAAACCAGAATTCGTCCATATCTTCGAAGATGGAAAAATCATCAAGACTGGTGGCAGCGATCTTTCCTTGAAGCTTGAAGAGCAAGGCTATGAGTGGGTTTCTGGTTCTGTCCAGAGCGAAGCTCAAAATGCAGGTCTTGATCTCGCTTCGAAATCCTAATCAGGAGGCAACATGGTGACTGAATTAACCAACACAGTGCCTGAAGGAAGCCAGAGCAATCAAAATCTCGAGCTTCAGGGCATGGGTAACGATTATAAATACGGATTTCATGACAAAGAAGATTATGTCTTCAAATCGGGTCGTGGGCTTACAGAAGACATCGTTCGTCAAATCTCCAAAATGAAAAACGAACCCGAGTGGATGCTCGAGTTCAGACTGAAGTCGCTCAAGACCTTTCTTGAAAAGCCGATGCCGACCTGGGGCAATACTGAAGCTTTGAATTCAATCGACTTCGACAATATCCACTATTACATCAAGCCTTCGGAAAAACAGGGTAAAAACTGGGACGAAGTGCCTGAAGGCATCAAACAAACATTCGACCGTCTTGGTATTCCAGAGGCCGAGCGTAAATTCCTTGCTGGTGTCACGGCTCAATACGAATCTGAAGTGGTTTATCACTCCATTCGCGAAGACCTCGAAAAGCTCGGTGTAATCTTCACCGACATGGATACCGGTCTGCGTGAATATGGTCATATCGTCAAAGAATATTTCGCTACTGTCATTCCGCCTGAAGACAACAAGTTCTCCGCTTTGAACTCTGCTGTATGGTCTGGTGGCAGTTTCGTTTACGTGCCAAAAGACGTTAAGGTAGAAATCCCTCTGCAAGCGTATTTCCGTATCAATGCAGAAAACATGGGACAGTTCGAACGTACATTGATTATTGCCGAGCCTGGCAGTTTCGTTCACTATATCGAAGGTTGCACAGCCCCAGTTTATTCTACTGACTCGCTGCACTCTGCAGTTGTCGAGCTTATTGCATTGCCTGGAGCAAAAATTCGCTATACCACTATTCAGAACTGGTCTAAAAACGTATTCAATCTAGTGACCAAGCGTGCAGTCGCTCACGAAGATGCAAGAGTAGAGTGGGTAGATGGAAACCTCGGGTCTAAACTAACCATGAAATATCCAGCTATCTATCTGATGGGACCTCGCGCACACGGAGAAGTTCTCTCGGTTGCCTTCTCTGGCGAAGATCAGCACCAGGATGCAGGTGCCAAAATTATCCACGCAGCCCCCGACACAACATCGCAAGTTTTGTCTAAATCAATCTCTAAAGCTGGTGGACGTTCCTCATATAGAGGACTGGTGAAAGTCTATCCTGGAGCGAAGAATTGCAAGACATCGGTCAAGTGCGACGCTTTGCTACTCGATGAAGCATCGCGTTCGGACACATATCCCACAATGGAAATTGACGAAACAGATTGCTCTATCGAGCACGAAGCTACCGTTTCCAAAGTGGGCGAAGAGCAGCTCTTTTATTTGATGAGCCGCGGTCTGACTCAGGACGAAGCGACCACGATGATTATCAATGGCTTCTTCGAGCCATTCACCAAAGAATTGCCGTTGGAATATGCCGTTGAGCTAAACAGGCTCATCCAGCTGGAAATGGAAGGATCTGTAGGATAAATGTCTAAGTCTCTAATTTTAAATTCAATCACTAAAGAAGGAGTAGACATTTTGGCCACCCAGCAAGGTGAACCCGCCTGGTCTAAGGAATTACGCACCAGAGCATGGGAAACTTATTTGAAAAAACCGTTTCCAAAAGAAAGCGATCCTGGTTGGAAGAAGACCAAGCTTTCGCTGCTCGATTTTTCACGTCTAAGTGCAAAATCGTTTGAAGCTCAAAAAGATAAAAGTGCGGACCCGCTTCTGACTGACAATTTGCTCGATCATATTGCCAAACTGGGTGGATTGGTTTTTTCATATCAAAGTCAAGATAGTTCTTTTTGTCAGGTCAAACTCTCGCAAGAAGCAAGTGCTAAAGGTGTAAAACTCGTCACTATTCCACAGGCTTCGCAGGAAACGCCAGAAATTCTCAAACGTTTTGAAACGAGTGAGCCAGAAAGCGAAAACGACAAATTTATTTTGATGTCGCGTGCTCTGTTCAATTGTGGCGGCGTGCTCAGCGTGCCAGATAACGTCGAAATCGAAGATCCCTTCGTATTTGTCACCAATCTGGCTGCAGACTGTGTCGATGGAGCGCTTTTCCCTCGCATCATCGTCAGTGTAGGCAAGAACTCGCGTATTAAAGTAGTGAATCTGTTTACTTCTGCTGGTTCGAAAGAGTCTTCGCAAATAGTTTTCTCGAACGCACTCACTCAAATTCAAGCCGAAGATGGTGCATACGTTTCTTATGTCGAAGTGCAGAATTACGCAGACAACGTATTCTCGCTCAACAGACAGTTCAATAACCTCAAGCGTGATGCAAGAATTTATTCTTTGTCTGTTGGACTTGGTGGAAAACAATTACGCTCTGACATCACGACTGAAATGGCTCACACTGGAGCATCGGCTTCTATAATGGGAGTGGCTCTGGCTTCGAGTGGTCAGTCTGTTCACTACAACACCATTCAAGAGCATGTGGCACCACATACGACATCGAATATCGATTTTCGCATAGCGCTCAAAAATCATGCTGTGTCCTGTTATCACGGCAATATCAAAATTTCGAAAGACGCACAACAAAGCGACGCTGTCCAGTCGAGCAAAAACTTGCTTCTGGGTGAAGATGCCAAAGCCGAAGCGGTGCCAAATCTCGAGATTTTAGCCAACGACGTAAAATGTTCGCACGGAGCAACGGTCGGTCCCGTGGATAGAGAACAAATCTTCTACCTCAATAGCCGCGGGCTGGATAAAACCACCGCAGAAGAGCTCATAATCACCGGATTTTTCAATACAGTGCTTGCTACCAATCCGATTGCCGGAGTGGATGCTTTCATTCAAGAGCTCGTTGCTAAAAAGGTTCAAGACCAAATTTAGAATAGATAGAGCTTGAAATGGCAGACAGAGACGGATTTGAAAAGGTAGCGCAGGCAGGAGAAATTCCTGAGGGCGAATCGCGCAGCTATGCTTATGGCGATGGCGAAGTGCTTGTGTGCAGACAAAATGGTGAATTTTTTGCGGTAGAGAATATGTGTTCTCACGCTAAAAGTCCGCTTGCAACTGGTCCGGTTGCAAACGAGTATCAAGTGAAATGCCCTCTGCATGGAGCGCGTTTCGATGTTCGAAGTGGAAAGGCGATGTGTTTGCCAGCAGTGATGCCAATTAAAACATTTCTGGTAGAGCAGCGTGGCGAAGACATCTGGATAGGGAAACAATGAAAAACTGGAACGATACAAAATCGATTCGAAAAGACTTTCCTATTCTGGAGCGCAAAATAGACGGCAAGCCGCTTATTTATTTCGATAATGCAGCCACGTCGCAAAAGCCGGTTCAAGTTATAAACGCGCTTACCAACTATTACGAAAATTATAATTCCAATATTCATCGTGGTTTGCATACAATGAGTGAGGAAGCCACTCTTGCTTATGAAGGGACGCGTGAAAAAATCGCTCGCTTCATCGATGCTCCAAGCGAGCGCGAAGTTATTTTCACTCGCAATGCCACCGAAGCCATAAATATCGTGGTCGAATCATGGGGCAAGCACAATATTGGCGCAGGCGACGAGATTGTAATCACATCGATGGAGCACCACTCCAATTTCGTGCCATGGCAAAAGCTTTGCGAAGACAAAGGCGCCAGGCTTGTTTATATAGAAATCGGCGCAGACGGCAATCTCGACTATGCGATGGCAGAGCGTTTGATTACCAACAAAACCAAGATAGTGGCAGTAACACAAATGTCCAATGTCATGGGCACTGTAGTCGATTTGAAAATACTGGGCAAGCTCGCTCGTTTGAACGGGGCTAAATTCCTGGTTGATGGTGCGCAGGGCGTTCCGCATTTGCCTACATCAGTAAGAGAAATCGATTGCGATTTTCTGGTATTTTCAATGCACAAAATGCTTGGACCAACAGGTGTCGGAGTACTTTGGGGCAAAGAAGAATTACTCGATTTGATGCCGCCCATGCTTTATGGTGGCGACATGATCAGTTCGGTCACTCGCGAAAAGACTACTGTAAACGAGCTTCCCTGGAAGTTCGAAGCCGGGACGCCAAATATCGCAGATGTAATTGCAAGTGGTGCAGCGATAGATTATTTGCAAAATCTAGGCATGCAGAATGTTCGTGCTCACGAACTCGAACTGACACGTTACGCGATGGACGCCATGCTCAAACTGCCATCGATGAAAATTTACGGACCTCAAAATCCGGAACTCAAGGGCGGCGTCATATCTTTCAATTACGAAGGCATTCATCCCCACGACATGGGGCAGATTCTAAATGAGTCTGGCATTGCAATCAGAGCCGGACATCATTGCTGTCAGCCACTGATGAAAACGCTTGGCGTCATGGGTACAGCGCGTGCCAGTTTTTATATCTATAACACTATTGAAGAAATCGACTTCTTTGTAGACGCGTTAATCAAAGCAGAAAAGGTGCTCAATTATGTCGCTTGTAGATGATCTTTATCGCGAGACAATTCTCGATCATTATCATAATCCTCGCAACAGAGGCACTATAGACGACGCCACCGTTTCGACCGAAGGCGTAAATCCTCTTTGTGGTGATGAACTCAGACTCTTTTTGAAAATCGAAGATGGCGTGGTATCAGATATAAAATTGGAATCGCGTGGATGTTCCATTAATACCGCTTCTGGATCGATGATGAGCGAACTGGTTCTGGGCAAATCGCTTGCAGATGCAAAAGCAGTTATTTCAGAATTTAAAAATATGATGCTCAATAAAGGCGAGGACATCACACTGAGCGAAGACCTGGAAGAGCTCGAAGCATTGCAAGGTGTGAAGAAGTATCCGGTGCGCATAAAGTGCGCACTTTTGCCCTGGAACACACTTGATGAAGGTTTGAAGAACAAATAGGAGCCTTGAGCCATGTCCAGTTTGCAAGAAGACGTTGTAAGAGAAAGTTTGAGAACGGTCGTAGACCCGGAACTCAACGTCAATATCATAGACCTGGGTCTTGTTTATGGTGTCGAAGTAAAAGATAACGACGTGGTTGTGAAACTCACTCTTACCAGTCCTGCCTGCCCGCTTGGTGCCGTTATCCAGGGGCAAGCTCATCAAGCAGTAAAGAAATTACCATGGGTCAAAGAAGTAAAAATCGATCTGGTCTGGACACCGCGCTGGGATCCAAAGAAAATGGCTTCTGAGGAAGCTTTAATGGATTTGGGTATTTTGTAATTGGTGTAAAGTATCACGAAAAGTGCAGATAGAGCACTTTGAGCGGGTCGTAATAATCGTCTGTCCACAAGCGCATCTTTTCGTCTGGGACTATTTCTTGCCAGTTGTATTGATTTTTCAACTGTTCGAGCAACGATTTGTCTTTTGAGATCAAAATCCAGTCGGTAGGTTCCTGAAACTTTGTTCTGGCAGAAGTATACGTGTCTCTTGCGACTGCATCAAAACCAAGTGACTGCGCCACTCTGGCGATAGGCTTTTTCAAATCATAATAGGTATTTGTGACATGGAACAAAATGCTTCCATCGTCTTTCAGTTTGGTTTGATACGACGACATGGCTTCTTTTGTAATTAAGTGCAGTGGAATAGAATCGGAACTGAATGTATCCAGCACAATCAATTGCAAAAAATTGTTCGGTGCCTTTTTGATATTGACTCTTGCATCACCGCTTACAGTCTCGATTTTTACTCCTCGTTTCCGTGCTTCGTGCAAATAAGTAAAATAAAAGGGGTTGGATGCAATATCGATTACGCCGGGGTTTAATTCATATATGAGCAATTCCTGCCCGGGTTTTGCATAATGGCTCAATGCGCCAGCTCCAAGTCCAAGCATTGCATATGGTGGATTTTGTTTTAGCGACGAATTCTTTTCTTCTAAAATTTCGAACACGTCCTTGACCGGGCTCGATTCGCCATAATAAAAGATGGGCTTATTACGTCCGTCTTTATCAATTAATTCGCCCCCATGCAAAGTGACACCGTTCCATATTTGGACTGTTTTATTTGCCTGATCGGTTTTTATTTTCAACACCCCAAAAAAGTTTCTTTTAGAAACTATGTCTCTTGGGTCTTGATTGATTTTGCAAACGAGCAGGGCAAGCACCACAGAAGCTGCAATGTAAATTGCAGAGCCTTTCAAAAAACGTCTGTTTTTTTCGAAGCGAAAAGTACAAATCAGAGCTGATGCGCTTATCGCAAGGGCTAATTGATATTCGAAAATGTCGTTGAATATTAGCGGTGCAATGAAACTGTTGAATGAACTTCCTAGAATTCCGCCGAGTGCAATCACTAGATAATACGCTGTCAGATGCCTTGTGCTTGGTCTTGTAGCAGCAACCTTGGCATGACAGGTCAGTGCCACCAGAAACAAACAAATCAGGTGCAGTGAAATGCCTGAGGTCACAAGCCCTGATGCGACTGTTTCATCATAATGGACTTTTGATTCATTGAAAAGAAGACCAAAAACGAGCAGTGCCGAAGCGACGCTCAAGATAACCATTTCTTTCAAAAAGCGTTTGCAATCATAAGTAAAAGCGATAGTGAAACTGAGCATATAAATTGCAAGCGGCACCATCCAGAAAAGAGGAATAGACGCAAGCTCGCTGGTGACATAATTGGTCAGACCAAGCATAAGGCTTGCAGGCAGAGCCGTTAGCAAAATCCATAACAAATAATGAGGTTGAGATTCATCCTCTGTACTCTCATCAGTCTTTGCTTGTTCTATAACTGGCTCTGTTTTATTGGATGAATTCTTAAATGTGGCGAGGGCGCAAGTTGTAGTCAAAAGTGCAAATATCGCATAAGCAAAGCTCAAAGCGTCGAGTTGATTTAAAAGAGAAAAATGGGGCTCGATAAAAAACGGATAGGCAATTAAGGCCAAAAGCCCGGCAAAATTGCTTATCGCATAAAGGAAGTAAGGGTCTTTAGCCTGAGGCAAAGTCGAGTCTGCCAGCCATTTTTGCACTGTAGGTGCGGTGGTGGATATTGAAAAGAAGACCGGACCAATAATATATGTGAGCGTATACAAAAGCCAGGAATAGGGATGGTCGGCTAGTGGTTCTTCAACTGGTGGGCGAAGTGGAAGAGTGAAAAGCGGCAACCAGACTATTGCTACATGAATGAACAATTTTGCTTTTAATTTTAGTTTGGACTGGTGCAATAAATAAACCAGAACATATGCAGAGAGCAAAACGCTCTGAAAAAATACAACACATGTGTTCCAGACGTAGCTGGAGCCGCCTAGCAAGGGCAAAATAATCTTTGCTGCTACCGGTTCAATCACGAACATAATTAGAGCCGAGACACAAAGTGTTATAGCCAAAAGTGGAATATACATCGTCGTTTGCAGTTTATTCAATTCTCTAAGAAAAAGGCTCGCGTAATACACTCAGGATGTCGCAATAATCATCTGTCCACAATCTTACATCGTCCTCTATTTTGATTGGTGTCCATTTGAATTCTTCTATCAGTTTGCGGACAAGTGCTGGATCTTTAGCAAGCACCACCCATTTAGAATCAGCTTCTTCAGGCGCCAAACTATCTTCTTTTTGATAATCGTCCAGATAAATCGCATACAAACCAAGGCTTTGAGCGGCTCTGGCTAATACTGGGCTTACATCGTAATAAGTGCTGGTTATATGAAAAGAAATCGCACCGCCATCGGTGAGTTTATTCTGGTAAAGGGCGATTGCTTCTTTGGTCATCAAATGTAGTGGTATCGCATCCGAACTGTAGGCGTCCACCACAATGTAAGAAAAGCTTTTGTCGGGCTCTTTAGCCATCTCGATGCGACCATCGCCTGTTTTGATATCAACCTTCGCTTTGCGCTTCACTGCGTCATAAATAAAGGTGAAATAGAAAGGATTAGTGGCTATCGATATAACATTGGGATTAATCTCAAACATAGTCATCTTCTGTCCGGGAGCTGCGTAAGCTGCCATAGTGCCAGCGCCCATACCGATGATTCCGTGCTTTTTTAAGCCGATAGAATGAGTGAGAACTTTTAAGAGAGACCAGATAGGACTTTTTTCGCTATAGTAATAGTAAGGCTGCATGCGCTCTTGCGGGTCGAGGCTTTGACCACCGTGGACAGTTGCGCCATCGAGAATTTCGCACAAATTGTTGTAGTTGTCGACCTTAATGCGAGTCAGACCAAAAAAGTTTCGTTTGGTCAATACTACTCTGGGGTCGGATCTGTAGTCGTTGATAAGCAGAACGCCAAGGACCGAGCTTGCAACCACCCATGGTATTGCTTTAGTGGTCACGCGCCATTTGCCAAATTGCATCGTGCATAAAAGGGCAGAAGCGCTCAAGGCAAGGACAATTTGATATTCGCTCAAATCTTTGAGAATTACTGGCGCAACGAATGTATTGAGGGACGAGCCGATGATTCCACCCAGGGCGATAACCAGGTAGTAATTGGTAAGATATCGGGTTCTGGGACGACTTGATGCCACCTGGGCATGACAGGCGAGACTAATTAGAAAGAGTACTGAAAGATGCAGCGAAATGAACTGAGTGACGAAATCTGAATAAGTGAATTCCTTAAAAATGATTGTGAACAAAAGAATGATGGCGCCACAAGATGCAAGCAATCGAATTAAACCAAGCAGTTTCTCTGGAAAATAGGAAAATGCCACGATGAAAGACAAAATATAGAGCGAAAGTGGAATCATCCAGAAAAGCGGAAACGCCGACAATTCGCAGGTGACGAAAGAAGTCATTCCAAGCACGAGGCTTGCAGGCAGAATGGTGAGATAAAGCCACTGTAAGTACTGTTTTTTAGTCGGTGCAGTTGAATCAGTTGATTCAATTGAATCAGTCGGTTCAGTTGATTCAGGTGCATTCTTGCCTTGATAAGCGTAGAACGCCGTGCATAGTGTCACTAAGAATGCAAAAGCAAAATAGACGCAAGTCAAGGCATTTGTCTGCATTGCAAGCCCCATATGACGTTCGATTACAAACGGGTAAGAAAGCAAACCAACAAGCGAGCCCAGATTGCTTGCTGCGTATAGAAAATACGGATCATTTGCTTTTGGTCCACGCGTGCTCGCGTACCACTTTTGTAAAACCGGTGCAGTGGATGCCAGGGCAAAAAAGATTGCGCCAATACTTTGTATGAGAGCGCTCAAAAGCCAGAAATAAGGATGTTTTGGATCTGGGATTGCTGCCGGCATTTTGATTGGTAGAAAATAAGCGGCAAGCCATATAACGCCAAGGTGGATGACAGCCCTTGCCTTTGCGCTCAGTTTGTTCGAATTCAAAAAATGAGCATAGAGATAAGCAAGCAAAAGAATGAGCTGAAAGAAGAAAACGCAGGTGTTCCAGACGTTCCCAGCACCGCCAAGCGAGGGCAAAAGCATTTTGGCTATCACTGGTTCGATAATGAACATGCACGAAGCCGAAACAAAGATAGACATGACGAATACCAGGACCAGAAAAATGGATGGCAGAAGTTTCATGACTATCGCTTTATATTCAAAAGGAATATTTGATTAGGATCTAAATAGAGCTTGCCATTAAAATGTATCATCTATAAGGAGTTATCAGGCGCAAATAGGCGTCGGCGCATCAACAAGGCAGGTTTGGCATGTTCGGTTCGAAAAAAATCACCCAGAAACAGGTGGAAGAAGCCCTCTCTCAGGTCATGGATCCTGATTTACACAAAGATATCGTAAGTCTTGGCATGGTATCTGAAATCAAGATTGACGGCGGAAAAATTAGTTTCAAGCTCACACTGACAACCCCGGCTTGTCCTTTGAAGGAAAAAATCGAGGGCGATTGCCGCGCTGCTCTTCAGGCCATTCCTGGAGCAGAAGAAATAACAATCGAAACAGATGCTCAGGTTCGCTCGCCCTTTAACGAGAAAAAATCAATCGAAGGCGTTCAACACATTATCGCTGTCACATCGGGCAAAGGCGGCGTCGGTAAAACTACAGTATCTGTAAATCTGGCAGTTGCACTGTCTCGTCTGGGAGCCAAAGTCGGTTTGCTCGATGCAGATATAACAGGGCCAAATTGTCCTTTGATGTTGGGCGTTCAAGATTACGAGCCGCTCGGCAAAAATAATCGCATCGTTCCGGCTGAAAATTATGGAATCAAATGTGTTTCGATGGCATTTTTCGTTGCCAAAGATACCCCAATCATCTGGCGTGGACCCATGCTTGACCGCGCTATCAAACAATTTTTGAGCGATGTAGATTGGGGCGAACTGGATTATTTAATCGTCGATATGCCACCAGGTACTGGCGATGCCCAGCTTACAATGGCTCAAGCAACCAAGCTTTCAGGCGGAATTATCGTCACTACTCCTCAAGAAGTGGCATTGTTGGATGGACGTCGAGGTCTTGCGATGTTTAATCAAATGTCTGTTCCAATTCTTGGCTTTGTCGAGAACATGAGCTATTTCCAGCCACCAGGCTCAAGCGAGCAATTTGAAATTTTTGGTCGGGGCGGCGGCAAAAAATTAGCCGAAGACAATAACGTTCCTTTCCTTGGAGAGATTCCACTCGATCCCAAAGTGAGAGTGGGTGGAGATACTGGAGAACCTATCACCAATAGCGATCCTGAAAATCCTACAGCGCTTGCCTTTTTCAATATCGCCAAGCAGGTTGCTCACCAGGTAAGCGTGCACGCGCTGACTCCCACACCAGCAGCTGCTTCGGCAAAATAAAGTCGCTACAATAAGTTGTGATATTTCTTGGTGCACAAGCAGCAAGTGCCCCTTGTCTGTTCGTGTATTTTGGAGAGCAGAAGAGGGTTCACAAATGGCGGCAAGGCATTATACTGGTGTCAAGTTCGGTACTAGTATCACCTTTGACACCACTTCTATATACAAAATATGCTCAAAAGCATTTGCATTAGAGATTTCGCTTTAATTGATAACACAAGCCTCGAGTGGCATCGCGGATTAAATGTTCTCACCGGAGAAACCGGTGCCGGAAAATCTATCGTATTCGATGCCATCAATATCGTGCTTGGTGCCAAGTGCGCCAGTTCGAATATTAGACACGGTGCAAGCAAAGCTTCAATCGAAGCCGTTTTCGAGCCCTCAAGCGTGGTGTGGGCATGGCTCAAGCAAAATGAGCTGATTGATCAAGACGAAAGCGACCAGGAAATTGTGGTTGCAAGAGAAATCACCCAGAGTGGTTCACGTTCACGCATAAATGGAACCATGGTCAATGTGGCTACCATTCAAGAATTGCGTAACCTGCTTCTCACCTTTCACGTGCAACACGAAATACGCACATTATTTGCGGGCAATACCAAACTTTCGATGCTCGATGCTATCGCGGATAAAAAACATCAACAGACAGTCGAAAGATATGCCACTGCTTTTTCGCGCTATCAAGCTTTTAAACGTCAAGCTCAAGAGTTCGAGATGGACGAGGAAGAGCGGCTTCGCCGCCTGGATTTCTCTCGCTTTCAATTGAACGAACTCATAGAAGCAGATCTTAAAGACGAAAGTGAATGGGACGAGCTAGAAAAAGAAAAACATCGTCTTGCTAATTTAGCTTCGATAGAACGTGCAGTTTTCACATCGATGTCATTGCTCTTTGACAGTCCGGAATCTTCGGGCGATGAAAAGGCAGCTTATGATGCGGTTTGCGAAGCGCTTAAAGAACTCGAGCGCGCTACCAAGTTCGATGAGAGCGTAGAAGAATGTACTCAGATTTTGCAAACAGTGCTTGCTCAATTAGACGATGCTGCAAAAATTCTGCGTCGTACAAGAGAGAGTCTCGATGCCGATCCAGAGCGTCTGGACCAGATAGAAGATCGCTTGCATTTATTGTCCACAATCAAGAAAAAATATGGTCCGGCACTCAGTGATGCAGTGCAAAAAAGAGAGAGCTTGAGTGAAGAAGTAGACAAGCTGGAGAACAATCTCTTTCGTGTCGAAGACCTCAAAAAGCAGACTGAAGAGTTTTTGCAAGAATGCATGCAACTGGCAGTGAAAATAACTTCTGCTAGAAAAATTCTGGCGCAAGAATTGAGCAAACAAGTCGGTCACGAATTGAAAGAACTGGGAATGGAAAAGTCTCAATTCAAAATGGAAGTAGAAGCGCTAGACGATTTGAATGCCAACGGCAATGACAAAGTCGAATTTTATTTCAGTGCCAATCCGGGACAGCCGCTTCAACCACTTGCCAAAGTTGCTTCAGGTGGTGAGTTGTCGAGAGTTATCCTGGCGCTCAAAGTCGTTTTTGCTCGATTCGATCAGGTGGCAACCATTGTTTTCGATGAAATAGACGCCGGCACAAGCGGCATGGTTTTACAAAGAATCAGAGACAAGCTTTGCCAATTAGCGGGATCTCATCAAATTTTGTGTATCACCCATCAACCGCTCATAGCCTCGGTAGCTGACAACCATGTAATGGTTCATAAAGTTCAAAGCGATAATTCGACCAAGGTCAATTTCCAGATTTTGAGCGGCCAAGAGAAGTTAAAAGCACTCGCAACGATGGCGAGCGGAAGTGAAAAACAAAGCGCCATGGCGTTCGCCGAGTCTTTGATGAGCGAGGCGCAAAATATTAAAAGCAGTACAGGACATATTTAATTGTCTTATTAGTGCTTCAAATCAAGTTAGATCTCGTTGACATGTAAGCCGGATACTTACTAAAATTCATGTTTCAGCCCGTTCTACATAGTGCGGTGCTGGGTCATGCAAATGACCGCACGATGGGGTGTCGCCAAGCGGTAAGGCAGCTGGTTTTGGTCCAGCCATTCCGAGGTTCGAATCCTTGCACCCCAGTGCTATCAGTAATACTTGCGAAACAATGAGAGAAGAAAAATGGAAAAGCTTTCACTAACAGTCACCAAACGTGAGACAAAAACACCCAACGCGCTCAGACGCGAAGGCAATGTGCCTGCAACATTGTACGGTCCTGGTGCAGAGCCCGAAAGCTTGCAATTCTCCGCCTACGATTTTTCGAGACTTCCAGCCGAAGCTTTCTCCCACGTTATCGATTTGAAGGTTGAAGGTGGCAAACCTGTAGCTGCTTTGATCAGACACGTACAAAGAAAATCGACTACCGACGTTGTTCAAAACGTCGAGTTCTACAGAGTAAGCACAGACAAGAAACTTACAGTGACCGTGCCAACCAAACATGTTGGTCATTCACAAGCTGTCGTTCTTGGTGGTCAGCTGCAAGAAATGACTTCTTCAATAGACATCGAATGCTTGCCTGGTGATATTCCAGACTACATCGAAGTTGATTTGACTCTGCTCGAACAAGTCGAAGATTCAATCCACTTCAGCGATTTGAAAGTACCTGCTTCAGTCAAAATTTTGAACCCACTCGATGGTATCGTGATCAAAACAGTGGCACCAAAATCAAGCGGCGCTGCTGATAAGAAAGAAGAGAAGAAATAGTCTTTTCTGCTTAAAACTTGAAACGAATCACAATGAACGTACTGCTTGAAGAAGGCAGTTGTATTCTAGAAGTGCAGAAATAGAAAACGCCGTTGTTGCTGTAAACAGAACAAGCGCAACGAACTTCACTTGGTTCAAAATGATTGAACTCTTGCTTGCGAGAGAGCCCGCTAGTTTTTTGTGCATGATCAAAGCTTCGGTGATGAAAAGGAAAAGAAATGCGGGCCAGACTGATTTGAAAAGATCGAATTCTGACGGTTTTCCGATTTTGCGCAATTTTTCAATGAAGTCATTTGTTTCAGCGATACCTTTATCGGCACCGCAAAAAATCATAGATCCTAAATTCGCGAAAGTTTTGTTCAAACCAAGATTGAACAGAAGCCACACACAGATGCAAATTATCAAAGAAAAGCCAAAAGCTTTGATGATATTGAGCGGTTTATTCAGGTCTGATTTCAATCGTGTATTTTGGCCTCTTCTTCTGTTTCTGAAAACGGTGTAGCGTCTTTATCGTCGTCGTCAGTTTCGACTTTAGCCATTGGTAATTTGACTGTGAAGGTCGAACCTTTATTGAGTTCCGATTCTAGCTCGATGCTGCCGCCATGCGCTTTTATGATGGTGAGGGCAATGGCAAGACCAAGACCGGTTCCGCCGCCATAGGTTTTGCTTCTGGTGCGTGAGCGCTCTACTCTGTAAAAGCGGTCGAAGATGCGCTGTTGATCGGCAGGAGCGATACCTATACCTGTATCGATTACGCGAACGATTGCAGTATCGTTCGAGGCGCGCAAAGTGACAGTAACTTTGCCACCGGCTTGTGTGGCTTTGACAGCGTTGTTCGAAAGATTCAAAAATACTTGTTTCAGCTTGTCCATGTCTGCATCCATCCAGACTGGCGATTTGGGAACGATGAATTGCACTTCGACTTGCTCGGGAGCGACCATGGTGACTGTGTCTTCAACGCTTCTTACTACATCGCGCAAATCTATGATTTCTTTCTGGGCAATAATCGATTGCCCCGCGTCCGCTCTGGCTAATTGCAAGAGGTCGGATACAAGCCGAATTAGACGACCTGATTCATCGGTGACAGTTTGAAGAGCTTCTGACAATAAGGACGCATCGATGTTATCGCCTCTTCTCATCAGCAATTTGGTATAGCCTTGAATAGAGGTGAGTGGAGTACGAAGCTCGTGACTTGCGTCTGCTACAAATTGACACTGGCTGTTGAGCGACTCTTCAAGCCTATTGAGTAGTTTGTTGAACGATTTTCTGAGTTCGAGCGTTTCGGTAGATTCGTCGGCATCAGTTTCAAGACGGGTTCGGATATCCATCGATGCGAGCTTGGTGGCTGCTTCTATAAGTCTGTTAATGGGTTTTAGTATGAGCTTGGCCAAAAACCAGTTGACCAGAATAAGCAGTGCTGCAAGTGGAAGATACCAGGGCAGAAGCGACATGAAGGTAGGAATGATGTCGTGCGAAGCCCCGAACATTATTATGTGGCAGCCGAAAATAGGCACAAGCCCCGACAATGTCATCGCCAGCGTCATACGAAATTGCAGAGTTTTGGACCAGCCGGCTTTATCCACCGAAGATTTCCTCGATTCTTGCGCAATTTTACTTTATAACTAGATTCAGGAAAGCAAAAACTCTCTCAGGGTCTTGCCTATCGCCTGGTTGGCGATGACGCAACTGCCCTGGAAAACGGACTCGCCACCATCGAAGTCGAAAAATACTCCTCCTGCTTCTTGAGCGAGAATTTTCATTGGAGCGAGATCCCAGGGTTTAAGTCCCACTTCGATAGAAGCTTCGGCTTTGCCTTCAAGTACGAATGCAAAACTGAGATAGTCACCAAAACCCCCTTGACGAGCTGTTCGACCGATGAGGTCGGTGAGCTTGGGCCAATAGCCCAGCTCGAGCAGTCTTTTGGGACTTCCATAATTGAGCATCGATTTTGAAAGGTCACTTATACTGGAAACGGAAAGTCTCTTGCCGTTCTTGTAAGCGCCTTCACCCCTTGACGCGTAATAAAGGTCGTCGAGGGCGGGGTTGTGAATGACACCAAGGATAATATCGTCGTTTTCTTCTAGAGCAATTAGAGTTGAAAAGATGGGAATGCCGCGAGCATAGTTGAAAGTGCCGTCAATAGGGTCGATAATCCAGCGACGCTTCGAACTTTTGACCTGAAGCTCTTCAGCTCTGGACTCTTCTTCTCCCAGGATGATGTCGAGAGGAAACTCTCTGGCAAGGGCGTCTCTTATATAACGTTCGATTTCTTTGTCTGCCCGAGTAACCGGGGTGCCGTCTGCTTTGTCCTTGACTTGAGAAACATCGTCGCCCTGGTTGAAGTAACGCATGGCGATGCCGCCTGTGGTGCCACAGAGGTCTTTGACGAATGCAAGTTCTTTCGAGAGGGTTGTGGTCATTTTTTCTCAGCCTCTTATTAGTACAGGCAGCAAGAACTCCCGCCAGAAAACTAGCGGGAGTCCAAACTATAGACTAGGTCAGGTCCAAGTTCTTAATTAGTTCGATTTGTGAGCTTGTTGCGAGTTTAGAACAAGTACTCGTACACAGCGCGAGCGCCGCGTCCGACACCGACTCCGATATCACGAACGTCGATGAATGTACCTTTCACTACGCGCTCCCAGAGGAAGCCTTTTTGACGCTCAGCATAAGCAAGACGCATATCTTGTTCGAGGTTTTTGTCCTCTACCAATTTCATACGTCTTTCCAAGTCGTCTACACGGGCTTTGAGCTTAGCAAGCTCGCCTCTGAACTCTTCCAATAATGCTGCAAACTTTTCAAGGTCTGCCTTATCAGCTTTCTGATTCAAACGCTCGACGATGCACTGCTCGTATTTGTACAAAGCAGCTGCAAGTTCAAAACGTGTTGCGGACTTTTGACCACGGAATGTTCTGTCGGGATAACCGACGAGGATGTGGCATGGGTTGTTGACGAGCTCTTTGAGAGCGTTGTAAGCCCATTCGTTACCGACAACGTCGGTAAGTTCGCTGACATCGTTGGCGCCTTGAGCGTTAGCTGGCGTTCCTATTAAGGTGCTTAGACTTACGGCAGCGGCTGCGGTAAGTAAGACCAACCCCTTTTTCATATAGTAATCACTCCCTCGCATTGACCTAATCTTGAAA
Source organism: Cyanobacteria bacterium TGS_CYA1 (assembly GCA_026129135.1). Lineage (GTDB taxonomy): Bacteria > Cyanobacteriota > Vampirovibrionia > Obscuribacterales > Obscuribacteraceae > Aved-18. Next base: position 23,243 of record JAHCIQ010000007.1, on the reverse strand, counting down.
ATATCGATCAAATCTAACGTTAATCGATGGTGGAATCATAGCTTAAATATTCCTGCTGAATGAAGTAGTTAACCCTAAACTTTGCGCGCTTTTTTTACTAATTACTAGAAACGGTCATAGAATCGGCTCCAGTTGCGGCTATCGCGAGTATTAAATAAAGCTAATATTTTAAGCGCTTATATCTCTTCTGGCTACCCCAAATATATCCGGACGAAAAGCTGGAAGCTCTTTATGTCAAGGGCTCTTCGGGCTTTGAAATCAAGTGGCAATAAATTTGAAACAGGACTCTGAATTATCAGATCTTTGGGCTATCTCTTTTGCACTGACAACTCTTCTCTGAAAGGCTCGACCGGCAGTGAGTCTAGCGAGAACAGGTTCACTTCAGGATTGTTGTCCCAACCATAGGTGAGAATTTTTGGCGCATTGACCTCAGGTGACCAAACAAGAACACTGTCACCATCGAGTTTTGCCTGCGCCCAGTGCAATTTTTTGTCACCGCCGGCAATGGCAAAGCCTTTTAGCGACGTGCCGTTGACCTTTAGTCCCTTACCTATATATTTGAAAGTTACTCGTACTTTGTTGTCCTCGAGACGACACTCTTCTACTTTGGGAGAGCGATAAACAGCGGGTTTTCCATATTGTGTGGCAAGTGCTGCATTGCACAAGCGTGCACCTAGCAACTTCTTGTTAGAGGCATGGAAATTCGGATTCTTCTGGTTATTGCAACTGTCGATAGCAGGAACCATGAATGTGTATGGATATAGACCGGTCTTGCTCTGGATGTTGCGAAAAATGGCTCCCACACTGTACAAATTGGGCGCGCTGCCGCGCTCACCAAATGGTGGCATCTGAATGAACAGAAAAGGCAATTTAGGAATTTCCCACACATTGCGCCAGTCTTGAACAAGTCCAGTAAAAAAGCTCAGATAAGTCGCCGGTTCGCGCATATTCGTTTCGCCTTGATACCAGAGTACGCCTTTAATTGGAAAGCCTGCTACAGGAGCGATCATCGTGTTGTAAATCGAAGTGGCAGACTTGAAAAGAAGGTAACTTCTGCCTTTGACCTTTTCCATGTCTTCTTTGCTTTTCTCGCCGCCACCGCCTTCGATCAAGATGCGGTGCACTTCGTGAGGGAAGTCGAGCTTTTCTGGGCTGGCGCCAGCCTCGGGAAAATTGGTGTTGAAGTCGGCCAGAGCGGCACGTCCTTCGCGAAACGCACGCAAGCCCTGCATACGTGACAACGATTGAACCTTGGCACCAGGAGCTGCGCACAAAAGAAGTCCGACGGGAACGTTCAAAGTCTTTTGCAATTTATTCGAAAAGTAAAAAGCCAGCGCTGAAGTATCTGGAGCTGTTTTTTCGTCCAGAGCTTGCCATTTCGTGTCATTGTCATATTCTGGAGTCGTGTTCAGATGCGGTTCTGGAGCGAAAAATCTGATTGTGGGCGAAAAGCCTTCTTTGGTGGCATCGTCAAGCAATTTTTCTTCAGTAAGCGAGGTCAAGAAATTGGATTGACCCGAGCAGAGCCATACTTCGCCAAAATATAAGTTTGTCGATTGGGCTTTGTCCTTTTCGTCACTTACGCTCAGAGTGTAGGGACCGCCTGCTTCTTTGGGTTTGAACACAAGATTGTATTTGCCCAGCTTGTCTGCTTTAGCCACAATCTTTTCGTGCTCGAATGAATTTGGTCCTTGAAGAGTGCCTTCAATATTGGCGTTCGGCTCGCTCCAGCCCCAGACTTTCACTGGCACGCCACGCTGCAAAATAGCGTTGGTGCCAAACACTGCGGGAATCTTGACTTTGGCTTGAGCTTGGCTCGTGCTCAGAAGTAAGAGTAAAAGCAAAAGCATTGATTTAATCATTGGCATCGATATTTTACTTGTATTCTCTTGGCAACGTGATATCCTGAAATCATTCATTTAACTTTCAGGCAACTTACTAACTAGTCCAGCTATTTTCGAGCATTTTCTTGCTCAATGCCCTGCTTATCTATTCAGATAATGCAATTTGGGGCATATTGTTACTAACTTTTCAGCCACAGGTTCTATCTATATGAATATCTTAAAAGAGTTGCAATTGTTGCCTTTCGTAGTTGGTCTGGCTATTGGACTTGCAGCCAGCCCCGCTTTCGCTCAAGGCTATTCATATAACTATGGCAGTTCGCGTGTGACCAACCAGGGCTCAATCGGACTCAACAACCACGACTCTACTTATATCTCTCCAGGCACTATGTCTGATTCTGCCCGCGGAGTAAATCGAGGCTATGCGCTCAACCCCAATCTTCCGTCCGTTTCTCTTGGACGCAATGTAAAGACCGCAGGCGATAACTTTTATTATGGCAATGCACCAGACAAGATAAAGCCCAGTATTCAGCGCAAAGTTATGTACCGGGTGAACAATCAGCAGAATCAGCAAAGACAGAATCGTCCTCAAGGCAATGTCTATTATCCTGGACAAAATGCCAACGCTTCGATTCAGCGAGGAGCCGGTGGTGCACTTCAATATAATTCAAGTGGTGGCGCCATCACTTACGCTGATGCCGACTCGAGTTCCAATTCGAATCAAAATCAAAACAATCAGAATCAAAACCAGAGCCAGAACCAGAACCAGAATCAAAAACAGAACAGCGGGCAGTAATTAAGTAAGCGCGCCTTCCAGTTTTAGATTCTCAAGAGTGGCTTCTAGACTTGCTTTGTCGTTGATGTTGAATACTCGAACATTGGCGTCGATTTTTTTGACCAGTCCGGTAAGCACCGTACCCGGACCTATTTCGACAAAAGTATCAACGCCCTGACTTACCATGTATTCGATTGATTCATACCAGCGCACTGCGTTTTCCATCTGTTTGTCGAGATTAGCCTTGAGCTCGTCACCTTTTTGATGCGCCTTGGCATCGAAGTTTTGCACCACCCGATATTTGGCATCGCCGAAATTTGTTTCTTTTAAAAGCTCTGAAAAGGTTACCGAAGCTTCGTGCATGAGCGGTGAATGGAATGCACCACCGACTGGCAGAGGAATGGCTTTGCCACCTTTTTCTTTTACTTTGGCGCAAGCTTCGCTCACTTTGTCTGGATCTCCTGAGATTACCAGTTGCTCGTGCGTATTCAAGTTGGCAATCACTACTTGTTTTTCGCTGGTCGAAACCGCGTCCACCACTTCTTTGAGCGCGGAGGCGCTCAGTTTGAGCACTGCTGCCATAGCTCCTTTAGGACAGTTTTCCATGAGCGAAGCGCGCTTCAATACTAGTTTGAAAGCGTCTTCGTTGCTCAGTGTTCCACAAGCAGCAAGGGCTGAAATCTCTCCCAGGCTGTGACCGGCGACGAAATGCGGCTTGGGTCCGCCTTTTTGCACATAGCACGCCCAGGCGGCAAGCGAAACAGCCATGATTGTCGGCTGCGTATTTATAGTACGTTTGAGTTCAGTATCAGGACCGTCGAAACAAAGAGTTGTGATTGCTGCTTGCATCGACGAAGCTTTGCTGAATTGGTCGAACTGATCCAGAAGCGTTTTTGCTTCAGCGCAATTCTCGTACAGATCTTTTCCCATGCCGACAGATTGCGAACCTTGTCCGGGGAACAAGCATGCCAACTTAGCCATTCGTTTCTTCCTTTTTACGCGCCACTACATTTAGTGCGGGCTATCTGCTTTCAGCTGCACTAACTTTTTTTTTACCATCGGAATCGGCATCGTTATGGTCGCTGCCGTTGCCGTTGCCGTTTTGAGTGCTGTCTACTTTGAGCGCCTGCTCCATTTTTTTAATTACGTTCGCGATGACCATGTCTTTAGCCACGCGAATGGCATTTTTTATAGCGGTGTGTTTCGAGCCGCCATGCGCGATTACATAAACACCTTTGACACCAAGCAAAAGTGCACCGCCAAGTTCGTTATGGTCGACTCTTGCTTTGAGCGCTTTGAGATAAGGTTCTGCCATAATGCCAGCTACTTTGCCGCGAATAGAACTCATCAGTTCCTGGCGCAAAATCTGGCTCATCATGCGGGCAATGCCTTCTGCAGTTTTCAAAGACACGTTGCCTGTAAATCCATCAGTCACTACAACATCTACTTTTCCAAGAGGATAATCTCGACCTTCGACGAATCCTATGAAATTCAGACCTTTGCTTTCGGAAAAAATCTTGTAGGCGTCGCGAACCAGGTCATTTCCCTTGGTTTCTTCGGTCCCGATATTGAGCAGACCGACTCTTGGTTGTGCCGTGTTATAGAGTCCTTTAAAAAGAACGGAGCCCATAACACCAAAGTGATATAGCTCTTCGGCGCTGCAATCTACACTTGCGCCACCGTCCAGTAATAAACACGGCTCATTATTTATAGTAGGCATGCCAACACAAATGGCTGCTTTGTCTGCACCCTGCAATTTGCCCAGGGCAATTTGAGCTGCTACTGCTGCTGCGCCAGTGGAACCTGCAGCTACTACTCCGTCTGCTTCGCCTTTTGCCACTTGTTTGGTAGCTACTAATATAGAACTGTCTTTTTTCTTGAGAACCGCACGACTTGGCTTTTCGCCCATTTCAACCACTTCGGAAGCGGCAACTATGCTTATATTCATCGACTCGGGGCTACGACCGCCAAGCACTTCTTTTACTGAATTGCGTTTCAATTCGGCGCTTATGACATCGGGAGGACCCACGAGTTGAATCGCGATTCCATATTCTTTTGCCGCAATTACCGACCCAAGGACCACCTCTCTGGGCGCGTGGTCGCCGCCCATGGCGTCAATGGCAATTCTTATCATAGTGTGCTCAGATCCTTGCCTCAGGCTTTCAAGAAGAAAATCGAAGTTGTTTTAGACTTAAAAAACTGAATCGCTTCTGAAAGCAGGACGACCGCGATAGTAATCGCATTCGGGGCAGACCTGGTGAGATTTAGCTGGTGAGCCACAATTCGAGCATTTGGATACTGTGGTCTTGATTGCTTTCCAGTTAGCTCTTCTGGAATGTTGTTTCTGGTGTGAAGTTTTCTTCTTCGGGCAAGCCATTGTTGCGTTCCTTCTAAAAGTGAGACGCTCGAAAAAATTCGGGCGGGCGATATAAGCAGGTTAGTAATTATCTACTAAATATGCCTATTAGTACATCGAGAAGACATCAATTTTCTTTATTTTGAAACAGACTCTTCAAACTTTCCCAGCGAGGGTCGATTTTGTCGCCAGATTCAGGCTGTACGGCTGCCTGGGTTTTTAAGGGGACGCCGGGGCAAGACTCGCCACAGTGTGCGAATGCGGGCAGGCTCAAAATTACTGCCTGATAAACAATATCGCTCACATCGAGGTTCTTGTCATCTGGCAAGACTTCAAAAAAGTCTTCTGGATTAAGTTCTTTTTCTTTTGTGTAACCGTGATCATCTTCCAGGTCATCATCATAACGACTTGAGACCTGAGCACGCTTATAGACAAACTGTTCTTCCAGGTCAATTTCAAGAGGAAGAACGAAAGGTTGCAGGCATACGTCGCAAGTCAGCTCGAGCACCGTTTCCAGCGTGCCGACCATTTTCACTCCACCAGCGTTGATGGATAGAGTAATAGAACCGCTCACTGTCCCTGGATCTTCCAGTTCGGCAATATCCATGTCTTCGCAAAAGTCTAAGTTCAAGCGCTTTTGCTTGAGCGATGCAATCTCGTCTATATTTAGTTTCACGCTGATTGCTCCTGGAGACTTTTAGAATTTTATCACAGGTAATCAAAACCAAATGGACGCTTTCTTTAGATGAGCAGGGCGAATTGTGTGCTCTCGAAGACCAGTTCATCAAGATCGAAGAGGGATTGATTAAGCATATCAGCCCGGAGTTGCCCTCGAATGTCAGTGCCGGTGAGATTTGCGATTATGGCGAGTCAATCGCCATGCCTGGACTGATTAATTTGCACTGTCATCTGGACTATTCAAAATTAAGTCATACCGACCTGCCGCAAAAAACAGCCAAAGATTCAGGCTCGATATTATTTTCCTGGATCCCGCAACTCATAGCCAAGACTGCAAGCTGGAGTCAGGATGAGTACATGGATTCGGCGCTTCAAGGTGCAAAACTTGCAGCCCTTTCGGGCACCAGTTTCCTGGTGGATAATTCTTTTCAGGCAGTGACAGGACTCAATGCCCTCGCCAGTCTTGGACTAAAAGGGATTCTGGGTTTGGAATTATTTGGTGTTGATCCCATTCAAGCCGAGAGTCAATTTGGCATGTGGAAAGACAGGTTTGAAAAGGTTCGACTATCGGTTCCAGATAAAAACAAAAATATAGAGTTAACCGTCTCGCCCCATGCACCGTATACGGTGTCGCCACAACTTTGGCGACTTGCTGCCGATTTTGCTTCGAGACAGAACACGAAAGTGCTGGCTCATATTTGTGAATCTCAACTGGAATTCGATTGGTTCAATAACACGAAACCAGATCCAGACAAGCGTATAGACAGGTTTTTACTCGATGCATTCACGCGTTTTCGCAAGCAGGCGGGACTTGAAGAACAGGTTGCTAAAATGATCGAAGGGCTTTCGTGGCGGGGTTGTGGACATAGTCCTCTGGAACATTTGAAACGAAATGGACTGCTCGATGCAAATTTGCTTGCCACACATTGTGTGACAGTAAATGACCAGGATATAGAATCAATGCGCCTTGCTTCCACTTCTGTGGCAGTATGTCCAATCAGTAATTTTTTGTTGGCTAATGGAACTGCTCCCATCGAAAAATTTGTTTCAAGCAAGTTGAAACTGGGACTGGGTACGGACAGTCTGGCATCGAGCTACAGTCTCGATTTGAGGGAAACTGCAAGATTCGTGATCGAAAACAGCAAGCTCGATAGCAAGAAAGTTCTTTTGCTTCTTACTTTCGAAGCGGCTAAAGCACTTTCGAAAGAAAAAGAAATCGGGTCGATTGAAAAAGACAAAAGAGCAGACATTTTGATTCTGAAACTGTCGTCGAGAAATGACACTAATAAAAACGTTTTCGATCTGGCGCTCATGCCAGAAACTCTGGTAGAAGATCTTTTTGTCGACGGTAGAAAGGTTGTAAGTAAGGGAAATCTGGTACAGACAGGCGCTTTCTGAGCTAATTCGAGGCGCTGTATTATGGATTTTAGTTACTGCTGAAAATATATTTATCTATAGGTTTATAACTATAGGCGTCATAATTTACTCTCGTTGACACCAGTGACACCACGAGTAAGGTTTGATTTAAATGGCTACAGGAAGAACCGACCACATTTGCAGCGGACGCACATGCATGTTTTGCCGGGTGCTCGAAAACCCCGCGGGTGTAAAACAGACCGGAGCAAGATCCTACATGGACAGCCAGGTCATAGAACGCGTGAAAGAACTGGAGCAGCGCTCTCTTCTTACCGGATCGGAACCGGCTCCACCAACCAGCAAGGGTGAGGAAATCGAACGTCTGGCCTTGCTCGACATGCTGACCGGTCTTTATAACTCACGTACTTTCTTGAAAGAATTGAAAGACGAATTGAAGCGCTCCAAAAGATACAAAAGACCAGTATCACTGTGCATGGTGTCAGTAGACAATTTCAAAGATCTCACCCGTCAGTATGGTGCACTTACTTCTGATGCGGTAGTCAAATATGTAGGCGAGATTTTGAAAGGCGCAACACGAGACGTAGATATTGCTGCTCGTTATTCGTCTGAAGAATTTGCTCTTATATTTCCAGAAACAGGTGTGCAAGGTGCCACTGTGGTGGCTGAGCGCATCAGACAAAGAGTGGCGAATCAATCATTGAACGCAAATTTCAATAATCTCAAAGTGACAGCCAGTGTAGGTCTGGCTGCATTTCCTACTCATGCAAGAGAACATGATGAATTGCTGCAACGCGGCATCGAAGCTTTGGAACAAGCGCTTAATGCTGGTGGAGACAGAGTCTCCCTGGCACAAGCAGTCAATCAAGGATAGAACATGGCAAGTAAATCGCTGCTTTCGAAGATAGGCTCGTCGTCTATCTTCAAAGACTGGAAACCGTGGGCGGTCATAGTCGTCTTTTTCTGGTCGCTTACTACACTCTTCAAAATAGAGCCCGAATCCACGGTCAATCACTGGATCGAACTATCTAATCTGAGTGCAGAAGAACTCAATTTCGAAGTTCAGAAAATTTGTACCGAAATGCCACGCTGGCAGAAAATGAATTTCTACGAGAAAGAGCACGTGGTCAAGCAAGAGTTCGAAAAAGCTCAACTCGCAAACAATATTCAAATTCTCAAAAGAATTGGCATAGCCAATCTGGCTCAGTCTCTACATTTGGACAAGAAAATTCCTACCAGATATGTCTTGTTCACTAACCTCAAGCTGGGTCTTGATTTGCGCGGCGGCTCGCAACTCTTGCTCAAAGCGCTGCCAGCACCACCCCAGGTGCCAGAAATCACTCCAGACGTCATGCATGGTGTCGAGACTGTGATTAACAACCGCATTAACAGCCTTGGAGTTTCTGAAACTCTGGTTCAGCGAGCCGGCAAAGATCGACTTATCGTCGAAATGCCCGGTATCAAAGATCCCCAACAAGCAAAAGATCGTATCGGTACCACCGCTCTGCTCGAGTTCAAAGAATTAGCAATCAATCCCGATGGCACCGCCATGTGGAAAGATTGTGGACTTACTGGAGCTGATTTCAAACGTGCTCAAGCAACAGCCATGGCTGCAGGTTCAACCTGGAGGGTCAGTTTCGAATTCAAACCGGAAGGTGGAAAAAAATTCGGTGAATTGACCAAGCGTCTTGTCGGTCAGCAAATCGGTATTTTTCTTGATGGCGTGCCGACCGAACGTAGCTCTGACGGACGCCCGCTTTCTTTGCAAGAATATCGTGGTGTGACAGTGCGAGAGCCAATTCTTACTGGTACTGGCGAAATCACAGGTAGTTTTACCAAAGAACAAGCAGTTGATTTGTCGGTAAAACTGAATGCTGGTGCTCTTCCCGTTCCAGTTCAAATTCTTGAGGAAAGAACTGTTGGTGCCACACTTGGTCAGGACTCGATTAATAAGAGCTTGATTGCAGGCTGCATCGGTATTGCAACAGTCATGGTCTTCATGCTTCTCGTCTACGGATGGGCGGGATTGGTCGCAGACATTGCACTTGTTTTGTATACGCTTGCGACACTGGCTATTTTCATTTCGATGTCGGTTACTCTTACCCTGGCTGGTATTGCTGGTTTCATTCTTTCAATAGGGATGGCAGTTGATGCCAATATTCTGATTTTCGAGCGAACCAAAGAAGAGCTGAAAAATGGCAAAGCACTTTATTCGGCTATTGAAGCCGGGTTTGGTCGAGCCTTTTCCGCTATTTTCGACTCTAACGCGAACAGCTTGATAGCATGCGCTGTACTGATGATGTTTGGAACATCAATTGTAAAAGGCTTTGCTGTCACGCTAGCGATTGGTGTTGCGGTCTCTATGTTTACAGCCATTACCGCTTCTCGAACGATGCTGCATTTGATACCGCGTAGTTTTGGATTATTCGGACAAAAATTCGATTCTAAATCTTCCGCCACACCAAAGCCTAAGCAGAAGGAGGCAGTGTAGTGAGTACTAAAGAACAGGACTACAAAGTGAAAGTCGACATTGTCAAATATCGCTGGATATGGATTGGAATTTCACTTCTTTTGACTCTGCCAGGATTGGTTGGAATCGGAATGTCTTATGCCAAATATGGCACTCCGCTTAAACCAGGAATTGATTTTACTGGCGGTTCCATTCTTCAATATCAATTTGAAAAACCGGTTGAATTGGAGCCTATTCACCAGGTGCTGGAAGAATGTCATCTAGCTGGATCGCAGGTGCAGAAAGCCTATATATCGGGTAAAGAAGCCGTCGTGCTCAGGACTAAAGCGCTCGACGATGAAAATCTCAAAAAAGAACTGGACAAAGCGCTCGAAGCCAAACTGGGTCCCTTCAAGCAACTTTCAATCGATAAAGTAACAGCGACAATTGGTCCTGAACTTTTGATGAATGGCTTGATAGCCTTGTTCTCGACTCTGGCAGTGATGATCCTGTACATCTCTTACCGATACAAGCTCGACTACGCCGTATGCGCCATCATCGCTTTGTTGCACGACGTCATTGTTCTGTGTGGATTCTATGCCATTCTTGGACTTGTGATTGGGGTCGAAGTAGATAGTTTGTTTCTGTCGGCAGTGCTAACTGTAATCGGATTTTCAGTTCACGACACCATTGTGGTATTCGACCGAATCAGAGAAAATGCCAAGTATGTCGGCAGTAAGACTAAAAATCCTGAAACTGGCGAGGAGTACAAGAAAACATTTGGCGATGTCACAAACGACAGTGTCAATCAGACTCTTGCACGTTCCATCTATACCAGTTTGACCGTTGTATTCACTTTGACCGCGCTTTATTTGTGGGGCGGGGTGACTACAAAGGATTTCGTACTGGCGATGCTCGTAGGTATCATTTCTGGAACTTACAGCTCGATATTCAACGCCAGCTGTTTGCTTGTTCTCTGGCGCGAAATGAAACTGAAAAAACAGATGGGCAAGCCTGCTTCAGCAAGAGCTTAGGTCCACTCTCAGATCCACTCTAAACCTTATTCTGGACGCTCGATAAGAGACTTGGTCTGGTGCAATTTGCCGTTTTTGTCTTTGTAGGTAAATGCAAGCGGTAGACCCTGGCTTTGCATTTGTTCTACCAATCGAGTGAGTTGTTCCAGCTCTTCTTTATTCTTGTCGCTAACCGACCAGTTGGGACTGAGCACTTTGCCAGCTTTACTTTCAATCAGTACTTCGTACCAGTTCTCAGGACCATGTTTGCGACTGGTCCATTCTTGACGGACATAAATTGATTTGATCTGTTCTTTGCTCAAAGTTTGAGGACCGTGAAAGAGCGCAAATCTGGCTTCTAAACTAGGCTGTTGTGCGTTTTTAGATAGTTCAAGCGCCGTGTAACACGTCATTGCCAAATAGAGGTAGTAAACACCTATCCCCGTAAAAACGATAGCGCTTAGCCAGGACACAAGGAGTTTTTTCTTGATTGAAGCTAAAACGACATTTATTGTTGCGACCAGGAAAAGAAAAAGGACCGCTAAAGTAATAAAGTCGGTGCTGGGATTTTCTAAGAGCATGTTTCGATCATAGCTCTTATTTTGGTAGAATATCCGCCTTATAACCCAAGGGTATTCCTGCCAAGGGGAAGGGGATAACAAATGAGTGACGCTCAACAACCCGCTGAAAACCAAATAAATCTGTCAGACGAAGATAAGTGGGATATTCTCACCCGTCCTGAGCGTCTGGGCGAAATACTCTTGAAGCATGGCAAACTTACTGTCAGCCAGCTTGAAGAAATAATCAAAGATCAAGAAACATCTGGTCGACCACTTGGCGAATTGATTCTAGCTCGCGGTCTCATGTCGCGCAGCGAATTGCTTACCGCTCTTGATTGGCAGCATAAAGCTGATCGTGTGATTATCGATTCTCTGACCGAACTGATTAACAGTCCAAAGAAAAAAGATTAGTGGGTTTGGTTTGAAATTCAAAGATAAAGTAGCTGTTATTACGGGTGCTGCCTCCGGTATTGGCAAAGCGACTGCCCTTGCTTTTGGCGCAGAAGGCGCAAACTTGATTCTAGTCGACATAGACGAATCGGGTCTTGCAGAAGTCGCTGGCAGCCTGCCTGCACACTGTCAATTTGATCTTATTGTCGGAGACGTATCAAAAGAAGAAACGTCTTTGTCAGTTGCTCGCGTCGCAAATAAAGTGTACAAGCGCATAAACTTTTTGTTCAATAACGCAGGCATCGAAACAGTCGCGCCCTTGCATGAAACCACAGAGGAAATGTGGGATTTGGTGCTTGATACTAATTTGAAAGGCGCCTATTTCATGACCAAGCAGTGTCTTGCGTTCATGATCGATTCAGGTGGCGGTGCCATTATAAATAATGCGTCCGATGCAGGATTGCGCGGTATCAAATACAGTGCGGCATATTCTACTTCTAAAGCTGGACTGATTCATTTTTCTTTGTCGACCGCGCTCGACTATGCCTCTAAAGGTATTCGCTGCAACGCCATTTGTCCTGGTTGTATACGCACTCCATTGTGCGAACGCTTCAACGAAAATGTAGGCAAGCGCAAAGGAATTACTGGCGCTCAAGCCTTGCAAGAATTTGTCGATGCCAATATTCCTATGAAGCGAGTAGGCGAATGCGACGAGGTTGCTAAAGTCGTTTTGTTTTTGTGCTCGCCTGAAGCAAGTTATATTACTGGCGCTGTGATTCCCATAGATGGCGGCTTGACGGCTGGAATGTAGCGCAAAAAAAGTTCGCGCGCGAAAGGGTTGTTGTTGTTGTTGTTGTTGTTGTTGTTGTTGTTGTTGTTGCCTACAATGGCCAACTTTTTGAGGCTGAAGAACCAAGCCCTGTCTGCGTCCGTTTCGGGTTCGTGAGAAAAGTACTTCATTTTTACTATGTCTTGAGCCTGTGCGCGTTTGCGGCACAGTGCGCAAAATTTAAAAAGCTTCGAAAGTCAAAGCCCGTCGGCGAGTGGTAAAAAAGCATGAAATTTCTCACGACTCCCTATCGGAGCCGGTCTGGCTGGGCGTTTTGAAGGGCAGTTTTGTTTCCGCTGTAGGTGAATTAATCCATGCTTCGAAAGTTAGTTTCTATCTTAGATTAGATTGCGCAATAGCCCAGGCGGCGTGTTCGCGCAATAGAGGATCGGCTTCGTTCGAGGCGAAATCTACAAGTTTATTCAAGACGAATTTGTCTTCGCCAGTTTGAGCCAATTCGTTGCCTATGCAGATAAGCGCATTGCGCAGAATGCCTTTGCGTTTGGGTCTAGACAAAGGTGTGTGCGAAAAGCGTTCTTTGAATTCTGCTTGTGTTTTGATATCGAGCAAAGACAACAAATCAAGATAGTGAGTGGCTCCCGCTTCTGGCTTGAATTCAGCCCAGGGCGTGGTTGGAGTCTTTGAATTATAAGGGCAGACTTCCTGGCAAATATCGCAACCAAAGACCCAGTTGCCTAATTTGGGACGCAGTTCGATTGGGATAGATTCTTTGTTTTCGATGGTCTGGTATGAAATGCATAGACGTGCGTCGACAAAATAATCACCATGATTTTGAATGGCACCAGTCGGACAAGCAGAGCCGCAACGAAAACAGTCGCCGCATGTGCCTTTGTAAGGACCGTCCGGCTCTATGCCAAAAGATGAAAGTTCGCTATCCAGAAATAATTCGGCAAGAAAATTGTATGAGCCAGATAATTTTGGACCGATTATCAAAGTGTGTTTGCCCGAAAAGCCCAAGCCATGACGTGCGGCAAGACCCAGTTCGTAAACGGGAGCGCTATCTGTACAAGCTCTTGATTGCGATTTTTGACTGAGCAGTTGGTCGATTTTTTCTTTGAAGATGGCTATCTTTTCTGGAATGACCAGATGATAGTCGCGACCTACTGCATATGTGGCGACTGCGCCATGAAATGGACCGGGTTTGGGCGGGCGAGGGGTGTAGTAATTTACTGCAAGCACTATGACAGATCTGGTTTGAAGTAAAGGACGTCTTGGGTCCAGGCGAGCTTCCGGGTCGCGTGCCATATAATTCATTGTGCCTTGAAAACCCATACCGAGCCACTTTTCAAAGTGAGCACGTTCATTTTCAAGAGGGGCAAGCGACGCAAATGAGACCTGATGAAAACCCAGGTCGTTAGCAATTTCTTTGATTAGCTCTTTGTAGTTTGGCACGTTCTATAATTCTACCCATCATGTCATTGAAGCTTGAAGATTTAGATTACGATTTGCCTGGCGAACTTATTGCTCACGAGCCTTTGGCTGTGAGGCACGAGTCGCGTTTGCTCGTGCTCGATAGAAAAAATGGCAATCTTGAGCATAAAAAATTCAGCGATATCAAACAGTATTTAAAAGCTGGCGATGTAATCGTAGTTAATAACACCAAAGTGCTTGCCGCGCATCTGGTGGCGAAACGCAAAAGTGGTGGACTGATTGATTTATTGTTTTTGCGTGCGATGCCAGAAAAAGAATCGGGTGGAAAAATCTGGGAGGCAATGGGGTCGCCGATAAGGCGGCTCAAAGAGGGCGAAGAGCTTGACGTCGAAGCTGAAGACGGCACCACTTACAGTATCAAAATCGCGGGCTTCATGCTCACCGAAAAGAAAGAGCGCAGAGTACTTATTGATTTGAGTGCTGCTAAAAGCGCATTCGAATTCTTTTCCCGAGTTGGCTTTGCGCCTCTTCCTCCGTATATTTTGAGCAAGCGCGCCTCGCTCAAAGATTTAAAAGAAGACTTTAAGCGCGGAAACGACATCGACCGCTATCAAACAGTTTTTGCAAAACATCCAGGAGCCGTTGCCGCACCTACAGCTGGACTGCATTTCAGCGATAGTCTGATGGCTGAATTAAAAGATATGGGCGTGCATGTCGAGTATATTACTTTGCACGTTGGTGCCGGTACGTTCAAGCCCATTGCCGATTCAGTCGAGGACCACAAATTAGAATCGGAACAGTTTTATATTTCTAAGGAAACTGCAGACGTCATAAATAAAGCCAAAGAGAGCGGTTCACGTGTTTTTGCTGTGGGAACCACGTCGCTTCGAGCGCTTGAGTCTGCTGCATTGAAAGGCGCTGCTTCTGGTGCAGGAGCTGGAACTGGCACTGGTTCTGGCATTGGTTCTGGCATGGGCACCAGATATAATACCGTGCGCGCGGTCGATGGTGAGAGTACTTCTTTGTATGTTCAGCCTGGACACGAGTTCTTGATTGTTGATTCGCTCATTACTAATTTTCACCTGGCACGCTCCAGCCTGCTTGTACTTGTTGCGTCATTTGCAGACAGAGAATCTATTTTAAAGGCGTACAACGAAGCTGTTGAGCTCAGATATCGCTTTTTCAGTTACGGCGATGCGATGCTTATTCTGTAATTTAAAAATCAGTTAGGGACAAAAAGCAGTACCATTGCCGCCGCGCTCGACTACAAGGTCGCAAGCGAGATCGGCTTTAGCAATCAGTTCTTGCGGTGCGGTACCGTGGGCTGGAAAATAAGCGATACCAATACTTGTTTCCACCCAGAGCTTGTGCCAGTTGTGCTCGAAAGGAAGTTCCAGAAACTTTTTGCGAATACGGTCAGCTACTATCACTGCGCCAGAACCTGGCGTTTCAGGTAACATCAAAAGAAATCTGTCTTCGCCGTAACGTGCCACCATGTCTATGTCTGTGCGTGATGCTGCGTTCAGTTGATTGGCCACGAAAATGAGAGTGTTCAAGTGAATCTGATCGCCAAATTCAGCCTGAATTTTTTGCAGCCCGCCTACTGCCACAATCATAATTGAAAGGGGGCGGTTGTATCGTTTGGAGCGACGGACCTCGCGGTCTAATTTGCGCAGCAGATATCTGAAATTGTAGACAGGAGTGAGGTCATCATAAAAGGCAATGCGCTCGACGTCTTCCTGGGTGAGCACCTGGCGCCCTTGCGAAAATTGTTGTCCCTGTCCGCCTGCGTCTTGGGTCTGCCGCTCGGTGGGAGCATTCAATTCGGCAAGAGCTCGTAACTGTTCGAGCGAAAGCTGATTCGTGCGAACATTGCTGACCTGTCGGTTAAAAACCGAGTCCGCTATTATTGGCATATTCAGTCTGTCTCTATCTCTGTCTCGATTTCTGTCCATCAATCGATATTCTAAGCTCGTCTAAGACGATTTTACTCCATTTATAAATACCCATTACTTATAAGCTTAATCAAACAAGATAGAGCCTGAGCATGTTTAGAGCTTCTTTGGCGGTCCTTGTTCGAATTTCCTTTCTGGATAAATGGCTTGGTAAGCGAAGTTCTTTTGTGATTGTTTCGTTTTCAGTGTCAAGGGCTAGCCAGACTAGACCGACTGGTTTATCCGCCGTTCCGCCATCGGGACCAGCTATGCCTGTAATAGCGTATCCGATAACGGATGAGGTCAAAAGCCTGACCCCACGAGCCATCGATTTTGCGCATTCTTCAGAAACTGCTCCGTGCTGAGCCAAAATTTCTGAAGGCACCCCGACCATTTTTTCTTTCGCTTCATTAGCGTAAGTGACAAGGTTCAAGCTTATAAATTTAGACGAGCCGGCAATATCTGTCAGAAGCTTGCTCATCAAGCCCCCGGTGCAAGATTCAGCAAGCGAGATGGTCATACCCTTTTGAGTCAAGAGTCTTGCACATTCAGTCTCTAAATTGGTGTCGTCGAATCCATACAGAAGCGGTCCGCTGCGTTCGATGATTTGATCTACCACCGGCTTGGTCAAAGCTTTGGCTTCTTCCAGTGAAGCTGCTTTGGCGGTAACTCTAAGACGACATTCGCCATGCCCCGCATATGGTGCCACGGTGGGATTGGATAAGTGCAGCAAGTCGGCATAACGCTCAGCCAGGGCTGATTCGCCAATGCCGTAGTGGCGTAAATCTATGGAGTAGATGGTGGCGCTTCCAGCTTCACCGTCTTGCATCAATCTGGGCGTTACTTGTACTTTGAAAAGATGTTTTAGTTCGAATGGAACTCCAGGCAATGCCACCATGATGCGATTGCATTCGATATTTAATTTGCTCAAGAGCTCAGGTTGCACATCCCAGTAGATACCAGGGGCGGTGCCGGTATCGTTTTGAAGTGGTTCTGCGCCTCGTGGTATCAGAGCTTGTTTTGCATTGGTTTCGGGCATGACGATATTGCGCGTGGAAAAGAATTTTTTGATATGTTCGAGCGACGGTTGGTGCATGTCGAGTTCGACTTCAAGCGCTTTTGCCATGCATTCGACGGTTAAATCGTCTGCTGTTGGACCAAGTCCACCAGATAAAATGATGAGGTCTGCACGCTTCAATGCTGCTTTTATGCAAGCGATGATGCGCTCTTTGTTATCGCCCACTGTCGTGTGATAAAAGCAATTGATACCAAGACGCGCCATCTCTTGTGCGAGGTGTTGCGTATTAGTGTCCACTATCTGTCCAAGCAATAACTCGGTGCCGACAGTTATGACTTCAGCAATTGATTGTTTGGGTTTTGAAATGACCAAAAATTAGTGACCAGCAGGTGCAGCTGTAGGGGCAGGCTCGTCGGCATGATAATTGAACATCGCCCAGACTCCAAGAGCCAGAACCGAACTGGCAAAGCAAACAAAAAAGAAAATAAGCCAGCCCTGGCTAGAATCGTGATGTTTTGCTTGGCTCATAGTCCCTGAATTCCCTCTTCTGAATTTCATCCTAACTTATAGTATATTCGCTTGGATTCGTGCATGTCATACGGCACTTAAAAAGACTTTATGCTCTTGATAAGTTCTATGCTGGGGGCCATGTCAAATTTTTGATTGTCCACTTGTACAGCGTAAAACAAGAATGCGTGACCTTTTTCGTTGACGCAGCTTGCGACCAGCCCCTGTCGGTTCTGCCCTTCTTGAGTCTTGACTTTGCCAAGCATATACGGCATTTCTTTGCCCAAAAGCTGCCAGCTGCCCTCTTTGATCAAAGAAGTGAATTTGCCGACCACCGAGGGTGTATTCATTCCGTAAGCATAGGCGTCTTCGGTAAATTTTTTCGCCTTTTGGTTAGTCGACCCCGGAAAATCGTAAAACGTATATTGCTGCATTGCATCGCGATTTATAAGACTGACCAGTCTCAAAAAGCGCATATCCATTCCCACTTGGAATTGAAATCCAGCCGGTAAAGGCTCTGGAAGGTCAACTATTTTTCTGCCCAGACTTGACACGTATTTGGGATTGCCAGCCAGTTCCGCCATTCTTTTTATTTCAAAAGAACCGTATACGAGCGTGGCAATCGAGCCCATGATGCCGCTCAAGGTAAGAAAAACAATAATCTTAGACCAGACTGGAAGTCGTACTCCTGTCGTAATTGCGCTCATTGACTTAATTCAATCCCATGCGTTTTTTGTACGCAAAAATTGTGTTGCACAAAAGTTGAGTTACGGTCATAGGTCCAACACCACCTGGCACTGGAGTGATGAGCGAAGCAATTTTCGAAGCTGGCTCATAGTCGACATCGCCATAGATCAAAGACATGCCGTCTGCCTTCTTCTCGTGGTGAATGCCAACGTCTATCACTACTGCGCCTTTTTTGATCCAATCTGCTTTGACGAATTTGCCTTTGCCCATCGCAACAACCAGAATATCTGCCTTGCGAACTTCGTCAGCTAAGTCTTTGGTGCGGCTGTGACAAACTTTCACAGTGGCGTTCTGTTCCATTAAAAGAAGCGCGATTGGCTTGCCCACTAATTTCGAGCGACCTATTACAACGGCGTTAGCGCCAGACATTTCGACCTTGTAGTGCTGAAGCAAGGAGATAATTCCCAAAGGAGTGCAAGGGCGAAGACCAGGTTTGCCCTGGACCAGAGAGCCCAAATTGTAAGGATGCAGACCGTCAGCGTCTTTGCTAGGGTCCATGATGTCCAGAATTTCTTCTTCGTTTAAATGTTTGGGCAAGGGGAGTTGGACCAGAATCCCGTCAATAGCTTTGTCTTCATTCAATTTTCTGAGGCAGGCTTTTACTTCGTCCATGGAGACATCTTTGTCTAGTTGTTCAAGGACACTGTGAATGCCGACTTTTTTGCAAGAATTTATTTTGTTTTTCACGTATAAGTGCGAGGCTGGATCGTCGCCCACGAGCACAACTGCAAGACCGGGCGGACGCAGACCTTTGGCCAGGAAGGCATCTACTTCTACTTTCAATTCGCCTTTGATTTTTTCGGCAAGCATTTTGCCGTCAATAATATGACTTTGTGTTTGAGCGGTATTTGTCATTGCTTGTCACCCTTTTAAATTTTTTCAAAGTGATTGAATATCCTGTCCATATTAAGGCAATCGTCCCATTGAAATTGGGCAGTTTGAATTAACTTTACCGAGCCCGCGTCATTTTTTATCACTTTGCCTATTACTTTAAGCGGGGAGTCCTCGTGCTCTTTGAAAGATTTCTTGATTTCAAGCCAGTCCGATTCGCTCATGCAGGCAAGCAATTCGTAATCTTCGCCGCCGTAAAATGCCAGCTCGAACGGGTTTAAATCAAGAGCCGATGCGGCGTTTTTCGTTTGCTCATGTATCGGGATCGAGGCGAGATCCACTTCAAAACTCACACTAGACGCTTTGCTCATTTGCAATAAGGCGTCTGCCAGTCCGTCGCTTGTGTCCATCATCGATAAGTTTTTGCTTCGCTCAATCATCTGCCAGGACAAGCGAAGTCTGGGCTCGGGCTTGTTGTGGCGTTTTAGACAGTAAGAAAACTCTTCTTTTGCTCTGGTTTTAAGTGATTCATCTTTGCTATTGAGCAAGTGAAAACCACAGGCACTTGCGCCAAAGTCGCCAGACGCGATAATTAAATCACCTGATTTTGCTGTATGTCTTTGAGCGACGCCTTTTTCATGCGCTTGGCCAAGAACTGTGATATTGATTGAAAATTGCGTCGAGCTGGTCAGGTTGCCGCCTGCGATTATTGTGTCGTAACGACTACAACAGTCGTTGAGTCCCAGATAAAACTCATGCAGGTGCTCTTTTTTGACATAGTCTGGTAAAACCAGGCTTATAAGTATTTGTCGGGGCTTTCCCGACATCGCCGCAATGTCACTTAGATTAACTGCTGCTGATTTATATCCAAGGTCGAAGAAAGAAGTGGTGCTCAGTCTGAAATGGACGTTTTCGACCAGGCTGTCAGTGCTTGCAAGAACCGGTCCATTGAATGTAAGAATGGCGCAGTCGTCGCCAATTAAATCTGAGTGGGTCCATTTTTTGATCTCTTCGATGAGACCTAGCTCGGTGCTTAATTCCATAAAGTGATACAATTCAAATCGGGTTTATATTTTATCAACAGGAAAAAATTCTATCCCTATGAGTTCTAATCCACTGGCATTGGTCCTGACTAATTTACTGGGAATTTTTCAAATTCTTTTAGTCATATGGTGCCTCTTGAGCTGGTTCCCAAGTATCGACTGGTACAAGCAGCCATTCGCGCTGTTGGATCGTATCGTCAGACCAGTTATTGAGCCGTTTCGCAAAATCCTGCCCCCAATGGGAGGAATGGATTTTTCACCAATTATTGCAATTGTTTGCATACAGTTTGTGACCAACGTACTCATCAGTGCTCTTAGATAATTGGAATCATGCTTAGCAGAAGAAAATTTCTTTTGAGCGGTGCTCTTGGTCTTTTGACTTCAACTGGTTTAGACGAGCTGGTTCTAGCTAAAGACAAAGGCAAAGTCAAAGTCAAAAAAGTAGTTGCTAAAGGTCCTCGCAGCCTGGGCAGACAAAGTTGGCCGCCAGCGGTAGCAGCCGATTTTCTTGGTGTGCCCAATAAAGGACAGATTTGTATTTGCGATGGCAATGGCAGATTGTCTCTTGCTGAGATGAAGGCAGCAAAAGGATTTGCTCCGTCGTTTGAAGTGGTTGCCGAACTTTCCAGTTTTGCCCGCCAGGTCATCGATATGAAAGTGCAGCAGGGCATGGCTTATCTGCTCGTGCAAAAACCGCAAAAAAATCCGGATTGCAATCTCGCTCTTTTAGCTATTCGTCTGGCTAAAGGTGTGGTACCGCAAGTGGTGCTTTGCGCGCCGCTCACACAGTTCAAAGATGCGTCCACCATTTGTCTTGATCGCAAAGTGGTCTATGTGGGCGGTGCATCCGCAAATCAAGAAAATCTGGTGATGAGCTATGCCATCAATTTACAAAAAAATTCGGGCGATTTGAATCCCCTGGCTTCTATTAGGGTGAATCAAACGGTGAGCGATATTGCTGTTCAAAATAAGATTTTGAGTGTTTTGCAAACAAATGGTGCCGATTCCAGAATCGACTTGCTCAATATCGCCAATCCGGTTTCGCCCCAGCCCAAAGACGCCATAAAAATGGAAGGCGAATTCAATACACTGGTTCAATTCAAGGGCGGACTCGTTGCTATCGGACAGGTTGGCGGCAGTCTCGAAGCCAGAAGCATTGCTATTACTCCTGCACCAAAGGCGGTGGCACGCACTGCTCTTGCCCCGGTCAATCGTCTTATCTCTGCGATGCCATTGCAGAATCAAATCGTGCTCGTTGGCGAAAGCAAAGACAAGCTAGCTGTAATGGCTTTGAGCCTGGACAAAGGCCTTAATTTTACAAGACCAGATGTTGGCACTTTCGATATCGGGCTCAAGTCTTATGGAAAGATATCGGCATCGAGCCTTGCAACCGACACAAAGAGTCTTTATCTGGGTAACGGAATAGCCGGGATGGAAGTGTTCAACCGCGAAACAGGAAGTTTCCGCCACGTATTTTCGTATAAGATTCCCAGGCTTGCTGCATCGCAAGTGTGCGCCTGGGGCGACCTTGCAGTTATTTTGACCAGCGAATTCATGTCTTATGATATTTCGGAGCCGACAAGACCAAAATTAGTGTCCGAGACGTCGACACTTTCTCCACTCAAAGCCATCAGTGGAGCTGGAAGTTATGTGCTTTGTCTTGGTGGCAGAGGCGATTTGAGTTTGCGTCGCATGAACAAGCTCGATGATGTGATTGCAACATCAAATGTCACAGGTAAAAGTCTGACTTTCGACAAAAACAAACATTGCGTCTACGTAGTCGACCCGCAAGACAAGCTCACGCGTGTGCATTGTTTCAAAGTTTATTCAGACAAAATGGAAAACTTCGAAAATATCGAAGCCACAGGCAATTATTCGCTCATCAAAGCGTCGAATACGCAAATTGTTATTGCTGGTTTGAACGATTTTGCAAGTTACACCATCGACAATGGCGAGCCGCAAGCAGGCGCATTCAAACCAGGCAGCAAATATCACTTCGACAACCTTGCTATCAGAGATTTCTGTCTTGAAGGCGATTTGATCATAGCCACCTGCGTGGACCCCAATTCATTTGGTTTTCTGGTCATGCTCAAACTTGATGAAAGTGGCATCAAGCTTATTTCTAAATTCGATTTGAAACACGACGGCATGTCTGTCACATCCAACGCAAACACTGTCGTTTGTGTGGGAAAAGACAAAACTGGCGAGGACCTGGTTTCAATAATCGATATTTCTCAGGCTCACGCTCCTCAGGAAATTAAAACCATTCCCACAATCGACTCTGCCTCAGCCACAATCATTCAGGCCCAGAAAAATCTTGCCGTCGTGGTCGGTCGAGGACTTGAAGTGTTCTCTTTAAGTTAAATATAGGGTTGACCCGGATATTTTGCTTTTGCTTCTCGGGTAGAACTTAGATAGGACTTTTATGAGGACCGAGCAAATATGACTTCTGCCATCACCAAGAAGAAATTTCCCCGCATCTCGTCTGCTGCTTTCGAGCACCCTGCAGACAAAGCTGCACTTGAAGCAGTGCGAAAAATACCCGTGCTCGACAAGGTATTTTCTCGACTGACTGAGCTTGGTTTTGAGCGCGTCGTGCGTATTTCTCTTTTGGGTCAGGCGGTGCATGTCACGCCCAAGCAGTGTGGCAAAATTTACAAGCTCTATAAAGAAGCTGCCGAAATTCTAGATATGCACGAGCCCGATTTGTTCATAGCGTCGAATCCAGTGCCAAACGCCGTTACGATGGGTGTTGAGCGTCCGGTGATTATTCTTTATTCGGGGCTTGTGGAAATGCTTACCGAAGAAGAGTTAATGGCTGTGATGGGTCATGAACTGGGACATGTGAAAGCTGGACACGTTTTGTACAAAACAATCGCTTACTTCTTGGTGAGAATGGCGCAGCAGTTGCTTGGCGTTGGAGCCGGTGGCGTGGCTGGTGCTCTTTTGCAAGCAGCATTGTTCGATTGGTCACGCAAATCCGAATTGACTGCGGATCGTGCAGAAATGCTCGTAGCGCAAGACCTCGATGTTTGCATCCGTCTGCATATGAAGCTTGCGTCTGGAAGCGGCAAGATTTACGACCAGATGGACACTAAAGAATTCTTGCGCCAGGCAGACAGTTATGAAGACCTGGATCACAGTACTTTGAACAAGTTCTATAAAATCTTGCAAGAATCGTCCTTGTCGCACCCTCTATCTGTATTTAGAGCGAAAGAGGTAAAGGCATGGTCCGAAAGCAAACAGTTCAAAGAAATCATGGAAGGTCGTTATCCAACCATGGATCAGGATTTGAGCGTTCGCTCCTGCCCGCACTGTGAAGCCAAAGTGAGCCCGTCCTTCTTCTTCTGCCCTGATTGCGGAAAGAGCACCAGAGTCTAAGAATCAAGCATCAAGCATCAATATTCAATATTCAATATTCAATTACGATAAATCAGCCCAAAATCTCTCTATGATCTTGTGGTCTATTTTCAATTGCCTTTCTGTAAAAAGGTATTATGCGCCCT
>JAHCIQ010000006.1 GCA_026129135.1 Cyanobacteria bacterium TGS_CYA1 | reverse complement strand
CTCGCTGCTGCTGGCAATGACTTAACCGTTCTTGCAAAAATGGTTAGCGCCACTCCAGAGATGCTCGCTGCTGCTGGTAATGACTCTATAGTGTTGGCTAGTCTGATTAAAACCATTGGAGCTAACCCTAGGCTTCTTCAGGCGGCATCTAGTGACGAAGTTATTTGCAAAATTCTTTTATCGAACGAGACAGCCTTGCGTGCTCTAGTCAGTGATCCGGCAGGTCAAAGAACATTAGCCAAATTGACAGAAATTTTGGCTGCTGATACTTCGGCAATTGGACGAGAATTATATAGGAATCTTTTGGACAAAATTTCATATAGCAAGGCTGCTCTTCAACAACTCGATTCGGCTGCGCTTCGTGCTCGCATTACTTCTCTGACAGAACAAATTGTCGCTTCGGCTTCTGATAGAGAGATGGCAGTTGCGCTGAAACGAGAATTTGCTAATGCAATGGATACCTTAACAAGAAAACTTGCGGAAGGGAAACTGTCCACCACCGAAGTTGCTGCAATCAAAGAGCAAACCGCTCGAGCTCTTCAGGCACTAAGGAGCCATTTGGATCCAGCTGAATTTACTCGCCTGGACGATGCGCTTCGCCAAACCTTCACCACTCTGGACAATGCCGTAGCCGCAGATGTGGTGGCACGCGGAAATGCAATAGCAACAGAACGCATGGGAGCAGTCACTTCTCAAATAAGAGCATTCAAAGGAACAGACTTTGTTGAAATAAGATCTCAGGGTCTGCGAGTGCTTAAAGAAGCAGAGGGTACTGTAAATGCGCAAACATTTGCTAGAATTCGCACAGAGTTTTTAGAAGCCCTGGCTGCGAAGAACGACAGATTTGCCGTTAACGTTTTGAAACGCGACGCCTTGAGAGCACGAGTGGCTAACGGAGACTTTGATGTAATTGCCGATATACAAAGCCAAGTGCAAAAGTCGCTAGATAGTGGCGTTACCAACGCAGACACATTAGCTTTTCTTCGAGCAGAATCGGATGCGATCTTAGAAGTCTCGACAAAAACAACACGACTACGAACAGCTACATCCGCCTTAGAGCGACTTCCAGCAACAGCAGACGAAGCTGCAGTCGCGGCAGCCAGAAGAGAAGCAGAAGAAGCGCTTGTGGCTATGAAGCCTCATCTGAACGAAACCGCATTAGGCAGGCTCCAATCTCAAATTGACCAAAGCTTGACACGCTTCAACAGACCGCCGGTGGTTAAGGTTGTAAACGATGAAGTTGTTAGCGATGTTCAGCGCACAGTTGTACCTGCAAGCGCTGAAGTTCCGCCAATCGGCCAGCGCATAACTGCGATTACTGAAAGGTTGAGAGCCTTCAGTGGCAAACCAAAAGACTTAGCGGTTCTAAGAGACGATGCACTAAAAGTTCTAGACGACGCTGCAGCCTCGAATGTTGATGCCGTCGCTCTTGCAAGCGCGCGCAAGGAAGTGCTTGAGCTCCTTGCAGCCCAAAATGATGAATATGCCACCAGAGCGCTTAAACGCTTGCTATTAAAAGAAGAAGCTGAAAAAGGCAAGTTGAATCCGTTAGCAAGGCTCGAAGACGATCTAACAAAACACATAACCAGTACTAGAGCCAGAATTGCTACTCTGGAAAGAAAAGGAGCAGCGGCTCAGGCAGATTTATTAATAGAAAGGCGTATATTAGCGGCATTGGAGAGAGAACAATTAGAAGCTGCTGCCCTGCGCACCACATTAGTGGCTTCAGTAATTCCCAAGCCCATTGCCTCGGTAGTTGGTACCGGCGTTAGAGCTGTAGAGCATGCCCGCGATCGATATGCTGCAGATTATCCTGAAAAACCGATTGAAGAAGTGCCATTAGATTTGGTACCAAGCGCGGCAATTATGGAAATGGCCCGAGTGAGGTTAGGTGAAGGACCTTGGCATTCAGCAGAGCGAATTTTAGCAAGTGATGGAAAACCACATACAGTGGCAGAAATCCGCGCTTTGACCCGAGCTATTCAGGCAACCTACAAAATGGATAATGGAAGCAGCGATATGAGCGGCTTGCCAGTGAATTATTACTTCGTTACACCAGATAATTTCGGAGCATTAGTTAATGCCGTTCAGGACGAAAATATAAAGTTTATACTTTTGAATTTAGCAAACTGACAAGGCGATAAAGACAAGTTGTCGATGGCTAGATTAGCAATTTCATTACTCTCGCATTAGTCCCTTTCGCTTTAGCATTGCCTCGTAGACTCCTTCATTTTCAGGTGGTGTGCTTAACTCACCTTTTAGTTCCGGTGAAGTTTCAGTCATCGGAGCTTCATGTAGGCATTCAAGAAACTTGGTAAAACTGGGGGCTATCAGATGGATGTTGCCTGCAGTCTCAGGCGTCTCCCCCTGGGAAAGGTCGGCTTCCGTTTCATGCTCCCAGAAATAAACTTTGCCATAGTCTTGTCCTGGCTCACAGTCGATACAGATTTCATTTCCGCCTCCATCGCAAGCAATGGCTACAAAATTCTTTGGCAATCTGTCCTTTCGAATTTTAGCGACATTGAGAATATCTTTGTGATCATCAGCTCCAATTTCATGAAATCCGCAGACACTAGAGCTTTCACCGTCGACACAGTTGAATGCTCCAGGGGAAGGAGTTCCTCCGTTATTAGCTAACAGAAAGCGTTTGTAGTCTTCTGGAAAGCTCACTTTCAGTGTCTTTTCAATATTGTCGATTTGTTCAAGTTTTATTGATGGACCTGGAGACAGTATTTCAATCATTGCGGTAAGTTTCCTTCAACGGGATTGATTCGTGATTTTGAGCTGGTTGCCGATTTTCGCGGCGATGCCGCCACTGTGTTTGACAGAATCGTGCAGTATGGTTGGAAGTAAAAACATAGTTGGAGGCTCGCCAGGGCGAGGTTCCATATGATGCCAGGTTAGACCCAAAGCACGCCGCCGTGCTTCTCCTTCAGCCGCAGTTTTTATGTCTGGCCAAAAATTCTTGTCGGCTTCGAAAAAATCTTTTTCTCTTGTTTGAAATGGATGTTTAAAGGAAAACTTTCGAAGGGAGAATGGCTTGAATTCAGGGTATCCGTCTTTGGTGAACTTTATGCCGTCTTTGAGTTTTTCAGCAAATTCGGGGTATTCTTTTTGCAGCATGTTAAAAATTTCTGGATGCTTTTCTGCGAAAGGGTAATTCTTCCCAGCCCATTCCCAATTGATCGGCAATCTACCGTTCACTGGCTCAATGACTGTAATTCCTTTTGCTTCTAGCTGTTCAGAAGTCATTGCTCGCAAACCATCTTTTTCTATTTTCAGGTGCTTCGCCATAGCAGCCTCAGAAAGGGGTTTCTCGCAACCATCGATGTGATATTGCTTCGGCTCGATTAGTTTAAATCCTTTTTTAATTAGCTGTTCTACCTTTTCCAAAGGTCCAAGCTTTTGAAAAGTTTGTTTATCGAATCCGGCTTCCTCAGCAGCTTTACCAGGGGTTAGCTCTCTGCCTGTCTTAGGAGATTTGTAGGCACGTCTCTCCATATAAAGCATGTCATCAGCCACATCAATTGCAGGTCCACCCGCAGTTCTCAATTTTCCAACATAAGAGCGTGAAAAGATCTCTATCAGCTTCTTGATACTTTCAGCCGCCTTTGCTTGGGCTTCTGGATTCTTCGGCAGTGCCTGAGTCGCCTCTTGTATGAATTCAACAAACGCTCCTGGTTTAGACAATCGTCTTAGCTCACCAGCAGCTGCTCCCATACCAAATCCAGTTGAGATAATTGCCATTGCATGCATCTGGTCGCCAGGAGTTAAACCGTCATACCAGTTATTAATCGCAACTCCAAGAGTCTGGAATGGCTTTTTGTAATCGCCTGTCTTTTGAACATCTGAGACATATTTACTGCCTCCGGCCCAGAGCTCAATACCAACTACAAGAGCTTTGCCAATATTATCTCCGGCGGTCTCGGCGGTTTTCAGTGCCCGCTCGGGATCGAACATAAGATCGTGCTCAAATTCAAGAATCGCCCAGAGTCCTTTTCCAGCTGCAATTACTAAATCTATGGGGAATTTAATTGCGTCTATGTGCCCCTGGGCAGTCTTCCTCAAGATGTCTTCGGCGGTTTCATTTATTGAACGTTCACCAACCTGTCCACCTTTTTGAAAGGCTGCAATAACGTCTGCTCTCATCTGAGGAGTAAGAGCGCTCATAAAATTTGGTGGCGTTGAAGCTATCAACCCTTTCTCTTTCATCCACGAAAGGGTCGCGGCTCCTTTGCGCTCCTCAAGCTCCGCTTCAGTTTTGACTGGTTTAATTGCCTTCAGTTTTTCGGCATATGAACGGGTAGAATC
Source organism: Cyanobacteria bacterium TGS_CYA1 (assembly GCA_026129135.1). Lineage (GTDB taxonomy): Bacteria > Cyanobacteriota > Vampirovibrionia > Obscuribacterales > Obscuribacteraceae > Aved-18. The sequence goes on along the minus strand of JAHCIQ010000006.1, from coordinate 285,503 downwards.
ATCTGGCACCATTGGAACCAATCCGGCTCCTGTGTATACGATGCCCTTCTTGCGATCCTCGAGTCCCATTGTTTCCCGATTCGTCTGCAGACCCATCAGGTCAGTAGCTGAATGCTCGATCTTGTGCTTGGCCTGAGTTTGGTCGTGGATTTTTTTATTCTCTTGGTTATGCAGACCGGCTTCTTTTGTCTCAAACTCAGATGCTTCCCGCACTTTTGAATCAAGTGGAGATACTTCTTTTTGTTTTGATTTCTCGGACTGATCAGACACGACTAAAAAGCCTCTCAAGATGTCCTCTTAGTATAACTGCGACGTTCTCACTTTACGAGATAACATCTTTTTCGAGACTGTCTTCATCCAGACAAGCATTTTCAGTGGGGGAATTACTGATGCTGAAAGCTACTATTTATCGTAGATTCATGAATGTTACTATGCTCAGCTTTAATTACTTCCAAACCGGAGAACGCTTATGCGACAACGCTTTGCAGAATTATTCTTTTGTGGCAATTACGCCCTCACGCTCTGGTTTCTATTTAATCGTTTCTCGCCAAATTACATGGACTGGTATTTTTGGGGAAATCTTTCTTTTTTCACAGTTCTCAATGCCGGTATTTTAGTTTATCTAAACAGATACCGGAACCAATTGAAAGACAAACTAAGCCTTAAAATCAAATCGTATATCAAAGAGAATTATCGTTCTTCTAGCTTCTTTGGCAGAATCAGTTCTGTAGCAACGGGAGCAATGCTGTATTTTGCCGTAGTCACAAGCTTCATTCCTGCGATATCGGGCGCATCTGAACTTGCATTTGATTTAGGCAATGAAGAACTTAGTGAAAGACTAAATTTCCTTGTGAAAAAGAATAATGACGAATCGATTATCACAAGCAAGTTTAAGCTGGAGACGTTTTCTGAAAATCCCAAACAGATAAGTGAGCGCAACGGAATTATTGCTCGTGTCTACGGCAAGAATAGCAACCGGATGGCTCATCGTTATGTGCAACTGGGACAAGTATCCTTTGAACGCGAAAATTTTGCTCTGGCGAAGAAATATTTTAAAGATGGATTGATGCGATATAAATATTCGAACTATCTGGGACGTCTGGAAGGCTTTACCGGTCTTGCGTTAATTGATCATCGCTTCAATAACTATGAATCGTTTAGTCATCAGCTGATTGCAGTTGATTTGATAAACCTAAGTTTGCACGAAGACAATTTTGAAAGAACCAATCGAGCAGTTGAGCAACTCAAGTCAATTGTTTATCCCGGATCGCCTCAGCAACAGTCACTTTCATGGGCAGTACAAAGTAAACATAACAAAGCAGATGGGCCATTCGATAATTGGGGAGACTACAGCGCTCTGGCAGCAATTTGCGTGCCTATTCTATTTGCCAATTCTATGCTTGAAAAAGTAATGCTAAATGGACTAGCTAAAAAATTGAAGTGGAAGCTGCTTCAACTCGATAACTGGCAGGATCAAGTTGAGATTCTTCAGAAGCTAATTGCAGTTCAAATTTATAGGAAAGACTTTACCGAAGCTGATAAACACAGCCGCAGGCTTGACTATTTATTAGAATGACTCGATTCGGTCTAACCTCTAGGCGAAGGCGGGGTCGGCGGTGGAGTCGAAGGAGTAGTGCTGGTATTACTTGATGGCGCAGGAGTCGAAGACGAATTGATCAAGATCTGTCTTTGGGCGTCGGTTAAGGTGTTACTGCCTGCGTAAGCTCTGTTTGCTAAACTTACAAGACAAATAAAGAGTGCTGTGAAAATCAGGCTCACGACCCGACATTTGTTATTGTTCATTCAGGTGCCTCCCAGAATTGTTATTAGTATAACAGTGGGGCTGACATTTGAGCGCTTGACAAAGCCCGATTTGTGGCTCAAACATCGCATTTGTATCTCATTGGCGACAAGTTTTTAATTTTCGGCTTGCTAAATTTTAATCAAATAACTATCGATAGATTTTTAGCAGGCTATTCATTAGTGGCACTGGTTGCTATTTCGGCTTGTCTGCAAAAGTTTGAATTCTTAAATCCTATAACCATTTCTTTTCAGCTAGTGGCATATGTTTACTGGACTTATCTGATTTCCAGTTTGCATGCAAAATTGCATAGAAAGGACACAAATTATCCATTTGGTCCTAAAGAATCAATGTTGGGGGCACTGATCCCATTTGCTTATATTTTTTGGAACTGGTGCTGGATACAAAAGATGTCCAACTGGTCTGGACTTTCTTTCAAACGATCTTTACTCTTTGGAGCCATTATTGCTGTCGCTAGCCTGTTTGGGTATCCAGATAATCTGCATAAATTTCCAGGCTATGCCAATCTAATTGCTCTTATTGTTTTATTCGTTTCAGCCAATTATCTAAATAAGCGAATCGCCCTTCATCAGTCGATTACAGAAGCCACAACTAATTCTCATGACGTTATCATCAGAGACAAAACGTATTACAAGTATGAGGCAAAGATTTGGTTGGCACTTGCTCTCTGGGGTTGCGTATTTGGATTAATTGCACCAGGTTTTGATCAGTGGTATCTGGCTTGGTTTGGCATGGCGCCCTTACTGATTTTTGTCGGTTTGAGCAAAAACCCTCCCCAGGCTTTTTACCGAGGTGTATTTTTTGGTTATGCATATAATTTGGTATGGTCGCTCTTCATTCTCAGCTTCAGCTCTGCGGTTTGGCCAGAAAATCTAAGACCATTTACTGCTCTTGCAAATGCAGTGGTTTGGCTTTTATATTCACTGCAGCAAGCAGCGCTTTGTGGTACGTTCTGCTTTCTTGTAAACTGGCTGCCCTTGCGATCTGGAAAATGGAGATTGTTTGCCTTTTTAATTGTGCCACTACTTTGGGTACTGGTCTTTAACAAGCTCGGAAATGCTCTAACATCAGTTGCCATGCCATGGACCCTGATTGAATATTCTCAATACAAACAGAACGAATTGATGCAATGTGCGTCTTTATTTGGTGGCATTGGAATATCTTTTTTGATTGTAATGTCGAACGTAGTGGTGGCAAGTCTAATTGCCTCGATTATCAAACGATTCGAACTAAAATCGCTAGCCCCTGGGCGCAAATCTCTGATTGTCAGCTCGTCGATTACAGTGTTTCTGATTTTTGGTTGTTTACTTTACGGCAACGCTCATCTAGAATCTAGCACCACATGCAGTGAGCATAAAAACAAAGAAGTTTTTTCAATTTTGCAAGGCAATATTCTTTTCGGGCTGAACGAAATAAATCCCAACAAGCATTGGAATTGTTATTTATCACTAGCAAATTCAAGTGCGCCGGGGGTCTGTGTTTGGCCTGAATGGTCGGTGCCTATTTCTATAAGCCAAAACTTACCGATTTTCAAAAGAATGGATGAGTTGGCTAAAAAGAATAATCAAGACTGGATTGTCGGAGCAGTGGATAGCGACAATACAGGCAATGAATATAATGCCGCGTGTCTGCTTGGAAAATCTGGCAAAACACATCTCGAGACTTATCGCAAGCAATATTTGGTCCCCTTTGGAGAACACAGCCCAAGCTGGCTTCTCAACTCTCCAATGGGGGCGTTGTGTGGCACCCTGACACCTCGGCGCAAAGGTTATTCAGCTGGACGCGAAGCCGCAGTCTTCACCTCTGGTGAAAACAAAGTAGTTCCTCTGATATGCTGCGAACTAATAGCGCCAGAACTTGCTTGCAGTGGAGTCAGAAAAGGTGGAGAACTTCTTGTCGATTGCAGTAACACAATGTGGTTTCAAACCAAACTGCTTGGAGATCAATCGCTTGCGGTATGCGCGATGAGAGCTGCTGAGAATCATCGATACTTCGTTTTTGGCACGAGCAGCGGACCCAGCGCCTTTATAGATTGGCACGGCCGGATATTACAGAAGTCTGCGTTGAATCAATGCTGCACACTCAAAAACGAAGTGTATTACGATTCGAAACTGACACCATTCAGTCGCTGGTTTAGGTAATTGATGCTCTGTCCACCCAATTTTGATTTTTCAAATCATATATTGCTTCACTACCGCGGCACTCAATATAAGCAGGAAGAGAATACTCAAAACCTCCCGCTTCCTGCCATCGCTTCGAGAACCAATCAATAAGCACAGGCAAAGCAAACGGAAGGGGATCCTTGCTTGTATAGTGACTCTTATTGAGAATGCCTCCCGAGCCAACAAGCAACGGACCGCCTTCGATTTGCGCAAGGTCCGAGTCGAACCAATCAAAGCGAACAGGAAATCGAGAGATAAATGACGGAGGATAAATCTCGAACGAAATTAAATATGCCGATTCATCGATCCCTGTTGAAATCAGCCTCTTCAATTCTTCGGTAAGCCGTAGTACCAGCGGCTCCAGTGCCTGTAGCAAATCATTGCGAATCTCTATTTCAAAAGACGACGTCATATATTTAAGTCAAGTAAGGCTCATATCCAAAATCGGTAGCAATTTTCTTATCTGATTCGGCTTTGTCTTTTTCATTCATTGCATCATAAATCTGGTGTCGTATATAGTGCGCTTCACGTGAAAAAGAATCAAGGGTAGTTGCTTTGTTTATATGATCAAGCGCTGCCTTCAGTTTATTGTCGTGCAGATAAAGAAATGCCACCATAGCGTTTACAATAGGTGAGTTGGGATATTTTTCCAGCGCCATGGAAGCCACTTTCCATGCTTTCTGCCACTCATTTTGTTTAATGTACACTCTTATCTGCGTGTACATCGGATAAGCTTTCAAACTTTCTGAAATCTTCATTCGATTGAGATTATCCAGTTCGTCCTGGGCTTTTTTCATGTCACCAAGCATCAAATAACTGCCAGACCTGTTGACATAAGCTGGTTCGCAGCGAGGGTTAATTCTGATTGCTTCGTCGAAATCGGCAATAGCTTCTTTTGGTTTGCGCATGCCATGATAAATATTTCCGCGGGTGACATAAAGCCCCGACAAGTCTGCATCGATAGACTGGCTTTCCATGCGACTCATAGCATTTTGACAAATTTTCATCGCTTCGTCGAATCGATTCATCGAATTGAGCGCTTCTGCATGAATGATGTCTACATCGAGCATATTCATAGATTGAGCTTGATTGCAGTCAGCCACGGCTTCTTTGTATTTGCGCTGGACCAAATAAGCAAAAGCGCGATTGAGATAGGCTGCCAGCTGTTTCGAATCCAATTCTATAGCTTTGCTTGCATCGAGTTCAGCTTCTTCAAACCGAGACAAATTATTATTGGCGGCAGATCGGTTACACAGCAGATTGACATTGCCTGGTGTAATAGCAAGTCCACGATTGCAGAACTCAAGTGTTTTCTCGAACTCTTTTAAAGGAATACACATTGCAGAAGCGTTCACGAGCAAATTGACACTGTTTGGATCTCTGGTCAATCCATCTTCGCAGTGACTCAAAGCCAGAGCAAAGTCCTTTTGTTTTACTGCTTCGTTGAATTTTCTCAGCGCCACATTTTCTGGTCGCAAATAAGTGACGACCAACCATATTGTTGTTCCGGTTAATCCAAAGAAGATGAACCAACTAATGAAATCGAGCGATGTCATGAACTCTTGAGAATTTTTAGTATGAAAGAATAGGATATATCTAAAGAGTATTTCGCTTCAATCGAACATTTCGGAGGTTAAGAACATGGTGGCAATCAAAAGAGCAATATTGTCCTTCCTGGCTTGCTCTTACCTCTTGGCGCCCACCGCTATCCAATCCGCAAATGCTTACTCGGCAAGGCTTTCGCAGGGAATCGGACTTTTTAATCAAAAACATTACGATAAAGCTCTTCCAGTTTTAAAAAAGGCTGTTCGTGACAATCCGTTAGATGCCAATGGTCATTATTATCTTGGGCTTTGTTATCAGGAGCTGAAACAAAACAGTCTGGCACGCCAACACTTTCAATGGGTTGTAGATGCTGGAAAATCAAACACCAAATTGAAGAAAAACGCCCAGATTGCTCTAGATCATTTATCGAAAGTAAAACAGTACGATAAAGCCGGTTTGACCGAAATCAGCCAGAAAACGCCTTCACTCGCCCCGGAAGAAATGGCAGCACAGCATGGGCGTTGCACCATATTATTGATTGAGTCTCCTAAAAGCAAAGCTTCTCGGCAATTCAGCGCTGAGTTTGTGCGCACTGCGCGCAAATACGGACGTTATATCGAATTTCGAAGACTCAACGGTAATGCGCCTGAGAACGCATATCTTAAAACTCATTACAAAATTGGTTCACTGCCGTGGCTCGTTTATTTGAACAAGAAAGGCAAAATTTTGCACAGCGAAAGTCGCACTAAATTTCAAAGCCGAGTCAAAGACATGATGGGCAAACGCTATTAAAAGCTCGTAAAAGACTTATCTAAAATAAGCCGCGATTATTGAGATAGAGACGTCTTTCGCGAGACGAAAAGCCTTCTATTTCAAAAGTGCAATGAATATAGTCGCGCTTGAGAGCTTCTTTATGCTCTTCCAACTTAGCATTGGAAAAAATCAACTCCAACTGAGTAATAAGTACCGATTTTCCAGGCATTAATTCCTTGCCTGGATCATCTACTTTTAGTTCATAAATTCCATCATCAACGCTTTCAAGCAGATAAGCAGGCACTTGGACTCGCACGCTATATTTTGCTATAGGCTTAGAGCCACAATTAGACAGGCTGATTGGGAAAAGATAGCGCCATTCATTCTTGCCGCCTTTCTTTCCACTTAATAATTGTGCTGGTCCAGCTTCAATTTCAACTGGAATTTTATTCTTGAATTTAGCAATGACCCAGGCAATCATGTTCGACAGGATGTATGCAAAATCCAGGTTGTCGCCAGAACTCATTTAGAAATCCACAATTTCTCCACAATCCCTCCATACCCAGTCCATAACCTCTGGCTATCATGCAAATATTCGGCATGAGAGGCATGAAGATGATGCGGACCTACATTAAAAACGAATCCCACGCAGAAGATGTGAGCCCAGACATGAAGTCGGGGGATAGTACTGCAGGAAGTATCATTTTCTTGCTTCTCTTATATGTCGCTTTCGTATTCTGTCCATGTGCTCTGGCACTGGCAGAAACAGACAAATATGAAAAACAGATTTTACAGTCATGGAAAACAACTGCAAAAACGACTCAAATCGGCAATCAATTAATTAGATTACTTGAAGCAACTGACCGCACCTTACTATTCGATCCTAAAGACAAGCAGTCTCTTTATAGACGCGGTTATCTGCTTGGTACTATTGGTTGCACCAATGGTGCCATTGTCGATTTGAGCAAATTGATTCAATCAGATCCTTATTTTAGCGCTGGATACAAGGAAAGGGGTCTTTGTTATCTCGACCAGAAAGATTATTCGCGTGCTTTGCAAGACTTGAACAGAGCTTGCATTCTCAACCCAAAATCTGGCGACGCGCTACTTGCAAGAGGCAGGATTTATTTGCTCTTGCACCAGCCTAACCTTGCTTTGCGAGATTTTCGAGCTTGCAAAATGTCTGGGGTTAAATTCGAACCTGCATTACCAGGCGAGTTACCGGCAAATCACTACGACTCGCTCGACTATTACACCGGTGCGGCTTACGAGTCTTTGAACCGATCAACCGATGCTATACGCTGCTATAAAGACTCGATTAAATCGCCTCACCTGGGAGTAACTGGCTATATCCATCGCTATGCCGATCAACCGCTCGATGCAAGCTGGCGTATCAAAAATCTGGAAGCAGAATAAATGACAAAGAAATCAAAACTAAAATTGGGAAACGGCAATCGATGCGAACGTCTCCACGCGCTCGCAATAAGCGAAACCGGATTCATTTTCGACCCTCAGACCGGTCAGAGCTTTACAGTCAATCAAACTGGGCTTTTCGTCTTGAACGGATTTAAAAAAGGCAAGGATTCAGAAACTGTGTCGCACGATCTTGCTGATGCTTGCAGTGTTCCAATCGAACTAGCTCAAAGTAGCGTCGAAGCTTTTATTTTGCAACTGGAGCGTTATCTATGAAAGACTGGCGCAATTGGACAATTGCCATAACTGGTGTAAATGCCCGAGCAGAAAATCCAGGACCAGGATGTGCTGTTGCACGATGCATTCGCGAACACAAAGATTTCAAAGGAAAAATCATTGCCCTTGGATACGATGCACTGGACGCTGGGCTGTATTCACACCAGCTCTGCGACCAGAGTTATTTACTTCCGTATCCGTCTTCTGGCGAAGAAGCATTGTTAGAACGAATAAAAGATATTCAAGCTATTCAAGGCGCAGAACCTATTGACGCTATTATTCCCTGCCTCGATTCAGAAATGCAGAGTTTCAGTCGTTTGAAAAAATCGCTTTCAAAAAATAATATTTCACTTTTCATTCCAAGCAGAGATCAGTTCAATCTTCGAGCAAAGAACAATTTATTCACTCTTTGCAAAGAAATTGGTGTAAAAGTTCCAGAGACAAAAACTGTAAGCGACCCAACATTTTTTGATCGTTGTGCCGATGAAGGATTCGATTATCCGCTCATAGTGAAAGGAATTTATTATGATGCAATCATCGTCTATAGCGCTTTCGATGCCCAGATGGCTTTTGCCAAACTGATTGGCACCTGGGGCTATCCATGCATCGTACAAAAGCTTGTGAAGGGTGACGAATTGAATCTTGCAGCCATTGGTGATGGCAATGGAAATATGTTGTCACCAGTGATGATGCGCAAAAGAGCGGTGACAGACAAAGGCAAAGCCTGGGCTGGTGTGTCAGTAGTAGATAAGTCCTTGGAACGACTTGCTTCTAAGCTCGTGCGAAAACTTGCCTGGCAAGGACCGCTCGAAGTCGAAGTTATTAAAGCACCTGATGGAAAGATTTATTTGATTGAAATAAATCCCCGTTTTCCATCATGGATATATTTGAGTCAGGCAGTCGGTCGAAACTTGCCCGTCACTTTGCTCAAAACGATGAGCGGCGATAAAGACCTCGATTTGCAACCTCCGACTTCTGGAACCTTCTTCATAAGACACGCACAAGAATTGATTGTTCAATTGAGCGAGTTCGAATCGATGATGGTTCTTGGTGGCACCAGATCCACTCCACTTTTCGAATCAAATACACCTGATGCGGAGTCTGCCTGATGACAAAATTATTGTGGGAACCACCGTTTATCCAACCTCATAGACTTGGCGAAATAAACAAATTCGGTCGGATGAAGGCTCGCGACAATTATGTCGAACATGTGTTTGGCGTTCCTGTCGCCCTTCTAAAAGAAGAATTCGGATCTCCATGTTTTGTCACGTCTGAAATTCATTTTCGCAATAATCTGCGCAATTTGAAAAAAGCATTCGAACGCAGATATGGTGATGTTATTCACGGCTGGTCGTATAAGACCAACTATATAAGTGCGATGTGCAATATCGCTCATCAAGAAGGATGCTATGCAGAAGTGGTATCGGCTTTCGAATATGAGAAGGCGCGCAAACTGGGTGTGCCTGGCAAGAAAATAATATTCAATGGACCCAATAAAGGCAAAGACATTTTAGAGCGTGCCATCAATGATGGTGCGCATATTCATCTTGATCATCTAGACGAATTGAATCTCGTAAGCAAAATAGCATCTCGTTTGAATAAAATTGTCGAAGTATCATTGCGTTTGAATTTCGACACTGGCTTCACCGAGCCCTGGAGTAGGTTCGGCTTCAATATCGAGTCGGGACAGGCAAGACAGGCAACTCGACTTCTTGCCGCATCAAAGAATCTAAAACTTTCCGGGCTGCATAGTCATATCGGCACTTTTATTCTAGAACCTAAAGCCTATATTCAACAGGTCAGGATTATGTGCAAATTCATGCGTGAAATTGAAGCATCGCACGATATCGAAATAGATACCATCGACATTGGCGGAGGACTGCCATCTAAAAATGCCCTGCAATCGATTTATTTGCCTCCCGAACAAGTGATCCCGCCTTTGAGCGAATATGCCGATGCAATCTGCAACACACTAATTGAAGAAACAAATTATCGCAATCAACTCAAACGCAAAAAGCCCACACTCATTTTTGAAAGTGGTCGCGCTGCAGTCGACGATACCCAAGCGCTAATAGTAAGTGTGGTAGGCAACAAACGATTACCCGATGGCAAGCGTGCCGCCATTCTGGATGCTGGCACCAATTTGCTTTTCACTGCTTACTGGTACAACCATCAAGTGCAAATGACGAGACCCGCCGACGGACCTCTGGCCGACACGGCATTGTATGGTCCATTATGCATGAACATAGACGTGGTGCGCTCGAGCATCCAACTACCACCGCTCGAGTACGGCGACACACTGGTGATAAATCCGGTCGGGGCTTACAACAACACTCAATGGATGCAATTTATCGAATATCGCCCAAATGTAGTTTTAGTGCACGAAGACAATACATATTCAGTCATTCGAGAGCGTGAAGATCTGGAAGTAATGTGTCAACAAGACAGATTGCCAGAGCATTTGAAAATTGCATTCAGCACGACAGAGGCGAAAAAATAAGAATGAAAACAGTAGCCTCGGTCTTTTTGAGTTATGGATCCTTTTTTGGACTCAGTCATCCACTTTCTATTTCGCTTTTATTTTTGTGTTCGATGCTCTGTCCACTTACTGGAATCACCGGGTTACTTGGTGCATCACTTGTACTTTTAATCAGGCGCTTGCTTGGATTTTCAAAAGACAGCGAAGCAATAGAAGTAATAAATGGTCTTTTGCTGGGAATGCTTGTAGGTTCACTTTATGTTCCGGGCGTTCAGACTTTGCTTTTACTTTTATTTGGGTCAGTCTTAGTCGTATTGAGCAGCGCTGTATTCAACGACATTTTGACTCGCGCTTATAAATTGCCAGTACTAGGCGTGCCTTATGTTTTTTCAGGCTGTGTTCTCATTTCGCTTGCACAGACTTTTAAATTGCCCCTTCTTACACCAGGAGCAGCTTTCACTTTCTTTTCTTTGATACCATTTCCAGAGCTTGCTTGGACTACAACTTATATATCTGGTATTGGATCAATTTATTTCAGCGGGACGTTGCTTGGAGCAATTTTAGTTTTGCTGGCCTTTCTCGCCTCATCTCCTTATCTTGCAGCATTGACACTGGGTCTTGGATTGGTAGTTGCTCTCACCCTGCAAGCAATTCACATTCCCCTTGGGTCTATCACTGCACTGGTGGCACAAATGAATGGTGTGTTGACTGGTGCTGTTATTGGTGGCTTATATACAAAACCTGGATTCAGAAGTATCTTTATCGCCATTTTGTCTGCAATGCTTGCAGCTATTCTTTCGCTTGCAATCGAGCATCACTTATGGGCACTAGGTCTTCCAGCGCTCGCCATGCCGTTTGTAATATCTACACATGCCATTTTGATGGCGTTAAGTCCGCTCAGAGGCGGTGTCTGGTCAAAATTCTGGCTATTGAAACCGGCACTACCAGAAGTATCTATAGAAGAACAGAAAATTGCCGAAATAAGAGGAGTAGACCAGGCAAGTGTCGCAGTACGATTGCCGGTAAGCGGAATATGGAGTGTTTATCAAGGCTTTGGTGGCAAACACACTCATCAAAAAGAATGGCACTACTCTATTGACCTTTTTAAACTGGAAGAAGAAAGAAGTTTCGACAACGATGGAACTAAAGTGACAGATTATCATTGTTTCGGCCAACCAGTGCTTGCACCAGTATATGGAACAGTAGTCGATTTTTGCAATCATCACAAAGACAACATTCCAGGCGAAGTAGATTTAGCTAATAACTGGGGAAACTACATTATCATTCAGCTTGACACAAGTGGATATCTGGTGCTTGCTCACTTACAAGAAAACAGCGTCAGAATAAACAAATACGATCGCGTGGTGCCAGGTCAGGAATTGGCTTTATGTGGAAATTCAGGACGCTCGCCGCAACCGCATTTACATATGAGCATTCATACAAATATGAATCTAGCTAGCCAAACAATTCCATTTCATTTTACGCATGTCATTATTATCGATGGTCAATCTCAACTATATACTCTTTGTTCCAGACCAAAAGAAACCGAAAAAATCATGACACCTGCGCGAAATACCGCCTTAAAACGCGCTTTTCATTTAAACGTAGGCAGTCGTCTGCAGTTTGATACCACATTCAAGGGCAAAGAAGGCGTTTCCATTTTCGATGTGATACTCGATCCCACCGGTCAATTTTATCTTGTAAGTGACAAAGGCGCTTTTGTCGCATTCAGTATCACAGACGATCTCGTGGCATTCTGGGGCAGACAGGGTGCGGATGACAGTGTTCTCGATGCATTTATACTGGCAATTGGACTGTCCCCATTAATCGAAGGACAGTCGGTCTGGCATGACCTCGTGCCCAGACATTTACTGCCGGCTAATTATATTACTCAGCTCTATAATCAGCTTCTGAATCCATTCAACAACTGCACCAAAAGCAGGCTCACTCGCTCGTGGGAGCCACTCAAAAATACATGGAATCAAACTGCCACTCAAAAACTAAAATCTTGCGCCCAAATTACAGGCACGGTTACATATACAACAACGGCTAAACTGTGCGAAACTCTGGGACTTGTTTCAATCGAAATGAAAGAGAATGATAAATCGATTTTAAAAGCCACGCTTGTCGGACAGAGCAGAAGAGCGGATAATGGCATACCAGGGGTGAGATCAATAATTCGTCGTGAAAATCAATCAATCGCTCAGACTGATTAATCAAATAATCCTTGTATCAAGCTTTCTTGTTGCCTGCATAGCCGTCGCTTTGTGGAAGGGTAGTCCCGAATTTCTGGCTGAGCAGGGCACCAAACTTTCAATTGCTGCTTTTATCTTATTTATCGTGGTCGCATCATGCGCTATTTTGATCCCGCGCCGAATACTTTCAAGCATTGAAAAGATGAAAACCACGGCAAAAAAAATGTCAGCTGGCGACTGGAGCGCCCGCATTGAAATTGAGGGCGACGAAAAAAACAAAGACGAATTGAGCATATTGGCAACCGAATTAAACGAGCTGGCTGAGGCAATGGAAAAACGCAATAATGCCCAGCGTCAGTGGATTGCCAATACTTCTCACGAACTTCGCACTCCTTTGTCAATCATTCAAGCTCAGGTCGAAGCTTTTCAAGACGGTGTGCGCGAAGTCAATCCCAAAAGTTTGAACACCTTGCACAAAGATATTCTTGGTCTGGCCAAACTGGTCGAAGACTTGCACTGGCTTGCAAGGTTCGACATTGGAACCTTGAGACACTCTTCTACACCAACAGATCTGGTGGCAACACTGCAAGAATCGATTGATTCTTTTAGCGAGCGCTTTTTGGAAAAACAAATAGAAATAGAAATGGACATGCCATCATCTTCGGTGGTGAATGGCGATCAGAACAGACTGAAACAAGTTTTTTTCAATCTGCTCGAAAATTCACTGCGATACACAAACGAAGGAGGCAAGCTCAAAGTCACCCTAGTGCAGGACAATAATCACGCCACCATTTATTTTGACGATTCAGAACCTGGAGCACCACAAGAAACTCTTGCGCAAATGTTCGACCGCTTTTTTAGAGGCGAAGTATCGCGCAGCAGAACCTATGGAGGGTCCGGTCTTGGTCTTTCCATTTGCAAGAATATCATTGAAATACACAATGGTTCGATTCAAGCACAAAATTCTCCGTTTGGAGGAGTTAGAATTGAAATTATTCTGCCTCTGGCTGCCACATTAGCGGAGCAAAAACATGACTGAAAATAAAAAGACTGTTCTGGTTGTCGAAGACGAAGCAGGGATTGCCGAAATTTTGCTCGAATATCTGAACAAATCGGGTTACACAGGCAAGCACAAAGATACTGGGGCAGGCGTGGTGGACATGGTGCGTGCCGAAGCACCAGATTTAATTCTGCTCGATGTTATGCTGCCCGTGATGGACGGACTTGAAATTTGCAAAGAAATACGCAAATTTTCTGAAGTTCCAATAATCATAATAAGTGCCAGAGTAGACGAACTGGATAGACTGCTCGGGCTTGAGCTTGGCGCAGACGATTATATATGCAAGCCATTTAGCCCGCGCGAAGTAATTCTCAGAATAAAATCTTTATTTAAGAGAGCACAAAATATTGCCACCGGCACTAGTGACTCTTTATTCCAGTGCGACGATCTCAAAAACAGAATAACCGTAAATGGTATCACTCTCGATTTGACACCTACTGAATACAGATTGCTAAAACAATTCATGAGCAAACCAGGTCGCGTTTATTCACGTGCCCAGCTGCTCGAGCTATGCTACGAAAAAGACGAAATGGTCTTCGATCGAGTGATTGACAGTCACATAAAAAACTTGCGCAAAAAGGTAGCAAAAGCGCTGCCCGACATGGAAGTAATACATGCCGTTTATGGCAGCGGCTATCGATTCGAGATTTTGTAGTTTATACTTCTTGTATGAGCTTTGAATTAAATGAATAATTACACTTACATTTTGCATTGCGCAGACAACACCTATTACACCGGGTGGACCAACGATATCAAGGCACGTTTGAACGCACACAATACAGGCAAAGGTGCTAAATACACTCGCACTCGCCAACCGGTCAAGCTTGTTTACTGCCAGGCATCCGAGACTCGCTCACAAGCACAACAACTCGAATATCGAATCAAACAAATGTCTCGCTCGCAAAAGGAAGGGCTGATTCGCGCGTTTCAAAGTCTTTTAGATTAAGACTCGCCATATACAGAGCAGAAGGCTTTTTCTCGTCGTCTGTGTCTGAGGTCAAAAAGATTTCGAGCATATTTTTGTTTTGAGCTTTGAGACAAAGTCCTTCGAATTTTTGTTTTCCTTCTATTTCCAGAAGACCTTTAATCGTGCCGTTGGCGTTCATCAAGCCAATGGCAGAGCCAAAACATTTTCCATCCTGATAGGCATCGTCTGTATCTTCGGCAGCTGCTAAAAACAAAATATTTTCTTCGTCAAGACAAATTGCATCAGTAAATCCAAGCACCTGCTCTTCTATTTTTCCTATGTCGAATTCTTTTACACAAAAAATCTTTTCTGGATCAGGACAATGAGTATCGTGCAGGTCGCGCAGAAAATCTTTCGCTTTGAAATCAATCAGAGCATTTTGCCCTTGCTTGCGATTCCCTCTTTGATAAAGACGGGCAGTCTCTTTGTTTACAGTAATTCCTTCTATATTCAATCCAGAGAACTGAACTGCAAGATGTTTTTGCAACAAAGAAAAATCGACCGGCAGAGGCTCTCCTCTAATCTTGAGATTCTTATCTAGAACAAGCAACACACCTTCCACTCGATTTTCACGAGACATCGATGGAACAGCAAGAAGCGCTCCATAGGGCGCATACTGATATGGTTTCAAATAAGTCAAAGCTTCGAGATCCGGTTTGATTTTCTTGCACGGCTTGAATTGCAAAGGTAATTCGCCCGGCAATAGTCGAAACCATTTACCTGGCTTCTGCAAGTCTTTCAGATCAAATTCAGCTAAATGCAATTCGTCATCAGCTACGACATAAATAGTATCGCCAAGTTTCACCAGACCACTTGCTGCAAATACATAATCGGGTCTTTCAATTCGGGTGGGCTCGATATTGAAATCGCGAATTTTAGTGATATTCAATGTTTTCAAGCGACGACTCCAAAACGAGGTGAATTCTTTGCCGATAGTGAGCATAGCATTTAATTTTGGATAAAATGAAAGGATGTTGTTTAAACTGCCCCGATTTACCACCCTTTTTCTGTTCCCTGTTGTATTGGGTTCTGGGCTCGTTTATGCGCTTTCTTTGATCGAAGGCAACTGGTTGAGCGATTTATGTAGTGAAGCCAGACTTCTTTTGCTTTTACCCCTGGGATTTACCCTGATCTTTTCTCTTTTGCGCAACAACGCAGCCATAGCATTTTGTTCGACCGTACTTGTTTCGATTATTTGTTATCAAACTCTATTTGGGCAGGGACACGCGCTCGATAAAACCGACCTTGAAATAAAAGCCAAGCCTGAACAACAAATTTCTATTCTAAATTTCAATACCGAATATCAACACAATAATAAAATCGAGACATTCATTGCTTACTGCAAAAAAATGGATCCAGATGTGGTGGTGCTTACAGAAGCTGACGAGAAATGGACTCGTTCAATGGAAAAGCTCGAATATCCATCTGCAATGAGCATTTTAAGACGACCTGGCATCACTGTTTTGAGCAAGTATGCATCGAGAGGTGCTCAAATTTACTATCCCGGGGGGTCACAACCTCCTCAGGTTCATGTTCTAATCGACAAAGACAATCAGACTATAAATATTGTCGCTCTGCACCTTTCGGCTATGCAAACACCAATTGGATATGACCTTCGCAAAAAAGAATTCGCTGTCTTAAAGGACCGACTGGAAAAGATGCCCTATCCAACAATAATTCTGGGTGACACTAATAGTTCGAACTGGTCGTCGAGCGTAAAATCATTTTTGAAAGATGCAAATTTGAAAGATACTCAGGCTGGTTTTATGACTGTGCCAACCTGGCCTGCACGAAGCGGAAAGCTTGTTGCAAATGTTGCAGTACCACCGTTTGTTGCCATAGACAATGTTTTCGTAAGCAAAGATTTCGATGTGCTCGAACGAAGAGTTGGACCTGCCCTTGGTTCGGATCACATGCCTGTTTATGTAAAATTACAATTGAATCAAAAGGACAAACAGCAAGAATAAATGCTGTTTACGACTATTTAACTAGCGCTTTTTTAGAGCGCTGTTATAATCGCCTCAAAGGTGGACATTAAAGACAGTCAATGAAACGCAACTTTTTGCTCTCGGTCATCCTTATATTAACATTCATGTCGGCTTTAGGCGGCTCGATTTTCAATGCAGCCCATGCCTTTGTCGGGTCGGCGCATTCAATCGTGGTTGAAGACAGCGCCATAGACAATGCAGAAGACATAAGTCTTGAAGATGTTGTGCCCTTAGATCCATTTCTTGGCAGTATCAGTTTTTCAAAACCCGAATTAGTACAAACATTTGTCTTTGTAAATATCAATTGCGGCTTGCTTGCGCTTATTCAAAACGCAGGAAAAGAATTGCATCTAAACTCTTTTTTCGAAGAATCTTCGTGCAGCCAAAAATGGCTTGGCAAAGGACTCTGGCTCAAGCTAAATAATCTGAGAATTTAAATAAACCGAATGGAATCAAGGCATCCTTTCGGAATATTTAAATGCTCAATAGACTAATTCGCTTTGCGCTGGAAAATCGCGCATTCAATTTCATCCTTATCGTTACATTGATTGGACTGGGAATTTATTCAGTCTCGACAATGCCGATGGACTCGTACCCTGACGTAAGCAACGTTCAGGTTCAGATTGCCACTGAGCCAGAAAATATGGCTGCAGAAGAAGTGGAATCTCTGGTTACGGTGCCGATTGAATATTCACTCAATGGCTTGCCGTTTATCAAGAAAGTGCGCTCCAGTTCAAGATTTGGTTTTTCACTCGTCACTGCCATTTTCGACGACAATTGCGACATTTATTTTGCCAGACAACTTGTCCAGCAAAGACTTTTGAGCATAAGCCTTCCTGCAGGTGTTCCTCGCCCTCAGCTTGGACCTGTGGTTTCGTCGTTCAGTCAGATTTTCATGTATTACGTCACAAGCGACAATCACGATCTTATCGAGACGCGCACTATTCAAGACTGGAGCATCGCCAAGCAGTTATTGTCGGTGCAGGGGGTGGCAAACGTCGTCACCTACGGCGGCTGGATTAAACAATATCAGATTATGCTAGACCAATCGAAGCTCAAAGCTTATGGTCTGACAGTTACCGATATTTTAAATGCTGTTGGTCAAAGCAATTTAAACGCTGGCGGCAGCTTTATCGAGTCTGGCGACGAAGAGATTATCATTCGAGGTATAGGACGAATCAAAACAGTCGCAGACATCGAAGACATTGTTTTGAAAGAAGAACACGGCACCCCAGTTACGATAAAACGCCTGGCTCAAGTAAGTATCGGACCAGCTTTCAGGCGCGGTTCAGCATCGATGAATGGTACTGGCGAAGCGGTAATCGGCATAGTGATGAGCCGCAAGGGCGTTAACACGCGCGAAGTGGTGCAAGCAGTCGAGAACAAAATCAAAAAGATTCAACCTACTCTTCCAAATGGCATAAAAATAGTACCTTTCTATAACCAGAAAGAACTTGTCGATAAGACTATGGACACAGTGAAAGAAGTGCTCATGCTTTCAGGCTCCCTGGTCATAGTCATTCTTGCTGCAGTCTTAATGAATATTCGAGTGGCACTTATCGTTTCTGTTGTTATTCCGCTTTCTTTGTTATTCAGCTTTATCATGATGCGTTTTAGTGGACTGTCAGCCAATCTTATGACTCTTGGCGCAGTCGACTTTGGTGTGGTAGTAGATGCGGGCGTGGTGATGGCAGAAAATATTTTCAGACGTCTGTCTCAAATTTATGAAGAGCATCCGGGCAGAAAAATAAACACGCTTGGTGTCATTTTAAATGCAGCGCTTGAAGTCGGGCGTCCAATCGCCTTTGCCATGGTCATTATCATAAGCGTGTACTTGCCTTTGTTTGCGCTCGATGGAGTGGAAGGCAAAATGTTCATACCGCTTGCGCTGACATTTATTTATGCTCTTGCTGGCGCGCTTGCAGTGGCTATTTTCATCATACCGGTTTTGTGTTTCTGGTTTTTGAAAGGCGAAGTGAAAGAAAGACACAATCCTATAATCGAAAAAATCAAAAACGCATATCTGAGCAGCCTGGACAAAGTAATCAAACGTCCACTGGCAGTAATGGTAACGTCGGGAATTCTTTTACTTTCAACAGTTTGCATTCTGCCTTTCTTGGGTTCTGAATTCATGCCCTCATTAGACGAAGGCTCAATCTGGCTCAGAATGAGAATGCCGCCAAGCATCTCACACTTGCGCACTATCGATTATGCAAAAATGGTCGAAGAAATGATGGTCAAATTCCCGGAAGTCGATATTGCCGTAACGCGCATCGGTCGCTCCGGACTTGGCTCTGACGTCGAAGGCGTGGATGCAGCAGATATGTATATAGGGCTCAAGCCGCGTCATACCTGGAAAGACCAGAACAAAGAACATCTGGTTGATCGAATGGCTCACGAAATGGATAAAATTCCCGGCATCATGCACAGTTTTTCACAGCCAATCGCAGACATGGTGGACGATTTAATCACTGGTATCAAAGCAGATGTCGGTATCAAAATCTTCGGACCAGATCTGAAAACACTCGATGCCTTGGCAGACAAAGTACGTGTCAGTCTTGCCGACTTGCGCGGAACCGCAGACACTTCGCGCGAGCCTGTCATAGGAGCGCCTGAGCTCAAAATAACCCTAGACAGACACGAACTTGCACGCATGGGCTTGAAAGTTCACGAGGTTCAGGACTTGGTACAAGCATCTCTTGCAGGTAAAGAAGTAACAGAAGTAATTGAAGGGACTAAACGCTTTGGAGTGCTTGTAAGACTGCAAAAAGAACAGCGCGACAGCCCCGAAATTATTTCCAACCTGACTATTCAAGCCTCTGACAAAGCAATGGTTCCACTTAAGTCGATTGCAGATTTACGCGTGGAGCGCGGAGCAATTTTAATTAACAGAGAAGACGGTCAAAGACGCGCAGCTGTAATGATCAATATTCGCGGTCGCGATCTTGGCTCGTGGGTGAAAGAAGCACAAGCTGAAATCAAGCGCGAGGTGCCGATGCCTCCTGGTTATACAATTGTCTGGGGTGGTCAGTTCGAAAACCAACAACATGCTTTGAAGCGTCTCAGTATTGTGGTGCCTATTGTGTTGTTTTTGATTTTCATCCTTTTATTTTTCACTTTTCATTCAATCAGAAATGCCGGTCTCATTATGCTCAATGTACCTTTTGCCACCATTGGCGGTGTTATTGCACTGGCAATTTCGCAGCAACCAGTCTCGGTGCCTGCTCTGATTGGCTTTATTGCCTTGTTTGGAGTGGCAGTGCAAAATGGCGTAATTTTAGTCAGTTATATCATGCAGGCTGAAAAAGAAGGAATGTCGACTTTGGATGCCATCAAAAGTGGTGCCGAAGTACGCTTCAGACCTGTTTTGATGACGGCGCTCGTAGCGATGATGGGACTATTGCCAAAACTCTTTTCACACGGTACTGGTGCTGAAATCCAAAAGCCCCTTGCGACTGTCGTCTTTGGTGGATTGCTGAGTGCCACACTGATGACTCTTCTTGTGCTTCCCACTCTTTATTTGATGACGAGCAAATCGAAAACAGAAGAAGAGATGAAATAAGAAAAGATCAGTCTTTGATTCCAATAAATGTTTGAATCAAAATAGCGTGATTGCCTTGGTCAAACTGGTCTGTACGATTGATCCATTGATACTGATAGCCAGCTTCGATTCTGGTTCGTTTCAGTGGGCGTAATCCAACTCCTGCGAAAATTCGATTCTGGTCGATACCAGCCTGAGGACCGTTTTTAACCGAATTCAAATTGACAAAGAGTTCGTCCGATGCCACCAGATATAGTTTCGAATTGAGATCATATTCGAGCTTGAGCATATGTCTGAGCCTGTTTCCTGTATCTGCTAGATGAGGAAACATACGCTGTTCTAGACGCGTTCTATTTATAATCGAAAAGCGCTTGATGTCTTTATCGAACAACACCTGCTCCCAGAGCCTGTGCTCGTGTAAAACATCGCCATTTAGATAGGTGGTACCCCAGAGATATCCGGCAAAAAGAGAGCAGCCTTCGTTCACTCTGTATTGCAGAGCGGGGCGAATCAACAGTTGACTCATCTGGGTAATATTGTCGCCAATTCGTGGATTTATTTCCAGGTATCCGCGCAGATTGCGATAAAGACGGGCATCAAGCGTAACGGGCGTCCACAGCTGCAAATCGTGTTCTATGCCAGCATAACTAGGTTTGGTGACACCAAGCATTAGCATTAATGCCAGTGTCAGAGCCAAAATGTTTTTGCGCCAGATAGACATATATAGTTGAATTACTGACGTGTAAATGACAACGCATAGATTAACATTTTTGGACCCGAAATTCGTATAATTAGCGCTCTACAAATCCCGTCATTTCATAATTTCGAGGTCTGAAATTAATGAAGAGAAGAACTTTTCTTAAAAACGCCATGTACTTAGCCGCACTGGGGGAGACATTTATTTTGAATATGAAACAAGCTCTGGCAGTGGAAACAATGGGCCCTTTGTTGGATACCTGGACAGGCGACTACAACGGTTTCCCGCGCTTCGATCTTGCCAAGACCGTTGATTTGAAAGCGGCTATGATGAAGGGCATGGATCTCAAGCGGGATGAGATCAAAAAACTCACTGCTCAAAGAGACAAAGCAAATTTCGAAAACACTTTCGTTCCGCTTGAAGACTCAGGCAGGCCTCTCAATAATTCGATTCGTTTCTTCGACATTTATACATCGACAATGAACGACAAGAAAATGCAAGCAATCGAAACAGAAATGCGACCGCTTCTTGCCAAATTCGACGACGAAATCATTCAAAACGACCCTCTTTTCCAGCGCATCAAAACAGTGTATGAATCACGTGAAAGCTCGGGACTTACGCCCGAACAACAACGTCTGGTAGAAGTCTATTACAAGCAATTCACTCGTCAGGGAGCCGGTCTTGATGAAAAGAAAAAAGCCAGACTGCGTGAAATAAACGAAAAATTGGCATCGCTTTTCACCAAGTTCAGCCAGAATCAACTTGCCGACGAAGAAGACTACACTTTGGATTTAGAAAGCGAAGCCGATCTTGCCGGTCTGCCAGAGAGCATCAAAGCAGCTGCTGCTTCACAAGCTGAAGCCAAAAACAAAAAAGGAAAATGGTGCATCGCTAATACACGCTCAGCAATGGAGCCATTCTTGACCTTTTCTACTCGTCGCGATTTGCGCGAGAAGGGCTGGCGCATGTGGACCAGTCGTGGAGACAATAATAACGCTCACAATAACGAAGCAACTATTAGCGAAATCCTCAAATTGAGAGCCGAGCGAGCAAAGATTTTGGGCTTCCAGACTCATGCTCACTGGATTCTCGATAATAATATGGCAAAAACTCCAGATGCTGCCATGGAGCTCATGCTCAAAGTCTGGAAAGCGGCTACCAACAGAGTGAAAGAAGAAGTAGCCGACATGCAAGCTATCGCAGATAAAGAAGGCGCCAAAATAAAAATAGAGCCTTGGGATTATCGCTTTTATGCAGAAAAAGTTCGTAACGCTAAATATGACATCGACCAGAACGTGGTCAAAGAATATCTGCAGCTGGACAAAATCTTGGAAGGAATGTTCTTTGCTGCAGACCAGGTTTTTGGCTTGCAAATGAAAAAAATCGATGGACTGCCAGTAGTGCATCCTGACGTAACTGTTTATGCTGTAATGCGCAATGGCAAGCAAATCGGTATGTGGTATTTCGACCCCTATGCTCGCGAAGGAAAGCGCTCAGGCGCATGGATGAACGAATATCGCACTCAGGAACGTTTTAAAAACGACGTTACACCAATAGTGTCGAACAACTCAAACTTCGTCAAAGGAAAGCCAGGCGAGCCCACTTTGATTTCGTGGGACGACGCCAACACCATGTTCCATGAATTCGGACACGCGCTGCACGGCTTACAATCCAATGTCACCTACCCAAGTCTTGCAGGAACCGCGGTCAAGCGCGATTTCGTCGAATTCCCCTCGCAAGTCAACGAACGCTGGCTTATGACCAACGAAGTATTGAAAAAATATGCTCTTCATCACAAAACTGGCAAACCGATGCCTGATGAATTGATTGAAAAAATCCGCAAGGCGAAAACTTTCAATCAAGGATTCATCACAGTCGAATATCTGGCCTCGGCTTTGTACGATATGAAGATTCACCTTGCTGCAACCCCGGATTCTAATATCGAAGCTGGTGACTTCGAGAAGAAGACCATGAGCGAAATTGGCTGCCCAACCGAGATTGTGATGCGTCACAGACCGACCCAGTTTGGACATATCTTCTCTGACGACGGTTATTCGGCAGGATATTACGTTTACATTTGGGCGGACACAATGTCAGCAGACGCTACTGAAGCCTTCCTTGAAGCAGGCGGACTCTACGACCGCAAAACTTGCGATCGTTTCCGTGACACCATATTCAGTGTCGGCAATTCGGTCGCTCCAGACGTAGCATTCAAGAATTTCCGAGGACGCAGTGTCGACACGAATGCTTTGATGCGTGACCGTGGCTTTCCAGTCTCCTGAAGAGTAAGTTAATTTAGCTTGACTACCCCATGGCTTGGACTTATCATGGCTCCAGGCGTATGAATCTGGGAAAAATCAATGAATAACGACACGGGATCATCCAATCCCTGGTTTTCTGGCAAACGGAAAACCCAGGAAGAGTTACAGGTTCCCCAGCGCACACCGCGCACCACAGAAAACGACATGCTTGCTACCAGGCGTCTTGTTGGAGCGCCAAACGAAACAGATGGCAAAACTCGCTGGTTTGGAGTGCGCCAGAGCTATACTAATCTGCCTGCGCACAAACTCATTAACGAACTGCAGCAAGGACGTTACGACCCATATGCTGCAATCGATGGTATTCGGACCCAAAGTCTCGATCAAATGGATATTCCTGCTCGTGCACCGATGCCTTCTAGTTCGATAATGCCATCCACTAATCTAGCGGACAGAAACAAAGAACCTGTCTACACTCCTCCTATAACTCAGGATATAAGCACCGATTGGACAGTCAACTACGCAACTCCAATGTTGCCGCCCCTGCCCGACGAAGTTAAGCTCAATCCACAGAATGCTGATGGCGAGCCCGAATATAAGTTTCAACCCGAAATCAACCCCATGCAATTTGTCCAGCAATATGGAAATGAATTGCCGACTGAATCTTTAGAAGAAATCTGTTGCGATGACTTTTCGCCTATCGAAAACATCATGAAAGCAAGAAACAACGACAACACCAGTAATGAAACCGATAATGTCTTTCAATTCAATTCAGCCAGCCGTCTGCCTGCATTCAAAAGACCACCGCGCAGCCTGACTTAGTTTAGATAGAAGACAGTCGCTACCATTTCTCGTATTTCAAAGTTTCTTGCCAGACTTTGTCCATGTTCACTATACGATTATCGTAAGCGTTCTGCCAGATAGACGACTTGTTTTCGTCTATCTCAAACTGAGACAAATTCATGTCGGCATCGACTTTTGCTTTTAGTGTTTTATCGTTTCGAAGCGGGCAGGCAATGCCTGTAATTTTTTGATGCTCGTCTAGCTGCAAAGAAATTGGTGCACGACCCAGCATCAATTCTTTGTTATCTTTAAAATTATTGATTCTGGTATAAGTGATACCACATTTAGTTAATAGGTCTTTGAAATACTTCTTGTAAAATTCAGTCTGAGACATTTTATTTATATTGCTGAAATAGCCTGAATCCAGCACCCAGAAATCAGCGCCACCTTTATGCACTTGAAGCTGATATTCACCACAAGGTTTGCCATCTTGCATTCCAGAAAACCAGATTACTTTCCCTAGCTCTGCTTCGTTGTTTTTTTGTATCTGCCCCGATAAAAGATTTCCTTCGCTGACGACCACGCCTGGTGTGCGCGGAATATATCTGAGTTCGGGTTTGCTTGTGTAAATGCTAATCTGTTCTTTGGTCCAGCTTTCTTCGATACCTTCTTGCATATGGTTGCGCACGTCTTCAAGATAGTTTTCGAATCGCTCTGGAAGTTTTCTCAATGCTTGCATCTCAAATGTAGACAATTCACTTTCAGCACTGAATGTGCCACCATTCAAACCAAGAAATATTCGTTTGGGATTCTTTTCATCATGATAAACCGGGTTAAATTTCCAGATATAGCGTTTTCCTTTTTTAAGAGGTCGAGCTGAATCCTCATAGAAAAAGGCGCTCAGCTTCTCTCCTTTCTTTAAATTGGCATGAAAAGTCTTCGGGACCGTCTTTTCTTTTGAAGCATCTGTTGTTTCCGCCTTGCTTAAACTGTCAGGCAAGTAGACTTCATTTATTATTGCTTCGATGTCCGTTCGTCCTGGATGGCAAGCCTCACATCCTTTTTTGACAAACTTGTTTTTTGTAATAGTTGCATCTACACAAGCTCTGAATGGAAAACTAGAATTGTCCAGACGCTTTTTGAGCTTGTCTATATCTGCTGCATTAGGAATGGAGTCAGCAAATGGGAAGTGTTCATTATAAATTTTAAGCTGCTTCCTGAAGCGATTCAAAGGCAAACTATTAAAGGCAACCAAAACCTTTTTACCTTCTGTAAAACGGGTTTGTATCGGGCTATCGCCTGCACTCTCCCCTTGAGAAACGCAAACCGATATCGGATTACGTTTTAAATAATTACCTCGCAAAACATCGTCGATAATCGCGTGACAAATCAGGTCATTGCCAGTTCTTTCTGTTTTTTCAATACTAAGAAGTAAACACGATTCCCAGGGAAAAAACTCGAAATTAGACTCGTCTTGACTGTATGCTGGCGTAAAGACGAAGATAAACAGTAGACAGGTCGCCAAAAGCGTCGTCAAAACGTACTTTCCAATCAAATGCTTAGATTTTAGGATTAAAACACCCATCACAAAGACAGATTATATCAAGACAGTAATAGGGAATAATAAAGGGCAACGCCGTTAATTAGAACGCAGAGGCTTATTGAAAAAAAGGACAATTTTAATTATTAGCGCGATTGGAAGCGTATTAGTTAGTGGACTAATTTTTGCTGCCATCTGCACTGGCATGCAAGATTTTTCTTCCAAAGTTTCATTTTTGCAAAACTCATTCGAAACTGAAAAACCTTATTTCACGTCTTGTCCGAAAGACGAAGAACTAAAAAAATTATACTCTGAACACAAAAACGCATTTCATCAGCTTGCAAATATGGCACAAGATGACAAAATAAGCTCATTTCGCAAAGGCTGGATATTTCATCAAGATTGCAGCATGGTGTTCTTCCCTTACGTTCTTGGTGAATTTCCAAGTGACAAACTCATATCGAGAGAGAAATTTTTTAAATATTTGGCACTTATGAATGAATGCAAAATTCAAGATTTCGGATATGAATGCGATGATTTCAAGACCGAACATCCCATTAAAGCTGAAAACCCAAATGAAGTAATCTCTGTATCCGATAAAAGTAATTCCAAAGATGATTCGCCAAAAGAAACTGGTAGCCGCGGAATCAAGTTCTATATCTTTCAAGAATACAATTACAACAAAGTGCCCGAAGATAAATTCATCGCCACAGACAAACACATCTACTATTTTAAAGATGACAAAGGACTTAAGACCATCTCGGATACCGACAGTCTAAAAAGTCTCGATATTTCAAAATTCGCAGCGACTGCCGCATATTACAAGTTGGATTCTCACTGGGTAATCAGAAAATCGAACATACTTCAAAATTTCGATCCAGAAAAAAATGAGTAATTCAAAAAAATTTTCCACTTTCTAATCTTTTCTTTTTGCACCACGCAGCGCCTGAGCTGTCAGTGGATCGTCTGGCCATGAGTGTTTTGGATAGCGCGCCTTCAAGTCTTTACGTACCTGAACATACGTATTTTTCCAAAAGCCAGCTAAGTCTGGTGTTATTTGCTGCACTCTAAAATTTGGAGCAAGCAAGTGAATCAAAAGAGAAATTCTTCCCTGAGCAATTTTTGGTGTTTCTTTCATACCAAAAAGTTCCTGTATTCGCGCGGCAAGCACTGGCGGCTTACCTGATTCGTAAGCGAGTTTTATCTGGCTTCCGCTTGGCACCAGAAACTTTTCTGGAGCTTCTTTGTCCAGTATATTCCTTTGCTCAAAAGTGAGGCCAGCCAAAATTATCGAGGACAAAGGTTTAGTCTTGAGCTCTTCCAAACTCGAAATTCCACTGCACCAGTCTGTTAAAAAATCCATCCAGGGGGTGTCTGACAACAAGGGCAAGCCTAAATCTGGCATTGCATTATTAAGACAATCTATGCGAGCTATCAATTGTTTGGAATCATCATCGACCAGAGCACCAATATCGATTTTGTGCTCACAAAGACCTCGCGCCAGAACAACACCAGCATCAATATCAGTTGGAAGCGCGACAATATTTTCATCAAGAATGAAATCGAAAAATTTCTTGCGTTTAGATGCCACCACCTTCATTCGATCGGCATCGAAATGAGTAACAATAGTCGAACTTATATGTGATTGAGGCAACCATGAAAGCTCGATCGCCGAGGCTTGCCTTACAAGAGCATCTGATTTGCCAGTTTCAATTAATTCTACAGCTACAAAAAATTCGGCGTCGGTGACACCGCTTTCGTCACTCAATCGCACGCCTCTGCCACCAAGCATCAAGGCTGTATTTTTTCCTGACTCTCTCCTGCGACAAATCCTGTCGGCGTAGGCAACAAGTATGGCGCGCATCAGGGCTTCATCTTCGTCATTTTTTTTAACACTGGTAAATTCTTTTTCAAGCGGTTTTACAAGGCGATATAACTGGTCGGCATCAAACAATATTTGTTTAGTAGGTCCTACAGATAATTCGCCTAAATACGAATCTTTCAATCCCGTTTTTTGATATTGTTCAAGCATGAATACTCTATCTAGAACATCAGACTTGGACTTTTGTCTAATGCTTCCACCTGGCAGAATTTCGTCTCTTCGCTTTATCGGGTCTTTGTTTGATAACAGTGCCGCACAAAGCGCCGCCGCCTTTGCATGACCAAATTTAGCTCCTTCAATAAGCAGACGAGCCAAGCGTGGTTGCACGGGCAGTGTCGCCATCAAACGTCCATCGTCAGTCAACGCTCCATTTGCGGTGGCGTCAATTTGCTCGAGCAATTCTATTGCCTGCTTCAGACTTTTTTGGGGTGGTTTTTGAAACCATTGAAAATCTTCAAGATTAGTCTCTCCCCAGTTCAAGAGCTGCAGGATACAGGAAGAAAGTTCAACGCGATTGATTTCGGGATCGTTGAACTGAGCCATATTATTGTCTTCGCGCTTTGTCCAGAGCCTCAAACACTGTCCGCTCTGGGTCCTGCCAGCACGACCGGCTCTTTGCTCTGCTGAAGCTTTGGATATACGCTCCAACTGTAGACTATTAAGCCCCAGACGTGGGTCGAGTCTGTTTACGCGAGCAAGTCCGCTATCTACTACAGCCGAGATACCGTTTATCGTTATTGACGTTTCAGCTACGTTTGTAGCAAGAACTATTTTTCGCTTTTGAGATTCTTGCAATACTCGACTTTGCTCTTCAAGCGACATTTCGCCGAACAGAGGCATCAAAAGCAAATCGTTATCTTTTGCAAAAGATTCAAGCAATTCTTCTGACCGCTTAATTTCACGCACGCCAGGCAAAAATGCAAGAACGTGCCCTTGAGACGATTTGATACTACTTTTCACAGCATTTGCAACTTTGTTTTCTATAAAAGAATCTTCCTGAGCGCTCAGATACTCGATATCGACAGGAAAGTTGCGTCCCGCCGACTTTACAACCGGGCAATTATTCAGAAATTGACTGACAGGCAAAGCTTCAAGAGTGGCAGACATCACGACAATTTTAAGTTCGGGTCTGATTTCACTCTGAACCTGACGCACAAGAGCCAGACAAAGGTCGCTGTCCAGGTTGCGCTCATGAAATTCGTCAAAAATGACAATAGATACCTGACCCAATGTAGGATCTTCTTGCAACTTGCGCAAAAAAATCCCGTCGGTGCAAACAAGTATTTTGGTATTTTTCGAGCATCTGGACTCGTGTCTGACCTGAAAACCAACTTCCTCGCCAAGCCTGGTCTTCATTTCATCTGCGATTCGAAAAGCCGCAGCACGCGCAGCAATACGCCTTGGTTGCAAAAGAATTATCTGCTGTCCACTGGGCGATACGTCTAATGCAAGCTTCAACAATGCGGGCGGAACGCGAGTCGTTTTACCAGCTCCAGGCTCTGCAACAACAATCACCGCGCCACTTTGCGACAAGTGCGATACGATATCGGGAATTACATCACTGATTGGCAAACTATCCATTGTTACATTCTAACTCGACTGTTGTGAGATACTTACAAATATGATGGAACCGGTTTTGAATCGATTCAAGTCGCAGATTGACAGATTGAATTCTGTCGCAAGCCAATCCTTGCCACCTGAAATCAAGACTGAAGTTCAAAACCAAGTAAATCTCTTCACCAACCAGTACAACACGCTTACACGCCTGGAAACCCGTTATGGCGAAGCTCTGTTTCAAGCATGTCAAATCGAGATAGACGAACTGTTGAAAATCTGTTCGGACTGCGTTTCTTCTTACAGTGCAGAAAACCGTGCAGAAAACAGAGCCGACCTGATTAATAAAGTCAGAGAAAATTCTGTCCGTTTGAATTTATTGCAACAGCGTATCACAGGAAAAATATTCAAAATCAAACCGGATATAAATTCATGAAAAACAATTTCTTGATTCCAGTAGCCACAGCTAATCTCATCTTATTTTCTTTATCTTCAAATCGATGTTTTGCCCAGAGCATGTACAATACCATTCGCCCCGTTTTCTCTGGCACAAAAGCTGTGGGCAAACCAATCTCCGTAAAAATTTCTTCTGGCAAAAAATATGGACTGACCTATCCTAAAGCTGGTGACACTTATCAAATTGGCACTTATATTCCAGTAAATCCTTCGCCTGGCACCGCTGGTGAAGAAGGTTTTGCCAATTACTATCTAGTCGACAATCACGGTGCTGCAAGACTTGTATATGTACAGGGTGGAATGCGCTGTGGCAACGATTTGAATAGAGTCGAATTTCCTAAAGGCAGTATCTGGGGAATAAAAATAGAAGGAACTGAAAACGGCGAAGTGATACCAGCGCAAGAGTATACACTTGTAATTACTAAAGGTGGTAGAGGAGAATCAGCTCGAACTATCACAGGTGATATCATCGCCCGTAGCGGAAAATTCAATTTAGCAAACATTGTTCAAACGCCCAAACGCGTTCGTATCACAGGCACTGTAACTCTTCCACCTTTCGATTCGCGATTGAAGCTTCCTGCTAATGCAAGAGAAGAATTTTTCAAAAAGGCGATGCCTATTTATCTAACCTCTCAAAATCATAGTCAGGCACAAATTGAAATTCATGCAGATAAAAATGGTGCCTTCGATGCCATAATTCCAGCAGGTAATTACACATTGCAGGCTGGCACAGGCGAGAACAGAATAGATAACCATAGATTCTTTTTCGACCATCACCTTACTTTGACACCAACCAAAGAAACTAAAATAACCGTGCAGCCAGGCGATTCTTATCAAATAAACTATACCCTGCGCGACGACAATGCAGGAGCCAATTTCAGAGATGGCTACATGGATTACACAATCCAGGCAGGAGCACTAACTAAAAAATGAGATTCGCTAATTATCCTTTTGGATAAGCCGCGTACTGATATGGCGCAGGCAATTTTATTTTGTCATTCTGGTGCACCACCCGCGATGCGTTTACTGCCCAATAAGGATCGCGAAGCGATTCGCGTGCCAACAAAATAATGTCGGCCTGTCCCATTCTGATTATTGAATCTGCTTGCATAGGCTCAGTAATCATGCCGACTGCAGCCGTCATGACACCAGCCTCTTTTTTAATTGCTTCTGAAAAGGGAACCTGGTAGCTTGCTCCAACCGGAATTTTAGCAAGCGGGGTTCCAGCTCCCGAGCTACAATCGATCACATCTATTTTCAAGTCTTTCAATTTTTTGGCAAGTACAATGGACTCTTTTAGAGTCCAGCCACCTTCATACCAATCGGTACAAGAAAGTCGCACACTCATGGGATATTCTTGTGGCCACAAAGCGCGCATAGCTTCTGCTGTTTCGAGCGTCAGCCTGATTCGATTTTCGAGCGAACCGCCGTATTTGTCTGTTCTTTGATTAGACAATGGCGAATGAAAGCTGTGGCACAAATAACCATGTGCAGCATGAAGTTCGAGCCACTTGTATCCAGCCTTGAGACTGCGTTTGGTGGCATCCAGAAAGCTTTGTTTTATTCTATCGATTTCGTCGATTGATAGCTCTTTGGGCATTGCATAGTCAGAATCGAATGGAATCGGGCTTGGTCCAACAGGCTGCCAGCCCCCTTTAGATTCGGGAACGGCACCCTTTTCTTTTTCCCAGGGTCTAAAAGTGCTCGCCTTTCGTCCGGCGTGAGCCAATTGAATAGCTGGAACTCCGCCATATTCGTCGATAAATTTTGTGATGCGCGCAAGCGGTTCAATCTGAGAATCGGTCCAGAGTCCTGCATCTTGAGGAGAAATGCGACCAATCGCTTCGACTGCCGTGGCTTCTGCAAAAATCAATGCTGCACCACCGACCGCACGAGACGCAAGGTGCACAAAATGAAAGTCTGTAGCATGACCGTCTACCGACGAATACATGCACATGGGCGAAATTCCCACCCGATTGCGAAGAGTGATACCACGAATGGTGAGCGGCTCGAAAAGATGAGTCATTTAAAGGTCTCCGAAGATGCAAGTAGATTTTCTACAATGCGTTATTATAAACCAATGAATATCGAGTCCATTGCAGTTCTTACAGTAGCGACCTTCGCGGGCGTCGTTGCCTCGATTTCGGGCTTTGGCATTGGAAGTCTTTTAACGCCCCTGTTTGCCTTGCGCATGGACTTTCAGCTCGCAGTAGCAGCTGTATCTATTCCTCATTTGATAGCGACAGCCTATCGCTTTGTACTAATCAGGAAGGATTTGAATAAAGCGATATTCGTTAAATTCGGCATCTGGAGCGCGCTTGGCGGCTTGTTGGGCAGTCTCATCGGAGTAACCGTACAACACAAAGTATTAGCCCTTACATTGTCCATCCTCTTGATATTTACCGGATTAACAGGGGTGCTGGGACTGGCTGAAAAAATGCGCTTTGCGCAGAAATTTGGCTGGTTAGCAGGACTGTCTTCTGGAATTTTTGGTGGACTGGTCGGCAATCAGGGCGGAATAAGATCGGCTGCGCTTCTGGGTTTCGATTTGAGTAAAACAGAATTTGTTGCTACCACAACCGCCATTGGTCTGGTTGTAGATGCAGCTCGCATGCCGATATATTTCAGTCAGCGTGCATCCGACATAGCAGCAAATTGGTTTTCAATTTCTATGGCAATTGTGGGAGTTGTGATTGGAACCTGGCTTGGCAAGAAGATTTTGAATAAAATTCCCGAGCGCATTTTTAAAAGAGTCGTTTGCGCCATAATTTTAATATTGGGAATTGGACTTTTGTTGCGGTAGATTTACCGACCCTGATACGCAGAGACAGCGTGAATAATACGTTCTACATATCCGGGATTTTGCGATTTATTGAAACCGTCGAAATCGCCACGCAAAGCTTTCATCGCGAATTTTTCAACATCTATTTCATTGCGAGTCCGTTTATCTAAACGACGAAAAATTGGCATAGGCGGGCACCATCCTTGTGTTGCATGCTGAAACAGGAAGGCTGTGACCAGGGCAGGTATTATCAAAAACCAGGGATTAACAAAAGCACCCAACATTGTGCCAACGAAAGCAATGGACGAGGCGTTCATTTCGAGAATCCGCTCTATGTCCCATTCCAATTCAAGCTCATTAATTCTTTGTGTAATAGTCTGAGAAGACTGCAAAGAGTAATAACGGATATTCTCTTCGATTTGCTTATCAATTTTTGCGTTTATATCCTTGGCTGTGTGATCGCGAACGCGGTCAAGCCTGGAGGGGACCATTTCAACCATTTCTGCTGCTCCTTATCTACTCTTATAACCAGATATCCGGCAAAGCAGACGCAGAAATGTCATTCTAGTTCCCAATCGGTAATGCACATATCCGATCAATCTTCGAAATCCAGGTTGACTGGATGAACCCGATTCATGTTTGTGACTGGAACATCATCTGTAACCTCTTCAAGCTTTACGTCTGTAAACCAGATTTTTCCTCCGCAGGAAATCATTCCAAAACAAATTTGAGCGCTGTCATTTGGAACATCGAGCACGCAAGAATATCTTTTCCAATCAGACGTAGTACCAATAGGTCTATCACTCATATTATCGAACCCGATGACATCACCATCATTGCTATCGATTCGCAACCACAGTGCGGGAGACAGCGCCTTCTCTGTTTTTACATTAGCCTCAAAACACACTCTCTTTTCCAGATAGGGCTTCGCTTGAATCCACTGCATCAAAGTTCCAAAGTTATCTTCAGGCTCTTTGATACACTCCAACAAACAGCATTTAGCAGAACCATTATTTAAACCGTTCGATTCAATAGTAGCTTTGAAATTGTCTGGAATGCCCCCGGACATGAACCAACCCTTGGGTGTACCTTTTTCCATGCCATCGAGAAATTTTGAATTCACAACTTCGGTATTCCTTTTTGACTCTTTAATAGGAATTGTTTCCTTTTCGGACTCGCGTTTAATGCAACCACTACTACCAGTGGTTGCTACTGTTTTGGAGACTTCTTCGACTTTGAAATTTTTGAACAAGGCTTTACCGCTGCCGTTCAGGTAGCCACCAACATAAATATTCTCGCAGTCGTCTGGAATGTCTATTACGCAGTTATAGTTACTCCAGTTGGTTGTACCTTTAACCTCGCGACCTTCCATATAGTCACTTGTGACATTGTGTTTCCAGCCAACATCTGCCCTTAAGATCAGTCCGCTGCGAAGCATCACTTTTTCTGTTTTGATTGCCCCCGAGAGTTTCAATCTCTTGCCAGCAAATGAATAAGCTTCAATCGCCTGCCAAAGGCCACCGTAGTCTTTTTCTGTTTTTCCAGTAATTGAGAATACCTTTTCGTTTTTATCGTTATTAATTTCTTCAACTTCAAATTTCGGACCCGGTTCCCCCTCTGACAATACAAACCAACCTTCGGGAATACCGCTTATTTTTTTATTCGAACCTTTTTCTCTAACATCCATAGAGAAATCTAGATTTGTTGGTTCTTTAACCTGGTAATCCATACCGCATGACTTGTGTCTATTGCCTGTAGTTCTCACATCCTTCGAAACTTCTTCGATATTAAAATCATCTACCCAAATAGTTCCAGTGCCTATTAACATTGCACCAAATACAATATCACTACTTCCAGGAGGAACATCCAAAACCATTTCATACAAAGTCCAGTCCATATCACCTTTAATTGGACGTTCTTGCATATTGTCAAAACCCATAGTTCTAGAACTCTCATCCGCTGTGCATTCTTCGTCATATCCATCGATTCGCATCCACAAAGCAGCCCAGCTTTTTACATCCTTAGTCTTTACGTATCCAGAAAATTTGATTCGCTTGCCTTTATACTCAGCTACTTTAATCGACTGGCACAACGTTCCAAAATCAGATTGCTTCTTTGTCAACGATCGCAACTGTGCACACTGTGTTCCAGAATGTTTAACCTCACTAGTCAAACTTCCTTCGTACAAATCATCTGCGCCCACATACCAACCTTTCGGTACCAAAGGTTTGTCTTTTTTTGTTATCTTTGACATCGAAACTCCTTTTGACATAACAGGCGGAACTTTGGATTCCGCACTGAAACAAAGTAACGACACAGAAAGGACAAAGTTGAGTGATACGACTGCTAACAAGAATCGATTCGTCATATCACTTATATACCAAAACAAAAACGATCCGCTTTACGCGAATCGCTTCAATTTAGTTCGATTAAAAATCCTGCCCGGTAAGACTCGAACTTACGACCTCATGGTTCGTAGCCATGCGCTCTATCCAACTGGGCTACGGGCAGAAAGTGACGACCATAGGTCGTCGGATTCGATTATCGTACCACAAGAGTTTCAAATGAGAAGTCATGGCATAAAGCCAAACCTCTATTTGTTACTCAAGCTCAACTATTTTGCTTGGCGACCAAATGTCAGGGCGCCGCGAACCTTGGTCTTTACTTGCTGGTTGTTAGCGCTCGAAGACGAATACGAACTACTTATAGGTGAGTTATTAGGGTCATAACCTTTATAAGGTGCGTAAGTCTTGGTCGGACCGCTAAAGCCACCAGGGCTTGCGTTCGCTTGTTTACCCTGAGCGCCGCCAGAGCCGGGCTTCAAAGAACCAGCTTTGGCTTGTTTGCCCTTGGGACCGCGTTTTACGCCATCGCCATGGTTTAGAGCTGGGCCTGCCGAAGGTAATTCGCGCCTGGGGACGCCGTTTTCGACCGACGGCAGATTGGGATTATAGCCAGAAGCAGTGGGCGGAGGCGTATAGGCATTGAATCCGGCTTTTGGCAGTGGCGCCGGGCGTTTCTGCTGCATGGCTGGGTTTTGTTGCTGCTGCATGGCAGGGTCGCCGCCTTTGTAGTTGATTACAGGCGAGTCATCAGTAATTTGAATTTGCTGACGCGCCATGTAAAAGTGCCCCATATTGGGATCGCTGCCGCGCGAATAATCCGCAAAAGCAGGTAATGCCAACGATGCAGCGCAAATGCTCAAGGCAGAAGCAAATGCATAACTCGATAATTTGATCCGGAACTCCGGCATGACGCCAATCCTCAACATACTGAAATATCTACCTTAGATCTGTTTTATCCCCAAAAAAGTTCCATGTCAAGCAAACCGGGCATCAAAAATGCCAATAGACGCCGACTACCACGTTTTATGCATCTTGGTTAGGGGGAAAACACCTGATAAATTTCCCAGTCTAACCCCATTTACCAGGACGGGTCGCAACAGTTTAAATGGTGGAAAGGACCGGGCTGCCAAGAAATGTTAGATTTCTTACGAGAGTGCCTCAGGCACTGAGTTGAGTCGACATAACCCGAATTGAGCATGCAAACATTGATTCAAAATACTAGTTCTGCCCAAAGCACAGCCCAAAAGCGTCTTGGCGTTATTGCAGGAGATGGCAAATTGCCCGAACTTCTTGCCAAACGCGCAAAGGAAAAGGGTTACGATGTAATTTCCTTAGCTATGAGCCAAGAAGCCAAAGCACGCCTGGCGCCTCACTCAGAGCAAGTTTACGAGATTTTCCCCGGGCAAATTGGACGCAATTTGAAATTGTTGCGCGAGAATAAATGCGATTCTGTAGTGTTTTGCGGCAAAGTGCCCAAACTGGACATGCTCAAAAATGTAACCAAAATAGATTGGGTCGCTATCAAAGAATTGAGTCGCCTGCCCGATTTCAAAGACGATACCATCCAAAGACACATTGGCGATTGCATGGAAATCGAAGGTTTCAAGGTTTTGACCCAGACCGAATTTTTGAGCCATTTGTATCAAGAAGTTGGCGTCCTGACAAAGAAAAAGCCGGATGCTTTTCAGTATGCCGACATCGATTTTGGTTTTAAAATCGCAAAGGAATCAGCCCGACTGGAAATAGGGCAAACACTCGTCGTTTATGACCGCATGGTAATTGCAGTCGAGGCGGCAGAAGGCACCGACCGCACCATTCAGCGAGCAGTAGCTATAAACAAAGGACCAGTTACTGTAATCAAGGTGGCGCGCCCCATTCAAGATGAGCGCTTCGACATTCCTACAGTCGGAATGAGCACACTTCAATCCATGGTTTCATCAAAACCAGGTGGGGTGCTTTGTATCGAGGCGGGACAGATTTTAATGGTTGAAGAAGAAGCAATGATTGAATTTGCTGACCGGAACGAAATTGTGATTGTGGCAGTCTAGATAAAAGTAGATAGAATAAAGAAAGAGGTAGAGATCGTGAGAGCCAGCGTTAGAAGCAGATTTTTAAATAAAACATTGAGTCTGACACTAAGTGTGGTGTCTGCTCTTGGTGCAGCTAGCACGTTAGACCTCTATTATCCGGCTTTTGCAGCCGACGAAAAGACTAATTCTGCTCCTGCCAAAGTCGAATCTCAAGCAGAAGTGAAAGCTACTCAAAGCGCGGCAAAAGAAATTACTTTAGACGATGAAAAAGTAGAAGCAGACGAAGAGAAACAAAAAGCCCTCCTGATGTACGAAGGCACTGATCACTGGAAGAAAGCCAAAGGATATTCTTCTAAGTGGAAGTGGAAATTGGCAGACGTAGAATTGCGTGCAGCCGTCAATTGTGTGCCCGATATGAAAGTGGCCCATCGCGATTATTGTGTGGTGGCACTGATGCAAGGTCATTTCGGACGCTCATTAGCAGAGCTCTTGATTGTTGTTGGAGCCGCCGAACCTGTTGCTTTATCTGATGAACAAAAAGAAAAATTGACCGAAGACGCATCGACAACACATTACAACGAAGGTGTTGAATTCGCTTCCAAAACGAAATGGAAAGACGCAATCGAAGAGCTTTTACTGGCGCGCAATTACGACCCAGAAGATCCAGTCATCACTCGATCACTAGCATTTTCGTATGCAAGCGATAACAATTTTGCCGAAGCAGAAAAATTCTATAAAGAAGCGTTCGACCTCGACCCAAATGACCCTTACGCCAGAGCAGACTATGCTTTTCTTTTAGCTAAAGACGGCAAAGAAGATGAAGCCTTGACCAGCATGGAAGAAGCGGTCAAACTGAGACCAGATGTCATCGCCCTGCACGTCGATCTGGGGTGGATGGCAGAATCCAAAGGTGATCTGCCTCAGGCTGAAGAAGCCTTTCGCAAGGCATGCGACTTAGAGCCTAAACAGCCTACATTGTGGGTGCATCTTGGCAATATTTATAAAAAACTTGGCAAGGTAGAAGAAGCTAAAGATGCTTACAAACGAGCTCTCAGCATAGATCCAAGCAATAACGAAGCAAAAGAAAAGCTCAATCAGTGCTAAAACGCTTTTAGTTTTGCGCCTGGCGGATCATCGTGCAAGCTTAATATTTCGACCTTCCAGAAAGGCTATTTGCTAAAATAGCGGCATCTTTTTGGCGAGGTGATTTTTAATGAAAGCCACTGAGGCGCTACAGGCGCACACTAAATATTTGTGGTTCAACACTAAAAACAGACGCGATTATGTACGCATAACCGACGAAGTCGCTCAGTTCTGCCAGGAATCCGGCATTCAAGAAGGGTTCATCCTGGTGTCGGCTATGCACATTACAGCTGGTGTATATATCAACGACTGGGAAAACGGCTTGATTCATGACATTGATGAATGGCTAGAAAAATTGGCACCGGTAAACCCAGGATATCAGCATCACAAAACCGGCGAAGATAATGGCGATGCTCATTTAAAACGCATCTTGATAAACCATCAGGTAATGGTTCCGGTCACTGAAGGAAAATTGGACTTAGGTCCATGGGAACAGATCTTTTATGCCGAGTTCGATGGACAGCGCAAAAAACGCGTCATCCTGAAAGCCCTCGGAATCTAGGATATATACAGAAGTTTTTGCAAAATCTTTATATCAAAGAGGCAGGACGAGAAGTAGCATTAGTTATGACAGCTTGGAAAAGGAGCTTAGTAAATGGCAGTAAATATCGATCCGAAAAATAAGTTGAGTTTTGTTGGCAGAAGCGGATCGCAGCAGGCAAGAGCTCGTTTCGATGCAATGAATGTAGTGAAGGAAAGACAACCAGTGAATAGTTCGGTCAACTACGAAGAAACACCTCTACAAGAAATTTTCGGAATCAACGTCTTCAACAAAAGTGCAATGCGCCAGCTTTTACCCAAGCCGGTTTACAAAACTCTTTTGAGTTGTATCGACCATGGTGAAGCCCTCGACCCCACCATTGCAGACGTAGTGGCAAACGCCATGAAAGACTGGGCCATCGCTCGTGGTGCAACTCACTTCACGCACTGGTTCCACCCCATGACCGGATCGACCGCAGAAAAGCACGACGCTTTTCTGGGAGGTACTGGTACCGAAGGTGGTGCCATCATAGAATTCTCGGGCAAATTCCTCATTCAGGGCGAACCTGACGCATCGTCCTTTCCATCAGGCGGCATGCGCTCTACTTTTGAAGCTCGCGGTTATACCGGCTGGGATCCTACCAGTCCTGCATTCTTGATGGAAAGTGCAAACGGAAAAACACTTTGTATTCCGACTGTATTTTGTTCGTTTGGTGGAGAAGCACTCGACGAAAAAACACCTTTGCTACGCTCGCTGCAAGCATTGAATGACACAGGCGTTCGCCTGCTCAATCTCATCGGTGGAAACGTCAAACGCATTAGCAGCACGGTTGGTGCGGAGCAAGAATATTTCCTCATAGATGACGCCTTTTATCTGGCTCGCCCGGACATCATTTATAGCGGTCGCGCTCTCTTTGGAGCAAGACCTCCAAAGGGTCAAGAAATGGAAGACCATTATTGGGGTTCTATCAAAGATCGAGTGCTTGCATTCATGATGGATTGCGAAGCCGAATTATACAAACTAGGTGTCCCGGTCAAAACCAGACACAATGAAGTTGCCCCAGCACAATTCGAAGTTGCTCCAGTTTTCGAATCTGCAAACACAGCAATCGATCACAACATGCTTTTGATGGAAGTATTTCGCAAGACCGCTCAGAAACATGGCTTGCGTTGCCTGTTTCACGAAAAACCTTTCAGTGGCGTAAACGGAAGTGGCAAACACAACAACTGGTCGCTTTGCGATGATCAAGGCAACAACTTGCTCGACCCAGGTCACACTCCTCAAGAAAACGTTCAATTCCTGGTAATGCTCACTGCAGTCATTCGCGCAATGAATACTTATGGCGGACTGCTCAGAGCAAGTATCGCAAGCGCTGGCAACGATTTGCGCCTTGGCGCTAACGAAGCCCCTCCTGCAATCATGAGCGTTTTTCTAGGAGAAGGACTGACCCGCGTAGTCGAGGAAATCAGCGAAGGCAAGAAGAAATCTTCGAGCAGCCCGCAAATGGTTCAGTTCGGAGTGGCGACACTGCCTGATATTCCAAAGGATAATTCAGACCGAAACAGAACTTCGCCTTTTGCATTTACAGGCAATAAATTCGAGTTCCGCGCCATCGGCTCGAGTATGTCTATCTTCTTCCCCAACACCGTACTCAATACCATGATGGCTGAGTCGATGCAATACATGTACGGCGAAATCAAGAAGATGATTGACAGCGGTACAGACCCTGTAAAAGCGGCTGAACATGTAGTGCGTAACGTGCTTCAAGACAACAAACGCATAATTTTCAGTGGTGACAACTATTCGAGCGACTGGCAAGAAGAAGCCGCCAAACGCGGTTTGCCTAATCTCAGAAACACGATTGATTCACTGCCCGAGCTAGTTAAGGACGAAACAAAAGATCTGTTCAAAAAGTTCAATGTCTTTACCGAGCACGAGCTGGTAGCAAGGTACAACGTAAGAGCAGCAAATTTCTGCAAGACCATAAATATCGAATGGCAGCTAACTCGAAACATTGCCACCACCATAATTCTGCCTGCGTGTCTAGAATATCAAAACCGCCTTGCCACCACAATTTTGCAAACCAAAGCCGCTATAGGCGGTGGCAATATATCCGGGCAAGAAGGCTTCTTGCGCACCTTCGTACAGAGAGTCAACGATCTTCAGTACGCGCTCGAGACCATGGATAACATAATCGCCCCATCATCTGGTGGGCCTGGCGGTGGACATGGTGAAGACGCAGACCAAGTGCTCCTGGCCAAGTTCTGTCAGGAACAGGTGATACCCGCAATGAATGAGGTGAGAGCCGCTGTGGATGAACTCGAATTGTACGTCGACGATTCACTCTGGCCTTTGCCCAAGTTCCGCGAATTGCTCTATTTGTTCTAAAGCGAATAAAGCTCCATTATCGGTCTTTTGGATTAATCGGACACCAGAAATGGTGTCCGATAACCTTTAACACTCTTTGTGTTCATGAACTTAGTAATAAGCTATAGAGATACTAATTGTAGGTATCTCATTTTGACTATTTCAAAAGACAATCTGTCTGGCCATTTTCAGAATGTCGAGTCACATGAAGACGTCGAACCAGGTGACATTTTCGACAATAAATATCAAATCGTCGACAAGCTTGGCGCAGGCAATGTCGGCATGGTTTTTAGAGCCAAGCACCTGATTCTAGACAAATTCGTCGCTATCAAAGTCTTGATGGATTTGAAGGGAATTGAAAATTCGGACACCAATAATTCAACACGCTCGTCTTTGATGCGCTTTCAACGCGAAGCCAAAGCAGCTGCCAACCTAAATCATCCAAATGTAATTACAATTCACGACTTTGGAATTTTCAAAGATTCGATACCGTATATGGTTATGGACTTAATCGAGGGCGAAACTTTGAGTTCGCACATGAAGAGAAATTCTCTGCCTTTGCACGAAGCATTGACTATCCTCAATCAAATTTGTGATGCTCTGGCGCATGCCCACGGCAAAAATGTCATGCATCGCGATCTTAAACCAGGCAATATCATGATAGTGAATGAAAATGGACAAAAGCGAGCAATATTACTCGACTTTGGTCTGGCTAAATTCATCCAGGGCGACAATATTGCCATTTCGGTTCCAGGCGAAGCACTTGGTACTCCGGCATATATGAGTCCCGAACAGGCGCGAGGCTTTGCAGTCGATCACAGGTCAGACTTTTATTCTCTGGGCTGCATTATTTATGAAATGTTTTGTGGACAGCCACCACTAGTAGGCAAAACGGCTATCGAAACAGTGATGAATCGCTTGAATGCGAAAAAGCCAGATCTTTCAGCCGCTATTTTCAACCAATATCCCCACATACGCCTTTTATTAGAAAGATTGCTCGATAAAGACCCTGAAAATAGACCCGATTCTGCAATTGATATAAAAGATTATCTGACAGGAAGCATCAAACCGCAAAAAAACAAAGCTGGCAAAACCACTCCAGAGCTGATTGCACTGAGCCAGGTTCAGTCTGCCCAAGACAATCTGAAAACAGTTGTCACAACTCCGCAAAGCCCCCTAAAAACGGCAAATATTCAGAAAACCGGTCGGGGTCGTATATTATTTTTGATCCTTTTAGCAATTGCTGCATTGGGAATAGCTATTTATATATTCACCCGTTTAAGCTGAGCCGAATTCCATCAACGCGAATAACAGCAAAATTTTGTACGCCATCATCACCATTGTGGTGGTGTCATCACTCAGTTTTTTTCTGGTACTGAATGTAGTACCATCAAATCAAAATACTCAAATGTGGCTGGATCAGCATACAAGCATCTTCCACCAGCTAGAGATGACACACGAAACACTTCGCAACGCCGAAGCGAATCATCAATCCTTCGTCGTGACGGGTGAAAAACGCTGGCTGGACGCATACAACACAGCCAAAGACAATTTACAAAAACAGGTCATGATGCTGCGCGGCATGCGCCAGGACGACCCACAATACAGTGAAAGTGTTCGCCAGCTCTCTAATCAAATGAGCACGGTTCTTTCAGGTTTTGACCAGACTATCAAAGTAAGGCAAAATCAAGGCGTGGCAGCGGCTCGCACGCTGGATGAGTCGAGTCAGCAGATGGATGATCGCAAAGCGCTTACTCAGTCAATTGAAAAACTGCAAGAACAAGAATTCAAAGCGGTTGAAGAACGTACTCTCAAATACAATAATCTCATTTCGGCCGGTCCCTATCCCTGGCTAGCTTTCATCATGGTAGCCGGTTTGCTTGGTGTGATTTTAATAATCAGCACTCAAAAGAAACAAGATAGTACCGACTCCAAGCGCATAGATGAATTGACTGAAGAACTGACGCACGCGCGCGCTCAGTTAGAACACATTTCTAATCTCGATGTTGCCACAGACGCGCTGAACATGCGGGGACTGGAACAAGTTTTAAAAGTAGAAGAAAACCGATTAAATCGTGGTACCGGCAATTTAATTGCAGTAATGGTGGCATGCGATGATTTTCCTAAAATTATAGAAGAAAAAGGTTCGGCTGCTGGCGAAAAGATTTTGCGCGAAATCACCAAGCGTATCATTGGAACCTTAAGACCATCCGACCATGTGGCTCGCACTGGCGACGACGAATTTCTGGTTTTACTACCCGATACGCAACTTGCTTATGGAATGCGCGTTGCAGAAAGATTGCGCCTGGTGGTATCAGAATCGGACCAACCTGAATTTAAAACTGTAAATGGTCCAATCACATTAAGCCTTGGTGTTACGGCTGTACCAAATGAAATAAAAGGCAAAGACGACATAATCGAAGTTGGTCGCCAGGCTTTGCAAAAGAGTAAGCAAGCTGGTAAGAATACGGTGTCGGTTAATCGCAATACCAGAGAAGCAGCAACAACCACTCAGAGCTTAATCGAACAGTTGCTTGCCAAAGAAAGCTATCGAGCAGTTTATCAACCTATAATCAATTTGAGCACCAAAGAAGTTGTCGGTTTTGAAATGCTCATTCGCGGTCCAGAAGGCGCGTTTGAAAGCCCAGACGACCTCTTTCGTTTGAGTGTGGAAAACAATATACTCACCAAAGTAGACCTTCAGTGTTTGCGCTCCTGCACAGAACTTTCAAACAATATTGCCAGTTTGATGCGAGTACACTTGAATGTATTTCCTTCGACTATCCTTGACACCGAGCCTCATGAGCTGATTTCAATTTTTCCAAGCGATAGAGAAGGCAAAGTTTTTTGTGTTGAGATAAGCGAGCAACATTTCATCGGCGATCCTTCATACATGCGCGACAGATTACTTGCTTTGCGTCATGCAGGCATTTTGATTGCGGTTGACGACATTGGTTTTGGCAGAGCATCACTTGAAACACTTATATTGCTCGAACCAGACATCGTCAAAGTAGACAGAAAATATGTCAACGGCATAGGAACAGACCCGACTAAAGTAAGGCTTTTAAAGCGCCTGGCAAACGTTGCCAAATCGCTCGGGGTCGAAATGATTGCAGAAGGAATAGAAGACGCAAGCGACTTACCAGTTCTTGGCGAACTTGGAATCCACTTTGGACAGGGATTTTTATGGGGGAAACTGCTTGAAGTCTTGCCTCCAAGTCAGGATGAGCAACGCAACATGTTTTTAAGTTGAGGTGTCAAAATGGCTGATGTCGTTTTTTCCTTAGACGAAATATTGGCTTCCAGTTGGGAAGTCTACAAAAAATGTTTTTGGCGATATCTCGGTCTTTTAGGACTGACGGGACTGGTTGTTGCATTGCCTTCAATGGCTCTTGCGGCGGTAAAAATCGTTGTAGCTAAGGGAACAGAACAGTTTTTCATCATGCTTGTTTTGGTCATTGCCATCACCTGGATTGCGATGATTACAAAAATTGGGCTGGACCTTGCCTGCCTGCAATTCTTGAATGGAGAAAAACCAAATTCGAATGTACTCTGGAAACCGGCTCCATTGACATTTAAGTATATAGGCGCCACTATTCTTTTTTATCTTGCAATCGGAATTGGTTGCTTACTTCTCGTGGTGCCAGGCTTTTACGTTTATATCCGTCTGCAGTTTTACTTTTACTTTTTACTCGAATACGAGTGTGGACCTATCGAGGCACTGAAAGCAAGCTTTGTCTGCACAGAAAAGCCATGGCTAGAACTTGCGCTTTTCTGTCTTGTACAGTGGTTTATAGAGGGAGTGGGAGCTGCAGTTATGGTATTGGCTATTCCTGCCAGCATGTATACAAAATTAGCTGAAGCGAAGGCCTACAGAGTTTTACACGATGCTGTAGCACCAGATTTGATGCCGTTTGCATTAGACCAGAATAGATTTGACGTTGGAGAAAAGGTATGATCAAAAAAATATTACTCTTTTTAGTCGTGGCAAATTTGAGCATTGCGCCAGGTTTTGCCCAGGACCAAAAAGTTCTCGAAGGTCAAATAAAGTCAGACTCTCTAGCCCTGACTACTCATTTGAAAGAATTGACCAATAGCTTGCAT
The DNA here is from genome assembly GCA_026129135.1 of Cyanobacteria bacterium TGS_CYA1. Taxonomy (GTDB): domain Bacteria; phylum Cyanobacteriota; class Vampirovibrionia; order Obscuribacterales; family Obscuribacteraceae; genus Aved-18. Next base: position 240,880 of record JAHCIQ010000006.1, on the reverse strand, counting down.
CATCTCAAACGAGCAGCTTTTGATATTTATTGTGAAACTCAAAGACAGGATCAAGTGGTAGCTGTTCAGCCAGACGTAATTGGTCCCATTATTTTGCCAGCTATACCTAATCCTACAGGCGTGCTATCCATGGGAACCTTGCCACCAAGAAAACAGTGGCTAGACTATTTCATGAATCAAGTGGGACAGTTATTGCCTATGGTAGATGGTGAAATCAATGCCATTGTGATGCCGCAAGAAATGCCGGACGAAGGCAAACAAGATCTCGATCAAATCCGCGAGCTTGCTCGAGGAATGAATCCGCTTGCAGTAAATCTGGACAAAGTTACAGAAGGGCCAGATTTAAAAGCCGATGACATCGCTCGCTCGGCAATTATGTTTCAAGATCAGGTAAGCAAAATCGAGAAAGCAGTTAAATCTCTTTCTAAACAAGCCAAAATTGAAGAGAAAAAAGCTGACAAAGAACTCAAACAACTCAACAAGAAATAACTACATTGCTTCCAGTTTTACTGGTGCAAATTTAAATGATGGTGTGCGCGATCTATCGTCGGGTCTTGCTTTGATAATGTAGTTTGACTCTGGATAAAACATTGCCACTACACCATCTCTGATACCGCCTATAACAAGCTCGATATTGTCGAGGCTGCCCGCTTCGCCAATTACTTTCACTCTTTGTCCATCTTTGAGACTGAGATTGTCTGCATCTTTTTGTGATACCAGAATACAATTTCGGTGAGGAATACCGCGATATACGTCGTGTTCTTCGTAAACTACGCTATTGAACTGTCCTTCAGAACGGATAGTGATCATCTTGAGACCACTTGTATCGTATTCTGGAAGTGGCGTGACATGCGCTTTTGCCTTTCCCGTTTCGGTGGGAAATTCAGGTGTGTGAAAAACTCGATTTGGAATAATGAATTCTTTTTTGGTCTGACCGATGGAGCCAACTTCGCTCCAACCAGGAATAATTTCGGCAATAAGTTTTCGCACTTCGTCATGGTTTTTCAGTCGAAGCCAGTTAAAAGGCTCTTTTCCAAGCACTCTGTCTGCAATGTCGCATATCACGTCTGATTCGGCACGCATGAGCCCCTTCATGTTAGGCTCGCCGCCTTCTGAAAGACGAACATAATTGAACATAGATTCTTGCGTGGTTGCTTGCGGCTCTTCATCTCGTGCCAGAACAGGCAAAATGATTGTTGTCTTGCCATGTCCAATGAAATGTCCGACATTGAGTTTAGTCGACAAATATACTGTCATCCCGGCCTTCTGCATTGCGGCTGAAGCCCAGTCGAGATCAGGGTTAGAAGCAGCCAGGTTACCGCCAAGACAAAAGAGGAAATCAACTTCTTCTCTCTCACAAGCTTCAATCATACTCAAAGTGTCATGACCTGCAAAAGTAGGAAAACTCGATTTATAAACATCTTCCAGTCTTTTTGTAATCGATTCTTTTAGTTTTGGCGAAAAGCCAATCGAACCGATGCCCTGAACATTAGAATGTCCACGTATCGGCATCAATCCCGCGCCTTGCCTTCCGACATTAGCCGTTGCAAGAGCGAGGTTACAGATTGCAAGTACATTGTCCACGCCCCATGCATGGTGCGTAATTCCCATAGCCCAGGAAAAAATTGTCGACTTGGCCCTAACAACTAATTCGGCCACATCATCTATCTCTTTTTGAGTGATACCAGAGAGTCGAACTATATCTTCCCAACTGCAAGTTCTGGCATATTCCAGCACGTTTTCAAAATCCAGCGTGTGCTTCGATACGAACTCGCGATTGACCAGACCTTTCTCATCGATTCGCTTCAAGATACCGACGAATAGTGCGGTGTCTCCACCAGCGTGCGGCTGAAGATAAGTGGATGCAATTTTGCTACCAAAGAAATATGACTTAATCTGGCTTGGGATATGAAAAGTATCAAGCCCAGATTCGCGCACCGGATTTACCACTACGACTGCACCACCTCTTGCGCGAAGAGCAGCTAACTGTGTCATTAATCGCGGATGATTAGATGCAGGATTTGCACCGATTACAAATACCAGATCGGCATCCGACAAATCATCGAGGTCTACAGTTGCAGTACCCGAGCCAAAGACCATGTTGAGCGCGACACCCGATGCCTGGTGGCAATAATAAGAACAGTTCATCACATGATTAGTGCCGTAAGCACGAGCGAACGATTGCAAAATAAATCCGGCTTCGTTACTCGATCTACCCGAAGCATAAACGACTGCACGCTCAGGCGTTTTTCTACAAGCTTTCATCGCTTCTGCAATTCTTGAACTTGCAATATCCCAGTCGATTGGCTTGTAATGCTTTGCTCCAGGTTCGAGCACGACAGGATAGGTTATGCGGCCGGCATCTTCTAACTGTTTGGATGTGAATTTACCATACTCTTCGACTGTGTGTTTGTCGAAAAAATCAATTGGCAGTGCACCTTTCATATCGGCAACTTGAGCCTGAAGCGATTTTTTGCAAACTTCAGGAAAGTGCCCCGCTTCATTTACCATGCCGCCTTTGACTCCGCCCATTCCCAGGGCGCAAGTTTTGCACGCATTTTTAGAGCGCATGCGCTTCCACAATTTAAGTGGACCGACTTCTAGCGCCTTTTTAACAGTATAGGCAACTGCCTGATAGCCACCACCTGGAACTGTTTTTCGAGCCATAATGCTCCTGGTTATTTGCGATTGCGATTATTTACGCGAGAGTTTTCTTTTACGCATTCTAACACTAGTTGGAGTTACTTCTAAAAGCTCTTCGGAAGAAATGTATTCAAGACAACGCTCTAGACTCATTTCCACTGGAGCCTGCAAAGTCACCATGACTTCAGCACCGGCAGATCTTATGTTTGTAAGCTTTTTGGTCTTACATACGTTGATGTCTAGATCTTGCTGGCGATTGTTTTCGCCAACAATCATACCGCCATACACTTTGGTACCTGGCGTAATGAAGAATACACCGCGGTCTTCGCACTGCTGAATAGCATAAGCTGTTGCCACGCCTTCTTCCCAGGCGACGAGCGCGCCGTTTCTCTGGCTTTGAATCTCGCCGCAGAATTCTTTATACTCTAAGAAAGCGTGATTCATAACGCCATTGCCTTTGGTCAAGCGCAAGAATTCGCTTTGAAAACCGATGATTCCACGAGTTGGAATAACGAATTTCAGAAGTGTTTGTGTTCCTTCCACGACCATGTCTTGCAACTCAGCGCGTCTTGGTCCAAGAGCCTGCATCACGGCACCCGTGAATTCGTCAGGAAGGTCGATCATCAGACGTTCATAAGGTTCGAGCTGTCTGCCATCGACTTCTTTCATGATTACTTCAGGTCTTGAGACCTGGAATTCATAACCTTCTCGGCGCATGGTCTCGATTAAAATGCCCAGATGCAACTCGCCGCGACCACTCACGGTGAATGTATCTGTGCTGTCTGTTTCTTCGACACGCAAACTGACGTTAGTTTCGAGTTCTTTGAAAAGTCTGGCTCTCAACTGTCTTGAAGTAACAAATTTTCCTTCCTGTCCGCAAAATGGCGAATCATTTACAAGGAAGCTCATTTTGAGAGTAGGTTCATCTACTCTTATACGAACGAGCGCTTCGGGATTTTCTGGATGAGCGATGGTGTCGCCTACATTGACGTCAGCAAGACCAGAGATAGCAACCAGGTTTCCAGCAAATGCTTCTTCGGCTTCCACTCTTTTCAGTCCGTGGAAAGTAAACAGTTTGGCGATTCTTCCTGAAATCAATTTGCCGTCTTCTTTCATGAGAACGACAGGTTGATTGACTCTTACCGAGCCCGAATAAATTCTTCCAACAGCGATACGACCCAGATAATCAGTATAATCGAGGATGGAAACCTGCATTTGAAGCGGCTTTTCAACATCGGCTTCAGGACATGGGCAGTGATCGACAATGAGATCTATGAGTGGAATGAGATTCTTATTTTCGCCTTCTGGCACCACGCTGGGATCTTTAGTGGCATAACCCTGTACGCCAGAAGCGAAGATATAAGGGAAATCGAGCTGTTGATCGTGAGCACCAAGCTCAACAAAGAGATCGAATACTTTGTCCACTGCAATATGAGGATCGATATTCGGACGATCAATTTTGTTTATGACCACTATAGGTCGCAGTCCGCGCTCGAGCGCCTTACGTAAAACGAATCTGGTCTGGGGCATCGGACCTTCGCCAGCGTCTACAACTAATATGCAGCTGTCGACCATTCCCAGAATGCGCTCGACTTCGCCACCAAAATCCGCGTGCCCAGGAGTATCAACAATATTGATTAAGTAGTCTTTATAGTTGACTGCCGTATTTTTGGCCAGGATTGTAATTCCACGCTCTCGCTCGAGATCGTTTGAGTCCATGACACAATCGACGATTTCTTGATTCTGACGGAAAACGCCCGTTTGATGCAAGAAGCCATCTACCAGAGTGGTTTTGCCATGGTCGACGTGAGCGATAATGGCGATATTGCGGATTCTACTTGTGTCCTTCATTTCGGATGCCCGTGGTGCTATGCTTTTGGTTAGTGTATTCATTATTGTATTTCTTTAGTTTGCGAAGTCTGACTAGTGTGCGCTTTGAAATTGGGTTTGGTAACTAGGAGTCACGCGGGAGGCTATGTCGTCTTTCTCCCGGAAGATGGTGTCACCCTTAACTGCCAGGCTCGTGGAAGAATTAAAAAGGAACGAAGCTCTATCCTTGTAGGAGATCGCGTCGAGCTTGGTGAGCTCGATCTCAACCGCAAAGAGGCTGTGATAATAAGATGTCTCGAACGAAGCAGCCAATCTTCTCGCCCCAATATTGCCAATGTTGACCAGGTTGTAATTGTACAGGCAATAGCGCAGCCAGAGTGGAACCAGTTGTGGTGCGACCGTTACATTGTCCACTTTCAGCTTGAAATGCCAGACACCATGCCAATCTTGTGCATTAACAAATGCGATTTAGCTCCAGGCGACCAGGCTTTATCTTTGCGCAACATTTATGAAGAATTAGGCTATCGAGTTCTGCTTTGTTCGGCGGCAAGTGGAATTGGTATGAACGAACTGGCTGAATTGCTGTCAGGTCGAATCACTGTACTGGCGGGACCTTCCGGCGTTGGCAAATCAAGTTTGCTAAATCGGCTCGAGCCCGATTTGAATCTTAAGACCGGAATAATGGAGAACGAATTTGGAGTTGGTCGACATACGACTACAGCATCAGAGCTTTATCAAATAAATCCACATTTCGAAAATTTAATGTTGTCAAGCACCCAAAAGAGCGACGTTGCCTGGGTAGCAGACACGCCGGGTTTCAATCTTTCCGAACTTCGATGCCCAGAGCCTCAAGAAGTGATGTGGCAATTTCCCGAGATAGTGAAATTGAAGGACAGCTGCCGTTTTTCAAATTGCACCCATCTGGTAGAAGAGGGCTGTGTAGTTCTCGAAGAAGTAAATCGAGAAGACACAAGCCCGGTACTAGTGGAACGTTATAAAAGTTATGCATCTATTATGGAGCAGTCAAAAGAAGCCTATGATGAGCGTCGCGCGACATCGACCAAAATAGAATCGACCACTAAAATCGATGGTGGCACAGTGATACCAAAACTAAAAGGCAAATACAGAGCCGCATCAAGGCGCAAAGAAAAACAACGAGTCATTTACGACCTGAGCTCTGATCACGATTCGGATGATATTGAAGACGATAATTACGAAGATGAAGATGACGACGAATTTACTGATGAATAAACAGCCAGTTCTTTTCTAGAGCACAGAAGCAAGACTAGCATAACTACTGCCCATGCGAAAAAAGGCTGAATAATTGCGGGCATAAATGCAGTCAACAGGAAAAAGAACCAGCTCAAGAACGGAAAAGCAATTATCAAAAATTTGAGAGCCATAACCTTTTTACTTGCCAACTGAGCTTCTGGCATAAGACCAAACAAAATCCAGACTGCAGGCAAAATGACGAATACATAGTCTTGTTTATGAGTGTGCGGACTCGAAATGAGTAAAGACAACAAGGTGATTGAGCCCATATACATGAAAATACGATTATTGCCCTGCAAAACAGGTCTTCGATTCTTGAACCATACATAGGCAAGGGTTAGACTTACAAGAAGCCACAAAACACTTACGACTGCGTGAATTTGTGGTCCATCATTATTCAATAGACAGACCAGTTGTCCTCTTATGTTCTGCTGCGTTTCAGGCGATACGCCTGTGACCTGTCCACCAATCTCGCCAAATTTGAGTGCTTCGGGATAACCACCAACGTTTTTCCAACCAAGAACAAAAATAGACCCAAGCAAATAAATAATGCCCATAAGCGAAAAACCAGCAAAGAACTGCCAACCGCCAAGAATCAATCCAAGCAAAAACATCACTGGAGCATACTGCAATTTCAAAAGACAAAATCCACCAAGCAATCCAGCTTGAAACCATTTTTTATTTTGCAGACAAATAAAATAACCCAGGAATGCAGGATAAAGTAAAAGCGCTACCTGTGCCAGTCTAAAGCATAACCAATATGGAAAACTCGAAAGTGAAGCGACAACCAAGCAAGCCTTTTTAAATTTACCCAGTTCGAGTTTTTCGACCAGCAGAATGATACTGCATATGACACCTAGTAATCCGAATACTTCCCACAAAACCCATACTGTTTTTATGGGCAAAAAAGGCAACGGCATCATCAAAAGAAAAAGATATGGTGGATATTGCGAATAAAAAATTTTGTCGAGCTTCATTTTTACCAGCTGCTGCAAGCCTTCGTTTTGCAATACTGGGTCGTAGATATTGATATGGTCTTGAAAGGCACGCCAGGCCAACTTGCCATTGTTGTAGTACAAGATGAAATCACAAGTGTATACCGAACCGTCTCGCTCGTAAGCAAAAATCTTGTCGGATATGAAAGCGTTGATGGTATCGCCATAAGTGGCAAGAATCCAGAGCAAAAGAAAACTGAAATAGGCAAACCAGGCTTTCTTTTGAAGCGCAGTGCTCATCTTGGATTTATGCCTTTGTATTGACTGAATCTAAAAACTGTTCAAAGGCTTCATCATTAAGCAAATGTTTCGGTTTTTTTCCTGTAAAAGCATCGATAATCGCTTGAGCTGCTGTCATGCTTATGTTTTGTCGGGTTTGAAAACAAGCCGAACCTATGTGAGGAGTCAGTACCACATTATCTAAGGTAAAAAATTCTTCTGGCACGTTTGGCTCATCTTCAAAAACATCAAGACCAGCAGCAAAAATTTTACCTTCCTGTAGATGACGCAGCAAAGCCATCTGGTCGATGACGGCGCCTCTTGAAGTATTGATCAGGATGGCTGACTCTTTCATGCACGAAAGCTCTTTTTTGCCAATTAATTTTCTGGTGGCACGATTGAGAGGACAATGAATAGAAATAAAGTCAGAACTCGAAAGCAGCTCCACAATTTCTACTCTTCTTGCACCCAAGTCGCGCTCAAGCTCTTTATCGAGCATATCTGGCTTGGAATGCCTTGTATAAATAATTTCCATCCCAAAAGCTACGGCTCTTTTAGCAAATGTCTTGCCGATTCTGCCCATGCCAATAATGCCACATGTTTTTCCTTGCAAATCAGGTCCCAGCATAAGATCGCTTTGAAAGCCCTGCCATTTGCCCTGACGAACATATCGATCGGCTTCGCAAATACGTCTCGAACATGCAAGCAACAAAGCAAATGCCAGATCTGCTGTGGCGTCATCGAGAACTCCCGGGGTATTACAGACAAGAATTCCACGCTTACTGGCTTCAGCAATACTTACGTTATCAAAGCCAACAGCACGGTTAGATACCATTTTAAGAGATGGACATGAATCCATTATTTTAGGCGAAACGCTGTCCAATGGTTCGCACAAAACGGCATCGAACCCTTGAAGATTGCTTATCATCTCACTTTCGGCAAACGGTTCAGAACGTTCCATTTCGACATAAACAAACTGATCATCTATCGCCTTTTTGACGGCATCTTGCAAGACACCCATCACCGCAACTTTTGGCTTGATCAGTTTATTGCTCATGCGTGTACTTTTGCTTCCTTGAATATCATGTGCGACTCGAGCATCGTGTTGATTTGAGCTATTTCTGCAGAAGTGCGCGCGTTATCCCACCCAAGCATATTCTGAACCAGACGCGCGACCTTTGGCACCGCATCCAGTGCTTGCGCCTGGTGAACCAGTCCCAGTCTGATTCTTCTAAACAAGATATCGCTCAAGGAAATAGCCATCTCGTGTTTAATTGTATATACCACCTCGGCCATGATTGGAGGAAACTCAGAACAAATCCTTTTAGATAACGATTCATCCTCCTGGACCAATTCGAGTACATGCTCGGCACGCGAACCATAACTGGATATTAAATGATCTATCACCGCAGGCTCGAGCCCCAAGGAACGCGCTTTGGTAGAAACTACCGCGGTTTGAGTTAGATAATCTTCACGCGAAGTATATCCTCCAAGCATTACTCGGTCAGTTGTAGAAGGATGAAATTTGCCCCGCTCTTGAGTGCTGAATTGCTCAAGGGCCTTGTCTACAACTTGTTGAGCCAGAATTCTGAAATTGGTTAATTTACCACCGACGATACCAACGGTATTGTGAGGACCCACAAATATCTTGTGCTCTCTAGACATGTTAGCAGTACCGGCAGAATCGCCCTCTCCTTCGCTTACCAGAGGTCGCAAACCCGCCCAGGCGGCTATGACATCTTCGCGTTTGAGTTTGCTTCTCTTCGTATAGTGATTCACTACAGACAAAAGAAAATCGATTTCTTCTAGCTCGGGCAGTGGGTTATCTAAAGACCCCTGATAATTTGTATCAGTGGTTCCAATCATTAATGCTTTCTGCCAGGGAACGAGAAATACATATCTTTCGTCGGGAGAAGGAAGGAATAGAGCCGTGTTCGTTTCAAGCGCAGAATAAGGCACGACTATGTGAATACCTTTAGCTGGCTTAACGTTACTTTTCCAGCTGGTGTCGAATCTTTTATTCAACTCGTCCGACCAGACTCCTGTGGCATTAACGCAGGAGCGAAATGAAAAACTCAAATCCTGACCTTTCATTCGGTCGCGACATACTAGAATTTTTTTATCGCCTTCGCTTCTTATGTCTTGCGCTTCGACATAGTTGATTAAGTTAGCACCGTTACTCTGAGCCGTTTTTAACACTTCGATCACCAGTCTGGTGTCATCGGTGACACAATCGTGAAAGCGAAGCCCACCAACGATTTCATTTGGATCTAGAAATGGAGCACATTCGAGCACGCTATGCCTTGACAAGCTTTCGTGTCTTTTGGACCCAGCTATGTGTCCCGATAGTGCGTCATATAACGTGAGACCAAGACCTGCTTTGAGACCAAATAATTTTTTGTTGCGCAGAACGGGCAAAACCAGACTGAGGTCGCGAACTAGATGGGGAGCCAGACTCTCCAAAAGTCCGCGCTCCTGGCACAATTCTCGCGTGAGCCTGAAGTGCAACTGCTCCAAATATCTGAGCCCACCATGAATTAGCTTGGTGGTCTTACTTGAAGTTCCAGATCCAAAATCATCCTTCTCGACAAGAAGGACGGACATTCCTCTATTCGTGGCATCGTGGGCGATTCCCGCTCCGACAATACCACCACCAATTATGAGCAAATCATAGGTTTTACCCTGCGCTTGCTCCAGAGATTCACGGCGCGTTTGCATTTGTTCTATGTTACTAGCAACGTTATTTTTTGCCCATACTTCTTGAAACCTTGGCAAACTCAAAGGAAAATTTTGGCTTATTTGTTTATCTTTATAAGGTACTTTTTGAGGCGAGCTATTCTCTAATGAAATCGACACGAACCAAATCGCAACTCCTGGGACAAAATACCGCATGGTTGGCTATTTTGATGCTTAGTGTAAATGCTCAAGCTGCAATGGCCCAAAGTCCCGCCGGTGCCCCCGCCGGAGGCGGATCTAATCCCCGCTTGCAAGAAGTTCGCCAAGAAAACGTTCAAGAGTTGATGCGTTTCGTTAACACCGAAAAAACTGGCTCAGCCATTGAGCGTGTAAACAAAATCAATGCGCAGGCGGATAAATTTTTCAAACAGGGCAATACGCACGAAGCCTTAATTAGATGGCAAGACGCATACGGCGATTCAATCGAAATGAAATATGCAGAAGGTCAAGGAAAAGCTCTTATTGGAATGTGCAAAGTGGCTTTGCAACAAGGTAAATGGGTAAGAGCAAAACAACTTGGTGAAAATGCAGTCGAAGTCTTAAGCGCCATTAATGCTCAGACCGACCTTGGTAGAGCTCGTGTGGCTTTGGCTCAAGCTTATTTTGGTCTGGAGAATCCAGTTTGGGCTGCAAAACAACTTGAAATGGCGTTGAAGACTCTAGTGGGTCAATCAGATACAGATCCTCTAGAAGCCTCCACCGTTTTAAACCTTGCTGGCAGTCTGCTTCTTCAAAACGGCAAACACAAAGAAGCAATTGTCTTTTTTCACCAATCGGCACAGTATCTTGAACAAGGAAACAATCTGGACACTGCTCTATTTTTGCGTACGAAAATATCTTCGTTAATGTCAGAACTCGGCTGGTATGTTGCTGCACTTGAGGAGGCTCAAAGAGGCATAACTATCGCTGACAAAATCCCCGACAAAAGAGCCAAAATCACGGCACTATGCTGTCTAGGTAATGCTCAATATGTTCTAGGAGATTTCAAAGATAGCAAAGCGTCTTATCAACTAGCATATGAGTCGGCTAAAGGTCTCGACAAAAACACCCCCCTCATTAAAGAGGGTCGGGCTAACCTTATGATGGGCTATGGATTTGCTCTCGCCAGCACCGGTGATACTGAAGCTGCCACCAAAATTTTCAAAGACTTGCTGCCTTTCTTCGAAAAATCAGGCAGCTACTATCACCATGCCGAACTTCAAAATGCACTGGGCGTAATTGAAGCGACCACAGGAGACATTTTCAACTCAGTTCCTTACTTTGAAAAGGCAATGGAAGTTCAAGGTCTGATTAAGCCCGAACAACCAAAATTGCAAATTGCAATTGCAAGCAATCTGGCTTGTGCAAAATTCCGTGCTGGCAAAGTTAAAGAAGCAATGGACCACTACAACACCTTTTTACCTATGATCGACAAAAATCCAGAACGTTTTGGAACGATTGCACCTCGAGCTTACATAGCCGTTGCCGAAACAGCAATGAAAATGGCAGATCCAGTAACCGCACAAAAATATCTGAACAAAGGGCTCGATTTCGCCAAGAAATACAGTGACGATTCATGCTTATGGCGCGCTTACACTTTGTCGGCCAAAATAAATATCGCCAATAACATGTTGGATAAAGCAAAAGAAGATCTCAAAGCAGCTCTTTCCCATTTCCGCTCACCTCAAGCCGGCTTTTATCCATCAGCAGAAAGTCTGGGATATCCAACAACCAGACGCGACTTTGCCCATCAATTAATTGTACTTGTTGCATCGCAAGGAATGTCAGAACAAGCATTGCTTGCAGCAGAGCAGTTGAAAGAAGAACAATTCAACAATATATGGAATCAGAGGGAAGCCGATGTCAAGCAAGGAGATGAAAGCGTCTACAAAGACCTGCTCAAACAAAAAGCTCATTTGCACGCAGCTGAATCTTCGAGCACTCCCGACCGTCTTGCCAAAGAATGGACTAACTGGATTACTCGATTCAGCACACTCGCCAGAGAAAATAAATCACTGGCTAGATTGATAGCTCCTTATCCGACCACAGTAGAAGAAATCATCAACAATGCTCGTAATAACCAGCTGACCACAATCGAATATCTGGTTGGCAACACCTCAACTTTGTGTTTTACAGTTGATCCTCTGGGACGACTTTCAGCCAGCGTTTTGCCAGTCGGTGAAGAAAGACTGAAAAAACAAGTTGCAGGGGTTCTCTCATCGCTTGCGGGCGAGCCCAATGGTAATGACAGAGTGCTTTTGCAAAATCTGTACAACGACCTGTTCCCGACAGCCGTGCGCGGATTTTTGCCAACGAGTGATGACAAACAAATAGTCATCATTCCGGACGGTCCCTTGTTCAACCTGCCATTTGCTGCGCTGGTTGACGAAAACGGTAAATACTTCGTCGAGAATCACTTATTGACCTTGGCACCATCCATGAGGTCATTACTCGATACACCTTCAAGCACCGCCACCAGTTTGACAGTACTTGTCTCAGCCAACGACTCGCCTTCAGAACAAACTGAAAGTTCGCAAATTAGCTCAATTGTAAGTCCAGACCTGGTGACGAAACTGCCACAAGGAGATTTGCTTGCTTTGCAAAAAGAAGCTGAAGGAAAATCGGTATTTCACCTCTCATCGTCACTCAAATTAGCTGACTACAATCCGATGAAAGTGAAACTACCATTCACTCAAACAACTGATAAAAATCAACAGACATCGGCGGGGCAATTATTTGCTATCAACATGCCTAATGACCTTGTGATTTTGAGTCAGACCTCAGTAAATGGCGACAATTGTGAGGGCAAAGGTATCCAGGTATTCAGCCGAGGACTCACTTATGCCGGCGCTCGCAACGTTATGATGAGCTTGTGGAGCGCGCCTGACAACAGCAGAGTCAGCGAATTAGCCAGTTTCTATCAAAACAAGAAACAAGGTTTAAACGCTGCAAAATCGCTGAGGCAAGCGCAACTCCTGTCCATGTCAAGAGATCGCAATCCACGAAACTGGGCTGCGTTCCAACTGCTCGGACCTGGAATGTAATCTCCAATACAAGCGACATACTGGCATCTAAAAAGAAGAGTCAGATATTCGTGCATGGGATAAAATTATATTCTTCAAATATAGGGTAGGCATATGCAGCTCAAATCTTCTCATCGCTCTAAAACGAGATGCGCTCGTGTGATTCTTTCGCTACAGCTTATCTTCACCACCGCAGCACCAGCATTTGCCTGGCAGGAAAGCACATTAACTCAACCAACCAGTCTGGCAACCTCAACCGCCAGCGTGACCGATGGCGAGGCAAAGGCTGTTACAGAGTCCAATGCGGCGGTAGAGTCTAATGCAGTCGTAGAGTCTAAAGAAGCGGTCGAAACTAAAGCTGCAGGTGAAACACCAGTCGAGACCTCGGTCCAAACGCAAGCACCTTCACAGGTTGAAGCAAAAACAGAAACGACCGCAGAAGCTAAAGTTGAGACATTGTCTGCTCCCCCGCAAGAAAAAGTTTCAGAGTCAAAAACCACAGAGACCTCAATTGCAGAATCTGAAACCAAAACCACTGAAGCGCAAGCCACAGAAACGCAAGCACCACAGTTGGCTGAAAAGACTGATGCCAAGCCAGAAGAACCTTCCAACAACGGCGACATTAGTTCGCTTAAGATTCCTCAGCACGAAAATTCTCTTACTCCGCTTCTGACTCCAGAAAAAAACGAAGCAGATCTTTCCTTCCTGGAAGATGGCGCAAAAGAGGATGAAGAGGGCATCATAACAATAGACAGTGACGAAAGCGAAGAAGTTCAGTCCACAATTGTCTATGAAGAACTACCTACTGACGAAGGCAAAACTCATATCAAAGCGGGTGCTCAGTTCCCCGTTGCTATGGTTTCGCAACTCTCGAGTAAAACAGCCAAGCTCGGAGACAACATTCAAGCCCGGCTTAAGTACGATATCAAAATCGGCGACAGACATATCGCCAAAAAAGGAAGCGTAGTCACTGGACATATCGACTATTGTTTGCCAGCTAGAAGTGTTATGCACTCTCTGGTCAGCCCCACACGCTGGTACAGAAATTCTGGATGTATTGGAATCGCATTCGATGAAATTTTGAATGAAAAAGGCGAACATATAGCATTGAATGCAAAACCTGCAAGAAGAGCTCGTATTGTCAAAAATAAAGCCGAAGGCCGTCTGCTTGGTGTGAATCATGATGGACAGATAACTGGACCCTGGGGACAACAGTTGCGCTACAAGGCGGTTCGAGTTGGTTTGAATGCTGCAATGGCTCCTGCCGGTGCTTTCACCTTCGGAGCTATGCCAGTTGCACTAGGAGTGATGGGAGCAATCAATCCGTCTTTCGCGTTTATGAAACCAGTTGGAACCAATGTGCGACATCGTCGCCTCAAAGGTTTCGCATGGGGCTTCCTTAGTGGAATTCCTGGTAGCTGGATTATTGAAGACACTGTCACCAAGGGTCAAGAAGCCATAATCAAACCTGGCGATGAATTTCTTGTAGAACTGCAAAAAGAATTCACCGGTGAAGCTATGACAGAAGCCGAACTGATGCCTGGTGCTACTTCGAAAGTCCGCGGCGAAGTGGACAGAAAAGGCAAGTCCAAGAAATAAACTAAAAAAGAAATGAAACTAAGAGGCTCGGTATCTCTACCGAGCCTCTTAGTTTTCTCGTTGTACCCTGGAGCTTAGTAGGCTCCTCCATATTGACCGGGAGCACCTCCGGCAATAGAAACGGGTGCATCAAGTTGAACTTCAACTGCTGTTCCAGAAGGAATTGACACTTCTCTACCTTTACGCAGAATCAAGGAGTCAGCTACACCCAGACCGCCACCAATTGCGGTACCGGACCAAGCTCCACGTCCGGCGCCTCTGCCACCACCAGCGATTGCACCGACAGCAGTACCAAGTGCCGCACCAAGACCAGCGCCAGCTGCGCCTCGAATACCTGTTTGAACCGCTTTGGTTTTCCAGGATTCTCCAACGAACTGATCGTTATTGGCTTTGTCCTCATATTTACCGATTCCACCTACAAGGTGAGCATTTATAGGTGTTTCCACACCGTCTGGAGTTCTCAATCTGTTGAACTGAATTCCTAGTTTTCCAGTCAGACCAAATCGGCGGCTTGCTTGTGCATCCGAAACTTGACCCAAGAGGACCGAGCCCAGAGGAATTTGCGAATCACCAAGCATTATGGCTTGACTTACATTCGCCTGCACCAGGTCACCTGGTTTAGCCAGCTGACTTGTTATAGAAGTAGCCAAATTTGCTTTGATTGTAAGCCCGGCTGGAGCGTATGCCACTCTACCCTGTCTGTATCCCTGTACCGGTACAGAATAGCCGGGAGGGGGATTGTAGTTGCCTGCGTATTGCGGAGGCTGTGGGGCCTGATACTGAGCTTGATATTGAGCTTGATTTGCAGCGTAATAGTCGCCTTGTGGCGGTTGTTGCGCCTGAGGCGGAGCATTATTGCTTACAGCTGGCGCACTAGATGCATAGTCACCAGAGAGTTGCGAAACATAGCTCTGTACACTGGCTTGATCGCGTAGAACGGCTCTGAGCTTGTCTGCCCAACGTTGGGCGAGCACTGCAGGAGTAGTTCCTGCCGCTTTTGCGCTGGCACTATCTACGGTGACGACCTGAAATCCACCAAGAGTAATAACTGGTTGCCCTTTTACATAAGCGATATTAACCGATGCTGGTGTTCTATCTTTCGCAGCTACCAGGGCATTATCGAGGTTGCCTTGAATCTGCTCAGCTCTCTGAGCGCTATTGATACTACCGGCTCCTAATATGCCGGTGAGAACAGGTTGCCCTGCGACATACACCACGTCTCCCGCAGCTAGCACCATATTTGGTGCAATTGCCAGGGTCTGACTGAGTATTAAGGCTCCTGCTAAGACGCTCTGTTTAAGCGACGTGGATAGTCTTGTGCTCATTTTATTTTCCTACCTAAGTAATTCCTGTGACCGGGGGTTGACGCCATTTTTTCTGTATTGGTGATTCACACCACTTGCGAAATAGACAGCAAAAGGTAACCTAATGTTCCCAGACTGTGCTCGTAAAGTTATATAGTGTACTACGCCGGTCTTCTGGAGTTTTTTATGAGCGTAAGCACACAAAGCCGAACAGTCCTCATCACAGGTGCTTCTCGAGGGATTGGAAAAGCCTGTGCTCTTGAATTTGCTCAAAAAGGTTTTAAGCTCGCGCTCGTATCCAGAGCAAAAGAAGCGCCAGATGAGCTTCTTCAGGAATTAAATTCACTTGGCAACGGTGCTAAAAATTTCGAATGGAAATGGTACAGCTGCGATCTCAGTCAAAAAGATCAGACCAATACGCTTTGCAAGCAGATCGACAACGATTTCGACGCGATCGACATATTATTGAATAATGCTGGAATTTATAAATTGGACGAACCGATATATAAATTGAATATAGACGACGCAGATTTCGACCTGAGCATAAACGTCAATTTAACCGCACCATATCTATTATGTCGTCATTTTGCAAAAGGAATGAAAGAGCGCGGTTTTGGTCGCATAATCAATATATCTTCGGTATCCGGGATCAAAGGGGAGAAATTCGGTAAAGCTTACTCGGCTTCCAAATTCGGTTTGATTGGACTCACGCAGTCCATTGCGCTCGAATTAGCCGAATACGGAGTTACGGCAAACTGTATTTGTCCTGGATGGGTAGCAACCGATATGGCTCTAAAACAGCTCAAAGACCCCAAATGGTGCGAAGAAAATCAGATTCCCCCCGACGAATCTATTGCAATAGCAGAGCTTTCGGTCCCTCAAAAAAGGTTGTTAGATCCTTTAGAGATCGCAAATCTTGCCTCATTTTTAAGTGCAGATGCAAGCAAAGGCATAACAGGTCAGGCTATAACTATATGTGGAGGGCTTTCGCTTTGTTAGCTACCAAATACAATTTGTGGTCAATCGAAAATTTAGACGGCTTAGACCTACTCTTTTCGCCATTGTTGAAAGAGCAAAAAAATCTGTCTCACGCTTTTACGACCCGCAAAGGCGGCAAAAGTCCAGAACCTTATGGCAACTTCAATTTAGGCACCTTAATCGGAGGCGAGTCGGGAAGGGCAGATGCCCTGGACAATCGCGAAAACTTAAGACGTATTTTGTCATTGTCAGATTCCAAAATTGCCGTGGCCGGGCAAGTTCACTCTGCAAACGTGGAAATTCTGGAAGATCCAGACAATTTGCCTCTATTAAAGGAAGTAGATGGGCTCGTCACTGCCAAACCCAAATTGACCTTGATGTTGCATTTCGCTGACTGCGTACCAGTGATTGTTTATGACAAGAACAAAAATATCGCTGGAATATTTCATGCCGGCTGGCGCGGAACGGCGCAGGAAATTGTAGTGCGTGGAGTGGAGTCTATGAATCGCAGATTCGGTTGTCAGACAGGCGACATGATTGCAGCCGTAGGTCCTGCAATCGGCACTTGCTGCTATCCTGTCCAGGAAGATGCTTTACAAAAGCTGTCAGCCACAGTTCAAGACCCCGAAAGCCTTATCGAACGGCGCGAAGCAGACGCAACCGCGCGCCCGGACCTTAAAGGAATCAATGCCAGACAGCTTCTCCAGTTAGGAGTAAAAGAAGTTGATATTTGTTCCTGGTGCACATCTTGCTTTCATGATGTTTTTTATTCTCACCGCGCATCTGGTGGAACTACTGGGCGCCAGGCCGCTCTGGTACATCTGAACTAGATGCGACTAGAATATATATTGTGCGCAAACTTTTCTATAAATCCAAAGCGATTTTATCGATTTCACTAGTTCTGTCACAGAGCT
Organism: Cyanobacteria bacterium TGS_CYA1; assembly: GCA_026129135.1. Taxonomy (GTDB): domain Bacteria; phylum Cyanobacteriota; class Vampirovibrionia; order Obscuribacterales; family Obscuribacteraceae; genus Aved-18. Next base: position 223,388 of record JAHCIQ010000006.1, on the reverse strand, counting down.
TGTGTTTTAACGCGACCTGGGCAAATGTCACTAGTTTGCCGTCCAAAAAACCGACTAAATCAACAGTCAAAAGCAAAGCACCTGCAAGTACACTGATTCCGATGAAGCCAGTTCTGGATTCAGGCAAGAAAGACGAGACGCCACTTGTTGCTCCTGATTGCAAAGCAACCAAAGATAAGCTCGTGCGCAAGGCAACTAGCCTGTTGGATCAAAAATCCGACAATGCGCCCTATCTCAGTCAAATAAAGCGTCTTGAAGAGGTAATGTTTGCTGATCATTCGGGACAACCCGGCGGAAAAGCCGGAAACGGCTCGCTCAATGATCGATTGTCGCGATTGGAAATGGCATTATTTGGTGAAACCCATCCTAAACTTTCAATGCCAGATCGTTTGAAGAAGTTACAAGAAAGCCTATATGGCTCGACTACTCCTCAAACACCAAAAACAGAGCAAACTGAAAAACACGACTCAGACCCTCTGCCAAATTCCACACCAAATACGATACCACCTACGGTTGACAATCAAGTTCCGGGAATTCCGCCCGACCAGCTTGATCCTGGTAGTATGCCAACCTGGACCGACAATACTATTCAGCCTCGTCAGCCCGAATTTCAAATCGTAGAATCGTTTCTCAACTCGCCAGAAGCGACAACCACAATAACTCCTGACGAAATGAAACTGTTTGCTCTTTATGTTATTAACGCAGAAAGACAGGCTCGTGGTCTTTCTCCACTGGAAGCAGATTCAATTACAGACAATATGGCAAAGACGCATATAACAGAATTGGCTACTCGCCGAATCATCTCTCACACCGACCTCAAAGGAAAAAACCCCGATCAGCGCCTGACCGATTCGGGCGGCTCAGATGCCGTAGAAGAATGCCTTGCTGCAATAACAACCGGGAATTTGAAGTCAGCCCAGTTAAACAAAATGGTCGGTGCGGCGCTAATTAAGATGATGCTCGAGCGCCAGGACGACAGAGAAGCTCTTTTAAATCCGGATGCCACCCATTTATCCATGCAGTTTTCGCCAAGCAGTGACCAAAGTGCAATTTTTTCATGTGCAGAAGTTTTGACTCGCAAAGGAACTTACGAAGCGATACCAAAAGAGGTATCAGTTCAAGAAGACATTCATATAAGCGGAACACTGAATCAACCTCTCACTTTCGATCGCATTACTCTTGCTTACGAAGAATTGAACGATGTTCCAATCGAAGAAGACCCTACGTCGAAAGAAGCTCTGCCTTATTTTCCTCCTCTGGACTATATGGCTCACAGACAAAAGTCAGAAAAGGACTACAGTAAACTGATAATTGCACTCAAAGGTCTTGGGGTGGCGGCAGCAATTGCTGGCGGCGTTTTCATGCCTCCCGTGGCGCTTGCGGCTCCACTTATAGTCATGGCAGGTCCAGGCGGCATTGGAAGCCCAATCAAGCCTCAATCAGACATTCCTATAAAGGGTGGCATCAAAGTTAAGGGCGCGAATTTCTCTGGCAAAGTTTCTATATCTAATGAAGGCAAACCCGGAATTTATTACGTGACAGTCTGGGCCATTTCCGGAAATCGCTCAATACCAGTCAGCAGGCGAACTGTGACTGCTCGCCTAGTCCACGAAAAAAAGGATAAAGAAGATTCCAAAAAAATTGAGTACACTGAAGATGTCGAGTCAAAAGTTGAATCGCCAGAAGAAGCGGATGCTCAAAAATAAATCTTTAGCTCTAATATCGTCTTTATATCTTTCATCGTGTTTCGCACCGGCAAATGCCGACGAAATTCCGACTGCACCACCATTGCAAACCGGTACTCAGCAAACGACATTGCAGACCGGTACTGAATCTACATTGCTTCAAACCGGTACTGAGTCGACCCTGCTTCAAACAGGGACTGAATCTACAATGCTACAGACTGGCACCCAGGGAACTCTGCTTCAAACTGGCACAGAAAAGACTGGTGGTCCAGTGACGATTCTCATAATTTTTGATGCCTCACTTAGCATGAATGAGAAGTTGGAGGGTCATGATCAAAAAATAGATTCTGCCAAGAAAGTGCTCGAAACGGCTCTCATGCGCATTCCCAGCGATGTCAAAGTAGGTCTGCGCGTCTTTGGTCATATAAACTTTCCCAGTCCTTGTAGTGCAAGCGCTCTGCTCGTACCGCCCGGCATCGGCAATCGAGGCGCCATAATCAAGCGAATCAGACGCATCATTCCAACAGGAATGACCCCGCTTACTTTTGCAATCAGACAAGCTGCAGAAAACGACCTGAGAGACGTCGAAGGCAAAAGAACTATCATTCTCATTACAGATGGTGCCGATACCTGCGGTGAAGACCCCTGCGCATATATTGCTACATTGCCTTATAGAGGCATCAACATCAAAGTGGATGTTGTGGGACTCGATTTAAAAGACAAAAATTCAAAACGCAAACTCGACTGTATCGCCAAACTATCAAATGGAAAATATTACGACGCACATACGACGCCAGAGCTCATGGACAGCATCTCGCATAGCGTGAGTCAAGCAATTTCTGGTGTGGTCATGACCAACAAAGGACAGAATAAACTTACTCCGCCAGAACTCGTGCCAATCGTGCCAATGCAAAAGCTAGTGGTCCCGGAAAAATATTTGCCTAAATAAGTTTCGAGTTTTCTATTAGTTTGCTTATTTATTGAGCGAAATCTTGGCAGTCTCAGCTTTCTCTTTTTGACTGATTTGAATTTTTTCCATTACAGAGTGAGTGATTCTATCTCCTACTTTGGAATACATACTCATCAACCACATTGGATAAACACCAAAAGCCAAAATCATGACCGAGAGACTCGCAGCAACCAGACGCTCTGTTCTTGTTGCGTCATACAAATGACCTTTCCATTTTTCCATTTCGGGTCCGTAGAAAAGTCGTTTCAAAAGCCACAACATATATCCTGCAGTCAAAAGCACTCCCAGACAAGCGAAATATGTCCAGCCGCGAGTCCAGGAACCATGCGAGGCAGAAAGTGCCATTGGCGAAGTGAAAGCTCCGTAGAAAACAGAAACTTCACCAACGAATCCAGAAAGCGCGGGCAAACCCAGGTTAGCCATGGTGCCGACCATCCAGAAATAAAAGAGTATCGGCATCTGATTAGCCAATCCACCGCCGATTTCTTTGAGCATACGAGTGTGACAACGGATATAGACAGTGCCCACCATGAAGAAGAGAAGAGCCGATACCAGACCGTGGCTCAACATTTGAAATATGGCACCATTGATGGCGGCATTTGAAAGCGAACCAACTGCAAGTAAAATAAAGCCCATATGCGAAACACTGGAGAAAGCAATGATTTTTTTCATGTCTTCTTGAACCAGACATGCCATTGCGCCCCATACGATATTAATGGCACCCAGAGCCAATATCCAGGGTCCGTATTCAGCAAAGAAGGCTGGGAAAAAGCCCATGCAAATTCTTACCAGACCATACGATCCCATTTTCAAAAGCAGTGCAGCTAGCATCATTGAAATTGGAGTCGGTGCTTCGACGTGAGCATCAGGAAGCCAGGTGTGGAAAGGAACCGATGGCAATTTGATAATAAAGGCCAGGAAAAATCCAAGACATGCCAGACACTGAACATTTACTGGCAGTTTGCTTGCATACGAAGCGAGCAAAGTCATGTCGAAAGTTGCAGAAGCCGGGTCCATCGCCATCAACTGCATGTACATATATAAGAGTCCAGCGAACATCAATACTCCACCAAAGAATGTGTAGAGCAAGAATTTCATCGCTGCATATCCACGTCTTGGACCGCCCCAAATGGCGATCAAGAAATACATTGGAACCAACTCTAATTCATATAAAACAAAAAATTGAAGCAGGTTGCAAGAAACGAATACGCCGATGACAGAAAATGTCAGAAGCATCAAAAAACTGTAGTAAAGCTTTCCTCTCTTTTCAATAGAGTAGCTAGCTAGCACCGCGAGCAATGTCACAATCGTAGTGAGAAGAACGAGTGACAGACTCAATCCGTCCACTCCTATGTGATAATCCACTTTAACTGGTGTAGAAATCCAATTTATATAAGTGGTGGCTTGCATTCCTGCAATTCGAGGATCGAATCCCGACCAGAGAAAAAGCGAGAAGACGACCATCGCGCCAGAAAAGAACAGCGCCACACCTCTTGCGTCTTTGTCTTCCGGTACGAACGGAATGACGAAACTCGCAATCAGGGGCAGAAATAAAAGAACGTTTAAAATCAGGGCTGGGTCTGTCACTTGAAAAGCTTCCTCTTTGGTCCGCGCTTACAGCTTCACACGCGCCCAGTATATAAGGCGTGTTAGTACTTGAAGAATTATTGAAAAGAAGAATCTTTTCACCAGATCTCGAACTCCGCCACGGGCGACTATTTACGCCCTATTGGAAACCATATGTGGTGCCTACTTATTTGTTAATAACTTCGTTCACTGGTTAAAATCATTGTGACTAAGACATGTGGGGAACCAGACTTGTTAACGCCCGAATTCTTGAAAAGCTGTGTAGAAAACGCCTGGATGATTGTGGCTCTGCCATTTTTCGCCGGATTCGCCATCATAACCAGTTTCCTTTTGACAGGACCAAAACTCGGTGCCAAGCGATGGTTCAAAACGCTTGCAATGTGCCTGTCAGTCGGTGCTGTGGCAGTCGGATTTCTGCATTCTCTCAGCATTTTATACGCGTTGATTATGCAACCAGCGCTATCTGGCTATCAACAAAATTTCGACTGGTTCGTTTGTGAGAACTTCAAATTATCTGTTGGCTTCTTGGTTGACAACCTTTGCGCTTCGATGCTTGTCGTCGTAACCACAATCAGTTTGCTAGTGCAAATATATACACACGGCTATATGCGTGAAGACCCTGGTTACGCCAGATTTTATTCTTATCTATCCTTATTTACTGGCTCGATGTTAGGTCTGGTGGTTTCGACCAACCTCTTTGAAATGTACGGCTTCTGGGAATTGGTAGGCGTTTGCAGTTACTTACTGATTGGTTTCTGGTTCTACAAGAATTCAGCTGCAGCCGCTTGTCTCAAAGCTTTCGTCGTTAACCGAGTGGGCGATTTTGGCTTTCTGATTGGTATTTTGCTTTTGTATTTAGCCACCAAAGATTATTGGGGCGGAGGTACAATCCTTGCTTTCTTACCTCAGCTTGGAACTACAGGCGCAGATATGGCTTCCGTTTTGCAAATGGCTTTGCAAGACCATCGCCTGACGCCTGAGCTGGCATTCCTTGCCACTTCGATGCCGCTCATCGCAATTTTAATTTTCATGGGACCAATGGCAAAATCGGCTCAAGCTCCTTTGCACATTTGGCTTCCAGACGCGATGGAAGGTCCTACTCCAATCTCTGCTTTGATTCACGCTGCCACAATGGTTGCAGCAGGCGTATATCTTGTAGCAAGAGCCTATCCAATATTTCTGGCTCCAGATGGTTCTACAAATAGTATTGCTCTATCTGTGGTGGCAGCCGTTGGAGCTTTCACAGCCTTCATGGCAGCGACCATAGCGCTAACCCAATTCGATATAAAGCGTGTTTTAGCCTGGTCGACCTGTTCGCAACTTGGCTATATGTTCGTAGGTCTTGGCGTCGGTGCATATGGCGCAGGCATGTTCCACTTGTTCACTCACGCATTTTTTAAAGCGATGCTTTTCCTTTGTAGTGGTGCTGTTATTCACGGACTCCACCACGAGCAAGACATCAGGAGAATGGGTGGACTTTGGAAACCAATGAATATCACTGGCTGGTGTTTCCTGATTGGAACTGCTTCAATTGCAGGATGGCCACTGCCCCCGCTCAGCGGCTTCTTTTCCAAAGACGAAATCGTTTCGGCCGCCTGGCATCAAAGCCCGCTCTTGGGTGGCATCCTGATCTTGACTGCAGGTCTTACTGCTTTTTACATGTTTCGTCTCTTTTTCCTCGTATTCACCGGCGAGTACAGAGGCAATACAAAAGCGCATGAAGTCCCGGTCGTGATGTGGGCACCACTTGTAGCCCTTGCAGTTCCATCTTGCGTAGCTGGATTCATGCTGGGCTTCAACAAATCGTCCTTCTTTGAAAATACTCCGGCTGCAAATCCTTTCGGCTCATTCATCTACTGGGCTCATCCTCACCAAGAAGTTGTCGACTGGACTATGGTCATAGCTTCTTCTACTGCTGGATTGATTGGCGTAGGCATTGCTTATTTGATGTATTACGCACGGACCATAAACTTCCATAAAGACATTGTCGAAAAACAAGGACCACTTTACTTGTTCTCACTGAACAAATGGTATTGGGACGAACTCTATTTAGGGCTTGTAAACAAAGTCTTCTTGCCTATTTTCGATAAAACATGGAAAACACTCGATAGCATTTTCGTTGACCAGATCCTGGTCAACGGAGCAAGCATCGTCACTCTGGCCACTGGTGAAGTGCTCAAATACACTCAGACTGGTAAAGGTCAGTATTACGCTCTGGTTATATTCTTCTGGGTAGCCGTAATTGCCTGGCTCGCCTTTTTGACCACTACCTAAAGATCAGGAACTAATACATGTCTCAACCTCATTCGGACCACAGTAATTGCAATCACGACCACGAGCATAATCATGCTCATTCCGCACATGATGCTCATGGCGACCACACTCATGACCATGACCACGACCATGATCATGTTGCGGTCGATCCTGGCGAAGTGATTGCGGAGAAAAGTCCCCAAGACCAGATGCTCATTGGTGTTTGCGCCATTGCCATGACACTTTTGATGATTTGTATGGGCACCTGGATGCAAATCCCAACCCCGACTGGCGGCGGACATGGCGAACACGCAGGACACGGCGAACACGCAGGACACGGCGAACACTCAGAAGCTGGCGAACATGCGCCGGCACAAGCTCCGCACGCTCCTGAATCAGGGGCTGTGTCAGTGCCAGAAACGCACGAGAGCCAGTCACACTAAGTATTAAGAAAAAGGCCGTCACTTTTCAACATTTAGGATAACTGTGATATGTTATCTATTCACACCATTTGGGTGTTTGGGCGTCTAGCTTGCAAGCGCTCAACAATCTGGCTTTAGAGAGGTTTCAACAATGCAGGAAGTAACGATAGGCATCGCGGGAGCGGCTGGTGACGGTCTCGATAAATCGGGAGACACCCTGGCGCGTTCGTGCGGTAGATTTGGCTTGCACGTCTATGCCTATAACAGCTATCAGTCCATCATCCGTGGCGGTCATATCTGGTTGAGAGTTCGTATTTCGGATCGCAAAGTCACCTGCCATGGCGACAAACTCGGCGTTCTAGTTGCACTTAATCAAGATTCGATTGAAAGACATGCCCGCGAAGTGGATGAAGGCGGTTTCATACTTTTCAATAGCGACCGCATCAAATGTGAAGAATCGCTCATCAAGAAAGGCGTCACCCTCCTTCCAATTTCAATGAAAGAAGTTACCGAAGAAGTCGCTAAAAAATACGGTCCAGTAAAACCAATCATGCAAAACACTGTCGCCATGGGTGCAGTAATGTGGTTAATGGGACTTGGAACTGAGCAAACCGAAGAAGTTTTGACTGATACGTTCAGTGCCAAAGGCAAAGAAGTCATAGACATGAACGTAGCTTTGCTCGAAGCTGGTTACGAATATGCCAAGAAAATAGTTTCCAAACCGATATTCGTGGCTGGCAAATGGGAATCTGACAAAAAACGTCGCCCATTCATCACCGGAAACGAAGCAATCGCAATGGCTGCATATGCTGCTGGTTGCAAATTCTATGCAGCATATCCAATGACTCCAGCGTCCACCATTCTTCACTGGATGGCTACCAATGCCAAGAAAACAGGCATCCTGGTCAAACAGTGCGAAGACGAAATTTCTGTTGCTAACATGGCAATCGGAGCCGGTATTGGTGGGGTTCGCTCCATGTGCGCCACTGCAGGTGGTGGCTTCGCTCTGATGACCGAAGCAGTCGGAATGGCAGGAATTATGGAAGTCCCGGTTATCTTCGTTGAAGTACAACGTGGTGGTCCAAGTACCGGTCTTCCAACCAAGACAGAACAAGCTGACTTGTTCCAAGTCTTTGGAGCATCGCAAGGTGAATTTCCAAGACTTATTGTTGCTCCAAGAGATATCGCTGACGCCTACGCTTCAACCGTGGAATCATTCAATCTGGCAGACAAATATCAATTGCCCGTGTTGATGATGTCCGATTTGCTCTTGTCTGAGCACCCTGAAACCGTTGATGCCGAGGCGCTTTCCTGCGACGTCAAAGTCGAGCGTCCTGAATACATCAAAGAATGGGATGCTGAGAAAAATGGCAAATTCAAGAGATACAAATTCACCGAATCCGGTATCTCACCTCGTGCACTTCCAGGAACTCCTGGCGCTTGCCACGTTACTGCTTCAGACGATCACGACGAGCGCGGCATCCTAATTTCGGACATGTTCACCTCACCCCCAGTTCGCCGCAAAATCATGGAAAAACGCATGACCAAAGTGGCAAACATGCTCAAAGAACTCCCTGCTCCAAAACTGGAAGGTCCAGCAAACGCTGATGTCACCTTACTGTGCTGGGGTTCTACCTGGGGCGTCGTGAGAGAAGCCGCCGAGCTTCTAAACGAGAAGGGAATAAAAACCAATTTCTTGTGTATCAAATACATAGCTCCATTCCACACCAAAGAAGTCACTGAGATTCTCTCTAAATCGAAAAAGAAAATCTCTGTCGAAGTCAACTTCACAAGCGTCATGGCTCAGTTCGTCAAAATGCAAACCGGTGTTTCGATGGACGGTCACATCACCAAATATGATGGCGAACCGCTCGAGCCTAAGATGATTGTGGAAGAAGTAGAAGCACAATTGGCCTCTAAGACCAAGGATCTTTCTGTCAGCGAAGCAGAAGCAATGGAAATGGCCTATCACTATCTCAGAACTCACGCGCTGGAAAAACTTCGCCCTTCGACATTGAAAGTTCACTCCAAAAATGGCTCCGGCGAGCCAGTTTGGGAAATCGAACTTGCCGAGCGCATCACCAACAAGAGCGCCGGAACAATCAAAATCGGCTCCAACACCGGATCGGTTATCGAGTTCAAACAAGAATCCCCAGTCAACGCTTAAGTTTCACTGCAAACGTAAGCATCCATTTATAAACAGAGGACTAACAAATGGCTACAGTAACTGAACTCCCAGTCGAAACCTTCAAAGGACCAGTCGATCCTGATTGGTGCCCAGGTTGCGGCGACTTTGGTGTTCTTAAATCGATTCAAGAAGCAGCTGCTAAAAATGGTATCAAGCCTGAAAATCTGATGGTTGTATCAGGTATCGGTTGCTCGTCTAACTTGCCTGGTTTCATCAACTCTTATGGCGTGCACAGTTTGCACGGCAGATCAGTGCCAGTAGCAACTGGAGTACACCTCGCTAACACAGACATGAAAGTTGTGATCGTTGGTGGAGACGGAGACGGATATGGTATCGGCGTTGGACACTTAATTCACGCTATGCGTCGTAATCTCGATGTAACCTACGTCGTTATGGACAACCAGATTTACGGTCTGACCACAGGTCAGACATCACCTACATCTGGCATCGGTCACAAGACCAAATCCACACCACTAGGCAATATCGAAAATCCCATCAACCCGCTTGCCCTGGCAATGATTTCAGGAGCAACATTTGTCGCACGCGGTTTCTCAGGAGAACAAAAACTTCTTGCCGATACGATTGCTGCAGCAATGATGCACAAAGGTTTCTCACTTGTAGATACATTCAGCCCATGCGTCACCTACAATAAGATCAATACTTATCCATGGTTCAAAGAGCGCGTCTACAAGCTGGAAGACACTGGTTTCGACCCAACTGAGAATCTCTACAAATCGCTTGAAAAATCTTATGAGTGGGATGAAAAAATTCCCCTGGGCATTCTCTACAAACATGAAATGCCGACATATGAAGACGGCGAACTCGCTTTGAAGAAAGGCGCACTGGTTAAACAGTCGCTCGAGATCGATAAGGCGATGTACAAATCTCTGGTTGACGAACTCATCTAGGTTCTATAAACCTAACTGATTCAGTTCAGCAATTAAATAGTTTTGGAGCCATCCCGGAAGCAGGGGAAGGTAACTTTTCAACCTGGTTTTGTCTATTGCAGAGAGCCTATTGATACTGTCGTGTACCAACTTTGCATCGACGTTTCTTCGACCAGTTAACCAAAGTGCTAAAAAAATCCTACCAATTTCACTTCTAGAAAGTTGGCGTTTCCGGTCACAAATTTTTTTCAATAAAACCCGAGTTCCATTACACAGGAAACTTCCCGAATACCCATCAGTCAGGTATATAAGCTTACAATCGGGTGCAACGGGGTCGGTAATCAATTCTGCTAAAACTACTTTATTTCCTCCTTTCTTTTTCGCCACCACATCATGCACCGTCGGTGATGCCTCTGACTCTTGCATCAAACAAAATACTCCATAAGACAATCTTTTAATTCTCTTTTCTCTAACCAGTCTGGATAGCGCCAGATCCACGTATTTCCTTGCGCCGAATCTAAGCATTTGACGCGAGGTGAAGATGTCGTTGGTATTCAATGTAGTTAGATGATGTTTGATGCAAGTGAGCGTTTCCATATCGATTCCCTCCTGAGGTTCCACATTAAGTAAGACGCTCCTTTTCCAGAAAGAGTTCAATTTTGAAAGTGGAAACTGGGTAGTACTTGCAAAAAATCAAGGTTGCATCAACATGCAATCTTCGATGCTCTAATCCAAATTTTCGCACCGGCATCTGTCCCTAGAAATTCTTAAGAATTTCTAGGGACACGCAAAACTGAACAAGCGGCGCCTGAAACCAGAGAGTCGATTAAATCGTCAAGAATTAACCGCGACTACCACTACGCTTCGACGCAGTCGTGTCGCCAACCTCGACTTCGTCACTTTGGAATTTGGTCTTTGCTGTTTCAGGAATCACCGGGTAGACTGTATCGGGAGTTATTTGAACAGTGATATCGTGTCTGGTGCCTGGAGTAGGATTCATCACTACTGCGAATGTATCCATCAGAGGGAATTTCTTTTTGAAATTTTCAATGTAATTTTTGTCAGCCCGATAGCTGTTCAAGAAAATTTGCTCGTGGTGGCACTCGGAAGATTTGCATCGTATTTTGGAGCGAACGTTATAACCAGCCACTTCGAACGCTTTTTCATAATTGCGAGCAGCTTCTTCGCTTCCCTGCGGATATTTCAAAACCAGAGAGAATGGCCGTTCTTCGGAATAACTTTGTGCCAATTGATTCTGCAAATTATCATTGTTGAAGTCCGAAGTCGGCTCGACTGAATCCTCGCTCCAATCTTCTCTTACGTGAAATTTCTGAGGATAGACTGCGCGCGCAATCGTTTCGCCACAAGCTGGCGCTCCCGCTAATCGTTGCACCACCAGTGATGCCAACTGCGGATCAGGAATCCAGTAGCTTCCACCATTAATCATTCTAGGCTCGCCTGGAATCATTGCTGTCTCGATGTTCTTCGACTCCAAATCTTTTGCGAACAATGCGACTGCAGCCATTTCTTTTACTGACATATCGGTGACGATATATTCTTTGGCGAAGCGCATCAGCTCGGGCAATTTCAAAACAATTGACGGGTCTTTAAACTTGGATGAAGCCTGACGCAAAAACCATTGCTGGCGCTCGATTCTTCCGATGTCGCCTTTTTGATCGTGACGGAAACGCACATATCCTTCAACTTGCTTAGGATCTAAAACTTGTTCGCCTTCAACCAGATCGATATTGAGTTTTTGACTTTTATCGCGATACTTCATTTTCTTTTCGACATTGACCTTGACCGGTCCGATTGCCTCGAAAATATCTTTCAATCCGTCTGTGTCGACCACTACATAATGATCTACGGGGATACCGAAGTCTTCTCTGACGGTTTCCACCGCAAGTTCAGGTCCGCCCATAGCGTGAGCAGAATTTATTTTCTCGGGACCTCTACGCTCTCTACCAGGAATAACAACTCGACTGTCGCGAGGAATTGAAATTAGACCTACAGAATGATCTTCGGGATTCAGACTGGCCAGCACCATAGTGTCCGAACGAGTATTGACCCAGCGATCGTTTCCTTTTCCATTAGAATCAACGCCCATCAAAAGAATATTGGTACGTTGAGAAATCTCCGGGACGAAATCCAATCCCATGGTTTTGAGAAATTCTTGATGCGGACTCAGTTTTTGAGAAATCAAAGTTGCAGTTCGATTCTTCAAATTAGCCACAATCGGCTTGTGGGCAACGTTTTTAGAAAGGATTAAACCAATGCCGACACCTATTCCAACGGCGAGTACAGCCTGCCACCAGGTGGTTTGATGAGTCATTTTGCGAACTATCTGGCCTGGGTTCTGACTTGAGCTGTCATTTGTCGACATATTTTTCCTTAGTGAGTTAATATCGTGCCTATTTTCGGGCATTTTCAACCTGCCTCACCCTTCTATATGCCTTATCTTAGCCTGGGTTAGTTGTGTTGCTGGCTGATTTATTCGACTTTTCAAGTAGTTTTTACAGCAATCTTGCAATACGAAAAACTACCATACAATACTAGAAGGGTTCTCTAAACTGAAGTAACTAAATGACAACCAAAGGTCCTAGCGGATTTATAGATTTAAACGGACAACTCCTCGTTGTCGATTTTGGCAAGATTTTCCTCGATGGAGCCATTGTGGGCCTGATCTTTGATGATGGCTATCTACAGCACACTTCTGGACCTTTTGGAACAAATAAGAATCTAAGACCCATAGACGCCATACCTGGCTGCGTCTTTAGAGGAATCGATTCGGGCGGTCTCGAGCTAATTTTGCCTCAAACTGGTGAACCCAACAAGCTTTTGGGTCCTACCGGCAGCCTAAAATATAACAATGTTCCTTATCATGTGATTAATGGACGAATCGCAGCACCTGACCATGGGTTTGTAGGCGAATTCAATGATGAAGGCAAAGTTTGGGTGCGCGACTATGTAACAAAAGTGGCAAAGCGCGAAATGGACGAACACTCCTGTCTCAATCTCAGTTTTGAGGGCAAAAACTCCAATCAGGAGCCAATGTCGACCCAATGGAATCGCAAATTATCCCGCAAAGATAAACCTTATTTCGAAGACGAAACTATTCGATACTTCATGGACTATGACCAGCTCAAGGGTCCTGAAAAGAAATATCTTTTCGACAACATGAAACTCTGGGCCATTTCCGGAATTTTGCAAACAGTAAGACGAAACGAAGGCAATTGCGCACTCGGCAATGTTCGCCACGGTGCAGCCGGTCAAACCGGAGTGCGAACAGGCAATGTCACCCTTGATCGAGACGAAATGGGACGCGATCTGGACATGTTTTACAAACACGGACCATTCGCAGTCGTATACACACGCTATGAGCCATTTTTAGAAGTTCGAATAAACCTGGTCGTGGCCCATGAATTTGGACATCAGTTGGAATTCATCTTGTCAAAGGCAACTCAAGACGAAATTTCGGACATATATGAAAAAATGCTACGTCAGTGCGATAAGCAACATCCACTTCCAGACGAATATCCTGGAGCTTCTGAACTATTACGTCAACACGAAGTAGGCAAGCGAATATTCATATCAGGGTATGCAAGATTCAGTTCCCATGAATACTTTGCCGAAAGTGTCGCTGCGTTTTCAATCGAAGACAGCAGACGTTACTTAAAAGAGCACGACCCGAGACTTTATGAAATTATCGAATCTCTTTTTTATGAACCCGAAAAAGTTGTAAGACCGGTGCTAAAAGAACAATTACTGAGTTTACAAGCCAGTTTGCGCATGGGCGGCGAATTGCCCGCAAAACCGGTTTAATTACTAGAATAAATTTGCTTTATATTGATTTCCTTCTAAATTCAGGAACATATTCAGTCAAAGATACGTTTATAGAAAATGAGCAATACCTACTTCTTGTAAACACATCTCTTGTTCTATAATTAGTAATTGCAGGCTTCAATTTTTACTCCGTTCAAATAAGGTCTCAAATGGCGAATTTACTTTCTAAACTCTTTAATTACACCACCTCTGATGTGCCGCGTCCGCGTTGGAACGTCCTCGACCTGATTACCTATATCAATCATGGTCACATTCCGACACTAATTACCTGCGACATCGATCTAACCTGGGCTGAAGACCTGCGCATACAGCTCAAAGGTGTCGGGCAAAGAATTACTGTTACTGCCCTTTTGCTTAAGGCTATCGCTATTGCGCAACGCGACCATCCAGACACACGCACAGGTTGGACGCCTGGAGGCAGATTGGCTACATTCCGCGATATCGTAGCTGGATTTACAGTCGAGCGCTTTATCGGCTCGCAACCAGCCGTCTTTTTCGGCGCCATTGACAATCCTGACACAAAACCAGTCAGTCAGATTGCCGAAGAGCTAAAAGGTTATGCGGAAGCTGACATGAAAGACATGGAACATCTTGATGTTCAAAATAGATTCAACAATATGCCATGGCTCTTCAGAAAATTAATTCTCTGGGCTGGGCGCGAGTACCCCTGGGTACGTCTGAAATATATGGGTGCTACATTTGGATTGTCTACCCTGGGCAAATTCGGAGTAAAGTGCCTCGTGCCTCCCTGTGTCACTACCTCTACTTTTGGAGTAGGCGAAGTAGAAGAAAGGGCAGTGGTCAAAAACGGTCAGATCGTAATTCGTAAAATGGTTACTCTGGCTTTGAACTTCGACCACAGGGTGATAGACGGTGCACCAGCCGCACGTTTCATGCAAGACGTTCGCCGCTTAATGGAAGGCGGACTGGAAAGCTATCTACAGCCTGAAATAGCACTATTGGCAGAAAAGAAACTCGACTCAGCTTATTTGCCCAGTTAAGACCAAATCCACTGCATTCTAGCGGGGACAAACCATCCTTGCTTGGACAGTACTTCGTCCAGGCTCATATTGTCAGATTTGCACAAGGCGAGAGCCTTAGTAGCCTGATCTGCCGATAAAAATCCCTGACGGAAAAGAGAATAAGTTCTCAAAGCAAGATACAAAAATGCTTCACTGATTATTCCAGCGGTAAGCACTTTTTTGCCCACTCTAATTGAACTAGTTTCTTCTTCTGATACAAGCTGGTTGATAGTTTCACGATCGAGAAAACCGGCTTCGACCAGCAAATCTTGAGGAGAAATGTGTTTTTGGGGAGCCTGCGGAGGTGGCTTCAATTCAGCCATAGCCTGGTATACCATTACACCTTTATCGCGAACTGCGCGCAAAGCTTCTGCAGCTTGAAACGCTTTGATATTTCCGCTTGCCACCATGTCTTGCAAAATAATGGCAGCTTCCAAAAGCTCAGACGTGACCAGTCCTTGCTCTAGCAAGATTTGTCCAAATTGTTTTTCTTTTACAAGCTCGATCTCAAGACATTCGAGCATGTCGCTTTCAGAAACAAAACCTGCCATTGCAACCAGCTCGCCTATGCGAACAGTATTGCCTTCTTTTTCAACATACAAACCTAGCTCGAATAGCGCTTGTTCAATGCTTACGCGTCTGTTTCCTACTGTGGAAATGGCTTCCTTGGCGTTTTCCTTGTCGATTTTGCCATCGCGTACCATGAGCAATGCATTCAAAACAGCAGTCATCATCCAGCTTGAAACATCTCGGTTCAAAACGAGAATGCGTCCGGTCTGCATACCACTGTCTTGCGCCTGGGATACGGCTCTTCCGATTTGCTCCATAGTGATCATGTTGGAAGCAAGAAGCAGCTCTGTAACTGGAGTTGTGATTGTTTGAACACGGCCGGTCTTTTTGTGCACTTGCCCTAAAACGCCGATGGCGTCTTTGAGTTTCATATTGTGCTGCCTGGCAAGTCGCAACGCTCTTACTGCTAAATCAAGTGATACTGTGCCATTCGACACAAGTTCGTTTGCTTCTTGTACCAGTCCCAGCAAAAACCCCGACATCATGTCAAGCATGACTAGAGACCGCTCCAGAGGCACGTTCAAATTCTTGGATGTTTTCTTGGCCTCTTCCATTTGCTGCGGGGAAATAAGCCCCGTGCTCAAAACCAGAGTGCCGAAGTTATCTGTGGATGATGCTTGCTTTTCTAGCATAGTTTCCTGTCTAAAAATCGGATTCCCCGGTGGATCCCACCCACCTAAATTTAGTGTACCAACTATGACAAGCTATATAACATATTTAGTTTTTCCAGACTGATTGAAAGGAAACCACAATCACGAGGCAGGCGAAATCCTCCTTCTTAACTGGTAGAATCTAGAATCCGGCAACATGAGATAAATACATGGCGAGAACCTCGGCACAAAACAATGGCGACGATTATCCTCAGTATGGTTATTACAGACATGCCACCATCTGGAAAGACAAAATTTATTTCGTCTGCGAAGACGATATATGGGAATGCTCTTTAAAAGGCGGTCTTGCTCGTCGATTCACTGCCGGTCAAGCAGAATTTTCATTTCCTAGAGTTTCACCAGATGGAAAACATCTGGCTTTCGTCGGTAAAGAAGAAGGTCACCCCGAAATTTATGTCACTACTATTGCAGGCGGAAATCCAACTCGACTGACATATATGCACTCAGATGCAATAGCACTCACGGGCTGGTCGCAAGACAGCAAAAAAGTTCACTTCACCTCGGATGCACGCACACCATTTTTCCGCTCCCAAGACGCCTTCAGCGTCGCAAGAGATGGCGGGAATCCAGAATGTTTCAACTGGGGACATGTTTGCACATTTCATATAGCAACCGGACCTGGTCGCAAGAAAGTGGTAGTAGTAGGGCGCAACAACACAGACCCAGCTCGCTGGAAGCGTTATAAGGGCGGCACCAAGGGCGAAATCTGGATCGACCCGACAGGTCAGGGCAAGTTCAACAAATTAGTAGATGTGGAAGGAAACTCAGTTTGGCCGATGGTAATAGGCACTAGGGTATATTTTCTTTCTGACCACGAAGGGGTCGGCAACATCTATTCATGCCGCTTTGACGGCAAAGACTTGCGTAAAGAAACCAATCAGACAGAGTACTATGTCCGCTTTCCCTCCACAGATGGCAGCAAAATTACTTACACCGCCGGTGGTGACATCTTTCTATTCGATCCTGCTCGCAGAACCGAAACCAAAGTAAATGTCATAGCTCCACTCAGCACCCATCAAACGAAGCGCAAAGTGGTCGAAGCAATTGAATACCTGGAACATTTCTCTCCCCACCCCGATGGACATTCAGTCGGCTTGATTGCGCGCGGTCAGCCAATAATCATGGGGAACTGGGAGGGTCCGGTCAACCAATACGGTGATGGAAGCAGAGTCCGATATCGAAATCTGGAGTGGCTACCTGAAGGAAATCATTTTGTAGTAATTAATGATCGTGATGGCTACGAAAAATTAGAGCTGCACGACTGTACTAAAGAAAAGCCACCTGTTGTTTTAACCGAGCGCGGCATAGGTCGCACGCTCTCAGTAAAAGTTTCGCCTTGCGGAAAAATGGTTGCGATGTCTAATCATCGCCATGAACTTCTTTTGGTCAACATAAGAAAAGATGAAGAGAAAAAAGAGACAGACAAAGGAAAATCGACACGCGCCAAAAGAATGGCTTCAAAAGCACCTTTAGCCAATGCGAATTCAACCTTCAAAATATTGGATAAGAGTCCTGCTGAGCGCATTGACGATTTTAATTGGTCTCCCGATTGCCAGTGGATTACATACAGTTTCGCAACTCATCCGGGACTTTGTATCATTCGAGTAGTGCACGTTGCAACAGGGGCTATTTACGACATTACTGATCCTGTACGTTTTGATGCACGCCCTTGTTTTGACCCGGATGGAAAATACATTTACTTCCTAGGAGCTCGAAATTTTTATCCGGTCGCCGATTCAATGTCTTTTGCTTATGGATTCCCTCGCGTAATGAGACCCTTTTTGGTGACGTTGCGCAAAGACATTCCATCGCCATTTCTACCCAAACAAAAACCACTGGCAAGAAAAGGCACAAAAGCCCAACCTCAAGAACAGCCTCAGCAAGCAGAGCCCAGACAAGCTTCGCGAATCGCACAATTAAAGGATGCAATTTCAAAACTTCCAGATACCAAAGTTTCAAGCAGAAGCAAAAGTGTTGCAACTAAAGCTGGCATGCAAAAAATCTACAAAGAAGCTTTGAAAGAAGCATTCGAAATCGTACTCAGAGAACTGGAGCGAACAGGCACGAGCACGGGCGCTGGTACAAATCAGGCTGCAGCAAAAAAAGCTACCGCCAACTCCAAAACCGCAGCGAAAACGAAAAAGGCAGGCGCAGCGGCACCAAATACGCCACCACAAGAAAATCAACCCACCATCAATTCTGCCTCGAACGTTGAGATAGACTTTGACGGAATTACAAATCGGATTCTCGCTTTCCCGGCTGCTGAAGGCAAATATGGACAGATTATCGGAGTCAAGAACAGAGCGTTATTTACTCTGTATCCAGTTCGTGGTATCAGACCAGACCACAGCTGGTATGACGACGATCAGAATCTAGCAGTGCTCATGGCCTACGATTTCGAAGACCGAAAGCAAGCAGATATGTATGGCGATGTAGGCTATATGAGCCTGGCGCTGGACGGACAAACAATATATTACAAAACCCGCCGGGGTCGAATTCGCGCTTTTGATTCAGCTGAAAAAATGCCGGCTGAAGGTCGCGGACCTGCGTATCCGCAAGGGGCAGGAAAGGACTCGGGCTTTCTAGATTTATCCAGAGCACAGGTGATAGTCAATCCCAAAGCTGAATGGGCACAGATGTACGACGAAGCATGGCGCCTACAAAAAGAGCAATTCTGGGTGGAAGATATGTCTCGAATCAACTGGGATCAAGCTGGTAAGCGTTATCAAAAACTGCTCCCAAGAGTGCGCACGAGATCCGAAGTTTCTGATTTAATTTGGGAATTACACGGCGAGTTAGGCACTTCACACGCTTATGAAATGGGTGGAGATTATCGCTGGGCGCCATACTACAGACAAGGGTTTCTTGGTTGTGATTGCGTGTGGAACGCTCAAAAAAACGCTTACGAAATCTTACAGGTTTTGAAAGGCGATAGCTGGGAACCTGAAGCAGCTTCACCGCTTGGGCAAACCGGCATCTCGCTTCAACCAGGCGACTGTATTTATGAAGTAAATGGCATCGCAGTAAACGAACACAGTCCGCTTGAAGAATTGCTTTTCAATCATGGCGGCAAAGAAGTAACCATAGCTGTTTTGCGCAAGGAAAAGAAACGCGAAAAGTTAGTGGTGAAGCCTTTGCGAAATGAACGAGCTCTGCGTTACAGAGATTGGGTTCAAAAAAACAGTGCTTATGTGCACGAGAAAACTAACGGTGAAATAGGCTACGTCCATATTCCAGACATGGGTCCTTATGGATTCGCTGAATTTCACAGACACTACATGGCCGAGGTCAATCGCAAGGGTTTGATTATCGACGTCAGATACAATCGCGGTGGACATGTATCTGCGCTTCTGCTCGAAAAATTGAATCGCAAAATCGTGGGCTACGACGTAAACAGATGGGGTCCTCCCCAACCTTATCCGCCCGAATCACTTGCAGGACCGATGGTTGCAATAACCAATGAATTTGCAGGTTCGGACGGTGATATTTTCAGTCATTGCTTCAAACTATATAAGTTAGGACCACTGGTTGGCAAACGCACCTGGGGTGGTGTCATTGGAATCTATCCAAGACATAGACTCGTCGACCGCACAATAACTACTCAGCCAGAATTTTCGTTCTGGTTCCAGGATGTAGGTTGGAAGGTTGAAAACTACGGTGTCGAGCCGGATATCGAAGTAGATATCACACCGCAAGACTATCATCAAGGCAAAGATCCCCAGCTTGATACCGCCATCAACATGGTAGCAAAACAGCTCAAACTCAAACCGCCTTCACTACCAGAATTTTCCGACAAGCCTGACCTATCCCACTCCAATGGCAAAAAGCAGGTAACTCAAAGGCAAGTCATTAAAAGACCTCAAGCAAAAAAAGGTAGATCCAGATAAAAGATAAAACAAACCGGCACTTACTTGTTTTTTGTGTAGTTTGTGATTGTTTCAATCATATATTCGATGCGCGTCTGGTCGAGCCCTGGATAAACACCAAGCACGATGGAATCATTCATCACTTTGTCAGTGTTGATTAATTCACCAACCACTCTCATTTCTTTATCCTGATATGCGGGCTGGCGAATCAAGTTGCCACCAAATACGTGACGAGTTGCTATTTTTTTGCTTTCAAGATAATTTGCAAGTTCAACGCGTTTTATCTTGCTATCATCTCGCACGGTCAAAACGAAAGCGAACCAGGAAGGGTCGCTGTTTATCGTCGGTTCAGGCAAAATGTAATAGTCTTGCAATCTATCTAATGCGTCACGAAGCATTTTCCAGTTTTGCTTGCGTGCCTCGATAAAATAGCCGAGTTTATCTAACTGAGCCAGTCCCACAGCGGCTTGCATATCTGTAAGTTTTAAGTTGTAGCCAATGTGCGAGTAAATATATTTATGATCATATCCAGGAGGAAGGCTGCCCAACTGCCATTCGAAACGTTTGCCACAAGTATTTGCTTTTCCGGGGGGACAATAACAATCTCTTCCCCAGTCTCTAAAAGACTCGACGATTATTTTTAAAGCCGGCGAATCACAGCTTACACAGCCACCTTCGCCCATGGTTATATGATGAGCAGGATAAAAACTAAAAGTGCTCAGGTCTCCAAAAGTACCGGTCAGTTTTCCTTCGTAACGACTTCCAAGAGCATCGCAATTATCTTCAATCAAAAACAGTCCGTGAGTGTCACACAATTTCTTTACAGCATTTAAATCGAAAGGATTGCCTAATGTATGCGCTAAGAAAATTGCTTTTGTGCGCGATGAAATAGCCGCTTCCAGCTGTTCCACATTGGCATTGTATGTAGCCAGGTCGACATCGACAAAGACAGGAACCAGATTGTTTTGATAAATCGGATTGAGCGTAGTCGGAAAGCCGCACGCAACCGTAATAACCTCGTCTCCAGGCGAAAGTTTTCGCTCTTTCAGCCTGGCAGAAGTAAGAGCACTCATAGCGAGCAAATTGGCTGAAGATCCAGAATTAGTCAATAAGGCATAACGTCTGCCAAGATAGGAAGCAAATTTTTGCTCGAATTTGTCTGCGTAACGACCAGTCGTGAGCCAGAAATCAAGTGATGAATCGACCAGATTTACCAATTCCTGTTCGTCGAACACGCGCCCGGCATACTCAAGCGGTGTAGTGCCCGGCTTGAATTCTTTGCCTGGCCATTCTTGCTTATAGAACTCTTTGACCAGAGCTAAAATATCTTGTCTAAGTTTTTCAGAACTCATCACTATAATTATAACGATGAATTCAAAAGCATATAAGCGAGATTAGGATGAAGGTAGCAATTTTAGCCGGTGGTCTGGGCACCAGATTGCAAGAGGAAACTCAGATCAAACCAAAGCCAATGGTCGAGATCGGCGGTAGACCGATCCTCTGGCATATCATGAAGATATACAGCCATTACGGATTCAAAGAGTTTGTTATAGCCCTCGGATACAGAGGGGGCATTATCAAAGATTATTTTCTCAATTACAGAACCAGAGACAGCAATCTGGTGATCGACTTAAAGTCAGGAGATACAGAGGTTTCAAGCCCGCACGATGTCGAAGACTGGAAAGTGCATTTGATTGACACCGGTATCGATACCATGACTGGTGGACGCATAAAACGTGTTGCAGAATATCTGGGCAATGAACCATTCATGGTCACATATGGCGATGGAATTGCAGATATTAATCTTAAAGCGGTGCTCGACTTGCATCAAAAAGAAAAACGGATTGCGACAGTCTCGGCAGTTCGGCCTCCTGCACGGTTTGGACAAATACGCCTTGATAAAACAAAAGTGATTGGCTTTGCTGAAAAACCGCAAGCCGACAGCGGCTGGATCAATGGTGGCTTCTTTGTTTTAGATTCCAAAATCAAAAACTATATCACCGACGACGAAACTATTTTTGAACGCGAGCCCCTTGAGACACTAGCGCAAGAAGGAATGCTCTCCTCGTATCAGCACGACGGTTTCTGGCAGTGCATGGATACTGTACGCGACGTAGAACTTTTACAAAGCCTCTGGGCATCAGGTAATGCACCATGGAGAATATGGAAATGACAACACATGCTAATGCTATCCATGACGTCATAATCACACCTCTCAAACAAATCTGTGATGAGCGCGGAAAAGTAATGCACATGCTCAAAAGTTCAGACGAGCATTTCAAAAAATTTGGCGAAATCTACTTTTCATGCGTCAATCCAGGTGCAATCAAAGCCTGGCATATACATGAAAAAATGACGCTCAATTATGCTTGTGTGAGCGGAATGATTAAACTAGTTTTGTACGATGACCGCGAAGATTCAGTCACAAACGGAATAGTGCAAGAAATTTTCATTGGTGAATCAAACTATCAATTAGTTACTATACCGCCAAATATCTGGAATGGATTTAAAGGCATCTATACTACCCCTTCGATAGTTGCGAACTGTTCGACCATCGCACACGACCCTTATGAAATACGTCGACTCGACCCAATTGAAAACGATATTCCTTACGACTGGTCCTTGAAAAATGGCTAAATATCTTATAATTGGTGCTTCCGGGCAAATTGGTGGAGCCTTGCTCCAAGAGTCGCTAAAAGCAAATCATGAGACATTGGGTACGAGTTATAAACAAAACCTGTCCGAACCAAACTTTGTCACCACCGACATTTTAAGCGACCAATCGGTCAAAGAAACGATTAGTAACTTCAAGCCAGATGTAGTCTTCGCCTGTGCTGCGCTTGCCAATGTTGACTATTGCCAGACTCATCCAGAAGAAAGTCGTGCCACCAATCTTGATGGCATAAAACGTATCGCCAATTTCTGCAACGAATACAATTCTCGCCTGATATTTCTGTCTACCGATTATGTTTTCAACGGAAAAGGCGGACCTTACAAAGAAGAAGCCATTGCTGATCCAATTAATTACTATGGCGAACATAAATTGCTTGCAGAACAATATGTCAAAGCCAATTCGAAAAATTTTTTGATAGTTCGCACCACGATTACCTTTGGCAAAGAGCGAGTAGGCAAAAATTTCTACCTGGTACTGAAATCTAAATTGAGTCAGGGTGAAAAAATGAAAGTTCCTACAGACCAGTATGGCTCGCCTTCTTACAATAAATCAATTGCGCAAGCGCTGGTCGAACTTGGACCAAGCGACATTCAGGGAGTGTTGAATGTATCATCAGAAACGTTCATCAGCAGGTATGAATTCGCACTTTTGATTGCGCGAGTTTTCGATTTAAACAAAGACCTCATTATCCCTGTCACCACACCAGAGCTGAATCAAGCTGCCGTGCGTCCTATGAAAGCCGGTTTGATAATAGACAAAGCGAAGTCCATTCTCACAACGAAATTGATGACTGCCGAAGAAGCATTGCTTGATCTAAAAAGTCAGTCTGTCTAATCAATTTTTCTTGGGTGACTGCATCCAGAGCCAAATAAACCAGTGTTGTTCAGAATCTATTTGCACCGAACCATAAGTATAATTGTCTTCTGCAATGATATCGCTAGTTGAATCATATGCTTGAAAATCAGCTTTTTTCCAGTAGCTGACACCTTTGCGCTTGAAGAAATTTGCATCTTCTGGATCTTTTCCGGGCTCGAGACTCTCACTAAACATCGTGAAGCCAACTCCTATGTCTGAGTCTTCATCCAGCGATACTATTTCATTAACCTTGCAAGCTTTCATCAGCGCTCGATATTTGTCATATCGCTCTTTCTCTATGGAGAAAAATCCTGTACTTCCTTTTTCATCTTCGAATTTGAGAGCCTTTACATAGGGATACATAGCCATTTTGTTGTCTTTGTCGTAGGCTACTAGAACATTCAAACTGGACAGTTTATCTTCTAAAAACATTGAATTCATCAGGTCGAATTCATTCCTGTGCAGTTTGAAAAAAGCGGATAACTCATCGTCCGTGGGACAGGTTTGAAATGTAACCGTGTTTTCCATTTCGAGCGCATCATCGCCAAATTTCTTCGATGCCGAGACCCATTCATGCAATGGAACATCTTTGCTCAATGACGCCGTAAAAAAAATAGTAAGCCCGACCAGACCAAGAAAGCCAAAAACAGCCAGGGCGATTATCGTGTAAATAATGTATTTGTTCTTGTTGTCAGTCATCATCTATCTTGAGAGTAACTATATTTCCAAATATACCAGTGCGGCTCAAGCTTCACTAAAGCGTTAACATAGCCCTTTTTATCAGGTTTAACAAGATCGGTATTTTCCACAGTAGTATAACTATCATCATCAAAGCGAGTCACATATTTTTGGGTGTACGAGCGATCAAGGTTGCGAAAATTACTGTCTGCATATACAAGGAAACTAACACCTGAATAGCCGTGTTTTTCTTTGAGCATACGGTGGACAGTTCTAACTTTGCAGTCGGTCAGTAGTTCATGATATTCAAGAAATCGCACTCGATTTATTTTGCCTTTCAATTTGCCACCAAGCGTGCCTGGCATGTATTGAGGCGCAATACGTCCATCTGAATATAGAAGCTGACTTTCGTCCAGACGTTCAATTCCATCTTCATGAGCCATTTTACACAGCTTCTCGTAAGCCGCTTTGTTTTTGAAAAAACGATCTTTCAAAACTTCGTCTTTGGGATTTTCAAAATAAAATCTGTTGCCGACTTTGTCCGAGACTTTGTCTATCAGTTCAGGAACATATTTGACCGGTGTGTTTTCGACCAGATAGACAGACACGACAATAAAGATGCCAAACAAAGCTAGCAATACAATGATTATTACCGTAGGCGAATTTCGGGAATAATTTGAATTTGCCACGAGCTATTGTTCTTTGAGCCCAAAGAGTCTGTCATTCTTGGTTTCAAGATGGCACTTCATACACGTTTCTACCCTTCCTGCCGAAGTAACAGTTTTCCCATCCGGTGTGACCGTGCCATAAATCCAGCCATTATCGGTGTTTTTGGTCAATGGATCCATTTTAGTCATAATAAAAATCGAAGACTGTTTTTCGGGCTTTGGTGGTTGTGAATCATCTGGAATCCAGGCTTCTTTGACGATTGTCTGACCGACCTGAGGAGCTTTCTTTTCCACGTACTCATTTCTGTTTTGGGCATACAGAAAATATAATTTGCGTCCGTGCGTGTCTTGGTCTTTACTCTGACTTATTCTAGCTACAGGCGGTGGCGGAGCCGAACATAACCAGGGAGCCCATTTGGACAAGTCGTCCACTTTACCGTACGACTTGTATTTTGCCGCGATTTCAAGCAATTTCTGATGGAACTGCTTGTCGTTAGTAACTTTAGAAGTATCGCAAAATACTTGCGGTGCAAAGCATACCGCAATAGTTAGAACAGCAAGTAGTTTTAACGAAGCACTCTTCATACATTGCCATTATAATGAAATTCAGGAGCAATTATTGGAGATTGGTATGAACGAATTCAATATTATGCCCAAGCGCAAAATAAACAAATTGGAAGACTCGTGTTGTGGCGATAAACTATTACTCAATATGGCTGAAAAATACGTTCAGTTATTGACTGGAGCCAAACCCAAAATAAACAAGCGCCGCCTCACTAAACCGCTTGCAGATCACAAGCCCAATCAAGACAATGGCTGTTTTTAAGCTAATCGACAAATAACGCTAAGGCTGCTTCTTTTGTTTTTGCAGTTTCTTTTTGTCTAGCTCTGCAACTAGCTTCTCGGTTCTGTCTTCAGACTCTTTTTCATTAGCGAGTCTTTTCTCTTTTTGCTTCTGCACAGCCATTTGCTGCATACGATAACGCTCGTAATTCTCTTTGTTACGACGACGCTCTAATTCTTCTTTTTTACGACGTTCTTCACGTTCTTTATCCTGGCGCGCACGGCTTTCGGCTTCCATTTTGCGGCGTCTTTTTTCTACTTCAGACATGCATGTCCCCCAAATTAAGACCAGGCTCTAAAGGCTACTATATCAAATTATCTCGTCGGGGCTAAACTTTCTTGCCACTCCTGTTTTAACCGCGGCTTCAGCTACAGCTTTAGCGACGTTTTCAGCTACAGCGGGGTTAAAAACACCAGGAATGATGTAATCTTCGTTCAACTCACGCTCAGAAATAACATTTGCGATTGCATAAGCAGCTGCAAGTTTCATTTCTTCGTTGATATCTTTGGCTCGAACATCTAAAGCGCCTCTGAAAATACCGGGGAATGCAAGAACGTTATTAATCTGGTTGGGATAGTCAGAACGTCCTGTAGCCATAATTCTTACATGTCCGGCGACTTCTTCTGGCATTACTTCAGGAGTGGGATTCGCCATAGCGAAAACGATAGCGTCTTTACCCATAGACCTGATTGCTTCAGCACTGACAGACCCTGGACCAGACAAGCCCAAATACAAATCTGCACCACGCAAAGCATCAGTTACTGAACCTTTGAAATTTTCAGGATTAGTGTGATCAGCAAACCACTCTTTCATGAAGTTGAGATTATCGCGTCCATGATAAATCGCGCCTTGACGGTCAAATCCAATCAAATTCTTAGCACCAGCGCTCATGAGGATTTTTGAACAAGCTACACCTGCAGCGCCTACGCCACTTACAATAATTTTCAGGTCTTCGATTTTTTTATTGACCAGTTTCACCGCATTGATCAACGCCGCCAGTACGACGATAGCGGTGCCGTGCTGATCGTCGTGAAACACTGGGATATCGAGTTCGTGTTTCAATCTGGTTTCAATTTCAAAACAACGTGGGGCTGAAATATCTTCTAAATTGATGCCACCAAATACAGGGGCAAGATATTTGACCGCGTTGATTATTTCTTCAGTATCCTGAGTATTGAGACAAATCGGAAAAGCATCTACTTTTCCAAATTCTTTAAAGAGCATGCATTTGCCTTCCATTACAGGCATAGCAGCTTCAGGACCTATATTTCCAAGTCCAAGCACAGCCGATCCGTCAGTTAATACCGCGACTGTATTTCCTTTTATAGTGAGGTTATAAGCTTTTTCGACATTGTGATGAATAGCCATGCAGACACGCGCAACACCAGGAGTGTAGGCCATCGAAAGATCGTCTCTTGTTGCCAATTTGACTTTATTCGTCACTCTGATTTTTCCGCCCAGATGCATCAAAAATGTGCGGTCAGAGACATTTACCACCTGACAGCCGCTGACCTTTTTTAGTTCTGATACTAAATTTTCACCATGCGCTTCATCGCGCACCATTACAGTGAGATCCCGGACAATTGAGTCACCGTCGAAACCGCTAATATCGATAGCACCTATGTCCGCCCCCAGTTCGCCAATCTTAGATGTCACAAGTCCCAGACTTCCGGGATTGTTCAGCATTTTCAATCTGAGTGTCAGACTGTAGCTGGCGCTGGTTTTGGTTTTGACTTTTTCTTGGGCGTTCAAATTGGTCGAACTCATAGTGATTCCCCGGATAGTATCGATGCATAGATCTTGACACGCATCGGCTCTCGCTTCTTTAAAAAAATGTGTTAAGCTCAACCGCTATGTCAGACCCTGTGATACAGCTGGTTGACAAGGAGGATTTTGCTAATGACACGTGAAAACGAGAATTTGATCGGTAACTTCGAAGTTACTAAAAATGGTCTTGTGACCAGACGCGAAATATTGATGATGGGCGCAATGGCCGCATCGGTCGGTCAACTAATAGGGACCTCAGCAAATGCGACAAGTATCGAAGCAGCTGCAACTGGAGCTCTAACCGGCAAGGGAACTGCAGACGCACCATATGTAGCCAAGGACTTCAATACACTGGCAGGCACGCTAGATGGTCTTTCAGCGTCGCAAATCAAACAACACCTGAAACTTTATACAGGCTATGTCGATAAAGCAAATGCAATATCTAAATCGCTCAAAGACGTAGATCTGACAACAGCTAACGCCACTTATTCTGCCGTTCGCGAATTGCTCATCGAACAAAGTTTCGCTGTAAACGGAGTGGTGTATCACGAATTTTATTTCGGGAACCTCGGCAAGAAAGGCGATGGCCCAACTGGAAATTTGAAAGCTGCAATCGATGATAAATGGGGTTCGCAAGCCAAATTCGTAGACTTTCTCAAAGCCGCTGGCAAAAGCGCACGCGGCTGGGTAATCATCGGCTGGAACACCAGAAGCGGAACGCTAGATGCATTTGCACTCGATACTCATAATATTTTCTCTCCTGCAAATATCGTTCCTGTTCTTGTACTCGATGTATACGAGCATGCTTATATGATTGATTACGGCGTAGACAGACCAAAATATCTGGATGCCTTCCTTGGCAATTTAAACTGGGAAGTGGTTTCAAGACGTTTTGCTGCTGCAAGCAAACATCCTTCCGGATGGGATGCCACTATCTAGGGGCGAAATACAAATTGAACTAATAAAAAGAAAGTGTCTTGCGGGCGGCGCAAGACACTTTCTTTTTATGCTGGCTAGAGCCAGTTTATTTCTCGATAGTGAGCGAAAGCTCTACTTTGTTCACTCCAACCCCTTGATCGTCGAGGCTGGCGAGCTTCACGGGTGAGCCACCATCAGCAGTGGCTTTCGGTATCACCTTTACTTTTCTGGCAAAGAATACTTTCGACTCATTGACCAGGTCACGATATTTTTCAAGCGACATTTCCGCCGATCTAAAGGGCGAACTTTGCACAGGACTCATCGCCACAGTAATAGGAGCACTGTGCGATTTAACCGGATAAGCATAAACGAAGATTTTTTCGTTCGATGGTTTGTCGCTCGTATTGCTAGCTTGGTATTCGAAGCTGCTATTGGCTCCACCAACTTCTACCGTTTCTCCAGCGCGCAACAATGGATCCGATTGATTCTCATTTGGGAAAATCTGAGTGAGTGTGCCACCATCGTAATTGAAGATCATTACATTGCAATCTTGGCTTGCAGCCACGGTTACGGTAAGTTTCTCTCCATCTTTGTATTTAGGTGAATTGCCTTTTTTATTCAACCATGCAGCAATGACCTGGTCACCATTGACGAAGGACGCCTTTTGCACCGGGCTTTCAATTTTTTCGGAGACTGCAGATATTTTGGCTGTTTTCTCAGCAGGAGTGACTTTTTTCACTGCTACTTTTTTGACGTTTTTTTGAGTCTTGTCTGTTTTCTCGTTAACAACTTTGGTCTGAGTCTTTTTGACTTCTTTTTTATTAGATTCTTTGACCGTATCTTTAGTAACAGATTTGGTCTCGACCGCTTTAGGTGTTTTCTTAGCAGGTGAAAGTGGATCGACGAATAACCCCCTGTCTTTGGAATTTTCGATTTCTTCTTTTGTAGGTTCACTCTTCTCATCAGCAAACGCTACGCTCGAGAATCCCAGACTCAAAAGCATCGTCCCAGCTATAAGGCTCGAAGCAAACTTACTCTTTGTGTTCATGGCGATCTTTCTTCCTTTGATTAATGTGCTTGACTCAGTTCTTCACCCGAGGTAATAGTCGCTCTGGGAGCATCTATCACTTCATAAAAAACTTCGTCTGGATTTTGGGTCCTTAAGTTGTCGATTCGTTGAAGCAATGTGTCACCGTCGATTGGCAATTGACAGGCGTTGGTTTTGACCGCTTCCTCCATTGCCTTATCTTCTACGGGAGGTACAGAAGAAATTAGGGCGAGTAAATGCAATTTTCCGTTCGGACTTGGATCTGCCTTCAATTTGTAAATGCCATAGCCGTCCACAATCCTGGTTTTGCCGTCTTCTATGCGAGCAGACTTATCGGTTTTAATAGGTGGGAAGAGCACAAGAGCTTTGTTGTCTTCGATATAGAACAGATAAACATAACAGTCAGACTGTGTGCGCAGGGCAATCTCCACTTCCTCACCCAGTTTATAACCGGTCAGAGGCTTGGTAAACATTACCGATAACGGTTTGATACGTGTACCTTCTTTTCCGTCAGCGCCAAGCTTTGGAAGAATCAAAAAAGCCGAAAGAATAGCAAAGCTAAGCAGTCCGACCAGTAAAAAGGCAACTAGACCCTGGCAAACAGCACTCATTGTGCGATTTGCGGCGACTGGCGAGCTTCCCTTAATTCCAAGGTCTTTTAAGGCATCGACTGAAATGGCAAGCCGAATGGCAGTAGTCGGCAAATTTAGACCAGGCAAAGTAGCGGTATCACCACAATGAACGGCTACCAGATAATTTCCGCTCATCAATGGACATCCTGAATCGCCTGGGGCAAGCGCCAGATCGTGCAACAAATGGTATGGATCCTCTTTTTTCAAAGGTCCCAAAAAGCGACCAACTTGAGCCACAGGAGAGACGGTAGTCGTGAACTGACCTAAATGCGATGGGTAACGAATTGCACAAAGTGCTTCTTGAGCAGGCAATTTCATGTCGAAAGCGACAGGTATTGGTTGTGCTTCTGATTCAGGCAAGGCCAGTTCGACTTCTAGAACAACAAGGTCAAACTTGACCAGTTTTTCTTTACCAGCATCAACCTGAAATTTGGGATGCAGATGAATTTTGCCACCCAACCCTAAATTATAGGTATTTCCCGAAGCAAGAAACTTGACAATCAAGAGTTCGGGGCTGTTCAAATATTTGCTGATGACATGGGCGCAAGTTACGAGTTTATTGGGGGCTGCAAGCCACGCCTGACCGATTACTTGCTCACTTCCATTGTCAAGCACAATTATTTGAGCCAGAGAATTTCCCACTGCTTCAGTGTCGACTTCCAGTCCAAATTGCCTGTCGGATGACTTCATAACTTCCTAATTTCTCAACAAATACCATATTACTCTATGAGGAGGCTAATATAAGACTGTAGAATTTAGACATGTTGCAGCCTTTGGCATTTTAGTAGCGGCGTTTTCAAGAATTATTCAATGGAACAAGAAAGTACTGCGGTACAAACGAAAAAACCTATAAACAAACTCTACATAAAGATTTTGGTTCTGGTAATGGCATTTGCCGCTCCTTATCTCTTCACTTACCAACGCGCCGAAAAACCCTGGCGGCCAGGCAATCTTCAAGCCAATGCTCCGGCTCCGACCAAATATGCTCAAGAAGCCCGCAATGAAGCATTGCGTTCAGGGGCTGTCGGACTTGGTATTGCCGCTCTAATCATGCTGATGTATCAAATAGACACTATTTTGAGCGTGCAAGGTTCCAAAAAAAAGAAAGAAATCAAAGACGTCAAAGTCAAAGTTATCATGGCTTTCTTTGCTTTTCTTTTGTGGATATCCTGGACATGTGTCAGTCACATAATGCTCACCGCGCACGATGAAATCAATGACGTACCCGCTCAACTGCCAGGACTAGATTCGATCTGATGCCACTTTCCAACAAAACCGAAGTGGAAGAAATTCTGGCGATAGTGCCAGAATGGAGAAATGTCTACAACGCTTTACCGCATGACGAGCGTAGCGGCAAAAAATCAGTTTTTGAATTTCTAAAAGCAATTGGCGCGCAAAACATTTATTCCAAATGCTTGAATATGCAAGAAGGGCATGGCGATGGCTTTATAGTCCTTTTGCGCAATAACTATTTTCAGCCTCAAATCGCCAAAATGCTCGAATTCAATCAGAGCTTACGCAGATTTTGGCAGATGCGCCATCTCGCCAAAGACGAGCAAAAGGGAAATTGCGTTTCGCTTTCTTTGGACGCAGCAGAGAAACTTTGTCACGCCTTGAAAAAACAATTGAGCGAAAAAACTCAAGATGGCTTCAAAGTGCTGTTGCCAGGCTATATTCAGCGCTCTGTACATAATCTAGTAGTGGACTACATCAAAGCCGAATGGCAATGGGAACAAAACACACTACAAGACATGTACCTTGAAGAAGGCGATAAAGACCCGCGCGAGAACATTGCTGCCGATATAAATGCGATTCCGGAAAATATAGCATTATCGAATGAGCAAGTAGGTGAATTGAACCAGGTCAGACAGGTTTTGAGCGAACTCCTCAAAGATAGCAAGTCTGCAAACAAAGAAGCACTCGAAGTAATTGATTGCATGTTCGGCATGGGTTTAACCAAACATTCTAATACGGGTCAAGAAATGACCATGAAAGAATGCTGCGAAGTGCTCAAGTTATCAGGCGATAGCCCGGCACGTAAAATCGCTCGCTGTCAGGTTTTGCTCGATAAAGGATTGAATTTGATTCGCGACGTTTTGCGAACCCAAACTCCAACCATAGCAAAATCGTGGCAAGCACAGATAAACGTAAATACCGCTTCGCGTCGCGAACTCAATCACCACCTTGGTTTAACCGAAGGTGAAGTAGACAGACTGATAGCTTCGCGACAATTCAGTTCGCTTGAAGCTCTGGTCGAAAACAAAATAATTAAATCCGAACGTTTACAAACTATCATCGACAATGGCGGTGTAGCTGCCTTTTGTCCCATCGATGTAAACAGTGCAACTCGCCGCGATATTATGGATATTCTTGGAGCGGGCAAAGAACTGGCACAAAAGATAGTGGAGCAGCGTCCCTTTGAAACCATTATTCAGATTGCCGAAAAGCTCTATTTGACGCCTGGCGAGCTCGAAATTTTAATCAGACGAGGCGCCGTACTTAAACCGATATCGGTTCACATAATAAGGATTGACTTAAATAAAGCGACGCCAGAAAAGCTTAGAGCCCTAGAGTTTAATGCCAAAGAGCTGGATCTGATTGTTGCCAAACGTCCATTTGGCGAATGGCAAGACGTTGCAACCGCGCTGTCGCTTGGCGATGAGCAGCTGTCTGAATTAAGAAAAAAGGCAATTTTATGAAAACCACTCTAATTTTTTCACATTCGACGTTGTTAGAAATAACGACACGCCAAATCAAGTTCATCAGGCGGTAACGAGGTAGAAGATGGCAACCGGTAAAAAAATCGCGCTGACCAGAGAAATGGAGATTCTCTCCTCGAGCAACGCTATGGCGCAGGGAGTAAACCAAAAACTCGACCTTGCATTGCTAAGTGCCGAAGCTATCATTTGTGAACTCGACCCGAAATTGAATCTCGTTTCTGAGCAATGGGAGTCTCTAAGTAATATTCAGAGCCTTGCAAGTACACTCGGCGTCAACGACCTGGTTGTTAATGGTCGACATATAGATGTACGCGTTCTGGAATCAGATAATTTTGTTTCTTTGAACAAAATTCTGCTTGGAAGCGCTTTATTGAATTCAGGAAGTCTTGTAGTCAAATTCGAGCAAGACAATGCCGAAATCGTAGCCTATATTCCAGCCAGCACCTGGTCTCAACAAAAAGAACAAGATGGCATAGTTTCATTGAAAGTTGATATCGAAAAAGATTTCGACCTCGTTTCAACTCTCAAATCAATAGTCAAACGCGCACAGACCGATTTGTCCATTGATCAAAAACTTGGACAGGAAGAGTTGCAAAATTTCTTGCAAAGCCCCGCGTCTTCGTCTGCGAGCTTGCGTCCGATGATTTCAGCACTTTGTACTAACAGCGAATTGCGAGAAAAGGCATTTGAAATGGCATTTGATTTGCCATTGAATATGGTGACTCTCGTTTTACAGAAAGCCTCCGGCTGGAACGCAACTTGCGAAGCACTTTCCTCCAAACTCGCCTTAGAGTTCAAAGGCATAAAACCGGATGAGATCAAACAAATAGTACAGAAGACCGGTGAAAAATTTGGTGGTCAGCCAGAAGCACCTGGATTTATGAATGCCGTTTTGAATGAAATTGTTCAGGTTGAAATGAACAAGAAGTTCAGCACTGCAGCCAAGAAAATAGGTGACAAAGTCAAATCGCTTTCGAACAAACTGGCTCAAGGCGCTTCTCTTCCAGATTCAGTCAAGCAACTAGTGAACAATACAGTAGCAGTCGATCTCGCTATATCCATAAAAGAAACGCGTGCTCATATGGAAAATTTTGTTTGTGCAACGGCAGAAGAAATTGGCATGGCTTTTCAAAAGCTAGCGCTTCAACCAGTTTATGCAACTCACAGCAATGAAAACGAAGCTGGCGTCGACTCTATTAACGAAGCGCTTGAAATTCTCGAAGCGCACGAAATTTACGAGCGCGCTGAATCGATTAAGAAAAGCGGCGTATTCTAGAACTCGAAAAACTTTTTCAGTTTTTCTGTAGGACTGAAATTAGGTCGGTAGAATTCTGCCGTCCAGCCTTTCTTGCCTGAAGCAAGCGGATCGGTCACAAGCGATGTTCCAGCCATTTTGACGATTATATCTTTGATGTCTTTGCATTCTTGAGCACAAGACAGTCCTGCCAGTGGCTTGAAGGGCTCGGGCGAGTAGGTTCTGCCAGATTCAAGATTGCAACCGGGAACCAGCTCTCCAACAAAACGTGCATATTCATCGGCAATATCGTGCCATGTCCAGGTTCTTGCCACAGTGGCTAAATTCTGACTGGGATCAACACCAAAAAGCGCGTCGAGCTGATTCAAAAGTCCCCACTTTTCTTTCAAATCCCAGACGATAACTTCTTTTGCGCGGAAGTAATCGACCAGTTCTTTGCGCTGTTCGGCATAACTCTGGGGCGTAATTACAGAATCCAGAATGGTCTTGCCTTTTGAATCAATCACAGCATAAGAACAAGCTTTATCTGTTTGTTTGATAGACAAAACACACCAGAGCGACCCACTTTCATTGCTTTGCGCATCTTCCATCTTGTAGCGAGCCCATAGAATGGACCTATTTCTATCGTCTGGAAAGGGATGCGAGCCAGGATTGAAGTCAATTCCACTGTTTGCCATGAAATATTGGTCCTCTTCGGGTGACTTTCAGATTCTACCTCTTTAGAAGGTCAGCCAATTTAAAGAGAATTCAACTTATTTAGAATAAAGACGGATGAGCGTATTGCGGTCACGCTCTGAAAGCTTTAGTGCGGGAGCTTTCCAGTACATTATGTCCATTCCATTTGGCGAATGCCCGAGTCCTAGAGCATGCCCAAATTCGTGCATTGTCAAATTCTTCATTTGTTGCATACCGTAATAGCTCAAATCCTCCCCGTTCCAACTGGGACAGTAAATGAGCAGGGTACTTTTACTTAGCTCTTTCATTTCGCCCTTTTCTTTATAAACAAATTCTGACTTGGCTCTTCCACCTGAGCCAGCAGGTATATCTTCGAAATCAGCGGCTCTTTTTATGTGGATGTCGCAATTTTCTGGGCTATCGACATATTTCCAGGTGAGTGGCAGCCCTTTGGTGTTCATCCAGTCTTTCACAATATTATCGATAGTGCAGGCGAGATTTGGACCAAATCCGGTCTTATGACTGGTATCGATATAGATACGCAAAGGCTCGCCTGTTTTATTCCATTTATAGACATACATTGGAAACGAGCGTGAATAATTATCGCTATTTGGCGGATCTAACTTTTTGTATTTCAGCTCCAGGTCCAGGTCCCAGATGATATTGACCAGAAACTCCTTTTCGTCGAAATCGATGTCGTCCTGATTCTTACTGAAATATTTTTGAAAATTGGTTTTAGCCGATCGAAAATCCTTCACCGCACTTTTGTAATCACCCAGGCAATCGAAAGTCAGTCCTCTTTCAAAATGCCAGGTAGCAAGCCATTTGACAGATTTAGTTGGGTAATTTTCAATGAGTCTTGTATAGCATTTATTTGCTTCGTCCTGTTTTCCGCTGATTCGCGAAATCCATGCAATCTGCCACAAACTGTCCATTATAGGATCGGCTTTTGCATCCAATTCAGACTCTTTCCATTGCAATAATACTTTTGCAAGACTAAGTGCTTGATCGAAATCTTTTTGCGATATTAGTCCATCGATTACAGCCTGAAGTCTCATATCGAGAACTGAGCGTTTTTCTTTTGCAAGTCCGCTGCGAGCTTTTATCGCTATTTCAATCAAGTCTGACAGATTTCCAGGCTCATAGTGAGATACCGTATCTGGTGCAAAGTCTCTTAAGCTCACAAGCAGTAATTTCTCAAACGCGCCCACACCTTTTTTGCTATTGTCACCTGCCAAATAGATTCGGCCAAGAGTATCCAGGGCATCAAGACTTTCTGAACGCTTTTCTCTAAGGTCTATACATTCTTCCATCAATTCCATTGCCGGGTCGTAAGCTTCGCTCCAGTAATAAGATTCAGCCAGGTCATACATTACACCTGCCAAAGCAGTTTCTTCCCCAGGAAAATATTTGCGATAAAAAGTGACACAAAACCACAGAATTTCCTGGGCTTTACGCGCGTGGCCAGAGGCTTTCAACTTGTAGCCGACATCATATAAGCGCTCGATATATTTTCGTTTGTCTTCGTCATTGAGCTTCTTAAAATCGATTTCTTTTTCTTGCAAAATCAAATGTGCAGTATCAGCACCATAATACTCAAGCCCAGCTAAAGCCTGCCTGGCTAATGATTTATAAATGAGGCTATCTGCCAGACCACGAGTTTTTCCATTTGCAGACTCATATACGAGTTTGTAATTTTCGACTGCCTGCTCGAAATTTCGCTCTTTCCTAAAACAGCTTGCCTTGGCCAATCTGGCCAAATTTTCAAAATAAAAGTCTTGGGGTTTGGCTTCGATTACAAGGTCGTACAATTTGATGGCGTAGTCATAATGACCTTGAAGTTCGGCTTGTAGAGCATGTTTGTAAACGGTATCGACATTTCGTCTGCTTCCATCCCGACTTACATATGATTTGTGACATTGCAGTGCAGCAATACTCCTTATTTGAACCAGCTGGCTTGTCGTCTTTGTTCTAAAACATTTTTCGCGCGCCAGGCAAAGATAGTAGCAATCCAGATAACGCTGCTGCACAAGAAGCAGACGAGCCCTGTATCCGCATTGAACACTCTCAAGAATAGTGTGCCTGGGTATTTTGAGTTGCTCATATCGACGTTCAAACTCTTCGTTCGATTCAAGCTTTTCGCTCTTAAATTCATTTGGATGAATCTTTTTGCGGTCTTCCTTTTCTATCGCTTTATCTATTGCAAGTTCGGCAAGTAATGCCTTTTCAACAATTCTTTTTCCTTTGTCAAATTGACCAAGACTGCCATAAATAGCTGCCAGCCGATAATCGAGACTGATTGCTAAAGGAAGGCTTTGTGGTCTCTTCATCCTGGTTGCAAAAGCAAGTGCATCGCTAAATTTGTCTCGGTCGATGAGCCTGTCGAGCAAACCGAGATTAAACAGGAAATCTGCTTGCTTGAAATCAACAACTTTGAATTTTGCTTTCGATTTTTTTGAATCTTTAGCCCACAAAGGCGAACATGGCAACAATGATTGAGCGCCTATGCACAATGAAAGTGCCAGGGCGAGCAATGATCGCGAAACAATCATGGAACCAGGTCGTCACGACCAATTTCATGCAAATGGTCTAAAAAATTGACAGTCAAATCGACACCGCATCTGGTGGCGGTGTGTTGAAATGGAGAGCTACGTCGAAGCACTCGCATGGCATTCGTGGTATGCGTAGGTGCGCCATCGCGATCGAAAAAACGATTGTAAACGGTGGCCGTGCAGACATCGGGACGAGTAGGTTTGTACTCGTTCACTCGCTCTTCCGTGTAAGCATCCACGATTTTTGGATTACCTTCTTCGCTTGGGTCGACCAGAACGTGAAACATCCGCTGTCTGACATCGAAACCAAGGTCATACACACGCTCAGGCTTAACTTTGATTATATCTACGTATTCTATCAAATTGCCTTTTTGATATTTATACAAATCTGGTGAAATCAGAGCGTGCCAGATACCACCCTCTCTATCTTGCATGTCGCCGAGATGATCAGCCTGAGGTGTGTCGCGGCTCATTGCCAGGGTGTAAAGCATATCTTCGCGATGGTCATAAGTCTTGAGAATTCTATATTCTTTGGAAAACCAGTTTCCAGCCAACCATTTTGGAATCTGAGTCCAATCTATAAGAACTCGATACTGAGGAAATCCCTGCCAGGTTCTGCCTGGCTGAATTTCGTCGGGAACGGGAGGAACTCCTTCAGGAAAGATATATGGTCCAAAATTTCCATCTTCTACATCCGCCAGGCAACTAAGTGCAAATGGCGGAAATAGAAGAATAAAAAGAGCAAGAATAATGGATACGCGAAATGCTTTCATTCAAACGCTTAGAAATTGCGTCTTCCAAAACCACCGCTATAGCCATATCCACCCATGAAACCATAGCCGCCGACGCTGTTATAAGTACCATCTTCTGGAGGCCTACCCCAGGAGGCGGCGCCCATTTCGCTCTGCAATTCGTTGAAATAATTGACCTGCATCATCTGGTCGAATTTTTTGGCATCCTTTTCGTCTTGCTGATTTTCACGCATCGCGGTGATGTCGTTTTGCAAGTTGCCAATCTGGGTGCTTTGCGTGCGCTGCAAATTCTGGATTGTGCCAGTAAGTTGATTGATATAGCTTTGCTGTCTGGCAATATAATCGTTGTCACGCTTAATCCAATCTTGCAACTGCTTCAATTTAGCTGCATTAGCGCTTGCAGCCTTAGGATTTTTTGATGGCGCGCTCAAAGTAGTGATTTGCTTTTCGACATATAGTCTGTAAGGAGCATTTTTTCTCTGCTCTTCTGAAAGTTCTGTTTCTGCTTGAACTTTTTGCTGCTCGTATTGTCTAACTTGCGCTTGATTCAAGCCCATCATTTGTTCTTCGTCATTGAAAATCGATTGATTGGCTCCGGCCACCTGGCTATAAGCAGGCAATGCACTCACGCCAGCAATGCTCAATGAAAGAAGTAAGGTTTTTAGTCCCGACATTAATGTCCCCTCGCGTTAACACCCGTCAGGCTTATATATACCTATTTATTGAGCTGGCATTATTAAAATTTCAGCCTTAATTGGGATTTTTTTGAACTCTTTACTTCTTTTTGTCGTTTTAACAAGTAGGAACCAACACCTATGAAACGCAAGGAGACAATTTAATGAAAATAGTAAAAACATTGATTATAGGTCTGGCAATCGCTGCAGGAGCACTTGCAAGTGGTCAAGAAGCCGAGGCATACCCTTATACCAATACTCGAATCAATCCCCCTGGTCCTACAGGTGGCGCAGGCCATGGTCGCTACTGGCATTACAACCCGAGCGGACGTCGCGGAGGACCCGGCAGAGGTTGGGTCTATAACCCGCCAGGTCCAGGCAAAGTATTTTTCAACAAATTCCGCCATAACGGCTGTTATCGCTAATTTTTGGAATAAACCTCAAACCGAAATTAGATAAAAGACTGGTCCTTGCAACAAAGGACCAGTTTTTATTTTCACTAAGAGCAAAGGCGCGATTGAGCGGCTGCAACACTTTGTACAGTAAAATGAAGACCCTTCCTAAAAAAGGCTCCAAGCGTGGTCAATGCACAAAGCCCGACCTACCTGGAAGTCTGTTTATTGCTACTGGTGCTCATAAATGAAAAATTTCAAAACCTTCGCTTACTTACTTGCATCGACTCTCTTGTTGAGCAGTCCATTGATGCCTGCGCTAGCAGCTGCTGACCAGGTCAAAGGCGAAATAGTCGAATTCAGCGAAGCCGATTTTGGCGAGGAAGACGGAGGCAAATCACTCTTCGGCAAACCAAGCCAGCCAAAAAAACTCGACCCCTCGCAAAAAATTCCCTGCATGATCTGGAAAGCAGGAGACCCTCAAGCCATCATGCTTTGCATCCACGGATTTGGTCTACACAAAGGGACTTATGACAGTTTCGCCCGTGAAATGGTGAAGAAAAATATCGCAGTCTATGCCATCGATGTACGTGGATTTGGATCGTGGGTGCAAAAGGGTGTGAATGAAATCGACTTTGAAGGCACTATGCAAGACATAGGTTTGACTCTCAAAGAAATCAAACGCATAAATCCGGGCGTTCCAGTAATCGTGCTTGGAGAATCAATGGGTGGCGCTATCGCCATGAAAACCGCAGCTACTTATCCGGACCTGGTTAATGGATTGATTTCATCGGTGCCTGCAGGTGACCGCTACGACAGAGCCAATTCTGAAATGGGCATCGTCAAACACGTTCTGCTGCATGGTTTCAATGCTCCAATCGATGTGGGACCAGCCATCGTCAAAGCTGCCACCAAGAAAAAAGACTTGCAGAATACCTGGCTCAAAGACCCTCTAACTAGAACGTATGTCAAACCCAAAGAGCTAATAGCGTTTCGTGATTATATGAACGACAGCTATAATTTCGCTCCAAATATCAAATCTACTCCAGTTCTATTCATTCAGGGATCGAACGATAAACTGGTCAGACCTGCAGGCACCTGGAAATTGTTTGGTAGCATCTCAAATCCAGATAGACAAATTGTTTTGAGCAAAACTGCAGAACACTTAATTTTCGAAGATGCACAATTCAACCAGGAAGACCTAGGATTTGTTTCCAACTGGATAACCAAACATATAATTCCTAATCTTAAAACGAATGTTGCTTCCAGCACCACTTCTGGTACCACAAGCGAAGTCAAAAAAGTCGCCCGCCCCAAGAAAGCTCTCACTTACTGGATTGAATTGAGACGCGACGGCAAAACTTATAGATGTAATAACAAAATGTCCTTCAAATCTGGTGACTCTATAAGATTTCACCTGGCTCCAGACAGCGACGGATATGCATACCTCGTGCTCAAACAAGGTTCGACCGGCAATAGCGCAATCCTCTTTCCATCAGCATCTACAGGCGACAAGAACTATTTGCGTCGCGGAATCGATTATCCCCTTCCTTATGATGACTGGTTAGCCTTCGATAAAAACCCTGGACTTGAAAAAATCAGAATATTTTTCTCGTCCAAACAAGTTTCGCTCGATCAAATCGAACGTTCGATGAAAGACAAAGTTGCCTTTGTATCAGCTGATACAGACGGGGCGAAAGATTTGATTGGCACAGGTCTGCAATTGACCTGGGACGATCCAAACCCTGTCATGATGCCAGACGACGTCAAAGCGCAAGTTGCAGCTCGTAACCAGACTCACAACAGTCAGGTTCGCTTGACCTTTGAAGACACAGGGGGAGTGATGGCTGTAGACGTAGCTTTGCTGCATCAATAATCAAGAGTCTAGAGTCGAGAGTCAAGAATCGTGAAAAAGAAAACAAACAAAAACAGAGAAATCGGTGTCGCGCTTGCAAGCATGTTTGCACTAAGCCAGATTTTTTATTCGAGTGCATTTGCAGCCGATCAGCAGCCACCAGTTTCTGGCATTCAATGGACCAAAGTTGAAGATCTGGACCCCAATAAAAAATCAGATTTAAAACCTGTCGGTCAAAAATTCGCAGTTGTAATTGGAGTTTCTCAATTTGCAGAATCACGACTCAACCCAGACAATCCGGAGATGGAGAAGGCTGCAAAAGAATTCAACAGCTACCTATTAGATCCAAATGGCGGTCGTTTTTCTCCAAAGCACGTACGCATGCTGAACAACTCGAAAGCCACAAGAGAAAATATTTTGAATACGCTTGGATCGAGCTGGCTTGGTCAATTGGCCAAACCTGAAGACCTCGTGCTCGTGTTTGTTTCTACCAGCAGTTTTCCCACCACCGATGGTGACGCTTATCTCTGCAGTTACGACTGCGCTCTCGATAACATTTATGGTACTTGCGTCTCAATCAAAGATTTAATGGGAGTGCTGCGCAAAAATGTCAAAGCACAAAGAATAGTACTGGTACTTCAGTCGGGCTACAGTGGCGCAGCCGAACTCTCGGCAGGCTC
This sequence comes from Cyanobacteria bacterium TGS_CYA1, assembly GCA_026129135.1. Taxonomy (GTDB): domain Bacteria; phylum Cyanobacteriota; class Vampirovibrionia; order Obscuribacterales; family Obscuribacteraceae; genus Aved-18. The sequence continues at coordinate 181,785 of JAHCIQ010000006.1, read as the reverse complement.
CAAATCGCTCACCAAAACATTCAACGTGGATCCAAGCAAATTCGTTTCTGGAACAGGATTTGTAATTGTCACTTCCAGTCAACCGGATCAAATGAGCTGGGGAAATGTTTTTTCAACCAATCTGGTTTCGGCATTGCGTCAAAATAATGGATTGGTATCTCTCGATGAAGCGTTTGAAATCGCCAAAAAGAATACGGTTCAAGCCACCAGTCATGGTGGTCAATATATGTCAAAGCAAACACCTTTGATGAAATCTGACTTCAAAGGCAAAAGCCTTTACTTAGGTGTGCCAGGCAGCAAAGAAGCCGATGACGTACCAGATGACGTAAGTAATTTTCTAGCCGCCGAAGCGATTTATTTTAAAGCCAATACGCTCGTAAACGAAGGCAAAGTAGACGAAGCGATACTCGCCTATCAAAAGACGCTCGAAACGGACCCGAATTACGCACCGGCATTGTCTGACTATGCCACCATTCTTGCGCTCAAGGGTAAACTCAAAGAATCAGAAGAACTTTACCGCAAAGCTATTGCCCAAAAGCCACAAGAAGCTCTCTATCACACCAATCTAGCTCGAGTACTGGCTAAGCTAGGTGGCGATGAGAATAAACAAGCCAGTAGAGCGGAGTTGCGCAGAGCATACGATCTGAACTCGAAAGATTTGACCGTGCTTCAAGCTCTTTCAAAGTCTTATTTGCAAGATCAAGAATTCGACAAAGCAATCGACATTCTGGCAGAAGCACTGGTTCTCTATCCGAAATCGGCAAGCGTACACGATCAATTGAGTTTCGCCCTGGCTTGCGCAGGACGCTTGCAAGAAGCGCTCACATACGCGCAAAAATCTGTCGAACTCGATCCTAAATTGCTATCTGCCCAGATGAACCTCGGCTCTACTTATATGCTTCAAGGTAATCATAGTAAAGCAAAGGAAGCATATCGCCAGGCGGTTGTGATGGCACCGAAGAATGCTGATGCACATTATTGTCTTGGACAATCACTGGTTAAAAGCGGAGAAAAGGAAGCGGGCAAAAAAGAGTTGCAGAACTATCTGGAACTGGCCAACCCTGCTGATCCCAAGCGCAAACGCGCAGAAGAAATGATTTCCAGCCTTTAAAAATCCGGACTAAAGTTTGCCCTTCCACTCGGCATAAGTATTTGAAAACGTGCTTATTCTGCCCTTTTCGTGCGTGTAATGTGCCACCATATCTTGCTCTTTATCGTGAGCAAGAACAGAATAAGAATTAGTTTTACCTGGATCCATTTTTTCTCTGGCTCGAAAAGCCAGTTCTGAGCCATCCAGAATCGATTCGTGCAGCCAGATTAGTTTTTCTTTATCAGAGAGCGAACTGAATTTGCAAAGCCCCTTTTGATCAGCGTTTTTCCACCAATCACGGGCAAATATAAGGCGCTGATTATAGGGTACGTAAGAGTTGAAATTGCTCACGAGGTCTTGTTTTCGCTTCAAAAGCATCGACTCGTAATCGAGAGCGAATCTAGCTTTAAGATCGCATGAGAGCTTTCCATAGCCAGACTTGAACACTCGTGGTAGCTGCCCGAAAAACCATCCGTCCGCGTATTTACGGTCTTCTTCGGCAGCCAACTTCGAAACGGCTTGCAGTAAGCCTTTTGGGGCTTGGGCAAAACATAGCGAGCATTGAAAAAACAAATACAAAATCAAAAAAGTGCGCATGACACTATTGTAAGTATATGAAAAGAGATGAGGCAAGCTATCTTGCGGAAATACCAAGAAACGAGCGTTAATATCTCTTTTATCAATAAAGGTGACGACTTTGAGCCAAACTTTTCTCGATCTCGACAAACACAACCTTGAGTCAATCGCCCAGGACGGAGTCGTGCTTGGAGCATGGGGTCCCGAGCTGACTTTGAGCTTATTGCCATCGCAAGTAGGCGTTCTCACTTTGAACGTTCCTGGTCGAGCCAACACCTTGTCCACCGAAATCATCGGAAACTTTTCAAAAGCACTTTCGATGGCTGAGAAAGACGAACAGGTAAAAGCACTCATTTTCAGATCGGCTAAAAGCGATCACTTCGCTTACGGTGCTGACATCAAAGAGATTTCTCAATTCGGCACACAAGAAGTTGCAGAAGGTCATTCTCGCAATGGTCACAAAACCTTCCAAGAAAATTTGAATATCTCCAAGCCCACAGTCATAGCAGTGCACGGTCCATGCCTTGGCGGTGGACTCGAACTGGCTTTGTGCTATGACAAACGAATTTGTTCAGACAGCCCGACCACTATTTTTGGACTACCTGAAGTAACACTGGGAGTCGTTCCTGGACTTGGTGGAACACAGCGTTTAACCAGAAAAATCCCAATGAAACAAGCATTAGAAGTTATCTTAATGGCACAAACTCTCAATGTCGAAGAGGCCTTGAAACTGGGTCTGATAGATGAAGCAGTTGCAGTCGAAGATTTGATGAAACGTGCAGAAGAAGTGGCATTAGATTTGTGCAAAACTCAAAAACCAGAAGACAAACAGCAGTACAAATACGAGCAAAAATTCTCTAAAGAAACAATCACCCCTGAAGAATCAAAACAAATCGCAAGCGCTATCAAAACATTCGAGCGCATTTTGAAGATGAGGGTGTCAGAGCATTATCCAGCACCATATCTAGCTTTGGAAACGATCAAATGCGGACTGGAAAATGGTCTGGCAGAAGGACTGAAAAAGGAAATTCAAAGCTTTGGCAAATTAGCATCGTCTGCTGTTGCTCGCAACCTGATTGCATTTTCCTTCAACAAAGAAATCGCGGTTCAAAGCGCTAACCGCAGCCTCTCTCAAGTTGGTGGCATCAAAGAACTTGGAGTAATAGGTGCTGGCACCATGGGTAGAGGCATCTGTGAAGTTTCGCTCAAAGCAGACATCAATGTGAGTATAAAGACTTCGAGTCCTCAAAAAACAAAAGACGAAGCAGAAAGACTCAATTCTAAAAACACCAAGGCCATTGCAAATGCTGCTGTGAGCTACGACCACTTATCTGGATGTGAAATGGTCATAGAATCTGTTTACGAAGATCTTGAAGTAAAAAAAGAAGTTCTGACAGCTCTATCCGATTCATTGTCTGACAAAGACGTTATCATTGCCACGAATACCTCATCGATTCCACTTGAATCGTTACGCCAGTTTGTAAGCAATCAAGAAAACTTTCTTGGTCTGCACTTCTTCAATCCGGTAGATAGAATGCCACTTGTAGAGGTCATTCCAACCAATGCGACCAAACCCGCAGTTCAGAAAAAAGCAGTTGCTTTCTTGAGTCAGCTTGGAAAAATTCCAGTCATAGTAAAAGACTGTCCTGGATTTCTGGTCAATCGCCTGCTCACTTGCTTGCTCTTAGATGCAGTCAGACTGGCTGACGAAGGAGTTCCAGTAAATTGGATCGAAAAAGCGGCGCAGGATTTTGGAATGCCGATTGCGCCATTTGAATTATTCGACGAATTATCCTGGGACATCGCTATCGCTTGCGCTGTTTATATGGAAGAAAGTTTTGGCAAAAGATACGACACGCCAAAATTGGTATCAATTGCCACGAACCTCGGATTTCAGGGCAAGAAAACCAATGCTGGTTGCTACCTGTGGAACGAAGGCAAAAAAGCTGGCCTCAATCCTGAATTCCTGGAAAAAACACAAGTCAAAACAAGCGAAGAGCCACTGGATGAAAAAAATCGTCAGCTGATTCTAGACAGACTATTTCTACCAATGATCGACGAAGCGGCTCGCTGCCTGGAAGAGAAAGTGGTGCGCAAGGCAAAAGAAATCGATCTCGCCATCATAATTGGAATTGGTTTTCCACCCTTTCGAGGCGGCTTGCTCAAGTACGCTGACACCCTGGGAATCGACTATATAACAGACAAACTGTCTGAGATTTATGAAAACCACGAACCCAAACGCGCTATAAGCAAATTGCTCTTAGAAATGAAGAGCACCGCCCGTGGTTTCTACGGCGCAAGTAAGGACGCTTGAGATATATACGATATATACACAGAGCTGATAAGAGCAAAAATTGGCTCAGGTAGCTGACTTCATTAAAATAGTGATTTATAATTTTTGAATGGACATCGACCACGCTCGCATACTAGCAAACGAACTGATGTATCTGTACAGCTTGGAGGGCTGGCAGCTGGGATTCAACAACAGTAAGCGCATGCTTGGTGTGTGCAAAGAAGGCGAGAAGAAAATAGAGCTGTCTCGCATATATGTTTTGCAGAACACCGAAAAACACGTACAAGATACGATACTGCACGAAATCGCCCACGCATTAGTGGGAGTGAAACATGGTCACAATCAGGTCTGGCGCGACATGTGCAAACGTGTAGGTGCTACTCCAGCTGCGTGCGACAAAAGCGCTAGTTTGCCCGATGGGGCATGGCAGGCACGTTGTGCTGGCTGTACGACTCTTTTCAGCCGCCATCGTCGACCACAGCGGCTCTCTGGCATGTATTGCCGAAAATGCGGTCCAGAGCGAGGCAAGTTGTTCTTTCGCAATGTACGAAAAAACGGGGCAGCGCCAGAACCTTTCGTTAAACCAGTACTTGCAATCAAACAAGAACGCGTGCAAGAGCCGCGTCAATTGACACTCTTTTAAACTTAAGCTTTGTCCTGCGCAAACTGTCCGATGTACGGCAAGACTATCTTCTCGCCTTCATAGGCTTTGTAGGCGAGAAATGCATTGCCTAAAAAGAAGATGACCATCGTCACAAATTTTATGAGCCCGCTTATGAAGGCAAAAATCATCCCGATAACAGGTATGGCGCTGAACATATCTATGATATTACACGCAGTAAAGAGAACAAAAGCAACGGCAAAAAGTCCCAAGCCTTGAAAAGCGTGAAAGCGCAATTCTTTATTTTTGGAAGGCTCGGTCATAAGCCACAAAACATTGGGCGCGACCGGTAAAACAGGCAGATAACAAGTTGCTGCAGCTTTGTTTTGCTCCAACTGGAAAACAGCAGTAGGATCTTGCACCTGTGGCTGTCCAGGTTGCGGTTTTGGGGCTGGTGTTTGCCGTTCTGGGGGCATTATTGTTTCCTCGAATATACGAAAGCTTCTGCTTTATTCTTAGTGCCCAGTATTGCGCACAAACCCTACACGGATGACAAGGTGACATAATAGTGGCATGAAAAATCATCTTCAAACCGTGTCACTTTTATCCGTCGTAACTTTGCTCAGTTTGATTTCCCCAGCAAGCGCTGACGAAAGTGCGGATGAAAATCCTGCCAAACTCAAAGACCCTATTACTGCACCGGAAATCAAAAAGCGCCCGGACGCAGCGGAAGATACCAAAGATCTTCCTCCAGTGAAATCGCTCCATTCAGACGTCAAATTGCCGGTACGAGTGGCTTCATTCACCACCGGCTTTATTCTTGGTACTCCAGTCTCGATAGTTCGAGCTTTTGGCAGACAAACAAAAGCAGGCTCGAAAGATTTAATCGGTGAATCTAAAAATCCAGTTCTGCTTGCAACCACTTATCTTTTCAGCGTGCCTTTCGCATTTGCGGGGGCTCCATTTGAAGGGGTTGGAATGTCAGCCATTAATAGCTGGAACGGCTCAGGCGATGAGCCATTCGGCAAAGAATCCTTCAGTCTGCAACCAAGCGAAGAATAATAAATCGCTAATTGGTATTACCTAAAGAACCCTGGTTTTGAAGCACTTCAGAAGTGTCTTTATCACCCGATTTGTTAATATCGCTCAAGAATGTTTCTTCATTCCAGACGTCCTGATTTTTTGGATCATCTGGAAATCTAATGTCTTTAGGCAGATCTGGTTTGAAAAACTGCGCCCTTTTAATATCTTCGCGAGCAAGAATTGATTTGCCTTTCTTGTGCCAGAGGAAAGCTCGAGCAAGATAGAAATTGGCTTCGTTAGGGTCTAGTCGTATGGCGTACTCGAGGTCTTCCATGGCTGGACCATCTTCACCCAGTTGCATATGAGCTTTTGCACGGTGATAGTACAAATCGGAATCGGTTGGATCTTGTTTGATGGCGTCACTAAAATCAGCTAATGCCTTTTTGGCATTTTTCAATTTGAAAAATTCTTTACCGCGCTTTTCTTTCAAATCCGCATTGTCAGGGTCAAGCGAGAGTGCTTTATCATAATCTTTTACCGCGTCTTCAGGTCGCGACATGCCACTATATGCAGTACCGCGATGAATATAGGCAATATCGGAAGTGGGAGCTAGTTCTATAGCCAAGCTGTAATCTTTGAGCGCATCGGCATTGCGACCAAGTACTTTGTACAAATCGGCGCGAGCTACAAATGCCCCAGCATTGCGCGAATCCTGCTTTATGGCAAGATTGTAATTCTGCATGGCTTGCGCTTTGTCTCCCGACTGTACAAGAACATCACCCATGCCCTGATAAGCACCAGACAAATTAGGGTCTAAATTTATCGCTTTTTCAAAATCTGCAATTGCTTCCTGGTGTTTTCCGAGTTTCGAGTTGGCAATGCCTCTGGATAAATAGCAACCAGCATCGTTTTGAGAATAATTCATTGCTTGCGTGAAATCAGAGACCGCAAGCTGATAGTGACCCAGCTCAAAGAAGCACTGACCTCGTTTCATGTAAGCACGCGCATCAGTGGCGGCCATACCTACTGACATATCAAAAGCCTGAATGGCATCCTTAAAATTCTTCTGTTTCATCAACGAAATGCCCTGATCATAATAAGACCCGGCTGTGTCGTCGGCGAAAGCCGGCAGACAACTGAGCATTAAAACAAGCGCCAGACCATTCTTCAGAGAAAACCGCTTCATCTATTAGAAACCTCCAAACCTCATTATTCTGGTTTTGCCAAGTTAACCCCTCTTTGAATCGGCCTTTGAAAGAGCAAACCAGTCTTTTAGAATAAATACTTGCTATATATGGAATTGGCTCATGAAAAAAACAACGTCCAACTTTTTATCCCTGATCACACTGGCGGCCTCTATAAGTGTACTTAACACCACAGACGGCTCTAAGGCTGTTCTTGCCCAGAGCAAAGCGAAAGAAGCGCCTAAGGACGTTGCTGCCGATCAATTTAACTGGGCTGGCGTTCCGGCTTTCGTTGACGTCAGTACACGAATTTCGAACCTGGACAAAGAAATTACTCACGCCCTTGGCGAAGAACGTCTCACAAAAGACCAGGCTCAGCAACTAAAGGGCAATTTGGATCGCGTTGTTCAGCTGAACAATGAATTTACACAAGATGGAAAATTGACTATCTGGGAGAGAGTACGACTCATTCTCGACTTGGATAAATTGAGCCAGGATCTTGAAATTCGCTTAGCTAAGCGCAAAACCGCCATCACCGATTTGTCGGGCAGACAAGACCAGCTCGAAAAAGAAATAGCAGAAGATTTCTTGTCTGGACGATTGACCAACAGTCAGGCAGCCAAATTCAAGACCAGGCTTCAGTCTATCAAAGACAAAGAAAAAGGTTACAGACAAGACACCAAACTGAGTCAGGCTGAATTGCTCGCTTTATCATACGATTTAGACCAGCTAAATCTGGATCTAGAAAAAGACTTGCGCGTTCGATCTATTGCAGGACCAAGTATTGATGCGCGTTTAGATAGACTGAAAAACAGAAAGAATAATCTGGTCAAAAATAAAAGGCTCGACCAGAAGCAAGTAGCAGAGATAAATGCAAGCATCGAAAAAATTGAGAAAGACTACGCAACATTTAAAACTTCAGACAAAAAATTAGATCCACAAGAAGTTTTGAATCTGGCTTTGGAACTGGATAAAGTAGGCTCCCGTTTGAGCGAGCTTGCACCAGGACAAGTGTCATCTGGAATAAAAAACATAGATGCTTTGCAGAGCGAAATTCGCACTATGCTTGATGATTCTAAAGTCAAAAACACCTTAACCGTCCAGCAACTGGATCAGTTCAAGCAAGAAAACAGTCGCATAGAAACGCTCGAATCGCTTTTCAAAGCTGACAATTCTTTTTCCGACAGCGAAGTTCTGACTGTCGTTCGCGAGCTCGAGACGCTGAAACAACAAATGACAGAAGCTTCCAAATCAAAAGGCGAAAAGATTGATTTGCAAACGAAAATAGATTTGTTACGCAAACGAGTCAAGGAAGTTAGTGATGCCAAACGATTCAAGCAAGGTATGAGCGCTCAAGAAATAGATAAAGGTATCGACTCTACAGAAAAGAAACTGAAAGTATTCAAACAAGACAACGAATTGAGCGACTCTGAAAGCCTGGTTGTTTCAAGCGAATTAGATGCATTGAACAGTAAGCTTGAAAGTTCGCTGCAAAATCTTCCAGACGTTCAAGAAAGAAAAGTAGAAATAGAAAGACGTTTAAATGAAGCGCTCGCATCAAATAGAGTGGCTATAAAAAAAGCTGAAGAGTTGAGACGAGAAGGCTCGCGCATTTCTTTCATGGAAACGGTTTTTAAACGTGATGGCATTTTGAGTGACCAAGACATCGTCAAACTGAGCGAGCAATACGACAATCTCGAAAAGAAATTATCTCAGCTGCTGCCACCTCTTCCAGATATCGAAAAATTGCAAAACCAAGTCACGACCAAACTAGAAGAAGCGAAAGCCAAAGGTAGTATCCCAAAAGCAAAATTGGAATATCTTACAGACGAAATGGATCGAATAAATTCAATCGGTTCGTCTTTCAAAGCTTCAGACGATCGCTTGAGCGACTGGGAAATAATGGCACTCAAAGCCGACCTGGAAAAACTTGAAAAAGATATAGATAAGTCTTTTACAGGTGATCAAGTTAAAAAGCAGTGATTGAGGGCATGAAACAGGCATGGCTCCAACATATTACGATTTAGCTTGTGATAAAGATTTCTGGATCAAATTGAATCCAGACTTGCATATCGAGGGCGTTGCCGCAAAAAATGCCTGGTCACCGCTTAATTTACAGAAAAATGTTTTAGAAGATTTCAAAAAAGACATGGTCCAAGATGGCTACTTCGTCTCGGAGCCAGTGCTCGATCCTGCTGAAATGGCAAAATTGACCGATGCGGTGAAAGTACTAGCTCTAGAGCAATGGCCCACTATTTTTGCCATGGTCTATGACGAATTCTGGCAGGTTTACCAGAGGGCAGGAAGTGTTTTAAATCATATTCTTGGCTCTAATTACAGACAACTTCCCAACTTCTGGGTTTATCATATCGCGCCAGATCATGGCGGATCTGGCTGGGCACCGCATCGCGATAGAGCGCAGACAGTGACCATAAGACCTGACGGAATGCCAAATAGTATGACCATTTGGATTGCGCTCAACGACGCCACCCTATGGAACGGTTGCATGTATGTGTTACCTGCAAGACGTGATCTCAATTATCCTCACAGCCCCTGGAATTTTGAACTTGGTGTAAAAGACCTTCAAAGCATTCGCGCCCTTCCAGCCAAAACAGGTTCGATTCTCTCCTGGAACGAATCTTTGATTCACTGGGGAGCAAAGTCGAGTGACAAGGCTCAAGGACCTCGAGTGAGCGCAGCTTGTGCTTTCCAACGCGCCGACATAGACCCGCTCGAAACACCGGTTTTAGACCCGTATATTGTGCCAACTTTTAAAACGAGATTAGGAATTATAGGTCAACAGCTTTTCCGTTTCGCCATTCACACAGGCATGCCTGAGGCAGTGCGAAATCTGGCCCAGGAGCTTGGCAAATTATCTGAAACTATTCAGATTTATGACCAGAGCAATCCTTACAAAGGCGCAAAAGCCGGAAAGATCAAAGTTGCCAAATAAATTTTCAAGATTAAACGAGGCTCATTTTTGTTATCTACACAACAAAATGGCCGCAAATCTCGATCTACTACGTATTTTTCCCACTGACAAATCGGTCCGGGTTACTCATAATAGTTGACACGAGTCCCGAAAGGTGCAAAAAACGGCAATTTCCGTTTACGAGTCGCTGGAGTAGGGAAAAATAGGAGATAAGCATAATAATATAGCTTTATTCATATAGCTGTATTTTGCGAGCGAAAGCCAGTTGCTATTGAAAGCACTGATCCCAAAGGGCAACCCAAATTAGGTAGGGATTACCGGAGCAAAGTCATGGCCAACGAATCACCACAACAAAAGGTTGACAATGTAGATGCAGGCATAGCCAGTGCACCTGATGCAACTGCCGCAAAAACGGTTGCAGAAAGCTTTTTGACTGAACTAGCAGGAAAAGATGCAGCAACTATCCAGCAAACAACTGATGCGTTGTTCAAGAAACCAGATGTGGCACCAACTCCAAATTCTAGTGATCTGCTCAGACCAACCTCGGCCGTGCCAACCGATAAAACTGCAGGAGGACTCCTGCCTATCCTTGCCCTTACTCGCTACGAGCAATTAACGCAGGGAGCAGATAAAGGTTTAACTCCCGAACAACTACTAGCGAAAGACACAGGAATCGTTGGCAGAAATGCATTAGATACAAAGTTACTTACTTATCTAAAAGACAATCCAGGAATTTTAAATCGTATCAGGAATACTGATACGACTATGAGTTCTGGAGCTATTTCGGCAGACATTCAGAATTATATAAATCAGAAACGACAAAACGCTGAGATTGCACTGAAGTCTACGCCTGCATATCAAATGGCCAGGGATTTATATGGTCCGCGTGACAATGCTACCGGTCCGCATAAGACTTTGTATGATGCTGTTTTTGCAAATACAGGTCGCACGGGTAGTAAGGCTACAGAGCAGCCATTTTTATACAAGGATGACATCGATAAGGCTATAGCTGATGCAACAAAACTAGGATTGTCACCAACTGAGGTCCAGAGTTTGCAGCGCATTTCTAGTAGCTGGGAAGGTCTTAAATCCGCTGGTATAGCGCCTGACCGATATCCGAGTTATCCGGGCGATTATACCGCCATTTCTAGAGGTAGTTTCGGCAATGCATTTGGTTGGGGTCCTGAAAAGGGCGCAAGACTACAGGAAATGGTCAATGGCGATCAGCAATTCCGAGTTACGTCTGGTCCAACAGATGGTGTACCAACACCAGGCAAGCCCGTAATTCGAGAATATACAGACGGACGGAAAGTGACTATCGATTCTGATGGATTGAGAGTTACAGAATATCCAGGAAGTTTTGCCAATCGCGATCTGGCAGGTTCTAGAAAATCGGAATATCCAGCAACTTATCGAGATAAAAATCTTGCTGGAACTACAGTGACGGTGCGACCTGGTGACCAGCCAAACGAATCAGTTACGACAACCACGTATAGTGCAGACTATAAAGGTGACAGAGCTGCTTTTCTTAAGGGAGCTACAATTACAGAGCGTACAGTCGCCGGCAAAGTAACAGAGAAGAAAACTGTATTAGCTCCCGAAACCACTATTCAAAATATCTTAGATGCAGATCCTTCTATGAGGAACAAGTTTCCTGATCTGGCGAACAATCGAACTGCAAATGGTATCACGATTGTAGAGCGAGATGGCTCTCAGATGCTTACTGCATCTAAATATAATGTCTCAACAGCTGCTCAGGAAAAATTTTATTCAGGACAATATCCTGGAAAACCACCTTTTGCTGCTATAACGGACAACGCTGGAGTAGTTAAACAGTTCACTCAGAACGGCGAAACTTTCAGACAAGATGCGTCGGATCCCACAAAATACAGAAAGTGGGACGGTGTGAGTTCTGGTGAACGCGTTGGCGTTTCCAATATGAAACTAACTCCTGATGGCACTTTCTCTTACACAGATCAGAGCGGCACAGCCAGAACTGATAAGTTTGAACTTGGAGCCACAACTGCTCCTGTTATCGATAACACGTGGAAGCCTGTTAACGGCAATAACCGCGAAATGCGAAAAGAATATCCTGGCGATGCAGGATCCATAACTGTTCTTAGAGACGGTAAAGATCAGCCGCAATCTATTCGAATCAAAGATAAAGCTGGCGCAGATCAGTTAGTTTTTCAACGCGGTCCCAACAACACCTGGACAGTTAAGGAAACAACTGGAAATCCAGTTCGGTTGACCGAGGCCCCGACTTTTAACCAGGTCGATGGCTCGATGATGTATAAAACTCAAACTGGCATGGAAACAACTATTCGCGGTGATGGCAAAAGATTGCTCACCGGATTTGATGATGGCCGTGGTCATACCTTCAAAGCTGAGTACGACAATGCTGGAACACTTTCGAAACTTTCGCTCGGAAATGATGTTTATACAGCAAAACCGGGAGGTGGATATACTGGTCCGACTGGGGATCTAAGCGCTATTCGTATAGATCCGAGCAATGGAAAAATTCAACTTGAATCACCGAACGTTACCCGTGAGATAAATCCTTCGTTGGATTATAATCCTCGAATCGTGTCAGCCAGACACTTCGATGGTGGTCAGGTCAAAATGACGTATGACCCTAAGACTGGTGTTCTCAATGGGGTCGACTACACCAAAGGATCTACAACTGAAAAACTTTCCTATAATGCCACCACTGGCAAATGGAAAGACGCATCAGGAAAAGAAGTTGGCGCTCCCAGAGTCGGTGACAATGGTGCGGTCAATTTTTATAGAAACAATGCAGACGTTACCTTAGGCGGTTCAGTAATCACTACTGATGTAGCCGCTGCAGGCAAAGCAGTCTTCGAATCTAGTGCTAGAGGTCCGGAGAAAATAACATATCCAGACAAGCGCACTGTCACTTTTGGATATTCAGATGCAACGGCATTATCGGGCTCGGTACTGAATTCAATTACGCGCCAAGGCAACAATGGCGGTACTGAACAGCTACAAATGGATGTGACAACTAAACAATGGACTCGCACTGGACCAAGTGGGGAAAAAATTCCAATTTCAAAACCCGAGTGGGACAAGGCTGGCAACATTACCTTCAAAGAAGGAACGATGACCAAAGTTTGGCCGGATAATGGCGGCGTTCCGCGTGTGACCAAGATGGATTATCCCGGCACCAATGGCTGGGTCGATCTCAAATATGGTCCTTCGGGATTGCTTGAGTCGGCAAAAGTTACCGGCGCAGCACCTGCTAGAAATACAGTTGAACTTCGTGGAAACCTACAACTAGATAGTAATACCGGTACCCTGACACACACTGATGGTGGTGTCACAACGCAAATAAAAGCAGATGGCACTAAAGTGGTATCACGAACAGAGCCTGGCACCGGCAGAACCATCGATTTTAACTTCTCCAATGTAGGTGGAAGAAGTCTTGAAGATGCAAGTTCCGTGGTGGTGCGAGGGACCAATAACATCGCTGAAATCTATTCCAGAGATGGAAATTCCTGGAAGAAGGACGGTACTCCGCCAGTTAAAGGGCGCTTGAAATATGAAAATGGCAAACTCAACTTCACACCTGATCCCTCTGATACAGCATTGGGAGTGACACCAACCGTGGTGGATCAAAGTTTGACTGCTCCCAATGGAACCAGACTCGAACCTCCAAAAGTGGTAACTAGCGGCACCAGAACAGGTGGCTTACAAGGTTCTGAGTTTGGATCGCAAGGTCCCTGGGGCGTAGCAAATAACTTGCTCAAAGAAAAAGGTGTTGCCCAAGATTCGGCAGCTGTAGACGCTTTGCGCAAAGTATTACAAGAAACAAACCCGGGTGTAGACTTCATGAGTCTAGCTGGAGGAACGCAACTCATTCACGACGGCAATAGAGAAGCCGTTAGAAATGCAATCAAGGCTTTGATTGAAGGTAATGGCAGAATGAAAGGAAATGCGAGGTTGACAAAACTTTTGTCCAGACTCTAAGTTTAAATTTGGCGTTGAAATATCTCTCGCGAAACCAGACCCAAACACCTGTCAAACTCCCCCAGGTTTTGCGATAAGAAAAAAAACGGTGAGCATTCACCTATGTTGGAGTTTTTATCGTGGCAGGTAATCAGGAAGTAACAGATAAGCAGCAGGCTAATGCCGATCCGCCAGCGGAGAGTAGTTCTCAGCTATATGCTAGCGCCGACTTGAGCACCAATTCGGTACCTCGAACAGACTTAGCAAGCAATCCGACCATGGATGCGCTCGAATTCAAAGCGCCTGACTTTCGCGCACCAACAGATGTAGCAGCTGCTCCTGCGGTTCCACCAGAAAAAAGTCAGGAAGCGACCGATGTAGCAAATTTGTTTTCTGCCGTAGCGAAAGGCGACAAAGATCAAGTCATTGCTCTGCAGACAAAATTACTTGGAAGCAATAACGTGTATGAAGGGTCGTACATGGGTCAAAATTTTCGCTTAAGTCGCGAAAAGTACAACGAAAAAACTCATAAAGTTTATGCAGAAGCCCAGTATCTATACGTGGGAAATAATCTGGTGTCGCGTACAAACGTCCGACGCGACGAAGCAAAGCGCGAAGTTCAAACAAGTGGCAATATAGTTTCGGTTGCTCGAAATCAGTATGCTCCAGGCAGCGACACATCAGTTGCCGCAGGTAATGTGACTGATGGCAAATTCTTGAACGCCGACGACCAACGTAATAACAAAGGAGCATTTGTTCAATCGCTTCTGCCAAAGGGAACTGACGTAGTTAAACAGCTGGTGCAAAAGGCTCAAACCGCAAACGCTGCCGATGTGCGGCTTGGAAAGGGAACGAACGCATTTGAGGCAAAAGTAAATCTTACAAGTGATGGAACCGTGGGTAGTGTCGTTGGTAAAACGCCATTAGAACCAGCCAGACCACCTACTGATGCCAAAGTGGAAATAACTCAACCGCAACCACAACCAGGTCAAATAGAAACTTTTCTGCGTGAAAACAAGGATAACAAAGCTCGCGAGCTGGTTGGCGCTATTAGTTCGGGTGATATCACAAAACAAGCACAAGCCATTCGCCAGCTGGTGGATGGTGGCGTTCGCACATTAGGGTTCACACGACCTGGAGCGGGTGAAAAACCGCAAGAGCTCAGCTTCGTACCAAATAATAACGGAAGTATAGCCGTAAAACTAGATGGACAGATCATGGGCAGAGTCGCACAGGATGGCAGAATGCAGCCCGACATGCTTTCTCAGAATTTAAAAAATCTCGGTCTTGATTCAAACGGCACCATAAACGTTGGCGTAAAAGGTAAAGAACAAAAATTCGAACTAGCAAAAAGTCCAGTTGCAGCTCCAACTGATGTCATTTCAAATCCAGCCGACCCAACTCAGCGTATAGAAAGCCCTGCGATTCAAAGTCAAAAATTGCAAGAACTGGCTGCTAAGTTCAACTCCCAGGGATATTCGCAACTACCATCAAATCAGTTATACAAACCTGGGGACATGATCGCAAGCGTTAGACCTGATGGAGCTGCATATGTTGCAACCATTACGGGACTGGATAATGAGGGTAGACTTTTAGTCGAAGATGGCGTATCAAAACAAATTTTAAGTGCAATGGATTGGACGACAAACGTCAATCCAGAAAAGCGCAATCTAACCCTGGTAATGCGCAAGAACCTGGTAGAAAACAGTGCGATGCCACCAGTCGAAACTACGACCAGATCTACAGACGCGCCTTACATGAATGGTGCGATTTTAGCTCAACAAGCTAACTCAATCAGAGACGCAGATCAATTCAAAGCGCTCGAGCGGTTAGTTTCACCCTATGGAGTTAACATAGGAACATTTGAGGGTGCAGATGCTTTGAGTGCTAAGCTCACATATGGACTAAAGTTTGCAAGAACTCCCAGTACCGAGCCATCAAGACCCGGAGATATTCACATTTTAGCGCCTAAAGCCACCGTGTCGCCTGATAACATTGCCGACTGGGATAGCAAGAAGTCTCCCGGGATGGTGTTGGCTATTACTAACGAAAAGGGTGAAACGGTTCGTCTTACCGATGGACAAAAAGTAGACGAATCACAATATTTGAAATACTCGTTTCGTAGTGGACTGAGAAGGGAGCCAGCTCCTGCACTGGAAGCTTCTGTCGTAATGGGTAGACTTTTCAAACCTGGACAACCAGGTGCAATTGAAAGCGCAACAGATCCCGTATCGACAGCTGATTTCGAAAGCAAAATCAAAGCTGCCAATTCTGGTTTCACTCCTCAAGGTCAAATACCTGCAAGTGAAATTCAAAATCGAATTCAGTCAATGGATGTAGGTACATCAATTGTCTTAAACACTGCATCTGGAACCGATCGCTCTTTTGGTATCGTCGGAGAAGTTCCAGCAGGACCAAATTCTAGTGAACGCAAAAAGGTTTTATTCGTTTCCACTAACGATGGTGGCTGGCTTAGAGTCGATGACACGAATAATCTAAAGGGTCTGACGACTGCAGACGTCTACAAACCAAATGAAAAAATAAATTTGGCAAGTTCGGCTGAAGCATCTCCGCAATTCGAACAAATGTTGGACAATGTAACCAGAGAAGCCTTCAATATTGCATCGCTAAAAGGTGATCCAAAGGCGAAAGAAAGATTTTATGCTGCCATCAAATCTGGTGCACTGCCTATCGATGCACTTAAACGATATATTTCTCAATCCGGTGATCTGCAAACGGATTATTTGACTAGAGTTCAACTCTCTAGCTTCAATGGCCAAATTCAAAATCCAGCAGGTATCGGCTCAGAGATAACATTACAGAACGGACAAATATCAATAAATCAAACATTTGCTGACTCTCCTTCAACAAAAGCCATTAGAACTGACAATAATCAGACCATTTCATTGCAAGCAGGCGACATTATAAGTGCTGTTAATAAAAGTCCAACTGCAGGAAAAACTCTTGATGAGGTTACGACTCTTTTAAAAGGGGCTATCAACTCTACTGTAGAGGTCGAGATCAAACGTCCACTAAAAGATAATCCGGGACAATTTGAAACGTTCAGCGTTTCTATGACAAGAAAGCCCTTAAGCAGTGTTCTGGCGTCTATGGATTCAGAAGGAGTTGTCCATATCCGCATGAATAATGGTTTTACCGAAACGAGCGGAGAAGATTTCAAACGAGAAATCGAGCGCATGAAATCTGAAAATGGAAATAACATCAAAGGCTATATTTTAGACCTTAGACAAAACGGAGGCGGGCTCTTAGACCAGAGTCTCAGAATACTATCGGCGGTGGCGCCAGATAATTCGATCTTATTGAATGTGAGAGAACGCAATCCCAAAGGAACTCCTCAGTATCTAGATTTTGAATATCGACTCACAGAAAATTCGATTATCAAAGTAGCAAAAGGTACGACCGGTCCAGCAATTGGCAATAGTATCCCACGTCTTCCTAAAGGATTAATAGACAAACCTATAAGTACACTGGTAGACGGCTCCAGCGCATCAGCATCAGAAATCGTAGCTTCAGCTTTTAAAGACTGGAACATTCCGGTTTATGGAAACAAAACATATGGCAAAGGAACCGTACAAACCTTCTATAAAGAGAGAGGCTTCAGAGTTACGACCGCTCAATACTTATCGCCACTCAGTCATCAATGGTTTGGAAACGCGGCAGACATTCGTCGAGGTGTCCAGCCCGACGTAGTCATTAATTCCACAGGAGTGAACCAGCTCACAGAAGCGAAACGGTTGTTCCTCCAACGTCTGGCACAGCGAAAAGTAATTTCTGGATCCTGAACTTAGGTCGCGTTGAAACTTCCTTCACCGATTGGCGGATAGATATCCTGTTCGGGCTCTTCTTCCTCGGTAGGCAACTGGTGCCCCTGGAAGCCTGTACCTGCAGGAATCAAACGACCGATGATGACGTTTTCTTTGAGACCTCTCAACCAGTCTTTCTTGCCTTCTACAGCAGCTTCGGTCAGGATTCTTGTAGTTTCCTGGAACGATGCAGCAGAGATGAAGCTTTCGGTGTTCAAGCTGGCTTTGGTGATACCAAGCAAGACATCGGTGTAATCGGCAGGAACGTTTCCGTTTTGTTTGCAGCGTTCGTTTTCTTTGTCGATTTCGTAGCGCTCCATCAATTCGCCTGGCAGCAAGATTGTGTCGTTTGGTGTGTCGACGCGTACTTTGCGAGTCATCTGACGAACAATCACTTCGATGTGTTTGTCGGCGATGTCTACACCTTGCGAACGATATACTGACTGAACTTCGTCCACCAGGAATTTCTGGGCAGACTGGATTCCCATCAAGCGCACGATGTCGTGCGGGTTGGGAGGACCGTCTGTGAGAGCAGTTCCAAGTGAAATCTTGTCACCGTCTTCAACCAGAATATTGAGTCCAGCTGGAATTTGAATTTCTTCTTCCGAGCCATCTGAGTAGACTGCAAACAAACGGCTTACATCGTCTTCGCTTACGATTTTTGCTTTGCCTTCACGCTCAGCAAGAATGGCGCATTCTTTGGGTTTGCGTGCTTCGAGCAATTCTTCGACTCTTGGAAGACCCTGAACGATGTCCCCGGTTTTCTGACGTTCAAAGATGAGTGTTGCAAGCAAGTCGCCGCGTTGTACGAGCGATCCGTCTTCACTCTGTAATTGAGTGTTGGTCGAAATCAGGTATGGTCTGCCTCTGCGAACCACAATCTCGTCTTTGGCGACACTCACAACCTGTCCGGAATGTGAGGCGATTGAAGACTTGGTCAATTTGTCTCCGGTGCGAACCAGGTCATTTTCTTTGACTGTTGCGGCACCTTTGACAGGTTCGCGAATCTGCTGCTCTTCTGTGATGAGAAGCAATCTGCGCTCGTCTGTTTTAGACAACTGCACACGAGCATCTGTTCTTGTAAGAACTTGAGTGGTGGCAACAGCCGATTTAGGATCAATGATTTGACCGTGTTCTACATCGAGCAAAGTGATGTTGAAGTCTTGCTCGCGACGCAAAAGAATATTCTCTTGTACGACGATATCGAGTTCGTCTTCCATCTCTACGATACCTTTGAGATGCTGAAGAATTCCTTGCATCTGAAGCACGAGCGATGTGCGAGTGAGTTGAGCACCCTGTACGTGTCTGACTCTTTCGCGGTCTCTAAAGAGAAGCTGAGTTACGGATCTCAAGCCGATTTTCTCATCAGATTGAGCGTGTTTGAATTTGGTGTCACGAGGCTCGATCCAGTATTCTTCGACTGGACGAACAAGTGCTTTGAAGGTTCCGTCTTCCATTTCGAGAACAGAAACGACTTTGCGTTCTTTATATGTGTAGCCCTCGAGCAACTCGGTTCCAGGCTCCACAACCTGACCTTCGGGAACTTTCAATTCTGAAGGATCGGCGATTGGAACGATTTCGCCTGGCTTGATGATTACTTCGTGGATGATGTCGTTATCGGCGACAATCTCGATGATACCTTCCATGTGGGCAAATACGTCTTTGACCACTTCCTGTCCGGCAGCGACCAGTTCGCCTGTTTCAGACATCTTCAATGAAATGTCTTTGGAGATGAAGTGGACTTCTTCGGGAACGAACAAGAGACGACCAGGCTTGGTCACTACTCTTCTATCGTCGATTTCGACACCGTCATAAATGACTTCGCCACCTGAAGTAACGGTATTTGTGCCGTCATCGAGTAACTCGGCAACGATTTTTCCGTTTTCAACGATTTCGTCTTTGACTACTTTCAGTGCCCATGTTTCTTTCGATTTGGAAACTTTCCAGTAACTGCCTTTTTGACCGGCGTCGAGTTTGGCGTTAGCCGCACCGACTTTGGCGATGACTACGTTCAAGTCTTTGCCTTTGGTCAATTTGGTATATGTTTTGCGACCGACTTTGACTGTTTCGGTTTCGATTTCTGGACCATAACGAACTTCTCCGCCGTGCTCGGTGAGAATTTGAATCTCAGCCAGAACGTCTTTCGCTTTTACTTCCTGACCGTCTTTTACCACGACTTGAGCGCCTGATGGCAAGTTGTAGACGTCGCCTTCGAGAACCCAGATGATACCACCACGGTTGGCAGTACGACTGATGTTGCCCTGACGGTCGCGTTTTTCATCAGCCTGGAAGCCTTCAAAATTGACACGTCCAGAGATGTCGGCGGTGATATCTTTGGTAGCACGTTCGGTCAAGTTCTTTTTGGAACCTGGTGGATCGTACTCTGCAATTACCTGTCCAGCTTTGACTTCGTCACCGTCTTTGACGAGAACGAGCGAACCAGCTGGCAATTGAATAGATTTTTCTTTCTTGCCGTCGTTGACTTTGACCACGCCTTCTTTAGTGGTCTGCTCTACACTATCACCATATGCGGTGCGAACCGATTTGGATGGGATTTTGTAGGATACGACACCTTCCACTGGAGATTTTTGCTGGGCACGTGACTTACCACCAGCAACAGCACCACCCGTGTGGAACGTTCTCATCGTGAGCTGGGTTCCAGGCTCACCGATTGATTGGGCAGCGATAATACCGATTGCTTCTCCAGAATCTACGATTCTGTTGGTAGTGAGCGACCAGCCATAACATTTCTGACATACGCCATATTGAGCGTCGCAAGTGAGTGGCGAGCGAACCAGAATCTTTTTCTTCTTAGGATCCTTCTCCAGGGTCTCGAGTTTTTCCGAAAGAACTCTATTGATGATATCGCCTCTGCGAGCGATGATTTCGCCAGTTTCTTTGTCGGCAATATCTTCAGCCAGAGTACGACCGAAAATACGTTCGGAAATTTTGACCATTTCCTTATCGCCTTCAAGTATGGGCTGCATCA
The DNA here is from genome assembly GCA_026129135.1 of Cyanobacteria bacterium TGS_CYA1. Classification (GTDB taxonomy): domain Bacteria; phylum Cyanobacteriota; class Vampirovibrionia; order Obscuribacterales; family Obscuribacteraceae; genus Aved-18. Next base: position 161,307 of record JAHCIQ010000006.1, on the reverse strand, counting down.
AAATACTGCGCACGGTACCGCAATCTGGATCACGAACGATAACGTCTTGAGCAACGTCAACGAGACGACGGGTGAGGTATCCAGAGTCAGCTGTTTTGAGAGCTGTATCTACTAGACCTTTTCTTGCGCCGTAGCTGGAGATGATGTATTCAGTAACGTTCAAACCTTCACGGAAGTTGGCTTTGATCGGCAAGTCGATAATCTGACCCTGCGAGTCAGCCATCAATCCGCGCATTCCAACTAACTGACGAACCTGGGAAATGTTACCTCTAGCGCCAGAGAACGCCATCATGTACACCGGGTTCAATCTATCGAAGTTGTCGACTACTTCTTTTGTAAGAGAGTCAGTGGTTGCAGACCAAGTATCGATAACTTTGTTGTAACGCTCAACTTCTGTAATATCGCCACGTTCGTAACGACGTTGCGCTTCTTCGATTTCTTTTTCCGCAGCCGAGATCAAACCTTTTTTGGCATCTGGAACATCAAGGTCGGAAATTGAAATCGTGACGCCAGCTTTGGTGGCGTACATGAAACCGAGGTCCTTGAGAGCATTGGCGAGGGCCGCTGTTTTCGAGGTTCCGAATTTCTCGTAGATCATCGAAAGTAATTTTCCAAGTACTTTCTTGTCTACGGTTGTATTGATGAACTCTAGGGCTTCTTCTTTCTTGCCTGTTACCATGACGTCCTCTTATCTCTGAATTTCAGTTTGGATGCAATTGGATTGAATGAGTCTACTTCGTGCTCGAAATTGCTTGTCTCACGACTTCGTTGAAAATGATTCTTCCGGGGCTTGTTTCCACGATTGAACCATCAACGTCGCGTACTGCAATTTTGGCGTGCAAATCGAGTATGCCGGCTTCGTAAGCCGCTCTGGCATCAGCCAGATTGACGAAGCGCATTCCAGCGCCTCTGCATACTTTTGGATCATCCCAACCTGGTTTTTGAATGGTGAGGTAATAGATACCAAGCACCATGTCTTGTGTCGGGGTGATTGTCGGTCTGCCAGTAGCAGGCAACAAAACGTTGTTCGAAGCAAGCATGAGCATGTGTGCTTCGGCTTGTGCTTCAACCGATAACGGTACGTGTACAGCCATCTGGTCACCGTCGAAGTCAGCGTTGAACGCTGCGCAAACGAGCGGGTGAAGCTGAATGGCGCGACCTTCGACCAGTACTGGTTCGAATGCCTGAATACCCAAACGGTGAAGTGTGGGAGCGCGGTTCAAGAGTACCGGGTGACCTTGAATAACTTCTTCCAGGATTTCCCAGACTACTGCAGAACCTTTCTCAATCTGCTTCTTGGCTGATTTGATATTTTGAACTATTTGACGTTCTATCAATTTATTGATTACAAATGGTTTGAACAATTCGATTGCCATTTCGCGAGGCAGACCGCACTGGTGCAGTTTGAGCGAAGGACCAACTACGATAACCGAACGACCTGAGTAGTCGACACGCTTACCAAGCAAGTTTTGACGAAAACGACCTTGTTTACCTTCGATGATATTTGAGAGCGATTTGAGCGGACGGTTGTTTGGACCGACTACTACCCGACCGCGTCTGCCGTTATCAATCAAAGCATCTACCGCTTCTTGAAGCATACGCTTTTCATTGCGGACAATGATTTCAGGAGCTCCCATTTCGAGCAGTCTGGCAAGGCGGTTATTTCTGTTGATTACACGTCTGTAGAGATCGTTCAAATCGGAAGTTGCAAAACGTCCACCGTCCAACTGAACCATTGGTCGAAGATCTGGAGGAGTTACTGGCAGTTTGTCCAGAATTACCCAGGTCGGGTCGGTGTGCGAATTGAGCAGAGCTTCGGTCAAACGAAGACGTTTGATGATTTTGGCTCTTTTTTGTTGCGAACCGCCAGACATCGCAAGTTCGTCACGCAATTGCACCGAGATTTCTTTCAGTCCGGGCAATTCCAAAAGACGACCGCGGTCTTCTTTGTTTTCTGGTCTTTCGTAAACTGGTCTTGCAAGCTCACCAAGCAATAGCTTGATTGCTTCAGCACCAATGCCAATATCAAACTGATAGTTGGGATCGTCGAGCAATTTTTCGTATTCTTCTTCGGAAAGAAGTTGCGACTTGCTCAAGTCAGGCACATTGCCTGGGTTTGTGACGATATAAGCATTGAAATAAACAACTTGTTCGAGATCGCGCAAAGGCAAATCGAGCAGAAGTCCGATATAGCTTGGAATTCCTTTGAGGAACCAGATATGAGTTACTGGAGCTGCAAGGTCGATATGTCCCATACGGTGACGACGAACTTTCGAGTCTGTAACTTCTACGCCGCAACGCTCGCAAGTGATACCGCGGTGACGGACTCTTTTATATTTTCCGCAATAGCATTCCCAGTCCTTGGAAGGTCCAAAAATACGTTCGCAGAACAAGCCGTCTTTTTCCGGTTTAAGAGTTCTATAGTTGATTGTTTCGGGTTTGGTCACTTCACCATGAGACCAGCTCAAGACTCGCTCTGGTGATGCAATCCCGATTTTGATGTAGTCGAAACGATCGATATTCGTTGCCATTTTTTCTTGTACCTTTTATGGAATGAGACTTGCAGATTTCGAAATAGAGCGAGTTTTACTCTTCTACTTCGTCCTCTTCCAAATCGTCTTCAACGTCAAACTCTTCTTCAAACTCTTCTGTTTCTTGCTCAACATCGTCTTCAGTTTCTTCAGTTGATTCTTCTTCAGTTTCTTCGTCTGAATCATCATCTTCAGTCCCTGCGTCATCCGACATTTTGGGATATTTTTTGGCTGGTCTTTCTTCTTCGTAATCTTCGTCATCGTCCGATCCGAACATACGACCGCCCATTCCAGCACCCAGTCCAACTTCTTCTTCCTCGTCGCCAAATCCTTTCAGACCAGGCACTTGAGATGGAATTGAGTCAGGACCACCAGTCTGCACCAGACCCGATACCACGCTTTCGAGCATGCGACCAGGACCCATGTTGCGACCAGCTCCGCCTGGTCCAGCGCCCGTACCGGCACCAGGACCGCCCGCAGGCAAACCAGGCAAACCAGTGTTGGCAAGACCTTCGGTGATACCAGTCAGACCAGGCATACCGGCTCCCGATCCTGAACCGCCAGGGAATCCGCCCATGCCAGCCATTCCAGCACCCATTGAACCAGATTGCATTCCAGCCATGCTGCGATTCATCAAAGCAGCGGCAGGATCACCACCCATTCCAGGGATGCCCATGGCAGCCATGTCACCCATCTCAAGTTGAGACAAGCGTCTGATGCCACGTGGTTTTGGCTCTTCAACTTCAGCCATGAGATCGACTTCGATTTCCTGACCTTCTTTAGTGCGTTTAGCTACAGATACATCAAGTCCGATTGATTGCAATTCACGAACCAATACTTTGAATGACTCGGGGATACCGGGCTTCTTCAAGTTCTCGCCTTTGACGATTGATTCGTAAGCTTTGGAGCGACCGTTCACATCATCTGATTTGATTGTGAGCATTTCTTGCAACGAATAGGCAGCACCGAAAGCCTCGAGCGCCCAACATTCCATTTCTCCAAGACGCTGACCACCAAACTGAGCTTTACCACCTAGCGGTTGCTGAGTGACCAAACTGTAAGGTCCGGTAGAACGTGCGTGAATCTTGTCGTCTACAAGGTGAACAAGTTTCATCATGTAGATCTTGCCGACTGTTACCGGGTTGTGGAAAGCTTCACCGGTTCTGCCGTCATAGATGATTACCTTGCCATCGTCACCAACCCAAGGGGCGTTGGATTTGATTTTGCCGGCTTTGATTTCGTCGTGAACCAGTGCGCTAGATGCTTCTGGCTTCCACATTTCATCGAATGGTGGCACTTCATAACGCAATCCGGTGAGGTGACCTGCCATACCAAGCAGGGTCTCGAAGGTCTGACCCACATTCATACGTGAAGGCACACCCAGTGGATTGAGTACGATGTCTACAGGCGAGCCGTCTGGCAAGTAGGGCATATCTTCTATAGGTAGAATTCTTGCCACGATACCTTTGTTGCCATGACGTCCTGCTACTTTATCGCCGACAGAGATTTTGCGTTTCTGAGCGATATAGACACGAACCACTTTGTTTGCAACAGGCGGGAGTTCATCACCTTTTTCGCGGTCGAAGACTTTGACATCTACGACGCGTCCGCCTTCACCGTGAGGAACGCGCAAAGAGTTGTCTCTAACGTCGCGAGCCTTTTCACCGAAGATTGCGCGAAGCAATTTTTCTTCAGGTGGGTGTTCGGATTCACCTTTAGGTGTGATTTTTCCTACCAGAATGTCGTCTGGATAAACACGCGATCCGACTCTGACGATACCGTATTCATCGAGGTGACGAAGCGATTCTTCAGATACGTTTGGAACTTCACGTGTGATTTCTTCTGGCCCGAGCTTGGTTGAACGAGCATCGATTTCCAGTTTTTCGATGTGAATCGAAGTCATCACTTCGTCGAAGACCAATCTTTGCGAAATCAAGATAGCGTCTTCAAAGTTGTAGCCTTCCCATGGCATGAATGCCACCATCAGGTTACGTCCTACGGCGAGCTCACCATTATTGGTGGCAGCACCGTCAGCGATGATTTGTCCGATTGAAACCTGGTCGTCTACGCGGACAATCGGCTTCTGGTTCAAACAAGTATCCTGGTTAGAGCGTTGGAATTTGCCCAGTTTGTATTTGACCAGACGCTTGTCTTTGGTTCTGATGTGAATTTGATTGGCAGTAACGTATTCGCACTTGCCTTCGACATCTGATACCACGACCATGCCGGAGTCTTTTGCAGATTGTTGTTCGATACCAGTTGTGACATAAGCACGCTCGGTCTGAACCAGTGGAACGGATTGACGTTGCATGTTCGAGCCCATCAAAGCTCGGTTGGCATCGTCGTGCTCGAGGAACGGAATGAGAGCGGTTCCCACTGACACAATCTGAATTGGTGAAACGCCTACATAGTCCACCTGAGTGGGCACAGTTTCGATAAACTCGGCTTTATAACGAACTGGAACCAGGTCGTTTCCAAAAGTTCCGTCGTTGTTTACCGGTACATCACCTGGAGCTACCCGATAACGATCTTCTTCATCAGCGGTCAGATAGTGCACTTCTTCAGTCACCAGACCGTTGGTTACTTTGCGATACGGTGTTTCGATGAAACCATAAGCGTTTACACGTGCGTGTGTTGCAAGCGATCCGATAAGACCAGCGTTTGGACCTTCAGGAGTTTCTACAGGACAAATGCGTCCGTAGTGCGAAGGGTGAATATCGCGAACCGCAAATCCAGCACGTTCTCTCGACAAACCACCAGGTCCCAGTGCGGACAAACGGCGCTTGTGTGTAAGTTCAGCCAGAGGATTGGTCTGGTCCATAAACTGAGACAACTGTGATGAACCGAAGAATTCTCTGATAGCTGCAACCAGTGGTTTTGTATTCAAGAGGTTGGCAGGTGTGAGAGTATCGGCATCTTGCAATGTCATGCGCTCACGAACGATACGCTCTAGACGTGTAAGACCGATACGGAATTGGTTTTGAAGCAATTCTCCAACCGATCTGATACGACGATTACCCAGGTGGTCGATATCATCCACTTGACCTTCGTCGAAGTTCAATGAAATGAGATAGTCGACTGCAGCCACGATATCGCTTGGTGTCAAAGTACGTTGCGACTCGGCAGTGGACAAGGCCAGTTTCTTATTCAATTTATAGCGACCGACACGACCAAGGTCGTAGCGCTTGTCATCAAAGAATCTGGATTCGAGAATACTTTGTCCACCAGCTACCGACGGTGGGTCGCCTGGACGAAGTTTTCTATATACCTCTATAAGGGATTCTTCTTTGGTTTTGTTGGTATCTTTGTCAAGCGTCTTCTTGAGGAAGTCGTGGTGACGGAAGATGTTTTCCATCTCAGAATCGGAATAGCCAAGAGCACGCAACAAGGTGGTTGCAAGCAGCTTTCTGTTCTTGTCGATTTTGACGTAGATAACGTCGTTGACGTCGGTTTCGAACTTTAGCCATGCACCACGGTTTGGAATGAGAGTGGCGGAGAAAGTACGTTTACCGTTCTGGTCGACTTCACGCTTATAGTAGATGCCAGGGCTTCTTACAATCTGCGAAACGATAACGCGCTCTGCACCATTAATAATGAAGGTACCGCGGTCGGTCATCATGGGGATGTCGCCCACATAGATTTCTTGCTCTTTGATATCGTGAACTTCACGATTGACAAGACGCATCTGTACACGCAATTTCTTGGTATAGCTGGCGTCGAGAGCTCTAGCTTCTTCGGGGGTCTTTGGCTTGTTAGGCTCAGAGTGATCCTCGAAGTTGTAATTAGTGAGGAAGTACAACTCCAATCTTCCTGTGAAGTCGCGAATAGGGCTGAATGCTTTCAGCTCCTCTGCCAGACCTTCTTCGATGAACCATCGAAATGAAGCTTTCTGGATTTCTGCAAGGTCAGGAAGATCCGCGATGCGCGATCCTCCAACTCCGAAAGTGCGCACGCGCTCGGATAACTCTAGGGCCATTGGTTACCTCTGGTCTTTTTTTGCTTGGGTTTTTGGGGCTGCAGCAATTGCTAAATGCCTATGAAAATGGGCAAGGAAGGGCTAATATATGTAGATAGATATTGTATTGTCAACACAATTATTTAAATGTGAAACGGGTGAAACTGGCGTTTTTGCCGCTGCGCGCCAAATCACACTACGCTACTCGGCTGAAAATGCGCTCCCTGAGCCATTTTCTCCTATTCACAAAATATTACACGCGATTTAAAACTTCGCCTTAATAAATATATATGAGATTAAGGAAAGCTTAAGCAGCCCTCCGAACGGGTCAAATTTGACGGGCGGAGCAACATTAACCGAGATTAACCAAAATCACTAAAGGTTCTAGTAATAATTCGTGCGGGGATGGAGCGTTGCTGGTGTGGCGCACGGTCTTCAAAACCGTTGTGGGGCAGAGAAACGCTGCCCCGGGTGGGTTCGATTCCCACGCATCCCCGAATAAAATTCGCCATTTTCCACAATATAAAGCACATATACAGTGGTGGCGTATCACTACATGCAATATCACTCATGGTGTCACATGACAACCGAGAGTCCCTGCCGGGGGGACTTTACAAACTTTTCAAACATCCCATAATAAATAGCGTTGTTGTTGTTACTAGCGTGTTTTTGTCACTAGAAAGTCGGTCAGAAGTGAATGGTCCACAGGGAGCGAGTCAGTTACCACTAACATGGCTCAATCAGTTTGCTGGATATCTGGAGGAAGAACGTAATTATTCGGCTCATACGATCCGAGCTTATCTCAACGATTTGAGACAGCTCATTGAGAGTACGGGCACGAATTCCATACAAAGCGTTTCAAGTGTAAGGGAAAGAGCTACCGAATATGGTGGCGAGCCCCAGTTTTCGAGAACTGATGCAACCTCTCTGCAAGAGAATCTTGAGCTCCAGGCTCAAGTTGATATGTCGCCACCGGAAACGACGGCGTCGGGCGCTACAAGCTCATGGTTGGAAGCGGAAAACCTGAAAAGTTATATCCGCCAGATTCAAGAGCAATACAGCCGTCCAACGGTTGCTCGCAAAATATCTGCAATCCGCAGTTTTTATAAATATCTGCGCAGAGAGCAGTTGATTGAAGACGATCCGTCTAAATTGGTGCGTGGTCCAAAACTGACTCGCAAATTGCCTTCGTGTCTCGATCGCGAAGAAGTAGTCCGTTTGCTCCTGGCTCCGGATCAGTCGTTGCTTGGTATACGTGACCGTGCATTGATGGAAGTGCTCTATGCTTCTGGCATGCGCGTGAGCGAGCTGTGCAATTTAAAAGTAAAAGACTACAACGAGCAAGCTATGGAAATGCGCGTGGTAGGAAAAGGCAATAAAGAGCGTGTAGTTCTGCTTAATCAAAGCGCCAACGCCTGGCTCTGCAAATACTTGCACGAGTACTGGCCAAAACTGGCGCAAGACAGAAGTCCAGTTCCAGACAGCCCACTTTTCGTGAGCCGTCAGGCAACCAGATTGTCTTCGCGCTCAGTGCACCGATTGGTTTTGAAATACGCCAAGAAGGCGAAAATCAATAAGCCAATCACCCCTCATACTCTCAGACATACATTTGCCACTCATTTGCTCGAGGGCGGAGCTGATTTGCGAGTAGTCCAGGACCTTCTTGGACATACAACCATAAATACCACTCAAATTTATACTCACGTGAGCATGGACAGGCTGAGAAAGGTCTATTCGAACACTCACCCCAGAGCATAATACTAGTTGTATATTGAACCAAAACTTGGTACAAAAGGCTTAGTAATACATTACTGAGCCTTTTTCTTTTAACCATGGAATGGAAAGACTATAAACAAGCGATAAAAGAGTCCATCGACGCGAACGATCTTGGTCGCGCCGAGCAATTATTGCTTGAGGCAATGGGCGTTCTCAAGCAAAGCGAGAATGCAGACGAGCGACTTTGTGTTTGCCTGGACCAGCTAGGCTGGATTTATATCGGTCAGCGCAAACTGGAACTGGCCCAAGCTCATTATCTGGAAAGTCTCAATATTAAAAGCAAAGTGCTAGGTGAAAAAAATCCGATTGTCGGCAAGGCTTTGAAAAAATTGGCCACTGTTTCGTATATGGCTGAAAATTATGTCGATGCCGAACGCTATGGCAAACGCGCATTGAATGTATTGAAGAATACAGCCGGTCCTAAAAATGAAGAGACGCAGCAAACTATGCTCGATGTCGTTTCTCTTTTGAACCACCTCAATCGCAAAGTGGAAGCTCGAATCATCGAGCAAAGTATCAATCAGAGCACTGCCAGTCCAGAAGCGTCCGACCTTGGTGCTCAGTCAATCATTAAGGTGAATATTTGCCCTGACTGCAAGCACCCATTTGAAGGACGCAATTGTCCACGTTGCAACGTAGTCAAAGTTTAAGCAGAGCAGTACAAATTGCAGCGATAGCTTCGCCTTCGCCGATAGGTCCTAACTTTTCGGCCGTGCGCGCTTTGAAATTTATCTGCTCATACGACACGTGCAAGCGCTCAGACAGAGTCTGGCGCATTTTTTCAAAGTGTGGTTTCAGCTTTGGTTTTTCGCAAATCACCGAAATGTCAGCGTTTTCAATTTGAAAACCACGCTCGCTTATCAGTTGGTAGACATTGTCGAGCATCTTCATGCTGCTTATGCCTGCAATATTGGGATCATCTGGAGGAAAAAGAGACCCTATATCTGGCAGTCCAGCTGCCCCAAGCAATGCTTCTATCAAGGCATGAGTAGCGCAATCGCCGTCTGAATGCCCTTGCAATCCCTTGTCGTGCGCAACTTCAATTCCGCCAAGAATCAGTGGTCTGTTACTCACCAGCCGGTGAATATCAAAGCCGTTTCCTACCCTGTAGCTCATTCGATTACCATGAGCAGGTGATTGGCATTTACGGTTTCACCAGTTTTTACCTTGATACTAGATACGGTTCCATCCAAATCTGCAGTCACGTCGGTTTCCATCTTCATGGCTTCGAATACCACTAGCTTTTGACCAGCCTTTACTTGCTCCTTTTCTTTGACCAGAATTTGTTTTACCAGACCATTCATAGTGGAGCGCACTTCTCCCGTCTGTGCCGATTGAGAACGAGGTGCTTCTTGCTGTGCTGCTTTTGGCCCTTCGGCTGCTTTTAGCATTGTCACAGTTTTGCTCTGACTCTCTTTTGTTTCTGATATTGCCCCGTATTCTGCCACGTTGACTGTAAATATTCGGCGGTCCACCTCGACATTGAAACTGCGAGCAGGCTTCAAGGTTTTATCCGAATCAGCCGCAGCAACAGCGGGCGCCTGAGCTGGTTGGGGTTTGGCCATCGCTTTGTACTCTTTCATGAATTCTTGTTCGATAAAGCCAGTGTGCACTTCTCCAGCAAGAAAAGCCTCGTTGTCGAGCAAAGCCTGGTGAAATGGAATGGTTGTTGACAGACCTTTTATAGTGTATTCGCCTAAAGCGAGCTTCATGCGTTTGATTGCTTCGTTACGATTAGATCCCCAGACTACGAGCTTTGCAAGCAGAGAATCATAAAAGGGCAATACCTGATAGCCCTGATAAGAACCAGAATCAAGGCGGGTCCAGGGACGCTGAGGGACAACATATTCGCTTATCGTTCCAGGCGAAGGCATGAAATTACGCGATGGATCTTCGGCGTTGATGCGACATTCGATTGAATGTCCATTTTGTTTTATGTCCTCTTGTTTCAACTGCAAACGCTCACCACAAGCGATTAAAATTTGTTCTTTCACTATGTCCACACCTGTGGTCAATTCCGTAATGGGGTGTTCGACCTGCACGCGTGTGTTCATTTCAAGGAAATAGAACTGGTCTTTCCAGGCTAAAAACTCCATTGTTCCAGCCGAAAAATAACCGATAGATTTAGCACCGCGCACAGCAGCTTCGAGCAGTTTTTCTTTTACTTTCTTATCCAATTTGAAAGCTGGACATTCTTCCAGAAGCTTCTGGTGACGACGTTGACTCGAACAATCACGTTCGTACAAATGAATTAAATTACCGAATTTATCGCCCAGAATCTGTACTTCGATATGTCTTGGTTTGTCCAGATATTTTTCGACATAGACTTCGCCCGAGCCAAAATAGCTTTCGCCTTCGCGTTTGGCACCAGCAAGTGCGGCCTCGACTTCTTCTGCATTTTTGACTACTCTAAGACCACGTCCACCGCCACCTGCACTCGCTTTTATAGCGAGAGGATAACCGTATTTGATACCAAGTTCTTTGACCAGCTCAGGGTCGCTCACAGGGTCGGTTGTACCTGGAACGACAGGAACCTTGGCTTTCTCCATCGCTCGGCGCGATTCGACTTTAGAGCCCATGAGATTGATAATTTCAGGGCTTGGTCCAACGAAAATTAGGCCAGCATCGGTACAGGCTTTGGCAAAACCTGGATTTTCAGACAAAAAGCCATAACCTGGGTGAATAGCGTCAGCACCTGCTTTTTTAGCGATTTCAACTATTTGGGCTATATCTAAGTAAGTTTTGCCAGCTTGTCCAGGCTGTCCGTCTAGTTTCCATTTTTCATCAGCTAACTCAACGTGTCTGCTTTTGTGATCCGGCTCGGAAAAAATTGCAATGGGGCTAATATCCAACTCACGACAGGCATGGATAATTCGGCATGCGATTTCGCCTCTATTTGCGACCAGAAGTTTTTTTATTTGAGTGCTCACTGAATAGCCCCACTATAAAGATTGAGAATTTATTAGGTGAAAAAGCTTACCCTAGAAATACATGCAATGTCCTAACCATGACAATTCTTAAGAATTTTACCTGTCAAGGGTGGTAGCATATCCGGCAGGTTGGAAACTCTCCAGAAGAGGATGCCTGCTTACTAATTGCCGAGGAAGCTCGAATCGTGCCTGAATCAGTGAAAACCAAAGAAGAAAGTCAAGTGTTTAAGAAAGCCGTCTTTCAAGAAGTATTTATGGCCGGCAGCGGCTTTATGGGAAGATGCATCGCTTACTTGATTGCATCGCGCACTCAAGCCAAAGTGCATATCTACGACATATCCGAAGCATCACTCGACCTTGCTCAGTCTGAAATAGAAAAGATGGGCAAAAAATCGGTTGAGAAAGGTCTTTTTTCTCAAGAGCAATTGAGTGATATCAAAAGTCGCATAGTGCGTGCTTCGAAATTAGATGACGCTAAAAACTGCGACCTCGTGATTGAAGCAGTGGCAGAAGACATCAATATAAAGAAAGAACTTTTCAGCAAGCTCGATTCTATCTGCAAGAAAGAAACCATTTTTGCATCGAACACATCATCGCTTCCGATCACAGCAATTGCAGCAGCGACCAAACGCACAAAACAGTTTATGGGCATGCATTTCTTTTCTCCCGCCCATATCATGAAACTGGTCGAAATCATTCCCGGTATTGATACCACCCCTGAAACCACATCCAAAGTAAGAACATTTGCCGAAGAAATGAGCAAGACTGTTATCGCTTCAAAGGATTTCCCCGGATTCATCACCACTCGCCTTGGAATGGTGCTCATAAACGAAGCTGCTTTTGCTTTGATGGAAGGACTTTCTACTCCAGAAGAAATCGATCAAGGAATGACTCTTGGTTATAACCATCCAATGGGACCGCTTGCCTTAGCCGATTTCGTTGGACTCGATATTGTTTTGCATATTATGGAAACCATGCTTGAAGGATTTGGTGATCCAAAATATCGTCCCTGTCCAGTCTTGAGACAATTGGTGTCAGCTGGACATCTTGGTAAAAAGACCGGAAAAGGATTCTACACCTACTAATTATGATTTCGCTCAGCCTCTATCTGGCCGTTACATTCTTGATTTTAGGTATGTTTGGACTTACCGCGGTCTTTTACAACATGCTCAAACAAGTTGACTCATCCAAGCTAAAAGATTCAGAGCTACCCTTCATATCTGTAGTAATTCCAGCTCGCAACGAAGAGACAAAAATTGGTCGCCTTTTAGAATCGCTCTGTAAGCAAGACTACCCAAATTTTGAAGTGGTGGTTGTGAACGATCGCTCGACCGACAGAACCGGCGACATCATCGCCGACTATGCTCAAAAAGACGATCGAATAAAATTGATTCAAGGCAGCGATGCGCCTCCTGGCTGGATTGGCAAATGCAATGCCATTTTGCACGCTGTATCCAAAGTTTCTAAAAAAGGTGATGACCAGTGGTATATATTCACTGACGCCGACACATACCACCACCCCAATTCACTTAAAGACGCCGTATCTTACGCGCTTGCGAATAATCTCGATTTATTGTCTTTCATTCCCGTGCAAGAGCTTGGAAGTTTCCCAGAACGGCTAGTGATGCCAGTTTTGCTCAGCGGCTTTTTACTTGGCGATCCATTTCATACCGTAAACGATCCCGATGCAGAGCGTGCATATGCTTATGGTCAGTACATCGTATGCAAACGCACATCATACGAAGCGATGGGCGGACATGAATCTGTTCGCGACGAGATTGTGGAAGACCACGCAATTGCGCGTGTTTTCAAAGAGAAAGGTTTCAAAATCGGTGTCGCGGACGGCAAGAGCCTTTACAGCGTGCGGATGTATGTTGATTTAAAATCGATGTGGCTTGGCTGGACCAAGAATCTTTATTCGCTCATAGACAGCAAAATTTCTAATCTGGTGTTTCTGCTTTTCTTGCTCAATACAGTAGTCGTATTTCCGATGTTCGAGCTTGCCTGGGTCATTGCAGAGTGGACACAGGGCGAAATCAATACCAATTTGATTCGTCTTACAGCTCTGGTTGCAGTGCAGTACATCACACTTTTCTTGTGGTATCGCCAGTGTGCCGAACACCACAAAGGCATTGATTGGCGCCATTTCTTCCTTACTCCATTTGGCACCATGACACTCACGTTTTTGTATTTGCATTCCGCTTATCTAGTTCTCTTTGGCGAAGAGGTCAACTGGAAAGGTCGCAGATACGTGGTTAGCACCAAGAAAACTATCGACCCGGATGCAAACGCCATGGACAAAGGCAAACTGATGGCTGATGCAAGAGACATCTGAAAAAGAACATGTCTTCTCAACAAGGTAAACTACCTTCAACCGCAGAACTGGAGCGCTTCGTCAAAGAAAAGACGCCTGTTCTTTTTTTCACTGCAGATGGCAAAGAGCACAAAGGTATTTTGCGCTGGTTTGACGAAACGGCTTTTGCTCTGACTACAAGCGAAAAACCCGAAAAACATATCACTTTGCTCAAACAGGCGGTGATTGGTTATGGTCCGCAAGAACACGCAAAATAGAGTCTGTGTTTACAAAACAGGCTCCTTTTGAGCCGCCCAAAGGCCGGAAATCTGCGCACAATCGGAAGTCGATGCCAGGCAATGGACGCGCAGTAGTCAAGATATATGCTTAAATTTAAACTACTTTATCAGCCGCGACATTAGTTGCCGGTTGCCTGGGTAGATTGAAAAAAGGGATATAACAGGAGCTATCATGCAAAGCCAAGACGAACCCACGAGCATGGATTCTGCCTTGAATCTGTGGCAAGAGGCAGTCGAAAAATCGAGTGTCGATTTGGACAAAATAGTGGCAAATTCGCTCGCCCAGCTGAACAAATTGAGCAACGACCTGGAAGAATCGCTCAAAGGTCAGCTTATGAAAGCCTCCGAGCTTTCGTCGCTTACAGTCGAAGCTAATATCGAAGACCTGTCATTGCACACAGACGACATCAAAGACCAGCTATCTGAGTTCGAACGTCAGGAAATCGACAAGATTTACGCCACCGCAAGCGAATCTCGCATGAAGTTCAACCAACTGATTGCCGAGGCCAAGAACGAAATTCTCGAGCAGTTCGCAGCCAAAATTCGTGAATTGCAAGAATCGATGGAAAATCCCAAAGAACATTTCACCGATTTTTCGTCTCAACAACAACCCAAGATAGACGAAGTTGTAAACAGTGCGCGAAAAAAAATCGACGATCAAAAATCGTCGAGCGAAAGTTCTCTTTCCAAAAAAGCTAGAGAACTGGAAGAGAAAGTAGAATCGCTCGTAGCCTCGCTCAAGGAAGAAATAAATTCTAAACTCGGGCAATACGACCATGATTTCGATCAAAAAATAGGTCAGGTTATTCAGCAACTTGAGGATCTATTAAAGGAATCGAACGAGTACGCTCAAGAAGTAGTCAACCAAGGTACCGATCGCATTGACCAGGCTGAAGAAATCGGTTCGCATTTTTTGGAAGAACACATCGAATCATGGACCGCAACGGTAGATGCGCTCAAACACTCATTTGAAAAGCAGATCATCGAAGCCAAAGAAGAGCGCAAAGGCAATCATATAAAAACGCTCGAATACAAAGTGGCTGAAGCCAAAGCGTCTATCAATCAAATGGCAGAATCAGGCAACTCTAACGTCGCATCGGCTCATCGCAAATTCTTCAGCACACTAAAACGGCTAGAGAAAAAATATTCCGACCGTATCGCCAAACAAATGGCTTTGCTCGAACAATCTATCGAAGAAGAAAAAGAATTGCCGCTATCTATGGGGGGGCAGATGATTCAAGCTGACGAAGAGTTTCGCAAGAATCTCGATACTCAGCTCAAAGTGCGAGGAAACGAGCTGGTTAAGTCAATCCGCAAACAAGTGGACCAGCTGGAGTCGGAATTCAAACGCTCCAGTGGTGGCTCGACCGAACGCATCGAATCTATTCGTCTTCAGACTGTAGAATCGCTTGAAAAACAAGTTCGCATCATTCGCTCCGAACTAGATCGTATAAGCAAAAGCTTCAAAAGCGAACTCACTCAATTGAGCACCGCACTTCCAGAAATTGAAGAGCGCGGCAAAGTCGCTGCCATGTCGGTTTCAGCATATCTTTCATCCATGCTTACACTCGATTCTGACTAGGATATAACCAAGGAGACAACGCCATGACAATGGCCGGTAAAAAATTGCAAGTAATCTACGATAAAGGCAGTGAAGAGCTGACTAATATCGAGACGAAAGCTAGCGGCAAATTGAAGAAATTATCCGATTCTCAAAACGAAAAGAGAAAGAGTCTTCAAACTGGTGATGCCACCAAAATCGAAGCTAAATCCGCTGAGCTAGAGCAAGACATACGCAAAATAATCAATGAATCTTTAGTGCGTTTGGAACGCACCAAGACCAAAGAAGTTCAGAGCTGTCACGAACAAGTAGACGAACTTGGACGCGAACTGAAAAACGTAAGCGAAATAGTCAAACGCTCGCTCCAGCAACTGATAGATTCTAATCAAGAGCGTCTTGAAGACGTTGAGCTGGAGCTTACTTACGAGTTCGATACCAATCTGGACCAGAAACTGGGCGAACTGGAAAAACAAACTTATGCAAGTTCGGGCAAGCTTACCGCTCACGGAAATGCGCTCGTAAATACATTGCAGCAAAAATTGGATCAAAACGTCTGGGCATCGAAAGGCAGCGAGAAAGCAGTTGTCACCCAGCTCTACAAAAACTACATGAAGAAAGCGAACACAATCGAGCAGCGCTTTTCTTCTCTAATGCAACAACTTTCATCACACTTCCAGGATAAATTCAAAGTGGTGGAAGAAGCCAGCAAGTCTATTGATACAAAGGTAGACCACTACACAGATGAAACCATGTCTAATCTCGATACTCGCTGTTCTGACATCGAGCGCGAAATCAACAGATTCTTCGGCGACATGTTGAGTGAAAATATCGAACAACTGGATAAGAATCTTGGCAGTATCGCAAGCGATATCAGCAGCACGCATGCAAGCCTTACCGGTAATCTCACCCAAAAAACCCGCGACTTTTCAAATAGTCTCACTGGACTTTCAGATTCAATGAAAGAGCGCATGCAAGACAGCTTTCAAGAAGCAGGAACCAAGGCGGATCTGATTTTCAAGGAGTTTATCGATGCCACAGAGCAGAAAGTGAACTACTCACTGCAGATTCGAGGAGAGCTAGAGAAAGCCAAAGAAGAAACAATCAAAGATATCCACGACGAGCTGGCATCTGTTCGCGAAGACTTCCAGAAAAAAGTCGAAGAGCTCATGAATACAGCCGAAGAAGACTTGCAGAAAATAACCCAGGATGTCGAAAAAGAAATTCAGGCAACCCAGACTCGCTGTCTGAACAAACTTGCTCAGGATGGACAAGCCTGCAAACAAGAAATAGATTCGCAAGTAGCTAACCTGCTTGCAGCAATCAAAGAACACAAAAGAGTGGCTTTAGCCGATATCTCATCGGCAGCGGCAGTTGGCAAATCAATGGAACTATAGGAATAAACAATGCACTCGATGCTTCGTCAACATCAAATAAGAGCTCAGGACATAAAACCTTATGTTCGCACTTATGACCGCAAAAATCCCGTCGGCGCAGATGAATGGGCAACCCATGAAGGAATGATGTACGGTCCGGGGATGCTTATTTTCGTCCTCGAACCAGCCAAAAGACCGCCTGGTTTGACTAGTTTTGCCAAACCTCAAGCTGACGCTGCTCCAGATTTGTTCAGAGTCAAAGATCTATCGTGCGTGGTAGACAAAATAGAGAACAAATCGTGGGTTTTGAACATAACTCCTTCGGCTTACGAACTTCGTTTCCTCGATACACTATTTAGAGAAAAGGCTAAAAAAGCCATTTTCGATGGACTCGACCTCAATTATCTAATTGCCAAACCACGCCAAGAATTATCTGCAAGCCAAATAAAAGAATTGAAAGTAATAGCAGATTCTTATAGCGATGGCGGATCCAGACGCTCTCTCGTGCAAGAAGGCGCCGAACTAGAAGAGCCTACTCGTGCGATTCTTCAGTTTTTAGGCGTAGACTGGAGCAGTCAACCAAACAAACAAGTGATTGAAATTGGCACCATTTGCCACATGCTTTTCGCTCCCGATCCAGGTCAGGAAGATCCGCTTCGTCAGTCGATTCGAACCTATTTCACCGCAGTGATGTCAAGCGAAACCCTCGCAACAGAAGGTATAGTACCACCAGCTGCAAGCGCACCAGCAGTGCAGGCAGCTCCTGCTTCTGCTCCAGCCAAATCTGTTTACGCCTTCACCCAACCCGAAGACTATATCGAGCCTGAGCCTGAGTCAGAGCCAGAAGCAGAGTCAGATTTCGACATGAGTGACATTGATAGTGACATCAATACTGACATTGATCTAGATTCTGATATTGATCTGGATGCCGATATGGCGCCACTTCAAGAAACGTTCCCAATGGCTACTCAAGAATTCGGTCGACCAGTTATTGGCGGCGACTCACAAGATATGGAGACTGAAAGTGAGATTCCATCGCTGCCTTCGTGGTATCTCACCACTCACGACGTGCACGAAATGAATTCTCATGCCAGATCGTTATTCGCCCTGGCAAGAAGCACGAGCGCAAAATCGCAGAATGGTGACACACCAGCCGCCACGCACAACGCTCCTAAAGAAGACTTTTCAGCTCAATTCATTAGCGATTACGAACAAGGTCATGCCGGAGCAGAAGAAAGCTCAGACTCTGATTATCAAATCCAAGCCAGTGAGGAAGCAGAAGCTCTAGAAGAACATGAATTTGTAGATTCAGTTTTTGCAGGTTCTGGCGCAAGAGGCTCGCTTGAAACTAATCCTGAAGCCAGTACCGCAGCAGCTGCTTTGGTTCCACAAGAAATTGCCGAACCCGAAAGTACTCCAAGCCACGACTGGGAACCAGTCGAAGGCGAAGATTTACCAGAGTCAAGCGTGGATTCAAGCTTTGATGCCGTACAGGAAGCCCCTGTTCAACCTGCGCAAGAAAAACCCGAATCAGCAAGTCTTTTGAGCAGACTTACAGGTGCAGTGGGTCAGGATGCACCACCCGAAGTGGCAGAACCTGCAAAAGATCCACTCAAACCTCCTACTAATTTGAAGGAAATGCTCACCGCTGACAGCGAAGTCTTCAGAGTTTCAAAACCAGCAAGCGCTCCTACAGCGTCTGCTCAGGAAATTTTCAGTCAATCTTCAGACTCGAATCAAGCTCTGGATCAAGTTCCTCAAAACATTGTCGAAGAGAGCCCAGAACCTCAAATAGAGCCGAACTTCGATATTGAAATTGAAACGCCACTTGAACTGACTTCGATGGAAATGTCTGTTCCAGACTTCAGTCATCTGGCAAACGATTACAAACTCGAACCACAAGCTTCTCAAATTCAGGAGCAATCGGGCGGTTTTTTTGAATCTCCCATTAACGCGGATTCTGAAGAACTGCATGAAGACTTCCAGGATGAATGGTCGTCGTCTGATTCGGCCCCGGATTCAGAAGCCGAACCTATGCAATTTGGTCCTGCCAAAGAATATGAAGAAGAAATTGGTGAAGAAGTAGAAGATGTTTACGAAGACTCGCCTGCTGTCCCGTGGGAAGTTGCACCTCCAGAAGAGGAGTATAGCGAAGAAGAATCGATACTCTTGCCACCACCTGGAATTTTTCAGCCTGAAGATCTGGAAGAAACAGTAGCAGAAGAACCAGCCCAAAAACCAACCACAACAGATATTCCAACTCCCCAATCGCAAGCGATTATTACTCCGCCTCCACCCAAGCCGGAACCCGTGATGGCTGCGCCAGCGCCAGCGCCAGAACCAGAGCCGGAGCCTGAGCCAGAGCCGGAGCCAGAACCAGAGCCTGAAGCCGAACCAGAACCAGAAGCCGAACCGGAAATATCGCCAGAGTCTGAACCCGAGCGTCCGCCGATTGTAACTCCACCCCCAAGACCCACTTCGACATCCACGCCGATGCCTTCTCGCCTTGCTGCACTTGCAGCTCCAACTGGCACATCTTCGTCCACCAGCGTCCCAGCATTGCCACCACAAATGGTAGCACAATCACAAGCAAATCCAGCCCCGGCAGCTGCAGCACCACCGCCTCCAGTCGCACCGTTGCATAACGTTGAGCCCAAATTGATGATTTCGGAATCTACCAGATTCATCGCCAAATTGAATCAACGCATCGTCGAAGCGGAATCAAAACTTTCAAGCAAATCAGATCAAGCAAAAGAACGCTTAAACAAGTTGCTCGCGGAATTCGTAGACGAAGCAGAAAAACTTGAAAAACAACGCGAGCAAAATTCGATGAATTTGACCGCGAAAGCGACCAAGAATCTGGAGCGAGTAGCTGATCAATTAAAAACTCTAATTGGCGACACTTCCACTCAAGCCATAAGCGAAATCGAAGATCTGTCGCAAAACTCGGCAAGCGAGATTTCTCAGCTAAATCAAGAAATTCTGGCTACTCTAAGAAATGCTGATCAAAGAGTCAAAATCGATTCCGAAACAGCAGTCGAAATGACACATCAGAAGCTCGAAGCGCACGTTGAAAAACGTCTGGATGAATACCAGGCACAAAATGCTCTGCAACAACTCGAATCAACTAATGATGAGTTTTCGACTCGCCTTGATGAGCGATTCTCGCGTTTCGAAATAAGAATCAAACAAGAAATTCATTCTATTTTAAGTTCGCTCGAACGTAACGTAGGATCAATGAATGAAGAGATTGAAGGCTCCTGGGATCGCGCCTCAGAAAAACTGTTGATTGGCAGAGCCGATTTCGAGCGCACCGTCAATCATCTGGTCAGAGACTGCGAACTCATTATCGAACAACGCACAAAACTGGCTTATATCGAAAAAATTCTGCCCAAATTGCTCGATAACAAAGACATATTCCGCACCATGCTCACGGATATGAAGAAAAACTTCGAAGAACAGGCGGACCAGACAATTTCGGCTCATATCGAAGGTCTCGAACGCAATATCAGCTCCGCCAAAGATGCTCTCGAACGAGTGGTCGAACAATGTGTAAATGAACTGGATGAAATTGGCAACAGTCAACAAAAAGACATCGAAAATCTGTTCGACAGTTATAACGACAGACTTACTGAAATGCACACTATGGCTAAAATCAAGCTTGGTGAAGCACGCAAGAAAATCGAGGAAAACGAAGAAGTATGTACTCGCGTAAGGGAATACGCTCGCACGGAAGAAGACCCAGTCTTAAGCAAAGAACGAGCCAAAACTCGCAGTATGCTGCAAGACGTTCGCAACCAGTCGGAGCAAAATCTGGAAGCAACAATCCAGACCTATTGCCAGACTATGGAAGATATGTCTGAATCTCTGCAGCAATCTTTGAGCGCCAAACGCAATGATTGGACCTCGCAAGTTAAGCAATCGAGCGAAGATGGACTTGCTCAAATCAAGCAAGCAATTGCCGATGCCTACCAGGCAATTGAAATAGCCAAAGAGAAATATATGGAATAGGATTTAGGTCCCATCCCTGTTTCGAGATTAAGTTATTAGACGAGTTAATCTTCTAAAGAGTTTAGGAGTTAACTCATAAGGGGCATAGGGTGAAAGGAGGAAAGCTCCCGCCATCACCCTGGCTTTTTTGTGGAATCCTAGAGCCCTTTCGAGGACACTTCCCTGGATAACTTTCCCGAGCATCAAGTTCCGCCGGCTTTGCAGCAATTCGCTGCTGAGCGCAAAGGACTGGATTACGATAAAGAGAACAACGAGATTTATCTTTATCACGGCACCAACTGTTATAGACGTTGGGAAATCAATCGCACTGGCTCGATAGAACCCGGCAGAAACCAGCACAGCTTTTTCACCACTTCAGCCAAAGCAGCCTACGCCTATGCGCGGGCTTCTTGCATTCGCGATTTAATGCCTGGAAGTGTCAATTCGCTTTCTGCCGAGCCCGTGGTGATGAAAGTGAAATTTAATGCTCGCACCTGGGTGCAAGTAGATTTCATCCAACCCATTTTGCAGCTGGAAGAAGGCAAAGAAGAACGTCTTACTCTTGCAGTGTTGGGCCCCGTACTCTGCAATAACATCGTCGATATTTTGCACTGTACACACGGGCGTCGGCTTGGAGTATCAATCGAGTCGATAAAAACCTTTGCTGACGGCACTTTCCTTGAAAGCATTCGTCACCTGAAAGAAAAATTGCAACAAAAACGTGTAGACGGCTGGCTGCTCAAAAAGCTCGGTTTGATGGAACAAGAAATCATGGTTTATTTAGGCGGCGGAAACGTGCCTGAACTATCGAGCGATGATCACATTCGCAAACTGAAACAGAGCAACACCAAGGCCTGAGCGGCTTCTAAGAATGAAAAAGAGTGTCACTCAATTTTGCCGACTGTCACTAGCAAGTTGGCTATTGAGCCTCTGTATTGGCTTACCGGCCCTTGCCCAGCAAAACAACATGGAACAAATGCTAGACCAGATGAGTAATAGCAGTTGGAAAAATGTGCCTGTGGCAGGTAGTGGGTCGCAAATGCCCGCGCAGAATCAAATGGGCACTCCGCCATGTTATGTCCCTCCTCAAATTCAACGCGGACTGCTCATAAGAGATAATTGGAACGGGCATCGGTCTGAGACAATGCAGCCACAAATATCTCCAATGCCTCAACAAATGACGCCCATGCAGCAACAGGTGTCGCCATTTCAAGGTCAGTCTATGCCAATGAACGGTCAGGCCGCGCCGATGGGCAACTCGCCATTAGGCAGATTACTGCCCTTAATCAGGGCGATGAATCAGCAAAATTCGCTCCCCGACCAGGCCAAAAACAGTCCAGAATACAAAGGCAAGGTGCAAAGCGCCCTGGGTGCAGTCAAATATGAATTGAGCAACGCTACCAGTCAGGCTTCTAAAGCCGAATTTTATTGTTCAAAAGCTGGCTATGGAAATGACAAAGGCGCCAGACGTTCAAACGCGAACGAAGCCAGGTATGCTGCCAACAACGCGCGAGGGTGTGCAGATAGAGCCTATTCTCGTGGCGGGTCTATTCCCGAATGCCAATCGTATGTCAGTCAGGCTCGTGCGCAGGCAAATCGTGCTGAAGCTGCAGCCAATCGCGCAGCAGCAGCAGTAAACTGGTAATTAGTCAGATATGGAAGCCCCAACTAAGAAGCCCAAACTGCTAGGCAATATAGTCGTATTTTTGTACGCTTTTGTACTTCTGGTCCTCTCCTGGCTCAATCTGAAAATTGTGCTCGAACAATATCCAGCTGATGCATTTCTTGCCAAAGTGCATAGCGACAATATGAATTTCATCGATTTCAGTAAATATTATTTGTGCGGGAAAGCGGCTTTTACTCCAGATTCGCATGAATTTTACTCTTATCCAAATCAAAAAAAATTGTTCGACGATTTAATTAACGGTGGCAGCGAAGGCAATTTTCCTCCCGCCCAGGCAATAGAGTTTCCACCATATGTGCTACCACTTATGTATCCTATTTCTCGCTTGCCTTTTCCTCAGGCATTCCAGTTCTGGACTATATTAAACTGGCTGGGTCTGGCAAGCGGAATTTCACTTTTATGCAAACTTGGTGCAGACAAAAACAATAAAAGCAAGAAAGTCGTTGCGATGGTCATAACACTGGCAGCTCTTTGTGCGCCGCCAATCTTGCGTACTTTCATGGTGGGTCAACCCACCGGAATTTTGTTTTGTTTTTTTAGTTTGTACATCTATTTTTTCATCAAGCAGAAAGATATTCTAGCTGGCGTTTTCTTGTCCTTGATAAGTATAAAACCGCACTATGCCGTCTTTATGTGCATTCCAGCTCTGATGCAAAAAAGATTCAAACTGGTGCTTGCAGCTGCAGCATGCGAAACCATTTTGCTCATACTTGCTGTTTGGGCATCAAATCTAGAGGGCGTTCTTGGTTATGTCCACTACGTAATCGCGACTGATACAACCGCTCCTGAAGCTGAACATCTGGTTTCACATATGGTGAACTTGCGAGGAATGCTTTCCATATTCTTACCAGCTCAAGCATTATTGTTATTGTCTTTGAGCATTTCTTTTCTTGCTCTAATGGCTTGTGGCTGGCTCTTTTTCAGAGGCAAAAACGAGCGATGGCTGTTTGCATTATTAGTGTTAGCCTGCCTTTTTCTTGGTCCACATACGCATATGTATGACTGTTTGCTTGTGGCTATTCCAGCCGCTCTCACCCTGGGACATGGTCAAAATGAGCAAAGCGATCAGAGCGAACAAAACAAACAAATCGAGAATAGTTTCTGGAAAAAATTATGGGTGATAATTTTAGCAGCGTATCCAATAATCGCCGTCTTTTCACTGGTGGCCATAGGTCCGTTGAAAGAGACGTATTACGCCTTTTTGCCATACTCTTTCTTCAATTTCTTCCTGCTATTGGTCGCCTTTCTGATCTGTCTTCGGCATTCAAAAAGCTGAACTTGCGCTAATATCGTAATAGTGAGGAAGGTGGCGAAAATGAAAATCTTAATTGCAGTAGACGATTCAGAATATTCGCAAGCGGCGCTTGAATCAATTGCCAGCCGCAGCTGGGAACCCGATACACAATTCACAGTCATGTCCGTTGTGGAGCCAGCAGTTCCAGACTATGCCGCCTGGCATATGACTTATACACCAGTTTTGTACGAAGCCATTGCAGAACGTGTTGACGATGCAAAATCGATGGTCCACGACAAAGTTGCTTTTTTACAAGAACGACTTCCAGGACATTCGATTGCAGGCGACGTGGTAGAGGGTCCAATACGTTACAGTATTTGGGACAAAGCCAAGAATTGGCACGCAGATTTCATTATAATGGGGAGCCACGGACGCACAGGTATGGCGAAATTCTTGATGGGAAGCGTTTCTGAATCTGTAGCAAAAGGAGCTCCCTGCTCAATTGAAATCATACACAAACAAAGACACTAGACCACAAAGAGAACCTTTCAGACCGAAAGGCAATCGCAAATATATTGCCTTTTTCAAGCCTTACGGTGTCATATGTCAGTTCAGTCAACCAAGACCAACTGAAGGCGCAAAACCAGACGCTAAAGAAAAAGAAACTCTGGCCAATTTTGATTTTCCGCCACGTGTATATCCGCTTGGTCGGCTGGATACAGATTCGGAAGGTCTTTTACTTTTAAGCGACGATGGCGACCTCAATGACATATTATTGCATCCAAGAAACGCTCACACTCGCACATATTTCTCGCAAGTAGAGCGCGTTCCCGAGGAAGAAGCGCTCCGTAAGCTGGAAATTGATTCGTACAAACAAGTGCAAGCACGCTTACTTCCAGGCGAACCAGATTTGCCACCACGACCGCCTCACGCACCTATAAGATTTCGCAAGAATATTCCCACCGCGTGGGTGAGTATCACCATGACCGAAGGCAAGAATAGACAGGTACGGAAAATGACTGCTGCTGTTGGCTATCCGACTCTACGCCTGGTGCGGGTAGCTATTGGCAAACTGCAATTGCGTAATCTCAAGTTGGCACCTGGCGAGTGGAAATATTTGGGACCAAACGAATTGAATCTGGTTCTGAACCAAGTTTAAGAAACGCTTATTTTTACTGATAAATCTGGCTCCGGTCGTCTCATCAGGTAATATATTTAGCCAATATATCCCTGGTTTTTCCCTTCACCGGAGTAACGTCATGACCGCAACAAAAAGCAGCACCGCCACCACGTGCAAACTTCTGGTCGGAGGAAAGTGGATTGAATCATCCGCTAAAGAATTTATTGATGTGTACAACCCGTCGAATGGCGAAGTGATTGCACGCACTCCCATGGGCGGCATGCAAGACGTTGACAAAGCTGTCCAAGCGGCTTCAAAAGCATTTATCGAATGGAAAGAAGTGCCGATAGTAGAGCGCGCTCGTGTAATGTTCCGCTTCAAAAATTTGCTTGAAGCCAATTACGAAGAGCTGGCAAAATGTGTCACTCGCGAGCACGGCAAAACGCTTCCCGAAGCAAGAGCCTCGGTGCAAAGAGCGATTGAAGTAGTTGAATTCGCCTGTGGAATTCCAAGTTTGTTTTTCGGCGACTCGCTTGCAAATATCGCAACCAATGTAGATTGCGAAACCATCCGTCATCCACTTGGTGTTTGTGCCGGAATTGCACCGTTTAACTTTCCCGCCATGGTTCCTTTGTGGATGTATCCCATTGCAATTACATGCGGAAATACATTTGTACTGAAACCCTCTGAGCGTGTGCCTCTATCTAGCATGATGATAGCTGAATTGCTCGAAAAAGCTGGAGCACCAGCTGGCGTTCTCAATATCGTCCATGGTGGCAAAGATTGCGTTAACGCACTGCTCGAACATCCAGATATCAAAGCAATTTCGTTTGTTGGTTCGACCACGATTGCCAAATACATTTACGAGCAAGGCGCCAAATATGGCAAGCGCGTACAGGCTGCAGGTGGTGCCAAAAATCACATTATCATAATGCCAGACGCAGACATGGATCACACAGCTCAAGCCTTAAACGCATCAGCATTTGGATGTGCAGGCGAGCGCTGCATGGCTGGATCGCTAGCTATTCCAGTAGGCGAAGCAGCTGATGCACTCATGGATAAACTGGTGTCTACTGCATCTAAAATGAAAGTCGGACGTACAGACGTCACCGAAAACCACCCCGACATGGGTCCACTAATTACATCGCAACACCTGGCGAAAGTAAAAAGCATGGTGGAAAAAGGTCAATCGGAAGGTGCCGAAGTAGTGCTCGATGGTCGCGATCTCAAGGTTCAAGATGCGCCAAACGGCTTCTTCTTAGGACCCACGATCATTGATAAAGCCAGACCATCGATGTCTGTCGTACAAGATGAAATCTTCGGACCAGTCTTGTCTGTGGTAAGAGCAAAAACAATTGAAGATGCCATCAATATTGGTGCCCAATGCCCTTACGGAAACGGAGCTGTAATATTTACAGAAAGCGGTAAAGCTGCTCGTGAATTCAAACACAGATTCAATGCCGGCATGATTGGTATCAACGTCGGCGTGCCCGCATCGATGGCATGGTTTCCTTTCACTGGATGGAACAATTCGTTTTACGGCGACCTGCACATTCAAGGCAAAGAAGGAATTCAGTTCTACACTCAACAAAAGATGACAATGACACGATGGTTTGGCGGAGGCAGCCTGGCTGAAAAATTCCAGGATCCAGTTTGGAAGCCACGCAAATCCTAAGCCCCTGATCCATTTACTGGATCCCATGTCTCCGGCCGCAGGTCACAAGACGCGAGTCACAATCAATTAGATACGTGACTTGCGAGTCACGCGAATTTTATTGTGAATTGAAGGTGTCGGAACACCAAAGACAGGATAAATTTTCGACTGACGTCTGTGGCCTGGACGACAGACGAAAGAATAAAAAAGGCATGTCTTTAGTGACATGCCCTTTTTGTTTTTAATTGAGAGATTCTACTATTTAGATGCACCGACTAATTCGGGCTCCGAATCTTCTGATTTAGCCATATCGGCATAATCGTCTGCGTAATCGAAATTATCAACTTCATCGCTTGAGGCTTTGGAAGCAGCAAGTTTGAGTGCAACTTTCGATACTGGTGCACTCGATTTGCGAGCGGAGACAATATCGTATGCGCGCTGCAATCTCTTTTGCTCGATCTCGAGACTTTGTGGTTTTACGACGTCTTTGGCAAGACCAATTTTTTCCAGGAAAAGAATAGTTAACCAGGTGACATCGAATTCCCACCAGGCCATGCCGTGTTGAGCAGAACGTGGAACAGCATGGTGATTGTTGTGCCAGCCTTCACCACAAGCCATGATGGCAACCCACCAGACATTGCGGCTTTCGTCGCGTGTTTCGAACAATCTGTAGCCGTGATTTTTCAAATGACAGACAGAGTTAACGAGTTGTGGGCTCCAGAACACCATAAAGGTGGCTGCAAGATTCGCCAAAGTTGGAATAAGACCAATAGTGGCAAGTAAAAACACCCTGAACAAAATTGAAAGTATTAGACAACGTTGAGCTTGTTTTGGCTCGTGGTGTACGCCCAGGCTGACAAGAAAGGGATCTTGCATCAAATCTGGCACCTGACGTTCGATTTCTTCATCAGTCTGCTTTTCGCCCATGGTGAACATCCATTCATAAAGTGAATGTTTGAAGCCATGGACAGGGCTATGTGGATCGCCATCCATGTCGGACTTCTGGTGATGGAGTCGGTGAGTCCCGACCCAGTTAATAGGTCCGCCCATTAGGCAAAAATAACCGCCCGAGCAAATCAGGTAGGTGAGCCATTTTGGCAGCTTGAGCGCCTTGTGGGTCAACAAACGGTGGTATCCCAAAGTGATGCCGATACCATGGTAGTACCAAAAAACGACGAACCAGATAGCAAACGTCGTAAGGGTAGCTGTGTTGAAGATTTGCTGGAATTCCAAAGTAAAAGCTCCTGGATGAGGAGAGGGATTTATTCCTTATATCACGTTATCCATTTGGAAACCTGTTTTCACTTGAATTGTTAGGTAATTGCAATGAGGTAATTACGTAGAAAAAGCAGTTCTTATATTGGAAGAATTTATATTGATCAAAAGCAAATTTTTGCTTAAAGTTTCAGTAATCAAGGGTGGCGCCCTAGTTTGGGCTTTGTGGGTATTGCATGCGCTTAGTTATCACAGGTGGACCATGCGTCGGAAAGACAACCCTGATTAACCTATTGCAGGATCACGGGTACAAAGTCGTTCAGGAAGTTGCAACCGAAATCATCAAGGAAGGTCGCATTCTTCCCTGGGTGGATCGTATGCAATTCCAGATGGAAGTTTTGCGCATGCAGCTTGAAACAGAGCGTGGACTGGCTCAATATCCTAAAGACATTTTTCTTGACCGCGGCGTATTCGATGGTGAAGCATATTTCAACGTTGATGGGATGGCTGTTCCCCCTATCTTCAATTCCATAGACCCAAAACGCTATGAGTTGGCGTTCTTAGTCGAACCTCTGTCATTTTTTGAAACCACAACAGTGCGCAGAGAAAGTCTTGAATTTACTTTAGAAATTACCGACAGACTGGAAGCGGCATATGCTCGACGCGGAATCGAAGTTGTACGCGTACCATTTGCGAGTCCAGAGGAGCGACTCAACTTCGTTTTGAAGCGACTTAAGGCGCTCAAGAAAGTACACCAGCCTTTGGTTCAGACTCCGGTCAGAAAAATTTCGATCTATCAGGCAGCAGTGCCTTTAAATGTAGTATCTTAGGTTTATGCGTCTTCGCTCATCTAAAGAAAATATTGAAACAGTCGTTCTGGCATGCCTGCTCATAGTCGTGAGCGAGCTCGTGTATACGCCTGCAGCTCTCGCTTTTGTGGCATTTCTTTTTCATTAACACACAAAGAGCACGCAAAAGGCACACAAAGAGCGCGCAAAAGGCACAATGGAAAACCCACAAGTGAATGAAGACACAAAAGCAACTGACATTGCTGCTTTTGAGAATGAAGAAGACCCGGATAGACGTCACAAAATTTGGCTCGAGAAAATATATCAGGGAGACCAGGTCCCGCAGCTGACAGTGCGAGCCGTTATCATGGGCGGACTCTTGGGAATGCTCATGTCTATTTCTAATCTCTATACAACGCTCAAGCTGGGCTGGGCATTTGGAGTGGCGCTGACCGCCTGCGTATTGTCTTATTGCATCTGGAACAGTATTCGAGTTCTTGCACCAAAATTGACTCCCATGAGTATTCTAGAAAATGCTTGTATGCAATCAACAGCGTCTGCAGCTGGCTATTCGACAGGCTCGACTATTGGCATGGCGTTTGGTGCATATTTGCTTATAACTGGCAAACATGTAGATGCATGGATAGTTTTTCTCTGGACAGTCGCTACTGCTTGCCTTGGCGTATTCATCGCAGTTCCGCTCAAACGTCAATTGATTAATCGCGAGTTCCTTGCTTTTCCAGACGGTATTGCATGCGCCACCACTCTGAGAAGTCTATATAGTCAATCCAAAGAAGCTGTACAGAAAGCTTATTCTCTTGTGGCGACCATGGCACTTGGCGCATTAATGGGATTCCTGACCAAAGGTGATTTTGCCTGGCAGACAGCTTTGAAATTGAAAATTCCTGAAATGATCCCATTTGGAAATATCGTTATAAATGGAGCCAGTCTGGCTAAAATGCCAGGGTTTGGATTCGAACCAGGTCTTTTAATGATTGGCGCTGGAATGATAATCGGCATGCGAGTGTGTACGTCGATGTTTCTTGCTTCTATTCTTTTGTATTTTGTTATCGCACCTCAGATAGTATCGATGCACGAGACTCTAAGCGAAGGCACTATTTTGCGCTGGGCGGTCTGGACTGGAACATCGATTTTAGTCACAAACGGGCTTGCTGCATTTGCTCTGCAATGGAAAACTATAGCCCGTGCTCTGCAATCGGCATCGAGCGTCAAAGAGCAAACACAAAGCACAGACACCATCGAAGTGCCTATGAAGTGGCTCGTTATTGGCCTAATACCATCATCTATAATGATGGTAGTGCTCGAACTCATCGCATTCAATATTTCTGTTCCGCTTGGAATACTCTCGGTCATCATGAGTTTCATTCTGGCTCTTGTAGCCTGCCGTGCCACTGGGGAGACCAATATCACACCTATTGGGGCGATGGGCAAAATCACTCAACTTGCATATGCATTTCTTGCACCCACCAATATGACCACCAATCTCATGGCCGCTAGTGTCACGGCCAACTCCGCCGTGGCGTCTGCCGATTTGCTCACCGATTTGAAGAGCGGTTATTTGCTAGGTGCCAATCCCAGAAAACAGTTTTGGGCTCAATTCATCGGTGTTTTCTTCGGTTCGATTGCTATTGTTCCGGCATGGTTTGCGATGGTGCCTAATAAAGAAGTACTAGAATCATATAACCCACCTTCTACTGTCATGTGGAAAGCAATGGCTGAAGCGCTAAGTGTCATCACTCAGGGTGCAGACAAATTGAGCAAAGTCATTCCGCCCACGGCTCAGGAAGGCATTTTGATTGGAGCGGCAATCGGCATTGGACTTGCTATTGCAGACACGCTCGCCCCCAAGAGCGTAAAGAAATTTTTGCCCTCTGCCATGGGACTGGGACTGTCATGGGTCATGCCGCTTATAAATTCGCTTGGCTTTATGATCGGTGCCGTTCTCGGCTTGATATGGTCCAAAGCGCGTCCTCAAAATGCCGAGGTTTATCTGATTCCTGTCGCTTCCGGTGCTATCGCGGGAGAATCACTGATGTGCGCCATTATCGCTATCATTAAAGCGGGACAGGCAATTTCTGGTGGTATTTGATATCTATTAAGTGATGACACAACTGCAAACCCTCACCATGAATCCGCAAAAGCAAGTGGTAATAAAGACCATAGACTCGCTTGGGCGCAAAGTTACAGCAGCAGACGTGGCACTCAAATCTGGGCTTCCTGTGCTTGCTGTCGAACAAGATTTAAATGCGATTGCAGCCGAAACCAAAGGCAATCTCAAAGTCGGTGATAAGGGTGATATCGTCTATTCTTACCCGATCAATTTCGAAGCCACTTATCTGAGCCGTGGCATGGAACTTTTCTTGCAACGGCTTGGCGACTGGTTATTCAAAGCAGCATTCTTCTTACTGCGCATTTCATTTGGCGTGATGCTCATTTTATCTTTCGTCATTGTAGTAGTGCTCATTTTCATGGTCATTTTTTTCTACAGTCGCATCGGCGGTCGCGATTCAGATAGTGACGGTGGATACGACGATTACGATGGCGGATGGGGCGGTGGAGGCGGATTTCATCTAGGCTTCTGGGACTGGATGCTCATTCGTGAAATTTTCTTGTGGCAGACATATTCAAACCCACGCGATTATCGCACGGATACTTATGACAGATATAATCGCCCGACCATAATCAAACCCAAAAAAACCAATTTCTTTTTCAACGTTTTTTCTTTTCTCTTTGGAGACGGCGATCCCAACCTCAATCTCGAAGAGCGCAAATGGGCGATGATTGCTGAAGCAATAAGAGAAAACAACGGAGTAGTTACCGCAGATCAGCTGGCACCATATACAGGGTCAAACGATGACGACGCGATGCTTCCGGTTCTCGTTCGTTTCCAGGGAAAACCAGAAGTAACTGAAACTGGCAATATAGTCTATGATTTTTCGTCTCTAAAGGCCACTGCGCAAAGCCCATGGCCAGGCGAGCTGCCTCAATACCTGAGCGAATTTACCTGGAAATTTTCCAACGTGCGCACGGATCAAATGCTACCGGTTTATATTCTTGCTGCGCTCAATTTCATCGGCAGTTGGTTCTTGTTCTTGCAAATGGACTATATTTCCATGCTCTACAAATTCGCGCCTCTTATTCAGGCACTTGTGATCTATGGCACTCTGTTTCTTGTAGTCCCTGCGGTACGAGCATTCGGCATTTCGGTCGCAAACAAAAATATCGAAGAGCGCAATAAAACACGTATGCAATACTGGAGCAAGTTAAGCGCTCCGCAAGCCGATCTCGAGAAAAAATTAGAAGAGGCCAAGAGCCTTTCTTTCAAACGTGAGGTCCAGAAAGACCTTGACAGTGTTTACACTACTGAAAAAGATGTTCTAGACCAGGAATTCGACGCTTAGTCAAGCGGCGGAATTTAGTTTAAGATATAGGGCTATGACCGACTACAAGGAAAGCGCAACCTTTTCCGAGGCAATCAGATGCCTTGAGTCCTTCGATTTCGAGAAGGCTGAAGTCCTGTTCAAGCGCACTATAAAAGAGCTTGGACCAACTCATCACCAGTCGCTTTTGTCATACAAGAGTCTTATAAGTATTGCTAGCCAGAATAACGACTATACAAATGCGCTCTACTTGTCTCTTGACTTGCTTGACGCACAGACCAAAGCTTATGGCGCAAGACACATCGAATGTTCTAAAACAGCCAATAACATTTACACCATCTGCAACACGCTAGGCGACCGCGATTTAGCCGAAGAAATCATGAAAACGGTCAGAGATTTCGAACGCGATTCGATGACCGAAGGCGTGAAAAAAATGCGGGTTAAAAAAGGCTATGACGAAATGGAGCAGGAAGAAGCTCAAAGAGAGCTCGATTCAAGCCGCGTCAAAAGAGCCATAAAATCGGCAAAAGCTATAGGCGAACCAGAGAATGCGGGTTTTGCCGGTTATATAGTTCTCATCGTTACTATTGGACTGGTCTTCATTTTACTTGGTGCAACCTTCGCACTGGGCATGAGCAGAGGAAAAACGCTCAAACAATCGCTTGCTAGCCAGAGTATGTTCTACACTCAGGCTGATGGTCTTTTGTCTTTAAAATTGACCGATACTTTTGCGATTCTTGCATCGAGCGGTGGATCAAAGGGAGCTGGCAGCGAAAAAACATTATCTTACGACGCATTTTCCTCGGGCATCAAAAACATAGCTGCACTGCTTATGACAAATCCGCTCGAAAAAGAATTCTGGATGTTCAAAGGTCAAGAAAAACTCGTCGGTCAGAGCAATACCGCCTTTTATTCTGAAAAGGCGCCTGAGCAGATTATTTTGAAGACAGCTCACCAGACGCTTAAATCGGCCAATCAGTTTTATAACGACGAGCGCAGCTATCCAGACCAGTCGCTTGGCGAAGACAGCAAATACGAGAATCCATTTACTAGAAGAACGGATTATCCTTTTATTCAAAAGGTGAAAGTTTCATTGAAAGAAACCGGTTATGCAAATAAAGAAGCATTCATGGCTCATCTGGAAAAAGGTGGCACCTGGCCAGAAGAACCCGCTCTATACCCTGGTTGTATTAACTGCGCACATTTGTCGATTGAAACGAATGCCTCATATTTAGACAGTTTCGTAATGCATGCATGCGATGGTTCGGGAAGAATTTTCGACGGAAATGGTGGAAAAAAACTGGTGCTCCAGGCCGAGCGTGGCGAAGTGATTACCAGTGCCGCATTGAAAAATATGGCTCTGGACAAGGCTCAAGCTTTGCGCATTTGGATGGGCCAGGCTCAGTATCCCGACCTGCTCATTCTCCTTTTGCAATTGCGTCAGTCGCTTTTGTGCGCTCTGCTCTCACTGCCATTTTTCTTTTTAGCCCTTGTAATTCCAAGCCCAAGCGCAAAGTCGGCATCAGCAGGGCTAGGACTTCTATTCTTGATTTTGAGCGTGGGACTAATGGCTTATCGCTTTATTTAAACGACGCCGTTATTTCTTCACTCTTGCGCCAGAGCGCCTCTGCCATCGCGTCATCTAAGGCGAGTTTACTTGGTTTTGAAATTTTTTCATTTTCGAAATATTCACCACTCACTGCCACCACCAAAGGCGAAGTTGCCAGATAAACAATAGTGGTGGCGCCCTTTTCTACAGGCACCCA
This sequence comes from Cyanobacteria bacterium TGS_CYA1, assembly GCA_026129135.1. GTDB lineage: Bacteria > Cyanobacteriota > Vampirovibrionia > Obscuribacterales > Obscuribacteraceae > Aved-18. The sequence continues at coordinate 127,737 of JAHCIQ010000006.1, read as the reverse complement.
GAAGAGGCTGGCAGCCGCTCTGAACAGATTTCCAAACAATCCATTGTCTGAGGCAAAATTAGTGGCCACAATGCCCGGGTGCATCGAATTTACAGTGACACCATTTGCAAACATGCGTTTGTGCAATTCTCTGGTAAACCAGATATTTGCAAGTTTGGTATTGCCATAAGTTGGATATCCAGTTTGATTCTTTTCTTTGCCGATATTATCCATAGAAGGCAAAAATGCACGTCTGTGAGCAGCGGAAGAAACATTTATTACGCGACTGGGTGCCGATTTTTTAAGCAAGTCGCTAAGAGCGAGGCTTAACCAGAAATATCCAAAATGATTCAGTGCCCAAGTCATCTCAAGACCGTCTGCGCTTTCTCTATGACTGAAAAAAATGGCGCCAGCATTATTTACAAGCACGTCTAACTGATCGTACTTACTTTTGAATTCAGATGCCAGTTGCCTCACTTGCTTATACGAAGACAGGTCTGCAACCAGATAATCGACCTTTGCATCTTTATGCTTTTGTTTGATTAATGCCACTGTATTTTCACAGCGTTCTTTGTTTCTTGCGACAATAACAAGTTTAAAATCATATTTTGGTGCAGCAAGTTCGATTGCTGCAGCCTGCCCGATGCCTGCCGTGGCGCCTGTTATTAGACAGACTTTGCTCACCTTTTCTGCTCCAGATAATTCTTCAAACGTTTCATCGCTTCCTGCCATTTGGTTTCGGGCAAAGAAAAACAGATTCGGCAATAACCTTTAGTTCGGCTCCAATCGTCAGGATTTAAAAGTAATTTTTCATGCACTGCTAGATCTTTTTGACAGGACGCTAGTTTAGCCATCGAAAACATGCCGCCACGCACACGCTTAGAGTTGGCTGAACTAGAGGATAAACTCAATCCACAATCGTATTTTTCAAGCAATTCATTCAATTCATTTCTATGCTTGCTCAATAAACCTCTTGCCTGGTCCAGATAAATCTTCACTTCTTTGGAAGCCTCTGCAACATCGAGCATCGAATGTGGTGCCACATCGAGAAAGGCACTGTATAAATTATCCCAGGCTCGAAGCAAGACGTTAGATGGCACCACTGCTTGATTTTGTATTCTTTGCGCCCATTCCTCAGAAGGGCAGGTCATGAACCCACAACGCAATCCTCCGGCAGCAAATGATTTTGCTACTCCATCTAAAACAAACAAATTTTCACCGGCCTTCGTGCCGTACAAACTGGCAAAGCTCAAGAGTGGTTTGGTCCAGTCGCCGCAAGCTATATCACTCAACAAGAAGAAAATTTCATCAGCCAGGAGTAAAATATCATTCTCCGCACAGTAACGACCAAGAACTTGAATCTCGTCCTCTGTATAAAAATACCCCGAAGGATTAGATGGATTGGTGATCCAGACCAGGTCGGGTTTCTCTTTCAACTTTTCAAGATCGCTAGCCTGCAGCAGAAAACCATTTTCTGCCCGGGACTCGACTTGTATAAGTCCAGCATCATGATATGCAAGCAAAGGGAAGAGTGGTCCGTATGAGCCTGTATGCAATGCCACAAGCGGTTTGCGAGCGAGTTTCCGTCTCAAAGCGCCAAGCATCGCAGCAAGAAGGGGAAAAACACCCTGTCCCAGAACGATATCATTTTGGTCGATATCTCTGTTTCGAGTGTGTTTAATGTAAGCCGCTATGCGACTGCGCATAACATCTTTCATTTTCTGACCGCTCGGCTCTACAAAACCTTTGATCAGACCTTTAATCAGCAAATCAGGAACTTCATGCTCAAACTCTCCATAATCTAGTCGAATCAAATCGCCTGGCGGATGCTCGACATCGACTGGCTTAGGTGCGAACACCGCATCCGAAGCGGCTTCTACGAAATTTGGATTGAGTGACGGATTAAAAACAGTTTTGTGCACTTTAAGCGCATTTTGAGGCTCGTCTGGAAACGGCAAATCGAGAAGGTCATCGAAAAGCCACTCGTAATAAAGCTGACCTGGATATGAAATACGCGAATAGCTCAACTCGGAAGTGACATCAAAGTGTTCGGGCCAGTGTTCAGGTGCGTTAAGAAGAAAACTGAGTTCGAGATCCGGACAAACTGTATTTTTAGTAAGTCCATACAAGAAGACTAAGTTAGAAGGAACAGCAGCCTGCCCTGCAAGTCGCAAAGTTATATTCGAATCGAGACCTGAGCCTATATCGAAATTGGCAGAATCATCAAGGATATAAAGACGCTTTGGATGCTTGAGTGCTTGCTGGAATAACGCGTCCAACAATAAAGGCGAAGGCCTCGAAAATTGCTTTGCAGCAATCAAAACTATGTCTGGATTCAAAACGTCATCGAGGTTGAAAATTTCGGGCAAATCGTCATTGGCATAACACCCTACACAATTGTCATTGTCTAAAAGGCGCCCATAGACTTCTTTGAGCGATTCGGACAAAAGCAAGCATCCGCCTTTTGGTAATACCATTTTCAGTATCATTTCCAAAAGTTGAATGCGTTCGGGTCCCACAAATAATTTTTCGGCATCATATTTGATATGACAATAAACTTGCAAAAAACGCGACAATTTTTCTCTAAATGAAAAATCGCCTCGCTCGTGGGGATAAGGAAGATAGCGACTCTGCAAGAGTTCGTGGGTGAGCCGGCTTAAAAAGCTCACCTGCTCTTCACTCAAACGCGAAAAATCCAGTTCGCTTCTCAAAGTATCGAGATTCAGCTTATGAAGATTATCGAGAAACTCGAATAAAGAACGCTCGAACCTTGGATTCGATTGAGCACGATAAACAAGCAAATCGTGGTAGATAAAAGCACCCTGTTTCAGAAGTTTGACGGCAGTATCGGCGCTGACTGAATCTTGCGAATTCTTCGAAATAAAAAAATGAAATTTGATATCGTGCGCCCGCTCGAGTTCTACCAGCGAATCGAGGTCAGTATCATCGGCTTGAGGAATGCGCCGGCTCAAAACAAGTTCGGGAATAAAGGCACGACGCTCGAACATTGCTTGAATTTCTCTGGGACCCGGTCTGCCACCTATGATGAAAGTTACTTTGCCTTGAGGTTTCAGACATATTTGCGACTGTTCGAGTGCTCTTGCAATCAGAGGCAATCCGAAACGGTCTTCTAAGATTCCCTGACGGAAGCAATAATTACTCAGGTCATACAAATCTTTTTCGTTTATTCCTTCATTTACTTCGCTAAAAGTCGAATGTTCTTCAGCTGGATGCAAAACTTGAGGAATACAACCGATAATGTGATGAAATTTTTCTTTTGATGCTGAATCTATTACCACCGAAAGGAGGTCAGATTGCTTGATTCTAAGCGCCCCTACAATAGGCGCTCCCAATAGACTGGTCACTGGATAGCCATCGCGAGTAGTACCATTCAACCAGGCATTCAATTTTGCAAGTAGCACCGCAACCGGATTCAAATCGAGCGCCAGAATTTCTTTTACCTGGGTCGTGAGCAAAAGCAGAAGACTGATCCAACCTGAACCAGTTCCAAGTTCGACCACACTCTTTCCATGGAACTGGTCAGGATCTTTAAGCAGCCCTTCAGCAAAAGTGCGCCCCCACATTTCAGGCGAAAACACCGCCGGGGTAAGCAGCAATTTGATTGGCACTTTCAAATTCTTGACTGTCATTTTGCGCAGCATCAAATGTATTTGTGCTTTTTCGTTGAGCGCTTCAAGCAAATCCGAAAGTTTGTGTAATTCGCCAACAGCCTTCATACGCAATTGCGGGTCTTCAAGACACAAAAGCAAATGGTCAAGAGCCTGGACCAGTTGTTCTGGATGCGTGTCTTTTGTAGTTGCAAGTTCGCAGATATGCTCGGCTTGCGGTTCTTTTAAAACAGTTTCAGGACTCGATGTCATACATGGTCTCTTTTAGTTTTTGCGCAACCTTCGAAGTTCGTCCCAGGGGTCACTATTTTTTGACTCCTTAATTGGAGCTGGCTTTTGCTGGCTTTTCTTTTCTTTCTCCAGATTCGACCATCTGTTATGACTGTGCATAAGATTGTGACTGGAATTTTGGCTTGATTTAGCTAGCGGAGCTGCGCTTGTAATGTGCTTTGTAGGAGATGCCGTTTTGTTTTTAACAATGGTATCAGAGTCGTCTAAAATTATGTTCTTATCTGCAAGCCCAGAAAAGTCAGCTATAGAAGAGTTTAGGTTAGCGCTCGAATTAGAATGGGAGTTTTGAGTATTCCAACCAGCCACAGACGCCACTCCCAATCCTGCAAACCCCAGAATCAGAAATAGCATCAACCACAGACTGAATTGTGGCAGCAGAGCAAGCGGGCCACGCATAGTGCCTTCTGGCTGGTCTCGTTGCGACTGGATTCTAATTGACGAGCTGCTCAGTCCCTGTGCACGAATTGCGTGCTTAAACGCATTGCGTTCCTTCGCCCATGAATCGCCAAGCACCCTCAACAGTATTTCTTCCATTTCAAAAGCAGATTGAAAGCGGTCCTCGGGCTTTTTAGCCATCGCTTTGAAAATAACTTTTTCGAGCTCACCAGGCAGATCTTTGCGTGGGTTTACTTTCGCAAATTCAGGCGGTATCTGATGCACATGTTTGTTTAAAAGCTCATACAGATTACTGTTTGGAAAAGGGTCCTTGCCCATAAGCATTTCATAAAATACACAGCCGACTGAATAGATGTCCGAACGATGATCAGTCGCTTCGCCTTTACATTGCTCCGGACTCATATAGGGCGGACTTCCCCAGATTTCACCCGAATGAGTTAGCTTGGTGTTTTCTTGACCAAGTTTCGCCAGTCCAAAATCGACAACTTTTGCATACCCCGCATCATCATCCATAAGCACGATATTGCCTGGTTTGATATCTCGATGAATGACACCATTGCGATGAGCATGCTCGATTGCGCTTAGAATCTGCAGGGCAATATTAGCAAAACATGGCACACTGAGCGGACCTTGCTCGCATAGCATCTTGTCCAGACTTCTACCTTTGAGCAAATCCATCACCACATATGGTTGCCCATGCTCGTCAATTAAACAGTCAGTCACAGTAACGATATTTGGATGATTGAGTGTACTCAGGCTATCTATTTCACGCTGAAAGCGCTCTTTATAAATGGGCTTGGTATCTATCTGCACTTTCAGTGTTTTAACCGCGACCGGGCGATTCAAGCGCAAATGCCTGGCTCGATAAACCACACTCATGCCACCAGTACCTATGCGCTCTTCAATCATATAGCGACCATCCAAAACGGTGCCCAGAAGCGGGTCAGTCGCTTTGCGGTTACTATCAGTTAATGGAGGCTCTTGAATCGTTCTGGTCCTCTAATGCTGCAAATTTGCCATGGTCGGAGCTGGAATTTGTTTCTCGTTTACGAGCCTTTTAAAATCTTGCGCACGGCGCAAGAAATTTGGAATATCCTTGCTTGAAAACAAATTTTTCATATCCTGACACATCTGTGTAGCCTGTCGATAACCTTCAGTATCCTTGCGAGAACAAAGCACTTCTTGGGTGTGCTGCATATAGGCATCGACATAACGCTTGGCAGAAAAAACATTATCCATTTTACTTTCGTCTATGGCGGAGAGGAATTTAGCAGCCGGACCACTGCCTTTAGCACTGGCAGACGAACTTGCGACATTGCCGTGGATTCCCTTGCCCTGAGCCACTTTTTTAGCTTGGGCTATCTGAGTTTCCTGGCCTGAAAGTTTTTCTTCAAGCGAAGTTAGTTTATTAAAAATGGTCTTCTGGTCATCGTTTGCTTTGATTGAACTTTCAACTTCAGTATACAAATGCTCAAACGGCTTCACCCCGGTTCCCTGTTTGCGCAAATTCTCGATGCGCTCCCAGACTAGAATTCTACGTTCGTAGAAAGGACCCTCGACCACTTCCGGTTGACTTTCCTGCACGACCAAAGTGAGCGCAAGGGAGCCAAGCAACTCTTGCGCATTGACAGAACCAGAACTGTATTCACTCACTTTTTGACGCGAAATTATAGTGTATCTCGCGTCTTTACCACCATTTGAAAAAATGATCTTGCAACTGTTCAACTCTTGCGGTGCTGCATCGTACAAAGATTTTGCCAGGAGCAAAGCATCGATTTTCAAATCCTGGTCTGATGTTTTCCCAGGCGGCCCCATCGGGTCTACCGAAGTGGTGATTTGCGCACCACTTATGGTGACTTTAGGCGACTTGTCATATTTGAGAATATTTGCGTTTCGAATTATATCGGTAAGACTGGCGGCATCAATTGCAAAGGCGCTATGTCCCAGGCTAAAACTCAGAGCCACTGCAAGAAGAACAAAGATATTATTTCGACGAGTCATTTTATTTGTCTCCACCTTTGTGATGGTGTCCGCCACCTGGATGATGCATCATGCCAGGGTTTCGTCCCACTCCCATTCCCATTCCGCAATGTCCCATTGGGTGTTGCATGCTTGCGCCGCGCACCATTTTTTGACGCAGAATCTTTCTTTGTTCAGGCGTGAGAACATTCATCATCTCTAATGCTGCACTGGTGAAAACTTTTGAAGTTTCAGCTTTGAGTGAAGCCATTCTGTCTTCTAATTTAGACACTGCTTTGGTATCGATTGATTCACGATTGAGCTCATCGCAAAACTGTCTGCGCAACTTGCCCATTTCGAGCATTTTGCTGCCCATATCGTCTTTCATCCGGTTTTTAATTTGATAGAACTTTTCGAATTGTTCGTCGGTCAACTTATTTTCGCCTTCAAGATAAGGGCAGCTGGCACCCATGCCCATTCCGCCACCAAAGCCATGACCGGCGTGACGCATACGCATGGCAAAAGTATCGCCTCCTGGCATTTCGGCTACCTGGTCAATAATCATGGAACCAGGACCTTCTTCGACTATATCCACCCCAGCTTCAGAAAGAGGCACTTCTTGAGAATTGCAAGCGCTCGAAGCGCCAAACTGCAACCCCAAAACCAAAGCCAGTGCCGAAAAACCGAGCTGTACTCTTTTCATAATTTATCCCTCTTGTCTGCCCGCTTATTTTTGTTCTGTGGTAAAAGTAAATCGCATCCTAACCATAAGACGTTTTTTAAGGCGAAAAAGTTCAAAAAGTTCCAAAACTGAACAAAATCGCCAGGCCTTATTTACTAACATCATGTACTTTGATAGTTCCCCATATAAGATAAATTAGACATGGAAACCCCCTCGTCCCCCCAAATTGATACTTTTACTAAAGAAAATCAGGCCAATGGGGGTAAAGCGACCAATTATCGATGGGTGATTCTGGGACTAGCGTTTTTCATTACCCTGGTGAACTATCTTGATCGGTCCGCCATCTCTTATGCCATAACACCTATACGCAAAGAATTCGGCTTTTCAGAAAGCGAATTTGGCGCCGTTGCCGCAGCTTTTGCCGTTGGTTACATGATAATGACCACAGGCGGCGGATTGATGGTAGACAAATGGGGAGCACGCAAAATCTGGGCTGGAGCAGCAATTTTGTGGTCAGGCGTAACAGCCATGATGGGACTTGCAAGCAGTTTCAGTGTCTTGTTCACTTTCAGAACATTGCTTGGACTGGCTGAAGGTCCGCATTTTCCTTCACTCACACGAGTAGTGGCAGACTGGTTGCCAACCAACGAGCGCGCTCGCTCCACCGCTATTGGACTTGCTGCGGTTCCGATGGCGTCCGTGATTGGCGCACCGCTAATCACCAATTTAATCATTGCTTTTGGCTGGAAATTGATGTTTGTCTGTCTAGGTGGAGTCGGCATCGTCTGGGCTTTCATCTGGTATTACATGTTTCGCGATTATCCCGAAAATTCAACTCATGTCAATGAAGCCGAATTACGCCATATTCGCGATGGGCAGGCGGTGGAAAGAGGCAAGAGTGACGCCGAGATGCGTCATCATCATCTCAGTCTCGGCACTACTACCTGGAAATTTATGCTTTTGAATCCATCTTTGATGGCGAATAACTTTGCTTTCTTCGCCTTTGGATATTTGCTTTTCTTTGCTCTGACCTGGCTTCCAGGTTATTACGAAGCTACTTATCATTTGAAACTGAAACAAATCGGATTCTATTTAATCGCGCCCTGGCTCACTTCAGCCATCATGCTCATGAGTGCTGGATTCTTGTCGGATTATATCTGGAAGAAAACTGGTAGCATGCGCAAGTCGCGCTCGCATATGATCTGGATTTGTCAGCTCTTGTCTGGGATTTGCTTTATTCCTGTGATGTATGTTCACGACGTCAATCTGAGCTTACTCTTCATTTCGCTTGGGCTGGGATTTGGTCTAATGCCAAACGCTGCATTTTATGCCCTCAACACAGACCTGGCCAAAGACCGTGCCGCAACCAGTCTTGGATTGATGGATACATTTTTTGCCCTTTCAGGCATTCTTGCTCCATACCTGACCGGATTAATTGCAGAAAAAACAGGAAGCTTCAATTCAGCCTTTTTCGTGCTTATATTTTTCACGTTATCTGCCACTGTGGCTGTGCTTTTCTTTCAAAAGCCGGATAACGTAAATACTAAGGCGTCTTGACCTGAGAGTCCTCTAAGAGCTTATCTTTGAACTCGCTCGATTCTTCGATTACGTGCACTTTGTTCTGCAAGTCAGAGATGACGCTCTCCAAGGTCGATATACGTTTTTTTAGATCAGCGATTTCCTTGACCCCGCTTTTCTTTCCACTGATTCTATCCGCCACTGAATGAACAAGTGGCCACAACAAAATGACAGGTGGAATGACCAAAAGGGCAATAGAAATAATAAGTAGAATGCCAGTAGTTAAGTCCATCAAGACTAGAGTATCACAAAGGCTCACATGAGACGTAGGGCGCCAAAGCCTAATAAAGAGAATTTTCAAAGGCTCAATGACTTTGGGGGAGTCAAGCCTGTTCTCGACATGGTATTCATGTCAGCCAGAGTTACTATGTCCAGTTTCACTCTGATAATGGCTCTTGTGATTTCGATTCTTGCAGTCTTTGTTTGGGTCGACTATTTGAAAGTGCCAGATTTATCTATTTTAGAATCGTATCAGCCAGGCGCCGAGCTGATTTTGTATGACAGTGACGATAAGCTAATCTGCACTTTTCCTGCTAAAGAACGCCGTGAAGTCGTGCCCATGGCAAAGATTTCTCAAAACGTGGTCAAAGCCGTTATTGCAGCTGAAGACAGAAGCTTTTTCCAGCATTCAGGTGTGAGCTGGGAAGGTGTCACACGTGCGATGTTGACTAATATTTCCAAAGGTCATCAGGTCCAGGGCGGGTCTACTATTACTCAACAATTGACCAAGAACATTTTTTTTGCGGCTCAGAAAAGAAATATCTCGGTCAAAATCGCCGAGGCAATTGTTTCACAACAAATCGAACAAAAATATTCCAAAGAAAAAATTCTAGAATTGTATCTCAACCAAATTTATTTCGGCTCGGGAGCATATGGTGTAGAAGCAGCAGCCAAGACATATTTCGACAAACCAGCAAGTCAATTGACCATTGGAGAATCTGCATTTCTTGCCGGCATAATAAAATCTCCGTCTATACTTGGCGATAAAGAACACATCAAAGCAGCAATCCAAAGACAGCAATACGTTATCAATGCCATGTACGAAGTTGGCTTGATATCACAAGAAGAAGCCGACTGGGCAATCAATCAGCCGCTGGTTTTCAGACAAGCTCAAGATAACATCTCCACAAAAATTTTCGTACCGAAATATCCGTATTATTCGAGCCTGGTCGCACAAGAAGTGAAAGAATTACTTCCCTATACAGGCTCGAAAAGAATCAAAGTCTACACCTGTCTCGATACCAGAGCGCAGAACGCGGCAGAAGCAGCCATTAAAAATGCTCGGCTTCCAAAAGGAATTGACCAGGCAGCACTTGCTTCTATCAATTTGAACGATGGCTCGGTGGTGGCACTGGTCGGTGGCTATGGACAATATTTAGAAAATCAATGGAACTCAGCTGTTCATCCCCACACAATGGGATCTGTCTTCAAGCCCATGGTCTATCTCACTGCCTTTGAAGGCGGGGCGCTCAGTCCTTCCAGCATGATTTCAGATACACCTTTGTCTGTAGTGGATGAAAACGACAAAGAAAATCCTATTTGGGAGCCAAAAAACTTCGACAAAAAATATTCAGGCATGATTACAGTTGCCGAAGCGCTCAAATATTCCAAAAACGTTTGCGCTGTAAGAGTAGCTCAACAAGTTGGAATTCCTTCGATAGTTAGTGTGGCTGGAAGGATGGGACTGAACGAAACTCTTGCTCCCACCATGGCTCTTTCGCTTGGAGCATCGGCAGCGTCGCCTCTTTCCCTTGCCACCGCATATGGTACCATAGCCAGAGGCGGTGTAAGGGTGAAACCTCGATTCATTCGCAAAATTGAAAATGAAAAAGGAAAGACACTGGCTGTTTTTAGTCCGGAAGTGGAACGAGTTATGGACGAAAGACCGGTGATAGAACTCGTAGACGTTTTGAAAGAAGTGGTCGCATCTGGAACTGGAACCGCGTCTCGGGTAAAAGGCATTCCCTCGGCTGGTAAAACCGGCACCGCTGATGATGGCAAAGACCTGTGGTTTGCAGGCTTCACTCCAGACCTTGTGACAGTAGTATGGACTGGCAATGCGAAAAACCAGGCTGTAGGCTCGTCTACCAGAATCACGGGTGGCACGGTCGCGGCTCCAATCTGGAGACAATACAACACCGCATACTATAAAGACCATTCCAAACCGCTTACTCATTTACTCGGATCGGGACTTGGTCAGCTGGATACGAATATGGGCAAAACGAACAAAGACAAAGCACAAAACAGTGCTGAACAGGAAATGATTTATTCAGGCGACGTTTTACCCCAGTCACGGAGCAGTCGAACAACTCAAAGACGCATCAATAATATAAACGTGAAAAAGACTGTTACTCGCAAATCGCCAGGCGTGACCGAATACACATGGGAATCTTCAGACTAAGCGAAAATGTAGAGATGAAGAGCTTTTCGAGCTTTACAATTCCTGTTACATTTCGAAACACGCCGTAACAGCTTGACATATTAGTTTTCTTGACTTCCCTTCCTGGCGGCCTTACAACAGTATGTGGCGGAAGCAAGTTTTTGAATCGGAATCAACGGCACTAATACTGGGGGTATTAGCAATGTTCCATTCATATCACGTTCCACCGAATTTCGAACAAGAATGGCGTACCATCGGAGAAGCTATGGAAAGATATTTCGCTCACAAGGGAATTAAACAACCACAAGCAACTGTTTATGCCAAAGTCGAAAAGCTGGAACACTCTTTTCTGGACACCATGATCAGAGTAGCCGCACTATTTGTAGTAGCCTGTGCAATGCTTTGCACCCTTTGTTACTTCATGGAGCTTGATCGAAAACAGGCTCTAGGTTCGAACCAAGAAAAACCCAAAATGGAATTGAAATCTGATTTCTTCGCTCAACCTGCATTCGCGTTCGACAATCAGAACAAACAGACTCAACTGTCGGGTAGCTCCCTCCACCCGCACTACCAGCCGGGGTTTGGCTTGCCTAGAAGATTCGGTTCTAACGACTGAAGTCACAGACTTCTAGGTAGGCACCACCGGCAATATTATAACGCGCTCATATTCGCACGTCTGGAAACCCAGTCAAAATGAAGATGGAGATTACTTCTACGTAATTTCACCACCTTTTGCTTGACTACCAATATCGCATCACTCAGAATGTCAAGCAGAGGGCTCACGGTGGCTCCAGACAAAGGTAAATACATGTTTCCTACACCACCTGAATTGAGAGAAGAGTTGCACGAAGTCGGGCAAAGTCTTTCTCTGCCATCTGTGAATTTTGAATCTGGACACAAATCATCTGCAAACGAAGAATGTCTTTGTGGATGCGCAGAGCGTCCCGACAACTCCAAGAAAATACTGAAAATCAAAATAATCGCCTCTATGCTTCTTCTAATTTCAATCAGCCTTGTTGGTTTGAATGCGTATCAAAGAGACGCCGCGCAGGCATCAAACCATAACAAACCACGACCAGAGATCTTTGAAAATCCAGCCGGCGCAATTCAAGCCGCTGAAACAGTTTTCCCAACCATGGTTCCATTAAACGAAACACAGTCTTTCGAGCAATCCCAAATGCCCGTTCAAATGACACCTCAGATGGCTACACCAATGCGTGTTCCAGTTCAAAATTACCAGAATTATCCAGCAGCCTACGAGCAATATCCGCAATACACGGCCCAATACAATCCCTATCCGGCAAATTACGCATACCAGATGCCTCATTGCACAAATGAAGTGAGACAGGATCTCGTAGGTCAGCGCTTGAAGCGCTTCGTATCTCGCTAATTTTAAGTAATCTTCATCACAAATCGATCACAAACTGGTCCCCGCTTTGGCACCTAATTTGGTGTTATACTTCGCCGCTCTGAGTCTTATCGATTTCACAGGTAGTCAATGGCAACAAAAGACAAAGGCGTTCGATACTGGTTGTTCAAGACCGAACCAGACGTATATTCGATTGACCAGTTGCAAAAGGAAAAAACTTGTTACTGGGAAGGAATTCGCAACTACCAGGCACGAAATTCGCTTCGCGACGATGCAAAACCAGGCGACCACGTCTTTATCTATCACAGTAATGCCAAAACAGACGATGGAAAACCAGCAATCGGAATAGTTGGAATTGCTGAGGTATGTAAAGCCGGTTATCCTGACCACACGGCGCTTGATCCGAAATCCAAGTACTATGACCCCAAGAGCAAGGCCGACAATCCCACCTGGTACATGGTTGACGTAAAATTTGTACGAAAGCTAAATAGACTGATCTCTTTGCAAGAACTGAAGTCGAATCCCGCCCTTGAGAAAATGTTGGTCGTCCAGGCAGGCAGCAGGCTATCAATACAGCCTGTTCAATCAAACGAATGGCAGACCGTGCTAAACATGGAAAAAAACACCCCTAAATGAGGAATTGAAATGAAGCGATTGTTTTTCACCGCAGCACTTTTGCTTGGCTTCGCCTGCAATTTGCCTTCTCTGGCAAAAGAAGCAGCTTCTGCAAGCAAAGAACCAGCTAAAGCACCTGCCAAAGCCGCTCCTGTAAGTGTGGACACATGGGATATCGATACTGCGCACTCAGCAGTCAATTTCACCGTAAGACACATGATGGTCTCCAACGTGCGGGGCAATTTTGGTCAGGTTTCAGGCAAAGTGAAATATGACGGAAAAACATTGTCGAAAGCTTCAGTCGATGCCACTATCGATGCAAAGACAATTTCTACCCAGGAGCCAAAACGCGACGAGCATTTGCGCGGTGGTGATTTTCTCGAAACAGAAAAATATCCAAGTATGAAATTCGTTTCCACCAAAGTAGTTCCAGGAAAAAATGGAGCATTCGCTCTGGAAGGCAATTTCACCATGCATGGTGTCACTAAAAAAGTCACTCTCAATGCCGAACCACTTTCAAAACCAGTGATGATCAAAGGTGCGCCGCACATGGGCGTAAGCGCCAAAGGGAAATTGAACCGCAAAGAATTTGGTGTTTCATACAACAAAACACTGGATAACGGTGGAGCGATGGTTGGTGATGAAATCAATTTCGAAATCGATCTGGAGCTGGTCAAAAGTGACAGCAAGGCGCAAGCTTAACCAAAATGACGTCACGTGATCGACTTAAGAACAAATTCCTGATCTGGTTTTTCGAAGGACTTCGACAACGAGGAAAAGAAAAAGAAACACACCAGGACTGGTGGCCTAAAGTAATGTGCCTTACAGGCGTCGATTACTTCTCCACCCTTGGATATCAGCCCGGTATCGCATATCTTGCAGCCGGGCTTTTGTCGCCTGTTGCCACCTTTATTCTAATTATTCTCACATTGTTTGGTGCGCTGCCAGTCTATTCGACAGTAAGTCGTATCAGCCCCCACGGTCAGGGCAGCCTCTCTCTCTTATCACGCCTTTTTCCAGGCTGGAGAGGCAAAACATTCGTTCTTGTTTTACTTGGATTTGCCTGTACCGACTTTATTATTACCATTACTCTTTCAGCAGCAGACGCAACTGCGCACATTGTCGAAAATCCTTTGATTCAACAAGCAGTACCTGCGTTTATGCTGGATAGAGTGGTAATAACTCTTATGCTTTTAGGACTGCTCGGGATGATATTCCTGACCGGGTTCAAAGAGGCAATTGGTTTGTCAACTCTCATAGTAGGCACTTATCTGGTCGCAAATGCCATCACAATTGGTGTAGCGATGGACAATTTACTCCACCATCCCGAATTGTTTTCGAACTGGCAGAACCGACTCACAAGCACATATCATTCGATTTGGCCGATGATTGGCATGGCTATGCTAGTTTTTCCAAAATTGGCTCTGGGTATGTCGGGGTTTGAAACTGGTGTGGCAGTTATGCCGCACGTGCGCGGGTATGCAGACGATACTCCTGAAAGTCCTACCGGACGAATTGCCAACACTAGAAAACTGCTTTTGACAGCTGCTCTCATAATGGGATTAATGCTTATGACAAGCAGCTTTGCCACCAGTCTATTAATTCCACCAGAAGCTTTTGTCGAAGGTGGAGATGCTAACGGTCGTGCCATATCTTATCTGGCACACGAACTTTTAGGTCACACCTGGGGAAGCATTTACGACGCTAGCACCATTGCAATTTTATGGTTTGCAGGTGCTTCGGCTCTTGCTGGTTTGCTCAATCTGGTGCCGAGATATTTGCCCAGATACGGCATGGCGCCCAACTGGTCGGCTGCGATGCGCCCGCTCGTGGTGTTCTTTTTGATAGTGGCATTTGCAGTCACTTTGATTTTCAAAGCCAATGTTGACGCTCAAGCCGGTGCTTATGCAACTGGTGTTTTGGTATTGATGACATGCGATTCATTTGCCGTGACTCTGACTTACTGGAAAATAAGCAAAGCAAAACGTACTGCATTTTCGGTAATTACCTGTGTCTTCTTGTACACACTGATTGCAAACATAATAGAACGTCCTGAAGGTCTTCATATTGCCTCTTTCTTCATCGCAGCTATTCTTGCCTCATCTTTGCTTTCACGCACTGTGCGCTCGCTTGAATTGCGCATACAAAAAGTTTCGTATGACGACGTGGCTGAAAGTTTCTTCCAGGAAGCACTTCTAAAAGAAGGCGAAATTTCGATTCTTTCGCACAGACCAGGCGGCATGGAATACAGCGCCAAAGAAGCCGAAACACGCAAAGTGCATAAACTTACACCTGAAGAAGCGCAGCTCATCTTTCTAGAGGTGAGGGTGCAAGACGCATCTGAATTTATAGATAACGTTTTGCACGTAACTGGACACCTGGTCGATGGCAACAAAGTCTTGCGCTGTCAGAGCTCGGCCGTTCCAAACGCCATTGCAGCTATTTTGCTGGATATTCGAGACCGTACTAAAACCATTCCGCATGCCTATTTCGGCTGGACTGAAGGACATCCTCTTGGATACGTTTTTAAATATATTTTTCTGGGAGAAGGCGAAATTGCCCCTGTGACCAGAGAAATTTTAAGAGCCGAGGAAACCGACCCCGAACAACGTCCCAAGATTCACGTGAGCTGACATTGTGCACAATGCAATAAACTGGCTGGTTGAACATTCGCTGAAAGGCCGGTTTATGACGCTGATTGTAACAGGCGTAATAGTGGCGCTTGGAGTATTGGCCTGGAAGAAATTGCCGCTTGAAGCTTATCCTGAGCTGTCCAACCCTCAAGTTCGAATTATTACTCTTTATCCCGGCAAAGGTGGAGAAGAGGTCGAAAAGCTCGTTACTATTCCAATGGAAAAAGAGCTTTTAGGAATTCCAAGACAAATTCGTCTGAGATCTCTTTCTTTGTATGGTCTTTCGGTTGTCACCACCACATTTTCAGACGGCACACCAGTCTCGCTTGCTCGTCAGCAAGTACTCGAACGTCTTACTCGCGTCGAATTGCCTCCCGATGCAAACCCGCAACTGGAACCAGAGGTTGGCTCGCTTCGCGAAATTTACAGATATGCACTGCACAGCCGATATTTCACCCCCATGGAACTGCGCTCCTTTCAACAATGGGAACTGGAGCGGCTATTCAGACAGATTCCGGGCGTCATCGGTGTAATCAGCCAGGGTGGTCCTACCAAGTCTTATCTAATTCAGATAGACCCGCACAAGTTACGCGCTTACGATATAACACTGCAAGAAGTATTCAATGCAGTTTCTCACGCAAACGCCACCTCTGGTGGTGGCTTCCTGGAGCGCAATGGACAGGCACTCATTATACGCGAAATGGGCTTGCTTAAGGGCGTTGACGATATCGAAGAAATCGTTATCAAAGCGCATGGCGAAGGAATTCCCATAAGAATTCGCGATGTAGCCAAAGTGTCAGTCGAACCACTCGTAAGGCGAGGACAGGTAGGGCACGACCACGAAGACGACGTAGTAGAGGGAATTGTGCTTTTGCGCAGAGACGAAAATCCTTCGCAAGTTCTTGCCGAATTGAAACAAAGACTGCCTGGCATACTGAAGAAATTGCCTCCAGGTGTCACTTTTGAAACTTTGTACGACCGCTCTACTCTAGTCGATCGGACAGTTAAAACAGTCAGTCACAACGTCTTTACAGGCATCGCTCTGGTATTTATTTTTCTATGTTTGTTCCTGGTAGACATTGTGCCAGCGGTCATAACGGCTATTGTAATTCCAGTATCGGTGCTCATTTCGTTCATTGGCTTAAACATTTTCGGTGTGCCAGCGAACTTGCTCAGCCTGGGAGCAATCGATTTTGGAATTCTAGTCGACAGTGCCGTTGTGATGACCGAAAACATCGTGCGCTTCTTCTCTGAAGCTGGGCCAAACAAAACGCCATTACAACGATTACAGATATTGAGGGAATCTGCATGCGAAGTTGCAGCTCCACTTGTGTCTGGCATTATCGTAATCATAGCCACCTTCCTGCCCATTTTCGCTTTTACCGGAGTAGAGGGCAAATTGTTCAGACCACTTGCCACTACGATGGTCACAGCTCTGGTAGGAGCTGGTCTGTGCGCACTGACCCTGGTGCCTGTTCTTTGTTCTTTCTGGTTTCCATATCATCCTCCGCGCGAGAAAGAAAGTTTCATCGTCCTTCTGGCACGTAAAATATATGCGCCAACCTTGCACTTTGCTTTGCGTTTGCGCTGGCTCGTCATTCTTTTGGCTATTGCTGCTTTCGTTGCCATAGTGCCAATTTATACAAGCATGGGAAGTGAATTTCTTCCGCATTTAGAAGAAGGAAATATCTGGCTTCGAGGAACCATCAAACCTGGCAGCGTCACTCTGGCAGAGGCTAATCGCATTTGCAGTCAGATTCGTGAGAAGCTGCTCAAATTCCCCGAAGTGACTGGAGTGCTTTCACAAGCAGGGGGTCCCGACGATGGATCCGACCCGAACAGATTTGCCGACCTCGAGTTTTTCATAGGTCTCAAGCCATTCGCCGAATGGCCAAAAGAGATGCATGAAGACAAAGAAAAGCTGATTGAAATGATGAAAGAAGACCTGGAAGAAATTCCTAACGTCAAATATTATTTCACCCAGTATATTCAAACCACGCTGGACGAGGCATTATCAGGTGTTCAAGGCTCACTAGTAGCCAAAGTTTCCGGTCCCGACCTTGAAACACTAGAGCAGACAGCAATTAAAGTTGGTGCGCAGATGCGCTCTACGCCTGGAATTGTAGATGTAATCGTCGATCCTCTTATGGGTCAGCCGCAGCTAAAAATAGAAATCGACCGGGTTGCTGCTGCTCGTTATGGGCTTACAGTGGACGATTTGAAAGATTTGGTCGAAATCGAACTGGGTGGAAAAACAGCCACAGTTGCTATCGAAGAAGAGCGCAGATACAATGTGATAGTGCGTCTTGCCGAAGCTTATCGCAACACTTCGGAAGACTTGGAGCAAATCCTGGTAGACACTCCCAGTGGTGTCAAAATTCCACTTTCTCAAATCGCCAAAGTAAAAGAAACGATGGGAGCTACTCAAATCTGGAGAGAAGGCGGAAGTCGTCTTGCCACAATCAGAGCCAATGTACGCGGACGAGACCTTGCAACCGCCGTGGCAGAAGCACAAGCCAAAGTAGACAAAATGGAGCTACCCACAGGTTATTCTGTAATCTGGAGTGGGGAATTCGAACGCCAAAAAGAAGCATCAAATCAGTTGATGATTGTTTTACCGATTACTCTAGGCGTAATTTTTGTAATTCTCTATTTTGCTTGCGGGTCTTTGAGTGGAGCAATGGTAGTCTTTTCAGTCATTCCGCTTGCAGCCATCGGCGGGGTCTTGTCGCTGTATGTAACAAAGACCTATTTCTCAATTTCGGCAGGGGTCGGATTTATCGCATTATTTGGTCTGGCAGTCAAAAATGGCATCCTGCTCGTTTCCTTTGTAGACGAACTGAGAATGAATGGTGTTCCAATCAGAACAGCCGTTTACAAAGGCGCTATCACCCGTATGCGACCCGTTTTGATGACCGCAGCTATTGCAGCGGTGGGCTTGCTTCCAGCTGCTTTATCAAACGAAATCGGTGCTCAAACCCAAAAGCCTTTCGCTATAGTCATTATAGGCGGAATGATTTTCTGTACATTCCTCACTTTATACGTTCTTCCCTGCATTTATTTATATTTCCGCCCTAGCTCAGGCAAAATGAAGCAGGTAGAATCTGATATGGAATTGTCATCGCAAACCGCCGAAGCTTTACCACTTTACGCCTTTCCTGAAAAACCACCCGAAGAAGCAGAAACAGAATCAAGCAACAAAGATCAATGAAATCCAAAATAAGACCTTTATTCAGCCTGATGCCTGCACTTTGTTTGTGCTTGAGTGGATGCCAGTTTCTTGGCATAGAAAACCCATTTCAAAAAGAAGGCAATGATGTAATCAAAGCCCACACCCCCTTTGTCTCGAAGCACGAAAATGATTCAATGCTTCATCTTACAAAGTCGCAATTGCAAAAAATCGGACTGACCACCTGTCAGGTTACATACCAGTCCCTGCCTGTAGAACTAATTCTTGAAGGTGAAGTGAAAGAGAACGACTACCAGACTACACCTGTGTTGTCGATGGTTCCAGGCAGAGTTGAAGACGTCGATGTCCAGGTAGGCGACATGGTCAAGAAAGGACAAATTTTGACCACTGTACGCAGTGATGAGGTGGCAAAACTAGAATCTGAATTGCTTGAAAAAGTGATGATTCTGGAAGCCGACATGGAGCAAGCCAAAGTAAAATTTTCTCTTGCCAAAAAACAATACGAGCGTAACAAATTGCTTTATGGCGAAGGAATTGCCGCACGCTCTAATCTAGAGCTGTCTGAAGGCGAATTTGAAGAAGCTCGAGTGCTCGTGAAAAACTTGCAGGATAAAATGAATTCTGTAGTGGTGAGCACCAAAGAACGTCTCCGATTGTTTGGCATCATGCCAAAAGAAGTTGACGAAGTGCTCAAGACAAGAAAAATCGACGATGTATTCAACATTGTCGCGCCCCGCTCAGGAACACTGATTGAACGTCAGGTAGACGTGGGTCAACTGGTCGATTCATCTAACAAATTGTTTGAAATTTCGGATTTATCTACAGTCTGGATGTTCGCTCAAGTATTCGAAAAAGACATTCGATATGTCAAACGTCAACAGCCAGCCGTCGTTATTGTAGACAGCTTCCAGGAACAAACGTTCCATGGCGTGGTAGACAACGTGGGCAATATCATGGACCCCAAAACGAGAACATTGCCTATTCGAGCCACTGTAGACAACACACAGGATTTACTGCATCCAAATATGTTTGGAAAAATGGTGGTGCGCACTGCCACCAAAAATGCTCTTGTTATACCAGCTGAAGCAGTACAGAAAGTGGGAGAAGCTCACCTTGCGTATGTGCAGAAATCGCCCGATACTTTCGAAGAAAGAAAAATCCAGGTCGGTCCGGTTTATGCCGGTAAAAACGAAGTGCTTTCGGGTCTTAAACAAGGCGAAGTCGTTGCTGTCAAAGGCAGTCTCGAACTTGAAGGACTAGCAGTCAAAAACTCGACCGAGTAAAAGTATTCGATTTATTTTTTTGCTTGCTGCCGCAAGTAATACACGTCTTGTTCGAGTATTCTAAATTCTGCCTGGCGACTTGCTAGCTCGCGAAAAAACATGGCAGAAGACCCTGGATTGCTCTTTTTGATTTGAGCCTTGAGTGAGTTGATTGACTCTTTCATGCGTGAAAGTTTTTCTTCTTTTGCTTCCAGTTTTTCGCCAAGCTCTGCATTGCTTTTTTCAGGTGCAAGCCTTGGCGAAGAATCAAGCGCTTGTGAACATCCAGCAAGAAAAATGGACGAAAGAAGAACAATTGTAGACACGACTTTCATAATCCGCTCCTTTTTACCAAAAGAACAAGTTAAGTTAAGCCGCATCGAACATATTTCAATTCTTATTTAAGCATCAATCGGCATAGATGTCGTCTTAAATCTAAAGGGACTTATAATTGAGTACGCCACTTTTTTCAGGAGACCTTGATGCAAACTGAATCTTTAACCGATGCATCCCATTACAAATGCTGGACCTCGGTCCCGTTGCGTTATAGTGACACAGATGCTTTAGGACATGTTAATAACGCAGTTTTCTCAACTTTATTAGAGCAAGGTCGGGTAGCAACATTTTTCAACGGCATGGATGCTTTGAGTGGTGCTGGCAAAACATTTGTCATCGCCAGCATGAAGCTCGATTTTCTGGCTGAGATGAATTTTCCAGGAACAGCAGAAATAGGGACTCGCATAAACTCATTTGGCAAAAGCTCGGTTAAAATCGGACAGGTTATTTATTTAAATGGCAAATGCTGTGCGGTATCACACGAAGTAATGGTGCTCATCGATGAAAAAACGAGGAGACCTGTTTTGATATCAGAAGATACTCGCAAACTAATCGAAGAGCGAATATCTTCTAAGGATTAACAGACTGAACTGTTTCCATCATTTTGATTTGAGCTTCGTTAACAATGGCGCCATCCCAGAAGTTAGCACTACGAATAGTATTTTTGGTAATGGCACCGGTCAAATCGGCTCTGACCATTTTGGCTTGATTCAATTTAGCTCCAGATAAATCGCAATTATTCAATTTTGCATCCATGAAATTGCTTTGCAAGAAAACGGAATTCACCATTTGCGAACCACTCAAATCGGCTTCTGAAAAATTCACCTGCACGGCATGAACATCGCTCAGCATACAGTTTTTCATACTGGCACCACGAAAATCTGCACCGTCTAAAAAGCAAGAATACAAATTGACGTTGTTCAAATTTGAGTTGATGAAGAACGCTTTGGCGAACCTGGCACCATGAAGATTGGCACCAGCCAAATCCTGACCACTCAAGTCCGCTCCTTTCAAATCGAGCTGTCGGCGCACCGCTTCTTCGAGCGCGGCTTTGAAAGTTTTTCGTTTAGTGGTGGCAAACATAATTTTTTTAGTCATCATGTTCAGAATGCGAATCTGTTTTTTGGATTTGTCCGCTTCTGTTTTGTTGTCGTCGAATTCCATTTGCAGCCTGTAGTCAGACGAATCAAGACTCAGATGATACGGATGTCTTGCTTGAGGATGACTGTCGGCAATCAACTTCTGAGTATAGTCATTGTGAGAAAGAGCAAATGCGAAAGCTGGAACCAGAGCAAAAAATGCAAAATATTTGAAAATACTTTCTTTGTGTTTTTTGTGTTGTTCGCTCTGTTCGCTCTGTTCGCTCTGATTTTCTTGATCCAAAAAACTTTCGATATTCAAGAGTGCAGCTCTAAGTGAAGCAGTGTCGGCAAAACGTTTCTTAGGATTCTTACTCATAGCCTTTTCCAGAAGAGAATCGAGTTCGCCTGGAACCTGCTCGTTCAAAATACGCCTGGACAAAGGGCGCGGCATTTCGCTCACTTGCATCTCGCTAATTCGCTCTTGAGTTCTGTCCAAAAAAGCAGGAGCACCAGTCATGCAGGCGTAAAGAACACATCCAAGACTATAAGTTATCGAGCGTTCGTCGCAAGGTCGTTCGAGACAAAATTCGGGACTTTGATAAGCAGTATCGCTCTGACTCACACTTTCTGCCAGACTGATTTCTTTGCTTGCGTCATCTATCTGGAAAGACGCAAGATTCAAAGGCAGAACCAACTGATCGCCTGAAATTTTGTCGAGCATCGAAGCAAAAGCTCGCGTGCAGGTCTGCCAGGGCAAAGGTCCATTTTTCTCGATATAGGTTTTTAAATTTTGCATACTTATAGTTTAAGCGGTAAAGCATTGTCACACTAGGATTAAACTCAACTCCAATGCGGTTTTCAATAGTTTTAAATTACTTAATTGATTAACCAAGCGAGGTGGCTCATGTCCAATTCACACCAGGTCTACAAAATCACCGAAATTGTAGGCGTTTCAGAAAAAAGCTTTGCCGATGCAGCAGAAAATGCTGTCAAACGTGCGTCAAAAACACTACACGGACTGCGTTGGTTTGAAGCGACCGATTTCCGCGGACGTATCAAAGAGGGTCATATCGTCGAATTTCAAGTGACTATGAAAGTCGGCTTTAAACTAGACGAAGAATAAAGGTCTTTACAAGCATCTGAAGGAGAGCACCACCAAATATGGTGCTCTCCTTTTTATGTTCCGAAAATTCGGTCGCCTGCATCTCCAAGACCAGGAACGATATAACCAAATTCGTTCAAATTATTGTCTATAGATGCTGTGGTTATCACAACATTCGGATACTGGTCGTGAACGCGTTTGACGCCTTCTGGAGCCGCGAGGAACGATACCAGGTGAATGTTTTGCACTCCCATTTTGGCAAAGAGCGAGATTGCAGCGCACGCCGAACCACCAGTTGCAAGCATGGGATCGAGCACGTAAGTGCGACAATCAGGTGGCAACGATTCGGGAAGCTTGGCGTAATAAGACTTAGCTTCGAGCGTTTCTTCATCGCGTCTGAGACCAATGTGATAGATGCGTGAATTGGGCATCAAATCTTGAGCTGCCTCAGCCAATATAAGACCGGCTCGAAGGACTGGAGCGAGAATGACATAATCGACGATTGCAGTGCCACTTCCCGGACCAAGTGGTGTTTCGACACCGACTTCTTTGATTTTGAGGTCGCGCATCGCCTCGTAAACTAGATACTGACTCAATCTGAGCGCGGTGAAGCGAAAATCATGGCTCACTGTTTGGAAGTCGCGCAATCTCGTAAGTGCTTGCGCAGCCAGGGGATGATCTATCACGTTAACTTTGGTATTTGTCAAAACCATGATTCGAGTCCTATTTATGTGTTCGAGGTGGCAAAAATGCTATCACGAAAAGGACTCAAATAGATGAGATTGGAGCTGATACAAGCCTAAAAGCTTCCTGGCGAGCCCAGGCATCAGCCTCAAAGATGTCGTCTAAATCAGGGTTTTTAACTGGTTTGTGCAAACTTAAGACTGCTTCAAGAAGCCTGGGTATTTGCTTGAATGGTAAAAGGTCTTTCAGAAAACTATCGACGATAACTTCATTTGCAGCATTGAGCACACAGGGCAAAGTTGTGTCCGATTCAGCAACTTCTTTAGCCATTAAAAGACACGGAAACTTGTCATAATCTGGGGGCTCGAAGGTCAAAGAACCAAGTTTAACCAAATCCAGACGCGGGACTCTGCTTGAAGGAACTCGCTCTGGGTAAAAAAGAGCGTAATGAATCGGAAGACGCATATCCGGCACACCCATTTGACCGACAATAGAGCCGTCTTTGTACTCGACCGCCGAGTGCAAAATCGACTGTGGATGCACAAGTACTTTTATTTTTTTGGCACTAAGATTGAAAAGCCAGCGCGCTTCAATTATCTCGAGTCCTTTATTCATCATGGTTGCCGAGTCGATAGTTATTTTAGGACCCATCGACCAGTTAGGATGTTTTAGCGCATCGGATTTGGTGGCACCTTCCATCATTTCTTTGCTCCAGGTACGAAAGGGTCCGCCCGAACCTGTGAGCCAGAGATAATCTATGTCATCGTTGCTGTATCCCTGCAGCGATTGAAAAATGGCCGAATGTTCGCTGTCTACTGGAATTATCTTCACGCCATTTTTGTGAGCTTCGCTCATGATGACGCTTCCGGCTGCAACGAGTGTTTCTTTATTGGCCAATGCTATATTTTTGCCAGCACGCACAGCCTGCCAGGTCGGCTTTATTCCTACCGCTCCGACCACACCCGTCACAACGAGATCACAGCTCGATAATGACGCTGCAGCTATCAATCCAGCTTCGCCAGTGACTATGTCGAGTTTCCATGGACGTCTTGCGCCAAGCAATTCAATCAGTTTTTTTCGATCTTCTTCTGTTGGAACACAGACCAGATCTGGTTTAAACTGTATGATTTGAGCAGTCAATTTTTCAAGTGAATTAGAACCAGCACAAAGTGCCACCACTTGCAGGTGCTCTTGGTGATTTTCCACGATGTCTAAAGTCTGAAGACCAATCGAGCCGGTCGAGCCCAGAAGACTGATTCTAGTGAATTTAGAAAGCTGCATCACATCTGTTGCCGCCGCTTGTTTTAGCCCTTTGCAGAGCCATTTCGGCTTTGGTTATAACGTCTTGAGCACTGGTACCGTGTTTTGGAAATGAAGCATAACCTACACTTACAGTAATGCGCCAGTTGCGATCTACGCCAACAAGCGCATCAGCTGACACTGTTCTAAGCATTCGGTCGGCAATAATTTTGGCCCCCTGACTGTTCGTCTCAGGACAAATGACTAGAAACTGGCTATTCGAGTAACGCGAGGGAACATCAACGTCGCGAACAGCTTTGAGCACGAGTTCGGAAAACGACTTCAAGAAAGAATCGCGGCTCAATTCATTGCCAGCTGAAACTTCTTCGAACTGGTCGCATTCGACCATGATAACAGCCACTGGACGCTTATAGCGCTTGGCTCTGCGAACTTCCGAAATGAGTACTTTGATGATGGCTTGCTGATTATATAGCTCTGTCACCGAATCGAGCAGAGCCAGACGCTCCATCTCACTGGTGTCTTTGTTTTTCATGCTGTTTTCAGCATTGGTAATGTAGGCAAAGCCGGTCAGTTGTTCCTGGGCGCGATTGCCTTTGCCTTTTGCCGGGTCATGCCATTCGGCGCGCAGCTTGTGCAGCTTGCGGCGAAAAAGCGAATCGGGACCAAAAAATGCTTCGTCGTCTTGTGGGTTTTTGCTCATTGCCTATTACTCAAAAACAAAAAAATTGAGACCATATCTTCAGACAACTATATCATTCCTATACCAAGGTCATATAACTTAAAAGAAATAGCTCTGATTTATCTAAATATACTTGACTTGGACTTACGCCGCGCTCGTAAATGCGCAAGCGTGAAGGATTTGGAGGCAAAGTCGGGTCGTATTCGGGACGATTAGGAGGTATCTGAATCAAATCGAGTACATTGCGGTCAACAAGACCACGCAAAACTCCAACCTGGGTCTGTCTGTAAGCCCCATAATCCGCGCCAGTTCCCCAGTAAAGGAAACCAAAACCGCCAGCCCATGGGTTGAAATCAAAATTGGGCAAATATGGCGATCTAAAAGGCGTGACATTATCATGCTGCCACCTGCCATTTATGTTTTGAGCCTGTCTGTACTGGTCACTTGCAGCATCGAGCTGTCGCAAAATTTGTTGCTTGACCTCCAGAGGTACCGGTGTTCGGTCCGTTCTGTTCAAGGTCCCAAGCATGTAAGGCGATAAGTTACGAATAGCCTGCAAAGTCATGACGTCTCCAAGCCCAACTTTGGCCCAGGCATTATTGGGGTTTCTCTCCACCATTTCTCTGTAAACGGACTCAAGTGAATTGAGTTCGCGACCACCAAGTGCATTCATATTTTGCAGGAAGCGCATGGCTGGGTCGTCATTAGGCAAACCTTTGATTGCTTCAAGCTTGGAAGCGGTTCTATAAGCATCTTGAATGCGAAGAATATTCGGATCTTGAGTGACAACCGACTGATCTACCCTTTGACGGTCCAGAGTTAGATCGATTTTGGTCGGAACTCCGTTGATTTTCAGATCTATGCTCGGCAGATCAGGTGGATAATAAAGACGTTTGCGAGGTTGCTGAATTTCACCTGGAGCAGCATTGGGCGGGTTGAATTGTAGGTAATAACCCCGACTGTCTAAGGCATGGACGACCTGATAGTTACTTGGCAAATTATCAATAGTAATACTCTTAAAACTATTGCCTGTAATGAGTTCCGACACTTCAGCAGGTATTTTGGAAAAATCGGTAGTACCCAAAACACGAGTGTCTCTCGTGTCGTGCGCAAGTCTGCCATCGTTTGGTGGGTAACGATTGGACATGTAATCAGAAGCCAAAAGAAGGTTTTGATGTGCATCCGATGCGACCTGCAAAGAATTGGCAGGCGTATCCTCGGCTATCTCAGTGGCGTTTGGCTGGTTTTCTAGACCGTTAACCATGGGTTCGACTCAAATTGGGGGGAGTTTGGCAGGCATTGGCGGGGAATCTGCAAAAGTCGCTGGTGAGTGACGACTAATGACAATATCCATTCTGGGAGCGCTATAGTCAATGTGAGTTCTACGTACTAGGGCGCTCCAAACAGAAAAAGAAAGCCTCAAGCAAAAAATATGCCTAAAAATCTAAGCAGTATTATTCTCATAGCGGTTGTAGTTTTAATTGCCTTGAGTATTTCCATAGGATGTCTTTACCTGGCTTATACCAACCAGGCAATGAACCCAGAGTAAATTCTCGGTCAGGCAGTTAAGCGAATTCAGTCCGCTCTTTGATGAAGCGGTCGACTAATTCATCCACTGTCAAAAGGCCTATTTGACCATCGCGTCTGTGACGCAATGCCACTTTTCCTTCTTCCTGTTCTTTATCGCCTATTACCACCATATATGGTGTCTGTTGCATTTGCGCTTCGCGAATTCTGTAATTTACAGTTTCAGCTCGCGCATCCATATGCACTCTGAAATCGTTGTCCCGAAGCCGATTCATCAGCTTCTCGCAGAATTCGTGATGCCTGTCGGCGATAGGCAATACTACCGCTTGAGTTGGTGCCAACCAGAAGGGGAAGCTGCCGGCATAATGTTCAATAAGTCCACCGCAGAAGCGCTCCATTGAGCCAAGAACTGCTCTGTGTACCATTACGGCCTGGTGTCTCGATCCATCTTCGCCGATATAACTTACGTCGAATCGCTTGGGCAGATTGAGGTCGACCTGGATAGTCGGACCCTGCCATTCACGCCCGATTGCATCGAATAATTTGACGTCGATTTTTGGTGCATAGAAAACACCACCACCTTCGTCTACTTCGTAATTGATACCACGTTTGATAAGCGCATTTTCCAATCCGCTCGTGGCCATCGCCCACTCTTCATCGGTGCCCAGATATTTTTCTGGACGGGTAGACAAATAGCACTTGTAGGTATAACCGAAAGTGGTCATCAATTTGTCGATCAAATCGAGCACACCATCGATCTCGCCTTCCAGTTGCTCAGGCGTGCAGAAGATATGCGAATCGTCCTGGGTAAATCCGCGAACGCGCAGCATTCCGTGCAGAACGCCCGAACGCTCGTATCTGTATACGGTACCAAGCTCGGCAAAACGCAGGGGCAAATCGCGATAACTGCGCAAACGATTTTTGTAGATCATGATATGACCGGGACAATTCATCGGTTTGCAACGGTAAGGATCGCCATCGATATCCATTGGCGCATACATGTTTTCGCCATAATTCTCCAGGTGACCGGACACCTTATAAAGCTCTTCCGATGCGATGTGCGGAGTATAGACGAATTGATATCCACGTCTGCGGTGCTCTTTACGCCAGAACTCTTCGATAGTATCGCGCACGGTGGCGAGGTTGGGATGCCAGAAAATCAATCCTGGTCCCACTTCTTCATGCACCGAGAATAAATCCAGCTGCTTAGCCAGTTTACGGTGGTCGCGCTTTTCAGCTTCTTCGAGTTTCAGCAAATATGCATCGAGGTCTTTTTTGGACCACCAGGCGGTGGCATAAACACGTTGCAAATGCTCGCGTTTTTCATCGGCTCTCCAGTAAGAACCAGACACCTTCATGAGCTTAAAGGCTTTGATGAAAGAAGTATTGGGCAAGTGAGGTCCGCGACAAAGATCATTCCAAACTACTTCGCCTTCTTTGTTTTTCATCAAATACAAAGTGGGATTGTGGTCGCGGTGCTCTTCGAGCAATTCTGCTTTGAATTTCTCGCCTTGTTTTTTGAAAAGGGCAATTTGTTCGTCGACATTTTCAATACAATGACGAACTATCTGCTGATTTTGTTTGACTATTTCAGTCATGCGCTCTTCGATCCTGGTCAAATCTTCTATCGAAATATTGTGGTCAGGAATTTCGAAATCATAATAGAATCCGTCTTCAATAGTTGGTCCAATTGCAATGCGTGCCTGAGGAAACAACGACTGCACCGCTTCTGCCATAACGTGAGCGGTTGAGTGACGCAAAAGTTCTATCGATTCTTTGTCTTTTTCAGTCAGTATCTGGACCACGTCGCCCTGGTTCAAAGGGGTATAGAGGTCGCGAATTTCTTTGTTAATCAATGCTCCAACAGATTTGCGAAACAGCCCTTCGCTTATACTTTTAGCGAGTTCAGCTGCAGTGCTGCCTTGAGCCATCGATTTTTTGGAGCCATCTGGCAAAAGCACTTCGACATCCAGTTGTGATGCGGCTCCAGCTTGTGATTGAGTCATGGTAAGTTCTCCTTTCAGCCGGCATCTACAAACTGCCGTTACTGATGTGACGTTAACATGGCAATTTTAACAGGCAAATTCTTTTTTGAGTTCGTTTATGAAGCCCTCTAAATTGGCATCTGTGGTAAAAAATCGCAGTCCAAAGGCATCCCACCGAGCTATAGCGGAGCTTGCATTGCCGTCATCTACAAAAATATGTACCTTAACACCAAAGGTTTCGACCCTTTCAAGAATTAATTCAAACGACGGCTCTGAAGGCTCGAATTGCATCGAACGCATTCCTTGTTTGACGAACATTTCGAGATTTTCGCAAAACGTCTTGATTTCGTCTTTGGGTTGGCGGCAAAACAAATAGCCATCGTCTTTTGCTCCGCCATATTTCAATGAAATCGGTCCATTGCAAATCTCGAGCGCGTAACCTTGCCAGAGCTGGTCATTTCTCGTCTCGTGACCGGTTTTGTTTAAAGCCAAATACGAAATGAAATCTTCGTCTTCTGAAAGTAATTTTGCCATGGGCAATATCATAGCGGATCAAAATTGATCAGATTTGATCAAATTTGAAATTTTGTCTGCACCCACACTTCTCCCATTATTCGAGACAATTTCTGTAAAGCTGCGTTTTTGACCCTTAAATCCTGGTCCGTAGCCAGAATTTCGAGATCGCTTACAGGCGTTTTTGCATTTGCAACTACGGCAAGCCGCACCAAAACATCAGAATCAAAAGTCAATGCATTCAAAACAGGGATAGGAGCGACAGGATTAGCTGCCACTCCGCGTCTTACAATCGGGTCGTCATCGCTTGCGCCAAGAGCAATCATATCCTGGTCGCTTGTATGAGCAAATAGCGATTCGAGCTGGTCACTTTGAGAATATTTGGAGCCCGAAATGTACCAGTTCTGGACTTTCATCGGGTGCGAACGCCTAAGCATTCGTCCCAGAATGATTGGCATCAAAGCCTTTGGCGAAGTTTGCTTTTCGCTATTGAGTAAGGGGTCCAGGTTTGGAAGATGTAGTTCACCAGTTTGCAGTTTCACAGCCATAGATGGATTGAGCATCCCTACAAAATCTCGCCATCCATCAGCTTTTCCAGCGCGCTTTGTCAGGTCAGCAATATCTTCTCTTGCAGGTCTCATTTGCAGGTCTCATTGGCCCAATCGTTCTTTTGCTGCCATTGCTACCTGGGGATTAGCGTCGCTACTCAAGCGTTTAATAACTTCGGTCGGACACTTTTTGTTTTCCAGAAGACCCATTCGAACATCACAACTCACATCATCAGCTAGTCTTTCAAACTGATCGTGATCAGCATTGATTATTTTCGCAAGTGCAGCACGCGCCTTCACTTCCGAAGCTAAAAGGCTCTGGTCGAAAAGCTTCATGTCTGGCACAGTTTGCTCCTGACTCAAATTTAAAATTGAACCAGGTCCAAAATTCATTGTCTTGGCGGTTGCCGGACGTTGTCTTTTACCAAGGAAATAATCGTGGAGCGCCTTTTCCTTAGCAGATTCGGTCAGAAACACTTCAAGACAACTTAGATCAAGTCCCATTCCATAAGAATAGTTATCCTCTTCCAGCCTGGAAGCAGGAGGATGATACGTAGTTTCTCGGTCGATTTCATAAGCTTCTGGTTCGGCAGAACCGGGTCCAGAAAGGACGGCCCTCAGGTTTTGATACGATGCGCTAGGATTCTGCTTAATTTCAATCCGCTCAGAAGGACTAATTTCTTTATGGCGCCAGTGCTTCATTGCTGCTCTGTTAACCAGACGAGTATGTTTCACTTTATGATCTGAAAAAAATGTGGAGTAAAGAGAATTATCGTAATCTTCTTGCGTAATTGAAGTGTCACAAGATTGGTCTAGAGGATGTTTTGCACGCTCTGACTGCAAGCGCTTTTTGGTAGCGGCAGAGTCGTTCAATTGGTAATAATAAGATTCCAACCACGATGGTGTATTTTCGTGAAAGGAAAATGAAAATGAGTTGTTCATAGTCAAGTCCTCCTGTCTGCGATTTAGCACGCATGAAAAGATCGAGGCTATCCTCCTAAATTTGGGTAAAAAACTAGTACTGAAAGTGATCTGTGCGTGAACTGAACGTGAACACTCCATTTCGAGCGACATTAATATGAAATTTAATAAGACCGCACTTTTATTCCTTGTATCCACTTCACTTGCGGCAACAACGTTTTCCATATGTGAAAGTGCTTTTGCTCAGGGCATCTCTGAATACGGCAGCCTGATGGCAATGCCAAAACCGATGGGCTCGGCTCATACTATGGGCGGAAGCATGAATAAACTCTATGGCGCGCCAACTAAAGCTTTACAAGGACTTGGCTCTAGTGGACAAACTGGTGGCAGACCGAGTCCGTCGGCAAGAAGCACTAATCTTGGCACTCCGGTAACTTTGCCTAAACATGCAGGCGGCGCCTCAACTACCAATTCTAAGACAGAAGTTTTAAAACTTTCAGCTCAAGCAAAACAATATCTGCAACAAGCTCAAACACTGTTTAAAGCAGAAAAATGGGATGAGGCAGAAACCGCCTACAAAAAATCGCTTGGGATTCGAGAAACTTATTGGAAAGACAGAGACCCTGCCATTCCAGATATCTTGAATGCGCTTGCCGAAATAAGCATCGCTAAAGAAAATCCAGAAGCATGTCGCAAATATTTAAACGCATCACTGGTGGTGCTTGGAAAATTATACGGTCCCGGCACAGCGCATCACATAAAGCCGCTTGCATTGCAAGGTTCTTTGTATGAAGCTCAAAACGATCCTGGCCGTGCCCTCGATTCGTATCAACAATGCAAACTGCTAGTCGATCGCTTGACAGCCGAGGAGAAAAACAAGTTTATTACCCCAGAACTTGCAGATAAGATAAATCAAAAATGTGTGGAGCTTTTGGCTAAAGTCACTGGAAAACCGGCTGAAGCCAGCCAAACCGAAAAGACATCAGAGAATCTATCCAAATAGAATAAACCTGTGATGTTAGACTAGAGCTGTACTAGTCGGATGTCATGAATAAATATTTGGTTTTAGGAGCTTTCTTTGCGTGTGGCGCTTTTGCCACTCCTGTAGCAGTTCATGCTCAGGACATTTCACCTATTCGACTTGCTCAAGCCAACCCCACAATTATTCCGACAGACATCACTCCCACGGGCATAGGCGAAGAACGCGAAATGTTCACGCCAGGCAGAACCTTTTATGCCATGAAAAAGCTTCCGCCCAAAATGTGGATCAGTCACACCACAGAGTGCACTCAAAGACTTGAGACCAACGTCTTTTTCACCAATCAAAAGAATCAGGCAGATTACGTTTTTCGTATTCAGCCTAATACCACTGTTGGTTACAATTTCTTGCCACACACAAGTGCCTACGTCAACTATTTTTTCATCAAAGACGTATTTGCCACGCACGGAATTTTGAGCAGACCCAATTTCATGTCGCTTGCAGGCGGGCTTCGTCAGGATGTGCCCATCGGACAAAAAACAAATTTGCAAATAGACTTTCAAGTACGCGAGTTGTGGCAAGCACAAAATCTGCATCAAGCCGACCTATTGCCTGGCTTGACTCTTACTCACGTTTTCACACCCAAATTCATCATGTTTGGCAATACTCAATTACAGATGAGAAGTCGCAATCCATTTCAGGGCGCACAAAGAGAAATCGATCCCTTCTTTACCGTAGGTGGACTCTACAAGCACAAAGACTGGCTTTTTACAGTGACGAATACCTATGTGGCCAACTTCAGAAATGCTGCAGCCATTCCTAATCAAAGCAATATGGCGATGATTACAGATTTAGAAGCGGCAAGACTCATAAGCAAAAAAATGCCAGGTCTCTATTCTTTTGTAAGAGCAGAGCCCATTTTCAACTGGTATTCGAATTCGCGTCCGGGGCTTAGCGGCTTCGATTTTCGATTGTTCACCGGTATCAGATATGTATTCAACAAACCATCGATTTACGCTCAAATGAACAATTTGAAAAAACAAATCGAACAAGCAAACGATCCGTATTTACCTTCGTCCAATAAGCTCAAAGCAAGTAAACCCACCTCAGCTCCGCCAACCATTACTAAACCAGAACCGTTAGCAAACACAATTCCAGAATCGCCTGCAGCGCCTCAACCGATGGCTGAAAGCGCTGCAACTGATCTTTAATTGTTAATGGTGATACCAGATACCAGATATGATTACTTGGCTTGAGCAGGAGCTTTGGCTTGGGGAGCCTTTTGCTCACTACGAGCGATACCACCAGTTTTCAATCGTTCGATAATTTCTTTAGTCAAATCGACTCCACTATCGAGAAATTTTTGTCCGCCCGCAAAAACGTGTTGACCGTCTACAACAATATCAACGCCCTTTTCTTTGGCGACTGCATTTGCAGCTTGCATGATTTTGGCGGTGACAGTGCTTGTAGAAGTTTCTACCAGTTGAGCGAGTGCTTCTTGTTTCGCACCAAGTTTTGTTTGAGCTTCTCTTATTGCTTTTTCGATTTCTTCTGTAGGTTTTTTGTCTTCACGCATTTTTTGAATACGTGAATTGGCTTCTTCGGCTGCCTGGCGTAATTGGGCTTCAGCTTGCGCTTTAAGCCCCTCAGAAGTACTGGCTTCTGCATAGTTCGCTCTAACCATACCCAGACTGAAATAACCAAGTTTGACTTGCACGGCAGACTGAGCCAATGCAGGACACACACTTGCAGAAAGAAGTGCTGAGACTAAAACTAAGCCTTTGATCGCTGATTGCATAGAAATTCCTTGGTTGAGACTGGAAACAGCCACATTATACTATTTATGTGGAACGCTTAGCATTTCCTGAAATACCTGGTCATACGAAGCTCCAAAGACCGACTGCGCCGACCCGTTGTCCAGTTTTGGAAAATTCAATTGTGTAAAGGGCTCTTTACTATTAGCATTGCCTCTCAAAATATTCGCCAGGTTATTCATTTGTGCGGCACGCGAAGCATCTTTGTCTCTTGCTGCACCTTGGGCGAAATAATTTGCCGCTTCCTCTTTCTTGCCCTGCTTATTGAGCACCACCGCTAAAGCATAAAAGTTATCGCACGACTTATCGTCATACTTTATAGATTTGCGAAAGCTTTTCTCGGCCTGTTCGAATCTTTGATTTTTAAAATGCAAATTACCCAAAGTAGAATGAACAGTGGCTGATTTGGACTGCGCCTCCACCGCTTTGTCGAAATGACCAATGGCCTCCTCTTCCTTACCCTGAGCTGCTTTTAAGTGCCCACGCAATTCGTGCACGACAGGCGATACTTTTTTTTCTTTCAGAGCAATCTGCGCAAGAATACTTTCAGCTTCAACATAATTTTTGGACTTGAAAGCAATGATTGCAAGCCCAATTTGCGCGTCCTGAAAATTAGCCGGATTTACTTTTGCTTGCTCGAATTCGATTTTGGCTAAATCGGTCTTGCCTGCATCCAGGTAAGCAAAACCAAGCGCTCCATGCAGATTTGCAGCCTTGGGATTTATTTTCACACCTTCTTCCAGTTGGACTAAAGATTCAGCCTGTCGATTTTCCTTTTTGAGTATATTGGCTAAAATCAGACGCAAAAATGTATCCTTGGGTTTAGCTTCAATCAGTTTTTCCAAAATTTCGATAGCACTTTTGTTATCTTCGAGTTTCAAAAAAACATTGAGCAAAGTGAGCCTGACATCATTGGCTTCGGGCTTCATTTCAAGCAGGTCCAGATAAATTTCTTTCGCCCTGGACAGATCGCCATGAAAAAACAAAAAATCAGCTCGATTTTTTAACTCGCTATATGACTCGGTTTTAGCCAGGCTGGAGCTTTGATAAGTAGAGCTAAGCAGCAGAACTGCAGTCACTATTTTTGTCAAATTGATTTTTGGAAACATAATTTGGATTGATATTTAATATAGTTTCTAGTGTAACGTTTAGAAAGAACACATGACATCTTATTGATTATCTTATAAACTAGTAAGATTGCTGGGTCGGGGACAGTCAAGGTTGAATCGGAAATATCCTTTTGGAGCTGTAAAATTTGCTGTAGCTCTGGCATTCAGTGTGCCGCTGGCGGCGAAAGCTCAAGAACAGCCCGCACCGGCTCCAGTTCCAACACCTGCACCAGACACTAGTTCGCAACCTCATCAATGTCACCACGACGACTCTTCGACTCAGGGCGCCAATCCTCAGTGGCACCAGCACGCCATGAGCGATGCTCAACAAGCAGCATCACAAGCGGCTTCGCAAGCGATTACAGTCACTCCAGACACAGTCAGTCAGTGCATCAACCACGCCCAGACCGCAGCGCAAGACGCATCCAATATGGCAGCGGCGACAGCAGCCCAGCAAGCGACATCGAATGCCATTAACAGTACCCTGACTGATACGAGTCAAATACAGGCGCTCCAGTCCACTATAGACACTTCGGCAATAAGTGCGCAAACCCAGGCGCTGCAACAAGTCTCAGTCGATCCAAGCGTTAATCAAGCGATACAGGCTGCAACTACGCAAAGTGTAGATACGGCTCTGACCACCGCGACCCAGACCGCTGCTGCACAATCTGCAGCGCAACAGGCAGCACAAAACGCTGCCGTTACGCCCCCGACTACTGCACTTGGAAGTCTCGATTTTTCTTCTACCCAGGCTATTTATCAGGCCCCCAACACAAGCTCTATCGATATTTCGGTGGGAGGAGCACTAGGCGCGAATGGCACCATTTCAGGCGGAACTACTCATACCGTAAATCCGGGTGACATGCTCACGGCAGCGCAACTCGAAGCTGTGCAAAACATTATGGGTGGCGCTCAACAGGGAGTCTTACTCGGTACACAAGGTCAGGCAATTGGTGGCTTGATTTCTCTTGGTCCACAAAATATTTCAGGTGCCGAAAATCTCGTAGTACCAAATTCGGTATCTCTAGGATTATTGGGTTTCGATAGCAGCAATCCGTTCAATGCAGGTGGAAGTTCGTCTATAAGCGGTTCTGTGTACGCGCTGCAAAATGCTCCCAATCTAACTTCGATACTCAATTTTGGTACGCTCAATATTTCAAGCTCGGGTCTTTTGACCGGAAACATGTCTGACATGTTAGGCTTGTCTGGCTGGTATTCGAGCAATATCCTGCTCAATGTGCAAAATACGCTCGTCAATGCCGGAACCATTTCATCACCTGGCGACCTGGCTATAAATACAGGCTCGATGGTCAACTCTGGACTGATTGCTGCTCAAACGGGCAATTTGAACATCATGTCCAGCATGGGTCAAATCACCAATTCAGGCGCACTCACAGCCGCTTTGGGCAATATCAATATCGCATCTGCCGCCAATCTAGCTCTCGATAACACGAGCGGAATGATTCAAGCAATGAATCAAATAAATATTGGCGATGTCACCAATCAAAGCACTCGCAATATTGCCATCACTGGTGGTGATCTTATTGCTAGCGAGATAAATTCTTATGCTGGTGGAGGCGCAATCGATATTGCGGTCAACGAACTGCAAGGAACGCTCAATGCCAAAGCGGATGTTTTGCATGTCACAGCGGCTACGGACAATCTCGTACTGGGAACCGTTAATTGCGTTGGCGACCCGACCTTTTAT
The DNA here is from genome assembly GCA_026129135.1 of Cyanobacteria bacterium TGS_CYA1. Taxonomy (GTDB): domain Bacteria; phylum Cyanobacteriota; class Vampirovibrionia; order Obscuribacterales; family Obscuribacteraceae; genus Aved-18. The sequence goes on along the minus strand of JAHCIQ010000006.1, from coordinate 91,527 downwards.
AACACTTCTGGCAATATAACAATTAGCGGAAGCCAGACTTTTGGCGAAACACTTGCAATTCTTGCTTCAGGAAGCGTTCTTGCTCAGGCTGGTGGCAACTTTACTCTGCAAGCTGGAAACGCCACTCAGGGATTCGACATCAATATATTCTCTGGTGTCACCATTACTCCCACGAATCCGAATACTCCAAGCGGCGGCACTGTACCAGGCGGTCAAGCAACTAATACCGTAGCAGTTACGGCAGGTAATGGTGGCGATATCGACTTCACTGGTGCAACTGTAACTATCAGCTCGCGTGCAACAACAATAGACGGCAGTAACAAGAATGCAGGCAATATCACTCTGGCCGCATTTTCCAATGCCGCAGCCAATACGGGCGGACGTGTGCTTTTGCCTTCAACCACAATCCTAGATGCACGCGCAGACGGCAGCGGTTCTAACGGTAATGTAAATATATATGCTGCAAGAAACACTACTGCAGCAGTTCCATTGACCACCATCACGACAGGATCAATTTTAGCCAATAACGGCGGAGCCTCCACGGGTGGCACTGTGGATGTACGCTCTGCTGGAATCGTCATTCCAGCGGGTCTCACCTTCAACACTTTTGGCGTTCCATCTGCCAGTATTTCAGCTGGGGGTACTCGTCTTGGCGATATCATCGTCAACAACAATGTAAGCTCGGCAAGTAATGCAAGCTTCACCACTGCTGGTGCTTTCAGTCAGACAGCCGGAACAATCAACGCTGTTTCAGCTGTCACTGTCCAAGGCACTCTAGGTATTAGTCAAACAGCTGGCTCCAGTATCAATTCAAGCACCACACTTTCGCTTCAAGCCACAAATGGCAATATCGGTTCGAGCAGTGCGCGAATCAATATTGATGCAAATACTCTTAGCTTAGCTGCTGGCGGAGCGAACCACGACGCATTCATTCAAGAAGCAAATTCGCTTACTTTAGGCACAACGACTGTCACAAGAACTTTCGATGTTATTGCCGCCAACGACATAAACGATGATGGTGGCGCAGCTCTCACTGCTACAAATTTAGTCTTATCCTCTACATCAGGATCGATTGGTACATCTGGAACGGCAATTGCCACCACAGTAACCAACCTCACTGCCAGTGCCACGGCCTCTGGTCAAAATGTCTATATCACAGAAACCAACGGTCTTGAGATTGCTGGCGCTCAAGGTGCTGGAAACATCTATTCGCTAACTTCAACATCGGGCAATATCGCTAATGCCACAAACACTGCCGCAGACATAATAGCAGCACCAACAGTGATACTTTCAGCAGGCACAGGCTCGATAGGTACTACTGCAGCTCGAGTGAACGTAAACACTGCCTCTTTGTCAGCGCAAGCCAATAACGCCAATCAAAACGTATTCATCCAAGAAACAGATAGTGTCAACCTCGCCACTTCCGGAGCTGGTGCGACATTCAACCTGCTTGCCGGCGGAAATATTACCGATACTGCAGCAGCCGTTGTCACAGCAACCAGCGTTGTACTTACATCTACGACCGGCTCTATTGGTGACTCGGTCAATCGCATTCAAATTAGCGCCGACAATTTAACCGCTAACGCCACGACCGCAAGCCAAAACATTTATATACAAGAATCGGGCTCGGTCGAAATGGCCGGGAACCAACAAGCTGGCTCTGTGTACGACTTGATTGCAGGTGCGAGCATACTCAATAGCACGAACCCAACTGGCGATGTAATAACTGCCCCGACTATAAATTTGACTGCGCAAGCCGGATCTATTGGTGTTTCGGCTGCTGCTCGCGTACGAATAAATGCAAACGACCTCACAGCTAATGCTCTAGCTGGAGGTCAAAGTGTATTCATTCAAGAATCTAACTCTGTCAATCTCGGTGCTAACTCCGGAGCTGACAGTTTTTTCAATCTTGCCACCACAGCTGGAAACATAACCAATACCAATAACGTTTCATTGACTGCTACAGCTGTAGCGCTTACTGCTGCTGGTGGCTCTATTGGAACAATAGGGCAAAGAGTCAATGTCACCACATCCAATATTCAAGCTACGGCGAACTCGAATAATCAAGGCGTGTTTCTATCTGCCACTGGCAATGTCGAAATTTCGAATGCTCAAGGAGCATCAGGCACTAATGGCATTTATAACCTGCTAGCAACAGGCAATATCACCAATGCCACTAATACTGCCACAGATATTATCACCGCGCCAAATGTAGTTTTGACATCGAGTACTGGTTCCGTGGGCGTCGGAGCTGCCGAGCGAATATTTATAAGTTCAACCAACCTAACTGCCACCGCCAATAATGCCACTAGCGACGTCTTTATTTCCGAAACGAACGGCGTCGAAATTGCAGGAGCGCAAGGAGCCGGACGTACTTACGATCTCATTGCCGTTCTTGGTAATATAACCAATACCACTAATAATGCCACCGACATCATAACCGCACCAAATGTAGTGGTTACTGCAAATGCAGGAGCAATAGGTTCGGCAGCTGCAAGAATAAATATAAGTGCAGATAATCTGACTGCAAACACCACCGCTAACAACCAATCTATTTTCATCGCAGATTCCAACAATATCAATATTGGTGCGGCATCAGGAACTGGAACAGGTGGAACATTCAATTTACTAGCAGCAAATAACATCACCAATACCGGTGCATTTGTTATAACAGCTCCAACAGTAGTTTTGACTTCAACATCAGGTTCAGTTGGCGATAGCACAAATCGCATTCGAATAAATGCCAATAATTTGACCGTCAACGCCACCAGTGCAAATCAAGACGCTTATATTCAAGAAGCCGACAGCGTCGAGATTCTTGGCAGTCAAAACGTAAACCGAACATTCGATCTACTTGCAGGAAACAATATAACGAATAATGCAACAGCATCAGACAGAATCAATGCCACAAATGTAATTCTTACAACCACTTCAGGTTCAATTGGAACTAGCACAGCTGCCCGCGTACAAATAAATGCAGATTTCTTGACGGCTAACGCAGGTGGCGCAAATCAGGACGTATTCATTCAAGAAGCAACCAGTGTTGAGCTTGGAGCTAATTCAGGCGCAACTAGAACATTCAATTTAGCAACCACTGCGGGCAATATTGTAGGAAACAGTTTTAGTATTAATGCTCCAAACGTAGCTCTGACCGCAGTTGGCGGATCTGTGGGCTCTAACACTACACGTTTCAATATAAACGCAGACAATCTCACTGCAATTGCAAACACAAACAATCAAGGCGTATTCTTAAACGAAGCAGATTCAGTCGAGATTTCAGGTGCACAAGGTGCAGCAGGCACTAATGGCATTTACAACCTTCTAGCGACTGGCAATATCACTAATGCCACCAACACAGCTACTGATATTATCACCGCGCCAAATGTCATTTTGACTTCAAGTTCTGGTTCGGTCGGACTTGGAGCCACAGAGCGAATTGCGGTAGCATCAACCAATCTGACTGCCAATGCGACTACTGCTAACCAAGATGTGTTTATACAAGAAACAAATGGGGTCGAAATAACCGGGGCCCAAGGCGCAGGCAGAACCTATGATTTGCTCGCGCTGGCAGGAAGCATTACCAACGCAACTAATAATGCAACCGACATCATCAGTGCGCCAAACATAGTCCTAACCGCAAATACTGGAACCATCGGAGCCAGTGCAAATAGAATCAATATATCTGCCGACAATTTGACAGCAAACGCTGCGGGCACCAATCAAAGCGTCTTCATTAGCGAAACCGACAACATAAATATTGCCGGAGCATCAGGCACTGGCACTGGTGGCACCTTCAATTTACTTGCTGGAAACAATATTACTGATACTGGCGCAGTTCTGATTACGTCAACCAATGTAATACTTACTTCAACTTCCGGGTCCATTGGTGACAGTGCAAATCGAATCCGAACTAATGCCACCAATCTGACCGTTTCCGCGACTAACACAAACCAAGACGCCTTCATTCAAGAGACAGACAATGTCGAATTACTGGGAAATCAAAATGTAAATCGCACTTTCGACTTGCTTGCTGCTGGAAATATTACAAACGCTACAACCGCTACAGACCGAATCAATGCGACAAACACAGTACTCGAGTCTACCGGCGGTTCAATTGGTAGCTCCACTGCAAGAATAAATGTCAACAATACCAATTTAACTGCCAAAGCCAATTCTGCAAACGGCGATGTATTTCTTGCTGTTGCTGGCGCACTTGAAATTGACGGAAATGTTCAAGCAACAAGAACTATAAATATTTCCGCCACCGGAAACATAACAAACGACATTAATCCATCGGGCGATACCATCGTCACCCAGAATTTGGTGCTCATTTCCACAGGCGGTTCAATTGGAAATGCGACTAATCGCATCAATATGAATGTGGACAGCATTCAAGCCACTGCAAATACTGCCAACCAGAGTGTATTTCTAAACGAAACCGACAACGTTGAAATAAGTGGAGCTCAAGGCTCATCTGGTACTAATGGAATTTACAATTTACTTGCTGCAGGCGATATTACAAATGCGGTTAATCCAACCGGCGATATAATCACAGCACCAAATATAGTGCTTACTTCGACAGGAGGTTCGATTGGTTCAGGCACAAGCGCGCGCGTTAACCTTGCAGCGACCAATCTAACAGCCAATGCAACAGCAGGCGGAATCTTCCTTTCAGAAACAAATGGAGTTGAAATCACCGGAACCCAAACGGCTGGAACAACATTCGACCTGCTAGCAACTGCTGGCAGCATTACAAACAATACAAATCCATCGGGCGATCTAATAACGGCACCGACCATTGTTTTACAAGCAAACGTCGGAAGTATCGGTACAGCGACTAATCGACGCATCAATATTAGCTCCGATACTCTAACGGCAAACGCTGGCAACAACCAGAATGTATTTATTTCTGAAACAGATAACATCGAAATTGGTGGCGGTGCAGCTGTTAGCGGCACCATGAACACATTCAACTTAATAGCCGGTAATGGAATTTTTAACAACACAAATCCAACAGGCGATCTGATAGTAGCTGCCACTGTCAACCTGACTACATCAAATGGGACAATCGGTCAGGACGATACCAGTCGAATTCAAATCAATGCCACCAATTTAAGAGCTAACGCAAGTGGCGCTTCAGGAAATGTCTTCATCAACGAATCAGACAGCGTAGAACTGGCAGGAACATCTGCTGCGACTGGCGGAACTTTCGACCTTTCGGCAGCCAACAATATAACCAATACAACTACTCCCACAGGCGATGCTATCACCGCCTCAACTGTCAATTTGAGTTCGGTCTCGGGTTCAATTGGAACGGCGACCAATGCACGCATCAACATAATCGCGACCTCACTTAATGCAAATGCCGGAGCCGACGTATACATAAGCGATTCAAACGCCATTCAACTTACAGGCAATTCCAGCGCCGGCGGAATTTTCAACCTGACCGTGGCAGCTGGAGACATCACCAGCGCTGGCGCGACTCAATTGATAACTGCACCGAATTTGGTGCTCAATGCGTCAACCGGTTCGGTTGGTTCATCGACCACTCGAATCAATATGAATGCCGATACCATTGTTGCTACAGCGACGCCATCGGGTGCAGCGCTTCCAATCAAAGGTGTTTTCTTAAACGAAACAGACTCAGTTGAGATCGGCACTGGTAATACTGTAACAGGAGCCAACCGTCATTTCGATTTGACCGCCAGTGGCAATATCACAAATGATACCAATAACGCCACAGACATTATTACTGCAGCCAATGTCACTTTGACTTCCACCAATGGCTCTGTCGGAACGAGCGATGCCGGTCGCGTCAATTTGGCAAGCGGCAACAATTTGATTGTAAGTGCCACTTCAGCTGGTGCAGATGCCTTTATCGGTGTTAGTGGAAACATAGAAATCAATGGTTCTATTCAAGCTAATCGCACATTCGATTTAAAAGCAACTGGCAATATCACAGACACAACTGGCACCGACACAATAACTGCTACTAATGTTGCTCTTCAATCCACAACAGGATCAATCGGCGATAGCGTAAATCGAGTCAATATCAATGCAGATACACTAAGTGCTCAGGCTAATGCGGTTGGACAAAACGTTTACTTATTCGAATCTGACGATGTCGAGTTAGAGGGTCCAAACAGCGCTGGCAATATCTGGAGCTTGATTGCAGACGGCAATATCACAAACGCAACCAACCCAACTCTAAATCCGATAACGGCTCAAGCAGTCGAACTCACATCGATAACGGGCAGCATAGGCAGCCCAACCGGACGAGTTTTTGTCGACACTCCAAGCGTGACTGCCACCGCAAACGCAGCCGGACAGGGCATCTGGCTGGGCTATGCAGGCGACCTCGAAGTGGATGGAAACATTAGCGCAGTAAATGGCGTGATTGACCTTTTCGCCACAGGCAATATTACAAACGACATAAATCCAAGCGGCGACACATTGGTTGCCCAAAGTGTCATTCTCAATTCGCAAAATGGTAGCATCGGCAATAGCACAAACGCCATCAGCACCGACACAGCCAATCTTCAAGCAAACGCAGCTAACGGCAGTGTATACATAAATAACACCGGTACGGGCGATGTTGAAATCGACGGCAACCAACAAGCTGGCGACACTTACAGTGTGATTGCAAACGGCAGCATTTTGAATGACGTCAATCCCACTGGCGATTTGATTACGGCCCCGACTATCAGGCTAACTTCCAACAATGCAAATATCGGCTCGGCAACTGCCGCGCCCATAAACACAGAAGCAGACGATTTATATGTAAATGCCACATCTGGCGAAATACATATAAATGAAGCAAGCGCGGTACAAGTCAGTCAAGCCGAAGCTGGCACAACACTTGAAATTATTGCAGATGGAAATATCACCACGCCTTCTGGTACTTTCCTCACCGCAGATGACGTAATTCTCGAATCTATCAACGGCTCGATTGGTCTTGCTACCAACAACAGAGTGAACGTAGCAGCAAATACACTAATTGCAAACGCCAATGCACTTAATCAGGATGTATTCATTTACACAGCCAGCGACATTGCTTTGAACGGACCTTCTGGAGCGAACAGGACATTCGATCTACTCGCTGAAGGAAGCATGGACGATAACACTGGTACGAGCACTATTACTGCAACCAATGTTGTTTTGACATCGAATACAGGAAATATCGGTCTTGGTGGTCCAATAAACACAGAAGCAGTTAACCTGACTGCTAATGCGGCTGATGGCTGGGTCATAATAAGCGAAGCTTCTGATGTGGAAATTGGTGGCAATTCTGGTGCCTCGATGCTTGCTGAATTTATCCTGGTCGCAGGCGGCAGCATCACCAACGAAACCAATCCTACTGGCGATATCATAAGTGGTGGCGACGTAGATTTGATGGCTTCCGACGGCTCTGTTGGCTCCACCACCGGAAGAATAAACGTCAGCGCAGGCGAAATCGCAGTTACGGCAATGAATGCCACGACCACAGCAGATGCCTTTATTCATGCCGTTGGCGACATCGAACTTTGTGGACCCAATTTAGTCGACCGTACTTTTGACTTAATTGCAGATGGAAATATCACAGATATGGGACCCAGCTCTGGTCCCTGGGTAATTTCTCAAAACGTGGTTCTCGAAACAACTGATGGCTCCATCGGCACAGCGACTGACGCAGTAGAAATTCAAACTACAAATGTTCGCTTCATTGCAGGCGGAGCCAATAACAATGTATTTGTCGAAAATCAAAATACAGTAACCGAGCTTATGGGTGATTCAAGTGCCGCAGGCATTTTCAACCTGTCTGTAGTAGGCGGCTCACTTACAAACACTACTGATCCAGCAGACAAAATAACGGCTCGCGATGTGGTTCTTTCAACTAATGGAGATTCGATTGGCGATGCTGCCAATCCTATCAATATTGACGCCCAGACCTTGAACGCAAATGTGGTCAGTCTGCCAGGTGTGCCGCGCGACGCGTTTATCAATTCCTTATCCAGCATCGAGCTTACTGGCAATTCGAGCGCGACTGGTACATTTTCGCTCACATCGCAAAATACAATTTCAGATGCCAACCAGGATGCAAATATCACTGCTCAAAATGTGATTTTAAGCTCGACTGACGGCTCGGTCGGAACCAATACCAATCAAAGAATCAATATCACTGCCGATACTCTGTCTGCAAGTGCCGCCACGGCCGGGCAAAATGTCTATATTGCCTCGACTGGTAATATCGAGCTGAACAGTACAAACGACGCAGGAAGTATCTACAACCTAGTCGCCAACGGCAATATCACAGACAACGATTTCGACTCTTTAGTTACAGCTCAAAACCTTGCTCTTACGACACTTCCTGGGTCTGGCGGCTCCATTGGCGCGCTTGGCACTCCAATTGGAACTGAAGCAGACAACCTCACCATAAATTCTGATACTGATGCATACATCTTCGAATCAAGCGACGTCGAGATGCAGGGCGCTCAAAACGTAACCGGCATCTACTCTTTGACAGCAATTGGTGACATAACAAACGCCACGAATCCTTCAGGCGATTTAATCACTGCTGACACGCTCGAATTTACTTCGTTGTTTGGAAGTGTTGGTGGCACACTTTTAGCTCCAATCAATCCGATTAACACCAACGTAAACAATCTCACTGTTCAAGCCCTGGACAACGTTTTAATCAACGAACAAGACGCAGTCAACATAGTGGGATACAACACAGCATTCAACTATTACGTCACTGCAGGTGGTTCAATTACTCTTACACCAGGAGCCTTTATCGATGGTACTGGCGGCGAAACATTCTTGAACGCCACGTCTGGCGACATAACCGGTGACTCGACAGCCCTCATTTCCAACCTAGACATGTCTTTGATTGCCAACACCGGCAACATCGGAGACCTGACTGGTGGCAATAGACTCAATATAGATTCTGGATTCCTGGAACTTATTGCTGGCCAAGACGTTTATGTAAACGAACTGGATAACACTGCAATCGATTTGCCTTCATCGGCTGGTGGCACTTTCGATTTGATGTCCACCAATACTGGACTTGGTCCGACACTCATCATTAATATAGCTCCCATCACCGCTCAAGCTATAAACATAAGCGCAGCAGATTTTCTTTCGGTCTCGGACAATCTCACAGCCACCAATGGTGCCATCACTACAAATTCTGGACGTGCAACTGTAGTTGGCTCACTAACAGGACCTGTACAGTTGCAAGCGACTGGCAACCTTACAATGAATGCGCCTAATTTCGTCATTGGCGGCGGAGGAAACAATATAGGATTTTCTGCTGGTGCAACAGGATCTAACGGATCTGTGTTGCTAACAGCGACTGGTGCACTTGGTATAGGCATCGGACAAAACGTCACAATGACCTCTCAAGGTGGCAACGTCGTTGGCGGAGTGCAAGAGCCAGGCTCAGTAGGCCTCGTAGCCACAGCTGGAAATATTCGCATTCAAGGTGACAATTTTAGCGCCACTGCAAATGGTGGCAACGTTTACTTGAGCGCTGCGAACAATCTAAACGTAGTCGGAGCAAACGCCTCATTTAGAGCAAATGTTGCTTACGACCCAAGAGGCGGAACAACGCCTATTGGTGGCGGACAATCTATCTATAATGGAGTAGGCGGCGGTATTGCAGTAGGCGGTCAAGGTTCGGTCCCTGCAGCTGGCGATGCATTCCTTGCAGCATTAGTGGGACTGCGACCGACTGTTATCACAGCAGGACTACCTGCAAGCAACACGCTCAACTTGAGCGGTGCTCCATATTTTGCTGCTGTAGGAAATGTAGCTGGAATTATCAATAATATATTTAACGTCGCTGGCGGACCGGTCTTTGTATCTAATGCAAACATAAACGGAGCTACGTTCAACTCGAACGGTGCAGGCGTTGTTATCACTCCAACTCCAGGTGGCGGCCCTGGAGGCGGTGGTTCTGGTTCTGGCACTGGAGTTGGCGTTGTTATAGATACATCTGCTAACTCAAACAATCAAGACCTAATAACCAAAATACCTACAGATCAGACCAAAATACTTGAAGGCTTTGTCGAAAAACAAATCAACTTCTCCAAAGGAAATCCAACCAATTTAATTGCCGGCTCAAAAACCTATAGCAACTCGTTTGATCAAAACAGTGCTGAAGTGGCTCGTCTGGCTAAAGAAGGAATAGTTCTTGCTTCGAACAGCAATGGCAATTTCATCAATATCGACAAAGGCAACGTAGTCTTCGCCCCGAATCAAGACATCGTAGTTGGAACCCACGAAGGTAACGTACACATTCCCAAAGGCGCTGTCGTTCTCATAATGGAAACAGGAGCCGACGTTGCCATCGCCAACCTACACCAGAACAATACAAACGACGTGAAAATAGTCTCCGGCGGAAAACTCGTAAGCCTCTGCCCCGGACGCGCACTCCTTTTGAGCCGCGTCGACACAGACGATTTCAACGATGTCGCCCACCCCTTCCAGACTATTGGTTACAGAAAACCAGACGCCAAAAAACTGAATGATTCTATTACCGCATTCAAAATGGAATTCTCCATTCCGTCAGCCATGTCTAAAGTGCAACCTATAAGACAAATGATGAAATCTAAAGATCCACAAGACAAGAGAATTGTTAAAAACCTGTTGATGAACTCAATCATGCTTCAAGAAAAGACCATCTATCGAGGACCATTCATGACCACTGGCGATATTAGTCAGTAATTTTGAAATTTTTCCGCCTCTTGGGAACATTCTTTTTTGTGGATCGTCAGAGTTACCCTGCGGTTTATTTTCGGGTCTATGAAATGGTCAAAATCTCTTTATGCAGCTTATTGCTGCTGGCCAGCTGCATCCAGTTACCCTGCCAGGCGCTTAATCCTGACGGAACTGCACCCGTGCAGCGCTTACAGCCCGAGTTCGGGATAATTGATCAAAGTCAGAATTCTGCGTTGAGCCGCATCTACAAAATAGAAGCGGCTTTTTTTGGACGCCCTTACGAAAAAGAGAATTTGAATCAGCGTGTTAATCGCCTTGAGAACAATGTATTTGGAAGTGTTTCATATGATGCACTGAACGATCGTCTCACCCGCCTGGAGCGATCTCTGGGCAGGGAGCCGCAGCTTAAAATCGAAAATCCTCGCGCGCCAAAACAAATTGCCAAAGTTCAGCCCCAGGCGAAAGTGACTCCGGACAAAAAATTTGCCGATTTCTTAAACAGTGCCCAAGCCGACATCAGTCTTAAGCGCTTTCATGCAGCGGCTGAAGAGCTAATGAACGCGATTCAAATAAATCCATCTTCATCTCTTGCGTTTAGACAATTGGGCGATGTGCTAGTCGAATTGAAAGATCGCGACGGCGCTATTGAATCCTACAAAGCATGCTTTGAAAACGACCCTTTTGGTGAAAATGGCAAATACGCCAAAACAAAATTGCTTTCACTTTCTGCCAGTAATGCTAGAAGCAAGACTGCACCTCAAGATACCCAACCAGTGGTCGAAAACACTATCAATACTGTAAACAGACAGGTGCGAGATTACCGGACCAGAGTACAAAATGAAGGTATGCGCATCTCGGCTCGTATTGCACGAGAGTCAGCCTATCGTTTCAATCGTGACAATATGCCCGCTTATGGTTTGAATAACGCCGACTATTACTTAAGGCGTGCTCAAAGAGGACTTGGCGGCGCCGGTCTAGGTGGCGGTGGTGGCAGAGGCGGACGAAATGGATTTGCATATCCAGGCGAGATAAGTGATCTCAACTATATGCGAAGCAACTGGGCTCGCACCGATTCGCGGGTGCGCGCCATGGCTGTGCAAAGAGAAGCCGCTCAAAGAGCCGCATATGTAGCCGAAAGTGCAACTAATTTAAAAGATCAGTTATTGCGCCCAGCGAAGAAAGGCGGGGCTCGTTTGCGGGCATTAGGTACCAATGTTTATGTTCGCTACTACGGCGATGAAACGCCAAGCTCAACTGACGAGAAAGTTCCAGAAGATCCAGCTCTTGAATTGAGAGCAAAACAACAACAACTAAAACGATAAAAATTCGAGGCATTGAATCATGAAAACACTTCGGATATCAAAAATTACAGTTCTTTTCCTGGCGCTGCTTTTTTCTTTGAGTAATGCAGAGGCGCAAGAAAAAACAGATGGAGACGAGTGTTGCAAGCCGGGGCGAGTGGAATCGGCTAAAGAAATTATCGATCAGTCCAAGAATTTCAAACTAAACGCAACCGAAACCAATATTCGTCTAAAAGACGCAATCCAGCGAGCCCGAATGCTCAAAGGCGAAACGAATAAATTAACCGGCGAACTTGAAAAAGGTCATGTCGATGCTTACAACAAAAATCTCGCTGCATTCATGGAGCACGCGGACAAATACAAAGCTCACCTTCTAAAAACAGAGCAAGACTACGGACATTGCAAGGCTTCTGAAGCGGCTTACAAAACACAACTTTCAGCATGGAAATCTCACATCGACTCGTATCACATCCGCATTCCAAACTTCAATCTGGGCGATTTGAGACCTCCTCGTGCATGCCCTGCGATGAATACTTCGGTACAAGAATCTGACAATCTAGTTAACTCGATGCGCACCGACACTCAACGCTTAATCACTTCCCAGCGCGAACTTCAAGTCGCCCAGGCGCGTCTTGCTAATGCATTGCAAGCAAATTCAGGTCAAGACGTTCAAGTTCTGAATCGAAGCAAATTACTTGAAGCCGAACGCCAGTTAGCTGGAGAATTTGCGAGTCTTAAAACAGAGCTTGAATTATTGAACACTCAATACAAAGCAATTGCAAAAACGTCTGATCCAAAGGGAACAGTGACTATATCCAAAGTTAGTGGTTCGATCAAATCGCAGAAATCGAAACCCTGAAACTGTGCTGACAAATCCACCTAATAGGTGATAGTGCCCAAAACTAGCCGGTGCTAAGTTGGAATTGGGGGCTAGTTGAAATGGACGTGGCGGGGGCGAAGGCCAATCGTTTTTTGCAGGAAGATACTGCGCAATTAAACGCGTTAGACAAACGAGTAGTACTTAAGGCGCACAAGATCTTCAAATTGCAACTGGAGAAAAACTTTCACCAGTGCGATGTTCTTTTTGGCGGGCTGCTCGTGACCGAATGGTTCGCCTCAATTCTGATAGCTGTTTTCTGGTTTCCTCGCACCTGGAATGGCACTCTTTCAGACACTAATCTGCATGTGCATCTTGCAATCTGGCTTGGTCTTGCACTAATCAGTCTGCCCATTTTTCTAATTTTTCAAATGCCTGGAAAGGCACTTACACGCCATGTCCTGGCGGTTGCGCAAATGATAATGACGTCTTTTCTCATTCATCTGAGCGGTGGGAGAATCGAGACTCATTTCCTTGTTTTTGCCACTCTTGCTTTTCTTGCTTTTTATAGAGACTGGAAAGTGCTCGTCACCGCAACAATCATTATTTTAGTCGATCATATTCTTCGAGGAATTTATTACCCACTCTCGATTTACGGAGAATCGTCACCGCAAACCTGGCGCTTTCTCGAACATGGATTTTGGGTCTTGTTTGGAGACATTTTCTTTGTTACCTGGTGTGTAATCAACCGAAAAGAAATGTGGGAAATGGCAAAGAAACATGCTCGCATGGAAAACAGCAACGAAATCATAGAATCACAAGTGGCAGAAAGAACCCAAGAAGCAAAGGCAGAGAAAGAGCGATTCCATATTTTGTGTTCGTTTGCTCCAGTCACCATTTTCGAAACTGATGAATTGGGCAACTGGACCTTCGTCGGACAAAGATGGAGCGAACTCACAAGCCTTTCGACCGAAGCGGCTCTCGGAACTGGATGGCAGAATCTAATTCATATAGAAGACAAATCAGAAGTATTAAAAAGCTGGTCGAAAACAATCCGCAAAGGCATTAACTGGGAATGCGAATTCAGAATCAGAGATATCGAGGGCAAAGTGAAGTGGGTCAGAGGCGAAGCGGTACAATGTCGACCAGAAGTCGATAGCAAGGCGATTTTCATCGGTTCAATTATGGATATTACTGACCGCAAACTGAGCGAAAATACTCATCGTCGCATGGTGCTGATTGCACAAAAGGAAGATTTCTTAGCCACGCTCAGCCACGATTTGAAAAATCCGATTATCGGTACAAACCGCATTCTTGAGCTAATTTTAAATGGCAAAATGGGACCGATTTCACGAGAGCTGGTCACTATCATGCACAAATTGAAAGAAAGCAATACTTCGCTCTTGCGCATGATCCAAAACTTGATAGCTATCTACAGATACGATACAGGCGCAGATTATCTCAGCTTCGAGCTGGTCGACTTGGTCCAATTATCTCGGTCTGCAATTTCAGATATCACTTTGCTTGCAGCAGACAATGGAGTCGAGCTGCGCTTCGAAGTCGATAATTCGCTCGATGAAAATTACACAGTGGTGGCGGACAAGACCTCGCTTGTAAGGCTGTTCTCCAACTTGCTCGATAATGCCCTAAAGTTTACACCTGCTCGTGGAAAAATCACTGTCGCCTTGAGTGGCACTGAGCACCATATAACTGTCGAAATTATTAATACTGGTTCCTACATTCCAGAAGACAGTCAAAAGCGGCTGTTCAACCGTTTCTACCAGGGTGAAGAAGGCAAGAGCTATGTTCCAGGTACCGGACTTGGTTTATACATATGCTCGCAAATCGCCCAGGCGCACAATGCAAATATTACTTGCATAAGCACGCCGGACGATGGCTGTGAAACGCGTTTTATCGTCTCGTTCGAGACTGAAAAACAGACTTCCTCAGGCAGTCTTGAGCAACTCGGAGTTCAGTCCTCTACGCAGCATGATAAAGTTCACTATAGCGCGGGAAAGTGATATCTTTCCTTTGCGAACCCATGTGTGCAGAATAAACGCGGAATCAATCAGCGAGCGCTCTTCGGGATACAATTCCAGAAGCACACAACGCAAAACCGCGTCCTTTTTCATTGCCTGCTTGAGCAGAGCAATTGAATCTTGACGAGTGCGCGCTTTTTCATTTGATACCGTTTTCAGTACCACGAAATACAGATGGCTCGTTTGATACAACTGAGCTAGCAACTCGTTTTCACGCTCTGTAGTGAGATAATTGCTCACACCAAGAAAATTCCAGAATGTAAGCGAACTGGCTTTATCTTCCGAAATAGATTCTGAATTGGCAATTGGTTTAATTGCTTCTTTGAGAATGACTACCGCTTTTTCTTTGTTTATCTGCTCGCTTTGAGTAAGCGCTTGCAGACGCAGCGCAAGACTCAACATCTCGCTTGTGACCGATTTCGACTCGACCAGATGCTGCCCGACGGCTTTACCCGATTCGAGCTGATTGATGAGCGCATCTTGCACACGCGATTCATTTACAAGACCTGCTTTTGTAAGCAGTTCTCCTAGAAGAATTTTTTGCGAATCATAGGAAGGCAGGCGCGAGAAAGTCTCGTCGTTTGCTTTTATGCTGCGCAATTTGCTCGAAACTGTTTGTTCTTGCAATTCACCGGCGCGCAATTCGCGCTGCAAAGCAAGTGTTACTCGCAAATAATCGTCAGAGATAAAATCGAGCATGACCAGAACCTGTCCTAGCGGAAAGCCCGAACAATCGGACACTTTCAGTCCAAATTCTAGTTGTTTGCCATTGATTTTGCTTGCCGACACAAGTAGCTCGCCAAGTCGTGTACGGTTTGAGTCAGATGTTTTTACTCCTAGAGTAATGAGCGCCTCGTCGAATTTGAGTTGGCTCATTTTCACTATATTTAGAGCCTGGCGGGCCTGGTGTATATTGATGATTTTGTCTCTAAGCATAGACTGAGCTTGAATAGCATCGTGCAATAGATGCTCGTGCAAACACTCAAGAAATATGAGTGCTTTACCAAGCGGCAATCCAGTCATAGACGAAATTCTCAATCCGCAATCCAGGTCCTGGCGATTTACGATACCGAAGTCAATCAGTAAACTGCCCAGGCGATACTCGGTATTATCGATTTCGTTTTTCATGGTAAGTTGTGTCCTCATATAGGCGCACTAAAACAGCCGCGGGTGCCAGGCGCGAGCTAACGCGCGCCAATTCAATCAGATACGACACCTGCAAGCAGGTTTAGTTGCCAAATAAGTAAGTAGCAAAATAACCGGTTTCAAAAGCCGATCATGATTAGAAACTTAGTAAAATCGAGTGGTCTCGAATCGATTTGTAAAACTGGTAAGTGTCGCGAATAATCGCAGCGCAAAAGGCGCTTCTTTCAAATCAACCAATCCACACTAGTGCATTTAATCCAGTTTGTCAAGGTCGATTTAATGTGCTCGAAGAAAGGGGCCGCCAGACGGGTAAATTGAAGCAACTATGGAAATGAAGCCTCAAAAACGCTCTGAAATAAAATTGGTCGGAAGCGATTTGACCTTTCTAGGCACAGTGTTGATGCCAGCGACCGTCATCACCCTTTTCAAGGTAATTTTGGAACTTGTTTTCAGATTTCCCGGTACTGGCAATCTCACATCTATATTGATTGAAAATGCGATTTTTTTCGCGATGATTTTTGTCACTGCATTTTGTGTATTCGTAATTCTTAAGCGCAAAATCAAAAAACTCGACAGCGCACCACAATCGAATTCCTTTCTGCCCGCAACAGAGTTCGACAGATTCAGACCAATCGATATGCGCACCCCAGCAGATTATCCATTTCACAAAGAATTTGCCTCAACTGCAAAATCGCTCAAAATGATGCGTTATCTTCTTTTGTTTTCCACAGGCGGAATGACTCTGATTTCGATCACATCAATGTTCACAGGCATGTCATTCCATAACATGCTTTTCTTTGCAGGTTTTGTTTTATTGTTAATCCTGCCAATTTTGTACATAAACGCTGTTCTTCGAGCAGTCGAAGAATCGTTGCGCGAGAACTCATTCCATCTGACTCACAGTGAAATTTTCGAACTTGAATTACTTTCGATTGTACGCGACCTGTCGCAGCAGCACATGATGTATAAACTAGAATTCAAAATGGGAAATACGCTCAAAAATTATCATATCCGTCCGATGAAAGAGAGCGAGAAGAATTTTTCAGAACTGAAATTACAAAACGAAAATTGCCCCCAAAATGTTTCAGTATACATAAATCCAGTGAGCGGAGAACCATTGGCTCTGGCAACTCAAAATGGTCCTGTGTGGCTTTCAAACGCAGAAGTGCAAATGATGTTCATGCCGCCACCAAAGGGAGCAAAATTACTCTCAATGGCACGTCCCATCGTGCCGCTCGAATACGACAAAGGCATAAAACTTTTAGCCGACAAAAGCTTCAAGGGCTCCAAAGACGATATTTATCTAGGTGACTGGAACGGCTTGTACAGCTTCGAAAGCAACCCAAGAATGCTTTGCACCTGTATCATCAGACTGGCTAGCGCTCCGGCAGGAGGGCTTTCAGGTACATATCACAGCAAAGTGCTTGGACCTCTGTATGGCAAAGTGACAGTGAGTGGAAAATCAGTACAAAATGAGCTTTACCTGGAAATCATTTACCACTTCTGGCTCTGGAAAATATTCGAGAAGCCGGAGCTTTGGGCAGGCATCTATGACCCTGAAACACAGAAAATTACTGGCACAATAAAGAAAGGCAGTCTCAATGGCAACTTCGTTCTGGCACGCGACTGCCAGTAACGTAATCGAGACTCATCCTTTATCACACTTTAGTGTAAGTGCAAAAAATCAAACTAAAATGCGATGTGCAGCACCTGCGACTTTGTCATAGTAGAAAAGTGACCCGCAACAAGTCACTATTCAGACCGAACAAACCGAAACCAAACCACAAGCGAAGAAGGCTGTGCTTGCCACACAGCCTGCCGCTTGGTTCAAACTACGTGCGTCTCAAATTATATGGAGCACCATATGAAGTATCATATGAGCCTTACAACCGTATTGCTTGTAACTGCACTAAGCGTTAGCAGCCTCAATATCGCAAGCAAGGTAAACGCTGCAGAATCTCGCACTCGCTGGGACAAACAAACCGATGTTGCGTGGCAATCATACTGCAAAGGAGATTTTTCCAAGTCAGCCGATGCATCTAAAAAAGCTTTCCTTCAAACCCAAAAGCCCAACCAGAAAGCAATCAGCTTGTGTAACATGGCGTCTATCGAAGCCCAAGGTGGACGCTATGCACAAGCTGAACTGCTTTATTTAGAAGCTCAAGGCATATTCGAGCAGGTGATGGAAAAAGACCATCCGTATTATCAAGTTCTTCTAAACGATCTGGGCGTGCTCTATTTCAACAAAGCAGAATATGAACGTGCTCAATTTTATTTCGACCAGCTAAAAGATGAAGATCAAAATCCACAAACAGCGACCATCCTAAATAATCTTGGCTCGCTCAACTTCAAAAAAGGCGATCTCGACAAAGCACAAAAAAACTACGAGAAGGCACTCGCCATGCTCAAAAGAAAAACAGCCAAAACTTTATTGCAAGCAAGATTACTGAACAATCTTGGAGTGGTGCACGCACACAAAAACAATCTCGACCTTGCTTTAGATTGCTACAAGCAAGCGTTTGAAATAAGACAAGCTAAACTTGGCATAGAATCCAATCATCCAGATCTCGCCTCGAGCTTGCACAACCTTGCTAGGCTCTATACCTGGCAAAACAAAACAGACCTGGCAGAAGAATATTTCATGCAGGCTCTCGAAAAGCGCATCAACACCTTTGGTCAAGAACATCCTGAGATTGCAGCTACCCTGCACGGTCTTGGCGAACTTAGCTTGAGCAAATCCAACCCAAAACAAGCCCTGCTTTATTACAACAAAGCTCTTGCCATGCGCATAAAAACACTGGGCACTAATCACCCTGAATCTGCCGCCTCATACTGTGGACTGGCTCAGGCACTTGAAGCAGACAATCAAATTACAGAAGCCAGACAGGCATATTCAAGAGCTATTGAGATTCAAGAAAAGACACTCGGTCAAAACCATCCCGATTTGCTCAAAAGTAAGCTGGCCTTGCTTCGCCTGGACAGCTTGACAGCCTGCAAGAGTTAAGACACTCTCTTTTGAAATAGTGCTAAATTAAGCTCTGTCAGTCTATTGGCAGGTAATTTTGTGACAACCACTACGACCGGCTCGACCGGAATTTCGGACCTCTTGGAGCGTACTAAGCCTTTGCGAGACGATGTGCGCATGCTTGGCAAATTACTTGGACAAACAATCGCCAATCTGGAAGGTGAAGAAGTCCTTGCTCTGGTCGAAGAGTTCCGCTCTCTGACAAAAGCCGCCCCAAGCGAAGAGAATCGCCTTCGACTGGCAAAGCTTACAAACAGCATGGATCTCGATACTGCACGCAAACTGATTAAAGCTTTTGTCTGTTATTTCGACGTCATTAATATGGCAGAGCAAAATCATAGAATTAGACGCCGTGCCCAGCGCGAATCAAAAAATCCAAACCAGATTGAACAGGACTCACTATCATATGTCCGTCGTCACGTCGAAGAAGCCGCAGAAAATGCGAATAAAGTCTGGGAAACTTTCACTAATTTAGATATCGAAGTTGTTTTTACCGCGCACCCAACTGAAATCACGCGCAGAACCGTTTTGCTAAAACAGCTCAAAATGGCACATTTGCTCTACTTGCGCGATCACCCGCCACTCACAAAAAAAGAAAGCGACGAAATTGAAGCAGGGCTTGCAGGTGTCGTAGAATCGCTCTGGTTGTCGGATCATATTATTTATTTCAAACCATCTCCACTTGATGAAGTCCGCTACGGTCTGTCTCTTTTCGATAGTGTGGTAGTAGATTCGATTATTGATGTGCATAGCGAGTTAGACCTACTGGTCAAAGAACTGGCTCAGAAACTGCACAAACAAGTCCCGGAAAATCTGACCTATACCACTTTCGGCTCCTGGATCGGTGGCGATCGCGATGGTAACCCATATGTGACCACCGAAGTAACACGCACTACGCTCGAGATGCAGCGCAAAGTAATACTTGAAAAATATTTGAAAACTCTCGAAAAAGTGTTCAACGAATTGAGCCACAGCTCGAACGTTTTGAAGATGGATCAGGCGCTTTTAGACTCGGTCAAACAAGACGTTAAACTCTTCCCAGAGGTTCATGAGCGTTATTATCAAAAATATAAGTTCGAGCCATTCAGACGAAAGTTGCTTTTCATTCAAGAAAAATTGAAAAGAACGCTCGATGCAAAAGATCACGGATACAAAAATCCAGATCAATTTTTGAGCGAGTTAAAAATCATGTTCGACGCTTTGCAAAAAACCAAATGCAAACACAGCCTCGAACAACTCAAACGTCTCATGGTCATGGTCAACATTTTTGGTTTCCACTTAGCCAAGCTCGACTTACGCCAACACAGCGCAAGACATAGCCAGGCATTTGGCGAGTTGTGCAAACAATTCGGCATCATAGACGACTATGAAAAAATGGACGAAGAAAAGCGCATAGAATGGCTCTGCAAAGAAATCCAAAACAAAAGACCGCTCTTTCCAGTCAAGCCGAGTTTCACTCCAGATACAAACGAAACTCTTGCAACAGCAAGTATGATGGCTAAAATGCAGGACGAGCACACAACGCGCGCAGTAGATACTTATATTGTAAGTATGACCAAAGACGCTTCCGACATGCTCGAAGTTTTATTGCTCGCCAAAGAAGCGGGCATCTACAGCCCCGATGCAAAACCAAAAGACCAAGGCGCAAATAGAACTATAAGTATCGTCCCCTTGTTTGAAACAATCGAAGACTTGCGTAATGCGCCTGTCTTGTTCGACAAATTGTTATCTAACAAAGTGTGGGCGGACTATTTAAAATCGCGTGGCAATCTGCAAGAAATCATGATTGGCTATAGCGACAGCTGCAAAGACGGCGGAATCGTGACGTCTAACTGGGAATTGTACAAAGCTCAAAAAAAACTGGTTGAACTTGCAGACTCACGCAACATCAAACTAAGACTCTTTCACGGTCGCGGTGGCACAATTGGTCGTGGCGGCGGTCCTACACACAGAGCCATTCTTGCCCAACCTCCAGGTACAGTTTCTGGACGAATCAAAATCACCGAACAAGGCGAAGTAATAAGTTCTAAATATTCGGTGCACGGCATTGCCGTTAGAAACTTCGAGCGACTGGCAGCAGCGGTAATAGAATCAAGCCTGACCGAAAACAAAAAAAAGAAAACTGGTATAGACAAACCCGAATGGCTCAAACTGACAGAAGATTTGTCGCAAGAAGCATTCAAAGCCTTTAGGAGTCTAATCTACGAAGACCCCGACTTTCTCGAATTCTTTTTGCAATGTACGCCAATTACAGAAATAAGTCGTCTGCGCTTGGGCTCACGTCCGTCCAGGCGCACCAAAGGCAGTACCGCTATTTCTGACCTTCGTGCTATTCCCTGGGTATTTTCGTGGACTCAAAGCAGATTTTTGCTTCCAGGCTGGTACGGCTTTGGCACTGCCTTTAAGACGCTGGCAAAAGACCCAGCCAAATTAAAATTGATGCAAGACTTATATAAAGAATGGCCTTTCTTCAAAGGTCTCGTGACCAAAGTAGAGACTTCGCTTGCGATTGCAGACATGCGCATCGCACAGCACTATGCCGATAGTCTGGTTGAAAACGAGCAAATAAAAAACAAAATAATGGGTCGCATTTTAGACGAATTCGAAGCAACCAAGAACGCAGTTCTCACCTTGTCTGGACAGGAATTTCCACTCCAGCACTCAGAATATTTGCACAAGTCTATCGAACTTAGAAATCCGTACATCGACCCACTGAGTTATCTGCAAGTGCGCTTCATCAAAGAACTGCGCGCCAAGTTAAAAGAAGTAAGCGCCAAACAAGACGCCACGGTTGCACCGGGCGATTCCGCCGAACCTGATACGCTATTGGATACCGTTTTGATGACGATCAATGGCGTGGCGGAAGGCTTGCAGAGCACTGGTTAGTACGATGAAGAGATGAAGAGTTTTAGAAACGATCATTGACCCGCCCAAAATCTTGGTGCTACAATGTAGCTACAGAGGTATCAATATGAAGTCTATTCAAAAAAAAGATGCTGTTATCAGAGCGCGAATTAACAGCGCTATAAAGGATGAAGCATCTCTAGTGCTCGCCTCTATGGGACTTACGCCGTCTGCGGCCTATTGTTTACTGATGACTCGAATTGCTGTGGACAAAAAACTTCCATTTGATCCATTAATTCCTAGTGCCCAAACAATCAAAGCCGTGGAGGCAGCGCGCAAAGGCGAACTAATACCAGTCAGTTCGCCTCAAGATTTATTTAGTGATTTAGAAGAAGACGACCACGAATTATAAAATATCCGTACATTTTCCGTACATTTTCCGTACATTTTCCGTACATTTTCCGTACAAACCGAAAAATTGTATTAACGCCGAACACATTACCGAATAACATCATGTTATACGGGTGCGGCAAAAATGCGATCTATATTCAAAACCAAGCAATTTAAGAAAGATCAAAAGCGAGAACTCAAAGGTCTTCACAAAGACTGCTTCCAAGCTATTTTGATAGATCTTATAAGTCTACTTGCAAACGATTCAGCACTTCCTTCTCACTATAATGACCACGCATTGTCGGGCAATTTGAAAGATTGCAGAGATGCGCATCTCTTGCCAGATTTGATCTTAATCTATAGAAAAATTGGAGACCACCGACTAGAGCTGATCCGAGTTGGCTCACATAGCGAACTTCGTATTTAGAGGAAAAAATGAGCAGCCTGAAAAGTGAACGCGTTGAATTAAGGCTTGATTCCCAAGTTTTCGACAAGATCGATGAATGGAGATCAAGAGAAGCAGATATTCCCAATCGTTCGGAAGCTATACGAAGATTGATTCAAAAGGGCTTATCCGCTTCAGACCGGCAAGCGTACACTGGAGTAAAGTTGCAAATTCTTCTTGCGGCGACTCTTCCCGAAAGTGAAGAACATATGACAGATGCTTTCGTTTATGCTTTTGCATATGACATTTATCCAGCTTTCGATGCAGGAAAGGAAAAATGGGCGGAACCCTTTGAACCTTGTTTCGAAATAACCAAAGAAATGATGCTAAGTCTCCACGGCTATTTAGAAGATCTATGGAAAAGGAATGAAAATCTAACTTTTAAAGAATTGGAAAAAGCCTACAAAAGTAAGGATTGGACTAGAACCAAATTAATTAGAGCGTGCAGATACATGAGACTAAGTGACCTATTTCCTGGAAAATGGGAAACGATGTTATCCGGAAACGACAGTCCAGTAGAAGCAAAAAACATAATTAAGGGGAAGCCGGACAGAAAAAACATATTTATTGCTTGATACTTTTTATTCTCTAAGCTTGCAGAGCGCTTGTCGATCTAATCGGCAATTTTCAACCCACTTTGCTCCATTTCTTTATTATCGCTCACCATCTAATTTTCCAGTGTAATTTTGACTGTAGGCTAAAGACATATATGCAGGATTGTCGCGACTATCTACTCTGAACCAACGTACTGTTAGTAGTGGATTTTTATTTAACTGATCCCGGTAGGATTGCTCTTGTTCAGATATTCTTCGATGCTTGTAAAAACCAGCCAGATTATTCATAACACTATTCACTTCACTGCTTTTCACTCCAAAACGCTTTTTAAAAATTTCGAGTGCGATTTTATAATCCTCTTCCGCCTCGGTAAAATAACGATTACGCTCATAAGAAATCGCCAATCGATTGTGAGCAAGACCAAGGATGGGACTATCATCTCCAAAAGCCTCGGCAATTGAAGACAGAGCATTTTGATAATATTTGATAGCATCAGGAAAGCGCTGTTCGCGCTCCAGAATAAATCCCATAGTAAATTGATATCGAGCCATAAGCAC
The DNA here is from genome assembly GCA_026129135.1 of Cyanobacteria bacterium TGS_CYA1. Classification (GTDB taxonomy): domain Bacteria; phylum Cyanobacteriota; class Vampirovibrionia; order Obscuribacterales; family Obscuribacteraceae; genus Aved-18. The sequence goes on along the minus strand of JAHCIQ010000006.1, from coordinate 67,707 downwards.
TGGATCATCTTGCATGCTGGCTAGAACATCCATCACGCGACGGCAAGCCAACTCGGCATTAGCAAAGTCGCCTTTGCGAATTAAATAAACAGTCAAATCGAATTCCGCCTCGGCAAGGACTTTATCATTTCTTGGATAGGCTCTAACTGCGGCGTCTACTTTGTTGTTGTATTCTTCACGCATTAACGCGTCTTGGGCGTTGATTGCCACCACATCCGGTTTGCTTGAAAAATTAAAGATACCTGACAAACCTGGAAAACTAAGCGGTCTATTCTCACCTTCAGGATGCATGTAAGATGACACAACTTCAAAACCGAATAAAAAAACGACAGAGACAAGCAATGCCGTTCCAGCAGGAGCAACCCAGCGCATTCTGTGATTAAGCGGTCTTTGACGTGGTGGTCTATTCTCTTTGACTCCAATCAGGTCCATGCGCAAGTCGAAAACAGATTGATATCGGTCCTGGGGAACTTTTTGCAAACACTTTAAAATTACGTATTCAAGTCCAGTAGGAAGGTCTGCTTCTTTGAGATGAAGAGTCAAGTTAGACGGTTTTTCATTCAAATGCATCAAAATTGTTTTAATAGGATTTTCACCAAGAAATGGTGGCACTCCACACAAAGTCTCGTACATCAAACAGCCAAGCGAATATATGTCTGAGCGAACATCAAGCTTGTCGCCCTTGCACTGTTCAGGACTCATATAAATTGGGCTTCCAAGCACTTCTTCGTCAGATGTTAATTTGAGCGTATCCACACCAGCTCGAGGCAAAATCTTAGCGATACCAAAATCGACTATTTTTACTCGCTCGTCCTCATCGACCAGAAGAATATTGCCCGGTTTCAAATCACGGTGAATAACTCCTTTTGAATGAGCATGCTCTAGTGCTTCGCAAATTTCGATAAAAACATTTATTGCTTTTGATGGCTCCAGGTGCCCATCTTTAGCCAGTATTTGCTCCAGACTCGATCCTTCCAGATAATCCATTACAAGAAACGGCGCGCCATTACGCGATTCGCCAGACGAATAGACGGACGCTAGATTCACGTGCGTCAACCTGCTTGCGGCAAGTACCTCTTGCTTGAATCTAGTCGCCACGTTTTTATCTTTTGCAAGTTCGCTGCGCAAAACTTTTACAGCAAAGACTTTATTCAAAACCTTGTCCATAACTTTGTATACGCTGCCCATACCACCTTCACCTACACGGCTCAGGACATCGTAACGCTCGTCAAGACCTGCTTCGCGACTCAAATCATTTTCAATCAATCCAGAGGTACGCCAGGGAGGGTCTTGCAAATTTCGAACATCAGTTTGTTCGTCTTCTTCACGCGGTTTGTCTGCAAGCACAAGAGAAGAAGACTCGAGACCTTCTTCTATAAGTTCGACAGATTTGTCTTTTTCTGCTTGTTCAGCTTCCATAGTAAGTCGCTTCGAGCTGTGAATAAATTATTCCCAGATCGAAGCGGACTTGTTTCTGTTTCTGATTTCAGACTAGTGAATTATTTCAAGCGCCGGATGACGGCGTTCGTACACCGCTTCCGAGTCTTGCGAATCGGTTCGTTGAATTATAGTTGTTTCGGCTGGAACAACTTCCTGGCGGACGATTTCGCGTGATGCAACATAAGCTTTTCTTGGTTTAGGCTTGTGAGCAACCTTTCTTGCTTTGCGCACTTTCTTTTTCACTGCCCTCTTAGGCGCAGCAGCCACATAGCGGCGCTCTACCGTTTTCACAACTGCGGGTTCTTGATGAACGGTAGTAGTGAAAGTAGTTTTATTGGTCGGAACAATCACTTTTTCATGGCGTTCCTGAACCAGAGGCTCTTTTACGACTGTGGTGTTGCCATCGGCGTCCTTAATTTCTTTAGTACGTACAATTTTAGGCTCCATCCAGCTGTCGACCACTTGTGCCGGTCCAGTCTCGGTTACCTCTTGTACTGTGGTTTGGTCGGCAAAAGCCGGAGCCTGTACAAACAATCCCAGTGTCAATGTCACCGCTTGCATGCCAAGCAAAATTCTTTTCGTGTTCATTATTCCACTCCCCCGTGGACTCCTCAATCTTCTACCGTTTTGGTAGCACGGAATTTTGGGGTTAACGTCTGTTTTGAAGCCCGGCTTGCTGGCGAATAGCGTCAACAGTCATCTCACCGATTTTTCTATAACCAGCTGGAGAGAAATGAACTAGATCTGGAGCGGCTAATTTTTCCTGACGCCATCTATTTATTGATCCAGGTCCGCCCATTTTGGCTCTCAAATCTAAGAACATCAGTCCATTCTTTTCTGCCAGTTCGCGTTGGGCATTTACTACACCATCGATACCTTGCAGTGGTCTGCCCTTAATGCTGCCATCTGCAGCGCTTACGACCAAAATTGCCGTATTGGGCGAGCGTTGCTTGATATCGTTTATAAGTTTTTGATAGCGCCCTTTAAACTGCGTATCGTTATAAGGAGCGTTTGCATCATTGGTCCCAAACGAAATTATTACAAGATCTGGCTGTTTTCCCTTAATAGGACCGTCGAGCCATTGTTGCGCATGGAGCGAAGGATAATTGGAGGCAACCCCGCCTTTTGCCACGGGCTGGAAATCGGTAGGAGCAATCATATTTAGCTGTGCTTTGATCGATTCTGGCAAAGTGTTCGCAGCCACGTGCGAATCGCCAAACTGTACGACAGTAAGCGGTCGCCCCCCGTTGTTTGCACGCTGGACTGCAGCCTGGAGTCTTGCGATAGCAGAATTACCTGGACGGTCTGGTCTGTCATTTTGGGGGGGACGCTCCGTCTGCTCGGGTCTTTCTGGTCGGCGATTAGGCGGAAGTGTCTGCGGCGGCATATCTTGAGGATAGTCTTGCTCGTACTCGGGCGAAAAATAACCCTGAGCATCTGGATCGTCGTAATCTTGTGGTCCATATTGATTAGGCGGTTCTGGTCTGAACTGATACGGCGGACCTGGCTGAATGAATTGGTTAAATTGATCGAACTGATTCAACTGAGGAATCATTCTGAGCATGTCGAAAGGATTGAATTGCTGGCTGAAAGGCATCGGCATTGGTCTGAATTGCTGATGTCGATAATGCTGAGAAAATTGTCTGTTGCAGGGACTTTGATTGAACTGGTTGAACTGACCAAATTGATTGAATTGTTGGTTGCACCCAGGCTGTTGCATTCTGAAATTGACATTTTGCGGTCTGAAGCCAGAGTACTGTGGTCCAAACTGATCGGTTTGACGAAACTGATTGAAATTACCGATAGATTGGAAGGGACTGTACGCAAGCGTGAGCTCCCCAGTGTTCACACTTGGGACTTTGGTCTCGTCGACCTGGTCTTGAGGTGTATTCAGATTTTGATCCATGATTAAATTTTGCATTTATAGATGTGAAATGAACACACGGTTTTCCCCCAGCACAAGGCGCCTGAGAGGAAATATTTATTTTCCGATGCAAAAACGGGCAAAAACCTGAGTGATTACTTCTTCGCTCACTTCGGTCCCACAGGCTTGCGATAAAGAAATTATGGCTTCTTTCAAATCAGTTGCAAGACAATCCTGGGGCAGATCATCGCTCACTGCGCGCTCTAACAATTCAAGCGACTGCATTGCTTTCAGACAAAGTTCGCCCTGACGTTCGTTTACCGATGCTCCTTTGTCTTTGCTTCCCGAAAAAACAAAACGCGAAAGACAATCACCAAGCGCATCCATACCTTGCCCAGATTTTGCTGATATTGCAATTTGGTCCATCGCATCCTCTGGCTTTTCATTTTTGAATTCGCCCAGGTCGATTTTGTTTTTAACCATGATAAAAGGCTTTTGAGCATGTTCGCAAATCATTTGCTCAATCTTTCTGTCAGTTTGATCAAGCTCTTTCGAACCATCGATCATGAACAGAACCAGATCTGCCTGCTCAATAGCAGTGACTGTCCGGTCTATTCCAATTTGCTCAACCCGGTCTTCTGTGTTTCGAATACCTGCGGTGTCGACTAGTAAAACAGGAATGCCCGCAAGCTCCACAAGCTCTTCTATAGAGTCTCTTGTAGTCCCTGGAATTTCAGTGACGATAGCTCGCTCGAATTTGAGGAATTGATTCAACAAGCTTGATTTACCGACATTAGGCTGTCCCACAATAGATACACGCAAACCTTCGCGCAAAAAGCGACCAGCACGCATTGTTTGAGCGAGGCTAGTCAAGCGCGCTTTAGAGTCCACCACTATCCGTTCTAAATCATCTAAGGGCACTTCGCCGACCTCTTCTGGAAAATCAATTCCAGCTGTGATGCGAGTCAGCAATTCGACAAGTTCTGAGCGCACACCTGAAATTTTAGACCCAATTTGTCCACTCAATGCTGCTTGAGCCTGCCTGCTCTGTGATTTCGTTTTGGCTTGAATCAAATCCATAACAGCTTCGGCTTGAGTGAGATCCATTTTTCCCGACAAATAGGCGCGTTGAGTAAATTCACCCGGTCGAGCAAGTCGGGCGCCCAGACTCAGAATTAGCTCCAATATTTCGCGGGCTATTACGGGACTTCCGTGACAATTTATTTCGACTAAATTTTCACCAGTGTAACTTGCCGGCTCTCTATAAGGAATTAGAACGACATCGTCTACACAGATTTGTGTTCGAGGTTGAAGAATAAAGCCATGCATGGCTTTATGGCTGTTGCCTTTGAGATTGACCGGCAAAAGCGCGTCTTGAGAGGAGGAAAAGATTTTCTCAGCAATGGTAAATGCTTCAGGACCAGATATACGAACGATAGCTATTGCGCCAGACCCTGGAGGAGTCGAGATCGCCGATATAGTGTCCAAATTGATTTGTGATGAATTCATACTGAAAAAATCTACCACACAAATTGAAAATCTTTGGAGATCCTATTGAACTCAGATAACTTGGGTGGTAGTATCACATTCGTTTTTTAATTCCGGCCGGTGATCAAAAAATCGAGGCACAAGGCGAGGTGTTAAAAAACCAGTCTACGTCAGCTTGATGAACAATCAAAAGTAGGATTATAAAGTATGAACAAAGCAGAACTAGTAAACGAAGTAGCTAAGGCTACCGGTCAAACTAAGCTGGATGTGCATAACACAATTGCATCACTCCTCCATAGCCTGACCTCCGCGATGGCCTCTGGCGAACGCGTTACCCTGGTCGGATTCGGCACTTTCGAGCGTCGTCACAGACAAGCCCGCATGGGTGTCAATCCTCAAAATCCTGATGAGAAATTGAGAATTGCCGCTGCACGCGTTCCTGTTTTCCGTCCTGGTCAGGAACTCAAAGCAATCGTAGATGGCAAGCAGAAAATGGCTGCCCTCAATGTTGGCTCTTCCGAACCGAAGAAAGCTGCTGCTAAAAAAGCTGCTCCTAAGAAAGCCGCTAAAAAAGCCGCTCCTAAGAAAGCTGCTAAAAAAGCCGCTCCAGCTAAGAAGAAAGCCGCCGCTAAAAAGCCTGTAGCTAAAAAAGCTCCAGCTAAAAAGAAAGCAAAAGGCCGTCGCTAAATTACAGCGACAGCTATTAGCTAAAAAATTGGGAGTCGCTATTGCGGCTCCTTCTTTTTTGCAAAAACTCAATTCAGCCTTTGTCAGCTGCTCTCATTTTCTGTCGCAAAATGACGATGGAGACGAAGTTCGAAACTGCATGTGCCGTAATTGGAAGCCAGAGCGAATGGCTCATTTCAAATAAACGACCGAACAAATACCCAGCAAGTGTCGCCCAAATCACGTACAAGTAGAATTGCTTGCCAGCAAAATGACAAATTCCAAAAATCAAACTAGCAATGACAATTCCAAATTGAATTTGCAAAACGCCTCGATAGAAGACCTCTTCGCAAAACCCTGAAGCCAAAGCTATGAGCGCGATATCGACGATTCTAGAGTGGGCGAAAAGGGGCCCCATAATTTCATACACCAGTTGATGGAATGATTTAAACGATTCCACTCTGGTCATCACAAGACCAAAAACGCTAAGCGTAACTCCTATGAGGCCACCAAGCAAAAAGTGCTCTGGGCGAGCGTTTGTAAGCGCCGGTAGTAAGTCTATTTTGCAAACCAGACAACAGACGGCTGCGATTGCTAGCAACACCGCCTCTATAATTATTACGGTGCTTAGAACGAATCCTCTTTTGTATTCGCGATTGTGCGGGTTACTCACTATTCAAATGCTCCGCAGCTACTAGCACTACCTGCGCTTTCATTTTTCCATCTTTAACATGGACGAGACAAATTTCTCTTTTGTCCTGGCAAGCCATGAACAATCCGCGCTCATCGGTATTAGAGCTATTCTGCCCATTTAGTGACTGTGCGTCCACCACCTGTCCATTGACAAGCCTCAAAAGTATTTGTTGATCAATTTGATGCGATGGAACATTAATGGCACTAGCTCCAGACATTATGGCTCTATGATTTGAAGCTTGCCATTCTTCTTTGAAATGTTCGATAGTAATTGCATCTTTCAAATTGAATGTACCGACACGCTCACGAACTAGACTTTTAAGACAAGCACCAACTTCCAATTTTTCTCCCAGGTCACGAGCTATCGATCGTATATACGTCCCGGATGAACAACTGATGCGCAGTTCTAAAACAGGATTTTGATATTTGAGCGTTTCGATAGAGAATACTTCCACATTGCGTGGTTTTATCGCTTCAGCCTCAAATGTCTGTCCTTTGCGAGCCATTTCGTACATTTTTACGCCATTGATTTTAATTGCACTATAGGCAGGAGGAATTTGTTCGATTTTTCCAAGAAAGGACTTTAATTGCGTACCGATATCGGTTGAAGAAATTTTTTCTACTCTCTCAAGCGGTTGTGTGCTCAGCACTTTTCCTTCAATATCATCAGTATCGGTAGAAGTGCCAAACAAAACTTCGGCAACATAGGTTTTATCGTCAGGCAAATATTGAATGAGCCTGCAAGCTTTAGACAGACCAATAATCATGACGCCTTTAGCCATGGGGTCTAAAGTGCCTGAATGTCCAACCTGTTTTATGCCAGTAATTTTGCGTACTGCATTCACCAGATCGTGCGACGTGATGCCGCCCGGCTTTTCAAGATTCAAAAATCCAAGAGGCTTGTTTAAATCAGACTTCGCCACGAGCAATCTTGCCGAGAAGTTCTGAGACTTTTGCCCCACGCTCGAGTGAATCGTCTAAGTAAATTTGCATTTCAGGTGCAAAACGCAGTCGCAAGCGACGACAAATTTCACCACGCATCATGCCGACATTGTCTTGCAATGCTTCAAGCGTATTTTTCTTTGCTTCGTCATCGCCAAAAACAGAAATATATACTCGTGCCGAACGACAATCATGAGTCATTTCCACTTCAGTAATAGAAACGAGTCCGGTTATGCGCTCGTCTCTAATGTCGCGTTGCAACATTGAAGCAATCTCTTTCTTGATTGATTGAGACACTCGTAATGAGCGTTCTTGTGCCATCTCTTTTTACCTGATTGAATTGCTATGCACTTAAATGAGTTTGGTTTCTTTGATGATGAAAGCGTGGACTTTATCGCCTTCTTCCAACTCGCCGAACTTTTCAAAGCTCATACCGCACTCGAAACCTTGAGCAACTTCTTTGACGTCATCCTTGAAGCGCTTGAGGTTATCGAGCTTACCTTCGTAGATTTGCTCGCCATTGCGCTCGACTCTGACAATTGCGTTGCGCTGGATTTTGCCTTCCTGCACCATACAACCAGCAATGACACTGCCTTTGCCCACTTTGAAGATTTTGCGAATTTCGGCAGTGCCGATTTTCACTTCTTCGCGAATAGGCTCGAGCATACCAAGCATCGCTTTTTGAATATCGTCAGTAATTTGATAAATGACGTTATAGATACGAATATCGACGCCTGCGGCTTCTGCAACCTGTCTTGCGTTTTGATCGGGGTTTGAGTTGAAACCTATAATGATTGCGTTCGACGAAGCTGCAAGGTTGACGTCGTTTTCTGAAATCTCACCTGATGCTGCACGAAGCAATGTAATTTGAACTTTCTCGTCAGAGAGTTTGCGCACAGAATCGGCAATCGCCTCCGCTGTTCCTTGAACGTCGGCTTTGACGATGATTTTGAGTTCTTTCATTTCGCCAGATTCGAGCATTTCATGCAACGACTCGAGCGACACGTGATGACCCTGGCGCGCGACAACCGCATCTTTGCGAGTGTCTGCAATCTCTTTCATTTCCTGGATGCTATCCACTACTTCGAATGGATCGCCAGCTTGAGGAACTTGATCGAGACCAAGTACTTCGACAGGCATCGATGGACCAGCAGCTTTTACTCTGTGACCACGATCGTCGAACAAGGCGCGAACTCTGCCACTTGTACTTCCCACAACAATCAAATCGCCTTCGCGCAATGTACCGTTTTGAACGAGAGCGGTTGCAACTGCACCTTTACCTCGGGAAAGCTCGGCTTCGACGATAACACCATAAGCCGGGATATCGAGGTTGGCACGCAAGTCTTGCATGTCGGCAACGAGCAGAATCATTTCGAGCAATTCATCAAGTCCGGTTCGTTTCTTAGCTGAAACGTTGACTGTTACAGTGTCTCCACCAAATGTGTCGGGGAGCAAATCGTGTTCCATCAATTGTGAAAGAACTCTGTCAGGGTCAGAACCTGGCTTGTCTATTTTGTTTACAGCAACAATGATTGGAACGTTGGCGGCTTTGGCGTGATCGATAGCCTCGATTGTTTGAGGCATCACACCATCGTCTGCAGCTACTACAAGGATTGCAATGTCGGTTGCTTTTGCGCCACGTGCACGCATCGCTGTAAACGCTTCGTGACCGGGAGTATCTAAAAATACGATTTGACGAACACCGTCTTCGGACTCTACTTCAACGTGATACGCACCAATGTGCTGTGTGATACCACCAGCTTCGCCTTCGACCACTTTGATCTTGGCTTGGCGAATAGCGTCCAGAAGCGAGGTTTTACCATGGTCTACGTGACCCATAATAGTTACGACTGGAGGTCTTGTAGTCAGTTCTCCATTCTCTTCGGCAGCTGCTTTAGCTTTTGCTTTTGCTGCAGCACGCGCCTGAGCTTTAGAATCTTCGACTGGTTTTACTTCCTCGGTCGAGATTTCGTATTCCATTTCGGTGGCGATTTCTTTAGCCAACTCGAACTCGATCAACTGATTGACCGTACGCATGATGCCTTTCATAAACATATGTTTGATTACATCTGCGGGCTGAATATTCATGCGTTCGGCAAGCTCTTGCACAGTCAAATTGCCTGTGAGAGTAACGAATTTAGGAACGTCGCTTGCTGGCGATTCTGGCTTTTCGCGCTCGTCTTCGCGTTTTGGTTTATTCGATTGCGATTGACGATGAGATTTTGGCGGACGCGGAGGAGTGGCGCGCATCGAAGGTGCGGCTACTCTAATTGGAACAGGACTGCCACTCGATTTTGCATCGGGTTGAGTAGAGCGTGCAAATTTGGTCAGTTCTTCTAAATTGGTAAACTCTTCTTTGGCGCGTGCAGGCTCTTCAGCCGGCTTGGGCTTGTCTTTCTCGAGCAAAGCACGTTCTTCGCGCTGCTTCTTCTGAAAAACATTGTCCAGGTTGCGAATTTTGTTTGGTGCAAACTTGGATTCTTCAGACCACGAATCACCAGTGGATTTGGGATCTGGAAGAGGAATGAGGTCGGTGTCATCTTTATTTTCTTCGACTTCTTCGACTTTCTTATTGTCTAACTGTCTGTCTTCTAAAGGTCTTGCGTCTACTCTCGTCTCGGTACGAGCATCAACTGCAGGCGCAGCCTTTTCGCTCACCAGAGGATTTTGGACAGAAACAGAGCCTGTTGAATTTACTGTTCGCGATGGTGTCACCTGCGGTGCGCCAGTGGCAGGAGCAGTAGCGGCAGGAGCGCTTGCCACCGAAACCGATTGAGTAGAGGTTGAGGTTGCTGTTGCTGCGGCAGGCGAAGAAACAGAAATAGGTTCGCCATCTGGACCAAGACGTCTTGGCACGCGAGGGCTTGAAGAAATTTGCGATGCCGGAAGTGGCGAAGGTCCACCTTGAGTAGCTGCGGCCCCTGCAACACTTGCTGCAACGCTAGTGTTTGGGTTCGGGCTGCCACTATGACCATGGTCGGCGCTTTTGTCCTGCGACTGACCTTCAGGTAAAACTGGTTCTAGAGCGCCATCTGGCGATGTAGGCTTTTTGTAGCGAGCAAGAACACGAGGTTTTGCTTCTACCTTTTTTTCTGGTGGGGGAGGTGCAATCTTGGCTTGAGGAATGCCGCCGCCCTTGGCCTTGACTGGTCCTTTGGCAGCCGCTTTTTGTGTTTCGGCAAGAGCCTCAACGCTTGCTTTTTTCTTGATTTGCTCAATCAAAGGCTTGATGGCATTGCCATCGACAGTGCTCGAGTGACTTTTGACGTCATATCCAAGCTCTCGAAGCGCTGTAATTACCTCCTGATTGGAGATATTCATCTTCTTGGCTAATTCGTAAACTCTGACGCGTTCTTCCACTTTTCACTCTAAATCTTATTCTGGTGTTCTACTCTTGGTTATTTTGTCATGTTTTAGACAATTCTGCGCAAATATCACCAATTACGTTAACAAGCTCAAGAGAAAGCTTCTTGTGGTCCAAATTTGGGCGTGTTTTCTTGCGCCCCACCAGCGCTCCGCGTAAACGTCCGTATTTCTGCTTCTGGACTTCCAGGAGACAATCGAGCGACCGGCAAATATATGCCGATCGCCCAAAGATACGACTCTGGTCATTATTTACGCATAAGCTGCCACTCTCATTTTCAAGAGTCAAACGTAACAGTTCACCTCTTGGCTTGTAGAGCCTGCAAGCCACGCACAATCTTTCCAGCTTTTCTCCAGTTTTCTCAGGCCTGGGCACTCATATCTTCCAGAGATTGATTCATATTGCGGAAGCTTCCACCAGCCTGCGATTCAGACTTGATGTCGATTTTCCACTGAGTGAGCTTGGCAGCCAGACGAACGTTCTGTCCGCCGCGTCCAATCGCCAGACTGAGCTGGTCATCTGGAACGATAACTTCAGCACGCTTGCCACCGGTTTCCGGATTATCGTCGTAAAGAGCCACTGTTGTGATACGCGCCGGGCTCAATGCGTTCGAAATATAGTCAACCGGATCGTTGGAATATCTGATTACGTCAATCTTTTCGTTACGCAATTCGGCAACGACGTTCTGGATACGAACGCCGCGTGTACCGATACATGCGCCAACCGGGTCTACATCGCCATCTTCCGAATGAACGGCAATTTTTGTTCTGTATCCAGCTTCACGTGCAATCGATTTGATTTCGACCGTACCGTCTTCGATTTCTGGCACATACAGTTCGAACAATTCGCGCACTAGCTCAGGATGAGCTTGCGAAACGATAATTTGTGGAACTCTTCCCGATTCTTTCAATTCAAGTACATAAACACGAATTCTATTGCCTACGCGATATGTCTCACCAGGCAGTTGTTCGCGAGAAGGCATGCAACCTTCCACTCGACCAAGATCAACAATAACATTGTTTCTGGTGTTGCTCAAAACTTCGATACGCTCGATTTGACCTGTTGTACAGGTGCCTTTGCGCACATCGAACTCTTTTTTGATCAGGTCTTTTTCGGCTTCTCTCAAACGCTGAGTAATCAGTTGTTTGGCTGTCTGAGCGGCGATACGACCGAATTCGGAAAAATCCTTGGGTGTAACTTCAATCTCGAGCACTTCACCCTCTGTGACGTCAGGAATCAGATCCTGTGCGTCTTCCAGGCTGATTTCGTGATAAGGATTGCTTACTTCGGCTACAACTTCTTTGGGAGCGAAGATACCGATTTCACCAGTTTCTGTATCGAAAATAGCGCGAACTCCCTCGACATCGTGGTCGGGCACTTTCTTCTTATATGCGGCAACGATTGCATCGCAAACATAAGCAATGAATTCGTCTTGCGGTATATTGCGTTCTCTTTCCAGTTCTTCGGCTGCTTCGAGCAGTTTTTCTCCAATTGGGATCACAAGGAACCCTCCTTTATTCAGTTGTAGTGTTATTTAATTGTTCGTCAGACTCTGATGAAATCAGAATCTGGGGGTAAAGCTTCAGTTCTGAAACTCGTGCAAGTTTCAGTTTTAAATTCTCAGGTTGCGACTCACTCATTGAATCAGCGCTCTTGGATTCAGCGCTTTTCGATTTCGATTTGCTCTTAGACTTTTTGTCTTGTGAAGGAAACTCTTTTGGGCTTTCAATCACGACATTTTCTTCATCGCAAACACCAAGCGTTCCAAGCAAGTGATAACCAAAAACATCCAGATTGTCTTTGTATTTGACTTCAACCAGTTCGCCTTTGAATGTATCGTACTCGCGCTTTGACTTCAGCTTGCGGTCTATACCAGGACTTTGAACTTGCAAAAGAAATTCGTTTGAACCAAATTCAGAATCAGAAGTGAGCATCACATCCAGCTCACGACTAATGAGCTCGCAATCGTCAAGACTCACCCGGCCTGAAGGTTTGTAGATAGTAAGTTCTATAACTTTGGTCTGACCTGAATTTTCTAACTTCAGTTCGACCAGGCACATTTTTTGTTTAGCTAAAACTTCTTCCGCCATTCTGGTAGCTGACTCGATAAGAGCGGCTCTGGCTGGGGATATTGAGTTTGGATTAGATTGTGATTTAGCCGACAAAAGTGTGAAAAAGCTCCATAGAACTAAAAATCGCAGGTCCCTGGACCCACGAATACCAAACGAACTCAACTAATAGGGTATGTTAACATGGCATTTCCCGAGCTTTCAAGCGAAATTGGATTCTTGCCAAAATATGTTACTTTCACACCGCGTCCAGGTCGTAAACAGTCAACGCCGTCATAGCGTAAACAAAGACCAGGTGAGCGAAATGGCGGACAAAATAGTACTTGGCGTCCTTTCCAACTTAGAAGAAAAACCTTGTGCCTGGCTCAATAAAAAAACGCTCAAAGACATAGAAAAGCACGGTTTTTTCAGCCTCGCCCTGGTGTCTGATGCAAAAATTCGCATATTGAACAAAATGTGGCGCGAGAAAGACTATGCAACAGATGTTTTGTCTTTTCCCATAGAACTTTCATACGATCCAAATCAGAGCCCCGACAGCGAATGGATCGTAGGCGAAATAATCATTTCGATGGACAAATGTCTTGAACAGGCACGTAATTACGGGCATAGTCAGGAGCGCGAACTGGCATTTCTGATCGCCCATTCTGTTTTGCATATATTAGGTTTCGATCACGAAACAAAGCAAGAAGAAAAGGACATGTTTTCGCGTCAAAAAGCTGTGCTGGACCGGCTTGGATACAAAAGATGACACCTCAGGTTATGAGGATGTAAATATATTAAATAGTTAGCTCTGTAAATAAAGACAAGAAAGCCTCTATCATCGATGATTGAATGAGTGAGCGACTTACTTAACTAGATTTTTGTTCATGCCAAATCAGAAAAAACGAGCCAAACAAAACACAGGACCTTTAGCAAGACCAATCGAAGGGTCGGCAGCGCTCAAACCACAAGAACAAAGCAAAAAAAACTTTGATGTGGTCAGCTCTAAATCGTTTGTGCCTTTTGGCTGGAAACGCAAGACCGGTCAAGCTGCAAACGTAATCGAATCGTTTTATCATGCCATACATGGGCTTGGGGTCGGGCTTCGCGGTCAACGCAACCTGCGCATACATCTTGTGGCTGCAGTTGCAGTCACGATCGCTGGATTCTATTTCAAAATAGACACTACTGGCTGGCTAGCGCTAGTTATTGCAATGGGTCTGGTTATTTCTTGCGAATTAATCAATACGGCTCTCGAACATTTAGTCGATATCGCCACAGACGGACAGTACAGATTGAGCGCCCGCCTGGCGAAAGACACTGCCGCAGCTTCAGTGCTCGTGGCGTCCATTGTGGCTATGGCAATCGGGGCGATTGTGCTTGGTCCCAAAGTTTGGAATCTGGTCTCGAGCCTTTTGCACTTTTAATTTCGAAAATTAAATATTGACAATATTTCTCTTGTTCTTACAATAGCAATGGGAGAAATACGTAGTGGGCAAGTTTTCCAACCAGTCATATGTTTCTTTTGGGCCGATTCAAAAGCTCTGCAATATGTTTTTGCAGGGCGCCATATCTTCAACTACAGGATCAACAATGAGCACAGACGAAACCAAAAACAAAGAAAGCCAAATCACCTCATTCCTTGGAAAACTGGCTTATGCTGCCCAGGCGCAAGAATTCGTCAACGACTCTTCAGTCAATTTGAATTTGAATCAAGCAGTTTTGTTCAGCTCGTACAGGCAAAATTCAGACCAAAATTACAATCTGTCGTTTCAGTCCAGCTCGCTTGCAACCCGCATCGGGTTTGGACCTCTATACAAACGTCAATAGCCAATAAGGTGAAAGCTGCGTCTTTGATCTAAAGTCGTAATCTTAACTTTCACATCAAATACTTCGGCAAGTGTTTCTTCAGTAAGTATTTCCGCTGGTGTCCCTTCTTTCGCCACCATTTTCTTTTCTTTGGATAAAAGCACTATTCGATCGCTTACTAATTCAATAAGATTCAAATCGTGCAAGACCACAATCACGGATATCCCGCTTTGCTTGAGGCTCTTTAGCAAGTCAGCTACAGCAAGCTGATATTTAAAATCGAGATGCGAAACCGGCTCGTCCAGAATCAGATAATCGGCTTTCTGAGCAAGAGCCACTGCAATGAGGGTTCTTTGCCGCTCACCACCAGACAGACAATTCCAATCGCGGTCTTGCAATTCGGTCAGTCCCGTCTTTAAAAGAGCCTCGTCGATAGCAAGAGTGTCGTCCTGACTCATTTGCCACGACCACCACATCTGGTGCGTATTGCGACCAAGAGAAATAATCTGCTTAACTGTAAGCGCTGCCGAAAAATCTTTAGATTGCGGGACATAAGCCACTTTGCGAGCAAAACCGGCAAAGCTCAAATCTTTAATAGACTGATCATTTAGTAAAACATCTCCTGCAAGCGGCTCTAAAAGTTTGGTCAAAGTCTTGAGCAAAGTACTTTTGCCAGAACCGTTAGGACCTGCAATCGTAGTTATCATGCCAGGCTTGAAAGAAAGATTGACCCCGCGCAAAACAGGATCATTTTTATTCCAGCCAATATCGAGAGATTTAGCTTCAATCATCTGATTGTTATCTCTCCTTTGTCGCGCGCCATCAAAGCAAGAAAGAAAAATCCACCAAGCAACGAAAGCAAGGTTCCAAGCGGAAGTTCTTGCGAAGCAACCAGAGTCCTTGCACAAAGATCAGACAGTATCACGAGAATTCCGCCAATTACTGCACAGGTGAAAATTTGCAGACGCTCGTCGTTATTGAATAAATGCCGAGACAAATGCGGCGCAATAAGCCCCACGAAACCAACCAGTCCACTGAGCGCTACTGCAGCTCCGCACAATAGAACTGCTACAAGCAGGCATGACCACTGAATCTTTGCCACTGGGGCACCAAGAGAAGCTGCATAATCTTTGCCCAGAGACAAAATGCGCAACTGTTTCGACAATAAAAAAGCTCCGCCAAATCCAAGCAAAGTGTAAACCGCACCTGGCCCAAGCTCAGACCACGACTTTCCGCTGATGCCGCCTGCAAGCCAGTAGAGCAGACCTTGAGCAAGCACTGGATTGCCCGATAGAAAAATAACCAGACTGGTGAGCGCAATCAAAAATGTCGAAAGCACTACTCCGGCAAGCAATAATCGAGTGACAGACAATCCCTGATAATCGTGCGAGCGCGAAACATAAGCAACAATGAGGCTGGCTGCAAGACCACCCAGAAGCCCAGCAACTGGAATCAGGTCGAAATTCAGCCCCAGAGCCACACCAAGCGCCACGCACACGCAAGCACCGCTCGACACGCCTGTTAGATACGGGTCTGCAAGATTGTTTCTTGATAGCACCTGCAAAATATATCCAGATACACTCAGAGCTCCACCCACTACAAGCGCAATCAAGGTTCTGGGCAAGCGCACCTGCCAGATGATGTCGTGCACATCGCTACCTGAATTGCCAGGCGAAAAAAGCGTTCTTAACGACGTTTCAGCATCGATGCTAACGTCGCCCAGAAGAATCGATACAAGCACAGAGCCCGCAAGTAGTAAGATGAGGATAAGAAGCCTAATTAAAATGTTCAAAGAACCTGTATCTAACCTAGTATAGGTCATGCATGCTAACATGTCGCATTTGTCGGCGTACAATTTATCCACTAAAACATGACTATTTATTTTGACAACAGTGCCACCACCCCGGTCCGAAAGGAAGTGCAAGACGCCATGATCACTTTCCTGAGCGAAAGTTTTGGCAATCCTTCTTCAATTCACTGTATGGGTCGAGACTCCTTCAAAGCCGTTGCCAAGGCGCGCCAGAATGTGGCAAAACTTTTGAACTGCGACCCGACCGAAGTTTATTTCACCGCTTGCGGCACTAATTCGAACAACTCAGCCTTGCTTGGCAGAGCGCGTTTCGCCGAAGCAAATAATCTGGGCAAGCATCTTATTACGACAGTAATTGAGCATCCATCAGTAATTGGACCTTCGAAGTATCTTGAAGCGAATGGCTGGAAAGTGACTTATCTTCCAGTCGACAAAGAAGGTTTCGTTCGCAAAGAAGATCTCGAAAAAGCTATTACGAGCGAAACTAGCATCGTTTCAATCATGTGGGCGAATAACGAAATCGGCACGGTAGAGCCAATTGAAGAATTTGCCAATTTGATCAAAGCCAAATCGGAAGAATTCAAAAAAGAAATTTTCTTCCACTCAGACGCTATTCAAGCCGCTGGCAAAGTGCGCATCGACACAAAAAAATGTCCGGTCTCGGCACTGTCCTTATCTGGTCATAAATTCTACGCACCCAAAGGTGTCGGTATTTTGTTCTTGCGCAAAGGTACAAACGTAATGCCACTCTTTTTTGGCGGCGGTCAGGAAAAAGGCATTATTCCAGGCACCGAGGGACTTACAAATATAGTGGCAATTGGCGAAGCATCGCGCCTGGCTCATATAGAGTTTGATCAGCTGGAAGCAAATTTGCGCGAAATGCAGTCTTTTTTAATTGAAAAACTTTCTCTTATCAAAGGAATTCAAATTACAGGTACTAGAGATTTGCAAAAGCGTCTTCCTGGTCACGTCAGTGTCGCAGTCGAAAACGGCGAAGGCGAAGCACTGGTTATGCAGCTCGATATGCAAGGAATTTGCGTTTCAAGCGCTTCTGCCTGTCATAAAGGTATCATCGAACCATCACATGTTTTGTCCGCCCTTCAAGTGCCTTGCAATATGCTGCGAGGCTCTTTGCGTATAAGCCTGGGCAAATTCAACACCATGGAAGAATGTCAAAAAGCAGTTGCGATTTTTGAGAAAGTATTCTCCTCTGTTCCAGCGCCGAAAGAAATGGCATCAACCCCATAAAAAAAAGATGGGAAATACCGCGTTGCCGTTTCATTAAATGCGCACGATACTATAAGTATGATTAGTTTGCTACTAACAGTAAAAACGATTTTGCTTGGTTCAACTTGGAACTGGCACAGAACTGCCTTCTGCTTAATTTCTCTGATGCTCATAGTTGGGTCAAACATCATGAATAAACCATCTTCGAGCGAAAAGATAACGCACGACAAA
The DNA here is from genome assembly GCA_026129135.1 of Cyanobacteria bacterium TGS_CYA1. GTDB lineage: Bacteria > Cyanobacteriota > Vampirovibrionia > Obscuribacterales > Obscuribacteraceae > Aved-18. The sequence goes on along the minus strand of JAHCIQ010000006.1, from coordinate 50,125 downwards.
CTGATTCCAGAGCCCGTATTTGTCAGATATCCGTAATCACACTTAATAGCCCCACTCTTCAAATAGCCTTTTCTCATGGTTTAAAACATTATTGAATTTGATTAGTGCTTGCTTGGCAATAGATAATTGTTGACCATATGCATCATGGCTTTTAAAGCCTTGTCCTGCGTCTTTGATCGGATTACCATTCACATCCGTTTGAGGGGGTTTACCATCACGAAGAAAACGCCAAATCCCTGACAGTCCGTCTTTTTGGTAGAGTAAATTAAGATTCGGTCGATTAACGACATCTTTGTCAAAGAAAGGAATTGGTGGTAAACCTGCAATACCTCCTTTTTCAATTACCATCATTGTTACAGGCTCAGCACCATAAAATTTGCTCGTTAACTCGCTATTGACTTTGATTTCTTCAATAAAAGCTCTCACTTCATCACCAAAGCGAACATTGAGAAATTCATCTACATTAGCTGGTCGACCATTAAGAGCAGGATCCAGGTAAAGCTCGAAAAATCCTCTATGTGTAGCGTGATAAGCTTCATGCACAAATGTCTCAATCTTTCGAGCGTCGTTAATCTGCCCTCCAATTTCAATAGTTTTCGTATTCGGATTATAGTCTTTACGACCAACATCAGCGGTGTAGACTATTTTGATTTCTTCCGCCCAAGGACAATTCTTCAAGCGAAAAATCGAGTGCTCCAGTGTTTGAGATTTACCGAGCTCACCTTCTACTCAAGAGTTTCACTTGGAAGTAAGGCTTGAAAAGATTGAGCGTTTGCATTATCTGAGAACGTATTGAAGTTGCGGCCGGATTTCTCCATTTCCTGATGACGTTTTTGATGGTCGCACTTTTGGTCGCCAGCAATTACGGAATCTTCTACAGTCGATTCAGCGGTGCTTTCAGACTGTTCCAAACAAACCTGATCTCCATTTTTCCTAACTTCCTGCTCCCCAGCCATAGAAGTTCCTCCAAGAGACTCTATATAATATCCCCTCAGAACAGTGCCCTAAAGATCTTTTCGAAACCATAAAAAACACCCGGGTGGTAGTGGGGTCCGGGTGCTTTTTCTCTCAGCATTTAGCTATGGGAGGAAACTTTTTTAGGCAACGATTGCCTGTGGCAATGGTGCTTCTTTGGTGATGTAAATCGAACCTGAAAGATCGGCGAATGAGAGCTGATGCGAGTGTTCGAGCGAAAGTTCGTTCATGATGTCTTTCACGATTTGATTGCGCTTCTGAATAGAGATCGACTTTTGATAATGAACTGCTAAACGCAAATTCTTATTTTTACGACTCTTAGCTAAATCATCGAATCGCCAACTTTCTTTGCGTGCATTATCTGTACAAAAAATTTCTAGCAGATTGTATTCGTCTTTATCGTCTTGCAGAACGACACAAAGACCACTTGCTTCTTTAATGTCTTCGTTGTTATCGAAGGGTCCGGCAAATTCGTATTGACCAATTAGAAAATTCTGGGCTTCTTGCGACATGGCTGTGCCCTCCGGGCTAGAAGTGGATGTTCGATTCACAATTCTTTTATAGCGGTGAACTTTTCAAGAGATACCAATTATGAGTTTTATCTAATTGCACCACATCTGGTATCGACTAATGATCTTGCTTGAGACTGTTGTTTATGTCTTTTGCAACGGGCGAATTCTCGCAAGGCGCAGCACTTTTAGCCATGGCAGAAGGCTTTGTGCAGACAGGCTTGGAACCCGCCTCTAATGCCCTCTTCTTCCAGTCCTGAGCCAGGTGTTCTTGTTTTTTCAAAATAGAAAGTGTTTCCTTCGTTCTGTGCCAAAAATCGCCAAGCTTAATCTGGGCTTTCTCATAATCGATTCTATTTTGATCTACATCTTTGTCTGCGCCAATTTTTTCAAGATAAAGACCAAGCGCACGCGCATATTTCTCACGCTTGGATTCGACTTCTTTTGAAATTAGTGCCAGTTGTTCAAGCCTGTGATCAGAAAGTCTGGAAGCAGAAGATGACTGCAATTCGGACTTGCGCAAAATCTCTGCGATGTCGTCGCACTCCTCAGCAAGAATCATATTGCCTATAAAAAGATTGGACACAATTACGATTGCCGAGAGCCACGCTTTTGATTTTGTCCATCGTTTCATTGTCATTAACCTGGTCATCTAATTGAAAGTATTCGTATTCGACTAGATAGCCTACGTCAGGCTAAATAACGACAAATTCCTCTACAGGTAAATTCACTTGCGATAACTTTTCAGAAAACTTTCAAAACTATCACCAACACGACGACTCTCGACTTCGTGGGAGTAATCTTCGTATTCTAAGAATTCATTGAGCTCGTCTTTGCGTAAATCATTTGTTCTTGATGTTAATAACTTCAATAATTCCGATTTTGCTCGGCTGCGATCAAAATCTGGCTTATTTGGATCTCCAAATCTTTGAATAACATCTTCAACTTTGATCTTATCGCTGGCAAACAAAATTCTGCGCCAGTCTTGAGAGTTTTTTGAATTATCAAAATTCGGGTCTGCCACTTCTATTAGCTTTCTTACTAGGTCTTCGGGAGCGACATTGCCACTTCTAATTTCGAAAGTCCAATTTTTCAATGCCTGGAGATCATTTCGCGCACTGGGCAGCAAACCATCTTTGGCTTTCGCCATCCTACCTTCAGTCAGCCTGTCAGCTCTCAATCGCTCCGCTGGACTGAGTTCTTTACCATTGCGCATTTCAAGAACAGAATTTAGAAAATCGTCTTTTGGTGTAATATTAAATCGCTCCTGGTATTTACTTGATATGAATGCTAAAAACTCCTTTGAATTTATGTTTGCCTGTGGGTTAGCTTTCAAGGCATCGTCAATCAAGGCTCTCGTAACTAAAATATCTTGGGTAAAATGATTTGCTTCGTGCATGACTATAACGCCCAGACGTATCAAGTTCTGACTATCAAAAATACGCTCAGGTAATCTAATCTTTCCATTTCCCGAAATATAAGCGCCATCAGTGCTTCCTTCCGGATTACATTCAATACCGCATCCCGGTGGCAGAGCGTCGGACTCTTTAGACTTAATTATTTGAACAGGCGGCAACCCCTGATCTTTTAGTATTTGATTAAATCCAGTATTGAAATCCTGAATGCTCGATTTTGGACCAAACAGAAGATCTCGAACTGGCTTAAAAACCTTGTCATTTTCAAGCTCAGGTGCTGAAGACGGATTTACTACTGATTGATATAAATCCGTCAGAGATCTGAAAGTAGACTCAAAAGGCCAACGATGCGCGCCTGCATATTTTTCAGGAGTGAAAGTCACACCTGATTCAGGCTGTCTTTGATTTGTCGACTCAGCTATTTCTGTTGGTTGATCTCCAGCCACGACAATAACCCGCGCTAAACCGATATTGAATTCTTACCCAAAAAAGCGTTGGTTCGCTCAAAGTTGAATAACTAGAGCTCACCATATTGGGTATTGATAATGAAAGAGGAAAAAATCATGTCACTTTCAGATTTTAACTTCATCCCAAAAGATGTTATTCCAAAAGACTTATTGCCAAAAGACCTCAGGCAAAAGATTCACGATCATATGGGCAAAGACCCATCGACTCTGCCGATTGTTACTGAGCAATTCGAGCGTTATAACCAGCCAAATTTGCAAAAAGCGCTAAACGAGCTGACTGCTGCAAAAGGCAGAGAATCCACTATCCTTGGAATTCAAGGTGGAGTGTTGAACAACCTCACAGGCGTGGCACTTTCAGATTTGGTAGCGCCCAAATCGATTTCGCATTTCGTCGGACTTGGAGGAGCAAAAGAGGGCTCGGTTCAATACACCAATATGGTTCTCGATGCAGGTGAAAAACTGCCTTGCATGGTTTCAGGTCTCATTCTTGTCAAAGGCAAGCCTAATTTGACTATATTAGTTAGAGGTTTGTCCGCTCTTGAATCGGTTGGTCTGGGCAGTATTAACCTCGACGTAATGGCTGAGGACAAAAACTCAGCCGAAGAATTCATCAGAGAAATAACCAGATTTATAAACAAGTACAATGTTTATAGAGGGAAATTACTATCTGTAGATACTCGCACCAGTCAATTTGGCACTGCAGGTAGTACCACACTCAAATTTCATACCTTACCTGAGATCAGTCGCGAAAAAATTATTTTGCCTGCCGAATTATTGAATCGCATTGAAAGACAGACCGTCGAAGTCAGCCAGTACAGCGACAAACTAAAAAAAGCCGGACGCAAAATGAAGCGTGGAATTTTGCTGCACGGAAAGCCCGGCACAGGTAAAACTCTCACCGCCATGTACCTAGCATCAGCGATGAAAGAAAGAACTGTTCTTCTCGTTACCGGTCAGGGACAACAGATGATTCAGTCATCATGCAGTTTTGCAAAGTGGCTCGAACCATCTATGGTAATTATCGAAGACGTGGATCTCATCGCGCAGGAGCGCTCCACATCAGGCTGCAATACACCATTGCTTTTGGAACTCATGAATGAGATGGACGGTTTGGCAGATGACTGTGATGTGCTGTTTTTGCTCACTACCAATAGACCCGAAATTTTAGAACCAGCCTTGGCATCACGTCCTGGACGCATAGATCAAGCTTATGAGGTCCCTTTGCCTGACAGTGATTGTCGTCGTCGTTTATTCGAACTTTATGGCAAAGGACTTGTCTTACAAGTAGAAAATCTGGATAAATTCATTCAAAGAACTCAGGGCGCAAGCGCAGCATTCATCAGCGAGCTTTTGAGGAAAGCAGCCCTTTTTGCAGCTTCGAGCGACACAGAAGAGATCACAATCACAGACAAACATTTAGATGAAGCAATCCATGAAATGCTTATTGCAGGCGGCGCACTGACGAAATCATTGCTTGGCTCTAAAGAAGTCGGCTTTACTGTTAAAGATTCGCCTTGAATCAAAGGCTCCAGTTCGGTACCATTCTATCTTTGACGCCGAGGATATTATGTCGAACGAGTTTGAACTGCAAGAAGACAGCTATTATCAGTTAAAAATAAGCCTAATGGACTCGCCACTGCCAATCTGGCGTCGAGTGCTTATTCGCGCTGATGCTCCTCTTTCTATAGTGCATGAAATAGTGCAAATAGCGATGGGCTGGTTCAATACTCATATGCATCATTTCGAGCAGCACGGCAAGGTTTTCGGCGACCCCGAAGAAGCCGAATCGGGTGAGACCATACTCGATTACAACGGCTATGCCCTTTGCGACCTACTTGCAGAGCGCGGCGACGAAATATTCTATGTGTACGATTATGGTGACGACTGGAAACATCGTATCGTACTTGAAGACATTCAACATTCAGACGTCCCTGAAAATGCCATTGCCCAGTGCACAATGGGCAAGCGCGCTTGTCCGCCAGAAGATGTAGGCGGCGTGGAAGGATATGCCAATTTCATAAGCATTATCGAAGACCCTGAAAACGACCAGTATCTGGACACCTTACAATGGGTCGGTTGTGACTTCGATCCTAATAGTTTCGATCCACGCCAGGTCAATATGCGCATCCAGATGATGGAAGAGCGCTTGCAGTCTCTGGCTACACAATTCGTGTCTTCGTCGAACTAAAACAGACGACTCTTTCGAATCGTCTGTTTAAATGCTGATTTAGCTTTGAGCTTCGATTTTCTAAATTACTTACGTGAGTAATATTCAACAACCAGGTTCTCTTTGAACGTCTGGTCGATTTGATCACGCTCAGGAATTGCGTTCACCACGACGGTGTAAGCTTTCTCATCGATTGTTAGCCAGTCAGGACGAACTGGTGTAAGACCGGTCGAGATTTTCTTCAAAGCTTCGATAGATTTTTCTTTGAAAGTGACTTTGGCTCCAACCCACATACGAGCGGATGGAATGGTCATTTTCTTACCGTCGACAAGTACGTGACCGTGTGAAACGAATTGACGAGCCTGATCGCGGCTGGCAACCAATCCGGAGCGGAAGACGATATTGTCGAGACGGCTTTCCAAGAATTTCAGAAGAACTGTACCAGTAGCTTCTTTGGTTCTTGCAGCTTCGTCGTACAAGTTGCGGAATTGACGCTCATTCAGACCATAGGTCCAACGAATTTTTTGCTTTTCGAGCAAGTGATGAGCGAAGTCAGATTTTTTCTTACGCGCCTGACCGTGCTGACCTGGCGGATAGTTTTTGTGAAGACGATCGAATTTGTCGTTGCCGTAGAGGTTAGCTCCTACAGCTCTGCATCTTTTGGCTTTTGGTCCGGTGTATCTGCTCATGTTAAATCCATATGTTCCTGAAATCGCTGAAGGGAGAAAGTATATACCATAACGGCGTATACCATCTAGTGCCTGCTGCGCCTGGCGGTCGTAACTGGCAAGTGTTACGACCACCACGCAGAGGAGTTTGCTTCAACACAAAAACAATAACACGAAAAGACGCTTTTGGGAATAGTTCTCAATAAATTTCTTTGATCTTCCTTCAAAACGCCGAATTTATCGGAGAAACATTTGATACGCATTTTCTAATGACAACAAGCATTCTCAATAACTTTATAAAAAATGCGAATGAGAATCAAACAGTGACCTTATCTATCGCCAATCCCGCAATCACCCGCGCACCGGGGATTTTGAGCAATTGATCTGGTGCTACAACCAGCTTTGACGACCGATTGCCGCCCCCAATAATGACTTCGGGCTGTTCCATTACTTTTGCATCTATATAATAAGGAATTTCAGGAAGGGCAAATGGCGTAACCCCACCAATCATCATGCCTGTGAGCTCTAAGGTCTTTTCTGCACTAGCAAAACTGACTTTGCGAACGTCCATTATTTCTTTTACTTTACGATTGACGTCGAGCTTGGTTGTTGCAAGGACCGAACAGCAGGCATAAACAACAGGCTCGTGCCGACTGGCAACGATAATGGCGTTAGCTGCCGCTTCTTCTTTATAGCCATACTGCTGGCAAAATACCGCCGTATCAGCAAAATCGGGATCGCATTCAAGTACTTTATATTCGATATCGAGCCTGTGGAGAGCCTCCACCACTTTTGGATGCAAAGCCGAATCTGACATTTAGATAGACTCCTAGATGAACTGCGTTTGATGTTTATTTTTTTGAACTATCGAAAAAATTCGAAATAAAGTCGCCAAACCCTTTGAATCTGGCTCCAATAGTAGATCCATGCATGAGATTCAAACCGCCCCGCAACATGGCGGTACGAGCACTGGTGTAGGGATACCACCATGGGCGGGGACCTCCGCCAGGCGCGTCGATACTTATGTGCTTGATATTGACCAGATCCATCAATCCAAATTTAGAATGCGAGCGACCAAAACCACTTGCTTTCATGCCGCCCCAGGGCAATTGCGGCTGGGCGTGCGAGAAAAGACAATCATTTATATAAACTGTTCCGACTTCTAAATCGCGAGCTATTGCTTCGGCACGAGCCAGATTTTTTCCCCAGACTGACGCAGTCAAGCCATACTTGCTACGGTTCACCAGATCAACCACTTCGTCTTCCGACTCTATTACCATCACAGGTAATACCGGACCAAAAGTTTCGTTCTTCATGATATCCATTCTGGTATTCACGTTTGTCAAAAGCGTCGGCTCGAAAAAATAGCCTCCAAGATCAGGACGAGACTTGCCACCAACAAGTATGGTTGCACCATCTGAAACGGCACTGTTAACCTGGTCTTCAATCTTCTTGAGCTGGTCTTCGTCGATGATTGGACCAACATCTGTAGTGGGATCAGTAGCTGGTCCGAGCTTTATCTTTCTGGTTTCAGCCTCGAGCGCTTTTAAAAATTCGTCGGTATTTTTTCCTTTCAAAACAAATACCCGCTCGATTGAGGCACATGCCTGTCCTGCATTTGTGAAAGCGCCCCAAGCAATGCCTTGGGCCGTCCACTCTGGCGGGGCGTCAGGAAGAACGATGGCAGCGTCTTTACCGCCAAGCTCTAAAGTAAGTGAAATCAAACTTTCTGATGCTTGTGCCATCACTTTTTTGCCACCGGCAACACTACCCGTGAATATAAGCCTGGCAAGGCGTTCTTCGCAGAGATATTTACCTGTGTTGGCATCACCTGTAATGACATTCACAACGCCATCGGGGAAGTCTGCTTTCTTGAATAAATCACCAATTTTGACCCCAATCAATGAAGATTTTTCAGATGGTTTTAAAACAACTGTGTTGCCCACCATCACTGCCATTAGAATAGTCATCATCGGTATAGAAAATGGATAATTCCAGGGCGAAATAATGCCGATAACACCAAGTGGCTCAAAAGCAATTACACTTTGTTTGCTCGACAAAAAAGGATTAGATAATGAGATGAGCTGGTCTTTGAGCATTTCTTCGGTCTGCTGACAAAGCCAGGTACATGTATCTAAAACACCAAGCAATTCAGAGCCGTAAACTTCTACTTTGGGCTTGCCCACTTCTTTTGAAATAAGGTCTGCTAGCTCGTCTGCAGAATCGCTTATAACATTGTGCAAGCGAGCAATTTTTTTAGCTCTGGCAGAATAGTCGAGCAATTGCCAGTCTTCAAAGGCGCGCCTGGCAAAACCAACAGTTTGAGTTACGTGCCCTTTGCCAAAAACAGGCAATTCACCAAGTAATTCTTTGGTAGCCGGATTGAATGATTTGATCGTATTGATTTTAGTGTTACTGCCTGTCATTTCCCTTAATCTCGCTCACCAATAAAATTGCATCGTCATTTCCTGGCTCAATCATCAAAGCCTTTTCGGCTAACTTCTTAGACTCGCTCACCCTGCCCGCGCTCAAATGCACCCGAGCGAGTGTTATCAAAACTTCAGGAGCATTCTCGTCCATTTTGAATGCCTGTCTTGCTAGAGCATCAGCCTTTTGTCTTTTTTCCACAGCGGTCGACTGGGCCAGATTCACTCTTGCCTCCATCGCTTTGGCTATAGCTTCGAAACCATTGCAGCGACCGATTTCGCGAGCTTCTTGCAGAGCACTCTCGAAGTCTTTTTCTTTGATGTAAATTCGACAAAGCTCGATATGACTAGGTGCGAATAATTCATTTTGTTTGAGTGATTTTCTCAAACTGACTATAGCCTCTTGATACTGCTTCTGGTGCTCTAAGTTTATTCCCTGAGTCAATAGTACAACTGGCGAATCTGGCTCACTATCGAGTGCTTTAGTTAGTTTAGCGCTTTGAGCCGTGTCATTGGTCTTGAGTCCAATCAAAACAGATACAGCCATCAACTCCGGCGTGAGACTTTTGTTTTCTGCCAGTGTAAGCGAAGCTTCTTTGTATTTATTTTGCCAGAGCAAAGACAAAACTTTTATTTTTCTGCAATCCAAACTATTTGGATAAGCTTGCAAAACCCGATCGCAAGCACGTTCGGCTTTGTCGAACACGCCAAGCTCATAAGCCTCTTTTGCGACATAAGGGAAGAATTCCGGCTCGATACTTTCGTCGTCTATCATTTTATCGAGTTCTTTTCTCAGCGCCTGAAAGCTTCCAGAATCGGCAATACCACGCAACATTCTGATTTTTGCCTGACGACTTTTAGGCTCAAGACATGCTGCTTTTGCCGCGCAAACTTTCTCTTGCTCGCTATTGCCGAGTTCACCATGCAGTTTTCCAAGGCTAGACCACGCTTCGTAACTGCCAGGATCGAGTGCAACCGTTTTCTTAAAAAAGGATAGTGCTTCTTTTTTATTGTCAGTAATCATGGCTGTAATTCCAGCCTGCAGATTAGCTACAAGCGAAGATGGATCAAGTGCCTGAGCCCGTTTTGCATAAACCGCAGCCTGTTTTTGACCGTCTTTTGAACGCAATAAAATAGTCGAATACAAAAGGTTGTAGCGCATCGAATTTGCACATTCGCTCTCGTTAGCATTTAGAACTGCAAGCGCTTCCTTGATATTGTCCTTTGCAAATAGTTGCTGGGCTTTTTTAATGCACTCTTTGCATTCAGGCGAGTCTTGTACTATTTGCATACCGCCAGATTTCTGCTCGACAGATCTGGAAGAAGGCTTAGTCGCTTTAGCCAAGACCAAAGGAGCGTTTAAAAGCAAGATGCTTTGCAGCGCCACGGATGTGAAGCAAAGCCAGCCTTTCGTTTTTCGGTTATTATCCATTTACACTCCAGATTCAATTATAAGTTAACCATAACCACAGTATTAAGGTAAAACCAGTTTATGCACGCGCGTCAGAAGCAAATTCTTGCCTCGATAACTTGCTTATTAGTCTGTCAATCGGCACTGGCAGCTGATACTGCCACAAGCGTGCTCGAAGCTGCGAACGAAAAATTCGTTCAAGGTCAAATAGATTCAGCAAAAACCATGCTTGATAACCTTAGCACCCAAAAGAACCTTTCAAAAACACAGCTAGAACGTCTGCATCTGCTGCTGGGCAAAATCTTTATGCAGAAAAACCAGACGAAAGATGGAATTGCCCAATTCAACCAGGCAATCAAAGATTATCCCCAGAGTACAGACGCTCGCTATTATCTTGCCCTCACTTATTTTGACCTGGAAGATTTTGCCAAAGCCGAAATTTATTTCAAAGAACTGGTGCATAAAAAAGGCGACAACTTCGAATATGTCTACAATCTTGGCGTCACTCAAGGAAAAATGGGACATCTGGATGATGCCATCCAAACATTATCTAGAGCAGCTAAAATACCCGGTCACAAAGGCGAGCCCCAGTTTGCCATGGGCGAAATTTTGCAACTGGACAAACAGTACGACAAAGCCATTGCCCAATATGAGGAATGTCTATCGATAAACCCTAAATTCCCGGAAGTTTATAACAATCTGGGCGTCATTTACGCTGCTAAAAGCGACTTTCCCCAGGCGGTCAAGTCTTTTCAAAAGGCGCTTGAACTCAAGCCCAATTACAATCCTGCTCGCAAAAATCTAGGCTATGCTGAAGCACACACAGCAATGGCAGTTTCGCTCATGACCCAAGGCAAGGCACAAGAAGCGCATGAACAGTTGCTCAAAGCTCTTGAAATAGACCCTCAATTTGCAGATGCACACTATAATCTAGGCTTGTTGCTGCAAGAGCAAAATCAAGTTGCACAGGCGATCATGCAATATCAGGCGGCGATAAAGAGTGACCCTAAACATGCGCGAGCTCACAATAATCTTGGCGTCGCTTATCAAAGCCAGGGACAAAAAGATTTAGCCATACAAGAATACAAAGAAGCGCTCAGGCTGAAGCTGGACTATAAAGAAGCCATGGACAATCTAAATAAACTGGAAAATTCATCTAGATAAGCGGCAAAAGTAAGTCCGAGAAGCTTTCGTGCGAAAACGTCAGCAATGTTAGCAATAATTTTTTGAGTCCAGATAACATGACAGTTTCCTCCTTGCACGTCCATAGTATGGGCGAGCAGAGTCAAAAGCAATGGTGAAAACACGTAGACACCCAACCGGTCGAGCTTTTAGGCTTCAAAGCCTTATTTAAGCTCAACTGGAACAGCAATAATTGTTCTGCTGCCGCTTTCCATTCTGGTTTCGCTCTTATGTTTTGGTGGATGAGCTACTACGGTGACCCATTTATAGCCCGAGCCTTTTTCACCAACCACTTTCTTTATCAGTTTGGCTACACCCTTCCAGTGATACTCACCGTCTTTAGTAGCCAGCAGCTTGGTTTCGATTACAGTAGCATTCTGCACTGGCGTAGGAAACGCATCGTATATGGTGCTCACTCCTCGGCTGTCTCCAGCTACTAGAGTGAGCCTCGCCTCGGGGTCTGCTCCTTTGAATGAAAGCGTGGCATCGTCACCAGTGCCGCTTACAGTCAGGCAATTACTCGCCACAGCGACAATTCTGTTTGGCTTTTGCGGTGTTATTGTATGTTCTTGCAGAAGATAGCTTCGCACGGCATCTGCAATTCGCATTTCAGATTTGACCACATTGGTGGCGCCTTCGAAATTGTAGCGTTCGCCACCTTCGAAGTTATAGTGATTGATTGCAATTTTATAGTCCTGGTCTGGCTTTAAATCAACCCATTTACCTTTTGGATCTTTGTGTAAAACAAACACCACCCGGCGCTCTGGCGGAAGGTCGCGGTCATAAGCAATTTTCAAGCCATGCACATCGAGGAAGCGAGCGCCAAGCAAGCCTGACATTCCATGCTCCAGTGTTTTTAGAATCAAACTTCCTTTAACTGTTGCAAATACAACGAAATTGTCGAACGGTAAGACTTGTTCCAATTCTTCCCGACTGAGAGGTCCTTGCTGGAAGACTCCGCGCATACCACCGCGGTTGTGAAAAGAGATAGTGACACCATAGTGTCGTCCAGCCCTTGCAAGTGCATCGCAAACAAAGTCACCCATGGCTGTATCGCAAGGAGCGACTTTTTCACCAAAGTCTGCCATACAATTTGCAAGCACTTCTTTGCGCAGATGCAAAATGGGTTTCACTTTTTCTCTGATGTAATCGTCTATATCTTCAGCGGGTTCAAGCGAGTTTTCAACCGGGTGAAGCTTGTATTTGACGTTTTTATCTACTACCCTTCCTTCAGAATCGAAGTTGAGATCGAGCTTTCCAACGTTTTTTCCGTAGCAACCAGCTTGAACGATTGTGGTAGTGGTGCCATCGTCATGTTTCACAACCACCCGCTCGGCCAGCCTCGAGTGGCTGTGACCGCCGATGATGGCATCAATATCGGGAATGGCTTTTGCCATTGCTTGATCGTCTTCGATACCACAGTGAGTAACCAGAATTACTTTATTGATGCCCTGATCTTTCAGCTCTTTGACTGTATCTTTGATTGGATTCATCCAATCGTTTTTTTCTTTGGCCTTGAGTTTGACTTCTTGCATGTTAGCTGCAAGCACTTCGAGATCATGGGTAATGGCGCCTACAAAAGCCACTTTTTCATTGCCGAATTCTTTAATAACGTAGGGTTTAACTATTTTTGACAAGCCCGGCATTTTGGAAAGGTCGAGATTACAATTAACCACGTCGAATTTGGCTTTACTCAATTTGTCAGCCAGATTTTTAGAACCATCATCGAATTCGTGATTCCCAATGGTGTAGACGTCGTAGCCCATTTTATTGAGCAATTCCACTTCTACTTCACCTTTATACTTGGCATAAAGTATGGAGCCTTGGAAGATGTCGCCACCGTCTATTAAAAGGGTATTGTCGATCGACGTTTTGCGCAGCTCTCTGATTAGCTTTGCCATGCGGCTTGCGCCGCCAATGACTTTTCCGTTTTCGCGAAATGGCTCGTCATGCGCATGAAAGTCATTGGTATGAATAATGCTTAGATTGAATCCGGGCGGCGTAGAAGTTTTTGCTGCATAGACCGACTGGTACGAGCCAGCAAATAGTCCTGCAGTTATAATTGATAGACAGAAAGCAAGTAGAGGTCTTGTCGATTTGAAACGTCTTGTGCCAGCCATGATGATTCCACTCCTGTCCATTTCCTTGCCATTATGGCAACCAACCGGTCCGCTCAATTGCGCCTCGTGTGCCCTGGCTCAAGAAGCGCCCAGGCAAGGCTCGGTCGAGTTGACTCCTTCTGTCCTGAAAGAAAATGGTTGCCCCGTCGACATAGTATCGGCTAAAGCCCTACTCGACTTCAATTCCTTCGGCACGCCAGAGTCTTCGAGAGTATACCTCACTTACAAAAATGTTTCGGCAAAGAACGTCTTTTCGGTCAATTTCAGAGTTCGTTTTACAGACAGTCAAGGCTCTGACTTAGGCACTTTCCAGGGATCTCGAACCTGCACAGTCTTGCCAGATGGCGAAGGTTCAGAGAAATGGAAAAAAGAAGGTGTTTTAAACCCGAATATATCCTCATATAAGGTACGAGTCTTACAGGTCAAATTCGAAGACGGTAGTCAATGGGATAGCCAAGCAATGGCTACGGCTGGACGAACACAAGGTCAACAGCAACCACAACAACAGCCCCAGCAACAAGATCAGGATCAAGAGCCAAGTCAAGATGTTCCTGCTCATAATACGGGAAGTTTGCCACCAGTCGTGGCACCGCAGGAAATGCCTCAACAACCTTCACAGCAACCAATACTGCCACCAATACCTTTCAATTCACCTTCCGAAACACCAGCCCAGTTACCTGCCGAGCTGCCTGTAACAGCACCAAATTCGACACCAGGCTTGGGTCCAGTAGTAAATCCAGCTGACGACACTGAATCCTCAGGCGACGCATTCACTCGCTAAAACTCAATTTCTATTTAATAGAACGAACTATATGATCGGGATAAAGTTCTTCAAAATATGGACCGCTTACGTTATACAAATCATTCTTCCAGTTGAAGAAAAACCAAACATAAGGCTTCTTAGAAAGCTTAGCTGGAGCTGGACTGAAAGGCTGACAGGAAAGAATGAGCTTTTTTATTGATTCTGCATTTGCCGTACTCTGCCCTCTTTCGGTACATTCGAGCTTAGTGATCGAACCATTGCTCTCTAACTTGAAAGCAGCGTGAACTTTTCCTTGTCCACTAAATTTGTAAGCCTTTATGAGTTTGTCTCTAAATGCAGTTTTATAACTGCTCAAATCCACTTCTTGTGCAAAGACCGAAGCTGACGACGATGCCACCAAACAGAGTGCCATTGATAGAACTGTTTTCTCGACCAAACCATTGAAAAACATTCAAAACCGCCCTCCATCGAGCCACTCAAAATATATACTTCCGATAAATAGAAAAATACAAGATTAGCCTATTCACATCTAAATTTTAGGTGTAATGTATATTCAATTCACTATCTACAACTGAATATTTTCAAGTGGTGAACCAGCACTGTCACCCTTAGTTTGCAGGATCTTCTTCTCATGATTCTACGGATTATTGGTCTGCTGATCCTGGTGATCGGCGCTTCGTGCCTTCTCGCCTTTGCTTCCTGGCAATATGTATTGCTCGGTTTCGGCATGGCTGGTATTGGATACGGAGTCATAAGACTAAGACAATCAGCAATACGTCGACGCCGAATGCGTCGTCTTTGGACAAACGCCAAAGAAGTAGATTTGTTCGAATCTTTTTACAGCGAACAAAGCGAATTGAGTGACATTTTGTCACCGAATTTTGCTTTGCCCAGCAAAGAAGATCGCGACAAAATTATGTTTCCTCATCGTCGTAAGACCCTTCCTCAAGCCCCTACTCCTCGTCAATCTCATTATCCTCAGGGTCAAAAAACGGGCAGAATGCAGTCGCGTGGTACCCGACAAACTCCACAAAAACAATATTCTGCCTGTAACGACAATTATGGACAACAACCGCAAATGGCATCCCGCACCGGTATGGATCAAAATTCCAACAGACGCAAAAATTTCAATATGAAAGCTCTGGCTCGCAGCAAATAATTAAAGAACTACTTCTTGACCCTTTTTAGCGTACTCGAGAGCTTTTTCGTTATTGCCTTGTTTGTCGTAAAGTACTGCCAACATGTAATAGCACAATTGCAAATTAGACTGATCGACTCTCTGCTTGGAGCCTGCTGCAACATATTTCTCGATAGATTTGAGACCGTACTTTTCGGCGTTTTTCAGATCGCCTTCCATGTAACAACCAATGGCAAAATAATACAAAACCTGCCCGACAGATGTTTGACTCTTAGGAAAGGACTTAGTCGCTGCACCATCTAATAAATCCGCGATTCGAATTGCTTCTTCTTTGTTGCCATCATAAAGATGATCGAGACATACATTGCCCCAGTTTTGCAAACTGGACTGGTCGTTGCTGCCAGCAAGCTTCTCGATAGGAGTAACGAGCATATCGGCAAGTGCGTCTCCGCGACCGGCTTTTGCCAAGCGAGTCTTCTTCAACTCGTCATGAGCGACTTTGAAAACCATTTCTTGCTCCTTAGCTTCAGACACAACCGCGTCTTCAGCATAAGAGGGCAATGCAACGCCTATAAGCACGACTAACAAAGTGACGACCAATCTTTTCACGCTACTCTTCACCTTTTATATTTACACTCACTTTGTGTTTGAATTTGCAGTTAACAGTCATCCACGCCAACCATTTTTTAACCGTTGCCGCTCTTCTTAGTGGAGTGGTCCCGGTCAACTTTGTTTCAGCTTGAATTATATCTGCTATTTCTCGAATTTCTACATTTTTCAAATCGAAATCATGCGCCATGAGCAGCTCCAGACTTTTGCGCAAAGCCGGGCGTTTTAGCATCTGCGCAAGCAAAACTTTCGTTCTTTGCGAGCGCGAAACTATTTGTGCAAACGATTTTCCAGTCGCCGTCAGTTCGAGCAATTGACTTGCGCGCTCGATAAATCCGAGATACACAGCTGCACCGGCATAATAGTATGACTGTCTTTCGCTAAATTCGAAAAATTCTAAAATAGTCTGCGGGGTTTTAATTTCATAATCGTTCAGCTGAATGAGATCCACTATTTTGTTCAAATCGTCAGCTTGCGGAAATGGTATCGCATCTGGTTCGAGCTCTACTTCGGTTGCTCCAAGCATTTCTTCCAGGTCTATATTGCAAACAGGCAAGTCGTCTATTACAAAAGCCCGATTGGAAACGAGTTCAATCTCTCCCAGATCGCGACCCATCTTGAACTCAGTAAACAAATATTCGCCGTTTGAATACGTCAAAAAGACAGTACGAATTTTTTTGCGCGAACGCTTGGTCCACTGCAGATACGGATAAAATAATTGTCTAATATTAAAGTCGTCTCGACGACCGATTTTGGCTTCGATCAAAACGATAGAGTCTGGTGTTTCAAATCCGGCGTCTACCTCTATTTGAACATTCGAAACCTGTATAGGTTCAGCATGGTCGGGCAACAAGAAACTGAAATCGCCCGAATAGAGCCTGCCTCTTACACATAAATTGGCATCGTCACAATCGACATATCTTTTAATTAGCGATGCAAGATGAGCAAAGTCTATTGCCTGAGATTCACTAAAAACTTTGCTTTTGGGAAAACAATCGAAAGTATCGAGGTCAATTTCAGAGCGATGTTCTTCGACTTTTAAGTCATCTTCCAGCTTTGGAAAAGAAAAAAACAATTTGTTTTCTTCGTCTTTGAACAAAAGATATAATCCATTTTGAACAGGAAGAATGCTCAAATTATTTTGAACGAAAGGCTCGGGTCTCATAGCAAGCGTGTCTATTTTAGCCATTAAACGAGGCTCGCGATACTCTTTGAGGTCATCTGCTTTGACATAAGCAAACCCGTTGACGTCTATTTCAGACAGGGCGCTTGAATTAGCAAAAAATTCACTCCATGCCGTATCGTTCGCTTTACTCATAATTAAAGGCGTTTGGTAGCTATCACTTCAACCGCTTTAGCTCTGTTGCCCGTGCAGTTTATCAAGCGGGGAGCGTCCCGATAAATGAGCTTAAATCCTAGTTTGCTATAAAGCTCTACAATTTTTTCAGTAGCCTGATTTGAAAGCACAACTGGTCCTTTATGCTTGGAAAGCCACTCAGCAAGCCGGACTTGATCGTCCCAGTTAAAACCTTCTTTGGAGTATTGAGTAAACGGAACATCGTATGGCGGATCGGCATAAACGAAATCTTTAGCGTTTATCTCTGTTTCTTGAAAGTCGTTACAAGTAAATTGCCAGTCTTTGAAAATTTCTTTGTAAGGCAGGAAATTGTAGACATAATTGATTTTTGAATGCGTGCCAAATGGAACGTTGTATTCACCTTGCCTATTGAAGCGGCACAAACCGTTGTATCCAGTTCGATTCAAATAGTAAAACAGCTCTGCGGCTCGCTTTGAATTAGCTTTCTTTTTGCGAATAAGATTATTGAACTCTGTTCGATACTCGTAATATCTGTCGGGATCGTATTCCATTTCCCATTTGATATTGAGACCCTGTTTAAGCTGAGTGTAAAAGTTGATGGCGTGCGGATTGATATCGTTCAACAGCGCTTTCTCTGGCACCAGACCTAATACCACTGCCAGTCCGCCGCAAAAGGGCTCGACCAGTCTTCTTTTTTCGTTGCCAGCCCACATTTCTCTAAGCGTAGGCACAAGCCACCGCTTACCTCCCGCCCATTTGAGCGGAGGTCTGAATCCTCCGTCCGCCAAAGCGAACGGAGAGGAAGCTTCACGACTTAAAACAGTGGTCATTTCGCTATTTGTAACCGCCAGACTCAATTATTGACTAGATATGAGCCCTTGTCCAGAACAAACATAGACACACTCTGCATAGAGAAAATATATACGCCCACACAAAAGAGGCGCCTATCACAGCCCTCCACCTTTGCAACCGCAGTTTATTTGAGTGTAATTCTCTTTTTTAGAGCACTTGTAAGCTCGGTCTTTTGCTCATTACTGCAACAGGTGGTGGGAATTGTTACCGATGAAAAGCCAAATTTCTTATTCATGTTAGCTATCATGCGCTCGGGTGCAGGCAGCTTATTTATGTAGTGGTCCTCGTTGGCGATGTAGACCTGAATCATCTGTTTGTATTCGACATAGCCGGTTATGTCGCTCCAAGGAATGAAACCATAAGAAGAGAGATGAACTCCTGTTTCGTCTACTTTTGCAAGCGGTTCCTTTTTCAGATACCTGCGAATCTGAATTACCAATGTGAAAGAAAACAGTATCGCACCAAGCCATCCGAGAACAGTTCCAAAGATTCCATCATACCCCGATACCACTAACCAAATGGCACCGACTATGAAAAGCACATTGATGAACAAAAGCGAGTAGACCTTTGTTTTGTCGTTTTCGATTATCAGAGGAGTATTATTTGAAGTCATCTTTCGTTCCTGTAACGGCACTAATATTCTACATCGAACTTTTGCTAGGCAGAAGCCAAACATTGTGATAGCCTAAAATCAGTGTCGATTACCAATGGAGGGCAAAACCATGAAATTTATTATGAGAAAGTCCTACAGGTACTGCTTTTAGCTCGACCCAGTCTTTTAGCACAAAACTGAATCCGAACACTTTCCCTATTGTTCTTGCGGAAAGCACAGATTGATTTGTCTACACATTCAATTGTTCGGAGAAATAGAACATGAAGAAACTGACAAAAAAACAGTTCGATACGGCTTTGCGCAGAGGTCTAGGTCGAGCATTGATGCACGTAAAAGAGCATGGCATCGGAAATTTTGTTGAACCACTAGAAAGAGCGTGCTTGAAGCGTTACTCTTATGACCGCCTTGATAGCGGACGCTCAGCCTGGCTATACGAACTAATTAAAGCAGGCAGAATGCAGAAGCATTTCTCCTTTTTCATAAAAACAAATATTCGCAATTACACGAGTTGCGAAGACTTGATCCAAATCGCTTTCTTAGCTGAGTATCTGTATTTCGACGGGGAAAAATCATTCAAAAAAATCTTACGAGATCTATTTGAAGAATCATATCTTCAATTCAAAGATCCGTGGATAGTCGGTGCAAACATAATGAACATCGAAGAAATTGAAGGAGCTGAATTTGTATACAAAATAGTATTCAGTCACGAGAAAAATGATTCAAATGATCTATTTTGGTTCACTTCTTCACTCTTCGAGAGTTTCGAATTCGATGATGCTGTAGCAATACTAAAACGGTCAGCAGGAGAATTCAAATGGGCACAGGATTTCATTGAGCAAGTAATTGCTGAAGAACTAAACTCAAAAACGAAAAAATCAGGAAAGAAGATAAAGCGAACTCCTAACGATGTAATAGAAGCTATCCTGGAAAACAAAATTTTTCCAGGATTTAGTTCGCTCGCCAGAAGTTTTACTGTAGAAGAGCGACTAGAAGTATTAAACGCTTTGCCCAAAGCAAATAAATTAATGCATATCTGGTATTTCTTCGAATTTTTTGAAAAGGTCGAACTGCCTGAGTTGAAAAAATCAACCTTTAAGAGCGCGATGATAAAACAGTTAGGTCCGCGAGCCAGAATGGCTATTTTCAAAGCACTTTCGAACTCAAAAGACGATCGAATTTGGAAATTTGCATACGACTCAATAAAAAAAGATAGGGATTGTATTCGCCTTGGAGCAATCGAACTGTTCAAAAACAATTACAAAAAGGGCGATTGTGACTTCATTCTTGAAAGCATTCGCAAAATGAGAACTCCTCGAAACAAACATAATACATTTATCGATCTTCGACATGTTCTCGAAAACAACAAGAAAAAAGAATTGCTCCCTTGCATAATCTGGTTATGGGAAAACTCACCGTGCGCAATGTGTAGAGGTTTTCTAATAGACATCTTTAGAAACACAAAAATACTGCCAAAATGGCTTCTGGAGGAAGGTCTTTATGACAGCGACAACGACACGCGAGAATGGAGCAAAAAAACTCTTACACGATACTAAACGGATAACTAAGGTCTTAAGTCCAAAGACTTATGCACTACGCGTGGAGGCATAGGTCTTTGGGCGTAAGAGAAACCCCTAGAAAAAAAAGCGTGCTAACTTAGTATAAACAGTCAATACGGAAACGATAAAAGGCTTATGAGGGGTAAATTATCGCTTCGGCCCATAGGTCGACTAATCAGCTTCAAGATCATGTTTATCATCGCTCTTGCTACTTTAACTGCCAGTTGCAACAGCCCGCAAGAAAAAACCAACGATGCTTCTAAAACGACAGTAAAAGACATTCCAATAAAAACGGAAATTGTAAAAGAGCGCAATCTAAATAGCTCTTTGAACGTAGCCGGCCAAATTCATCCCGAATTTGGAAAAGAAGTTACCTTAACCAATCACGTACCTGGCAGAATAATTCAAATTTTTGTCAGTCCAGGTCAAAAGGTCCACAAAGGTCAAGCGCTGGCGCTTGTAGACAGTCGCACGATAAGCACGCTTCAATCCGAACTAGTTGAATCCGATTCTAAACTTGCTATTGCAAAAGCTCACGAAGAACGCGAACAGCAAATTTTTAACGAACAACTTAAACGTCCAGAAAACCTTATTGAAGCGCAGGCAAAATTCGACGAAGCTAAAACGAAAGCGAAACTAACAACTAGAAACCTAAAACGGTACGAACAACTAACTCGCGAGAAGATAGCTGCTACAAAAGATTTATATGCTGCTCAAGCTAACTACGCAACTGCTCAGTCGGTTTTCCGCCAGGCAAAAGCAGATTTGGAAAGAGAAGAAAGACTGTACAAAAACAAGGCGATGATGAAACGAGATCTTCAGCTAGCACAGGCTGAAGTGCGCAGCGCTCAACAGCATTTAAACACTTTACGTCAAAGATTGATATTTCATGGCATGACACCCTCTCAAATTACGGATGTTATTAAAACCAATAGAATAAACGGTGAAATTCCCATAACTTCCTCCATGGACGGAATTATTTCTGGGCAATATGTTGCGCTAGGAGAAACTGTAGATCCTGGCAAGAAAACATTTCGAATTACAGATCTTTCAGTGGTGGCGCTTACTGCCGATATACCAGCAGCTGACCTTCCCAAAATAAACATCGGAACTCCAGTAATTGCAAAAATTCCCGGTTACTCAAAAAAGATCTTCAAGGGCAAAATAAACTATATAAGTACACACATTGATCCCGAATCAAGAACCGCCCAAATTCGCGCAAGACTTCCCAACCCAGATCTAAAATTACGAGCCAGCTTATTTACTGACACGGAAATTCAGTTGCCACCGCATACAGTGCTAGCCTGTCCAAAAGAAGCAGTGCAAAGAAAAGACGATAAGAAAGTCGTTTATATTTCAGTAGATGACAAATTCAAGGAACAACCAATTGAGGTTGGCACCTCCAATGAAGAATATTTTGAAGTCACAAACGGTCTGAGCGATGGAGATAAGGTTGTTACTACCGGATCTTTATTGCTAAGAGCACAATTTGAGTCTGGTCATGCTCCAGAGGTGATTTCGGAACGAGGAGCAATGCAAAATTGATTGATAAATTAATTAGCTTTGCCTTAAAACAACGTGCCGGAATTTTGATGCTTATGATTGGCGTGATTGCTCTGGGGATGCATTCCATCTTTACCATTCCTACAGATTCTTTTCCTGATGTAAGCAATATCAGCGTGGAAATCATCACCGAACCGGAAAGTATGGCCGCAGAGGAAGTCGAGTCTTTGGTCACTGTACCGATTGAGTACGCACTTAGCGGAGTTCCTTTCATCAAAAAAGTGCGCTCTAGCTCCGAATTTGGTTTATCCGTAGTTACAGCTATCTTTGACGATCAGTGCGATCTTTATCTTGCGCGTCAGCTAGTACAACAACGCTTGTCGACACTCCAGTTTCCGCCTGGAGTTCCATCTCCTCAGCTTGGACCTGCAATATCTACTTTCAGTCAGGTTTTTATGTATTATGTGACAAGTGATCATCTCAACCTGATTGACCTCCGCACGCTTCAAGATTGGACAATTGCCAAAAGACTCCTTGCGACTCAGGGAGTGGTCAATGTGGTTTCATACGGCGGATTCGTCAAACAATATCAGGTATTGATTGATCCAAACAGACTCAAGAGTTACGAACTCAATCTTGCCGACATTGAAAAAGCGCTTGAGAAAGGCAATTTAAACATCGGTGGAAATTTCATCGAACAATCAGGGGAAGAGGTTATTATTCGCGGTCTTGGCCGCGTTAAATCAGTTTCTGACATTCAAGGAATTGTTTTAAAAGAAGTGCACGGAACACCGGTGAAAGTGCAGGATGTGGCCAAAGTTGTAATCGGTCCAGCCTTTCGTCGCGGCTCAGCATCTATGAACGCAGAAGGAGAAGCAGTCATAGGCATCGTATTTTCGCGCAAAGGCGTAAATACTAAAGAAGTTGTAGCCAACGTCGAAAAAAAACTAGAAGAAATACAAAAGACCCTTCCTCCTGGAGTTAAGGTAACCCCTTACTACAATCAGAAAGAGCTTGTCGACAGAACAACCGATACAGTCAAAGAAATTCTTTTACTCAGTAGTGGTCTAGTGATTGTAGTACTCACAGCCATCCTTTTAGACATCAAAGCGACACTTATTGTTTGCGTAATAATTCCACTTTCATTACTCTTTAGCTTTGCACTTTTGAAGTTCACCGGCTTATCTTCAAACTTAATGACGATGGGAGCCGTTGATTTCGGCGTTGTCGTTGATGCTGGAGTTGTTATGGTGGAAAACATTTATCGAAAACTAGCCGAGGAAGAGTCTCTTAATTCGAAAAATCGATTAGAAATTGTAACTACTGCAGCTCAAGAAGTTGGTCGACCAATTACTTTTGCAATCTGCATTATCATCGCGGTATACCTGCCACTATTTACGCTTGAAGGTATTGAAGCGAAAATGTTTGAACCTCTGGCTCTAACATTCATCTATGCTTTGCTTGGCGCGCTGCTAGTATCGCTCACAATAATTCCCGTCATTTGTTTCTGGGTGTTAAAAGGAAAAGTAAGAGAAAAAAACAATCCTGTAATGAATTGGCTTAAAAATCGCTACGTGCCGTTACTACAGTGGTCACTTTTGCGTCCAGGCAAGTTATTTCTCATTTCACTTGGCTGTTTGATAGCCGCAGCAATATTGCTTCCATTTCTAGGATCAGAATTTATCCCCAGCCTTGATGAAGGTTCCATATGGCTCCGCGTAAGGATGCCACCAAGTATTGCACATACTGAATCACAGAAAATCACAAAAGACATTGAAAGAATAATAAAACGCTTTCCAGAGGTAACCATTGTAGTTACACGCATAGGACGCTCAGGCATGGGCTCGGATAAAGAAGGTGTGGATGCGGCAGACATGTATCTCGGTTTAAAGCCAAAATCCGAGTGGAATGCAAAAAACAAGAACCAACTTATTGAGGACCTGGCGCGGGAAGTCGGCAAAATACCAGGTGTTATGTACAGTTTCTCACAGCCAATCGCCGATATGATTGACGATTTAATCACTGGCGTTAAAGCCGATGTAGGTATTAAAATTTTTGGTGACGATCTAGAGACGATAGACAAATTATCAAACGAAATGATGACCGCACTACGCACGGTGCCTGGCACCGGAGACATGCTAAGAGAACCTGTCTTGGGATTACCAGAATTTAGAATAACTCTTCGTCGCAGTACAATTGCCCGATACGGCGCTACGTCCGCCGATATACTACGATTTGTGCAAACGGCTACAGCCGGCAGAGTGGTATCAGAGGTGATTGAAGGTAACAAACGTTTTGGTATCTTGATTCGCTTTATGCCGCAATACAGGCAAACAGAAGAGCGATTGCGCGAAATGCTGGTAGAAACTCCAGATGGCGCCAGAATTCCCTTACAAGAACTAGCTGATGTAGGCATAGAAAAAGGGGCAGTACTAATAAAACGAGAGGATGGTCAACGCAGAGGCGCTGTAATGGTTAACGTCAGAGGGCGTGATCTTGGAAGCTGGGTCCAAGCCGCACAAAAAACTGCAAAGCAAAAGTTAAAATTGCCAGACGGATATCACATTGTATGGGGCGGACAATTCGAGAATCAACAACGTGCCATGGGAAGGCTTTCGATCGTGGTGCCAATTGTTCTATTTCTAATTTTTATACTTCTCTTCTTTACGTTTAATTCTTTAAAGAACGCAGCATTGATAATGCTCACCGTTCCATTTGCTGCAATTGGTGGTGTAGTTGGACTCTGGATTTCGCACCAACCACTATCAGTACCTGCGCTCATTGGATTTATTGCACTGTTTGGAGTTGCAGTCCAAAACGGTGTGATCATGATTAGTTATATAATGCAATTGCAAAAGAAGGAGAATAGCGTACTGGAAGACGCCATCGTGGAAGGCGCAAGCATTCGATTGCGCCCAGTTGTTATGACTGTAATGGTAGCAATGATGGGACTATTGCCTAAGCTATTCTCCGAATCCACCGGTGCCGAAATCCAACGTCCACTCGCAACAGTTGTATTTGGAGGTCTGGTGTCAGCTACATTGCTTACTCTTCTGGTAATTCCAAGTCTTTATCGATTCTTAAATCGAAAGGCTTCGTAATTTACTGTTCCGAGTCTGGCTGCAGATTGCGCATGCTCGTTCCGGTGTAATTTCCTTCTTTAGGAAAACCCAAGCGACGCACTGTGTTTTCCCACATTTTTCTGTATTTCGTTTCTTGAATATCTTCGATATTCATGCGGACTAGCGTAACCTTTTCCTGCTTGCCATCACGAAGAACGGTAATATCAATTGGTGCACCAGCTTGTGCCAGTCTAATTTGCACTTGCTTTATATGCGGATTTGCGTGGGCAAAATCATTGTCTTTCTGATTATCTACGATTTTATCACCGACTTTGATGCCAGCCTTAGAAGCAGGAGAATCCCGATAGACGGCTGTCACCACTGCGATATTCTGAAAATATTTTCGGTATGACTCGTAACCAACACACCCAACACCAAGAGACCTGTATTCATCTGCCGATAAGTTATATCCGTTTTGAAGTTTCTCCGCTGCCATTCTAAAAAGCTGGTCGTCAGAATTGACTTGTCTTTCTGTAGATCCAAACAAAAGAGTTCGGTATTCTTGTGCACTTGGTGGTGCATTAGAAGAAGTGTTTTGCTCCTGAGCCAAACACGGTCCTTTTATATTTGATAATGCGAGCATTACAATTAATACTGCGGCTTTGAAAATATTCAATTGTTATTTTGGTTTACTGCTGCAATTGGACTGTAAGATAAAACGAATTCTACAGCCAATCCACCCTGGTTGTAAACTTTGCGATCTTTAGCAGACATTGAGTCATAACTGAAAGTGTTTTCCATCAACTGCCCAGCGTGCTTGCCGCCATTTCTGAGCCCCAAGTTTCGAACTTGATCCCGGCAAGTAAAAGTCCATTTTCCAGTGCTGGTTGTAATTGCGTCCCAGGCGATTGTGTAAAACTGATTTTCGTGTACAAGCTGATTAGAAGCCGAATATGCCGAATACGATTTTGTTTTTACATCACCATTATTGGCGAACGAAAATGCAATCGAATGACCCGGTATTAAGTCGTGATTGTCTGAGTACAATCTGGCATTGACCGCATTTAGTACGCTGTCGATATTAACCTTGCCGTTTGCGCTTCGAATCCAGTCGTAAAGCCCTTGGGCAAATACGCTGCTTATATGTTTTTTGCCGTCTTGCACACCATTTGGTGCCAGATGAGCTTGAGGTTCGAGCGGGTAATCTCCGCCAAGCGAAGTATAGTAAGTAATTGGAAACGCACCAAATTTAGTATCTTCCAACAGATTTTGCAGCGAATAACATTCTTGAGGCAAGCCTTGAGGAAGCGACAGATTCATTGTTCCTGGCTTCGATTTATCTTCAAGACTGAAAGGCTGTGCACAACTAGCAGCCGCGACAGTTTTGAATGCCTGGTCCTTCTCATCAAGACGTTCTAAAACGAGCGAAACTTTCACTATACTTGATGGCATTTTCCCATCGTCTTTGACAAATTTATTGCGGTCGACGAGACTCGACTGCTTACCCACACCTGTAAACACAAAGTCATGACCACCAACTCTATAATTGCGAAAAGATTGATAAATACCTTCATCTGGTTTGCACGAATTTGTCACGGTGGTGCTTCCATCTTTTAGATAGCCAAGCTGCAAATCAAATTCTTTGATTTTAAAATTGCCCACTGCGCCTTTCAGATTTTCTTTGATAGCAGCAAATGCTTTGGCTCGTGGTTTGAGCAATTCTTGGCTAAAATCTTGTGGTCCGTCTTTGGAATCCGAAAGAGCCTTAGTTAGTTCTTGGGTCAATTTCAAAGACGCTTCTTTTGCCCGCTCGGCATCAAGGACTGCAAGCCGTCTGAATTCAGCACTGCCCAGATGTTCGGATAGAATTACCGATACTCTAGCACTTGCAATAATCGAGTTGATAGACACTACAGGCAGTGGCTTACCGTCTCCGGCAAGAATGCCGGTTTCAGATGGTGCATAGTTGCCTAATCCAATAAGTCCAAAGTCGGGATCGTTAATTACAATTCTTGAAAGCTCTTTTGCTGCTGTCAGACTGGCTGCTTCGCATGCAGTTTCCGCCCTTTGACTTGCAACTGCAAATTTCATTAACGCTACACCAGTCACAATGGCGATGTTAAGCGCCGCCACGCAGATGAGTATAATCATCAACATGGCAGCGCCGCTTTGTTTTCGTCGTGAGAAGCGACTTGGCATATATTATGGACCGCCTACTGCCATTGGAATTGGAGTGGTGAAACCATAAGGCGCACAGAGTTCATTGGTGGAAAGCAATCGCGAACCCTTGCCAGCTGCAGGCGACGTGGACTGCACCGCATATGACACTTCGCACAATTGACGAGGTATAAAGTTAACGGGCAGTGTAGACAATGTGGCATTATCCACAAATTGCGGGTCTACCTGACTTGGTGCAAGCGCAGTGGTCGAGCCGAGCACTCTAAACTGGAAATTTCCGCCAGCATTGATATTCATGTTTGCAGCCACACGCATTGTGCCACCATAAACAATCGAGTTTTTAACTTTGAGCGAACCTACGCCAGTGTTGTTGTAAATTGGAAAATTGGTGATCATATAAGGTGGTGTAGGCGTGCCAGTTTTGTAGAAGGTACACTGATTGACGCGAACGACTGGCGGACTTGCAGCAATTGGGTCCATATAGATGCCACCGATATTTGAATTCAAAAACAATGAGTCGAGCACTGCCCATGTTCCGCTATAGATGCGCAGACCAAAAGCAACATAAGGACCAAATGCGCAATT
This sequence comes from Cyanobacteria bacterium TGS_CYA1, assembly GCA_026129135.1. GTDB lineage: Bacteria > Cyanobacteriota > Vampirovibrionia > Obscuribacterales > Obscuribacteraceae > Aved-18. The sequence goes on along the minus strand of JAHCIQ010000006.1, from coordinate 22,608 downwards.
TCTAACGTGTGTGGTCGATTTGAAATTGGCATCGGCGTTATTTACACCAAGAATGCTGTCTCCAGATGCGCCACGCTGCCAGCCATCGCAGAATCTATCGCAGCCAAACGAACATCTGTTGAATACAGTCAAATTCTCTACTCCAGCTGTGTAAACTTCGCGCGCACCAGCAGTGGAGTTGCGAAAATCGCAATCTAAAATTCTGTTGTTATAACCGCTATATCTAATACCCACAGAAGATGTGGCACCATAAGGCGGTGAGGTCACTCTATTGTCCATATAAATGTTTTTGACATTTATATTATTAGTGGCAGTACCTGAAAGATTGACGCAAGCTACTTTGTAGGCATTCATTTTGATTCCGCCGCGCTGGGCACCGATCACATTTATAAAAGACCCTTGAATCAAAATTCCATTATCCAGACCTACAGCTCCTGTAGTTGCTCCACCATAAAAAGTGATAGGTCCATTGTGTCCGGCTTGAGGACTTTGTCTGATTGTAATAGGAGCGCCTTGCGCACCACTCTTCGGCACAACAATCGACGCATTATATGTAATTCCAGCCGTTCCGCCATCTAGAAGAATCTGGTCCCCAGCATTGACCTTAGACCAGTCGATGTCTGACGGAGATTTCCAGGCTTTCTTCCAGTTCGTTCCGTCCTGACCAGATCCACTTGGCGAAACAAAGTGATTAGCTGCAAATACATCTGACTGCATTGTAAAAACGCACGAAATGGCAAACGCCATTGATGCTAAAAGTCGTTTCATAAGTATGTCTCCACTGTAAATTGGCACTCACCAGAGGTGGGCGCAAGGCGTCATTTCATTCTCGTACGCAGTTGAGTCTAAGCATGCTCAATGTAATTTTTCTGCGTGAACTTTTGGTGAAGCGAGCGTGAATTGAACGTGAAGTGGAGACACTTTTATTTTACGAATCCTTACTGGTCCTGACCATCATGCTTTTGGTGATAAATGTTACGACTCATGTTATCTTGCATGTTGTCTAATCTGCGTCTTTCTTGAAGCGTAAGACCATCCTGACGCATCTCAGCCTCTTTTGTCGCAAACCTATTTTGTTGGTTAGAAAGACGCTGAGCCTCAGTTTGAGTCAATTCACCCGACTGTATGCCTTGGTTGATGCGCTCCTGATGATTTACCTGATTATTGTTGATGTTGTACAAACCTGGACGACCAGGAGGATTGTATGCATAAGGATTGCCAACGGGTGGCAAATTAACTCCCTGACGATCGTTTGCTTGTCTGTGAATATTTTGGCTAATTTGATTTTGCTCGCGCTCGAGCCTCACTCGCTCTTTGCGGCTCAGACCATTGCCACTTGCTCTGTAGCGGGCTTCTTGCCTCGCCAGGGCATTCTGCTGACGAGTCAACCTGGCGGCTTCCTTAGAGGTCAAGGTCCCGCTTTGTACGCCTGACTGAATTCTATTCTGCTGGCGTTGTTGCCTGTTGTTGACGCCGTATCTCCATGCATGAGCCGGTTGCATGTCCAAAGATAGACCTATGCCAGCCACAACCATTGAAACAGCTATTAAATTTGCAAGTTTCATCAAAAAAATCCTCATTAAGGTTGGTTCCTAAAATGTTAGACGTCATCTCCAAGCAAAGAGTTCAATTTAAAAGATGAATTCGTCATAATATCTATTCGCCCCTCGCTCGTTGGACGTTTACATGCATAAGCTAGCCTGCTCACTTTTAATATTGTCGGTTGTTTCTTCAGTTCCCGCCTGGGCATTCCCGGACAAAAAAGAACTCGAATCGGTCAAGGGCGAAGTTGGAATCGCGGTGATAAACGCTGACGGCAAAAAACTGTATTCGCTAAACGAAGACAAACCTTTTCCGATGCAGAGTGTCTGCAAAATGCCCCTTTCAATCGCCATACTGCGCCTGGCTGACCAGGGCAAGCTAAAAGTTACAGACAAGATAACTATAAAAAAAACAGATGTGCTGCCTATTCACAGCCCAATCAAAAACGCTATAAAAGGAAAGCAATCAGATTTCACTATTCGCGAACTGATGACACGCGCAATTTGCGATAGCGACAATACGGCATGCGATATTTTAATCGCCAAAGCTGGCGGCGCAAAGGCAGTTACTCAAATACTGAAAGATGCAGGCGTGGAGTCAGTTCGCATCGACAGACCCGAAGCCATTCTGCAGCCAGAAAGCTCTGACATCAAAAAATTTCTCACTGACGAAAGGGACACATCCACACCAAATGGTATGGTGGCACTTTTGAAAAAACTTTATAGTGGCAACTTGCTTTCCAAAGAATCGCAAAGCATCGTCCTTGAAGATATGTTCAACTGTAAAACCGGAACTAACAGGTTGCTTGCAGGTCTGCCACCAAAATGGAAAATCGCACACAAGACCGGCACCGGCCGTGATATCAAAGGACAGAATACCGCCACAAACGATGTAGGCATAATTGTCGGTCCCAAAAATCAATTGTATTTTGTCGCCGTATTTGTAAAAGGCTCGAAAGCGCCCATTGAAGTGCGCGAAGCTTTAATGGCAAAAATTGCAAATCAAACTGTTACAGAATAGACTTCAAGCAGAAGGAAATAATCCTGGCATCCATTGAGATGCTAGTGCAGCAGGAAATGCAAGTTTGAACGGAGACTTGTCCGATTTAGAAGTAAGAATTCCCTTTTCTAAAAGCACGGATGTAATTCGGCGAGCCTGTCTATCTGTAAGCCCTAAAATTACTGGCACTTCGGATCGCGATAGCGAGCCACGGTAAAGAATCGCTTCGATCACTCCAATCGAATGCTGAGGCAATAATCCGCTTGAAACCTGCTGTTGCGCCCAAAATAGAATTCGATTACGCAAATTGCCCGGCTCTATGAGGTTGCTCATAAAGTCAACCTGATCGATACATACTCTAAGAAAGTAGTCAGTAAACTCAACTAATGCCTTTAAGCTCAAATTTCCTCTGCCATCAAGATCGTTATATCGAGCTGCATCGCAAGCCATCAGATGCGATTTATATTCTCGCTCTGTCCGCGCCAATCCTCTTGCAAATGACCAAATGCCACCAGTATCCAACAGCTTGAAGAGCTGCACATGTGATACCAGACGCGCTACTCTGCCGTTTCCATCCATAAAAGGATGCACCCACAGCAATCGATGATGAGCTGCCGGAACTGAAAGAAGAGACTCGGTTTTAGAAAGTGATTGATATACAGAACTGTATCTATCCAGGAAACGCAAGATCGCCCCAGGGCTGACTGCAACATGTTTTCCAACCTGCACGAATTTTGTTCTGAATTGCCCTGGAACAACTGACTCTCCTTCTACGATTAACAAGTCGTTTGGCAATAGCTTGCAAAAATGTTCGTGTATTTGTTTCAACCCTTCTGCACTCGTCACAGGATCATTCAACTCGCCTTTTTCGAGCCATCTCTGAACTTCAATATGTGCACATGCCTCAAGTTGTAAATCACGCTTTGTTTTATCGTGGCTGAAATCTTTTGCCATCGCCTTTTCGATGTCTACAGGATGGGTGTTGTGACCTTCAATCAAATTGCTGTAGTAGCAATTCATTGTGCGAACCAAAATTGCAAGAGCTTCTACTATGTCAGCAGGAATGGCGGATTTCAAAGCAGTTGACTTAGCCATCAGCTCGAATTCAATATCCAGGAGACAATGGTAAGCTTCGGATTCACGAGGAATCAAAAGCGGCTCCATCTTACTTACATTTTCTCCAAGGTCTTGCATAAATCGGTATTTCTCGCGAGATAAATGTCCGGACAAATGTCCACGTCACACAAACCCATTAAGTAGAATATACCACATTTTAGACTTTTCGAACCCAAACAGCTTCCGGAAAAATGTCCGGATAAATGTCCGAATTAATACTGGGCAAAAAATCGATTGCTTTGGGAATTAAAACACTTGCTATCTATTATTCAAAGAGCAATTGAGGTGGAAGACATGGGCATTGCATTTGGACCACATTTGAAGCGATACAAAGATATCGCCATGTTACTGGTCAAATACGGCAACTCAGACCTGGTCAAAAGCGCAGGACTGGAAGAGGCGCTCACAGACGAAGAGGGCAATCCTAAACCAGAGGTCGCTGCCACTGCCGAGGAGCTTACAAAAGACATAGAAAAGCTCGGACCAGCCTTCATTAAATTCGGACAGCTTCTCTCGACTCGCTCCGATTTCTTGCCCGCTACTTATTTAAATGCGCTCTCCAAATTACAAAATAGTTGCGAGCCGGTTCCTTTTGGCGAAATTGAAAAAAGAGTCACAACTGAGCTTGGCGTTCGCATGTCGCGTGCTTTTCAAGAATTCGATAGTGAACCAATTGCCGCAGCATCGCTAGCACAGATTCACAGAGCCGTTTTAAGAGACGGTCGCGTTGTAGCTGTCAAAGTTCAGCGCCCAGGCATTAGAGAAAATGTTTTGGAAGATCTTCAGATTTTGTCAGAAGTCGCGGATTTCTCAGACAAACACACAGAGTCTGGAAGAAAATACGAATACAGCGTGATGCTCGACGAGTTTCGCAAGTCTGTCTTAGACGAACTCGACTACAGAAAAGAAGCAAATAACCTGGAGACTCTGCGAAATAATCTTTCTTGCATCGAGAACATTGTCATACCTGCACCAGTGCTCGACTACAGTACCTCTACTGTTTTGACGATGGACTTTATTTCTGGCAAAAAAGTAACGGAGATAACCGGACTCGAACTAGTAGAACTCGATGGCAGCCAGTTAGCCGAAGATGTTTTCAAAGCTTATTTAAAACAAATGCTGGTCGATGGATTTTTCCATGCCGACCCGCATCCGGGCAATGTACTTCTGACCAGTGACAAGAAAATCGCTTTAATAGATCTGGGAATGGTGGCACGATTGACACCACATCTGCAAGGTAAATTACTGCAACTGGTTATTGCCATAAGCGAAGGTCGCCCAGACACTGTTGCTAATATTGCAATAGACGTAAGCGTTCCCAAAGACGATTATGACGAGCAGTCTTTCCGCAAACAAATTTCTGATCTGGTCCAGAAAGATTTGGACATCGGACTTGAAAGCATGCAGGTCGGACAGGTTGTTTTGGCAGTTACGCGCTCGGCAGGCGACTGCGGCATTCGGGTTCCAGCAGAACTTACGATGGTAGGCAAAGCTTTGATGAATCTAGATCAAGTAGGAAGAACGCTTGACCCCAAATTCAATCCAAATGCCTCAGTCAGAAGAAACGCTGCACAAATTATGCAAGAACGATTGATGCACGATTTCTCGCCAGGCAACATAGGAAACAGCTTGATTGAAGCTAGAGATTTTCTCGAAAAACTGCCGAATAGTTTTAACAAAATACTGGATCTGGTATCAAACAATAAATTGTCGATGAAAGTAATCGACGAACCAATGCTTGTCGATTCGTTCCAGAAAGTGGCAAACAGAATAAGCCTTGCTTTGATATTAGCGGCACTGATTATTGGCGCAGCGCTATTCATGCGCGTCCCGACCTCATTTACGATAATGGGATATCCGGCACTGGCGATGATTTGCTTTGTTGCAGCAGCAGCTGGGGGATTTGCATTAGCCGTGCAAATTGCCTTCTATGATCAAAAACCCCAGAAATTCCCGGAAAATACACCACCCAGACGGGCGAGTTAACTTTCAACCGGAATAGTTGATTATTGTGCAAACGTTATGTATGGACACAAGCTAGGATGATTTTGTGCGTCAAAGCGAAGAAAAGGGACTTGGCTTTTAGCTTCTGCGAAATCAAAATACGCCCCAATGCGGTCTCCGCTGGCTTCTTTCGCAAATCCTCTATAACAGAAAGTCGACTTATCGTCTGGTCGCAACGAGATAGCTTTGTCTAAGTCAGCTAGAGCTTCTTTGTGCCGCCCCAACTGGGATAAGCAGTAGGCTCGATTAATGAGCAAACCCCAATTAGATTGATTGGATTTACTTGCGCTCTCCAAATCTAATAGCGCACCTTCATAATCGGATAAATCTAATTTCACGCCAGATCGGACGAGGTAAAGCGACGTCATCGTTGGATATTTCTCTAGCGCCTCACAAATAATTGGATAAGCTTTTTCTGCTCTCAAATAACCAGCTGCTTGAGCTTTCAAAATGATTGCATTTCTGAATGAAGGCTCAATCTCAATAGCCCTAGACAGTTCTTCCACCGCCAGTTGATGTTGAGATTGAAAAATATAATTGACCGCATTTTTAAAATAAAAGAGTGCCTGAACCGAGTGAATGGACAAATTGTGATTTTTGGAATCGGCCCATAACTCAAGCAATTCGGTATGTCCGTATTCAAATTTATAATCGGTTATTTTGGGTGGTTTGCAGGAATGGTCGATCTCAAATACGATAGAAGAATTCACAGTGGGAAATTCTGCTTCTGTCGAAATAAATTTCACCCGAGATGCCACCTTCCAGATGTTATTACTTTTCCTGTCAACTTCAGTGTAAAGCGGACTTGCGAAAACTCCATTACTTGAGGTTCTCATATGAGTCGGCCAGAACTCTTTTTCAAATCGATTTTTCAGCTGTTGGTCATCAAAGGCAAATTCGACCATCCTGTGCTTTTGGCTTTCCGCAAAACCACGAGAATAGTCTAGATTTTCGAACATCCATTTGTGGAAGCTGTTAGCGAACTTCAATTCATTCTTAGACCGTCTAACAAATTCATGATTTGGCATTTCAGATTGAAGACGTGACGCGCCATAAAAGTATCCGACTGGAATAATAGCCAGCAAGCAGAGTAATTTTAGAACGTTTGGACTGCTCAAGCGCGAAGATGGACAGATCATTTCTCCATCTTATTCTTCGCGAGATTCAATGTCTAATTAATAGTGACTATATCTAAACCATTGCTCTCAACCTAGAAATTTTTGCAATAGCCTGTCCTCGATGTTCGAGTTTCAGTTTTGCCAAAATATGATTGACGTGAACTTTGACCGTTCCCAGTTTCAAATTGAGGGATTCGGCAATCTCTTTGTTAGTTAATCCTTCGACCAACAAATCAACAACCTCTTTTTCTCGCGCCGAAAGAGTAGGAAACGCATCGGGAATTTCAGAGGAAACGCCTCTACGCTGGAGATATTTCTGTCCATCTCCTTGAAACAAATACTTGGTAAGAGCGGTGTCGAGCCAGTAGCCATTTTCAATAGTATAGTCGATTGCAGACACTAATGATGTGCCAGGCCAAACAAGGAAAGCATTCGCACCAGACGAAATCACAGACCAAAATTCGTTTTCATTAGATAAAAGCACCACAAAAATTCCGCTGGGAATTGCTGCGCGAAGACCCGCAATAATTTCATTAGCGTCGCGTCTTTGTTTTTCATGTTGAATGACAAAAATTGACCTTTTAGATCGTCCTGCGTCTTGAATGACACCAAGCGCATCGTCGGCATAGGTAATTGATCCGAACTCTCCACTCGCCAGAGCGCTCTTAAGTTCTGAGTTTGACAACGGCGAAGCGACGCAAAACAAATTAAATTGAGTAGGCATCTATTTAACTTTAAAACAATTAGTACTAGCCATTTCAGACTATCAGATACAAAACGATCATATGTGCAATTTTTGTGCAGGAAAGGCAAATCATTCAATCATCGTGCGAACCTTCAGCTTTGTTCATCGAGGAAACTAAGTGGGTTTTGAGTTTTGCGCCAGTATTAAATTCATCGGAAGCCTGAAGGACAATCTGGTCACCTTCGCGAATGTCGCCCGTAATTTCGACCAGATCTCCCATTGGTTGACCTCTCGAAATTGGTATGACTCTAGCGACTTCATTATCGACCTTAATCACAAAAGTTTTGTCTTCAGCGCTCATAACTGCCGACGAAGGCACAAACAAAGTCCTATACGGACGCTCCATCGTCCATACGACCTCGGCATACATTCCAGGCGCCAGATCATTTCTTGCATTTTGAACATCCAGCTCCACTAGCATCGTCCTCGTTTTGCGATCCAACACATGACTTATGCGACTGATTGTTCCTGTAAATGTTCGACCAACAAAAGCTGGAACGCTAAACTGCATCTGTTCATTCTGCTTTATGCCTGAAACGGCAGATTCGGGAATCGGAACTATCAGTCTTAACTTAGAGGTGTCGGCAATACGAAGCATTGGGACCGCTGATGAAGAGCTTACGAGGCTACCTTCGTGTACATTTCTTTCTTTGATTATTCCGGCAAATGGCGCAGAGACTTTTAGATATCCCATCATTTCTTTCAATGATTTTAGTGCCTGACCGGCCGCTTTAACTTTCCCCTTTTGAGCCTCTAGTTCGGACTGTGCTCCCAAAATAGACTGCTTACTAGCTCGAACATGAGCCAGCGACCCTTCTAAAGTCTTCTGAGCAGATTCTATGTCTACCGGGGCTATAGCTCCCGGGGTCTTTGCAGCATTTTGTATACGTTTATAATTAGCAGAGTCCGCTTCACTTTTAGCGATGTCTTCTTCATTTTGAGCGATCGCATTTTGTATTTTAGCTTCGGCTTCTATCAAAGCAGAGGAAGCGGATTCAAATTTAGCTTGCGACTCCTTAAAATTAGCTTCCAATTCTGGCGCATCGATTTCGACCAGTAATTGCCCTTGTTTGACCATCGAACCTCTGTCAACGTGCATCGATTTTACAAACCCCTGGACTTTGGGATAGATCGACACATCTCTGAAAGCAGAAATTTCTGCCGGAATATTCAATGTTCGCTTCAGATTATGAGCTACGACTTTCACTGTATCGACTTCGCGCTCTATTGATTTGCTCTCTTTGGCAGATTCATTCTTCTCGGCTTCCCCACAGCCAACAAGACACCCTGCAAGAACCGCTATGGTTATGAGTTGAAGCCCTCTAACTCTCATTCTTTGGTTCCTCATAAATCATACTCAATACCGATCTAGAAGTTTTTGATTGTGCTTGTGCGAAAATCAGAGGCAAAACAAAAAGTACAGCCACTAAGGATGAGGTTAATCCACCAATAACTGCAACACCTAGTGGCGCTATACGGTCGCCACCTTCCGCCAGCCCTAGTGCCATAGGCGTCATACCTGCAATCATGGCTATGCTAGTCATCAAGACTGGTCGCAAACGACTAACCGCTCCTCTTATAGCAGCCATTTTCGAATTTTGTCCCGACATTCGTCTGACCTCGGAAAAGGATACTATTAGAATCGCGTTTGCAATACCGATTCCAACAGCCATGATGGTTCCCATAAACGACTGAACATTCAAGGTCACACCGGTTATTTTAATTGCAATGGTCACACCAACCAATATCGCTGGCACCACTGACAGTACTACAAATGCAAGTTTGAATCGCTGAAAATATCCAACCAGCATCAATAAAATAGCCAATATAGCAAGCAACAAACCATTAGCCAGACTGCTCATAGTGCTCGTCAACAGTGGAACCTGTCCTCGAACATCAACAGACATTCCTCGAGGAGGTGCTCCAAGTTTTTTCAAGATATTATTCACCTCTCTGGCTGCAGAGCCGAGGTCATCTCCTGCAATATTTGCAGTTACGCTTATCATTCTCCGCAAATTGTATCTGTCCAATTCGCCCATCATTTTGCCATACTGCACTTGAGCAACGTCTGAGATTACAGGGCTTGAACTTGAACCAGAATCAACTGGGATGGCTTCAATATCTTTGATCGACTCCACTTGAGCAGCGGGATATTGTACTTGAATTTGATATGAGTGACCGTGATGCGGATCTCGCCACCAGATTTGTTTTACAAATCTACTGGAATAAACGACCGGTACGAGCGCTTTACTGACGTCTTGCGCCGTCAAGCCTAGTTGTCCCGCCTTAACTCGGTCAACGGCTACATCAACTGTAGGATACTCAAAGGGCTGGACTATGACCACGTCTTTAAAAGTGCCACTTGCTTTTAGAGCAGCCAATATTTGATTTGCATATTGATAGTCTTTTGCAAGATTAGAACCAGTGACATCGATTTGAATTGGCGCAGGAGCGCCAAGATTCATTATCTTGTTCACTATATCTCCCGCTTCAAAAGTTAGGCTCAATTCAGGCAGAGTCTTTTTGATTTGAGTTCGCAACTTTTCTTTTAATTCGCTTATTCGAATTTTACTGCCGTGCTTTAAATCAACCAGAATGAGCGCCTCTTGAGGTCCGCTCGTCCAGATATAAACGTTGCTTACACCAAAGTTTGGCGGCTGGGTACCTACATAACAAATGGTAATTTCTATATTCTCGGGCCCCGCCTCTTTGGCGATGATATCCAGAACTTTCTTAGTCGAGACTTCAGTAATATTCATTCTCGTACCGGGAGGTCCTGCAATTCTCATCTGAAAACTTGAAGGATTACCAGTCGGAAAAATTTCAGTCTTCAAACCTGGCACTAACAAGAAGAGACCAAGAGGAACGATAAGAAGATAAGCCAGAATAACGATAACATTAAGACGAAAGAGTCTAGCGAGTGCTCGTGCATAACTACTTCTCAAACGAGATAAAAAACCCTGGTGCTGCTTTTTGTGGTGAGAATCTTTTTTGCTGTGAGTTGAAAGAAACCATCCGCACAAAACTGGCACAAGTGTATTTGAAAGCACATAAGAGGCGATCATGGCTATTCCAACAGCAAGAGAAAGCGGCACGAACAGTGCTCTTGTAGTACCCTCCATAAAAAACGACGGCAAGAAAACCGATACCACAGAAAATACCGCTAGAAGTTGCGGAGTGATTACCTCACGGCAGGCATCCGATATGCCTTTGTACAGTGGAACACCTCGATCTAAGTGTGTGTGAATATTTTCTATAGCTACGGTAGCTTCGTCCACTAGTACGCCGACAGCTAGAGACAAACCGCCTAAAGTCATTATGTTGATGGTTTGACCAACTGCAAAGAGTCCTACAACAGCAATAGCCAGGGCAATAGGAATGGTAGCTACTACTATCAACGCGCTTTTTAGATCTTGCAGAAAAAGCAATACCATAGCTCCGGTAAGAACGGCGCCGATTAAACTTTCAAAAACCAGCCCTGTGATTGCTTCTGTAACGTAAATAGACTGATCAAATTCAAAGCTGACATCTATGTCTTCGGGAATGACAGAACGCATCTGTGGAAGTGCAGCTTTTACTTTTTGCACCACATCCAGTGTAGAAGCTTCGGAAAGCTTTGAGATGGTCATAAAAACTGTGCGGCGACCGTCAACCAAAGCATATCCAGTGGCGATATCCATATCATCAACGATGGTGGCGATTTCTCCCAAATAGACACTGGCTCCAGCGCCCAAACGCAATGGAATTCTCTCTAATTCGTGAATATCCAGAACTGTCGAGTTGAGATTAGCAATTCTTTGAATATTACCGGTTCTAACAAGTCCAGAAGGAGTAATCAGATTTCCAGAAGTCAAAGAATTGACCACTTCATCGGGGCTTAAATTAAGCGAGCGCATTTTTTGCGGGTCGACTGTAACTACAATAGTTCTTACATTACCGCCGAATGGATGAGTGGTGGTGCATCCCGAAATTGTAGAAATGATTGGTCTGATACGCTCATCAGCTATTGCTTCGATTTGCGCAACAGGCTTTGTTTTGCTCGATAAAACAACATAACCAACAGGAACGTTTCCAGCGTCAAAACGTAATATGAAGGGTGTCACCGTGCCTGGTGGCATTTTAGAGCGCGAGCGTTCGACCTGAGCGACAATGTTCGACATAGCTTCGGCCATATCTGTGTTTGGTTTGAAAACGACTTTCATTAAAGAGACATTTTGCACCGACTTCGATTCAATATGGTCTACTCCAGAAATGTAAAGGAAATGGTTCTCGTAGTGTGCTACTACGAAAGCTTCTAACTGTGTCGGGTCCATGCCACCATACGGCTGGACAACGTACACTACAGGCATATTCAAGTTTGGAAAAATGTCGACTTTCATTCGACCAACAGCAAGTACTGCAGCAAGAAGTGCAGTAACCACCACCACCGCGATGGATACCGGACGACCCATAGCCATTTTAATTAGCCACATCGCCTACTTCCCTCTTTGAGTTGCCAGGTCAGCAGAAGCAAGGAATGGTTTAAGATCCCCATGAACAGCCGCAGCAGACAAAAGTGCTTTCCAGACGCCTACATTCGCCACCGCTTCCTTTACTCTAGAATCAGCCAAAATCTGATTTGCTTCAGCTACTTGTGCCACTGTGGCTAACCCAGCTTCGTACCGAGCTTGAGCCTGTTGAGCTGCAAGCAGCGCTGCACTGACTTGAACAGGCATATTGGCCGCCAATTCTACTGCCGCCTGAACTTTGGATCGAGCCTGAACATCTTCTGTTCTTAATTGTTGAATTGCCAGTGAATATCCCTGTTGAGCAGCCATTATCCTCTGATCTACAACCATTTTCTCAGCCTGAATTCGCAAAATATCCATGAAGGGAAAATCTACCATCAAGCCAACGTTCCAGTTCGGAACCACTGGTATAATGCCGCTCACATCGGGTGCAGATACATCGCCTCTATTAGTATTAAATGTGGTGCCGCGTAAGTTACCACCAGCCAACCAGCGAAATGTAGGATAATACTGCTTTTCAAGTATTTTTCGGCTGGCCATTCTCAAGTCGATCTCGGCTTTCTTGCTCAAGGCCAGCGGGTGAGACTCGTAAACAGGAGTATTTTTTTGACTGTTCGAAGGCTCGGTGACATAAATAATTCCGCCCGGCTCAATATCAAGCAATCTGCCGCCCAGCCCTACGATATAAGCTAGAGAAGCTTTTGACAAATCGAGGTTCAATCTGGCTCGAATCAAATCGTTGCGAGAATTAGCCAATTGAGAATCTGCAAGCGACGCATCAGCACCTGCTTTCAATCCCGAATCCACCTGAGCGTGAACAACCGTACTAAAATCTTGAAAGCGCTTGACGTTTGCCTCTGCTACAGCGACCTGTTCTTTCATGACAAGAGTGTCCAGGAATCGGCTCGCGGCCTCGACACTAACGTCAAGCTGAGTTAGTCCAAGATTGGCACTGCTCAAATTGTATTCCGATTTTGCAAATCCAATTCTTGCTTTATGCAATCCAAAATCGAGAGGCGCCCAATCGATTATAAATCCTGATGCACTAAAAGCTCTTGGAGCTTCATGCAGAGTGTCATAGCCCGGACCAGGCGTGGTGGGCAGAACAGCCGAAGAAAATAATGTTTGCGTAAGCCTGTTATGCGTTGCGGCCACAACCTGATATGACATCAAGGCGTTTGGGTTATACTCTTTAACTTTTTGCAGACTGATATTACTTTTGGTGGCACGCACTTCGGCTTCTTGCTGAAGCAGCTTCGGAAAGTTTCTGCGCGCCAGACTAACAGCTCCCGACAACGTTACAGGCGAATCAGGAGCATCATCCACCGCGCGTAAGCGTTGCAAAGATTCGGCTCCCCGAGAAGGAAGAGCTAAAGAAAAGAACAGCAAACAGATGAGAAAAGCGTAGTGAAAATTGGCTGAAAAATGCATTTTACTGTGGGCGCAGGGAGCATGGAGCCCTGACGCTTAAGTCTATAAAAAATTGACCGACATTGTGTGCAAGTTTTGTGCAGCGCTTCGATTTTCAAACAAAGGTAAACTTATGACAAACTCTGAGCCAACACCAATTTCACTGTGTACGACTACGCGTCCCTCAAATTGCTCCAACATCGCTTTCACTATTGAGAGCCCAAGACCTGTACCGCCTGAAGAACGGCTCCTTGAAGTATCTACTCTGTAAAATCGATCGAACAATAGTGGAATCGAATCCTGAGGAATTCCTATTCCCGTGTCTTTTACGGATAAAACAGCCGAATCGCCAACTCGAGAACAGCTTATCGTTACGCAGCCGCCTTCCTCGGTATTTTTGAAAGCGTTATCAAGCAAATTAGTCAAGACACACCTAATTGATTCACGATTAGCTAAAACCGCAACCTCGTCTATCACCCCTTTTCGCAGCACTAAACCTTTTTGGCTGAATCGCTCTTCGAACTCTAGCATTACCGTTTGACAAATCTCAGCAAGACAGACCTTTTGCAAAGTAGGCGGAACGTGCTTGCCATCGAGTTCGGCAAGTAGCATTAGATTTCCCACAACATTGCCCATCCTTTCGGTAGAAGAAAGAATCACAGCAATATCTTGCTCAAAGCGACCTTCATTACCAAGCTTCCTATCCAGCGTCTGCGCTTTGGCTTGAAGAATACTGATAGGAGTATTCAGCTCGTGACCTGCATCTGCAACAAATCTCTTCAACGTTTTCACTAAGTTTTCGATTGGACGAACCGCAATTCCAGAAACAATGTATCCGCAAAGGCCAAAGCCTGCCAAGACAAAAGGAGCCATTATCGAAATAGTAAGAAGGAATTCGCGCATTATCTCGAAACGCTTGGTTGTAGACAATTGCAACTGCAAAAATCCGATCAATTTATCTTTGTGAAGCAAAGGACTAACGAAAATTCTCATTGAATTCCCATCTTCAACAACTTCTGAACCTTTGGAAAATAATTTCGGAATTCCGGGAGGTCCATATTTTTCGAGAAGATTGCCACTCTCATCGAACAGCTGCATACTCATGATTGACCTTGCTGGCTCGGTTTTCACAACTCTGAGCCAATCCCTAAAGGTCGGCTTTTTTCCAGACAAGTCGATAGCATGACCTATTTGCGAAGCAACGGTCTTCAACTCTTCATCCATGGAATTGCATAAACTGTTATAGAAAAAAAGTCCGCCAATAAGGCAAAATGCAACATAAACAACCGTAGAAAGACCTACATACCAGAATGCTATTTGCCATCGAAAATTTTTGAACATCAGTCGGATTCGACCTTATAGCCCATACTGTGCACGGTTTTGACTACTGAAAAGTTGCTTGAATTGTCCACTTTTTTCCGCAACGACCTTATGTGGGATCTAACCGTATCTGGAGTGATGTCAGAATCTACTCCCCAAACCAGATTGGTAAGTTCGTCAGAGCTAAGAACTTTTCCCCGATTCAAAATAAGCACTTCTAATAAGATAAACTCTTTAGGCAACAGCTTTACAGGCGCTCCATCCTTACTCACAGTACGCGAATTTCTATCGAGCACTATATTGCCCGCCTTCAATATCGATTGAGGAGCAGACTGAGGTCTGCGAAGCAAAGCTCTTACTCTGGCTGACAACTCGCGCAAATTGAACGGTTTTGTCAAATAATCATCAGCACCGCTATTCAGCCCTTCTTCTTTGGCTGAAATTGTGTTTCGTGCTGTCAAAATGAGAATGGGAGTGTCTCCGCCCGACTCGCGAAAGACCTTGCAAATCTCAAGACCACTAAGCCCGGGAAGCATCCAGTCCAATATTATCAAGTCGTATCTATTGGAAAGAAGCATCTCTAGAGCTGCTTTACCTTCGTTGACAGTCGAAACCGCATAAAGCTCTCCTTCCAACCACTCTTTCAAGCTCAGTGAAAGCTCTTCTTCGTCTTCAACTATGAGTATTCGGGACATTACAGGCAGTTTCTTCCTTAATACCCCTCTATTATACGTGGATTTGAAAAACCTCCTATGCTTACACAAAAATTGCACATACAGGCAAACTGAATTTGCTAAGTTTTTAAATTATGAGGGAGCCATTATTCAAACTGACACTCTTCGTAGAACCGAGTAATTCTAGAGAAGCGCTATCTATCCTCTATGAAGCACTTAGCTTTCATTCCTATACGGATTATGAATTGACGATTCTTGACGTTTCAGAAAAGGACCACGATTTGCCTCTTGGATCATTTTCGACACCAGGTGTGGTATCAGACCTTGGAGAGAACAAAATAATTTTTACCAATGACTTTAGAGACGTGAATACTCTGCGTCAAACGTTGGGGTTTAAAAATACCTGATGTCGAAGCGGCTATGGCTAACACTGACACTCTTTGCAATCCAGTGCTTTTCGTTCGCGACAGCAGCGACAGCACTTTCCGCAAATACGAACAAAACGAATGCCGAGCAGTTGATGAAAGAACATCGCTTTCGTGAAGCTGAACTGGCTTTTAAAAACCTTCTACTTATCCAGCAAAAACAAAAAAAATCGGTTCCTGACGCTGTGATGAGTGAGTACTATAATTTCATCGGTGTATGTCTGCACGCTCAGGGCAAAAGTGGCGATGCCATCGAATATTATCAAAAAGGTCTGACTTCGTTACCTAAAATGGCGTGGAAACAACACGTAAAATTATTGTCTAATACTGCGATGGCTCAGTCTGCTCTAAACAAAAAAGACAGAGCTCTCCAATCGATGACAAAAGCATTGTCGCTGGCAAGAAAGCACAGTTTGCCCGCCCAGGATAAAGGTGTACTACTAAACAATTACGGTCAACTTTTGGCTGCAAATTCCAAATTGTCTCAAGCGAAGATCGTCTTGATTGAAGCAGTTCAAACTAGAGAAAATCTGGCTCAAAATACAGATCGAAATCTGATATCGCCTTTAAATAATCTGGCACTTGTTTGCATTCAACTAGATGAACTCGACGAAGCTGAAGGACATTGCAAACGAGCGATCTCGATTCAAGAAAGAGAAGATGACGACGAAGCCTTAGTCTTTGCTTCCTGGAACAATCTGGCAAATATTTATGTTCGAAAAAAGAAATTTGATGAGGCAGAAAGAAGCTTCGAAAACGCGCTTGAAATCGCCAAAATGCGTTTTGGACCTCATAGCGAACAAGCTTTGAAAGTTTCTGAGAGTCTTTCTTTGATTTATAACGCAAATGGAAAATTTAGTGCGACGAAGCAATAGGAAATGCCAACGTGTTTTTAATCAAACTTTGATTCCAGACAAGATTTTATCACCGGCTTCGACTGCAATTCTTGCAAGGTCAAATTCGATTTCTGATATCGGTTCAAAATCATTGCGCAATAAATCCACTGTTCCTCTGGCGCAAGCCCAAGGGTATCGTCGACAAGCTTGAATTCACTTTCAAGCTGGTTTAAATCTTGCACACTGTCCATAGCTGATGACTTGCGCATACTGGCTGCAATATCGAGGACAGTCTTGCGCCGTTCGTCTAGTGTACTCTGAAACTTAGGACCAATATAACTGCTTTTATCGACTATCATTCTGGCATAGACTTGCTCAAGCCACTTATCGAACTCGTCGCCAAAATTGCTATTTTGAAGCACGCTGCGCAAATTCGACTCATTTACAAAATTGGGATAAGGCGTGTTTGGAACGACATAACTAAACGGTCTGCCAGAAATCATTTCAGCAAGAGTCTTGTAATATGCCCAAGTATTCTCGCGCTCAAGATTGGCGAACTTGCCGGGATTGCTTGCGCTCAAGTCGCGCAACAAAGCTGCTCTGATAATGAACACTTCGTGTGGATTGTCCGCACTGTTCAAAAGTGTATCGAGTTTGTGTTGAATTCCACTATGTTCACCTTTATCTATCAACAAACCAACAATTCGACTGGCTGTGGCTTCAACCACGCTATCGCCAGCGACCCAGTAATGCTCGGCGGACGGTGAGTTTTTATCGAATTCTTCAGCCCATGTAGGATCACCGGGAATTGGCTGGGCAAATGCTATTAGCTTGGCATTTTGCCAGGGCCAACTTTTAACAGTGTTGCGCAATTCATCACCAAAGCTTCCTTGCATCACCGAGCTTACGAACTGACTCGCCAAGCCAGCTCCCAAGCTGTGCCCGGTGACATAAATATGCTCGGGGGCGGAATACTTTTGTTCGAGATAATTGCAGCAAGCAGCAACTGGTCCAAGCATAGTTGGCAGTGATTCAGCAAAACCTTCGGTCACTTTTCCTATCTTGCTTATTAGCGGCTGATTGATTTGCTTCATGCTGCGAAGGTCTGTGATCCAGTCAGGATTGCCTTTTGCTTCGCCAATAGCATTTTGCGCACGCCAAACCGTTTTTAAAAGTGAAGAGCCGCTTCTACTTCCGCGAAAAACAATGTGGGCATCATATCCGGTGGCAGTCTTTTTCATCAGAACGAATCCCATCAAACTCCATGATGGTTCGCTCGAATATTGAGGAGATGTGGTGGAAGTAATTCCAGTGCCACCCTCGAATACCACTAGATGATCTTCGCCACTTTCATATTGGCGAATCGGAAAAACCTCACAATCATTATATGGATAAGCAGAAGGTTTCGACCGATAGCGCATACACTCTATGGTTTTGATATTGTGAGTAATATATTTTGGCGCTTGCACTGTCAAAAACATCTCGCCATCTCGATTAAACGTGGGAAGATGAGCGTCGATATTTTTATAGTTCGTTAAGATAGGATCGAGATTTGTATTGCTCAAAGACCAGCCACGCGCAGCGTTAGGTCCACTATAGAAGCCAGGCGAAAGTGTCTTTGCATAATCGTGTGTGAAACTGCAAATGTTGTTTCGCCTATCGCTACCGATACGTGACATCATGTCGAACCAGGGATCGAGCTGCAAACAAAGAGACTGATGATAAAACTGGTAAGCCAATGTGCAGAGGTCAAGATTCAAAACGGATTGTGGAACTTCAGTTTGATCGTCTAGCGCTTTTGCAGGCAATGAAACTACAAACACGATTAGCGCAAAAAATGTAATCGCTACATTATGAATACGAAAGCTTGTGAAAAACACTGCACAACCCCTGAAATGTTCAAATGCAAAAAATCTTGCGCCCTGAGGGACTCGAACCCCCGACCTCATGGTTCGAAGTCGCAAGGGCACAAGTTTATCCAAAGTTATCCAAGTTTGTCAAACCTTTCCTGGACTTGCTTTGAGCGCTCTGTCATACTTATTGAAATGCATGCAAAATTCTCCAAATTTAACCCGAAAGGGGGCGGCGCGGGGGCGGCATTCTGTCAGAAGGTGAAAGCTATGGAAACTCGATTTAATTTCACGAAAAAGAAATTGGAAGCTTTAAAGCCTCCCCTAGATTCAAAACAAGTTTACTTTTGGGATACACAGGTGAGGGGACTTTGCTTTTCTGTGGCTAAAGGAGGAAGTAAAGCGTTTGTCCTTCGTCGAAAAATTCAGGGACGTTCCGAACGAATCTGGTTGGGTAAGTTTCCTGATTTGACTATTGAAATGGCGCGAAAGTTAGCTTACGAAAAAAACGCCATAATTGCTGGTGGTTCAAATCCCGGTGATATAAGGCGGTTGCTGCAATCCGAGCCGACATTGGAACATTTGTTTGAAAGTTACATCAAGCGACACGCCGAAAAGCAAAGAAAAACATCTAATGACATGAGGCAATTATTCGACCGTTGCTTACTTAAGTGGAAGGATCGAAAGGCAAGCTCTATCAAGAATCGCGATGTCGAAATTTTGCATGGAAAACTGGGTGAAGAGAGAGGACCATACACGGCGAATCGAGTGGTTCAACTATTGCGAGCAGTCTATAACAAGGCCACTACTTGGCACTTGTTTTCTGGAGAAAATCCAGCAAAAGGAATTACGCTTTTTACTGAAAAAGCAAGAGAGCGGTTTCTTAACAAGGAAGAAGCTGTGAAGCTTCTTAAGGCGCTTGAAAACGAACCTGATCGTTGTCTCAAAGATTTCATCCGGCTAAGTCTTTTCACGGGAGTTCGGAAGGCGAATTTAATGTCACTGAGATGGGAAGATGTTTCTTGGTCAGAGAGAACTTTTACCATCCCAGAAACCAAAAATGGAACTCGGCAGGTTGTTGCACTGGGAAATCACGAAATAAACTTGCTTCAGGAGCGGTTTGAATTTTTAGAAAGAAAAAGCAAGAAAGAAAACAAGGCATTCAGCTCTTATGTATTTCCAGGTCCAGGAAAAGACGGCCACATAAAGGATTTAAAGCGTTCTTGGACAACGCTTAGAAAGCGTACAGGTTTAGAGGATGTTACAATTCACGACCTCCGAAGAAGTCTTGCTTCAACAATGGCTAATGCAAATGTCAATCTTTCATTGGTTAAGAACACCATGAACCACAAGGACATGAAAACTACGCTTTCTGTTTATGCGCACACCCATCAAGAAGCCATTCGAGATGCTAAAGAACTTGCCTTGAAACCTATTTTGCAACAAGCTGGTTTAATAAAGAGAAAAAATCGCAGACGCAGTGCAAAGTCTAACTCTGCTTGAGGTAGTAAAGGACATTGGACATTGAATCCATATCACACAGAGAGTCTTGTCCTTCTTGTAAGGTCGAGCGCGGTCACGTTGGAAACAAAAAACAAAAGGAATGGGATATTTCTTTATCGGCTACCTACAAGACCATAGATGGACTGGACTTTATGGTTCGTGTGGCTACAAAAGACGACATAGAATTGTTGCTAGCCGCAGATGAAGTTTTCTATTCAGACGAATTTAAAAAACCGGCTCTAAATGCCTATACAAAATTCGAAGGATGGAGCTACCCGTACATTTGCATCGCTATCATTAAAGAAAATATTGTGGGCAAACTATTTTTAGATCGCAATGCTCAAAATGCTGTCAGGCAAAATTTAAGTCCAGCTATAATCGATAACATTGTTGTTGCAGAAAAATTTCGTCGTCAACACATTTCGAACCATTTAATAGATTTTGCTGAAAGTATTGTAAATAAGAATGGTGGCCGCTGGATAGAGATTGGGGTTTCTTCAGTTAATTTTTCTCCCTTAAGCTCTTACGTCAGAAAAGGCTATTCAAATTACCCGCTAATCCATGAGCATGAAATAATAATTTTCTACGAAGCCGAAGGACTTGATTTTAGTACCCATTTTGAGGCGCCTCGTTATGATGCGGGATCGATTATTGTTTATAAAGACATAGGCGACTCCGACAAAATTAAAATTGTAGATCGAAAGAATTTTGTGCAAATGTTGATTAAAACCTCGCAAGAGAGATATCCATCACAGAAAACGGAATTTGACCAATGACTTTTGAACAAGAGCGCCAATTTCTAAATACTTCAAACTTTGTGAATCGACTGATGTCTTTTGGAAAGGAACTATTTACACCAGTCGCTAAGCTAAACGATGCAAGTGAATCGGAACATGAAACAATATGGTGCGCTTTAATTCCTAGCGATTACGACGCTCTTAAATCTGATGGTTGGGATTTAAATTTACAGGGTGGACTTCCGGGCTTTTTAGGCTATCCTCCTGGAGAAACAGACTATGCGCGTTTCGGTAGGGAAGATGGAATTGAACCATTAGTTTTCGAAAGGTTATTTTATGGCTTAAAACCTCGCGAAATTGATATATCAGAGGAGTTCCGACACTACCACAATCTTTGGTTTGATTCTAAGCGAAACAAATACTATAAGTTTAGTGAGTCTGGCGATGAAGTGGAGATCATACGTTGTTCTGAGGGCTCGCAGGTATCGATTCAAACACAAGCGATTAAAGAATTTCTGGCAGCCAAAAATATGACTTTGACCCTTCCCCAATTTAACGGACAGTAGTTTTTACAGAGTCGCTCCAATGGCTTAAAATGTCAACAGGAGATAGACAATGACCAAAAGAAGAACGACTAATACTCAATTCAATCGGGAATTTCGAGAAACCGCAGTTAAATTAGCGTTGGCTGGAGACAAGCCAATTGCACAAGTTGCGCGGGAAATGGAAGTTCCAGAAAAATCACTTTACGCTTGGGTTAATAGCTGGAAGAAAAGAAATCAAAAGATTTCTCAGAAGGTTACAGCATCGTCCGAAGAGCGTCTAAAGCAGCTTGAGAAGCGAAATAAAGAGCTTGAGATGGAGAACGAAATACTAAAAAAAGCGGCGGCATACTTCGCCAAGACCCTCCTGTGAAGTATGCCTTCATCAAAATGCACGACCAGAAATATCCGATCGAAACGATGTGTCGCGTTCTGAAGGCATCGCGATCTGGATACTACCAGTGGCGCAGGGGAGGGATACCTCAACGCCAGGTTCGCCAACGAGAACTTTTGGCTAAGATCAAAAAAATACACGAAGGTTCTCGAAGAAATTACGGTTCGCCCAGAATCTTGCGCGAACTTCGCAAAGCGGGCATTGTTGTGAATCATAAAACAGTCGAGGAGCTGATGAAAAGAAACGGCATTCAGGCTAAGCGGAAGAAAAAGTTCAAGGCCACTACCAACTCAAAACACAATCTGCCAATTGCGGAAAATCTTCTTAATCGAAATTTCAAAACCAACAAACCAAACGAAACATGGGTTGGCGACATAACCTACATCGCGACAGAAGAAGGCTGGCTGTATCTTGCCGCTTGGATAGATCTCTGCACTCGCAAAGTAGTGGGTTGGTCAATGGCATCGCGAATGACGGCCGATTTGGTGGTAGATGCTTTTAGAATGGCAATTTTTAGACAGAAAGGACAGATACCAAATATAGTGCATTCTGATCGTGGCAGTCAGTATGCAAGTGGTGACTTTCGTAAGGAGTTGAAAAAATATGACTGCAAACAAAGCATGAGCAGAAAAGGCGACTGCTGGGATAACGCAGTATCTGAGAGCTTCTTCGGAACACTAAAGAACGAACTAGTTTATCATGAAAAATATAAAACGAGAGAGGAGGCTCGTTTAAGCATCTTTGATTACATCGAGATGTTCTATAATAAAAGGAGAATTCACTCTTATTTGAATTACGTTTCACCCGAAGAATTTGAAAAGAGCATGGAAACAGCTTAAAGGCGATTCGTCCTAAGCTACTGTCCATGAAAACGGGGAAAGTTCA
>JAHCIQ010000005.1 GCA_026129135.1 Cyanobacteria bacterium TGS_CYA1 | reverse complement strand
TGCAATCTAACACTCACACATTTTCGCCGGTACGAAAATATATGAGGCAACGGTTTGGTTAGAGTACGATTCTATTTTGAGGCAACACGAGGGGATCAACTTTCCTTTTTCTCGAATCGAACGAAAAAGATGCTGGTTGTTTATAGTGAGTTTTTGTATTTGTTTTAGTGCTAAAGGTTAGACGTTTGAAAATGCGGCAGGATAAACGACTTCACCCTGGCAGTTTGCCAGCGCGTTATTTGTGATAGGCATAGCCATAAAGTTTTTGGCTTCGCATTTGAATGGCGCGCAGACACCAAATTGACTTGCTTGTACAAAACCAAATTTGGAATAATATGAGCAATCGCCAAGCACGATGATGCCACGATAGATATCGCCAAAACGAACTTCGGTTAATGCAAGAAGGCTATTAATGAGCTTTTTGCCGATGCCTTGATTTTGATAATCGGGGTGGACAGCAACTGGTGCAAGTGCCAGCACTTCGATGCGCTCACTGTCGACTTTCTCGATGAAAGCGGGGCTCAACATGGCATGCCCGACCACTTTGTCGTCTACTAATGCCACCATGGATAATTCGGGAATGAATGTTTTAGCTTCACGTAATTGTTTTACCAGATCAACTTCGTTGTCTTGCTTGAAAGCAGCTTTGATAACGGCGTGAACGGCGTCTATTT
The DNA here is from genome assembly GCA_026129135.1 of Cyanobacteria bacterium TGS_CYA1. Taxonomy (GTDB): domain Bacteria; phylum Cyanobacteriota; class Vampirovibrionia; order Obscuribacterales; family Obscuribacteraceae; genus Aved-18. The sequence goes on along the minus strand of JAHCIQ010000005.1, from coordinate 306,555 downwards.
GACTTTGTTGTTCAGACTTAATAGATACTGCAGCTTGGGTCATTTTTCCCTCTTGAAGTTGAATTATTTAGCAATGAGTTTGACGAAGCGTCTGCGTCCAGCTTGAAGAACTACTGATTCGCCAGCTTTGAGCGTTATTTCCTGGTTGGGATCTTTTGCTTGTTCGCCATCCAGCTTGACACCGCCGTCGCTGACCAGTCTTTTGGCTGCACCAGATCCTGTGGCTAAGCCAGTTTCGACCAGAGCTTTGAACAAAAGAATTGGTGATTCCACCTTGTGTTCTTCGATGTCTGTGGGGAGTTGGCGTTCGCTGTGCACTATTTGCCAGTCGTCGAGAGCTTTTTGTGCTTCGTCTTCGCCATGGTATTGTCTGACTATTTGAGCTGCCAGGCGACGTTTGGCTTCCATTGGGTTGGCACCAGATTCGAGCGATTTTTTTATTTCGTCTATTTCTGCGCCTGTAAGCGTTGATGTAAGCTCATAATACTTGATGATGAAATTGTCCGGGATTCGCATCACCTTGCCGAACATGTCTTTGGGAGCCTCTTTCAGTCCCACATAGTTGTCGTAAGACTTGGACATTTTCTTGACGCCATCAGTGCCTTCAAGCAGAGGCAGCAAGCATGCAACTTGAGTGCCCATGCCATAATAGCCTTGCAATTCGCGACCTTGCAAAATGTTGAAGCGTTGATCAGTTCCGCCAAGTTCTACGTCGGCTTTGATTGCGACCGAGTCGTAGCCCTGCATGATTGGATAAAACAATTCGTGCATGGATACTGGCTGCTGATTTTCGATGCGTGAGCCAAAGGCTTCTTTTTGCAGCATCTGATTGACTGTCACTTTGCTTGCAAGACCAAGCAAATCTTTAAAAGTGAGCGGAGCAAGCCAGTCGGCGTTATTTACCAACTCGATTTTGGAAATATCTAAAATGGCACCCATCTGCTCGATATAAGTCTTTGCGTATTCTTCTACCGCTTCGCGAGTGAGTTGGGGACGGGTGGCATTACGACCAGAAGGGTCTCCAATCTGCGCTGTAAAGCCGCCAATGATTAAAACCACCTGATGACCATATTCTTGAAAGCGGCGCAGTTTGCGAAAGACGACCGAATGTCCCAGGTGCAAGTCAGACGATGTCGGGTCGATGCCGAGCTTGGCCCGCAGAACGCGACCCTCAGCTCGCACTTCCATTATTTTTTCTGCCAGGCCACGAGCACCGTTGGGCAAAATTTCTGCCCCGCGTGCAAGCTCCTCGGCTTCTGCCATTACATCGGCAGGGATTTCTTTGGTTTTTTCAGTGGTTTTCATCTCAATTAGTATAAAGGCTTAGCCTGTAAGCTCCAAAAGTCTTCTTGGCGCCGCTCCAAGATTCTTTGCATTTGCTTGTTCAAAGTCTTTGAGCTGCATATTATTGAATGTCTATAGTTAAGTCGAGGACATGACATGGCAGCGAGGCAGTACTTACCTACTGAAATCGAGGAAAAATGGCAGGAGCGCTGGGAAGAGCTTGGCATTTACAAAGCCAAAGACAAAAGCGACAAGCCCAAATATTATTCGCTTGTTATGTTTCCTTACCCATCTGGCGACCTGCACATGGGTCACATGCGGGTCTATACAATTTCTGATGTTATTTCGCGTCAAAAGCGCATGCAGGGTTATAACGTTTTGAACCCGATGGGTTGGGACGCTTTCGGCTTGCCTGCTGAAAACGCTGCTATCTCGCGCAATCTGCACCCAGGCAGCTGGACTCGCGACAATATAAAATTCATGCGCGACGAGCAGTTGAAGAAACTTGGCACGAGCTACGACTGGCAGCGCGAAGTGACTACCTGTGACCCGAGCTATTATCACTGGACGCAATGGCTTTTCTTGCAGTTCTACAAGAAAGGGCTTGCCGTGCGCAAAGAAGCACCAGTCAACTGGTGTCCTGAATGTGAAACCGTGCTTGCAAACGAGCAGGTGGAAGATGGAATGTGCTGGCGACACGGCGATACACGCGTCGAGCAGAAGCTCATGAGTCAGTGGTTCTTGAAAATTACAAATTATTCCGACGCATTGCTCAAAGACCTCGACATGCTCGATGGCTGGGCTGAGCGCGTAAAAGTAATGCAACGCAACTGGATTGGCAAATCGGTTGGGGCTACTTTGCTTTTCACGGTCGAGAGCAAGCCCAATATTCAGATAGAAGTTTTCACTACTCGCCCCGATACTACATATGGTGTCAGTTATCTGGTGCTCGCTCCGGAGCATCCGCTTGTAGACGACCTCACCACTCCAGAGAATGTAGAAGCGGTCAAAAAATATAGAGAAGAAGCAAGTCATAAAACCGAATTGGATAGATCTTCTGAAAAAACCAAGACTGGCGTGCCGCTTGGAACTTTCGTTCTTAATCCATTCAATGGCGATTTAGTTCCGCTTTATATTGCAGACTATGTTTTGATGAATTATGGAACCGGAGCTGTAATGGGTGTTCCGGCCCATGATGAGCGCGACTTCGCTTTTGCAAAGTCGAAAAATCTGCCAATCGTCGAAGTTATCGCGCCTTCTGACAAATTATCACAGGGTGAGCTCAAAGAGGCCTATATCAATCCTGGCATGATGATTAATTCAGGTCAGTTCAATGGTCAGCCTAGCGACCAGGCAAAAGAGAGCATGATTGCTTGGGCGACTGACAATGGCTATGGCAAAAAGAAAGTGAATTATCGTTTGCGCGACTGGCTCATTTCGCGTCAAAGGTACTGGGGCTGTCCTATTCCGCTTGTATTTTGTCCCTCGTGCGGACCAGTGGCAGTGGAAGAAAAAGACCTTCCAGTAGTCTTGCCTGTAGAAGAAGTCAAATTCACTGGCAAAGGCGGATCTCCTCTCACCAAGCTCGATTCGTTCTTGAATGCCAATTGCCCCAAGTGTGGAAAAGTTGGTCGACGCGAAACCGATACCATGGACACTTTCATTTGTTCGTCCTGGTATTTCTTGCGTTACACAGATGCCAATAATCCTAAAGAAGCTTTCTCGAGCGAGAACGTCAATTACTGGATGCCGGTAGATCAATATGTAGGCGGCATCGAGCACGCGATTTTGCACTTGCTCTATTCGCGCTTCTTTGTAAAAGCGCTCAAAGACATGGGTCTTGTTAATTGCGACGAGCCATTCATGAATTTGCTTTCGCAAGGTATGGTGACAAAGTATTCAGAAAAATCCGGTCGGATCGAAAAGATGTCCAAGTCGCGCGGAAACGTCGTAGGCACGCTCGATTTCTTCAAAAAATATGGTGCTGATTCTGCTCGGTTGTTCACTCTTTTTGCCGCACCTCCCGAGCAAGAGCTGGAATGGTCCGAAGAAGGTGCTGTTGGTCAGTTCAGATTTCTTGGAAGAGTGTGGCGAATCGTAGAAGATTTGCTCGAACACAGTTCTATCGATGTGTTCGATAGCGTAAACGTCGGATTGTCCGAGGCTGCGCACGAAAGTCTCGATCCCACGAGCAAAAAATTCCACAAGCTGGTGCACAAAACAATCAAAGCCGTAACCACCGACCTTGCTCAAGAAAGACAGGTCTTCAATACCGCTATTGCGCGTTTGATGGAAATGGTAAATGGCATTTATGACTATTGTCGTTATCTCACTACTGCCACCAAGAATGGTGACAACGGCAATTTGTCTTCTGCCGATAACCTCGCCCCAAAACGCGAAAGGTTGAGTAAAGAACAGGTCGAGCTTCTTTCATTCGCTGTAAAGAGCTTGCTTCTCGTCCTTGCTCCAATGGCGCCGCATATCACCGAAGAGCTTTGGAACAAGATTGGTTACAACAAAAAAGATGGCGATTCCATTCACGTTTACGCCTGGCCAAAATATGTCGATTCACTCACTTGCGACGACGAAGTCGAGCTTGTGATGCAGGTCAACGGAAAAATCGTGAATAAGGCGACTATTCCGCGCGGTTTGAGCAAAGAAGAGCTCGAGGCTCTTGCTAAGAAAGACGAAAAGATGGTTCAAAAAATGGAAGGAAAATCTATTCGAAAAGTAATAGTTGTTCCTGACAAGCTCATAAATATAGTTGTTTGATTTCAAAGCAGGCTGTCTGGAATGTAAAATAGGTAGTAGTTCCTAGGAAAAAACTGCCAATGTCATATTCAGCGCCACCAAGAGTAGAGATTCAAAACCAGGGCGGACTTCCCTGGCTTACGATCCTGGTTATTTTCGGTTTTGTAATCGACTTTGCCATGATGAGTCAGACTCGTCTTGAGCCATGGACCCCACACGTGGGTGCTGTGAGCTGGATGAAGACCAACAGTTATCAGGTCGTGAACATCTATAAGTTTTTCCAGAACGCCGACTACATGAGATTATTGGCTCAATTGCCATGCGCGACCCTGGCTCAGTTCGCCACCTGGCAGCTTGGAGCCAATATGTTCTTCATGTGGGTCTTTGGTACAAAGGTCGAGCAGAAATTGGGTCCAGCTTATATTGGTCTTTTGCTTGCCGGAATTTATTTGCCCTGGGCAGTGGTCCAATTCGATCGTTTTCCTAAATTAGATGATACTTATTTTTATGGACCGCTATTCCTTATTGCAATGGTTCTTGGCGCCGGGATGGTTTTTCCAAAACGCAAAGAAATCAATACTCAATGGGTGAAAAGCGCCAGAGGCGAAATTTTTAATCGTCAGCAAAATCAGGACCTCACTCGCAAGTACGAAAAACGCGATTTGAGCCAGCTCTGGTTCATCGCCTATATCGCATTTCAGGTTGGTTGCTACTTCTACAGCATCAAGCTCACTCCTGGCTTTATGACTTTCCACCTGGGAGCACTTATCTTCTCTGCTATTTTTGGCTATGCACTTGCATGGTTCCTGGTCTGGAGCGCTACTGGCGATTTCACAGACGGTGCACTCAAGCTTATGTGTATCAGGCGTTACAATGCCGTGCTCAAATTAGATGTAGGTCATGATGCTGCTGTGCGCGAAACAGCCCGATCCCTTGCCCTGCCTGAGGAAAGGGTTCGTGAATGGGTAGCCAGACAACGCGGTAAGATGAAAATATCCTAGTTCTTGACTAGTGGCAAGAGGTGATAATATAGCCTCTCAAGCAAGGCAAGACAGGTATCCAAAAGCACGTGCCAGTAATTGAAGCCAATCAAGCACAAAGTGGCGAAAGTAAAAGCAAGACTCGCGAAGACAAATTAGCTTCTTCGCAATCTTATGAAGCGCTGCTTCGCGCCGATGTGAGTGAACCTAGAATCAAGCGCTATTTCAGCCTTGGAAGAATGGGTCAAATAGCAATTGACGCTTGCGCCGTTGCGGTGTCTGTGGCTTTGGCATTTGTGATTCGCTTCGATGGTCATATCGAGCCTGATTATCTCAATCAATTTACGCTTGTTGCTCCAGTTTGGATTTGCATGCAACTTGCATTCAACTGGATTTTTGGTGTCTACAGACGTTTGTGGCGCTATACCGGACTTACAGAAATAGTCGAACTCGCTTGTGCTGTTGGAGTTACATCTCTAATAGTGCTTACAGCTCGTGTGGCTGGTGTGCTTGTCGTATCGCATCATCATTTATCACTTGGGATTATTTTCATCCATTCGGGTCTTACTTTCCTTGCTCTTTGCGCTCCGCGTGTTTATCGCCGTCTGGCAACTGAGCATCAACAAAGACGTCACTGGCGCCAACCAACCAGACGTCGCGCGCTTTTGGTCGGGGCGGGAGACGCAGGACAGATGGTTCTCAAAGAAATGGAGAACCGCTCGGATCTTGGAGTTGACGTTGTTGGTCTTATAGACGACGACCCGGTTAAATTCAGAAAACGTATTGGACCGCTCACTGTATTTGGTGGCACAGATGCTTTGCCAAACCTGATTGAGAATTTGAGTGTAGATCAAGTAATCATCGCTATGCCTTCCGCTCCTGCAGGAGAAATAAGAAGAATAGTTGAAATTTGTCGTAATGCCGAAGTTGAAACAAGAATCTTGCCTGGCTTGTTCGAGTTGATCGGTGGACGTGTTAGCGTAAGCCAGTTGCGTGAAGTTTCGCTTGAGGATTTGCTTGGTCGCGAGCCAGTCAAACTCGATAGCGAAGCAATTGCCGATTATATAACTGGACGCAGCGTTCTTGTCACTGGTGCTGGTGGTTCGATTGGAAGCGAACTTTGTCGCCAGATAATAAGATTCAGTCCTTCGCGACTGGTACTTGTTGGCAAAGGCGAAAACTCAATCTTTGTAATACAGCAAGAATTGCAGACTCGCGGTTATGCAGTCGATTCGATTATTGCCGACGTTCGCGACGAAAATCGCATGCGCGCTATATTCGAGCAATACCAACCTGAAGTCGTTTTCCATGCAGCAGCGCACAAGCATGTTCCATTAATGGAAGCAAACGTAGCTGAAGCGATAGCCAATAATGTGTTCGGCACAAGAGCCGTAGCTCAGTTGAGCGATTCTTATGGTGTCGAGACTTTCGTTCTTGTCTCAAGCGATAAAGCGGTCAACCCCACGTCTGTGATGGGTACGACTAAGCGCTGCGCAGAACTCGTGGTGCAAGACATTGCCACCAGATCAAAAACAAAATTTGTAGCTGTGCGTTTTGGAAACGTGCTTGCCAGTCGTGGTTCGGTCATTCCTCTCTGGCGTCAGCAAATCGCTCAAGGCGGTCCAGTGACTGTCACTCACCCTGATGCCACTCGCTATTTTATGCTTATTCCAGAAGCCGTACAGCTCATTCTGGAGGCTGGTGCGCTTGGAAAAGGCGGCGAAATATTCGTGCTCGACATGGGACAGCCAGTCAAAATTCTGGATCTGGCCAATGACCTGATAAGACTTTCAGGGCTCAGGCCAGAAGTAGATATAAAGATTGAATTCGTGGGGCTTCGTCCAGGCGAGAAATTATACGAAGAATTGCTCATGGCTGAAGAAGGTCTTGCAAAGACGCACTATGCCAAGATTTTCGTGGGCAAGCCGCAATCGATTGATAGTCAAAAATTGGCTGACACGCTCAAGATGGTGAAAGAAGATATTCTCACCAAGCCAGCACCTGTGCTCAAAGAAGAAATTACTTCTCTCATAAACAACTGCTACTCTAACCGCTAAGTAAAATGACCAAGGAAGAAAAATTGCTTTCGCGACTTAAGTCACTGGAAAGCGTCATGGTGGCTTATTCAGGTGGGGTCGACAGTGCGCTACTGGCGTACTATGCAAAAAAAGCACTGGGCAAGAAAGCCGTGATTGTAATTGCAGTGTCTGGAAGTCTGGCAAAATCGGATTTGGATCGCGCTAGGACCCAGGCAGAACAATTTGATTTCGACCTGGTCGAAATACAGACTAATGAAACAGATTTACCTGAATATCAAGTCAACGATTCGAAGCGATGCTTTTTTTGCAAAGCCACTCTCTTCAAGGAAATGGAGTTGCTCGCCTCGAAGCTTGGCATAAAACATATTGCTTATGGCGCGAACGTCGATGATCTGCAAGATTATAGACCTGGGCATCAAGCGGCAAAAGAATATAATGTTTTAAGTCCATTGCAAGAAGTCGGTCTGGTCAAAGACGAGATACGCGCACTGGCTAAAGAAGCTGGTCTTCCATCATGCGAATGGCCTTCCAATGCTTGTTTGTCATCGCGCATTCCCACCTTTACCCGAGTGGAAATTGCGAGTCTTTCACAAATAGAAAATGCGGAAGATTACGTAAAGTCGCTTGGATTCAAGCAAGTCAGAGTTCGGCATTTGAAGGATAAAGCCAGTGTCGAAGTTGGCTCTGATGAATTATTCAGATTCGAGACTGAACCACATTTGGTATCACATATAAAAAACGAGCTTGAGCGTATTGGTTATGAAACTGTCGAAATCAATCCAAATGGCTATAAGCAAGGCGCAATGAATATATTGGCAGGCAAAAAATGACAGAAAATTTGAAACAGGATTCTTTTGAGAATATCGATTTTGCCTGTGTGGACCATGACAGAGCTTTGCGTCAGGGCGTAAGCGAAGTGATTTTCGCTCCGGGAAAAACAGCCGAGCAAATTGTTGCAATTGCAAAAAGTCTCTTGCAAGCTCAATCTCAAACGCGCTCTCAAGCTCAATTGCAGTCGTTTGCCCTTGCAACCAGGGTGAGCGAGGAGCAATATCTAGAAGCGAAAAAATTATTTGAACAGGTTTATTATTTCAAACAAGCAGGCATTATGCGCTTTGGCGCGATGCAAGAAAGAAAACTCGATTTTAAAGTTGGAGTGCTTAGTGCTGGCACTTCAGATATTCCGGTAGCTGAAGAGGCTGCTGTTTTTTTGGAACATTACGGAGTTCAAGTATCGCGCGTGTTCGATGTGGGCGTAGCTGGCATCCATCGATTACTTGCACGAGTTAAAGAATTCGAACAAAGCGACGCTGTGATAGTCGTGGCTGGTATGGATGGTGCACTTCCAAGCGTGGTCGGTGGATTGCTTTCGTGTCCAGTGATTGCTGTTCCTACCTCGATTGGATATGGCACTGCTTTTGGTGGCATTGCTCCGCTTATGACTATGCTCAATAGTTGTGCATCGGGTGTGACTGTGGTCAATATAGACAACGGATTTGGAGCCGCCATGGCGTGCTTGCGACTGGCAAATCAAGTTAATAAATAACTTTCCGCAAATATTGAATTAACGACCGGTTCCGGGAGTGGGAATTTGATCTGGATACTGTCCAATGTGAATTGAAACTTCCATCGCCCTTCCGTCTCGCAACAAATTGACTTTCACCACCTGGTCTACTTTGCGGGATAGAATGTAATCGCGCACTTCCTTTGGTGATTCAACTGTTTTTCCGTCCATTTTTTGAATGACGTCTTTTGCCACTATTCCGCCACTGCCTGCTGGGCTTCCTTTGAAAACTTCACCAACAGCCACGCCTTTGGTGTCGGGAGGAAGATTTAGTGATTCAGCGATTTGTTCGTTGACCTCTGCCATAGCGATGCCAATCCAGGGACGGTGGACTACTTTGTCCTTAATCAGATCGTCGATTACATTCTTGGCGATATCGGCAGGAATAGCAAACCCTATGTTTTGAGCCATCTGCTTGGTGATGATGGCAGTGTTTACGCCAATCACTTCGCCTTTCATATTGATTAGTGGACCACCTGAGTTGCCTCTGTTAATGGCTGCGTCTGTCTGAAGGAAATTGATATTGCCATTGATGTCTCTCACGTCTCGACCTACAGCCGAGATAATGCCGAAAGTGACTGTGTGTTTAAAGCCCATAGGGCTTCCAATTGCGATAGAAAATTCGCCCGGGCGCACTTTGCCCGAGTTGCCAAAGTCTAAAGTGGGTAAGCTTTTGCCGTCTATTTTTAGCACTGCAAGGTCGGAGAATGCGTCAGTTCCAACTATTTTGGCTTCGTAAGCTTTGCCATTTTGAAATGATACTTCGATTTTGCCAGCATTTGCCACCACATGATTATTGGTTACGATATAGCCATCGTCTCTAACTACAAATCCAGTGCCAGAGCCAGTATTCATTCTGTTCAGAAATTTTTCCAGGTCTTGTACTTTTATATCGCGACCGTTAATTCTAAGCGGTGTATTTGGCGGAAGTTCTCGTCCAAGCAGTTTAGTGGTAGAACTTCCAGATGGTGAGACATCGATATTCACCACAGCTGGTGCGGCTTTCTCTGCAATGTCTGCAATACTGTTGGGAGTGAGGGCTGCACTAATCGCACTGGAATCAGCTCGTGCCGGGCTTGCTGTTAACTCGATTGCAAGCGTGCTGGTTGCTATTAATCCAAAAGATAGTGCGGTTGTTAAAATTCCATTTTTCATTTTCATATTCATCAGTTTATCAATTTTGCCAAATCTGTTCTTTACGAATTGACGAAGAGCCAGATGCAATGATTCCAATAATTCTTAAATTGGCTTAAAGATTCGTGTCTGCTAGTAAAGGTCCATCCAAAAAAAGCGTAACCGTTAACGGATACGCTTTTGAATCTGGTCATTTGAAAGCTCTAGCGAAAATCGTCGTCAGTGCTTTGCTTGTAGATTTCGCGAGACAGCTTGTCTTGTTTGCGGTCTATTTTTTCGGCTTCAGAATAGCTCAATCCGCCGCCAGAGCGTTCTTTGTCCCTGGCCTCGCGGGCTATTTCACGCTTTTTCTTTCTCAATTTGCGTGCTTCTTTGCGAGTCAATTCGCCAGTGGCAACGCCATTGTTGATCATTTGCTGCTGCTTTGAAGACTGGACATTGTCTGTGCGACTCCTCCAGAACCATCTTGCTTCAGCAGTACCTGCACAAAGCGTAGCCGATACGAATGTGACGCCCAAAAGAGAAGCGACACTCAAACTCAGTATTCTATTTTGAATCATCATTGAATCCTCTGTCATCTTTATTTTGTATATAGCTAAAGATGGCGTGGCCCGTTCAAGGGGCACAGATTCGACTATCCCAAAGTTAGCTGCGACCCATACCCAGCTGCTGGGCGGTTTGATAAACCTTACCTTCGGTCAAGATAGATGGGGCGATAATTACTTCTACTTCTTTCATTTCAGAAAGATTGGTTGCGCCAAGTGTTCCCATACTTGTTTTCAGCGCCCCGGTCAAATTCTGGGTTCCATCATCGACTGTGGCTGGACCGTTCAATATAACTTCGAGCGAAACAGTGGTACCGACTTTGATTCTGGTACCGCGGGGCAGTACCGGACTTGGTGTAGCCATGCCCCAGTGATAGCCCTTGCCTGGGGCTTCTTTCGCTCTTGCAAGAGGCGAGCCGATCATTACTGCATCGGCACCACAGGCAATGGCTTTACAAATGTCGCCCGATGTCACCATGCCGCCGTCGGCAATGATTAAAGGCTGGTGTTTGCCATTAGATTTGGAATCGATTGCAGCTTGAGCGCAGTCAGCAATGGCTGTAGCCATCGGAACTCCGATGCCAAGCACGCCGCGTGATGTACATGCAGCTCCTGGTCCCACTCCGACCAAAATTCCTGCTACTCCTGTTTCGAGCAGTGCAAGCGCCACTTCGTATTTGACACAGTTTCCGACGATAACCGGAATATTCATAGATTTGCAGAACTTGTGCAAATCGAGACTGGTCATGTTATTTGCCGATTTGTGCTCCAGTCCCGTTACGGTCGATTGAATGAATAAATAGTCGAGACCGGCTTTAGCAGCCACTACACCTATAGTTTCGGCAACATTTGGAGTTACGCTTGCTGCTGCCAGAACCCCTTTTGCTTTTATTTCTTCAACGCGTTTGGCAATAAGAGCGTCCTTAATAGGTGTCGAATAAAGTTTTTGCATCAAAGGCACAAATTTATCAGGCGGGCAATTTGTAATTTCGCCATAAACTTCAGCTGTGTCCTCGTATCGGGTCTGGACGCCTTGCAGGTTCAAAACGCCAAGTCCACCAAGACTTCCCATAAGCCCTGCCATTTCGACGTCTACAACGCTGTCCATTGCAGAAGCCAAGATAGGCATCGAAAGCTGATGATTTCCAAGCATGGTGCTGATGTCGCAAACATCCGGGTCTGCGGTGCGGGCGCCCGGTACAAGAGCTATTTCGTCAAATCCGTAAGTCCGTCTTGAAGTTTTGCCTCTACCGATAGAAACGCCGCCAATGGCTTGCTGTTCGCGAACTTGCGTATTGCCCATTTCTAGATCCCCGAATTTCTTGATTAATCTGTGACCACCAGACATTAGCGTACAATATGAGCGTGGTAATGAAAACACTAAATGTACTTGGGCTTAATAGCGGCACCTCAATGGACGGAGTTGATGCGGCCGTTTTTAAAATCTCACCGCTTGATGGTGAGTCTGGCTCGGATTTTCCCCGACTTAAAATTCAGCCACTGGCAAGCGATCTGGTTCCTTTCGACCCCCTTTTTCAAAAACGTCTTGCCGCACTTGTCGGGCGTGGACATGCCACCTTAGACGAAATGTGTTTGCTTAACACGGCTCTGGGACACGTTTTTGCTCAGAGCGCTCAAGTGCTAATAAATAAAACTAAAAAACTGGGCGAAGAGGTCCAGCTCATAGGTTCGCATGGACAGACAATCTGGCATCATCCCGCTAAATCAGAATTTTGGGGTGTAAGAACTTCTGGAACGCTTCAACTTGGCGATGCTGCGGTTTTACAGGCATTGTGCAAGGTGCCGGTAGTATCTGATTTTAGAGCCAACGACGTTGCATACGGTGGACAGGGCGCGCCGCTCGTGTCTTTTGCCGACGAAGTTTTATTTGGTCATATGGGCAAAGCGCTTGGAGTTTTGAACATTGGTGGTATCGCCAATTTGACCGTCATCAATGAAGATGGGCGTGCAATCATGGCTTACGACACGGGACCTGGAAACATGATTATGGATCATTTTGCCAGTGTCTTTTTTAATCAAGCCTGTGATGAAAACGGAGATATTGCAGCTTCCGGAAAAGTCGATGAAGACTGGCTGGAGCAAATTTTGAAACATCCATATTTCCATATGTCTCCCCCTAAAACAACAGGGCGAGAAGATTTCGGGCACAAATTTGCCGAGCAATTATTGCACGAAGCAAAACAAAGAAATATTGATCCAAAGGACGCAATTGCCACAGCTACAGCGCTTACAGCTACGTCCATCGCACGGTCTTACCTTGGATTTGTAAGACGAAGAGTAGAAATTCAAACTGTCATTATTGGTGGCGGCGGCGGACAGAACAAAACTTTGATGCAATTCTTGAAAAAGGAATGGGGCGGCAATGTCGAGCTTTTGCCGCACGAACACTTTGGAATCTCGACCAAGTTCAAGGAAGCTCTTTTGTTTGCGTTGCTTGCGTACACCACATATTTTGGCATCCCCAACAATGTCCCCGAATGCACAGGCGCTTCAAGACGCGTGTGTCTTGGCAAAATTATCCACTAAGAGTTTATCTAGTTGAATATAAAACGACTCGGCTCGAAACTTATAATTACTGATTTTCCGATGAAAGAGGGACTCATCGCTCTCGTTCCCTTGCTTGGGACTATCTTGTCAGTGCTTGGAATTTTGCCTTTTTCTCCAATGTATCCAATAGCAGCGATTTTATTTGGTTTGATTGTTATGAGCTGTGCGCGATATTGCCTTTGTGTTTTCGATATGAGTACAAGAACAATCACCTGGAAAAAGATAGGTCTTGTTAAAAGAGAATCGGGTGAATGTACTTTTAAACAAGCGAAAGAACTGGCAATAGATTATATTCCGGTGACTGATTCTTCTGATGGCAAAAATTATCGAATAGTGTTGCGACTCGATGACAAAGATGTTCCCCTGACCGACACGTATCAATATTTGCTTGCAAAAACCGAAAATAGAGTCAAACAAATATCAGATTTCACCGCAATCAAAATTGCAAAGGAGTTGATCTGTACTGAAACTAAGTACATTAAAGAAGTAGTCGAATTACCAGAGCGAAAAAAATGAAGTGAATATGGACCAAGATTTAAGCGAAAACTTGATTTTGCCTGAAGGCATAAATTACGAATGCACTGGATGCGGCAAGTGTTGCGGCGGCTGGGCTATTCCTATGACTCAGGGTGATTATGAGCGCATTACCGAAGTTGATTGGGGTTCGAAGCACGATAAGTTCAAAAATCAAAATCTGTTTCGCGAATTGAAAGACTATGAAATGGCAAACACGCCATATTCTTATGCGATAAAACCCGGTGCTGATGGACATTGTCCGTTTCTGGTAGACAATTTGTGTTTTATCCACAGTTTGAATGGACCTAAATTCAAGCCTTCAATTTGTCAGCTTTTTCCTTATAGTTTCAATCAAACTCCCACAGGGATTTATTCCACTATTAGTTTTGTAAGCATGGGTGCAATCAACAATTCAGGCAAGGCGCTTTTAGAACAACGTGATTATCTAGAGGGCAAGCTGGCTGAATTCAAAGCACTTTATCCCGACCACAAACCAAACTGGTCGCAAATTGCGCTTGCCACTGGCGTGCCATTGACCTGGGACGAATACATGCAGTTAGACGAAAAGCTCATTGCCTCTATTGGCGATTCGAGCAAAACTTTCGAAGAGCGTTTTATTCATGGCTCAGATCTATTAATAGAAGAGTTCAATAAAAAGCGTGAGCGTTTAGGAGCAAAAGGAAATGTCAGTCCCTCTTTGAACTGGCAGGACAAGCAATTAATCAAAGCTCTGCGCAAGATTTATTACCCGATTAAGCCGCTTGGTAAAGGCGAAGGCGATTTCAATTTTTATAAATTCCTGGCTCAAGTCATATTGAATGGAGCTTTTCCAGTAAACATAGACGTGCCTGGAAATAACTATTCGATAGAAAAGCTTGCCAGAATACCTTTTCCTCAAGATGACCCTGATATTTCCAGTCTTATATATAGGTATTTTTTCAGTCGCTTATTTGGCAAGCATTATTTTGGAGCTGGATTTGGTCAATTGTCGGTCATAACAGGCTTTCATCATCTGGCCATTCTTTATGCCTTAATCAAATTGCAGTCAAAAGCCTCAAGTCTTCAGCGCGGTGCAGCGGCTGTGAGCTACCTGGACGTTGCTTCGGCAGTAAGGCAACTAGAAAAAAGATTGGGTGAGACAAATTTGGACGGAATGGCTGCTGCAACTTTTGAATTATTGATGTTCAGTCCCAACCGAATGCGCCGTATACTGGCTTCTAGCTGATTTTTGGCAGAAAGATTAAATCAGCTTGACTTTGTTGTCAGTGGCAAGTAAATTGGATTCATCGAAACACCCAAGGTTGCATTTGCGACCGGCTGACCACCTTACTATTTACCTATAATTTTTCCGGAGGTTTCACTTATGAAACTGGTACACAAACTTACTATGTCTTTGGTAGCTCTCTCCTTCGCCGCTGGCGTATTCGCTGCAGCTCCTGCAAATGCACAAGATGCTTTCTCCAGCATGTCGTCTGACACAGGTCTGCAACAGAACTCCAATCAGCAAATCACAGGAAGCCAAACACAACAGTACACAGACGGACAAGCCCCAATGTTGCAGGGTGCCACCAACGGTACAATCGGACCCCAAGGTGGTGACGCTACAGCTGTTATGGGTGTAAACACCGCTGGTACAGTACGTGTTAACAACTTGGCTAACTTGGAAGCTTTGCTCAACATCATCGCAAACGGTATGGAAATCCTCGGTATCGCTTGGGGCGGACCCACAATGATCATGGGCTTCATGCACATGGCTGCTGGTACACAAGATGCAATGAAGAAAGTACTCTTCGGAGCAGCTGGTGTCACAGGTGGTTTGGCTACCCCTGGTTGTATCAACTGGCTCGTTGCATCTGCCCGCGACGCCAACCTCTTCAGCTAATTCAGTTACGCCAAACGCCAACGCCTAAGGCTAGATTTTCCCAGATTTCTAGCAGCGAAGCCGCCCCGAAAGGGGCGGTTTTGTTTTGTGCTAGTCTATTGAGCCTGGCACAAAAGCTTATATAAGGAACCGAATTGATGAGCCAAAAAGCTTCCACACTTCTAGACATGCTTCATATGTCGCCCTCGCCCACTCCACTTGCGCAATCGGCACTGGTTATTGTCGATGCTCAAAGAGAATATCTCGATGGAAGTCTGCCCTTGCATGAAATAGACAAGGCACTGGTCGAATTGAAAGAACTTTTGGCTCGTGCTCGCAAACTGAATGTTCCAGTTTTTCATGTCGTGCACCATGCTCCAAAAGGCGCACCAATTTTCAATCCAGACAGTGAGTTCAGTCATATTATCGATTCGGTAAAACCGACCGACAGTGAAAAAGTGATAGTAAAACATTCGCCAAGCAGCTTTGTAGGCACAGACCTCGAGCAGCTTTTGAAAGAGCAAAAGAAAAACAATCTGGTAATTGGCGGCTTCATGACTCACATGTGTATCAATGCTACAACCAGAAGCGCTGCCGATCTTGGCTTTGCCCCGACAGTGGTTGCATCAACTTGTACCACTCGCGACTTGCCTGCATTAGACGGTCAGGTTTTGAAAGCTGCTGATGTACACAAAACCAATTTAGCTGCCCTGGCGGATCTGGTTGCGTGCGTAATTCCAAGTATTAAAGAATTACCTGATTGATTTAATTGCAAAGTTGAATTATCTTAGAAAAACGTTGATCTCGTTTCTAATCAAAAGACTTCTATAACTCGTTGATTTGAGACTGAGCCAATGCATACATCTACACCTATAAAAGAAGCCGTACACTCTTCCCTACAGCAGTCAACCAGGGAGAAACCGCTTATTCGCGCGTTTGATCTGGTCAATTTGGGGATCGATTTTGAAGCCTATCGAGGCGATGTCTGGTCGAACAGCTGGGATATGGAAGAAGACCTTTATTTTTTGCGTCGTCAGCAAATGGCGTTTTTGCAAAGTGCAATGGGAATTATTATTCCGGATCAACCGCAAGAAGAATATTACACAACGGGAAAATCGCAGCTAGTCGAACGTTTGTTTTCTTTCTTAGATGAGGAACAAGCAGCCGAATACAATCAGATTAAAGCATCGCGCACAAGAACCATCGCGCAATATGTAATAGATTCCAATTCTTTATTCGTCAGTCGGATACCTTCAAAAGATTCACGCAAAAATTCTCACTGTCAGAATCATTTGCTTTGTCTGCCACGTAGTTTTCGTGAGCTTGATGAAAGCATCGCCATGCACAAAAGCACGCTCAAAATAATGCGTTGGGCAGCGGAAAAGATCTTCAAAAGAAGAGCGGACTGCAAGCAATTGATGGTCACATTCCATATAGTGAATACCTACTGCTATCCAGAAAAGCCTTTCGTGATTCCAGAAAAGATTCATCAGGACGGCTCCGACTATGTAATCACCGGCATTCCTCTTATATTGAGCAATGTGGTCATACCTATAAACACAGTCTATGACACCGAAGGTCGCATGTTGGTCGAAGCGAGACTGACTGAAGCGCAAGGATTGCTCGTTGACGATAAAGCGCTATGGCATGGCATTACTCCTCTTACAGCATCAGAAGCGGACAAAACCGGTCAGAGACTGACTATTGCCTTCGATTTCGACTGTCTATAAGATCGTCGTCTGAAAATTTAGTCGCGAAAAAGAATTGGCTACCCAACTAGATTCAAAAGAAAATACAGCTGAAATTGCCACCAGTGGTGACAATACAGGCGAACATGGCGTCAATCGTCTTACTCAAGAAGGTATAAGGGCCTTCTGGGATCAACCGCTTACACCTAAAACGGTCAGTCCAGAGCCCCCTTATGTTCAGTTCGCTCAACTTTTTGCTAGCGAAACAAAGCCTCAAAAGCGCGAAGGCGATAGCCAGTTTTTGCGTGAAACTGTCAATTTGACTGAATCAGACCAACCAAATACGCCTCGAACCTGGACTATGGCAATTCAACTTACATCTTCAGGTACTTTAGAAGCCGATGGTCGGCAAGTAAATACTGGGGCTGCTCGCAAGTCAGAGGAAATTCTGCGTCTGGCTAAGTTGACTGAGAACTCTCCGGTGACCCTCTATGTTCAATCTGTTGATGCTAATACAGAACGCAGTGGAGACAAAGGTGTGAATGGAAACGAAACGCCTACAGTCTCAACTTATCGAATTGAAGGTGGCAAGGTGACTCTTGTCGAACAGCGGCCAAGTCAATCGCCAAAAGCCGATCTTGAAAGTTTGTTGGGTAGAGCTAGTCGAAGGGCTGGTGACGGGCATCTTGGTTTGGTTATTCAATCTCACGGTACTGCAGAATCTGGCATTTATGGAGATACCGGAAAGCTACCTCTTGAGCAGCTAAAAGAGTCTCTTGCCAGAACTTTAAAGGCAAACGGCCGAGATTCACTTGATTTGCTGAACTTCGACTCTTGCTCGATGGGCAATCTGGATGTAGCCGCTTTCATGTCCGGGGTCGCAAAACATATGGTGGCGTCGAGCGAATTGGAACATTCGTTTGGAGTAGATGTAGATGGACAAAATATCACTCGCACACTCACTGAATTGCTTGCTAATCCAACAATTAGTCCGCATGATTTTGCCCAACGTTCAATTCGACTTGCACAACAAGGTGCAAACGATGATGCTGGCAATTTAGTCGCCGATATGTCCGGAACTGAAACGTTGGCGCATGTCGATACAAGCAAAATGGAGCGACTGGCAAAAAGCGTGGAAAGTCTTGGCGCCTTGCTAGGTGTATTTGTACAAAACCCTGCTCATCGAAGTGAAATGTTGAAATTGATCGATCAATTGCCTTCGTTTGGCAGTATAGGAACTCGTGCGAATGGCACGATAAAACCAGAGCGAAGAGATCTTGGTCTTTTCCTGGAGAAGCTTGATGAATCGATAAAGTCCGGTAAATTTGGAGTGGTGAATGAAGCATTGATAGCTTCTATTGCTGAAGCGAAAGCTGCTCAACGCGATGCAATTGCCGGATATCATGGTGAAAACTATAAACAATACGATCGCATGTCCGGACTATCTTTATTGCTTCCTGGCTCAGCCACCTATTCTCTTGAAAATCTTACAGCGGAGTTATCTCCGTTTGGCATGATAGCTCTTGCTGCAGATTCAACCAAATTTGCTAATTTCGATTCTCGAGCAGATTTCGCTTCCAGCTTGCGTCTTGAAGCTGAACAAATTGATCGAGAATTAGGTGGTAATCGCGTTTCTAGTATGCTCGATAAGATTTCGAGCGCTCAAACCCCCGCTGAATTCGACGCTGCTTTGGCTCAGTTGAAACAAGGTTTGAAAGAGAGTCTGGAATCACCTGCTGGAATAGAAATTGAAAGAAAAGCTAGACAACAAGCAAGCGAAACAGTCAGCGAGCATTTGCGTAGTCGGTCTTCTTTGAGCACTCCTGGCTGGCAGGCTTTTTTACTTGCAATGCAAGAGCGATAAGTTCTTTGGCAGGTCTTTGTCGATTGATAGTCCGGAACTTTCAATAAATACAAAAAATGTATTCTGGAATACATTTTAACGCTTGACTTCCATCTGAAATGGACTTAATGTAATGCAATCAAGTTCACCCGCCATTTGGCACCTTTTAAAACACCTTACTAAATCATTTAAACAACCACCAACCCCCCTTCTGGAGGAAGAGAATTATGCGTATTACTACAGTTATTTCGCGCATCACATTGGTTACAGCAATTGCCCTTGGACTCTCTGCTCCAGCTTTCGCACAAGATGCATTCTCGAGCATGTCGTCTGACACAGGTCTTCAACAGAACTCCAACCAGCAAATCACTGGAAGCCAAACCCAACAGTACACCGATGGTCAAGCTCCAATGCTGCAAGGTGCTACCAACGGTACAATCGGACCCCAAGGCGGTGACGCTACAGCTGTAATGGGTGTCAACACCGCAGGTACAGTACGTGTCAACAACTTGGCTAACTTGGAAGCATTGCTCAACATCATCGCAAACGGTATGGAAATCCTCGGTATTGCCTGGGGCGGACCTACCATGATCATGGGCTTCATGCACATGGCTGCAGGCACCCAGGACGCCATGAAGAAAGTGCTCTTCGGAGCAGCTGGTGTCACCGGTGGTTTGGCAACACCTGGTTGTATCAACTGGCTCGTTGCATCAGCCCGCGACGCCAACCTCTTCAGCTAAGGCACAGCTAAAAAGATATAGGGACTTTCCCGCCAACGCCAGCCAGAGACCTTCCGTAAGGAGGGTTTTTGGTCCTTTAAGGGCAGTGTAGAATAGTCTGAACTACAAAGACAATTCAAGGACGCCCTCAAATAGCTGAATTAAGTGACGACCAGAAAAAACGTTATGCCGGACAATTAGCTATTGCCGGTATGAATCAGAAAAAGCAGCGCGACCTGCTTTCAAGTTCTGTCCTTGTATTGGCTGGATATCCCGCAGCTAGAGTGGCTTCTAATCAACTTATCAAAATGGGTGCTGGCAAAATTACAATTTGTCCAGACAGATCGAGCAATATAAATTTCAATCCAGAAGACCTGGAGCAAAACCCAGACGTTGACATTACACTTGCAACCAGAGCCAATCGCGATACGCTCGAGCGAATGGTGGCAAGCTGTGATCTGGTTTTGGAAACTTGTATTGATTGGCAAAAAAAACTCTCATTGAGTGATTTTTGTATGCGCAATCAAATACCGATGATTCATTGTGGTGGAGAAGATCTTCGCTATCAAATCTTTTCTATGATTCCTGGCAAATCGGCATGTCTTCGATGTGCTTTTCCAGTCGCAGGCATCGACGATTTTCCTCATACAGCTCGCAAGATGCCTGGACAAAAACCAGAGCTTTTGCCTGTTCACGGTATGATTGGCTCATTGATGGCGCTTGAAGCAATAAAAGTTTTGACTCGTCTTGGTGTCAGTCAGGGAAATGAAATGCTCAAATTTGATGGCTTTAGCGGAGAGTTCGAAGTAATTAGAGGGTTAGACCCGAGACACGACTGTCCAGATTGTGGGGCGTTGTTCCGTCACTAATATGTCTTTGCAAGAATCGCTCGGTGAGCGCTACACAGTCATAGAATTAATTGGTGAAGGCGGCGCCGGCTCAGTTTATAAAGCACGCGACAAAGTGCTCGATGTTTTTGTCGCTATTAAAGTAATGAAGCAGGGCGAAGGCGGTATCGCGGCTGCACGTCTTCAACGCGAAGCGGTTGCAGCCGGCAAACTGAAGCACAAAAATATCGCTAAAATCTTCGACTTCGGGCTTACTTCTGATGACCTTACTTATATGGTGATGGAATACTTGCCTGGTGAAAACTTGCATTCCGCAGTTTCGAAAACTGGCAAAATACCCGTCGAAGAAGCAATCTCGATTTTTATGCAAATATGCGACGGGCTTGGATACGCTCATAAAAGCG
Source organism: Cyanobacteria bacterium TGS_CYA1 (assembly GCA_026129135.1). Lineage (GTDB taxonomy): Bacteria > Cyanobacteriota > Vampirovibrionia > Obscuribacterales > Obscuribacteraceae > Aved-18. Next base: position 285,811 of record JAHCIQ010000005.1, on the reverse strand, counting down.
GTATTGTCCATCGCGATTTAAAGCCTTCCAATATCGTTTTAATGAAAGATGTAAGAGATAAAAAAAATCCAGTTGTTGCCAAAATTCTCGATTTTGGAATTGCAAGTATCGAAACTGACCAGCATTTAACCACGACTGGAGCGGTTCTTGGCAGTCCAGCCTATATGAGCCCCGAGCAAATCGAGTTGAAAGATATTACCTTGCAATCTGACATTTATAGTTTTGGTTGTTTGATGTATGAGACTTTGAGTGGTCACCCACCATTTGAAGGTTCCTCAGTCCTCGACACTTTGCAGATGCACAAGAACGCAAAGCCAGAGCGTTTGCCTGAAGATACCGTTCATCCGGAATTATGCGATTTGATTCTCGATTGTTTGAAAAAAAATCCAGAAGAACGTCCTTCGAGCACCCAAGAAATAAAGCTTCGGCTTGAAAAAGTGATTGATGCCATTTCACTCAGAACTAAAGTTAGCGCTGAAGTAAAGCCCCAGGACGCAGTAGTACTGGGTGTAGAAAAGCAAAATTTCTTGTCGCGTTTTTCCAATCGGACTGCGCTGGTTTTAAGCACGGTTATTTTGATTGGAACCACAATCTACATGTCTTATTCTGGGGTGAAATATTTGCAAACCGCTCGTCCAATCGAGACTCAAGTAAGAGACGAAAACGATCGAGTCCAAAACACACGTGAAGCGGACGCTCCAATTTATTCAGGCGATGATCGTTTTGCAATGATCAAACTCAATGCTGATTCTTTTCGAGCTGTCGGTTCTTTTATCAAGGATGAAGATCTCAAAGAATTGCAAAAAGACCATGTAGTAAACATTCGTCTTGAGAGTAGCGATTTAACCGGTAGTGGTCTTAAATATTTGAAGGGCGCACCAATTAAGCATTTTGAACTATGTGGAGAAAAACTTGAAGATAGCCAGATGAAATATTTGAGCGGGCTTGCTGACCTTACATCATTTTGTATCGAGAGCAATTCTCTTGGCGATGAGTCTTTACGTGAAGTGGCAAAATGTAAGACTATTAGATTTCTATTGGTGAAAGACAAAAAGATCACTAACAAAGGCATCGGCTATCTTGCGCCGCTTAAACTTTTAACTACGCTCAAAATACAAACTGCACATATAGATGACGATGCGGCTAAAGAATTGTCAAAGCTTAAGCGTTTGGAGCGTTTAGAAATAACAGCCTGCCCTAGAGTCGGAAAGAATTTCGGGTCGGGTCTTGCTAACAATCGCTCGCTAATCGAACTCAGTTTGGACAGCGGATGCAGCGCGCAGGCACTGCGAGCATTGAAACAACTGCCATTGCTTCAATTGGGATTGCGAAATTGCAGACTGGACAAAGAGTCTTTGGAGACTCTTGTAACCCTGCCGCATCTTGAAGCATTATCATTGTCGTCGCTCAAATGCAAGGATAGCGATTATGCAATTCTTTCGCGCTTGCCGAATCTGCAAATGTTGGATCTGTCTGGTTCTACTCTCTTACCAGATGCTTTGTATGATGCATTGTCCAAAACCAAGATAATGGAACTTGATTTGAACGGTTCTAAAACAACGCCAGAGCAATTTCTAAAATGCGCACGCATCGCCACTTTAACCAAAGTCTATTGTGTAGACTGTCCTAATTTGAGTCAGAAAGATTTTTCTCGTTTCAAAGAAATGCATCGCATTTTGTGCCGCAAAGATGTACAAATTCTGGGCGAAACGCCTGAGAGAATATCTAATTAACTGACATAAAAATCGAACCCAAATGAAAGTCTGTGTCCCAGAGCTGCACCCTTCGACGGTTGAATAGCTGAGTTTCCATGCCAGTAAACCTGGTCGTCGTGGAAAATTCCTTCGCCCTCGTTGAGATTGGCATAAACCAAAATATTATTTAGTCCATCGTATATGGTGCTGTTTGAGGCTTGTACGTTGATATTACCTACCACCAGCTCTGGAATAGTGTAGTCGCAGCCTTTCTGATGAATGCCCTCTGGCGTGACGAACGGACGATTTTCAGAGGCGATTACGTGCATCTGGTGCATGGCTATGTCTATTCTTTTGGCTTGCGGATTTTCGGCGAAAATCTTTTCGCAAAAATATTTGACAATATCCAAAATTGCAGGATTGGTTGCCACCTGGTCATCAACTTCGCTAATGCCGATAAAATCCTGACTGCCGCGTTTTTCCGCTGTCTGAGGGTCGAAAGAATTCACTGGCAATCTTCCGATAGCTGCTTTGCCTGCGTGAGCTGTTGCCATATAACGAGCTAGTCTTCTAAAACGCACCGGACCCAGCGCCGCATATTCTTTTACTTGTGCCGGACTCAATTTCGATATGGCTACCGATACTGCTGTAGATTCACCCTGAACCAAATATCTAGAGCGCTCACGGTCGGTAAATTGCATGTCCAGTGCAGATTCAAGAAATGCCAGTTGCTGACTGCGGTGCAGTTCGAAATCGTCTGGAAGTTTTTTGAATGAAGCAAGAACACTTGTTGCAAGAGCCTGCAAATCTACTTTTAAATCAGCTAGACAAAACTTGAATACCATTCCCTCAACTTTGGGTTGAGGTGCTACCGATACTGCTGCTCTTGTTTTTAGTAAAGGAAATTGCATAAAAAAGCTCTGTTGGAGTTAATCGATAATAAGTGTCAGGCTTCCTTGCGACAATTCGTAGAATTCCCATGCCTTTTCGATTAAATTTTAAAGATGCTTATTTAGAGAGGGTTTCGAGCTTTATTAATTCATTGGCTCAGGTCGGAAGGTTTTTCGACCGCACCCTTTTTTAAAGCTGAAACGATATCGGTTGAACTTTTACCATACTTGCTTGCTATCAATTTTTCGATGTAATTCCATTGTCTGATCGATTCGCGCAATGCCATTCCACGAGCTAATTCGATATCGGTTGTTCTTTTTGTTTTGTCGGTCAAGACTGCAATTTTTATTTGAGGTTTTTCTGTTTTTAGATCCGCAAATAATTGCGACCAATCGACAAGAGAGCTCGTTGCTCCATACGGATCGTCGCTTGTAAGTTCGCCGTTATTTGTAATTAGACTTAAATAGTTTGTGTTGGAATAAAAGTTCTGAACAGTGTGCAAAAGCATTCCGAAGTGAAAAAGGGCTTTGTAACACATGGACGAATCTTTGTCCGCCTCGCCGGCAAACGAAATGACTCTTGCTTGTTCGTGCTGGACGTAATCGCAACAACGTTTCATATTGTCGATATTGAAATGACGTTGTGGTTCGCCCTCATTGTCAGTTTCGTCTTGTTCTTGCAAACTTGCTCCAGCCATGACAGTCTTTATGTTGTCTTCTGACAGGGCGCCGGATAAAGCCTCTTTTATTATTTCGTTGTGAGTAGCCGCATCAAAGCAAGATGCAGGTGTCGGACTCAAGCCTAGAAATAAAGACAGAATAAGGATTTTAAGGGTTTTCATGAGACGGTCGAATATGGCTCCAATATCTTTGAAATATCCTACCCCTTTTCATATTTTCATTCCTTATAATGCGCTCTGCCGCTAACTAAGTGCGAAAATTACAGGACTTACACATAGGACCATGTAAATGCTTGAAATCGCACCCGATCACGGCTTGGATAATCTCACCTTTGTCGCTTTCGACGTTGAGACGACCGGACTTTCGCCAATTTCGAACGCTTTGGTCGAGCTTTCAGGCGTCAAATTCAATCTGAAAGACGACACGACTGAGACCTTTTCGACTTTAATCAATCCTCTTTGCGAAATTACGCCTCAGCTCACATCAATTCACGGTATTAGCAACGAAATGGTGGCTTTGAGCCCAACTTACCACACCGCCGTACCAGCCTTTCTGGAATGGGCAGGAGATGCGGTCTTCATCGCTCACAATGCTTCATTCGATGTCGAATTTATTAGAGTAAACATTTCCAAGCTGGGCAAAACATGCCCATCCAACTTTGTAATCGACACACTCGTGCTTTCGCGCGAGTTATTACCCGAATCTCCCCGTCATCAGCTGAAAACAGTAGTCGACTATCTGGGACTGCCTCCAGGCGAATACCACAGAGCCCTGTCTGACAGCTTTCATGTGCGCGGCATTTTCATGAAACTGATGGAGCAGGCAAACTACAAGCAATGGCAAAATTTGCTTGCCCTTGGTAGCGTTTCAGGTTTCAGTTACGACCGTTTCAGAGACGAAATCCATGCTTCCATGCCTGTAGCAGTGCAGCAAATCATGGCTAGTATCGAACTTGCCATAACCGAAAAGGTTAACGTCAATATCACGTATAATGGGGCGTTTAGAAGCAAACGCACTGTACAGCCAGTATCTTTGATTCACAGCAGAGGTAATTTCTATCTCAACGCATTTTGTCAAAAAGCCCAGGCGGAGCGGATTTTCAGAGTCGATAAAATCGAAACTTTGAAAACTGTGAAAGCAAAGGCAAAAGCGACACTCTCGGTATAGGTCTCATGCGCTCGATTAAAAGCAAAATAGCACTGACACTGGCAATCTCAATTTGTGGTTGCGCCTGGTCTTTCGAGGCTTATGCTCTTCCTAAATTCGAGAAAGCATTCACTTCTATTTTCCCCAAAGAAAAGAAAGTAGATCCTAATGCTGAGAAAATGCAGGCACAGCCTGAGTTCTCAGAAGAAAAAGCCAAATCGATCGCAAAGCACAGCGACCTTGGCGATATGTTTTTCAAGCGTCGCGACTTTACAAATGCCATGCTCGAATATCAAATCGTCACTAAAGGCGACCCGAACAATTACAAAGCCCATTTTATGCTGGGCAAGATTTTGATGGCGATGTCCGACTATGAAGAAGCTCTTAAAGAGTTCAACATTGTAGTGCAAGTAAGACCAGCTTCTGGCGATGGTCATTTCATGAAGGCAGAAGCGCATCGTATGCTTTCGCAATTCGATTCCGCCCAGCAGGAATATGCCACCGCACTCAAAACAGACTCGCGAAACGCGCTTGCAATGAGCTATCTGGGTGAATGCTATCGCAATAGCGGAAATCCAAGAATTGCAATTACTGTTTTAAAAGATGCGATTAAACTCGACCCCCATCTTGTAGTACCACATGTGATACTGGCTAAAGTCTATCTGGCAACAAGGTTGCCCGAGCCTGCAGTCGAGCAGTTCGAGATTGCAGTAGACTTGAACACCAAAGACGCCATTACAAGAACCCAGTACGGAGCTGCTTTGTGCGAGCTTTCCAAATTCGAAAAAGCCGAAGCTCAGTTGCGCAAGGCAATTGAAATAGACCCCAATTATGCCGAGGCGCACATCAGACTTTCCTATTGTCTGGCCAAAAGACGCAAGCTTCCCGAAGCTCTGGAAGAGGCTCGTTTAGCCGTTGCACTGGCACCAAATAGCGCTGACACTCACTCGAATCTGGCGTGGGTCTATAGTGAAAATGGCGACCATACTTCGTCTGTTATGCAGTACAGACTGGCGTCGCAAATAGATCCAAAAAATACTAAACTGCGCCGGGCTCTTGGGTTGTCTTTGCGCGATCAAGGTGATATCGATGGCGCCATTGCCGAATTGCTTTATGTCACGCGTCAAAATCCGCACGATGACGAGATTCTGCTTGCTCTGAACGAACTCATGCAAAAGCGCAAAAAACAATGATTTCGATAAAGAATTGGCTCTCACTTTCCATTTGTCTTGTACTTGCTCTGCCCGCTCTGGCGCAGGGGGACAATTATCCGCATATCACCGTGCTCGAGCAGCAAATTCTGGGACAGACCCATACTGGCGATGACCTTGCAGCACGCTTGAGTCGCATGGAAGCAAAAGCATTTGGCAAAGCTTCGACAAGCAATGACCTCAGCCAGCGCACAGACGATTTGGAAGAATATTCACAAAAGCAACTGCATAACAAACCATTCGACCAAGACAACGATGCTTCGTCAGATTCGGATTCGGCTTCAAGCAATCCGCCGACTCAATATAGCTCGACTGCACCAGATAATTCTGCAGATCCAGATAGTTCTGCTGCCCAGGACGATTCTGCACCGACTAAATATCCGCATGTCGACTCGCTTGAAAAATCGATTCTGCAACAAACTTATCAAAACGACCAATTGCCAGCACGTTTAGACCGACTTGAGATGAAGGCTTTTGGAAAAACTTCTGACAATCAAGCACTGGTTGACCGAACAGATGCGCTTGAAGGTTATGTCGAAAAGACTTTGCACAAGCAATCTTTTGCTCAAGAACAAAAACAAGAAGCCGCTTCTTACGGCGGAGTTCCGGTTGAAGCTGCCGCAGCAGGCGGCGGTGGAGGCCGAACTGCCAATTTCATGAGCATGGCTGCAAGCAATTTGTTGAGTATTGCCACAAGCTCGATGTTGCCTGGATTTGGTGGGATAAACATGATTCCCCGCTCAGCCGTTCAAGGCGCGCAAACACAAGCTCCAGAAGCTCCTGTCGAAATTCAAGATGACCCTGCTATCAAAGCACCTACGCCACCGCCTGCAGGGGCTAAAATGCAGACTCAAGTCGGCTGGTGCGAAATGCAGCTCTTTGGTCATACTTTCCACAATATGCATTTATTCGAGCGTCTCAAACAGCTCAATCTAGATTTGAACTATGCGCCTGGCAAAAAACCGATGGACTTGATGGATGACATGCAAGGTCTGATTAAAGCCGTCCAGGCTAAAAAGCCCGCCAAGCAATAATCTCCAGGGATCTGTCCTTCCTACGAAGAAAGAAATACAGCAGTATTTCTTTCATGATTAAATAGCTTGCTATCGTGATTTTGAGTCGAAAAGCCTCTGGGCTCTCGATCTTACTGTGATTAGATCACTCTCACTGCCAACGAAGAAAGAAATACAGCAGTATTTCTTTCAGAAATTTCCAGTGCAAAAGTGAGGTACTAAAAAACGAGTTTAAAAATTTTCGTTTTCTATTTGGAGCTGGCAAGTTGCTTCAATTTAAATGCAACACGAATCAAAGTGAATCCGCCCAGAATCACACCAATTGTTGCAAAAATAATAGGCAAAACATACATGTCCCACCAGCTATTAATCTGCCACAAAAGCGGATTGTCTTTGTCATAGATGACAGTTACTGCCTGTCCTTCTTTGAAGCGACCAGAAGAAAATCCTATGCGACTCTTCTGTTCGATATCCTGACCTTTGAGAGTAGTGAAATGGACGACTGGAAAGACAGAGCCCTTGCTAGAGCCCGAAACTCCATTGCCGTTACTGAGCGAGTCTCCACTGGTTTCTAAGCGAACGATTTTGCCTTGAGTTCTACCGCCATGTTTTTCAATTACGTGTGATTTGAAAAAAGTCGAAAAAGCGACAGCACAACAAAATACTGTGATTATCGTAAATATTGCTTCGGGAAGTATACGCTTAATTTTCATTCCAGCCTCCCAACAAAAGAAACTATTTTTTGCTCGAACCGGGCTTCACGACGGGCTTCCCTTCTTTACACATTGGACAATCGGCAGGCTCGTAAGTTTCTAGATTCATCTGCAAAAGTGTGACGAAAGGCACGTCGTACTTGACTTTGCCACCACTTCTGTCGAGCAGAGCAGCTGCTGCAACTGGAGTGCAGCCCATCTTTTTCAAGAGTTCATACACTTTTTTGAGCGAGCCACCAGTAGTGGTGACATCTTCTACTATTAAAATTTTGTCTTTGGGAGTTAATTCTATTCCGCGGCGAATTTCAAATTCTTCAGAACCTGATGGACGCTCGGCAAACACAGCCTTCGTCATATTGCCTGTGTCTAGTTCGAATCCGTCTTCTTCGGCGATTCTGTCGTCAATCGCCTGGGCGACATAGACTTCCCAGTGAATCGCGCCCATCGCTGGACCCACTACGACTGTAGGAGAAATGTTATTAGCTTGCAATTCGTCAACCAGCAGATTGGCTAGATAAGCACCAAGGCGTGGATATTGCATAATGCGCTGACATTGCATATATGCGTCGCTGTGCTTGCCTGAAGTGAGCAAGAAATGCCCTTGCTGCCAGGCTCCAACCTGGATTAGCAAATTTTTGATTTCGTCTTTCTGACTGGTTGCTCTCATGGTCCCTCAAATTGAACGAGTCACTAATTTATCACACAAAAGCCGGTTTAAGCACAGGTAAAGGCCCCTCTACTCAAATTCTCAAATCTCCTCCTTGAGGATGATATAGGACATAAAGGTCCGATTTATACTTTCCCTGTCGCTGAGGAGAAAGAATGAGCAAATTACCATCACGCTTTTTGAAATTCAAAGATGACTATCCAGACATGTTTTCTGCTTATGAGTGCCTTGGAGAAAGTGCGACAGAAGCTGGACCGCTGGATCCTAAGCAAATCGCATTAATAAAGATTGGTATTGCATTAGGGGCCAAACTTGAGGGTGCGGTTCATTCGCATTGTCGAAAAGCGCTCGGCATAGGGCTTAAGCCCGAAGAAATAAGGCATGCAGTTTTGCTTGCCGTCACAACACTGGGTTTTCCATCCATGATGGCAGGGCTTTCTTGGGTTGATGACGTTATCAACGCTCAAAAATCAGAATGATACACAGGATTTCGGAAATGAATAAACCTCGAATTAGAAACCTTATGGCTCTGGCATGTTCCCTTTCAATTTTTTCCAGTTCCGTTGCGGCTTTTGCAGCTGAGAGTGAAAATCAAACAGAAAAGGTCTCAGAATCTCAAACAAATACTCTGTTAGTGCCCGCCTCCGAAGAGCAGGCAGACGCATCTTTGAGAATCACTTACAACGAGGGCGCACCTCAAGATCCTGGCGAAATAAAATTACGCGATCCTTTTGCTCCCTCAAAAATAGAAGATGTTTCCAATGACATTTTGCAAAAGGAATTGGAATTACTCAAATTGAGTACACGCGCCAGAATTGCCTCAACCGATAAAAACCGAGTAAAACCATGGCGCACCTTTCTTTACAACCTGGGTGGCTCAGGGGTCGCAACAGCAGGGATAGTGACAATTGCATCGGAAAGGTGGCGAACCTGGAAAACGCCTGCAAACGCTCATCGGGATGTACTGCTTGCGGGGCCGATTCTTTTGCTTACATCACATTCGATAATTGCGGGTGGAATACTTCTGGAGGCAGCTTTAGACATTCGCAACGACCGAAAGCTCAAGAAGCAAGGACTTGATCCCAAAAGTACAAAGCGGAAAGCACTTGAAATCTGCAAGGAAATTGATCAAAAGCTCACTGAAAGAAACAATTTGCTTGCCAGTGTAAACTCGAATTCTACAATTTCAGAAAGCGAAAAAGATGTTTTTAACGCTGAAACTAAGGTGTTGACTGACCTTAGAAACGCTGCAATTAATGAGTATTCGCAAACCTATGTGAGAGCGAAACGACGAATCGCAGCCAGAAACATATCATATATAAATGGTTTTTCAGCTGCCACCACCGGCGGTTATCTTGGTTCGTTGTGCGGAATTCTGGCTGTAGCCAATAGGAAGCCTCGTACAGTCGGGCCGGGCGGAATTGGCTTTATCATTTCTGGTGCAAATATAGTGGCAGGACCTGTTCTTGGCAAAATGGCCGGTAATTTCGCTGCCAAGCGAGGACAAAAGGAAATGAAGGGCGAGCTTGGCGAGATTCCAAAAGTAAATATCGCCCAGGATATTTCAGCTTTGAAGAAGTTGAATGTTGGAGTAAATCAAACTCTGGCGAATCGTGTGGCTATTTATGAAACTGCAGACGATTTGATTAGTAAGCAAATTCAAGCAAACGCCGCAGAAAAGAAAAAAGCCAATAAAGAATTTTGGGAAAGGTTACTGTTTAATACGGCAATTGGTGGAACCAAGATTGCCTGGGGCGTTCAGCTCGCGAATGCAGGTTTTTCGTATCATCCTGCTCCGCCTGCGGTGCGCAGCACAGGTCCAAAGACTCCGTTGCAAGCTCTTTTAGATACATCTCCAAAACCTAAAAATCCCAATCAAGTCTTTGCTCGTAGAGTCGCTAAGGGTGCCACTACTTATATTCCTGGAACGTCACTTTGGATATTCGACACGGTTCAGGCAAGAACTCGGGGTGAACTCGATGTTTACACGATGGGACAGCAACTGGCATTGCCGCATCAGAAGCTGGACCAGCGCATACAAAAGTTGAGTGAACTCGAATCGAGATTGCGACCTAAACAGAATCAGAATTAAGTTCACGTTTACCGATTTTGCAGTCATTCGATCGGATGAGGCTTTAAAAATCGGACAGGAATATCCTATTAATGAACAGCAAGGCTGGATGAGCAATTGGGGATAAGAAAAGAACATGCAGACAATTGAAAAACCTGAGAAAAATAAAGGCACTATTGATCTCGTGCAATGGAATCCCGAAGACGAAAAACAATGGAATGATTTCGGTAAAAGCATAGCGTTTCGAAATTTATGGGTATCTGTACCCTGCCTGCTGTGTGGCTTTGCGGTATGGATGTACTGGGGCGTAATTACGGTTCAAATGCTGAACCTTGGATTTCCGTATACCAAAGCGCAGCTATTCACATTGATGGCAATAGCTGGATTGTCCGGTGCTACTTTGCGCATCCCAAGCACATTTCTAATTAGAATGGCGGGAGGACGAAACACAATCTTTTTCACTACCCTCCTTTTAATTCTTCCCGCATTAGGTACGGGCATTGCTCTGTCGTCACCAGATACTCCACTTTACGTATTTCAAATCCTGGCTCTTTTGTCTGGATTTGGGGGCGGGAATTTTGCTTCTTCAATGTCTAATATCAGTTTCTTCTTTCCAAAGAAGATGCAAGGTTTGTCTCTTGGATTGAATGCGGGGGTGGGCAATTTTGGTGTCACTACCATGCAGATTCTGGTACCACTTGCAATGACGTTCGGATTGAGTGGACAGAGTTCGATGATATTAAAATCGGCTAGTGGTACATTGGTCGGCAAAATACCTGCAGGAACCCATACTTATATTCAAAATGCAGGCTATATCTGGGTTCTTATCTTGCTGCCCCTGGTATTTTTGGCCTGGAATTTGATGAGTAACATCAAAGACGATTATGTATCACCTGATATTGGTTCGGCTTTTGGTTCATTTTGTAAAATCAGCGGAATGCTTTCAATCGGATTGCTAACCTCAGGTCTTGGCTGCTTTGCCATTCTTCCTAAAGCTTCGGGTGGTCTTGGAATTAGTCAGTGGTTGGTATTGCCAGTGGTTATCGCCTTGACAGTGACGTTATTGAAAATGTTGCCGGGCAAGATTGGAGAGACCCTGAAACGTCAATACAAAATTTTCGGTAACAAGCATACCTGGGTTATGACGATTATTTACACTATGACATTCGGCAGCTTTATTGGTTTTGCTGCAGCTTTTCCTCTTGCGATTCAAGTGATATTCGGCTTCATGCATGTTCCAGGAGCCGATGGTGCATTAACTCACACGACTGCAAACCCTAATGCGCCAAGCGCTCTCACTTATGCATGGATTGGTGCTTTCATTGGTGCTTTCATTCGTCCCATCGGCGGATGGTTGGCTGACAAACTGGGCGGTGCTCTTGTAACCCAGGTGGTTTCGGTGGTAATGGTCGCATGTGCCATTTTGGCTTCCAATTTTTTGAAGCTTGCTTATCAAAGTCCGACTCCGGAACAATATTTTGTACCGTTCTTTCTAACCTTTCTGGGACTCTTTCTAGCTACTGGAATTGGAAATGGTTCAACGTTCAGATCTGTAGCGTTTATTTTCAATAAGGAGCAGGCTGGTCCCGTTTTAGGATGGACATCAGCAGTTGCAGCATACGGAGCCTGCATTATTCCTAAAGTAATAGGAGACCAGATTGAAAATGGAACACCTGAAATGGCACTCTATGGTTTTGCAGCATTCTATACATGTTGTGTATTTCTGAATTGGTGGTTTTATTTGAAACCAGGTGCTGAGTTTAAAAACCCCTAGTTGGACGGAATTGAATAAAATCAAAAATGGATAACAATAAAAAAGCACTGTCCGTACTCACTGTAAATACAATTTCTTTCGTTGTGTGTTTTGCGTGCTGGATGCTCTATGGAGTGTTGATTACCTTTCTGGTAGACAACGGAGTATTCAATTTTGACAAATCACAAATGGGAATTTTGATCGGAACGCCAGTTTTAACTGGATCAATTATTCGACTTCCAGTTGGAGTGTGGACTGACCGATATGGCGGAAGAATAGTATTTGCTGTGGTCATGATAGTTTCGGCTATTGCAATGTATCTTGTGTCTTATTGCAATTCGTTCGATCAATTTTTGCTTGCTGGATTAGGCTTTGGGCTGTGCGGGACTTCATTTGCTGTCGGAATAGCTTACACTTCAGTTTGGTTTCCAAAAGAACGACAAGGAACTGTACTTGGAATATTTGGTGCAGGAAACGCCGGTGCCGCTATCACCAGCTTTGGTGCACCGATCTTGTTGAATACGCTTACTCAAAATGGACAGAATCTTGACGGATGGAGGCAATTGCCCCAAATCTATGCTTTGATTTTAATTCTGACCACGGTTATTTTCTGGCTCGGTTCGCATCCTAAAAAGATCGAACACGGAGCTGGTTTTACTCTCATGCAGCAGCTCGCTCCTCTCAAATATCCAAGAGTCTGGCGATTCGGACTCTATTACTTCTTTGTGTTTGGCGGGTTCGTTGCCCTTTCACAATGGCTGATACCTTATTATTTAAATGTTTACGGCATGTCATTGGCAACTGCAGGTTTGATGGCATCGCTTTTTAGCTTACCTTCTGGTGTTATTAGAGCTTTTGGAGGTTGGTTGTCAGATCTTTTTGGTGCTAGAAAAGTGATGTATTGGGTTCTTGGTTCGTGCCTCATCGCCTGTGTTTTGCTTTGTATTCCGCGTATGGATATCATGTCGCCTGGTGAAGGTGTGATGGCTGTCAAAAAAGGCATCGTCACAGAAGTCAGTCCATCACAAATAGTCGTTGATAGCCGTGCCTATGCACTTAAAATTAAAAAAGAGAACGACATTATCACCGTCGCCAGGCAGGATGAAAATATGCTTGTGATGCCGATATTTACATTCTGGCAAGAACCAGCAGTAAAAGTTGGTGACAAAGTACAGAAGAAACAATTATTGGCAAGAGGAATCACTCATATCTTTTTTCAGGCGAATGTGTGGATCTTTACGGCTCTTGTTCTGGTTGTAGGAGTTGCAACAGGAATAGGCAAGGCTGCCGTGTATAAGCATATTCCCGATTATTTTCCAAAGGATGTTGGTGTCGTTGGCGGTATCGTTGGAGTTATTGGCGGATTGGGTGGTTGGGTCGGACCTATCTTGTTTGGCTTCATGCTCAGTTCTACAGGAATTTGGACCAGCTGTTGGTTGTTCTTTACGGTAGTGATTGTGGTCTGCTTAGGTTGGATGCATCTCACTATTGCGCATATGATGAATAAACAATCTCCCGATCTTTCTAAAAATTTCGAAGCAGTGGCCACTTCTTAGATTTGAGTTTCAGATCGCTATTTCTTTTTGATTGAGCTTATTCCTTTGACCAGGCTCAAAAGCCCGAAATTAATTGAGATCACAGCCAGAACTGTCAGAATGACATGGGTTTTGCATCTGTTCAAATTGATCCAAAAGAGTTTGACAGGTTCTCCATGAAATTTATTGAGAGGGTCGGTCCCGTCCAGATATTCTTGTGCATCTGGAATGCCATCGGTATCTAAATCGCTTTCATTGCCCAGGGCAGCAGCTAATTTTTCAGGAGAAGTTTTATACTCCAAAAATTTCTTCTTGCCAACAGCACTAATTATTTTATTTCCAAACTCGTTCAAAATGGGGCTATGAACATCAGAGCCAGGTTCGAATGCTATTCTCGCTTTGCTCAATAATTTTAGTTCTTCTTCGCTTAGCGAACCAATTTGACCTTTGCTATTACCGACTGGACCACCTTCATTAATGTGGCACATAGCGCAATTTATAGAACGTTTTGAATTCTTCTCCACGAATGCCTGATACTCCGGATAGGCTTGAGCCGGATTTGCCGTCATAAAACTCAGTGCCAATGAGCTTGCAAATGCAATTAAGCTCAAATTTGTTTTCAGCTTCAAATCGATTTGCTTGAGGTCTTTTGAATTTTCGACCGTTTCAGTGTTTGAAAAGCTCATATATCTGTTCTCCAAAGATGGTCATCACCACCAGGTATAGACTGGCTAATATGGTCAAAAATCCCAGAGTTTTTCTACTCGCGCCTTTGAAAATCCAGGGAGTTAAAATCAACACTCCCACCAAAATCATGCTCGCAAGTAAAATAACCCAAAATGGCAGCATCTCGAGTGGATAATAAACGAAGAAGAAATACCATTCTGGTTTAATACCCGCGGGAGTCGAACCCAGAGGGTTGTACGGAGCCAGGAGCGGATAGGGCAAAAACGATTCGAAGGGTATACACATTGATACTGTGAAAAGGCACAAGAAAATGAAAGCCCAGAGCGATAAATCTTTGAAGATAAAAATGCTCATGAATTTTTCGGATTTTTTAGCAGGTTTATCGACGCCCTGACTCATCCCGTGAATCTGCACCGATAACAGATGCAAGCCCAAAAGACTTACGAGTGTCAGAGGCAGAATCACCACATGCAGTGCATAAAATCTTCCCAGTGTCGACTGTCCTACACTCGCTTCGCCTTGAAAAGTCTCTCTGATAATTCTTGGGACATCGGCAAGCTGTCCAGGTAAATATTCACCGATGTATTCGATTGACTGTAGACCAACCTTCGTTGCATTAACTGCAATTTGGTTCCATGGTAAAAGGTAGCCTGTGAAGCCAAATGTAAAAGTTATGAATAAAAGCAGGACGCCTGCAATCCAGGTGATTTCTCGTGGTTTGACAAATGACTTCATGGCAAAGGCTGTAAGCAAATGCAGTACAGCACAAAAAATCATGCACGACGATGACCAGGCATGCATGTTTCGTATTAACGAGCCGCCAGCAACATATTTGTTGATGTACTCCACTGATACGTTTGCTTCGCTTACCGTTGGTTGATAGTAGAAAAGAAGAAAGAGACCAGTTACAACTTGAATCATGAAAAAAAACATGGTCAAGCCGCCTGTATAGTAGCCCCACGACATCTTATGAACGGGGACTTCCTTTTTTTCGACCATCGAATGATAGTTCAACTTTTCGACTGGAAAACGGTCTTTGACAAATTGAAAGGTCGAATTGATCACGGAGTTCAAACTCATGTTTTATCCTCCTGACTTTTAGCTATATAAACTTTTCCGTTTGCCAGCGCTTGCTGATTAACGGAACAGGCAGTTTTTCCTTCCAGGTTTCGGCTTGCCAGAATTGAACCACGCTCGTCCATTATTACCCAGGAAAGATGACCAAGCGGAGCCTTTGCAGGAGCTTCAGCATTTGGTTGTCCGGTCTCGATGTTGAAATAAGATACGTGACATGGACAGAGAATGCGCCCCTGTTCATCAACTTTGTTTCCAACTGTACAACCAAGATGAGTGCATTTTGCAGAGATCAGCAGAGGAAGTCCATCCTTACCTTTGAAAGCAATTGCTGGCTGCATTTGATAGTCGATAAAATATTTTCCTGAACTTTGATTGAGTTCGCTCAATGCTGCCACCATTATGTAGTTTGAAGCCTGTCGCTCCAGCTCGAGTTTTCGTTGATCTACAGTGGATTCGAGGTGAGCAAGTTTTACTTCCATCAATTCGGTTTCTTCTTTTTTGCTAAGCCTGGGACCAAAGAAGAAATTGAAAACTTTGTTCAATGTTCCCACAGACAAAAGAAACGCACCAAATCCGATACCTAGAGCCGCTTTTAGAAAATGTCTTCGAGTATCTTCAGCAACAAAGGCGGAACATTCTTCTTTAAGTTTGCGCGAATTGTTCCAAACTACGTTTTGCGGCGGGCGGAACAGGTATTCGAGCGGTACTGCAAATAAATGAATGAGCCGAGAAAATGGAATAATCAAAATGAAAAGCCAGGCACATACTATGTGGCTTTTAGCAATTAGTGGCAGATCTTCGATAGTGCTCAAATCGGGTTGAAATAATAGAAGACTCCATAAGTAAGGAGTCGTGGTGCCTGAACACCATGCGCTGCCCCATTTGCAATGAACGGCCATAGCTGCTCCAAGCGCTACTTGAGCAAGCAATAATGCTATGACAAAAAGATCCATCGGAGTGGTTACTGCTTGAATACGCGGAGAAGTTAGTCGTCTGATAGCAAGTATCACCAGACCCACAAGGCACAAAATGCTAAGACCAAATCCAGCAGCTTCAATTGATAAAAGCAAGACCTGATTCGAAGTCAGAGTCTGCCAGAAACCAGGACACACGAAAGCTAGAATATGAGCGAGAAGTATTAATAAAATTCCCAGGTGCCAGGGAAGCGAGCCCCACATTAACCCATGATTTTCAAGGAATTGAGACGAGAGAGACGAGTAAGACATGGGCTCTTTTCTTGTTCGATAAATAGAGCCAATGACGCAAGCAAATACCGCCAGGTAAGGTAAAACGATAAAGAGCAAAGTATTGGTCATCTTTTATTCCTCATAATCTTTGTTCTTTAAAACAATCAAGATTGCAGAAAGTAATTGTTGATATTTGTTGTCTGATAGTTTGAGTTGTTCAATCATTGATTCGACTGGTTTTAGAAGACAGTAGTCGGTCATTTCTTGAAGCGTCTCGCAATCCAGATGAGCAGCAAATTTTAAAATGCAGCAGAGATGATCAGGGAGTTCTTTTCCTGGATTAAAACCGGCAGTTTCAAACTGTTCGTTGAAAATTGCCATTATGGTTCCGCGATCAAAATTTTCATCGCCAAATATGTATCCAGTAACGTAAAGACTGCAAATCGCTGCCAGATCGAAAGTGGATGTGTAAAATTCTTGCCAGAACTGAAATGGCTTTTCTGAAAGATGACTGAGCAGATTTTGTAATGGTTCGTCAGTCTCTGGAAAATCTTTGCGAACACTTTCAGCCAGTTTTTTCATGCGTTCCAGATAAGTTTGATCGGGATATTCAAGCATCATTCCTAGCTGTGCTAAAGCCAGACCCTTCTTGGTTCCAATCTTTCCAGAAGTCGAACGTGGGTTTTTTACTGTCATATCTAAAATCCTCGCGCCGGTGGTTGGGTTATGCCGATGCCACACGAACCTTTGCAAATTTCCGGGTTACATGAGGATTCGATAGACTCTTCACGCTGAATTTCTGGTATCACAAAACGTTGGTCGATAGTTGGTATCGCAGTTAAACGATAAATTTCTTCTGCTTCAGCTGGCGTGGTGCCACCTTCTCGCATCATTTTATTCATCATGACCAGGTCGATGTCTTGCATGTCTAGAGATCTCTTGTAATACCGAACTGCCATCAGTTTTTTCATTACGTACTCGATTATGTCTTCGTTACCCGCACTGAAGAGGCGCGCTAGATATTTCATGGGCAAACGCGATTTATCCAAAGAAGTAAAGAAATTCTCCATCGCGTTCGTGTATATTCCATTTGCCATTTTTCCCATCACTGGAAGAAGTGGTGGCACGTAGAAAAGCATTGGCATGGTGCGATATTCAATGTGCAATGGTAGAGCTATTTTCCACTTCATCACATATTTGTAGACTGGCGACAATTGTGCGGCCTTGATGAACTCGTCTGAAATTCCATTCGCTTTTGCCGCTTCGATTATTTTGGGGTCGAAGGGATCACAAAAGGCTGTTCTTTGAGATTCGACAAGTGCTTTGTCTGGCACCTTCATCGATTCTGCCGCTCTGTCTGCGTCGTAGAGCAGAACGCCAAGATATCGAATTCGACCTACACACGATTGAAAACAGTTTGGAATTTGACCTGTTTCAAGCTTGGGATAACAAAGTATGCACTTTTCTGATTTGCCTGTCTTCCAGTTGTAATAGATTTTTTTGTATGGGCAGGCTGAAATACAGGCTCGCCATCCTCTACAGACGTCCTGATTGATTAATACAATTCCGTCCTCTCCTCTTTTATAGAGAGCTCCTGAAGGGCAAGATGCAACGCAGCTTGGATTGGCGCAGTGGTTGCAAATGCGCGGCAAATACATCATCGAGACGCGTTCTATTTCGAATAACTGTTCGCGTTCTTCTTCGCTAAGCTCTTCGAGGTTGATATCATTTTCGGCATAAAGAGTCGAACCTGATAAGTCGTCATCCCAGTTGGGACCAGCTTCTATTTCCATTGGTTCGCCAGTTATCAGCGAAACCGGAATGGCTGTGGGCTGATCATCGCCAGCTTCAGCTTCGAATAAATTGGCGTAATTGTAAGTCCATGGCTCGTAATAATCTTCCAGCCCCGGTTGATTGGGATTGTAGAAAAGTTTCAGAAATGAATCGATTTTGTTCTGACTTTTGAGTTGCAGTTTTTTATTACTGTCGTTGCCTTTGAGCTCCCATCCACCCTTATAATGCGACTGATCTTCCCAGAGGGTAGGAAATCCCGTTCCAGGCTTGGTTTCAACATTGTTCCACCACATATATTCTGCGCCTGGACGATCGGTCCATACGTTTTTGCAAGCAATGCTGCAAGTGTGACAGCCGATGCATTTATCCAGGTGAAATACCATTGAGACTTGTGCTCGAATATCCATCAGTTAATACTCCGCTTGATCCATACGTTTGACTACAACGAAAGTGTCTCGATTGACTCCTTGCGGACCCCAGTAGTTAAATGCATAAGTAAATTGTGCGTAGCCCCCAATCATGAACAGCGGTTTGAGTCTTGCCCTGGTCAAACTATTGTGACCGCCTGCTCGCTTGTGACCGCGCTCTTTTGATTTAGGCACGGATACCGTACGTTCGGGTGAATGATATATAAATGCAAGACCTCGTGGGATGCGAGCGCTGACACATGCTCTTGTGCAGACTACACCGTGGTCGTTGAAAACTTCTACCCAATCGTTATCGTTGACGCCTATCATGTCGGCGTCTTTGTCATTGAGCCACACAGGCTCGATTCCTCGCGATAGTGTTTTCATTCGCAAGGTGTCGCCAAAAGTCGAGTGAATATGCCATTTTCCATGGGGTGTCAAATAATTCAAGATCAGTGATCCTGAATCCTTAGTCGACTTCTCCAGGTCTCGAGCCGAATGCATCGTAAGGCGAGGTTTGTAGGTTGGAAGATGCTCACCAAATGCTCTGTAGGTTTCATGATCAAGATATAAATGCTGACGTCCGGTAAGCGTTCGCCATGGAATTTCTTCCTCGATGTTTTGGCAATAAGCAGAATAAGTACGTTCGTTATTCGTAATCCCTGTCCAGTAGGGTGTAGTCAAAACGCGTCTTGGTTGCGCTTTTAAGTCGTTAAAAGTCATTCGAACAGAACGATTTTTTTCTGCCAGGTGGGTGTGATCGATTCCCGTTTTATGCGACTCTGCTTCAAATGCCCTGTAAGCCAGTTCCCCATTAGTCTCTGCTGCAAGAAGCAATATCAATTCACAAGCTTGAAGAGCTTCGTCAAGGGCGGGATAAGTGTTTTTGTTCCAACTTTTAGTAGGATTGGATTTCATATACTCGTCATAGATGTCATCGACATCGTAATGAGTGCCATGCACCGAAAGACCATTTTCTTTTACAAGCGGACCAAGTGACGTGAAGCGATTGAAGAGATTGATATAGTCGCGCTCAACCACTTTCATGTTTGGCATCGTTTTGCCGGGAATGGCTTCACACTCGCCTTTCAGCCAGTCTTTGACCGATGGTTGAGCGATTTCGGCGGGGGTATCGTGCATCAATGGCGATACCACAATATCTTTGATTGGAGCATCGAAATAATTCTTGCTCAGGTCTGAGGTGTGAAGAGCGATACCTTTGAAAATATCCCAGTCAGACTTAGACTCCCAGCATGGTGGCACTGCGGGCTGAAGAGGATGAATGAATGAATGCATGTCGGTCGTACTGAGGTCATGCTTTTCGTAATAAGTTGCAGCTGGCAATACGATGTCTGAATAAAGAGCAGACGAATCCATTCTGTAGTTGAGATCTACGATCAAATCCATTTTGCCGGTTTCTACTTTGTCATGCCAGGTCACTTCTTTCACGAGATCCTGTGCTACTTCGTCTGAAATTGCGTTGTTATGGGTGCCTAGATAATGCTTGAGAAAATATTCGTGCCCTTTGGCTGAAGCTAATATGGCATTGCCACGCCAGATATACCAAACTCTTGGATATGATTCAGGGTTGTTTGGATCTTCTACCGAGAATTTGAGTTTGCGATCTTTCAGCTTTTGAACCACGTTTTGAACGATTTCTTCGTTCGAGCGGGCACCTTCCTTTTGTGCTTCCTCTACAACAGCTATATTGCTTTGATTAAACTGGGGATAGCATGGAAGCCATCCTGAGCGCACTGCAATGGCTTGTTTATCCACGGTATGCCCGTGAGCCATTGAATGCTTTTCGTCAACTACAGCGCAAATATCAGTGAAATTGGTGTCGTAACGCCATTGGTCCGAATGTACATAGTGAAAGGATGGAGCATTCTGCAAACGAGGTGGAGCGCTCCAATCTAGCCCAAAAGCTATTGGTGCCCAGGACGCTTGAGGAGCTAATTTCTCCTGACCTACATAATGATTCAATCCCCCGCCGCTTACACCCACGCATCCGCATAGAATCAAGGGCGTGATTATGGCGCGATAAATGAGATTATTGTGATACCAGTGATTGGCACCAGCACCAATTATGACACTGCATTTGCCATTGCTGTGTTCAGCGCTTACCGCCCATTCGCGTGCGAATTTGATCACAGTATCGGCGCTGACACCAGTAAATTTTTCTTGCCATGCAGGACTATACGGTAGAGATAGATCTTCGTAATTTTTGGGATACTCACCTTTCAGTTCTCGTGACACGCCATACTGCGCAAGCATTAATTCGAATGCCGTGGTTACAAGGCGTGGACCATCTTTGGTCATTACTTCTGTTGCCCACACGTCTCTTTTTAAAAGTGCATTATCTTCGAAGTCGGAAAAGTCTGGAAATTCGACATTTACAGTTTTGGAATTGATATTTGATGCCTGACTTAGATTCAAAACAGGCGAAATTTCTTTGCCGGTTATTGAATCTTCAAGTTTCAGGTTCCACTCGCCCTTACTTTTTTGCCAGCGATGTCCAATGCTTCCGCCTGGAATGGAGAGAGAACCTGATTTTTGATCGAGCACGAACATTTTCCATTCAGAATTTTCAATCGTGCTTGTCGATTCGATTTGACTTGCACGTAGAAACTTGCCTGGTTTGAGAAGCCCATTTTCACCAGGTTCTAGTTCGACCAAGAAAGGCATGTCACTATATTTTTTTAAATACGACTCAAAATATGCAGTTTGTTTTTCCACATAAAATTCACGCAGAATAACGTGGCCCACTGCCATCCAGAATGCAGCATCTTGCCCCTGATGAATAGGTACCCACTCGTCGGCGATTTTTGAGACTTGCGAAAAGTCTGGAGAAAATACAACGACTTTGGCTCCGCGGTGTCGACCTTCAACCAGAAAATGTGCATCAGGAGTTCGAGTCATAAGTACATTTGAACCTACTACTGCCACGAATTTTGAATGAAACCAGTCAGCGCTCTCTGCCACATCGGTTTGTTCGCCCCAGATTTCGGGGGAAGCAGGAGGTAAGTCACAATACCAATCATAAAATGATAAGTTCACGCCACCCATCAACTGCAGAAAACGCGCTCCAGCGGCATAACTTACCATTGACATTGCTGGAATAGGTGAAAATCCTACGATTCTGTCAGGACCGTATTTTTTAATGGTGGCAATATTTGCAGCTGCCATGATTTCATTGACAGTGTTCCAATCGGCTCTTCTAAAGCCTCCTTTGCCTCTGGAGTTCTGATACTTCTTGCGTTGTACTGGATCATGAGCAATCGAATTCCACGCTGCAACAGGATCGTTTGGGAATTCTTTTTTTGCTTCGCTCCAAATGTCCAGCAACACTCCTCGAGCGTAGGGATATTTGACTCTTAAAGGTGAATATAAATACCAGGAGCATGAAATGCCGCGTTGACAGCCGCGAGGCTCGTGTGGTGGAATTTCCTGGCTTATGATTGGATAATCCAGAGCTTGTAATTCCCAGGTGACGATGCCACCTTTCACGTACACATTCCAACTACATGAGCCTGTGCAATTGACACCATGTGTACTTCTTACAATTTTGTCGTATTGCCAGCGATTACGATAAAAATCTTCCCACTGCCTTTTTTCGGGAGCGAATACGTCTTTTATCCAAGTCATTTTATTTTCTCCTCTTCAAATTGGCGCGGGCGCTTCCTTTGCGATTTCGATAACCGAAAGCGATTAATCCAAGAACGGCTAAAGCTATACCCGCTCCAACTGTTAATGGAGAAGTTCGCTCGTGTTTGGTTTCAATTTTTGCTGTTTCATTTAAGTAAGCGGCAATATCAAGCGCTTCCTGATGAGTAACGGGATGGGCTTTGTAAGCTGATTTCATAACCTTGTATGGAGTTTTTTCGATACCGCTTACCAGTGCATTTCCGGGAAACTTTTTTGTAATCAAAGTCAAATCTGGTCCCATGTTGCCACCACGACCATTTGATTGGTGGCATGCAATGCACGACAGACCTCCATTTTGTAGAGCTGTTTGTCCGGTGAAAAGCTTTTTGCCGTTTTCACTGGAGGCTAATTCCAATATCTGAGAGGTTTCAGGTTGCTCTTGTGTTGTTTTACTTGTCTCTTTGTTTTTCGTGGCTGGCGAAGGCAGGTTGTTTTGTTGTTTTAAAAAATCAACTAATGCGTCCACTTCTTCATCTTTGAGAGGACCAGCACTTTGTTCCATTCTTTTTACGGCAGAACGCAAATCGCTGACGTTCCAGCTGGAAACCGAAGCAAGATCTGGTCCCACCAGAGCGCCACCGCCTACGGTGTGACATCCAGCGCATTTTTCCGTAAATAGCTGGTTTGTATTTTGAGCATTTGCGCTCGTCGCGAAACAACAAATGGCTGTTACCAGAATTGCCGGAAAATATCTGTGAAAATGTTGTCTTGGACTATTTTTCCAGTTAAACAAGCTGCTACCTCAAGCTGCGTTGTGCGCGTTTTAATTTTTACAAAGTGGTTTTTCTTTTAAATCGACCAAACGATTGAATTCAGACAAATTTGTCCTATTTCGAAGGGGTCTGAAAACGCCGAGCGGGTCATGCTTTTAGCGTCGGAGAGTTTTGCAAGGCAATTTGCATCCTCCTTTGGGACGATGTGGATCGAGATGACATTGAAAGGTGGGATAATACGATCTAGTAGTAAATAATCTGCCAGGAATTATTACTTTGTTTTCTCAAACTGCCGAATATGCTCTGCGAGCCATAACCTTCATGTCTATGCATTCAGATAGACCATTTTCTGTAATAGAAATTGCTGAGAAAACGCAGATTCCGCAGGCTTATCTAGCTAAAGTGCTTCAGTCGGTAAGTCGCGCAGGTCTTGTCAAATCCAAAAGGGGATTGAATGGCGGATTTATGCTGTCAATCCCTCCGGAGCAAATGACGATTCTGGATGTCATTAACGCAGTTGACCCCATAATTTATGGAGAGCGTTGTCCGCTCGGGTTGGAGATGCACGGTAATTCTTTGTGTTCGATTCATGAAAAATTGAGAATAGCTTATTCCACTATCGAGGAAATATTTTCCAAGACAAAAATTTCAGATTTACTTGAAAAACCTGCGTGCACAATAGAAGTACGCAAACGTTGTTCAAAAAAGAATTAAAGTTTTGCTGTAAGTATTTGTTCGCGGGATTTTATTTTGGGAAATAGAATGTTGTTTTCCTTATGAATATGGATGTGCAGGTCCATTTCCAGTTCTTTCAAACCTTGTAGAAGGCTTGAGTATGAAGGACAGGCATCGTCAGGTATTGCATAGTTTTTGGTCAACACTTTTATCCGACTTAGGGCATTTCCGGCCTCATCATGTTCTTTTTCCATAACAGCGATAGGATTCGAAATGCTACCGCAATGGAATGCGGGAATGGCTTCAGAAATTTCCATCTCTTTGCACATTGGAAAAAGAATTTTTTCTTCTTTCATCAGGTGTTGTTCGAGTTCAGCTTTTAAGTGCGCGAACACAGAGGATAATTCTTTCAACTCGCTAT
Source organism: Cyanobacteria bacterium TGS_CYA1 (assembly GCA_026129135.1). GTDB lineage: Bacteria > Cyanobacteriota > Vampirovibrionia > Obscuribacterales > Obscuribacteraceae > Aved-18. The sequence continues at coordinate 261,771 of JAHCIQ010000005.1, read as the reverse complement.
GTTTTTCACCATGTACGTCTGAAACTTTTTGACAAAGATTAGAAAGTCGAGGCAGTTCGCGCTCCAAAAATTTATGATGTACCAGAACAATGTTATCGACAAGCTCTGACACTGAACTCTTTGCCCAATCGCGCTTATCTGGAGCATCAGTATCTTTTGCAATTCTCAGCTCATTGATGATTTTCTTAATAAGTATGCCGTTTTTTGAACATGCTTCTTTTAGGGTGATTTTCCCTCCGCAACAAAAGTCGATTCCATATGCTTCAAAAATCCCTGCAGATGAGGGATGGTCTCTGACGATATCCGCTACCAAATCTGTATCAAGAATGTTCATCTGGTTTAACCTGTCTTCGGGTTCAAGTATCGACACAGTTTAGATCATTTTTTGAACAAGTACTTTGTTAAAGCGTTTGAGTGTACTGGGTGAGTATGCCGCCTATAGTAACCAGCGCTATGCCAGTTAGACGCTGCATATTGAAGCTTTCTTTCAAGATTAAAACAGCAAGAAGGTACATCAGAAGCGGATAACAGCCGCAAATAGTTACGACATACGAGGCCGTAGCGAGTGCAAGAGCCAGTAAATAGGCAATCGAGCCAGCCTGCAGACAAAAGGTCGAGCCAAAAACCCACCAGAACGCAGACTTTTCGAGCACGAAAGAAGGTTTCTTTTTGATTTTGAAATAAACAAAGAAAATGACCGCAAACAACGACTCCCAGCAGGCTTTGCCCCAGAACAATTCCATTGGGCTTGCAAAGGAGAGGGCTTTTTTCTCCACTACGCCTACAGCACCCCACAAAATGGAGGCAAGGACCATATAGATAAGCAGCTTGAGCGTGGACCAGTCAGGTTTTAGCCCTAGTTTGGTGCTGCCTGAAATCAATATCACGCCGACTGTAATTAAGATGCTTCCGATGATGCGCTCACTTACAAGTGGCTCTTTCAAGAAAAAGAAAGAACCAAATTGAGTGAACAACGTATAGGCAGACGTGGCGCCAAGAACGAGACTTGCTTCACTCACGCTCATTGCTTTCAAATAGCAAAGCATGGCGATGAGAACGGCAAGCGCTGTGGCGAGCGTATAAAGCATTACTTCCAGGCTTGGCATCCAGAGCGGATTTTGACACTTTAGATAAATCAAAGTGCCAAGCATGAACGGTATCGAAAGCAAGGCGATGGTGGCAAGCACACGATAGGTGGAAGCCTTTTGCAAAGCCACTTTATCGAAGATGCCCCAGGCTCCCCAGCATGTTATGCAAAACACGATGAGACAGTTTAAAAAGAGTGAGGTCGGCATCTCAAGCAGCGCTTAGCTCGATTTCTCGCTTGCCGAGATTTCTTTCAGTTCCAAATATTCTTTGTATTTTTTGCCGGTTTTTTCGGCTTCGAAAACGGGTGTTGCATCCCAGTGCCAGCCAAGGAACGAATTGGAGAATTCTTTCTTGATCATGTCGTTGATTGCACTTGCTGACTCTTCGCCAATAGACAAAAATGCATCTACTACTTTGGGATCGAACTGAGTTCCTTTGAGCTTTTTCAACTCTATAATGGCGCCTTCATGACCCACTGCTTTGCGATAAGGACGGTCGGTAGTCATCGCATCGTAAGCATCAGACACAAGTATTATTCGTGCTCCAAGTGGTATATCGTCGCCTTTTAGATGGTCCGGATAGCCTGTGCCATCGAAAAATTCGTGATGGTGGCGGACATATTCACGAGCACGTTTCAAGCCTTTTAAGTCGCCAATAATTTGCGCACTGATTTCGGGATGCTTCGACATCATCTCTTTTTCTTCTGGATTGAGCTTGCCAGGCTTCCAGAGAATAGATTCGGGCACGCCGATTTTTCCAATGTCGTGCAGGATGCCACCAAGTTCGATATCACGCAATTCGTCTGGAGAGAGTTTCATCGCTCGACCGATTAATACAGCAATCTGGCTTACGCGCAAAGAGTGACCGGCAGTGTAATCGCATTTTGCATCGAGTGCATCTGCCAGGGCGCGAATAGTTCCAAGCGACAAAAGCTCCATTTCAGCCATCGCTTCTTTCAATTCGGCTACAAGAGCGGTGTTGTGCTGTTTGAGTTCGTAAGCTTCAAGAGCGCGACGGACAGTTAATTTAAGCTCTTCTGCATCCCAGGGCTTGGTGATGTATTTGTAGATATGACCTTCGTTGATGGCGTCGATAAGCGCTTCGAGGTCGGTATAACCAGTCAAAAGAATTTTGATGCAGTCTTCATTCACGTTCAAAGAAGCCCGCAATAGCTCGACCCCGGTCATGCCTGGCATACGCTGGTCTGTGATGATGAGGCTAACGTCGTTTTCTTTTACCCTGGCAAGACCTTCCTGGGCGTTGACTGCTGTTAAAACTTCGTAGTTGCGCTCCGAGCGCAGGACGCGTTGCAACAGCCTGAGATTGGCTTCTTCATCGTCTACGACTAATATTTTGTGTTTGAAAAGTAATTCTGTCATTTTAGGGTGCCGAGTCGTAGATAGATCTGCTGGAGAAGTCCTTCAGTTGTTGCATGCTCAGTTTTGCAGGAATGCGAATGGTAAATCGAGTGCCTTGACCCATTTTGCTGTCAAGCTCGATTTGCCCGCCGTGTCTTTCAATAATCGAGTGACAAATAGAAAGACCAAGCCCCGTACCCTGCCCCACCGGTTTGGTAGTGAAGAACGGATCAAAGATTTTACTCTGAATTTCAGGTTTTATGCCAGTCCCATTGTCGGAAATCGTGACAACTATTAGCCCATTATCAAGCGTTGTCTTGATATCGACAATTCCGTGCTCTTTTGCCTCGACCGCCTGGGCAGCGTTTGCCAGAATATTCATCCAGACCTGATTAAGCTGACCCGGGTTGCACATGACAGGTGGAAGCTCGGAATAGTCTTTGTTTATGGTTATCAGATGACTACCATAATACTGGGACAAAATTTTCAAAGAAGAATCAAGACCGTCATGGATCGAGGCTTCTTTCAACTCCGCCTCATCTAGACGGCTGAAACTTCTGAGGTTGCGAATAATGGTTCTAATGCGGTCTGCGCCCTCGTTCAGGTCGGCAATGATATTGTCCAGATCGGCTACCAGAAAATCGTATTTGACTATTTCTTTCAGTTCTTTGAGCTTGCGTTGCTGATCTTCGGGCAACTTGTCTATGTCGATGGAGTCTACTAGCTTTTTCAAGTCCTCTACATATTCTTTTAAGTAGGGCAAATTGCCGTGCACGAAGTTAATCGGGTTATTGAGTTCGTGCGCAATACCAGCTACAAGACGACCAAGCGAAGCCATTTTTTCCTGGTGAATCATTTGCGACTGCACTGCTCGGATCTGGACGTTTTTGGTATCCAGATTGATGTTTTTTTGCAGTAGATCTTCGTTTATCTTGTGCAGCGCTTCAATCAACGAAGATTGCTCTACTGCCACTGCCACCTGCCCTGCGACTGCTTTGACCAGTTCGAGTTCTGATTCTGCCCATTTTCGTCTGGGGTCGGTTTCGGCAACTATGATTATGCCTTTAGAAGAACCGCGATAAATAATAGGCTGAATGACCATCGAGCCCATCTGGGCGGCGACGAGCAATTCGCGCACTGGAAACAAATCGGCGTCGTTTTCGGGCTTGTAATAAACGAAAGACTTTTGAATACTGCCGTCTTCTCTAGTTTCATAAAAGGAGTGATTTTCGAGCAAATATTCGAGCAGTTCGAAGTTGAAATGGGTCGACGATTGATCGAGAGGGTCGATATTCTCATCGTCTCCCGCTTCTGTAATAAGCAACTTTTCGTGTTTGGGATTGGGGCATACTATGGCGCAGCGAAAAACTTTCATTGCTACGGATAGCTCATTGCAAACAGTTTTTAGGATTTCATTCAATTCCACCGGACTTCGAACTACAGAGTTGATTCCGTTAATCAAGCGCTCGCGCTCGGATTGTTCTTGCAGTGCCAGAACCATTCTGTTGTTTTGCTCTAATTGCTCGCGCAACTGATTAGCCACTTGCGAAGCCAGCCCCGACATGTAGCCGCAAAAACGCGCCCATACAAATGCGACACCAATCAAAAGAATTGATCGCCCAGCAATGCGTGCCCAGAGGCTGCGCACATAAACCGACGCCATTCCAACCTGGTCGCCAGAAAACGCATAACTTATAGAATCGGCATTTTTCCAGACCAATAGACCGACATAACTGACCGATACAAGCAGCGCTGTGAGGTCTACTCCTCTGCGCTCGAAGGTATAACTTGCAAGCAAAATAGGCACGAGATAAAGCACGTACAAGTCGGATTCAAGACCGTTTGTAAGACTGACGAGATAAGTGATGGTGGCAACATCGCAAGCCGCAAGGCATGCATTTAAAACTTTGAGATTTTTGAATGTGCTTACAGTCTTGCTTTTGACCAGAATGAGCGCAGCTCCAGTGTAAGCAAGGCAGGCGACTATGACACCACTGGTGGTGAGCATGTTGACGCCTGAGGCTCCAATGCTCGGACTGAAAAACCAGAGACAGAGCGCGAGCAGAAGTCCGCATCCAGCCAGTGCCAGTCTGAAATGCAAAAGTTTTTCCGTTTTTAAATTCAGCTCGGACGTTCTTTGAGCCAGCTGATTTTGTAAAGTAGAGAGACTGGAAGAAAAAGACATCGGTAAAACTACATCAAAATGTACTGAGAAGCACGTTTATAAACCTCGGCCGCTTCAGCAAAACGACCGAGCGATTTCAGCGTCGAACCCCAGGCTTCATAAGTGTCTCCGTCGTAAGGGTCGATTTCGGCTGCTTTCTCGTATTTTTCAAGCGCCAGTTCGTGCATGCCAAGCAAAGTCAAAGTCTTCCCCCAGGCAAAAAACATGGGATTGTCGCCTTCGTGAATTACCGAAGCTTCGTTGAAAAGGCGGTCTGCATCGGCAAACATTCCTTTGTCCAAATATAAATGTCCCATCAAAACTTTGGCAGGTCCATTGTCTGGACGCTCGGTCACAAGTTCGTTTATAAGGTGAAGTGCTTCATTAGTACGTTTTTGTGATTTGAGCGCTTTGCCCAAAATAAGCTTGGCGTCGACGTCGTGCGGTAATACATCTAACAGTTTCATCGACTGGTGCATGACAGTTTCAAATTCATGCACAGCAAGCAGTTTTTCCATCACTTCTTTTTGAGGGATTATGCAGAGCGGGTCTCTGATAATGGCTTCGCGAAATTTCTGACGCGAAGCTTCAGGTTGTCCCATTTCATCGAGACTTCGCGATAAATGCAAGTGTGCAAGTCCATAGCCATCGTTTATTTTGATGCACTTCTTGAATTTTTCTACTGCTTTTTGATGATTGCCTAAAAGCGAAAGAGCGCAGCCAAGCCCATCGAGCGCTAGATAATCGTTGTCGTCGTTTAGACAAATCGCCTCGAAAGTCTCTTGTGCTTTTTCATAATCGCCAGCACCTAAATATGAATATCCAATCCACAAGTCGAGATCTGGCTTTTGATTGGATAAGCCGCGCAATCTGATTTCGTTCAATACACTCAAAGCACGATCGAATTTGCCCAGAATCAAATTGTTGACGGCAAGAAAATGAGCGATGGTAACGTTGAAATTAATTGCCACACCTTTTTCGAAAACCTCGCAGGCAGACTCAAATTCTTGCAGAACCATGTGAGTCATGCCCAGGTTGGCGCGTGCCAAGTCGAATTCGGGATTGATATCGACCGATTCGAAAAATTTGTCCAGAGCATCGTCCATTTTGTTTTGTCTAAAAAGTGTAACGCCCCAGTCGTTCAAAACCAGGCTGCGCTCCATTGCTCCCACGCGAGATGGTGGCATTTCCATGATGGCAGAATAGTGTCTGATTGATTCATCTAATTGATTCAATTGAAAAAGCGCCTGAGCCCAATTGCGGTGAGCAAGCGCATAAGCAGGGTCAATATCCACTGCGCGTCTGAAACACTCGATTCCTCTGTTCAGGTTGCTCGATATGCAAAGTACGGTCCCAAGCGCATTATAAGCTTCGGCAAAGTGCTGGTCTATCGCTACTGATTTTTCGAAAAAGTCTATGGATTCAGTGTGCATGCCAAGCTCGAACGCCACCATGCCGCCTTCGTAATAAGCGATAGCTAATTGGGGATTGCATTGAATGGCTTGTTTGAACTGCCCAAGCGCACCTTTGAAGCTTCCGCTGGCAGCAAGAGAAATTCCCCAGTACATATGACCCATGGCAAAATTGCCTTTGAGCTCACAAGCGGTTCTGAAAAAGGGCATCGCGTCTTGCGCTCTGCCGCGTTTTAAAAGGAGCAAACCCATTTGATAATGCGCTTCTGCGGCGTCGCGTTTTTGATTGATACAGCGCTTGAAAAAGTTTTCCGACTCATCCAGGCGACCCATATTTGCACAAAGCAAGCCCATCTCATAAAGCGCATAAGCATCTTGCGATTGCGCGTTGGTATGTTGAGACAGTATAGAATAAGCCTCATCCCAGCGCTCCTGGGTGACTAATTCGTGTACTTGCTGTATGACATTACTCATGAATAAATCTTATTGCTGAACTGATGCTGCGAAGAATAAATTTAGTACAACTGCGCACAATATAAACTGTACCAGCCAGAAGCCGCATACGACCTGCCATTCGCTCATCTTTAATTTGCTTTGTGCTGCGACGGCTTCGAAATGATGATGAATAGGCGCCATTCTGAACAATCTTTTTCCCTGTCCTTCGCGCGACGTGGTGAGCTTTTTCAGAATCACTACTGGAGCTGGGTAGTTTTTGGCATTATCGTAAGGCTTAGTCAGTCTGAAATATGAGAACTGAAGGAAAACTGATAATACCTCCACTATGTATATTACCGAAAGTGGAATGAACCACAGAGTTAAACCTCCGCTTAAAACAAGCGCTCCCATCAGACCACCGATGAAAAGACTTCCGGTGTCGCCCATGAAGAGTTGTGCGGGGTGTCGGTTGAACATGATAAAGCCAAGTAATGCGCCTGAGGCACTCGCGGCGATAATCGCTTCTATATAGAAGCCTCTATACCAGAGCATTACAGACAGGGTGGCAAAAATCTGACACGCGGTTCCAGCCGCTAGTCCGTCCATGCCATCGTGAATGTTGGCTGCGTTTGCGCAGGCACCAATCATGAATATAGAAAGTGGAATAAAAATATATGCAGGCGGCGCCAGCTCAGTTAAATGAAATTGAAAATTATTCAAATCAAATGGAAGAAAAAGAACCTGTCTTTGCATAAGCCAAATGGCCAGACCAAGAATTCCACCCAGAGCAAACTCGCTCAAAAGGCGTAATTGACCTTTGATTCCTTTATTCGATTTACTCGTCACTTTGGCATAGTCGTCGGCAAAACCCACGAAACAGCAGCCCAGTCCCACAACAAGTAGAAGGTAATGGCAGACATTGGCTTTGAATCCAGTCAGATTGAGTGCGGCAAGGCTTGTTGCACAGGTAATCAGGGCAAAGGGAATCCCGCCCATGGTGGGAGTTTTAGATTTATGCGCATGGGCTGCAAGACCGTCTTCGCGCTGAATTTGCTCGATTTGAAGGCTTTTCAGACGCTTTATATATGCCGGATAAGTCACCACGCACGCTAAAAAAGCTGCAAGGCAAGTGAAGAGAAGCGCTGTTTCAGGCATTTAATCCAGGTAGAAGCTGGTTACGATTTTTCTGCGTTCTTTTGCGTAATTGACCGACTCAAGAAGAGTATGACTGGTGTGGTACAGAAAACAAATTATTTGTTGGCAGCGGTCGATAATTTCCTGGTTACAGACCTTACTTGCATCAGCCAGAGTCATGGTTCTGCGCTCTGGATATTCGGTGATATTTTTGATGCCGATTAAGAGGTCTTGCACTTCGCCTGGTTGTTGACCGATGGTTTGAGGCAAAATAATCGAGAGCCTGTCAGGGTTTGCACGCTGTGCGCCACGTATGACAGCCATGTTTGTCCCGTTTGCGCCACCACTTGTGAAAATCTGATTTCCGGACAATACAAGGGCGTAGCTGAGCATTTCCACCAGTTGCTGATGGGTCAAGGGCAGATTTCTCGTGCCGATGATTGCCACTTTACGCGGACCGGACTGCTGAATGAGCAGTAGCTCCTGGGCTAGTTCGTCCACTGTGGGAATAGTTGCAGCGCCTGACGGTTCGTTGGTGACCATAGGTTTGGGATTTTCCTTTCGACTTCAGACTAGAATTTTAACCAATTATTCGCAATTCACGAATTATTTTGATTTGAGGCGTATCGCCTGGCAACCTGCTCTTTAGAAGTTTTAATACACAGCGTGCCGATTGGCTGTGAAAATTAGAGATGACGGCGCCAAGCGAGCCTGATGTCAGGTCCCGTTTTGCCTTTATATTCCATTACAAAGATCGCTTGTTCGAGCCGAAGCGACTTTCCTCTTGGAATCCTGGCGCTAAATTACAAATGGTGGAGATCAGATGGTAGTGAATTTGTCGCACAAGCAGGACAACGATTTGTTAGAGCGCCTTCTTTCAAGGCTGAACGACGCACAAAAAGAGGCGGTTACTCTGGAATGGGGTCCTGGACTGATTGTGGCAGGGGCCGGAAGCGGCAAAACGACAGTGCTTACAAGACGCATTGCTTATTTGATTTCGCAACTGCGCCAGGATCCGTATTCGATTATGGCAGTGACCTTCACTAATAAAGCCGCAGCAGAAATGAAACTGCGGGTCGAAAAAATTCTTGGTGAGTCCTATTCCAAATTCATTTCTATAGGTACGTTTCACAGCTTGTGCGCAAGACTTTTGCGTCGTGAAATCGAATCTTTTCCAGAAGAGCATCCTCTGCGCCGCTCGAGCAATTTTGTTATTTACGACGAGCGCGATAGTCAGCAAATTATGAAACAACAGATTCAAAAATTGAATCTGGACGAGAAAGTTTTTGCGCCAAAAGAAATGCACAATATCGTATCGGCGCTCAAAAACGATGGATATACAGCCGAGCGCTATTCGCACGAAGCAAAGACTTATCGCGAAAACAAAATCTGCGATATTTTCAGAGCCTATCAAGCCGATTTGAAGCGCAATAACGCTATGGACTTCGACGATCTGATTTTGACTTTCAGCGAAATGCTCGATCAGCTGCCGTCTGTGCGATACCGCTTACAGCAACGATATAAGAATATTCTTGTGGACGAGTTTCAGGATACGAACAAAGCTCAATACGAAATGATTCACAAGCTGGCAACGCCAATGGATGGACCAGCGGACGAAAATTTCTGGAGTGGTCGCAGCTTGATGGTTGTAGGTGACATCGACCAATCTATTTATAGCTGGCGCAAAGCTGATTTCAGAATCTTTCTTGGATTCGAAAAAGATTTTCCTGGTACCACTGTTGTAAAACTAGAAGATAATTATCGATCGACATCAACTATTCTTGATATCGCCAATAGTATCATCAAAAATAATTCTGAACGTATCGATAAAACACTTCGCTCCAACAAAGGTGCTGGCAGCAAGGCGAAATACTACGAAGCGACAGACGAAATCGACGAAGCCTTTTATGTCGTACAGGAATTGAAAAAGCTCAAACAGCAAGGCAAAAATTATAACGAGCAAGTAATTCTTTATAGAACGAACTCGCTTTCACGCGCAATAGAAGAAATTCTGGTGCGAAGCAATATTCCATATCAGTTAGTTGGCGCCACCAGATTTTACGACCGCGAAGAAATCCGCGACATGATGGCATACCTGAAACTTACGTACAACCCGCAAGACAGCCAGGCTTTCATGCGTATTGCAAACGTGCCAAAGCGCGCGATTGGAAAAACTTCGCTCGAGCGTTTGCTCGAATTTGCCCAGAGCGAAAATATCTCGATTACAGATGCAGCACTTCAAGCCGACAGAGTAGCGACTCTTCCAAAGAAAGCGCAACTTGCGCTCAAAGATTTTGGACACCTGGTTATGGACCGCTGGGTTCCAGTGGCAAAAGATACGAGCGACAAAAATTGCGTATCTAAATTGATCGAACTCATTTTGAAAGACATCAAATATATAGATATGCTCGAAGAAGCTGCTGCGACAAACAAAGACGAACTGGCACTTGGTCGCATAGAAAACATTCATGAATTCATGGCAGTGGCACGAGAATTCGAAGCCATTGCAGATGAGCCTGACCTCGACAGTTTCTTGACTCGCATCTCGCTTGTAAGCGACCTGGACAAAGTGAAACTGGAAGACGACGCAGTCAAGCTAATGACTTTGCACGCAGCAAAAGGACTCGAATTTCCAGTTGTCTTCATGATGGGACTGGAAGAAGGACTCTTTCCGCATGTGCGCTCGCTCGATTCGCCAGCTCAACTGGAAGAAGAAAGACGTCTCATGTATGTGGGAGTTACAAGAGCTGGTGACCATCTGTATATGAGCCGCGCTCGCCGCAGAAGCACGTTTGGACAGGCAGCCAATTACACTATTGCAAGCCGATTCTTGTCTGAAATTACACCTGGACTTTTGACTGGTTTTTATGACCAATCAAATACTAATAACGTGCAAGAATCTTCTGCTCGTGGTGGCAGTTTTAGAGCTGGTGGTCGTGAAGGTTATAACGAAGACTTTGCCGATAGCGACAGTTACGATAGCTTCAAAGACCGCGACACCTTTGGTGAGCGCAATCGCTATGGCAATAGCGACAAGTATGGCGGTGCTCAACGTCAAGGTGGCGGCTACGGCGGTGGTGGCGGCTATGGCGGCGGCGGTTGGGGCAATTCGGGAAATTCTGGGGGATATGGTCGTCAGGATAAAAAAACGACTGGACGCGGTTCGACTGGTTCTGGCGGACGTGGTTCGCAAGGTGGCAGCTACGGCGGTGGCGGTTATGGTGGCCAAAAGCCCGGCGGGTACGTCGGCTCGGGTGGCGCACCAGCCTCCAGTTTTGGCGGAGCTTCCAAACCAAGAGCCATGCGCCGAGAAGCTGCCCAAAGCGAGCCTACCAAAGTCCCTGAAACACCAACTTATGAAAAGTTATCGGTGGGCGATAACGTGCAGCACTCTAAGTTTGGAGTCGGCGTGGTGGTCCAGGTCATCGGCGAAGGTAATAAGGAACTCTATAATGTAGAGTTTGAAAACGTCGGCAAGCGTCTGCTTGACCCTAATATTGCCAAGTTGAACAAGATATAAGGAGAAAAACGGTGTCTATTGAAAAAACCTTCGTAGCAATCAAGCCAGACGGAGTACAAAGAGGTCTCGTTTCGGAAGTTATTTCACGCTTCGAGCGCAAAGGTCTCAAATTAGCTGGAATGAAGTTGATGAAGGTGCCTGTCGAAATGGCTGAAAACCATTACGGTGAGCACAAAGGCAAACCATTTTTCGATGGACTGGTTAAGTTCATCACCTCTGGACCGATTGTTGCAATGGTATGGGAAGGCAAAAACGCCATTGCTACCTGCCGTCAGGTCATCGGTGCCACCAATCCAGCCAATGCTGCAACAGGTAGCATCCGTGGTGACCTCGCTCTTGATATCGGCCGTAATATCGTCCATGGTTCCGACGGTCCTGAAAGCGCAGCCCGCGAAATCGGTATTTTCTTCAAAGATAACGAAGTGGTATCGAGCTGGGATCGCAACAACGATTGTTGGATTACAGAATAGATAAAGCAAGACGGCTTAAAGCATTTTGAGCGCTTCAGATAGAACATAATCAACGCTCATATCTTGCAGACAGGCGGTAGTGTTGAGCGGGCATTTCATCTGGTTGCAAGGCTGGCAAGAAAGATTTAAGGCAAGAGCCTGATTACCATCTCCATATGGTCCATTTCTTTTTGAAGGGGTGGCACCAAAAATGGCGAGCACTTTTGGATGCCTGGTGGCACAAGCCAGGTGCATAGGACCGGTATCGCCCCCGATTACCAGGTCCGAGCCTTCAAAAAGGGCTATAAGGTCCACCAGTGAAGTCTTTCCGGTCAAATCGACCACACTCGCCCCTGCATTCCTTATATATTGAAATATGGAAGCGTTTACGTTCGCTTCGCTATCACCACCCACGATGACAATCTCTGCACCGGGCCTAGTATCACTTGCTTTAATTAGTTCCTGACCAAGTTTCGACCATTTTTCTGGTGCCCAAATCTTGGTGTCCCAGGTGGTACCTGGTATCAATACCACCCTCGGTAGCTTATTTTGTTTTGTAGGCAACATTTGCCCAAAACGATCATAAACCGATGCCTCCGGCCGTGGTAGCGGAAAATTTGCCACCAGTTCGGGCGTATCGGCGGCGGTGGCGCCCCCTTGGAGCACTCTTTCAGAAAGCTTGGCAGATGCTGCAATCTGATCGAGGGTTTTGTACTTGTCTGTAAGAACTCTCACTGCAAGATCGGCAAGCAAAAGATGACGATTGATTATGTGTGTCCCTTCGGCAAAATAATCTTCGATATAAAGCTTGTGAGTCAAAAAGAGGTGGGAAAACTCTTTCACTTTTGAGTATCCAATTCTTATTTTGGAGCCAGAAATGTATCCTGGAATACTACTTTTCAAAAGTCCTTGAAAGTCGATAACCGCGTCGAAGCGTCTCTGTTTGAGTTCTGAGGCAAATTGAGAAAAGAGAGAAATCGACTCTCCCCATTTATCAGGAGAGGTGATTTTCGCTTTCAAAGCTTTTTTGGGGAAGAGAATAACCTCATCCACAAGGTCGTTATTGACCAGCAGGTCCTTGTTTGGAGGTTCGACCAGCCAACTGAGGGTGGTGTCAGCAAAACCTGCTTCAATCAGACCGGATTTTATTCTGGCAGCGGCTGGAAGCGTGTGCACCACGTCTCCAAGAGCGCTAAGTCTGATAATCAAGACCTTCAAAATTACCTAAAACCTCCCGGCATTTTGCTTTTCCAGGTTACTTTACTTAAACATTTGCCACCAGCCACCACCATGATACCAGCCATCAAAAATGGTGTGACACCACGTGTAGAGCGCGTTTGCGCTTTTCCGCATGGCATGAGGTGGTGCCTCATCTATAACCTCGGTAGAAAAATGTATATCCGCCGTATGCATAAAATATAAATAGTGGAGGTACAATTACTATGCCACCTGGAGTGGTATTAGGTTAGCCATCGAATGCAGTGACGCATCGTAGTTTTGAATCCTCCGAACTTACTAGCGTCGAACTTCACTCAAAAAAACGTCTGGAACCAACAACAACAATCTCAGTTAGACGTTTATCCTCACTGAACAAGGAGAACAACATGGTAGCAGCAAAGAAAAAGGGATCCAAAGCCGGTTCCGCCAAAAAAGCCGCCAAGGCTAAGGCACCAGCCGCTAAGAAACCCTCACACAGCATGGCAAAAGCTAAAAAGCCAGTGAAAACTGTGCGTACAGCAGCCCGCGCCAAAGCTGGAAGCGACGAGTACATGAGCTATAGCGGCAAATTTACCGTTCGCCTGCCTCGCTCCCTTCACCAAGCCCTTGTGGCTCGTGCCGAAAGAGAAGGCGTAAGCTTGAACCTCTTCGTCACCAACGCTCTTTCAAGAACCGTAGCCACACCTGGCAAACGCTAATCTGAAAAAGTAATCGCTTAAAAAGTAAAGGGGATGCTTAATGCGTCCCCTTTTCTGATTTTTTGTTAATGAGTCGCGAGCTATCAATCGCATGATTATTCGGCGATTCTTAAATATCGATAAGATATGCTCTTGAGAAACCTTATAATTCTCCCCTTTTAGACCTGCAAGCATGTCAGGTACACTGCGGACATTCGTTATCCCGTCAAAAAGGAATCCCAAAGCACTTATGGTGACAAATATTCCAGTGCTCAATTTGGTGGACCAGTATAAAGAGGTCCAATCCGTTTTGGAGCAGAACGTCCTCAATGTTTTGAGAAGCGGACACTACATTTTAGGTGAGTATGGCACAAGGCTCGAAAACGAAGTTGCCGCCATCTGCGATGCCAAATACGGAATCGGCGTAGCAAACGGCACCGATGCCCTGGTTCTAGCCATGATGGCACTCGATATCAGTGCCGGTGACGAAGTAATCACCACCCCATTCACCTTTGCAGCTACGGTCGAAGCGATTCTCCTTCGCGGTGGCAAACCAGTATTCGTCGACATCGACCCCGTTACCTTCAATATAGATGTAACCAAAATCGAAGCGGCAATTACCCCTAAAACCAAAGTACTACTGCCGGTGCACCTCTACGGTATGCCCTGCAATATGCCCGCGATTATGGAAATCGCCAAGAAACACAATTTGCGCGTGGTCGAAGACAACGCTCAAGGCATAGGCGCTACAGTCGCTGGAAAACCAACCGGCAGCTACGGTGACCTGGCTTGCATCAGCTTTTACCCAACCAAGAATCTTGGTGCCGCCGGCGATGCCGGTATGGTAGTAGCAAACGACGAAGCTCTAGCGAAGCGCGTCAAAACCATTCGTGCTCACGGTTCGGTCGAGCGTTATTATCACGACGAACTTGGTGTCAACAGCCGTCTTGATGAAATTCAAGCCGCCGTCTTGATGTCTAAAGTAAGCTTCCTCAAAAAATGGAACGACCGCCGCAATCAGATTGCCACACTCTATAACGAATGCTTGAAAGATTGCCCCAATGTTCAGACACCGTACATTCCAACCGCAGAATCAGGCGTTACACATGTATGGCACCAATACACAATTCGCGTTGCCCACGGTCGTCAGCACTTGATAGACAGTTTGAAAAAACGCGGCATTGGTTCGATGTGTTATTACCCAGTTCCACTGCACACCCAAAAAGCGTTCGATCTGGGCTACAAACTGGGCGATTTCCCACTTGCAGAAAAAGCTGCAGCTGAGGTTCTTTCCCTTCCAATGTATCCCGAACTCACTGATAGCCAGGCTATGACAGTGGCACGCGCGGTGCAAGAAGTGATGTTAGAAGTCACGACTGTTTCACCAGTGGCAACTCCAGTCGTCACCAACAAATAAAATGAGTATCGCCCCGTCGGCAGTAGTCAGTGACAAAGCGTCCATTGGTCGCTCGGTCACGATAGGTCCAGGCGCCATCATTTATGATGGTGCCAAAATCGGCGACAACGTACGAATCGAAGCTCAGGCAATAATCTACGAAAACGCAGAAATCGGCAACGACTCTTATGTCGGCGCTCAATGCATCATCGGCGAACGTCTGTACGGTTATCTAAAAGACCCCGACTATCAAAATCCTTCAACCAAAATCGGAGCCAGAAGCGTAATTCGCTCAGGCACAATTCTGTATGCCAATACAAGTTATGGCGAAGGATTTCAGACCGGACATCGTGCCGTTATCCGCGAGAACAGCCATTTTGGAGTGAATTGCAGCTTCGGCACTAATTCGCAGTCGGACGGCGAAATCAAAATCGGCGACAACTGCCGTTTTCACAACAATGTATTTATCGCCACTTACACCACCTGCGAAGACAACGTGCACTTCTATCCGATGTCTTGCACCGTTGACAGCATGCACCCGCCATGTCAGAAAGGACGCGAAGGTCCCTATCTTGAAAGTGGTGTCATAGTCGGTGCCAAAGTGCTCATACTTCCACGCGTAAGAGTCGCCAAAAACTGTGTTATAGCAGGCGCTTCGGTTGTTACTGGCAATACCAAACCGGGAATGGTTTTGATTGGCGCACCTGCCAAAGAAATCAAAAAACGCGAAGAAATTCGCTGCCATTTAGAGGACCGTCCGGCCTACGAGGTGGCGCTGGAATCTTGAACAGAGCAGGCGGACTTGTTCTTGGTTTGATCTGCCTCATTACAGCGGCTTCCTACAGTCCTATCCTGTTCAATTTCTTTGTGGGCGATGACTTTGTTCACTTAATCTGGCTCAAGCGCGCAATGGTCGAGCCAGAGCTAATTCTGCGTAATTTTCATACCTCGTGGCTGCAATTGACCACCACTGCTTTTTATCGTCCTTTGATTTCTGTTTTTCTCTCCTGGGATTATTTTTTGTGGAAGACCAACGCTATCGGTTTTCACATAACCAATCTGGTCTTTCATGTAGTAGCGACAATAGGCGTCTATTTTGTTGCTCAAGGATTAGTTGAGGAGCTGGTTTCCCCGTCTAAAAAAGAAGCGGAGAGAGAGCTGAAAAATGGCATGGATCCAGAAAGTCTTCGCAACTGGGTACCTGCTTTCTCTGCCACTATATTTGGTGTCTATCCCCTTCACCCAGAAGCCGTCTCCTGGATAACCGGTCGTGTAGATGTAGTTGCCACGGCGTTCTACATGCTCAGTTTCTGGGCTTATCTTGAATATCGCAAACTGAAAGAAATTGGCACGCTGGTCACAATGTGCGCGTGTATGATACTTGCCTTTTTCTCTAAAGAAATGGCATTCACACTGCCAATTGTTATTACCGCTTTTGAATTTTTCGCCACTCCAAAATCAGAATGGAAAACACGCCTCAAGCCAGTTCTATTGCTCTGGGGCATTCTGGTAGCTTTTCTTGCTCTGCGTTCGTTTGCACTTGGAACAGTGGTTGGCGGCTACGACAATTCTTTTCTTCCCACCGACTGGAAAGCGCAATTCAGACAATGGTGGCAAGGCGCTTACATGTTCCTGGTTCCGCTCAACAAAACAATTGTAGAGAATTCCAAATGGATGAAAGTCATCTGGGTAGTTTTTATGCTGCCTATGTTGGGTTCGGCAATTTACACGACAATAAGCTCAGCGCGCTGGCGCAAGCTGCTTCTCTTTTGCATTTCGTTTTTGCTGATTGCATTTGCACCGGTATTCAAGCTCTTTACTATCGGCGACGATTTGCAAAGCAGCAGACTTGCTTATTTGCCCTCTGCCGCCTTCAGTATCTTACTTGCTGTTGCATGTATCAGCGCACCGGTTTTAGGACGTTCTAAAAGGCGTATAGCCGGCGCATTTTCCATATTCAGTCTAGTCTGTCTTTGCTTCAACAATTCTGCCTGGGTCGACGCTGGCGAAACAGTCAACAGTATTCGCAAAGAGCTAAACGCCCTTTATTCGGGACCTATTAAAGACGATCCTCAGGTTTTGATTTTGTCTCTTCCAGACAATATAAATGGCGCATATGCTTGTCGTAACGCGCTTGATGGCATGACCAAGTCGCCCCAGCTCTGCCGCGATATTCATAACTGTCTTGCGTTAGAAAATTACGAGCCCATAATTCCATTTGGTTTTCTCAAGCATTCTTTGTTCAATGCTAGAAACGAGGTCAATATCTACAGATGGAATCAGGACAGCCGCAAGCTTTCTAAAGTAGAAATTCCAGCCGATGAAACTCCTTTCGAAAGAACTTTCGAGAACGAAGATTTGCGCGACATCATGGAAGCCAATCCAGTTGAGCATGCACAAAGCAAATGGAATACCGATGGCTCGCTTGAATTTGAATCAAAAACACGCAAGAGCCCTAAACTCTTTATGTCAGTCTCGATTCCATGTTTCAAGACAGATGTTCTGGCTATGGAAGTGACGAACTTTGCAAGTGAAACACCCAAAGGTCCTGCATGTCTTTTGTTCCGCAATAATCTCGCTCCGAGTTTCGATGACTCTGTAAGCTCCTGCGCATCGCTTGTGTCTGGCACGCAAACTCTTTATTTCACTTTGACTAACATGCCACAATGGACTCTTGGTGGCACTTGCCGCGAGATGTCGATTCAATTTCCGCGCAAATCGCATCTGATGATAAACAAAGTAAAACTGATATCGAAAGAAAAATTGATGCCCGTGCTCGACTTCGAGAATTCAGGATTCATGGGCAGCAAAGGCTATTTGCACATGAGTAAAGAAGACGCCACAAAAGAGCTTTCGGTTAATGCAGAGAAAATGGCAGGCGCAACTAAAGTTGTGCTTGAAATCGCGCAGCCAAACAGATATTTCGAAAGCCAGAACACGCAAGCCTCTTCGCCCAGCGCGCTTATTATGAAAACAATCGATGCTAAGATAATAGATACCGTGAAGATCGAGCGCTCAATGTTTCCTAGTGTAGGAATCTATCAAGTTCGCGCTTACGGAATCGATGCGAAAGGCAACAAGATCGGCTTGGCGAGCGACCACATTGTAGTGGCTGTGGATTCGTAATTCTGGATTTTGATTATGGCAAAAACAAAACGATCCAAGTTATGGAAAATTGCCTTGGGCGTTTTTGCCATCTATTTTTGTTTTAGCTTATTCCGTTCATCAACCATTCTCGTGGGTTTGACTAACGAACCTTCGTCTGACTGTTACGTTATGACCAGGAATCCCAACTCTTGGGAAATTTTCTGGGGCAATAGAGCGTTAGATTTATGGAAATATTTTCCAAATTATGAATATTTGGCTGTAGCACTGGTCAAGGGAAATACATTGATAGGTTTGAAAAAGGCAGATGTTCGCGAAAAAATAGGTGTGCCGTCAGGTGGCGATGCCAAATCAAATTGGTGGATCTATTTTCTAGAGTGGAGTAGTTTTGAATACGGGAGTCAACTTAACGTAAATTTCAATGAAAACGAGGTTGTCACCGGAACTTCATTTTACGTGAGCCCGTAAGCTATGCGAAGACTCTTGCTGCTCCTAACTACCTGGATTATGTTAATGCCATCACCTGTAATGGCAGTTGAAAATGAGCAATCAAGTGAATTAACCTCTAAAGTTACGGAAATTCAGTTAGAAAACAGTTTTTTTCGAAATTTTAATGGCATACTCGAAAAATATAAACTAATTGGATTAAATGCCGAGCAAGTTAAAGCGGTATTGGGTGAGCCGTTTCCGGTCTCGAAATTCGTTCTCACTC
The DNA here is from genome assembly GCA_026129135.1 of Cyanobacteria bacterium TGS_CYA1. Classification (GTDB taxonomy): domain Bacteria; phylum Cyanobacteriota; class Vampirovibrionia; order Obscuribacterales; family Obscuribacteraceae; genus Aved-18. Next base: position 243,102 of record JAHCIQ010000005.1, on the reverse strand, counting down.
CCAATACAGCGCTTGACACGGTTTACGAATTGCCTGAGCATGAATCGCTTTTTTATCGAATTCCCAGCATCGGCAGGTTCAAGGCATTAAGAATTCATCTTCAACGATTCGAAGTTATTGGGTGGAGTGTATTCTGCGGCGGCAGTTCATCTCCTATGGTCAGAGCTAATGTGACGTTGAAACTGGATCGGTTTCAAAACCCAGTTTATAAAGAAGGTTTTGGGATTTCTTATCCTGAAACGACTTCTGATTTCAAAGTCTTAGTTACTCAGCAAATAATAAAAGGCATCAAAACACCTATCAGAGAAAGTGGCTCTAACCCGTTAGGCTTAGCCCTCTGGGCAAAAGGCGTGAAAGTTTTAACTCGCAAAGAATTTTTGAATGGAGATGTTGGACTCTATTACGATTTGCAATTGCCACCTCCAAAATATTCAAAGTATCCAAAAGGTTTAGAATACGAATAATCCACCCAGGGCTGAGGTAAATTGACTTAGACCCTCCAAAGGAACGCAATATGGACGATAAAAAATGCTGTGATGCTTACTGGATAAAGCAATTGGCGCAGTCGTCGCAAGCGCAGCACGAAGCCGAACAAAGAGCTTGGATGGAAAAGCATTCGCAAAATGACCGGGATGTTTCGGAATGGATGGATCATCTCTTCGAAAACATGATTTCGTTTAGTGATCAGTTTGACCAGATGACGAGCGATATCTCGCAACAAATAGAATGGGAGACTCCAGCTTTTCATCATGTAGATTGCAATGACATTTTGCAGGAAAGCGACAGACCTCCTGGCGACAAGGTTTATGCTGGACATTTGACTTTTTCAGATTGGTCGATGATGATGCGTGGCTACAGTCATGAAATTCAGATTTTCATCATTCCGTCAAATATGTTGCTGCAACTCAGTGTTGGTTCATTTGACTCGCGCACCTATCCGCCGCTTGTGCGAATAAAGTTTCATCCAGACTCGACCGAAAAAGCTCATCTCAAGTATCACGAGGGCTCCGAATCGCTCGACAAGGAAATTAATTCTCACGCCCTGCCGGAGCTGGCAAAGGCGTTTTTTTCAGCGCTTGTGGATAAGAAGCGTCAAAATTAGATTACCTTGAGTGGAAATCCCATTCTCCTTTTAGACTCAGGGGAGGATAATGCTTGTATGACCAAATACGCGTCATTACCCTCCAAATTTGGCAAGCTGAACTACGGATTAATCAGCTTGGCGTTGGTTTTGGGATTTTTTTTCTTGCCTCCATTTTATGTTTTGGCATCGAACGAACTGGTTCTGGCCTGGCACGAGCACAAGCTGAATCGCGATCATGTTCCAGATACTGCCAAAGAATTTGCAACATGGTGGATGCAAAAAGGATTCTACGAAATTATCACCAATAGGAATTCAAACCGTAGCGAGTTGATACGTAAGGCTTTGGGAGTTGGTTCGAGCTGCGATTTGAAATATCTGGATGTAAAAGTGAGCGACCCTGATCGCGTTCGCTCTTTTGGTGATCAGACCTATGTTCACATGTATGGAAGATTATTCGATATGTGTTCGCCAAATTTGAATTTGATTAGATTCAAAGCTGAGCTAATGGTGGACAACAAGAAGGGCAAACTTTCTGTATCGTTGGTCAAAATAAGAACGTTAGACAGTCTAAGTTCAAAGCAATTTTTTGAGAGTGTTGTAAAACCTACTTCCACCAAGTTTCTTGAGCGAAACAAAAGGATTCTCAAGCAACTTCGCTACAACAATGCTTGGAATGATATTGACAGAAAAAGAGCTTTGGAAGAGCTAGATCGTGCTCTATTGATCAACAGCAAATGTGCTTATTTGTGTTATTCTCGCGCCTACCACATGTTCGACGAGGGCAAATTCGAGGAAGCACTTAAGGAATATGAAATCAGTGCCAAGCTGGAATCGAAAAATACCACTGATGCTCTCGTAAACGGAGCTGGTGTCAAAGGTTCTTTGGGTGATTATGAAGGGGCGCTCAGAGACCTGGATTTGGCGATAAAAATCAACCCCGATAATTATTTTGCTTACGGAATTCGGGCATACGAAAACAATTCGCATGGAAAATATGAAGAGGCTCTTCGAGATTATTCAATAGCAATCGAACTTGATCCTGGGCAGTATGACTATTATTGCAATCGAGCAATGGTCTACGAAAAACTCGAAAAAAATTCTTTTGCTTTAGTTGATTACACGCAGATGATTTCGCTTGAACCAAAAAATTATAAAGGATATTATTACCGCGGCTTACTTTTGATGAATATGAAACTCTATGCAGAGGCTCTTCCTGACTTGGACTTGACTCTCAAGCTGCGACCCGAAAGTGAAAAAATGGATGACTTTTGGATTTATCATCAAAGGTCCATAGCTAATTCTCAAGCTCAACATTTGTCGGAATCGATTTCAGATGCAACTAAAGTAATAGAATTAAAACCCGAATTGCCTTATGGTTATTGGGACAGGGCTTTTCCAAGAATGAAAATAGGATATGAGCGAGAAGCACTTCTGGATTTTGCAAAAGGCATTTCACTTCAGCCCGACAACGCTCATGCTTATTTTGCAATGGGTCGACTACAAAGGTCGGCTGGAGAATACTCAGAAGCTCTAATATCTTTTAACAAGGCAATAGAGCTGGAAAAATCTTCAGAGGCATTTTCAGAGCGGGCAGCCGTGAAAAGACTTTTGAATGATGACTATGGAGCCCGTCAAGATCTGGTCGAGGCTGAGCGTTGGCGACTTCACTCATAGTATTTAAAGCTAAATAATCCTTACTGTAGGTGGTAGGGGTAGCGATGCATTTAAAAGTTGCTTTAGTCTCTGTTGGATTGCTCGGGATTTTCCTCAACCCACTTTGCGATGCGTCTTGCTATGCCCAGAGTTTAAAAGGCTATTCTCGCTCTAAAGACACGCATGCTATCGAGGACTTTCCCACGCCTACCGAGCTAGTTGAAAAACAGGCGCAGCGGCAGCTTGAAGAAAGTCCAGATTTGCCGGAAAAGGCGCGAAGAGAAGCAGTCGGTCCGGGGCAGGTTATTTCTACTCCCACCGAAAAACGCGAAACTGCTAGCGAGTCCACCTATGTGGGTAAAGACGATCCAACAGTCGATGCAAGCGTGGACAAAGCGCAAGTCAAAGGTCGACCTACAATTGCCCTGGCCCTTGGTGGTGGCGGCGCGCGTGGTGCTGCGCACGTAGGTGTGCTGCGGGTTTTGAAAGAGGCGAATATTCCAATTGATTATATTGTCGGAAACAGCATGGGTTCTATCGTTGGCGGGCTTTACGCGGCAGGCGTTCCGCTTGATGATATCGAGAAAATGTTGTTGGATAATTCTTTGAAAAAGTCCTATATACCTGGATTCATAATACCTACAACGTTGATTTTCAATCCAATCAAAAAGTTGCTCAATCCATTCAAGAAGCACTATGCTGGCATATTTACAGGCAATAAGTTTGGAAGGTTTTTGGAGGAAAAATTGCCCGAAGGTGTCGAGAACGTTGAAGATACGCCCATTCCGTTTTCTGCGGTCGCGACTAATTTGATTGATGGGAAAGCTTACAGAATAAGCGACGGCAAGCTGTCTACCGCTATTAGAGCGAGTTCTACTATTCCAAGTGTTCTTCAGCCCGTTGCAATAGGCGATAAGGTCTACGTCGATGGCGGCGTACGTGCTAACATGCCCGCGTCTGCCGCGCGTGATACCGGTGCCGATATCGTCATAGCAGTGCTTGTGGACGAGCCTTTGAAAGAATTGCCACCAAAAAAATTCAGAAAACTAAGTGCCATCGTAAGTCGCCTGGGTGACGTAATGCTGGGAGTTTCCGATGCGCGCCAAATGCCATTTGCCGACATAATCATAAACCCTGACGTAAGCGGTATTCCTGTTGTGAAAGGCAAGCCAGCTGATGCTGAAAGAGCTATCAAAGCTGGCGAAGAAGCAACTAAAATAGCGCTTCCTATAATCCGGAAAAGCTTGAAGAAATAAACTGTTAGATGTAGTTGAAGCACAAGTTTTATTTGTGCGATTAGATTAAATGTAAGAGAATCAGAACATGTTCAGATTCTCCCCGTCGCCTGTAAAACCTGTGCGAGCATATTTTATGCTCATCGTCGCGTCGATGGCTCTGGGGTATTTCCTGTGGAAGCCGATTTATATTGAGGCTTCAAACGAAGCCATACTTATTTATAGTGAAAATTCAACGACAAAGTCGGCAGTTCTCAATCCTAGCGACTTTGCTTATGATTGGTTGCAACAAGCCTTCTCCGAGTTGAAGTCAGGCAAAAATTGCGAGCATGCAGCTCAACTGAAGAATGTGCTGGGTATCAAAGACGATAAGATTCTGATTGATGCTTATTTGAACTACCCTGATAATTGTGCTTTCTTAGGCTCCTCTTCATTGGTCCAAATAGTTGGTACCATGCTAGATGTTTCGAAGGCAAAAATGCCCGAAATAAAAGTGATTTTTCAGCTGACGGTCATTCGGGAAGATGGTACGTTTCGGTTAGAACATTTAGACGTCAATTCTATTGGACAAGAAAAACAGCTACATAATTTTGTAGCCGGGCTTAGTAGAACGGGGCCACAAGGCGTTATCGCTCGTAATAAGAGGTCGCTGAAACTTGCACGAATTTCACATGCCTGGTCGGATTTTGATACCAAACGCTCGCACCAAGAGATGAAACGAGCTATTGAATCAAATCCAGACTGCTCGTACTTTTATTATTTCGATGGAACATCGTACTTACAGGAAGGTGACAATTTATCTGCGCTTTCGAATTTTAATAAGTGTCTTCAATTGGACCCATATAATTCTTACGCGCTCGTAAACAGAGCAAACGCGAAAGAGAATTTGAAAGATTTTGCTGGTTCAGTTTATGACACCAACGAAGCGCTTAAAGTAAATCCAAACAACTTTTACGCCCACTTGAATCAAGGTTGTGATCACTACACCTATTCGAATTATGTTGAAGCGATAAATAGTTATAACGCTGCATTGAAGGTGGATCCGACCAATCGACTTGCTTTAAATATGAGAGCAAAATGTTTTGAAGCCATTAATGAAAAGAACAATGCGCTAGCCGATTATTGCTTGGTTTCCAATTTCTATCCAGATGACTATAGCGCTTATTTAAAACGTGGCATTTTGCTTGCCGATATGCAGCAATTTCATGATGCTGTGCAGGCTTTGGAGAATGCCAGTGTTCTTTGTCCTAAGGATGAGGAACACAAGAAGGATTTGATGGAAATTTATCATCAACTATCAAATAATTATTCGAGCATCAAACTTGAACCAATGGCTTTTGTTTATGCTGAAAAAGAAATCAAATTGGATCCGAACTATGAATATGGCTATGTGGATCGCGCTTTTTCTTATTGGAAATGGAATCAAATAGACAAGGCGCTTGCCGATGTTGAAAAGGCGATAGCGCTTGAACCGGATCACATTTCTGTTTACAATATTCTTGCTCGTTTGAAATTCGCCAACAATGATTTGAAGGGCGCTTTAATGGCTTGCGATGAGACGCTTCGCAGAGCTGCTGGAGTTGACGTAAAAAAAGTCAAAGTCAATACTCTTGAGCTGCGAGCGAAAATAAAGAAGGAACTTGGTGATGTCGCTGGCTCTATCGATTAGACCGAGCGTTTTGATTCTCTAACCTCTTTTATAATTTGAAGCGCGTGTTCAAATACAGTTTGTTTTATAAAAGTTTGATACGGAATTCCAATTAAGCTGGCTGCCATTTTTACTGTTTCCAAAGGCTCTTTACTCCATCTGAAATTCAGGCGAGCTAGCTCATCTTCTTCATCTGCAATAGCGATCATTTCTTCGACTTTGCCTGAGAGTTCCTCTGGCATTTCGTAATCGCCCAGTTCAGTATAATTTCTTCGTTTTTTTTGCATGCATCCACAATATCATGCCCGTGGCAATTTGACAATATATTTGCCACCGAGGCTAGCTGCGATTGTGCACCCAGAAAATCATTTCCTTAGAGCTGCTTGGCTCAAATGGCGCATCTTCCCAGGTGCCGCTGATTTTTTCTATAGCTAAATTAGCGCTGGCCAGGTTCTGTTCGATTTCTGCTTTGGTCCAAAATTTCAGAACACTCGTTGAAGTCAAAATATCCGAAGGAAACTCATAATTCAGAGTGAATGTCATCAGATTATTTTCAAAGTTTTCCAGCTTTCGAGATTCAGTGACGATACCACTAGTAGTATCGAGCGGAATTTCGTAATTCCATTCCTTCTTCCAATCGTATAATGGATTGCGAGACTCGAAGACGATGAGACCATCGGGATGTAAGTGTTCTTTCATCATTTTGAAAACAGTAATTACGTCGCGATCTGTGAGTAAGACCTGAAACGCATGCCCAGTCATTATTATCAAATCAAATAAATGCGACGATTTGAAATCTTGTGCTGTAGACAGAATCCATTCTATGTCTTTGGCATGCGGTTTCTTGCGAGCGACATCAAGCATCGCTTCTGCCGGATCGACACCTGTAACCTTGTGACCTGAAGCAGCGTAAGCGTCGCATAGCAAGCCAGTCCCGCAGCCTAAATCAAGAATACGTTTTGGTGTTGTTCCGGCAAGATTTAGATAGAACTCTCTATCTTCTGACCAACCACTATCAAGGTCGTAAATTTCTGCCAATCGGGCTGAAGTATAGTGATTATCTAGTGGCTCGGTCACGATATTTTTGTTGCATCCGGTTTTTGAGCATACAACGCTGCGTACTGAACCTTTTCGTGTTGCCCTTTTGACTTACCATCTAGTGCTTGGAGATGACCTGTTTCCCAGCCCAAAAATGATTCGACTTCAAGCAGTGTGAATCCGGTTTCTTTTAAATCCTTTTCCATTTCTTCTACTGTAAAATATTGAATCTTAAGCCGTTCGCAAGGTTCTTTGCTTGTGGGAATGGTGAATGCGAATATTCCGCCAGCTCTAAGCTTTCTAAAAACTTGATCTAGCAGAAATTTTGCATTCTCGACAAATTCAAAGGCGCCAAGACATATCGTCAGATTGAAAGAATCATCCGTAACTGCAAGTTCTTCATTGATGCTCTGACATATGAGATTTTCGAATTTTCTTTTCTTGCAGACTTCAATCATTCCAGGTGAGAAATCAACGCCTGTTACCAGGTCATTGCGATCGATGAAGGGGACGGATGCAAGCCCTGTTCCACAGCCCAGATCCAAAACCGAAATGGGATGCTCGAAGCCTTCAATCATTTGGAAAAGCTTCGCAGGGACAATTTCATGAGCTTTGTAGCCAGTTTCTTCCAGCGCGCACTTTTCGTACTGCTCTGCGATACGCGAATAATAATCGCGGCGCTCGTCTTTTTCGTCGTTTTCCAGGCTCATTTGCAACTAAAGTGGATTCGTGAAGACTAAGAGGATATCAGATTTGCTGTACGATTCTACTGTTCCTGCAATTTTCTAAATTGTCCGCTGATTTCTACTGGTGTAGCCAAAATCTCTTGTATTTTGCATTTTAAAAAGTCTGCTTGCCAGTCGTCGCCTTTTTTCTTGTAAAGACGCACAAGGCTCATTAACAGCGACGCCACAGAGACGCAATTTTTGCCATACATTTTTTCAGCTATGATAATTGCTTTTGTGTAGAGAGTTTCGGCTCTATCAAGATCGCCTTTGTCCATAGCGGTATCAGCGCTCGACGTAGTGTCGATCAGCTTTTGTCTGCTAAACATAATTTTTGACCTCTAGATTGCCATTGTCTTTTTTATTAGAAACGGCGGCAACTCAACCGCGGTCCCCAGTCGGCGCACTGCCAGATAGGGACGTAGTATTTTCCTAGCATAGTTCGCTCTCGCGATGCCGAGTGGTATCCTTAAGGGTGGTTATTTGAGGATTTGCGGGTTGCTCTACAGGATTTTGAATTCGTTACTGATAGTTGTGATTGCAGGATCGATTCCTGCTGCCAATGCTTCATGGATTGTTGCTGGCGAGGCGACCAAACTCTTTGAACACAGCACTCAACAGTTCAAAAATGACTCAATTACTTTTTATAAAAGGTTCAATTTACTTTTGCATAATTGCGATTTGATTGGATGTCCTTCTACCAAGGTCAAAGAATGGTTTGGTGAGCCATATAAATTTACTGAAAAAAGGCTCGCTCTTCTAAAATCAATCAAAGTGCAAATACCAAGCGAGGCGCCAGGCTATTCGTCTATTTATTATCGAATTCCCAGAGACACCGACATGATTTGTTTTCACGTGCTTCGCTTCAAGCTAAAAGACGACAAGATTGTTCAATGGTCAATTATTTTCAATAACATTGAAAATCAGCCAATCACGAGCAACGTTGTACTAAAATTTGATTCTGGTGGAAGTCTTTTGTTTCACGAAAGCAAAGATTTCAGATATCCAGAGACTACCGCGAAATCAAAACCCGTTATAAAGCCTAATTTGGTTGACGAGGCTACTAAAGTTCAAGGTCCTCGAGACATGGATTTGTTCAAAGTTGAACCGACCGTTTTGGACGAACGAGAGTGGAGAGCGCCTTTTAACCAAAGGGAAAGAAACGCTTTCTGGACATGGGATAGGCGACCCTAGCTCCTCTTGAAAAGCTTGCAAAGAGCCCAATTTATCGAGTTATTTGACGTCAGTCGAAAGCATCGATTAGGATTGCAAGAGTGTCCCGAGAAACCTCAAATTCACAGCCAGTGAAGCAGTCTGAGCCAAAGTCTGCCACTATGGTGGCATTGTTTGTTTTTTTTCTTTCCAATTTTATCTTGAACGTGATTTTGCTCCAGGGACCAAGCAAATACATGGACACAAACCTTGCTCAGTCTAGAGACGTTTATGCTTTTGCCGAAAGTGCAGCAGAAAAGCCCGATGTCGCCTTCTTTGGCTCATCGGTGGTGGAGGTGCCGCTTGCATTGATGGACGACAAAGACGAGTATGTTTCTATTGCAAAAACTGCACAAGCTGACCTTTCAGATTATTGCAAGGCGAAAAAATCTATCTATGTTTACGCTATCGAAGCTGGCTTGATTTCAGACCAACTCTTGATTTTCAATAGATTGCTAGAGTGGGGCAAGCTTGGAAAACACAATGTTCTGGCGGTGACACCAAGAGATTTTGGCGATAGCCGAATACCTGCTAAAAATCTTTCTGATACATATCGTTCCCTTTTGCTTCCAGGCGACTTCAACTTGTTGCCTTTGTATCACGACAATTTCGTTGATTGGACAGACTATATTTTGACTAGAACAGTCTATATCTACAAGAATAAATCTACTCTGTCGAACTATTTGAAAAGTTTTTTTGCTGGGGTGGAGACATCCATTCTTGGTTCGCCTGCTTCGATATCGCAAGAGAAACCTACTGACCAAGAGCGTTTCCAGAACTCGCTAAAAGAATATGTCCAGGTCTATGATTACCTGGAAAAGAACGATTCGCTCAAAACTCAAATAAAATTTTTAGAGCGTTTAGTTTCTTTTTGCAAGAAACAAAATATCGAGCTGATTGTGGTCAATCTGCCTTTGACGGCGGAGAATCGTGCATTAATGAAGCCCGGATTTTATGACAAGTTCAGCGACACACTTAAGAAGATTGCATTTGATAATTCAACTGAGTATATCGATTTGAGTGCTGATCCAAAATTCGCTGGGCATGATGTTTTCCATGATTCCGCGCACTTGAATAAGCTTGGCGGTAAACGTTTAATTGAATCGTTGGCACCACAGCTGTGCCGAACTGCGGTAGATGAGGGGGCAAGTTCGAGATGATAATGAAGAAAGTTTCCTCAATTTGTACTGTTGGCGTCATTGTGCTTGGTCTGTTTTCTGCGTTCAAATTGGCTACGCTCGAAAGACCTCCTGCGCCCGATGTTTTCAAATCTATTTCGTTTAAAAAGAGCGACAAAAATATGCAAACAGTGCCACCACAATTAGAGAATGTAAAGTCTATCGTATGTATCGGAGACAGTATTACTCGATACGGAGTCGAACCTAATAGCAGCTTTCCAAGCCGATTGGAGGCGTATTTGGCTGCGATACTTCCCGAGCAGAAAATAAAAGTGCTCAATAAAGGCATTGACGGTGAACATTCAGACGACCTTCGCGAGCGCTTTTCGAAAGATGCAATTAAATCTGGTGCCAATCTGGTAATAATTTTTGTCGGTGTAAACGACGTGGGTCATGGATTTACCCCGAACTCTCCCGATGGCGGCGGTCCCAAAGGCGTTGAAATATCTAAATATCTAGACAATGTCAAAGCAATGATCAAAGATGCCAAGGCGAATTCGCAGTCTGTATTGTTGGTCACTCCACCAACTTTCTTTGAAGACGCTTCGTGCAAGCCAGACATGATGCTAGAGACATACGCCGAAGGGCTGAGAAAACTGGCTCTTGAAGAAAAGGTAATCCTTGCTGATGTGCGCAAAACCTTTGTCGACATGATCAAAGCCTATCGGACCAATTGCGATGCTAAAGATTTTCTGCTTACGGTGGATGGTGTTCATCCAAACAGCCTGGGCAATAAGGTGATTACAGAAACTATACTGTCATCGCTGGGAATTGATGCCAATTCTAGAGATGAAGTCAGGCATCAGTGATTCTGCTTGGGAGCTAGCCTTTAGGTGCTTTTAGCAAGGCTCTTCCGTCATTGGTTCGTCGTGTGATTTGACGCTCGTCGAAATAGGCTAGTAGTTCCATTGTGTATTTGCGAGACACTCCCAGTTTTTCTCGAAATTCGCTGGGAGAGATGTTCTTCTTGCCTTGCCAGATTTCGAACAAGACTTTGTGCGCTTTTGCGATTGATGCGCCAGAAGAGACAAAATTTTGGTTTACTATGGAAACTAATTTTTCTTGTTCCATTTTGCGCAAAGTTAAAGCCAGTTGTTTAGCGGGAATTCTCAGTTCTTTCGATAGAGTTTCGATTTCTATGCAAAATTCTTTTTCGAGGTATTCGGATATTTTTGCAAAGTTAGGATCGACAACTTTTTCCTCGGTCTTATTTTTAGGCAGGACGTACTTATCGCTTTCGCCTTTTGCGATGGCGCCTGACTTTTCGAGATCCTCTAAGAGACGATGAAATAGCGAACGCTCAAAAAGTGGCGCGAGCTTTACTCGCATTTCTTCTTGACTTAAACCTGATTTTGCCGATTCTAAGAGTGATAATGCCTTTTTCTTCAAATTGGAAATTGTCGATTCTGCCGTGATTAAGTCGCCCGATTCTAAGACTTTGTTTTCGGTGATAAGCGATTGCAGTTCTTGTGCAAAGAGCGCCGGAGGCAAAAGGGAGAAAAGCTCATGTCGTGTGATGTGACCTGCAGGAACGAAACTGAGATAGTCAATTATGGCTTGTGAGTATTTCTTATTAATGCATTGAGTTGCAATTGTTTTAATGCGCTCGCGAGTCAGCCACCGTGGGCGGTGTGTAATGATAATCTGACCGCCGGCGATTCCATTGTCGCCATATCGAACAACGAAGCGCTGCCCAGGCATTGTGAGCACTGGATCTTTTAGATGAATCTGGGCGATTACAGTGTTCGAGTCGAGCTTTTCGAGCCATCTGAAAGTTCCGACCGATTCAGCAGTGCCGTTATAGAAAAGGACTTGTTGCGCTTTTAAGGTCTTTTTCGCTTTCTCAGCTCCGCGCTTGAGACCGCCAAGGTCGCTCACCTGGACTATTAAATCTTTGATGGCCGCGCGATTCTGCGATATCGCTACATGTCCGCGCTCTACCGATTCGTTGCCTTTCAAAACTAAGTTTACTGCAAGACGCTGACCTGGAAAGGCACTGTTATTTTCTTTGATAGACTTGCCGCAAGACTCGAGTCCGCGTACCCGGCCTTCGATATCGCCTGGTTGCAAAAATAAATTGTCGCCGATTTTGATTTGTCCGCTCACGAGCGTTCCTGTTACGACCACACCGTAGCCTGGTTTTGAAAAGACCCGATCGACTGGAAGGTAGGCTGGCAGCAGATTTCCTTTCGAGTCGAATCTTTTGTCTATGTGCGACTGGCTTAAAAGAAGCGCGATTATTTTGGATTTTAGCTCATCCATGCCGCTTTTGGTCGTGTTGGATACAAGGGCATAATCGACTAAATTGATGTCGTACTGGGCAAGCAATTCTTTTACTTCATCGAGCGCGAGTTCGGGTTCGTCAGTTCCGACCAGGTCGCACTTTGTTAGAGCAAGAACGCAATTTTTGATTCCGAGCAAAGAAAGTATTTTTACGTGCTGGATAGTCTGGGGCATGACCCCTTCGTCCGATGCCACCACTAGCAGTGCAGCGTCGATACCGCCGACGCCGGCGAGCATGTTTTTAATGAATTTGCCGTGTCCGGGCACGTCGACGAACGATACTGTGATTTTTGATTCAGGATCGAGTTTGGCATTTGCCTCGAATCTCAGATTTTTCTGGGAGTCGAGTTTTGGAATGAGACTTTTTAATGATGAGAAATCTTTCTCTATTTGAGCAAGCGAAAGAGACAAGTGAGCAAAACCGATATCGGTTGTCATCTCGCGCTCTTTCTCTTCCTTGAGCCGGTCGGGATCGATTCCGGTCAAAGCTCTCAAAAGGCTAGTTTTGCCGTGGTCTACGTGTCCTGCGGTGGCAAGTGTAAAGTGCAGATTAGCGGTTGCTATTTGATTCATTCTATTTATTGTAAGTAGAATTTGGGTTTGGATTTACTTTTCTTCGGGATGCCATTACATGCTTCATCAATTAATCGACCCCATCCTGGAATGGATAAAAATGAATGTCGAAGCATGGGGCTACTGGGGCGTCATGATTATGATGGCGATTGAATCTGCCAATATTCCTTTGCCAAGTGAGGCGATTATGCCAACAGCTGGAATTTTAGTCCAGCAAGGCAAAATGAATGTGCACCTTGCGGCACTTGCTGGTGCAGTCGGATGTGTTATCGGTTCGATTCCTTCCTATTTCTTAGGCATGTGGGGCGGAAGACCGTTTCTTGAAAAATATGGCAAGTGGTTCCTGCTTAAATCGCGCGATTTAGAGCTTGCCGATAAATGGGTCAACAAATACGGCGACATAACTTTCTTCATCGGAAGAATGTTGCCAGTAGTGCGAACTTTTATTTCTTTTCCAGCAGGCGTGCTCAAGGCTCATTTCTGGATTTTTGTCGCTTTCACCTTTATCGGTTCGCTGGTCTGGTGTTATTTCCTGACTTATGTCGGTATCTGGTTTGGCGCCAATATGGAAATGTTCAGAGATATCTGGCACAAGTTCGACTTGCTTATTGTCCTTGTTGGGCTTGGTGGTTTTGGCTACTACCTCTACCATCACTTGAAGCCAGAAGCCAGTCACAAAGCTCCGGACCAATAATTACAAACCGATATCGGAATACGATTTAAAGACCTAAGGTTTAGGCTTCTTATATTGACGAGCACGTGTGTTGCGGCGAATTTCAAGCAATTCGGCAAGAAGCTGGTCGCGGTCTTCGCTATCCCAACGCTTCAGCCAGGAGTCGACTGCAGCTTCGATCATGCCGCTTTTGTCTGGTGAATTAGCTCCGTATAAACGCTTCAATTCGAGCCAGATTGACTGAAGAGCCGCTAGCTGGTCTGTTGGCAATTTGATAGTGTATGCCGTATAGTCCGGGCGCGAAGCTACGGCAGTGCTTTTCGCCTGCCCGCCAGATTCCATTGCTTTATCTTCGTCGTCAATCATCTTTAGATATTCTAGATACTTTTCTGCACTCGCGCGTATAAGTTAAATAACCAGAATCTATCTGTTGGGGGAGAAATCCCATTTATTTTTTTTCGTTTTTGCTGCAATATTTGTATAAGTTTCATCGGAGTCAAGTCATGTTCGTCGAAATTTGTCGGGCAATCATTCAAAAGGTCATGCAGGATAAGATTCTGCTTGGACTTGTGGCTCTTGGTTTCATTGCTGCTTTTGTAGCTGGCTCAGGACACGGCATTAAAGAAGAGCCTCCAGTATCGGCTGAGCAAGCAGAAGCTATTGCAAAAAATGGCGACGGTCAAAATGCTAATGGTGAGAAACCCGACGTAACAGAAGAAAATGGCGAAATGCTTACGCCCAAATTAGCTACTGAATTCGTAAAGTGGTGGATGCAAGGCTCGATGGATTTTAGCCCTACCACAGCCCACAAGAGTCATATTGAAGCGCACAAATGGATGACCAGTAACGCAGCTGGTGAATTCGAAAAAATATTCTGGTCTCCCGATAGATCGCGTGAAATTTTAAATGGAAACGTCACTATGTCGTTTCAACCGATATCGGTAGAGCCAATAGCTGTGAATCAGGACAAGAGCATCGTTGTTGCCGTCAAGGGTATTCTTGTAAGTAACGGTTTGCATCCCAATAACCCCTATCCTGTCAAAGAACAAATCGAAACAGATTATTTGGTACGAAGAGCGGCTGGTGGCCTGCGTATTGCCGGACTTTACAATCGTATACTCGCTGAACCTGCCGTCGCTAGCTCCTATTAGGTCTTTTCGCTAGATGCTAAGAAGCCTTTTGCACAGGCGAGCTAATGCCAGACTGTGTTATAGTGGTTTTCCGTTTAGTACGGATGACACTCGCCGAGGTAGCTCAGTAGGTAGAGCAGAGGACTGAAAATCCTTGTGTCGCCAGTTCAATTCTGGCTCTCGGCAAATTTATTTTATGAAGAAAAACGCTCTGGTAGCCTGGCTGGCGTTATTCCAGCTCTTAGTTCTCTCTCCATTATCGGCAATCGCCGATACAAAGACGGGTGAGACCGAACAAAAGCAGGCTGGAGCTTCCGCGCAGGAAGTGTTTCTTGTCAAGCCTTATTTGCAGCTTGGTGAAAGTGCAAGTCAGGCTGTGCTTGCCAAACAAGAATCGCTCGAACTTATATGGTTCACCACAAACAATGGCAAAGGCGAAAAATGGCAGGTTCAAAGCAAGAGCCAGTCTGCATCTAAGTGGAGCAGTTCAAAATCTGTCCAAGCGTTTTTCGTAGGCAAAGTCGAAAACGTTCCTTTTTATAGATACACAGTAAAAATCGAAGGTCTCGCTCCGGGCGAAAAATTCAGCTACAAAGTGTTGCGCAACGGCAGTATTGCATTCAATGGAAGTGCCACAGCACGCAAGTCTTTCAATCAACCATACAGCTTTGCTGTTTTTGGCGATGTGGGCGCCGGCTCTGCTGGCGAGAAAAAAGTCATCTATCAAGTCACGCAGCGCAAGCCAGACCTGGTCGTTATGCCCGGCGACATTACTTATGACCAGGGTCGAATTTCGCAGTATTTAGCTAGATTCTTTCCGATAGTCAATTCGCAAGAAGCATCACCAGACAAAGGCGGTCCGCTTTTGAGTTCGTCACTCGTAATGACTGCGCTTGGTAATCACGACATAGCGATGACTACGAGCTGGAAAGGGACCGATTTAAATCGTTTTCCAGATGCGCTTGGCTATTACATTTTCTGGTCGCTTCCTTTTAATGGGCCTAAGTTCGATTACAAAATCGGGCAGTCCACACGCAATGTTTTGCCGCTTGTAGGCGATGAGACAAATGTCACCAATTTTCTGAAAGCGGCTGACAAACGTTATCCGCAGATAGGCAATTATTCTTTCGATTACGGCAATTCGCACTGGCTCATACTTGATGGCAACGAATACATGCACTGGGGCGATGAAAAATTGCGTACCTACGTCGAAGATGATTTGACCAAATCGAAAGCTACCTGGAAATTTGTTTCTTTCCATCAGCCACCATTCAGCATCGATATCTATCACCATTCCGAACATCGCATGCGTCTTTTGTGCGATATCTTCGAGCGCACCGGCGTGCAAGTTGTGTGGTGTGGTCATGCGCACAACTATCAAAGATACTTTCCGCTAAAATTCAAAGCGAAGACAAACAAAGATGGCATTCCAATGATGAATGGAAATGGTACCGTTACTGGTGACTTTATTTTAGATACCAAATTCAATGGAACCACACAGCCCAAGATGAAAGGCGTGCTCTATATCGTGAGCGGCGGTGGTGGTGCCAGCTTGTATCGCCGAGCCCCATTCTTGCCCAAAGAATCCGAAGCATGCCATAAGTTCATTCACGGCATGCACTCTTTTACTTTCTGCAACATCAACGATAAGACTCTTTCTGTGAGCCAAATTTCAGACGATGGTAAAGTGCTTGATCAGTTCAAGGTTGAGACTGACTGATTTTGTAAGTCGAACACTTGTTGATGAAAGTTTTCCACAGTTTCTGATTGCTTTCGAAATCACGCTCTGGATGCCACTGAACGCCAAATAGAAATCGGCTTTGGTCGTTCGATTCTATTGCTTCGACCATGCCATCTTCGGCGTGTGCGACAACGGTGAAATTGTTCGCAACTTTATCTACGCATTGATGATGTGAAGTTGGAACCGATAATTGTTCGACACCGTAAATCGAGCCAAGTCTGCTTTCTTTATCGATTTTGACAGTATGCTTGAAAGGCACTGTTTTAGAGTATCCCGCTGGGCGTCTGTGCAAAGTCTTGCCTTCTTTTACATGCGAAGGAATATCTTGAATTAGCGAGCCGCCGCCAGCAATATTCAAAATCTGGCAGCCGGCGCAAATTCCAAGCACTGGCTTGAACTTGTCTTGCAGAGCCATTTTAGCCAGACGCAAATCGAAGTCTGCACGAATTGGATGCATTTCATCGGCACTTTCGTGTTTGGGCTGATTGTAATAAGAAGAAGGATAATCAGCCCCGCCGACAAGTACCACGCCATCTAGACGGTCGAAAACTTGTTTCAGTTTGTCGTCGTCTACAGGCGGAAGTAAAACGGGAATGCCGCCTGCCTGGCTGACCGCGTCAACATATGTTTTGTAGACCTCGTATGTCTTTATTTGCTTGGGATCATTCTTGTCTTCCTCGTAATCCATCGCAATGCCAATCAAGGGTTGCGCTTTGGAATCGGCTGCAAAAGCTGGTGGCACCAGATATAGTGTCGCTGCTAGCACTAAAGAATTGAGCACGGAAAAGAGCCGTTTGTTTTGCATGTCAAAACCGCCTATCGGGGGATTCCATAGAGTAAATTTACTTTGAATTGTGCCGGTCTAAAAGTCAAGCAATTGTATCTAATAAGTGTGCGCTTTAGACTAGGCTTTGTAATTCAAGTATAGAAAGGAAACTATGATGCTTCAGCCATACGCTCATTTTGTCATTGCTGCCGTTGCTGTTTTTGTTGTGCTCGGCGGCGTTATGGGCTTTGTCAAGGCTCAAAGCAAAGTCTCGCTCATTATGGGGCTTGTGTCAGGCGCACTACTTGGCGTGACTGCTTATCTTGCATCTGCTACAGAGACTGCCAAAATTGGAATTATTGCAGGACTTGTTTTGATGTTTCTGCTCGACACGATGTTTTCTGTGCGTTTTGCTAAAACCAAGAAGGTCATGCCTAACCTGGTGATGATGATTATTCTTGTTCCGGCAATGGCTTTTCTTGCAGTTATTTTATTCAAAGAAATGGGCTAGATGCAGCCAGTCGTGAATACTGCCTTTTTCTTGCCTAGAATGAGCGGTTTTTGAGGCGCTGGAAAGTAGCGCCCAGCAAGGCTTTCAAAATGCGATCGTGAGAAAAGTGATCCAACTTTACTAGTGGCAGAATCAGGAGCAAAAAGAGACCTTACAAACTGCGTGAGATTTTTGTATTCTCTAAAGCTGGCTCGAATCTAAGCACCTTTCTTTTTGACGTTGAGCAAATATTTGTGCGCCAGTTCCATTGTTTCCATTTTGCGGCTGAAACACATGCGAACATATTTTTTTCCTTCCACTGGATCGTGGAAGAAGCTCGAACCAGGAACCACCGCGACCTTCACATCTTTGACTAGATAATTCATCATTTCGATGTCGCTATCGTAGCCAAATGAGCTGATATCGCAAAAAGCGTAATACGCGCCTTGAGGTTTGAAATATGGAATTCCTGCTGCGTCAAGTGTATTCAACATCGACTGGCGACGCTGGTTGTATTCGACACTGAGCTCGTCGTAAAAACTTTGAGGCAGTTTGAGCGCTGTGACGGCGGCTCTTTGCAGTGGTGCAGGTGAGCCTACGGTCAAGAAATCGTGCACTTTGCGAATATGCTGAGTAAGACTTTTATTTGCAATAGCCCAGCCCACGCGCCATCCGGTGACACTATAAGTTTTAGACAAACTGTTAATCGATACGGTCAAGTCTTCCATCCCAGGCAATGCGCCTGGCGATACATGGACTTTGTTATCGTACAAAATGTGTTCGTAAATTTCGTCTGTTATGCAAAGCACGCCCCATTTCTGACAAAGACGAGCAATTACTTGCAATTCTTCTTTGTCGAAAATTTTGCCAGTGGGATTATGTGGAGTATTGATTATGATTGCGCGAGTTTTGTCATTGAAAGCAGCTTCGAGTTCTTTCTCGTCGAAAGTCCAATTTGGCGCGCGCATTTTGACATAGCGTGGAGTGGCGCCAGACAAGATGGTGTCCGGGTTGTAGTTTTCATAGAAGGGCTCGAAAACGATGACTTCTTCGTGAGGGTCTACAAGAGCCAGCATCGTTGCGATCATTGCTTCTGTGGCGCCGCAAGTAACTGTAATCTCAGTCTCGGGGTCGCATTTGATTTTGTTGTACGCAAGCGCTTTTTCAGCGATTGCTTCTCGCAAAAGCTTGTCGCCCCAGGTGATAGCATATTGATTTACGTCGGCAAAAAGGGCATCGTGAGCGGCTTGTTTCAATTCGACAGGAGCCGGATAATCAGGCAGTCCCTGCGCGAGGTTGATAGCGCCAAATTGCGCAGCTAATCGCGACATCTCTCGGATGACAGACTCTCTGAATTGAGCCGCTTTCTGAGAGGCGAAGCGAGCGAGTTGTTTTTTTTCTAGTTCTGTTTGCATTTGATTATGTTACCGAATTTGGCAGTCTGGAAAATAAAATTTGAGGATTTCGCGATAAGTCTTGCCTTGTTTTGCCTGTTCGTTGGCTCCCCACTGACAAAGCCCTACACCATGTCCTGCCCCGCGCGAGCGCAAAACAACGAACTTGGGGTCCGGGCTGTCAGAGAAATTATACTTGTTTCCAGGCACCGCGCCCCAACCAAATGTACGACCAAGGCTCAGCCAGACTTTGTAGCCAGAAGACTTCTTATTATTGAAAGCTATACGGGTCGGACGCCCCTCTTTGTCCGACTCTTCGACTGTTGGAAACTTGCCGCCAAAGAGCTTTAAAAATTTCTGGCGCGGAACGTTATGCTCTTTTTCCCTCCAGAATGGAGACTCCTGGCAATAATCGCATTTGACTCCTTTGAGATATTTCAAGCCGCGACCGCCCTCTCCAAAAACAGATTCGGCGCTTGACGTGCCACCAGCGCAGGCTGAATGGTAATAGACTTTGGGCGCTTGATGACTGCCGTAAAACAAACGCTTATTAATTACTGCCTGCACGCAGGACTTGATCCGGGGCGAGACTGCTTGTAATCCGGTGTAATTTTCGTACTGGGTCGAATCAACTATAGATGTTGCGAGTCTGGTGGATGAAGCACCTAATAATTCGAGTCGGGTCAAAGTCAAAACAGCTAAAGCTTTATAGGCTTCGTCTTCAAAGTGGGGCGGAAGCTCGCTTCCTACGACGCTTTCGACATAGTCTTTGCTTGGAACTATATTTATTACTTCAAGATATTTGTTCGCTCTGACTTTCAAAACACCTGCGTATTTGCGCTCGCCAAGCCTGACACCGCTAAGTACTGGAGTGATTTCGATAACGCGTTGCTTGACCAGAGTTTTGCGTGCGAGTATTTCGAACAGCTCGACTTCGTCGTTGTCTGTAGTTTGCAAAACAAATTTGCCTCGTCCGAATGTTTTGTCTTTGACTCGAAACGGTGCTGTTAAGCCAATCTTGTCGCAGCGGTCATTCTTGTCTTTCAAAATGACACTTACCGTGCGCGGTAATGCGAGCGCAGATTCGATGGTCAGAATAAAAAAGATGAGCAGGCAAAAAAGATCTTTCAATGTTCTAATTCAAATTCAAAAACTTCTGCAGTTGAAGACGCGCCTGGGGAATAGCGCTCTCGACGCTTCTTCCAGACGGTGCATACAAACAAAAAGCGTGGTCTGGATTATTGTATGGAAAATAGCCAGTTATCCATGACCTGAATTTTTGTCCGTGAGGAATGGTTCCGGTTTTAGCGGCAATATGCAATTTGTGTTCTGGATCGAGATTTTTGCCAGTGCCTTTTTCGCAAACTAGCTGCATGCCTTTTTGAATATGGTGGAAAGTATTGTCTTTTAAAACAAGCTTGAACTCAGGATCCGCTTCGCCCATCATATTTTTGAAAGGGGTTATTTCGCCATTCTGAGCCACGAGAGCAGATAATCGCATTAACTGCAAAGCATTTGGTTGCAGGTCAGAAGCAAGACCAATTGCGTAATCTACCAGACTGGACTTGGGCGTTTTGGGAAATGCACCCGGTGCAAAACCGGCAGCTGGTCTGTCCAAACCGAATTTAGCCGCATAACCGATTATGGTGGCAGACGATAATTTCAAACTGTTGTGCGCAAAAAAACAATTGCATGAAAGTCCAATTGCAGTCTCGAGACTCACCTGTCCGTGGGGACCTGGACACGAAGTAGTTTGCTGGGGTTCGCCAGGTTTTGCTACTTTGACCGAACCTGTACAATCGAAAAGTTCTTGATGACTGAGCAATCCTTCATCGAGCAAAGCTGCGGCGGTGATTATTTTCATAATCGAGCCTGGGCGTTCGTGGGGTATTTGCAACCCGCCTGGAAATCCGACATTGCCCGTTTTCAAATTGGTCCAGAAAAGGACACCGCCAGTGTGCGATTTGTCTTCTTTGACAGTCTTTGCCTGGGCTGGTTGGACCTGGGATTCGGCCGATGCTGTGCCGCCGCCAAGACCTAGCAGCGATTTTAAAAATCGGCGCCTGCCTGTGTTTTCGATTTGACCGGGCGAATCGTTATCCATAAAATTTTTCGTGCTGCCTAATCTAACAGAATTTTCACCCTGTTTTCACCAATTATGAACGCCACGCACAAAGAGCGTTAGCCCCAAAATATCATAATAGGCTTATGCGAAACCCAATTGCCAAATTTATATCGCATCAGATTCTGTGTGTCATCGCAGTCTTCGTCGTTGTTACCTGGACTTGCCTGAGCGAACCAGTGCTTGCGCTCGAGCGCATGAAAAATTGCTCAGACGAGTCTTCAAAGTCCCAAAAGGGCGCAATCCATTATTCTTTGCCCGAAGTCGCAATGTATACTGTCAGGTATCATTTTGGTCTTTTGGACCCTCCTAATATGGGCGGTTTGAAGGTCGATTCTCTTGAGGACCTTGCAAAACAAATGAGCGCTCTGGCTCCAGCTACAACATCGGACAACGCACGTATCAAGGGAATTTTTGTGACCCTGTCCAAAAAAGGAAAAACAAGGGCTTGTTGGGGCAATCTGCAAGGAAGCAGCCAGAATTTAGTGCGTGATACCGTATTTACTACCATGGACGCTTTGAAAAAAGATTATCGCCATCCTCAAATCAGAGCTTCGGAAGTAAACTTTTTGAAACCGCAAGTCACTGTCATCCGCAAAATGCAATCTATAAATTCGGTAGCAGAATTGAATCCGCTCAAAGACGGACTAATGCTGCGTCAGGGCGGCCGCTCCGGCGTCGTTTTGCCTGGCGAAGCTTACGACAGTCATCATCAATTAGTAATGTGCAAAATAAAAGCCGGCGTTTCTGACAAAGGCAAAAATTCGAGAAAAAATAGTTCAAGTTACCAACTCTATAGGCTGGAAGCGGATGTATTCAAGTAAATCTCCATTCGACACACGCGCCGGATTTTTAGCCGGTTTAGCTCTCGTGTTCATGATAGCGGCGATAGCGGCTATAGGTGTCATGCTTGACCCGCCAAAGGGCTCGATATACGGACACATAGCGCTCGAGCAGCAGAATTTCGGTTTGTCGTCGTATAACATACGCGCAAGCAAAGTATATGCCACCGCTACTGGTCCCAGATTCACAAATAATTCGCAAGGCGAGAATACTCAGGCCGCTCATACCATCACGCGAGGTGTCTGGGTTAATCAGGACGGTACCTTCCAGTTAGACCAGCTTCCAGTAGGCGAATATTCAGTGCGTATTAGGGCTCCTGGATTTGAATCAGAATATATTGAATCTGTTTTCGTTACCGAAGCCAAAGTCGCAAAACTTACAGATCCAATTAAGATGCGCGTCTTGCAACCTTCAATTTCTATTGCAAGCAATATGCGCGTCTTTACTTCGAAAGAAGCACCACATTTCTGGATAAACGCAACAGGTGCATCTGAAGCTCGCGTAAAAGTCTACAAGAAAGACTTCATGCAAATAGTAAAGTCGAAGGCGCTGCAAAAAGAAGAAGTGCAGGTTGGAGCCGACTGCTCGCTTTATGTTACATACAACAGCAAATTCCATAATCCGTGGGGCGATGAAAACCCTGTATACACAGCAAAGCACGAGCTTGTAGCAAACTATACAGACCAGGCTTCGTCACATTTCAAAATGGACAAGGCGCTTGAATATGGTGATTATTTCGTGGTTGCAGAAGCTACAGATTTCACCGGCACCAAGCATTGCGCATCTGTTTCGTGGTTCTCGGTGACCGACCTTGGACTGGTAGTCAAACAAGCACCCGAGCAAACGCTCGTTCGCGCTATCAATTTGCAGACTATGGCACCCGTTTCTGATGTCAACATTGAAGTGATGACCAATTCCGAAGGCAACCTCACAAGCGTAATCAAAGGTAAAACACAAGCCAATGGCGTTGCGATGATCAATGTCAAAGAAGGCGCGATTGGCGAAGGCAATTTGCTTGTGCTTGGAAGTATCGCGAATCAGAAGGCACTGGCTGGAAACGGCTACTGGTCTGGTGGTTCGCGTGATATGTCGACCTATTTCTACACAGACAGACCTGTGTATAGACTCGGTCAGACAGTTAATTTCAAAGGACTTGCACGTCAGAATTCGACGCATGGTTTCGTTAATCCTGGAAAAGGTCAGGTAGTATCGGTATCTATTGAAGATCCAAACAACGAGCCGCTTTATACCGGTGAACTTACGACAAACGCACACGGCACTTATAACGGAAGCTACAAAATTCCAGAAGAAGGCAAAACTGGTGCGTATCAAATCAAGCTTACTTATTCCGACGATTCCACAAGCTATCAAGCTTTCGAAGTCGTTCAATATAGAAAGCCCGAATATCAAGTCGAAATCATCCCTACTACGCCTCGCGTGAGCCAGGGTGAAAAGGTCAAAGCCAGAGTGCGTGCGACCTATTATTTCGGCGCGCCTGTGTCTAATGCTCAAATCAAATACAGCATCTATTCCAATCCCGACAGCTCTATTCGTTACTCGATAGAGCCACGTCCCGATTATTATCAATACTTCGACGATTGGGAAGAAAATTATCGCGAAGACGATTATGACTACGGCGGTTTGTTCGTCGCTGAAGGAAAAGCAGTCACTAACAAGGACGGCGAAGCCGAAATTGAATTTGCAGCACCCGCGCACGAAATCAATGCCACAAGCCCATACAGTTTGTGGGATTACAACGAGCGCAATTTGAAAATCCATGCCGATGTCACTGACATAAGCCGCATGACAGTTTCGTCCGACAAAAACGTGCTTGCCACTGCTGGCGATTTCACCTTATTTGTCAATCCTAAGAAGTATGTGGTGACACCAAACGAAGCAATGGAATCCGAGATTCTTGCGCTCGATTATGATGGCAAACCAGTCGCGAATCAAACAATAAATGTAAGACTCTCGCGCTGGCCCTATGACCATGCTAAGCACCAATCGATGCCCGAGCAGACTTTCGCAAAGCAGACAGTCACTACTGATGCAAACGGAAAAGCAAACGTTTCATTCAAAGTGGAAGGCGCCTGGCCAAGCGATACTTTCTATGTTTTAGCCGAAGCCAAAGACAAGAAAGGTCACTCGATTGTTTATGGCAACAGCTTCTGGATAGCTAACTCGAGCGAGCCATATACACAGTCTGAGCAAGACTTGTTCAAAGTTGTGGCAGACAAGAAAGTCTATAAGCCTGGCGAAACTGCCAAAGTTATGATTTCGGGTCCATTTGGTGCCAAAGACAAGTGCGAGGCACTCGTAACTGTAGAAGGCATGCGTATATTCGATTACAAAATCGTTTCTTGTGCAGGTAACGCAGCGCTGGTGGAGATACCTATCAAAGACGAGCACGCACCAAATATTTTCTTTGGTTGCAATATCGTCACGGCTAAAAAGCAAATGTTCGAGAAAGAAATCATGCTCATGGTTTCTCCCGATAATCATTTTATAGATCTCAAAGTCACTACTGACAAAGAAAAATACAAGCCTGGCGAAGTTGCGACTTACAAAATTAAAGCAACCAAGACAAACGGAACGCCTGCTCCAAATATCGAGCTATCGCTTGGTGTGGTGGATGAAAGCATCTATGCGATTCGTGGGGATGCAACTCAGGATATCCGCAAGTTCTTCTATTACAAGCGTGCGAATAGTGTCCAATCCTTCTCCAGTTTCCCCGAGCAATATTCGGGCGGACCAGACAAGATTGAGCCGCGTATGCGCAAGAATTTCAAAGATACGGCAGCATGGTTGCCTAATTTGATAACCGATAAAAACGGCGAAGTCTCGACTAAAGTGAGCCTGCCGGATAATCTGACCACCTGGCGCGCAACAGTGCGAGGTATCAGTTCGGGTACCGATATCGGTTCAACTACGCAAAAGATACTTGTCACTCAAGACATTATCGCAAGACTCGCACTTCCAAGATTCTTCACCACGGGCGACCAGGGTGAAATAACGGGTATCGTGCACAATTATTCTGGCAAAGACCAGAGCGTCAAGTTGACACTTGTTTCGAATGGACAATTCGATTTCGACAAGCCCTTGACCCAGACGCTGAACGTGCCAAAAGATGGTGTGGCTCGCTACATTTGGAATTGCACCGCCAAACGCTCCGGCAACGCAGTCTTGCAACTGAAAGCAATCTGCTCAACTGGTGGTGACGCTTTAGAAAAACAACTTCCGATTAACGCTTTTGCCATAAACATGTTCAAGACGATAACCGGTATTTTGACTGACGAAAAACCAAACGTTACTTTGCCTTTTGAAGTTCCTCAAAACGCAGGTGACCCCAATATCACCGTTAGCCTTGCAGCATCCAGCATCGGTCAAATCAAAGGCGGTTTCTCATCGCTCATCGATTATCCTTACGGATGTACCGAGCAGACCACAAGTAAACTGATGCCATCCATAGTGGCATACCAGATGCATCAAAAACTCGGAGTACCGCTTGAAGCTGCTGACCTGAAGAAATTCGAAGTGGTCAAAAAGCTTGCTCTTACCCGTCTTAAGGACTATCAACATTCAGATGGTGCCTGGGGCTGGTGGAAAGAAGACAACTCGGATGTGTCGCTAACTTGTTATGTGCTTGAAGCGCTCAAGCTCATGAATCAGTCTGGCAATTTGCCGAATGCTGAATTCAAGCAAATGACCGACCCAGCCGTAAAATGGCTTGGCACCTCGATGCAAACATTGCAGACCCAGCTCTCTGACCCCAAACTGGTCAAAGACTACATGGCTCGTGAGCGCACTTGCGACATGGCTCGTGCTGCTTATGTAATGAGCATCTACAATCAGAAACCCAAAGCCGAAGTGATGAACTGGCTCTTGAAAATGACCGGCGAGCATACACCTTTGTACACTCCCGAGCCGCTTTCATATTTGACCATGGCCTTCGATAACTTTGGTGAGAAAGCAAAAGCCAAGTCTGTTTACGATCGTCTTGCGACGCTTGCAAACGTTACCGATGGTACTCAAGACTGGGAACACACTCCAGCCATGCTCAAGAAGATTAACACCGGAAAAGATAACGGCTTGGGCTACGACTACACTTACAGATACACTGGAGTCGAGTCTACTGCTCTTGCTCTGCGCGCCATGCTTCAGGTCGAACCAACAAGCGACAAAGTGGAAGCAGTCAAACAATGGTTATTGATTCACCGCGATAAAAACGGCTGGGCAAACACCAAAACGACCGCCGAAGTATTGCTTGCATTCTTGAAAGACGCGTTGTTCAATCCTCCAAATCTCGCTTATCAAAGCGCTTCTGTCCAGGTAATACTCGGCGAAGCGATGAAAGATACAGCGACTTTTACTGCTCAAGATTTGTTTAATACAGAAAAATCGTTTAATTACAAAGCAAATCAGAAAGTAAGCTTGAACAAATCCGGCTCAGGCAAGCTCTATTACAACAGCTATCTGTCGTACTTGAGAAATCTGACACCAACAGACAACATAGCTGGAGAGTCGCAGCCCAAGGGCTTGAAGATTCAACGCGAATTCATGAGGCTCGAACCTGCTGCCACCACATCAGATGGCGTGTTGCACCTCAAGTCTGTTCCGGTCAAAGGCGATTTGAAAGCTGGCGAGTTGTTGCTCATGAAAATAACGATTGAAACACCGATTTCATTGCCATACGTAATTGTCGAATCGCCACTGCCCTCAGGTGCTGAAGTTGTCGAAAACAGAGGCATGGAAGACGCCGCTGAAGAAGACAGCAATAATCAAGCTGCTGTACAAGGCGATTGGGGTCAACCCTGGTGGACACACCAGGACATACTCGACGATAAAATGGTTTTCTTTGGCACTACCGTGCCTGCTGGAAAATCACAGTTCCACACGCTTTTAAGAATGGAATTGCCTGGCAAAGTCAATTTGAAACCAGTCCAAATGGAAGGTATGTACACCAATTTGATCAAAGGCTATTCGCAACCCGGAAGCCTCTCGATCAAAGACTAGGATGAGATAGACAGGACAGGATATATTCGATTCGATGAAAAACAAGTCTTATCTATTGATTGCACTGCCAGTTGTTCTGGGTCTTGTTTACCTGTGGATGCGTCCATATCAGGCTGAACTTGCTCATGCTCACCTGCCAATTAGTCAGTTGAATTCGCAGCAAAAGACGAATATTCAGCTGGCTGCAGCAAAGCTAGATAAGACTGTGATTACGCTCGACAGACCATTTTCGTTTAACGACAAAGTTGGTCCGCGCACATTCGAGCGTGGATTTCTGGCTGCTCCAACTTATGTAGGTAACTACACTCAGACCACTGAGGGTGGTGGCATATGTTTGGTAGCATCTTTGTTGTATAAAGCTGCACTGGAAGCCGGTCTTGATATTCCTGAGCGCCATGGACATACTAGAACCATTAGCTCGTCACTTCCTGGCTATGACGCAACTGTCAACTATGGGCATCAAGATCTAAAACTGTCTGTGCCATCGAAGTCTGCATCGTATTTGATTTCGTGCAAAGCCGACCCCTATTCGATTGATTTGAAAATCTACGGCGACCCTCAAGAGAAGAAGCAACTGTCGCGCAAGTTCGTTCAAACCGGACCGCACGAAATCCGCGTTCTCACATACAAGCAAGACAAGCTCGTAAGCGCAGACGACTACAAAACGAAGCGATAAGGACGCCAATGGTTGAATCTATTAGAATAGAGCTATGCCAGAAAACGAACTTCTTGAGTCTCTAATTCTTGCCTATCCGTGTCCCATTAAATGGGAGACTATGTCGGGCGACGAGAGAAAACGCTTTTGTGAAAAGTGTTCGATGCATGTGTTCAATATTTCGGATCTTTCAAAAGAAGAGGCCGAGTCCTTTCTCAAGGAGAGTCTGAGTTCAGAATCTGTTTGTGTGAAATTCTTTCTACGACGAGACGGAACAATCAAAACTAATAACTGTCCAAAGATTTTTCGTTCAATCTATAGCCGGATTCTGTGGTTTGGAGCAGGTTTTTCTTATGTATCCATGCTTCTTGTTGCGATATTAACTGGATGTTCTAAACCTGAACCTCCTAGTCCACCATTCATTGGGGGACTTTTTCTTAGTGAAAAGGAATCAGTCGCTAAGAAGGTATTGAATCCTGGAGATACTTCTGAAGATGAAGCAAAATGGCTGCTGCGATTGCAGTCAGATTTTAAAAATACCCGGCAATATGATCTACAAATTTTGAAGGAATTGAAAAGAATTTACACAGCCAAGCAAGAGGAGGTAAAACTTTTCAGAATAAAACTTTTTGAAGTTCTTCTGAAAGGAAAAGGTGACGGAACAAATTGCGACTTGAACGCGGACTTATTGTCACTGGAAGAAGAAAGGCAAAAGACTATCGGTCTTTTAATGCGTCGGGCTGTAGGTGAATCTGACAAAAATAAATATGAAATAGCTTGGCGTCTGATTTCCGAATGTATTGATTTGGCCGCATGCGAGTCTGAATATAATACTGAATCGAAAGATCTTCCAGAAGGTGTGAGCAAGTGGACTTTAGTAAAATCATATGGAGAGAAGAATATTCTTGTTGCTTCTAAATCCGCATTACTTGAAACAATTGAATTATTGAAAAAATTGGAGTCAAAAGTTTTTCCCGCAGCACTTTTAAAGGAACAACTGCAAGCCGCATTACGTATTGAGGAATTTAAGAACGCTGGCAATGAAAAAGCTATTCGAGAGATTGAGAAAATAACCTCTGAGTCAGCACAAAGAAATGAGTTGGTAAGAAGCGACGTCATTTTTCTCACTACCGAAAAAAACACTAAAAGGCTTTCTGCAGTCAAATATTTAGATAGTTACAAAATTATTGAGTATCTGAAGGTTCCTACTAAATCCCAGCTTCCAACTCGCTATGTGGAAAGTCGCGAAGACTTTTTAACTCTGGACGAAGATAGTCCAATATCGGCGTATCCTGCGATGGATAGTAAATTTAGATATCTGGTGTGCATTACAAATCCAGAATATGACGGCGACGCTGTAAAACATTCAGGAAAAGATTTTATTCTTATCAAGAGCCCGACCGATAACGAATTAAATCTCTTGAAAGAGACGATCAAAAATGCGTCTGATCGGAAGATTTTACAATGCCAATAATTAAGTTAGAAAACAAAGAGTCTGGAAGAGTCTGGTTGGACGCTAGATATTCAAATGGTGGCACTCCATTTCTAGAACTGCCTTCAATACCTGGTTTCCCCTGATGGATTGCGCAATGCGAAACTATTTCGAGCGCGTGCGCAATGAATTATTCGCAGGCAAAGTTGAAACGATGATTCCGTTAAAGAGCAAAACTCGAAAAGTCAGGAATTACTTGATTGAACCGTTTTTAAAAGTCGCAGGTTATGACGATTCTGTTGTCCAAATCTTCGTTCGCTTAACCAATTTGCAGTCTCAAGAAGTAGGAACTAGGATGATTATTGAGGCGTGGCCTTTTCAGGCAATTTCACTGATTAGTTCTTTTACTATCAAAGGAAAGTTAGTTGAAGCGAAACCGAGCACCACAAAATACGGTTATTCATTTTCGGAGCAATACCGCTAACTAGGTTTTCGAGTGGCATTAGCTATGCCAGTTGAGGATTTTTTCAGGTAAATACTTACTGTAGAGGCGTCGCCCATTTTAAAAATTCTTCTTCGGTTACTTCTACTTGTGGTTTATCGGTTTGAGTTGGCGCATTTAAATAAGGGTTTGAGACATAAACCAAATCTAGTGGATCGTTATAGTAATACGGACCGGTAATATATAACGATGAAGGTGGCGAAACGATTTCGCGAGGAACGTTGCGTGGTTTGTGCCCCAGAACTATTTCATCGATTTCCGATATGTCTAAATCACAATTTCGGGTTTGAATCTCGGCATTCTGAACGTTGTTCATCGTCCGAGCGACGTAGGTGCAAGAACTGGAAATGATTATGGCAATCAAAAATAGTCCGATATTTTCTTTCATAGACTATCCTTTAGGGGAGCAAGCACCTTCATTTGCCTGTAAAAAGCTCCGGGCATTTCTGGTAAATACGGCACATATTTGGAAATAACCTTCAAGAATTTTTCTTCTCCCTCGAAGCGTTCGCTATACAAATCCATGACTGAGATTTCTTTGCTCGATGCGTTCTCCAGCCAAAAATGCCCACTAATACCAGGCACTCCCATATTAGATTTTGTCTTGAAGGCGAGTGAAAGTAATTCCATTAGCTTCTTCATCTGCTCGTTTGAAACTAGTCGTTTGCTAGTTCTCTCGGATTTAATCCAAAGTGGCGGCCCCTTTTTCCAATCGATGTTGAACTCTTGTGTGATGATTCGATTTTCTAATTTTCCTTCAATCAATGTGAGGATGTAGGCTTTGGTAGTTTTTTCCAAAATGAAAATCGATATGCCTTGCATGCAGACTCTTCTCCCTCTATTGGCGCCGGTTCAAAAAGCGATTTGAATCTTTCATATCGCTCTGTAGCTGTCAGAAATTTAGGTATAGCGGCTGGGTCTATGACATTGCTAGGACATTTCAATGCATGGGTACTGACTGCGAATTGTAATGCAATTAATGAGCACAATGTATTCATGCTGTTATTTTGCAGTTATTAAAACTGGATCGAAACCGGATTAACCCTGTGTTTATTCCAATGAGAGTGACGTCGGTGTGATTAACAGTTTTCCTTTTGCCATTAACTCATCTTTTGCTCTGGAGCTTATCCAGACTGGTGCATAGCAATAGTTTTCGTCTTCCTCGCTCAATTGAATGCATTTGCCAGTAGAAATTTCTAACTGCATTATTTTGGAATTCATAGAATTTTCAGATGCACTGAAGATTATTTTCTGCGAGTCAGGAGTCCAAGCCACCGGACAAATACTTGAGCCGACTGGCCACTCTCCGATATTGTTTGTTATTTGACGAATGTTGTTTCCATCCGTATCCATCAAGAAAATTTCCCAATTCTTTCTATTGCGGGTAGACCAGAAAGCAATATGTTTACCATCAGGAGATGCGCATGGCAGCCAGTCCATACCTTTTCCTGAAGTGAGTTGATTTACGTTTGTGCCGTCCAGGTCAATTGAATAAATGTGCCAAGAGCCATTCTCCTCTTTGCTGTGAAAAATGACCTTCTTACCGTCTGCGGACCAAGTGGGAAAGGAATCAATGGAATCTCTTTCGGTGAGTTTGCTATTCTGCGACCCGTCCGTATTCATCAAATGCAAATTCCATTTTTCATCATTATCCCAACTTGAGTAAACAATTTTTGAATTGTCTGGAGACAAAATAGGGCATGCAACTGAAGTATTGCCATCAGTCAACTGCTTGGGTTTTCCTTCTAGTGTGGATGCTAGATAAATTGCTCCAGGTTCAGTGGTATTGGATGAAAAGACTAAAAATTTTCCATCTGAAGAAAAGCAAAAATCTGTCGCTCCTTTTGACATATTTGCAAGAAATTTTTTCTTCTTCGAATCATAGTCTTTCAGCCACAAGTGTAAATCGGTGGGTATCTGCAGGCCATTGCTTTCAAACTTTAGTGATTTTGGCGTGCTTATGTATAAGAAAGCGCCCGAAGATAGTTGTCCCGGTTCAGACTCAGCCGTCTGCGCTGTGTCATAGCAACCGGTCAAAACGATTAGCAATACTGCTGTGCTCAGAATATTTAAGAATTTCACGAATTTAAGCGATCGCGCACTGTAGTAGTCCAATGGATATTAAATCACCTTCTACACGCAAATCATAACGACGAGGTGGGCGTGGTGCTCGTCCGCGAAGAACCATGCCCTCACGTGCCAGGTCATAAATGCTTCCATCGCAATGGCACATCAAAACAGGATTATCTACTTCGAACGTGCAACAGCACCATTCGTTTTCTTTGACGCAGCCGCATCTTTGTTTGGGGTGCAAATTGTAATTTATTAGGCAATTCGCCTTTCCTCTCGGACATTGGCGACTGTATGCGACTACCTCATCGTCTGCGAGCCGGATTAAGAAAGAAGGGATTTTTCTGATTTCCTCTTCTTGAGGATTGAAGACTTTGATTTTCATTTGATACGTGAATGGAATACATGTCCAAGGAACAGGAAGCAGAGCCTTATCAAAAGAAATCTTTGTAGCGCTTTGAGGTAGATCCGCAGGGTCGAAAATCCCGCCAGCTTTCATCGACGGTTTAGTGAAACGCATCAATGCTTCGCCTGCAAATCCAGCCGTAAGGAGCAAAGGCGCCCCTGCCAAAAGTTTGAGTAGATTCCGTCTGGACTTATTCAACAGCTGTGTTCCTTCATACTAGGAGGTTTTCCATCCGACCAACGGTGATTTGTTCTCCATCGATGAAGACTTCAATTTTCTTAGGGCGCCTCGGAGATGGACCTCTGACGCAAGCGCCATCATTTGCCAGGTCGTAAACGTCCTTGTGGCAACAACATACAAAAGCTGGGTTGTTTAATTCGATGTTGCAACAGCATTTTTTCACGCTAGTCCCGCAACCGCAGTTTCTAATAGACTCTTTTACGAAGTTGAGTGTGCAGCCTCTTCCGCGCGGACATTCTCTGCTGTAAGCTTGAATTCGATCATCGTTAAGCCGGACTATAAATGCTGGAATACTACGAATTTCTTCTTTTTCAGGGCTGAAGATTTTATACTTAACTGTGTACATGAAAGGCAGGCATGTCCAGGGTTCGGGAAAATACTCTTTACTGAAAAGGGGTGGAATTGCTAGTTCGGGCTCGTCGGCAGGGTCGAAAATCCCGCCAGCTTTCATCGACGGTTTAGCGAAACGCATTAATGCTTCGCCTGCAAATCCAGCCGTAAGGAGCAACGGAGCCCCTGCCAAAAGTTTGAGTAGATTCCGTCGAGATGGGTCCATAATGCCATCCTTTTGCGGGATACCTCCATCTTATATGATTTGTCAATGATTTTGCCGGGGGATTTACCGTGTTGTTAAACCGCAAAATTCGTGAGAAAGTGGATACATGAACGCAAAAACTTTAATTGTCGGCGAGAAAAAGACCTTTGGTTTCTATAGAGTATTAGTTTTTGCCGTGGTTTGTTTGCTAGTTTTGTGGAGTGGATTGATTCTCAGGAATATCGCAATAGCCTCAGAGCAGGCTGTTGAGGATAATATGTTGTTTAAGAATCCGCCATCGGTGAGATATAGCGGTTCAATACCTCGTTAATAACCCCAGTCTTCGAACTCTGAATTAGTGTGGCCTCTACCTAGAAACTTTTGACGCATCTGTTCTGCGATAGACCGCTCTGCGTTGAAATTTGGCACATACCAGTCTTTATACTGTTTGTCGTAGCGTTCACCATAAGAAGTTTCCGTCTGGTAGCTATCGCCTTGACGAATCGCTTTGCCGTTAGCATCTAGTCGCACAGGTTTTTCATCGCGTAAGAATCGCCATAGTCCTGAAATGCCTTGACTCTCATAAAGTTTACGGAGATTTGGAAGTGCAACAGTGTCCTTTTCCCAAATTCCTTGAATTTGAAATCCGGCGAGAGGACTTTTTTTCAAAACAGCCATCGTAATTGGATTACTACCTTCCATCTTAGAAGTTAGTTCCTGATTTATCTTGATTTCAATTTCAAAAGCTTTCACTTCTGCTCCAAATCTGGCGTTTCGATATTCATCTAAAGTCGCAACCCCATTTTTATTTTGAATAAGAACCGGATTCAAATACAACTTAAAAAGGTCTCTGTGACTAGCATGATAAGCTTCATGGGCGAAAGTTTCTATCTGTCTGGGAACGCTAAGATTGCCTCCGATTTCAATAGTCATAGTGGCTGGATTGTAGTCTTTTTGTTCATTGCTTTTGTTGCGAACAATTTTTATTTCGTCTGACCAAGGACAGTTTTGAAGGCGAATAAAGACATGCTCTAAAGTTGGGGATTTGTCCGAGCTATTCACCTCAGAAGCCAGTGAGTTTCTATAGGCATCGATAATGGGGGAAACACCTGGTTTCAACCTCAGAAACTCTTTAATTGTTATTGGCTGCGCAGCATTCCACTTTGTTAAAATCTCTTCGTTCTCATCGACGACATCAGAAGAGTCTTTTACGAAATTATAGGATTCGCTTTTCTGTGAGATGAGATTTCGAGATTGTGAAATATCATCTGAGATCCCTTTTGAAATTGTACCTTTGGCAGTCTCCAAAGTACCATCACCAAAATCAATACCAAAGGAATCTATTTTAGACTTGTGCGCTTTTGTTTCTGACGTTCAGCAAAGCGATTTTGATACTGTTCTACAGTTTCTCCTGGTAAAAGCGATTGAAACGATTGATCTTCCTCGTTGTCTGAGAATGTCGCGAAGGTTTTTCCTGTCTCTGAAGCTTCAATGTAGATTTTCTGGTGTTCCTTGCGATCTCCAGAAATTACGGCATCATTTGATGTCTTTTGAACTGTGCGGTCGCCAAGAATTTGCTCTTCATTTTGATCAGGGTTTATTTCAACTTCTTCAGTCATAGAAAATCCTTGTATGCTAAAACTTATTTACCCGAATTTCTTCGATTTTCTGAATATGAGTGCATATAGAATATAGTAATCTCATTTGCGGGTGATATAACACAATGATTTCTCGAAGAAGATTTCTCAAAAGCACGGCATCACTCTTACTGGGCTCACAATTTCTCCAGGCATTTGCTGCAGGACCATCGCTTAAGTCGTTCAAGTCAGACCCATTTAAGCTTGGCGTGGCATCTGGATCTCCAAGACCTGAGAGTGTAGTCCTCTGGACGCGTTTGGCACCAGATCCGCTCAAAGGTGGTGGTTTGAATCCCGAACCAATAAAAGTCAAATGGGAAGTTGCTCGCGATGAGTCTTTTCACAAAATCGTCAAGAAAGGCGAGGCGACCGCTGCGCCGCAGTATGCTCACAGTGTTCACGCTGAAGTGCAGGGGCTGGAGCCAGGAAAAGAATACTGGTATCGCTTTTTTGCAGGAGATGCCAAAAGCCCTGTAGGTCGCACTAAAACCGCACCAACAAAGGATTCGCATAATCCATTTCGATTTACTTTTGCTTCATGTCAAATGTATGAGCAAGGATATTACACTGCTCATCGACATATGGCGCAGGAAGATCTGGATTTGGTGGTTTTCCTTGGCGATTATATTTATGAGCATTCGTGGGGACACAACCATGTTCGTAAGCACGAAGGGCATGAGGTCTATACTTTGGACCAGTATAGAAATCGCTATGCTTGCTATAAGTCAGATGCCGATTTGCAATTATGTCATGCAAGATTTCCATGGATAGTCACGTGGGACGATCATGAAGTCGATAACGATTATGCAAACGATCTGGCTGAAGATCTGGAGGCGAACTTTCTTTTGCGAAGAGCCGCTGCTTATCAGGCATTTTACGAACACATGCCACTGCCGCCATCTTTTGCACCTCATAATGCAGATATGAAAATCTATCAGGCTTTCGATTTCGGTCGAATGGCGCGCTTTCACGTGTTAGACGACAGGCAATATAGAGATCACGAAGTCTGTCCTAAACCTGGTCGTGCCGGCTCGAATTACATAAACGATTGTGCCGAAAGAAAAGATCCTAAGCGCACCATTTTGGGATGGGAACAGGAAAAGTGGCTTTCTAAGAGCTTGAAGGATTCACACGCTACGTGGGATGTAATTGCACAGCAGACTTTGATGGCACAATCGAAAAGAAATGGTGGCAAGTTCTGGACTGATGGTTGGGACGGTTACCCGGCTGCACGAAGACGCTTATTGGAAGCCGTAAGCAATCGACCCGTTGCCGATACACTAGTGATTGGTGGAGACATTCATTCGTATGCTGTTGCCGATTTGAAACTTGATTTCGACAAACCCAATTCTAAAACTGTGGCTACCGAGGTCTGCGGTACATCAATATCTTCGGAGGGGCCACCGCCTGAAGACGTGAATGCTTTTTTGAAAAATAATCCTCATATCAAATTTGCAAGCCGTGATTATAGAGGTTACGTTCGAGTGACATTGAATAAGAATAAAGCTGATGTATCACTGCGTGCGATTGAGAGCGAAAAAATTTCGGACAGCAAAATAAAAGACCTTGCAAAATTTACTGTGCAAAAGGGGCGACCAGGCGCAGAGAACGCATAAATTGGCGACATATTTCCGTGTCAAAAAAGTCTGAAAATGCCGGTCAATAAAGCGCTTGACAAGCTCTGCGATGTCGCTTAGTATTGAGCCTGCCCCTCCCATTTATTTTCGCTCGCACTTACTATCAATAATGACAAATCAAGTTGACGCGCCTGCCGCGCCCGCGAAAGATGTTGCCGCGGATAACCCGGAGCCGCTTTCATTCGATCCGCAATCTTCTGTGCGCTCCATGCTTACAATGGACGCCCTTGGTATCACGCCGTACAAAAGCGATATTGCAGAAGGAACTCAGATTGCGCGCTTGGGTGATAGAAGAACCGACGCTGCTCCAGATAGGGGCGACCGTCCAATTCAAATGAATAGTCCCGAGCTGACCAGATTCGCTCGAGCAAACGAACTCGATGTTTCAAGAGCACCAAATGGACAACTAGAATTCAGTGTAAAAGCAAACGGCGAAAGACGAGTTCTCATGCAGTTCGACCCCACAATGCGTGGACTCGAAGGTGCGCAGGAACAACTGAAAAAAATGACTGATGGCAAAATTGCCGAAATCAAAGATCGTTTTGGAGTTGATATTGCAAGAGCTGGAGAAAAGACACCTCCCCAACAAATCGTTCAGAGAGATGGACAGGTACGGTTTGGTAAGCCGCTTGAGACAAGAGATCCCACATATAGAGAATTGTTGGGAATGGAATCTGGACTCAGCGTTTCCGAGCCTGGGCAGCGACCTCTCAATGGTAGACCGCCGATTAAAGTCTATATTCCAGCAAGCGATAGTTTTATAAAGGGTGGTGCAGCGGCTGGAACTTACTTACCTAATCATCGGGGTCGACCCGCAATTGTCTGGGAGCCTAACACGCTAAAAGGGCTTCCCGTATTCGAAGCAGACGCAAATTTATGTCGCGAAGGAAATGAACATCAAGCAATGCAAGGAATTATGACGCACGAAACTGCTCATAATTCCGAAATGAATATCCACAAAATTTTTGGAGAGAACACTGTCAATCAAATGATGGGCTGGTCCAAGCAAATGGTCAAAGGTCCAGACGGTCGCATGGAAGCTGTATGGGCAGTGAAAGGAAAGAACGGAGAAACTATGACTCCGCCAGAAAATACGCTAGCCACATCAACTCCAAAATGGACCGTGCGTGATGCTAAAGGGAAAGTTATAGGTGAAATTGATCCAAAAGAAGTGGCAGAGCGAGCTCTCATGCGTCCCGCGACTACTTACATAGAATCACCTTCAGAGATGCTTGCAGAAGGGCTTACCATGCTGCGTTTGGGCGGTGAGCAAAGAGAGGCTTTTATGAATAAGAGCCCACATTTTTATGATTTGATAAAAAGTTTCGATCAGGCTGAGATGGATCGTCTGGTTGGTAAGGATAAGTTTATGCGTAACTTCGACGGTCGAATGGTGCCTAAAACTCCCGAAAATTTGGATGCATTGAGAATTCGGGAAGAAAAAGCACGAAGGCCATTAGTTATCAGATGACGCTACATAGCCTCTGGTTTTTTATGACCAAATTTTTCTGCTTTGGCAAAATCTTCTTTGCCCAGGTCTTTCATTTTTAGTTTTTTGTAAATCAAAGCCCGCTCATAATAAGCTTCTCCGTAATCAGGAAACATTCTGATTGCTTCATCGAAGTCTGCCAGTGCCGACTTGTAATCGCCTAATTGCGCATAGGCAATGCCGCGGCTAAAATGCGGGTGGGTTCTGCGCGAATTCAATTTGAGTGATTTGTTGCAATCGTTTATTGCGTGCTCATATTTGAAATCACTCACAAATGCAGAACCACGAGCACAGAAATAAATTTCATTGTTCGGGTTAAGTTTAATAGCCATCGTAAGGTCATCAATCGCTTTTCTGTAATCTTTATGTTCGCGATAAGCCATCCCGCGGTTGAAATATGCACGTTCGTTTTTTGGATCAGCAGAGATTGCTTTGTTGTAGCATTTAATCTCCTGGGAAAAGTGATTCAGATTATGTTCTATCCAGCCCTGAGTGACATAAGCTTCAGCATAATTGGGATCGATTGAAATTGCTTCTTGTGTGTCCTTAAGTGCTTTTTGCCACTCTTTGAGATGGCAATAGTTGTCTGCTCGATGATTATAAGCATATTCATCAGTCGGATTCAGTTTGAGAACGGCATCAAAATCGGCTATTGCTTTTTTGTTCTCAGACAAATCGTGGAGAGCATTTGCGCGCCAGGTTAAAGCAAAGGCATTACGTGGTTCCAGTTTAATTGCTTGATCAAAATCTGCGATAGCCTTTTGCACTTCATTTAATTCACAATAACAATATCCGCGTCGTGCAAATTTCAAAGTGTCAGTTTTATCGTTGGCGATGCAATAATTGAGGTCGTTCAGCGCTAAATCCCAGCGATTTTTTGCACCGTATGCGCTACCACGAATTGTTTTTAACCAGATTGATTTTGGTGACAGTTTTAGTGCTTGCTCGCAATATTTTATAGTTTCGTCGTATTGTTTCAGCCCATAATTCGATCTTGCTGCAAGAATTAAAGATGCCAGGTCTTTAGCACCTTTTAGTTGTTCAACTATTTGTTTTAACTCTCTAGAGCTTTCTGTGTATTTCTCGTTCTGGTTCAATAGCCTTGCATGCTCAGATAAAGAGTATAGATCGGCAGATTTGTCTGTATAAAGTTCCAGAGCTTTTTTGGCATCACTTGCGCTTAGTTGTTTCAGACCCAACCATGAATAAGCTACGCTTCTATATGAATAAATATCGGCACACTTGGGGTCATATTTTATGGCGTTATCATAGTCGGCAAAGGCTTGCTTTAAGTTTCCGACATTGGAATATGCATATCCTCTTCTTGCCAGTATAGAGGCGTTTTGGGGAGTCGCTGCTAATGCCGTTGTGTAGTCTTTGATTGCTTTATCGAATTCGCCGCAATGAGATTCGTGTCGCGCGGTTTCAGCGATAGACGATTTATCTGCGGCTAAAGTTTTGTCGGAAAAACCGACAACCAGTAAAACAAGCAGTACGATTTTTAGTTTTAACATGTCCTTTTTCCAGCTTTCGAGTCCTGCAAGACCAAGAGCATTTTATCTTAAAAACCCCATTAATCCGAATCTTCAGCTTCAGATGCGGATTCTGTTTTTCCCTCGCTCTTTGGTTCTACGCAAACTTGTACGGGAGCTAAATTTTCGCTAAATCCCCAACTTGCTTTGTACTGTGGTTGGATTACCATGTTACCTGCAGTATCGATATAACCCCATTTGTGGTCAATCATCACCGAAGCCATGCCGTCTGAAAACGGGTCGGCACCGTCGAATTTCGATTCTATAATCTGTTTGCCCTTGGAATTTACATATCCCCATTTGCCTGGAATCCAGCTTTTGATTCCAATCCCCATATTTTTCCATGTTCCAGTTTGCACTGCGGCTTTGCCCTCTGAAAGGGCGTGGACGTTATTGAAATTCGGCTTGATTACAAATTTACCTTTGGTGTCGACGAATCCCCACTTGTTGGGAAGAAACTTGCCCTGATTTGGCCCCAGGGCGACAGGCGACATGCCATCATTGAAAACACCACAAGCCTCGAAGGGGCCGAATTCGACTTCACCGCTTTTGTTGATATAGGTCCATTTTCCGCCTGACACTCTGTAGATGTCGCCTCTACTTTGGATTGATAACATTCCAGTACCATCGTTTGTCATGATTGCAGCTCTGCCATTTACAAAAGGGCAAGCCAGATCGAATTTGGGCTTTATAACAAAGTTGCCTGTTTTGTCCACATAGCCGTATCGGTTTTCTTCTGCTACTGCAGCCAATCCGTCTGAAAAAGAGCGAGCTTCTTGAAACTTGGGCGCGATTACGAATTTACCAGTTTTATCTATAAAGCCCCATTTACCGGCGGCAGATCCGCCTAACTCGTCCACAAGAGATCCGCTGTCGGGGACTTTGACTGGTGCTAGACCTTCGCTAAACGGTCCGGCTTCTGCATACTTGAACTCTATGCCTGTCTTTCCCTCGTGGTCGATAAAGCCATAGCGATAATTGCCATCTACTTTTTTCTGAACCATTGCCAGGCCTTCTGAAAAGGGTCTGGCGTCTTCATATTCGGGTGCAACAACTATTTTGCCTGTCTTATCAATAAATCCGAAGAGATATTCGGCTTTGTCTTCTGCGTAGGCGGGTGAGTCCAGAAAAGGCGTCTGGCAAATACTCAGTGCGCAAATGCCAAGAATCCCTGCCAATCCGTTTCTGCTGTGCTTACGCATAAATTTACCTCTTACTTTTAGTTGCTGTCACAAGTTGTCGACTCTGACAAAAAGGGTATTAGGAAGGTCGGCTGTTAAGAGACGGTTAAGGCACAGCTATTCGATTTTGAAGACCAGTTCTGGATTCGCTACGAGCTTCATGTGGTCGAAAACAATTTCAAAACGTTCAGGCAATGGACCTTGAACACCGCAGGTATCGTGGTATTCATTTACAGTGTTGATGACATCGTCCACAAAGGCGAAGACCCTGCTTTTGTGCTCGCCAGGTATTTCTCCAAGCATTTTGGCGATTTTCCAGCGGTCGTTTGCAGATTTGTAATAGCCCTTCGATTTTGCGTTGAACTTTGGTGCTTTTGGAGCTGTTCGATTTTCAAAAGCGCTCAACCATTGGTCAAAACGAAAATCAGCTGGATTGGGAGAATCGATTTTATGAGCGATAGGTGCTTTATTTTGTTCGAATTTGATGTAGCACTCGTTGCCTTTGAAATGGCGTAGTGAGCCATGAGATGAATCGTATAAATTGCAAAACGGAAAGAGGCTTGCAAAATCATCCGATGTCTCAAAAAGCTCATGAATAGCGATTAAATCGTC
The DNA here is from genome assembly GCA_026129135.1 of Cyanobacteria bacterium TGS_CYA1. Taxonomy (GTDB): domain Bacteria; phylum Cyanobacteriota; class Vampirovibrionia; order Obscuribacterales; family Obscuribacteraceae; genus Aved-18. Next base: position 202,373 of record JAHCIQ010000005.1, on the reverse strand, counting down.
TAAGGTCAAGTTTGAAAGCGGATGAATTCTGAAGCTTTGAGAGAGTGGGGGAGTTGAATTAGAATGAGAGCGCGTCCAATTCCATGCGTGTCTCATTCTTGTTTCGTTAGACCAATGTCCTTCAATTTCGATGTTTGAACCCAGCATCGAAAGACCCATGAGGACCATTAATAGTTCGTCCATCAAGTCTGTAAAAGCTTTCTTTGATGATTGGTCAATCGAGAGATGGTGCCAATCGTCAGTTGTTTCAACAGTGTAACTAAAAGAAGGCGACTTGATTTCGTTGCCCGTCACCCAGCCCGCAACGCAGAGTGCCGCAAACTCTATAATTGCTGGCTGTGAAAAATGTGATTGAATCTTCAGTCCATTCAAAGTGACTTACAATTCCTCCTTGAGCACTATTCTGCAATCGTGTTTCCATATCGATTTGAAAGACTTCTGGAAATCGCTGCAAGCCTCGTTCGAAACCTTTACGCAGCTTTCAAGATGGATTTCTTGCAGACTCTTCATTTTTAAGAGCGAAAACAACTGCTTTTCGGTTATTGGAGTTTCGTCGAGTTGCAAGATTGAAAGATTGAGTTTTTTAATGGCGTCGAACAAACTATCCGGGGTTTCTTTGAGGCGATTAAGTTTTAGTGAGTAGAAATTAGGAGCTGATGCAAGAATAGCGAGGTCTGTGGGATTAAAGGTGGTGCACGATAAATTCAAATGCTGTAATTTTGGTATTTTTGCAATGGCGCGAAATTCATTTGCACTAATGGTCTGATTTTCTAGAGCCAAAATTGTTATGCTCGATTTGCCAAATGCTTGCAAAACCTTGTCATTGACTCCGATGGATTGATTTAAGTCTAGCTGCCCTAAATTCGGACTTACCTTAAAAGCGGTTCCGTCAAAATCAATAGGGCAACTTAATAAGCCCAGGATGTGCAGTGATTTCATTGAGCATAAATTTACGAATGCTTTAGATGAAATCTCTCCGCTTATTATTTCTAGGTTAGCGACTTTTGGTAAAGTCGCCAGTGAACCTATATTCTTTTCGCTGATTTTTGAGCAATTTAAATGTAGCGTTTCGAGATTGGTTAGGTATTTTAAATATTCAAGCGCATCTGAGCTAATATCGTCAGAGGCTAGTTCGAGATCTTTCAGTGTTTTTATCTGGCTCAAATAGCGCATGCCTTCTTCAGTCAGCGGAACTTCGCTTATAACCAGATGGGTGAGATTTGAATTTTTTAGATATTTAAACCCGGTGCCTGAAATTCCGATCAAACTAAGTCTCAGAACGTCAATTTTTTTGCCCTCGAATCTTGAAAAATCAGCGTCAGTGATTTTTGCATCTGGATTTGCTTGTATGGTCAAAGGGGTAACTTCTAATGTTCTGAACTTTTTCAGTGCAACTGAAGGCGTCTCTTCCTCTTTTAAATTAGCTTCTGGAGCCGTTTGTGGTGATGCAGTCTTTTCCGGTTTTCTGGCAAATTCGAAAATTACAAGAAGCGTTGGCAGTAGAATGAGCATGACCAACACAAAAGTTTTTAGATGTGCGGGTTTTTTAGTTGGAATTACTAAATCTTCTGGTTTGTGCTCGATTTCTCCTGAGGCAATTTTATTCAAAACGTTGAATACTTGCTGCGCATCTGGTCTGTCTTCTTTTTCTTTTTGCATGCACGAAAATACAAGACGGGCTAATTCGTGATTGACCGGCGTGTCAGTGAGTATGGTATCAAGATAAGGTATTTTGATATCGCGCGATTTATGCATAGACAGCGTTTGCAGAACCGTTTCTCCGCGGTATGGAGGCTGTCCTGCTAGTGTTTCGAACATCAAACAGCCAAAGCTATAAATATCCGAGCTAGGCTCGATTTTTTTGCCTTCTGCCTGCTCTGGGCTCATATATAGCGGACTTCCGGCAATGGCTCCTGTGGTGGTGAAATACTGTGAGTCAGTTTGTTTTTTTGCAAGTCCGAAGTCGAGAAGCTTAACCAGCATGTCGTCTTTTTCATCGCGCGTTAATATCACATTAGACGGTTTCAAATCTCGGTGGGTTATCCCACGCTGATGAGCGTAAATAAGAGCTTGCGCCAGTTGGATGAAAATCGGTATTGCATCTTCGGGTTCTAGCCTGTTAGTTTGTTCGAGTTCCGCTGCGAGTGTAATGCCCTCTATGTATTCCATCACCAGATATGGTGTGCCATCCGGCGTTAGCGCGAAGTCCATTATTTTGGTGATATTGGGATGACTCAAACTTCCAGCTGCAGTTGCTTCCTTTTGCAGTCTCATCCCCGCTTTTTCGCTGTAGTGACTGGAAAGTATTTTGATTGCTACAATTTTGTTGAGAGATAAGTCTTCTGCTTTTATAACTTCGCCAGCGCCGCCACTACCGATTTCGCCGATATAGCGAAATCGATTATTATTGTTAAAAAAGGCACTTACTCTGGATTTCATTTCTCTAGTAGCTTCTTCATATTTTCGAGGTTGCGCTTTCAAGGAGATCCGATGACTTAACCGCAACGGGCTTTTGATTTATATTTTTAAAGTCTCGAACAAAATCTGCAACAGATTCAAAAGATAGTCTTTCGCAGTCCTTAATTATTAAATTCTCCAAACTCTTAAGCTTTATCAATTGTCGTAACTGCTCGTCAGAAATCAGTGTATGACTGAGGTTAAGACGACTCAGTTTGAGAGAGCAGATGATGTTTATCAACTCATTTGATATTTCTCGTGAACCTGATAAATCCAAAGAGTATAGTTTTTTCAACTTGGATAATTTTGCCAGGTTGGCTTCTGAAACTGGAGTTTCATTGAAATCTAGTTGAGAAAGAGAAAATGTTTCACTTATGGTCTCGAAGTCTTCTGCGCTCAAATGTGTACCTTTCAGTTTTAATGACATGGGTTCTAGCTTAGAAATAGCTCGCATGCTTTCATTTGAAAGATTGACATCTGAAAATTCGAGATGTTTCAACTTTGGAAATTTACTCAATGTAAGCCCAATATCAGGCCTCAAGCCGCTGCATGAGAGGCTTATATGATTTATCGGCGATTGCTTGAGCGAATTGAGACCTGAGCCAGTTATATTCGAAGACAGGATGGAGATTCTCTTTAAGCTAGGCAAGTTGAGTTTGGAAATTCCAGTATCTGAAATCTCTGGGCAATTCAATCTTAGCGATTCGAGTAATTTAAACTCGTTGATTAAGGGAATCCCCGCATCGTTTATCGAAGGCGAGTCAATCATCAGAGTTCTTAGATTGCTCATTGCAATTAATTCTCTTAGACAGCTGTTGTCGATTGCGCTGTTGTCGAGTTCCAATGCTTGAATGTCTTTGACCTTTAAATATTTTGTGATGCCGTTGGTTGAGGAGAATCCAATTAGTCTTACTCCCTGAAGTTTTTCGTTGGTTAAAGCTTTTAACTCTTCAACAGTAATATCTTCGGTGGTGTTTTCAGCCATTTTAAAACCGTCCCTATCGATAATTCGAAAGGTTTCTGTGTTTACACCTTGGCGATAGTTTCTTAATGCTTCCCAATTTGTTGAAGGCGATTTGTGAATTTTATTTTGCTTGATTACTTTTACAACTGCGGGCTTGATTGTTTGATGTGAGTAAATTAGCCAGCAAACCGAAGTGATAAAACAACCCGCCAGCGTAATGAGCACCCATTTTCGCTTTGAGTGAACAACAGTCGTGTTGAGCGCGAGGTCTTCTGTGTTTGAATTTTCGAGCGAAGACAAAATGTCTGCAATTTCTTGCATGCTTTGAGGACGTCTATCTCGTTCTTTTTGAAGACATTTGTCGACGAGTTCTGCTAAAGCGACAGGAATGGTTTTTGGTGGCAGCACGCTCGACAGCAACGCGGGCTTGGCTTTCTTGTGAAGCGTTATTGTTTCGACTGGCGAATTCCCGATGAATGGAGGTTTTCCAGAAAGGCACTCGTACATCAAACATCCAAAACTGTAGATGTCTGTGCGATGGTCGAGGTCATCTGATTGCGACTGTTCAGGACTTGCATATAGCGGACTGCCGATCATTACTCCAGTAGCTGTAAGGGTTTTACTTTGTTGCTCGGTCTGCGCTACGCCAAAATCCAGCAGCTTGACCTGGAATTCGCCGCTCATTTGCTCGACCAGCATGATGTTGGAAGGTTTTAAATCTCTGTGCACGACTCCGTTTTTATGCGCAAATTCCAAAGCCGCGGCGATTTGTCGAAAGATGGGAAGAGCTGATTGAAATGGCAAACTGTCATATTCTTCGAGGTATTGTGCAAGGTTTAAACCAACTAAAAGTTCCATCACCATATATGGTGACCCATCTGGTGTTTGTCCAAACTCGTAAATGCGTGCGATTCCGGAATGTTTCAGATTGCCGCAAGCAATGGCTTCGCGCTGCAATCGTGCCGCATTTAGACCTGTATGGTCAATTGCCATTACTTTCATGGCAACGTCCAAATTCAAGAGTGTGTCGCGAGCCTCAAGGATGGTCCCCATCCCGCCTTTGCCCATGACCGATACAACTTGATAGCGATCAGCAATCAGTGTGCCAGGGGTTATGTCAGAGTTCTTCACAGGCTTTGTTCGTTCTCACGTTCAATAGCCTTAATAATATCATTTTGATTTTAGTTCTCGGACCGATTGAAAGCTGAAAGAGCCTTTGCTTGTCGGAACCTTGATAGTCTTGAGTTTCAGATAAAGATCCTGCAGGATATTTGCGGCAAGTTTGCTTGGCTTGGCTGCTATTTGAAAATCCGCTTTATTGTCAGGTGATAAGTCGCATTGAACCACAATCTCGTATTTGTTGGATTGAGGTGTCTGGGCAAAATAGTCTTTTACTGTTTTGTCTATTTCGGAGATGAAGGATATGAGGTCCGTTGCTTGAATATATGAGGCAATCAGGTTTTGATCTGTAAGCAAAACGATTCGGTCGCCTTTGGAATCGGGCGCACTTACTGGTCTTTCTTTGCCATCAGGCGTGTATAATTTCCAACCCTGGGTTGGGCGAATGAATGTTCCATCTGTGGGATTGCGATAGGCTTCAACTGGAAATGTAATTTCCAGTTCTTTGAACTCACCACTAGCTGTGGCATTGATTTTTAAGTCTTTTTTGCCAGCAACAGCCAATTTCAATTTTTCCCAGTCGTCGTTTGTGAGCATGGCTACGTAGCCGTCGCCGAAACTGCCTAATTCAGTCTCTTTTACTCCGGGCAAAAGCTCGATATACGATCCGGACAAAACCGAACCATCGCTTTTAGGTGGTGCCACCGCCAGTGCCTGTCCGGGTGACCAGACTAGAAACGCGTTGGCGCGTGAATCTACACCAAGATTTAGTTTGAGCGGCGCGTCTTTTGGCAAGTCTTTCAATATTTTGACGAAGCTTTCAGAGGCGTCTGGTGGCACTGCCAGGCTCAAACGATTGTTTTCTGCGATGATTCCCGCCTTGTATAAAGCGGCTGTCGGTGCCTCGTTTATGGGCTCTGCTTTCATTGTTTTGATTTCGTCTTGGGTGAACACGCTCTTTCTCGTGCGGTCGCACCAGGTCGGATAAGGATAAAACTTATCCTGACGCGACAATCGCGCGCTTACACGCGAAGCTCCGCCAATGTCGAAGGCAGCTAATTCTTCGCGGGTGACAGGCATTGCGACTATGGCATCGTCGGGTATTTGGACGCTCGCAAGTGGCTGAGGTGTTAAATAAATGGTGCCAATGAATTGAGGGGCGACAAAGCCTTTCTCGCCTGGACTTAGCTCGGTTCGATCTCCTGCTTCCACCAGTTTGTTTTGTTTTGCAAGTCCATGTACAGTTTTGAAAAACATGATGGGATCGTGCGCTGCATCAGCCTCTTTCTCACCTTCTTTCTTGACTATTGTCATCATCATTTCAGATTGACCGGCGCTTGAAAGTCCCTCACTAACGAAAGTCCATGCTTCTTGCGCGCTCTCGCCTGGAAGCTTGTGCGAATAAATCTGCACCGACAATTCGTTGGGAATAATTTCTTGTTTAACCGCTTCAGCGCTGCATGGCAGTATTGCCAGGCTAAGCATTATGATGGGGACAATGAAAAATTTGTGCATTACTCTACACGCTTAATTTGCGTGGAGACCTCATAATGCGAGCACCCTGATTATCACGCAAAACAGTGCCTAGTGGGTCAAAGTTTTTTCCATCTCCTGTTACCCATTTATTGCCTGCGGCATCTTGTGAGACGCGGTAATAGAGCGACTTGTCGTTATTGTCTATTTTTATGATATCGCCTGGCTGAATGGCGTTTGCTATTTTTTCGGGATCTGTTTCTCTGATTCGTTGGGCAGAACCTAAATTTTCTTCGAAGCCGATTTTGGTGACCTTTTGGAAATATTCCTCGTGAGTGAGGAAGAATTTTTCGGGCACAGTACTGGCGCCACCTGGTTTGTTTGACTCAAGGCTCGCCAGTTGAGTTGTCTGATCGTTCGGCACGAGACTTGTGAGGCTTAAATCTTCGATAAAACTCCCATTGGGCTGGCTGCCGCCTTTGCCAGAATCTGCTCCGTCGCCTTCGTGACCCATACCGTAAACCTCATAAATACGTGTCCATTTGGGTTATACCCGCTTGGCGAAGGTTTAGATTAACTGCCTAGAGTTTACGAAGCTGGTATATTTGGTAGTCGTTCCTCTTCATGATTTAATACATTGAATTTGTCAGGCAAAAAAATATCTATAATCCTTGCGATTCTTCTTGCGCAGAGCCTTTCTGCTTTCGCTCAATCGCCTACTACAATTCAAAGAAACTCCCCCGACTATAAATCTGTCGCCGCTTTACCCGGCATGACTCCCAGTCAGTTGGAGCAAGTCAACAAAATCTATGACAGTTGCGTCGCTAGACTAAATATGGGTATGCCCTTGCAGCCGCTCAGAAGAGAATTCTTCATGAAGATTCGCCCAATCTTAACTAGCGACCAATTGAAACTGCTCCATCCCGCGGCACACTTGCCTTCGAGACCAACTCAAGGAGATCTGGGTTTGTATAACGTCACCTCGAATATCCCATACGTCAAGCCACCAGATGCGGTGCGTGTTGGTGATGTCTATCTTCCTAAAAACGAAGCGAAAAAACTTCGACCAGCAGTGCTCTATATCCATGGCGGTGGCTGGTCTGGCGGCGACAAGCTGCAATCGAGCGACATGCCTAAGGCTCTTGCCGCTCACGGATTTGTCGTATTCAATATCAATTACAGATTGGTCCACGCAGGTGGTGAGTTTCCCGCCAACTTTCTAGATGTGAAAGATGCAATGGCGTTTCTTGCATCGAAGTCTGACGAATGGAAAATAGACAAAGCTAAAATCGCCGTGATGGGAGGCTCTGCTGGTGCGCATCTAGCAATGCTTCTGGGCTATAGTAACAATTCTAAATTCAAAGCTCCGCACTATCCAGTGAGCATCGCTCGACCAATGGCGGTCGTAAGTTTTTATGGACCTTGCGACTTTGTCAAAGGCAGAAGCGGCATGGTCGATGAAATGCTGGCAAAAGACGCAGCAACTGGCTATGTCGATGCAGCACCAATAACTTATGCAACTTCGGCCGTGCCAACATTATTTGTGCATGGAACAAAAGACGATGTCGTCTCTATTCGTCACTCACAAAAGATGCATAAGGCATTGCAAGACCACAACATCCGCACCGAGCTTCTTGTCCTCGAAGGTGCCGGTCACGGCTTTGCTGCTGATGACTGGCTCAAAGCAAGAGATGCAAGCATCAAATTTCTAGATTCAGTTTTTAAATTTAAGGCTGAATAAGCCTCGCTTCTGAGATATGCGGCTCTCGGACTCTAGGATCGAAACTGAACTTTATTCTTAGTTCTCCTGGCAGTCCTGGAGCTAAATCAACTGGGCTCGAATCTTTTACGATTTCCAGTAGCTCTTGCTCTGATAAGGTTTGTACCTGGTTTGGAACGAAATTACAAAGCACACCATCTGGTTTCATTGTGAATTCGAAGGAAAAGACTTTGCCGTAAGAACCTATGTTTCTTTGATTATAATTGCGCAAAATTGTATCTTGTAGATTCATCAGATGAGGGGCAAGAACAAAATCCAAATAGTTCATGTCAGGTTTTTTGACCGAAGTATAAGGAACAATTTCATATTCTGCTGGTTTTTTAGAGTCGAAATTATAAAGTCGTTTTAGCACTTGAACCTTTGTTGGGAAAGTCATTTTGATATCAACATTGCTTGGTGCTCCGTCGGGAAGATGGTGAAATGGCGCGGCTTTTTTTACTGCTTTGATTACTGACTTCGAATAGGGAGAGTCGCTTTTGGAAATCAGTTTGATATCTGAAACGCTTCCATTTTTGTGAATTTTGAATTGAACTTCAGCTGTTTCGTCAGAGGTTTGGGCTGGTGGATTCCAAATGTAATTTATTCTTCTCTCCACGTTGCGTAAGTAAAATCCCCCAGCGCAGATATTTGGTTGAACGAAGCAACTACAATCATCTGCGTCTGTGTAAGTAAATTTGTAGAGTTTGTACTTTTCAATATCTTCAAACGCAAAAGTGCTTTGAGAAAAAATCACCAAAGAAAGTAAGGCGACAAATATATGGTTGAAACGCATAAATACACTTTAACGCTATCGCCATCGGCCCAGCATAGGGAAAAGCCTGAATCTGATTTTGACTAAGTTTGGTTCGAACCCTTTAATAAATTTCGTCTGTTGTCCGTGGCCTGGACTTCAGACGAAAAAATAAAAACCACTGCGACTGACGCAGTGGTTTGAGACTAAATTTCGACTGAGACTATACTATGCTTTCGCTCGTTGGTGGTGGTGGCGGTGCAGGGGTTGCATCAACTTTGGGTCCGCCTTGTCCTGGCTTCCAGGTAGAGATGAAGACAATCACCGCAGAGATAGCAGCAAGCACGCCTAGAGTAGTTAAGCGAGCTTGCAAGTCGCAGGCATTACCTTTCTCAATCAGGTCTCCTGTTATTTGAGCACAGGTGATTACGCAAAGCGGAAACGCCATAATCAATTCGTTGCCTTCGGATTCCCAGAGTGCGTTTGGCACGAGGAAAATCGAGACCATGAGCGAAGCCACAACTGATGCGAGCATAAAGCTAGATGCAGCTTCGGCGTGCAAGAAATAATTGCAAGCCATAGGTGCCATCAAGCCAGCTGAGGTGATGAGCAACGCTTTGACCCAGCCTGGTGTGGCTGTGTTTTTGACTAGATAAGCAATTGTCACTGCCATCAAGAATCCGGCATAAAGACCAGCGCTCACATAAACGTGCATCAGGTTGATACCAGTCATATTACTGTTGTAAGTAAATACAAAGGCTTCAAGCATGGCTTTGGCGAGCCAGAAAAATCCGGCGATTGCTGCATATTTATGTTTGTATCCAACCGAAATTATAGTGGTCGAGGCAAGCACAACCAGTCCTGCTGTTCCAAACAAGCGGCTTGTAACGAGAGTGAAAATGCCGATGAATAAAAGAGCTTTGAATGACTTGAGCGAAGAGGGAGCGTTCAGCGAATTCTTTTTGTCGAGCGAGTCGAGCAAATAAGTCATCATGAATCCAGCGCCACCGACTGCGGCAAGTTTGGAAAGATCGAGAGCTACCATCATTTTGGTGATGAGAATTAGAAGCAATAAGCCGCCGGTTGCTGCCAGGGTCAAACGCTTGACGTAGAGTTTGTCTTCTTTGATGAATGGACCTTGAAGCCAGCGCAAGACCAGAGCCGAAACTATACTTACAAGAAACAGTTTCTGGTGAGTCACGTACCAGGTTGCGTTGTCTACTCTGTTCATTACAAAGAGACCGATGAGCCAGACGAGTGATGGCAATATATCTATGAAGCTGCGGTCGGCGCGGCTTTCTTCTGGTGTTGCAAAAGTTTCACAGAACGACCAGAGCACGAGTGCCATTGCCACTGCTGGCAGTGCGATGAAAGCAGAATTGGGAATTGCCATTGTCGCTGCGACAGATGCAATTAGTAGAACCAGTGCGCGAAGCCATGAGTTCATTCCAAGTGAGGTCAAAAGGAAAGGAAGGATAAATCCAAAAGCTACATAAGCGTAAGTGGACGAGACATCGATGCCCAGAAAACTTGCCATGAAAAGCATGGCGATTGTGCCTGCAAGACCAATAGCCATCGGCTTGATGCGTGGGGCGAAACCTTTTGAATTCAATTCTGTCATGGATTTGTCTCGTACGAAGCGCCAGGCAAAAAAGCCGATTGCCACGAGGAAAAAGACAATTGCAAATTCGTTGGATAAGGTAGCCATATGCACCTGATAATTGGAGTCGACTGAAAGTTGAACGTTACTAAAACTACTAACCTGATAAGCTAAATTAGCCGGTAATGAATCTGTGTTCAACTCGCAATCAGCTTTATGAGAATTCTTTATCCTCTACTACTTCTACTTGTAATCGGTATCGTTGGAACGGCTCTATTTTGGAGCAATTCGACTAAAGATACGACAGACGTCAGCGTCGCGTTTCTGCAGGCTATCGAGATTGGAAACTACAGAAAAGCAGTCAAGCAATTTGGCGGCAATGCTTGTCAGTGTCCGGCTAAAGGTGGCTGGGTTTCGTATCTGGTTTATTTGTCATCGCAAGAGCCTAATCTGGCTTTTATGATGAAGCATCCATTTTCGACTGGAGAATTTCAGTCTAAGCCGATTCCTGCCACGGTGAAATCAAAGACGCCAATTCCCTGGGAAGTGCCCGAAGATTTCAGTGTTGATGTGCCGATTAAATTCGACAAAGGATACGAGCCCGAGTTCTTGCCATTGAAAATGGCTTACGGCATCGTCATGAAGAAAAGCGAGTTCGACCAGTTTCTGGCTGACCCGGATAAAGACTCATGGCAAGCTTTCAGTTTGCGTCTGCGCCCCAGTCTTGGCAAAGGAGTGATCGACAGGCCTCCAACAAGTGTCGGAATCGAGTATCACCCAAAAGAACTTGCGCCTAGTCCTGAAAACCAGGAAGCATCGGGACGTTTGAAGCCCAAGCGTGAGTCTAGAGAGAAAATATCTGGCGAAAATTCCGATGAAAGCTTCGTTTATGCACGCATCGAAGACACGCTCGATGAAATTTTAACGCCCGAAGAAAAGCTCTATCTGCATCCGAAGGACGCAGCTGGTGTGGTTGACGACTTGGGTGGTGCGCTCGATTTTCAAAAGGTGGAAGCGGCTCTTCCGCGCTTGACCCGCTTCACTCTGCGCCTGCACGTGGTCAGACGCGGTCAGCTCAACAAATGGACGGTGTATCATTTTGCCATCCTGGACCCGGTATTCAGGACCGCTTCGGGCGCCGAGCTTGCATTCAAAAATTACCAATCGCCCATGCGCAAGAACTGGACAAAGTAAGAAGTTCTTAAACACCCCCAGATAAAACAACATATCTATTCATTGTTTGTATAGTTATGACCTTCATAGCTTTCTGGGCGAACGTGGATTTTTTGATGGTAGCCAAGACTAAATCAGAACCCTTCATTTGGAACAAAAATGCCGAGTGCATGTCGCGCGGCGAATTGCGGGCGCTGCAAACCAAACGCCTAAGCGAAATGCTCAAAAGAGTGAGCAAAAATGAGTTTTACCAAAAGCGTTTTGCCGAAGCTGGTATTACTAATCTTGCGGAAAATTTCAAAGACCTGAGCGACCTCAAATCGCTGCCCTTTACTTACAAGTACGATTTGCGCAACAACTATCCGTTTGGTTTGTTTTGTGAGCCATTGTCGAATGTTAGCCGCATCCACGCTTCGTCTGGAACCAAGGGCAAGCCGACTGTGGTCGGTTATACCAAAAACGACCTCGAAACCTGGAAAGAAGCTTGCGCACGCTCGCTTGCATGCGCCGGAGCCAAACCTGCAGACATTGTGCACAACGCTTACGGCTATGGACTTTTCACTGGTGGACTTGGGATGCACTATGGCATCGAGCATTTTGGCGCCACTGTCATTCCTGCTTCAGGCGGACGCACCCAGCAGCAAATTTTGCTTTTGCAAGATTTCGGTTCGCGCATTTTGCTTTCGACACCTTCGTATGCTCTCAACATCGCATATCACATGGAAGAAAATGCGATCGATTTGTCGACTATCAATGTCGAAATCGGCATATTTGGCGCCGAGCCATGGACTGAAGAATTGCGCAAGCAAATAGAAAGTAAGCTTCAAATAAAAGCGCTCGACATTTACGGGCTATCCGAAATCATGGGTCCGGGTGTTTCGATGGAATGTCTTGAAGGTCGAAAAGGTCTCCATGTCTGGGAAGATTTGTTCTTGCCCGAAATCATCGATCCAAAGACTGGCGAAATATTGCCCGAAGGCGAAGAAGGCGAGCTTGTTTTCACCAATATTCAGAAAGAAGCAATTCCTGTCATTCGCTACAGAACTGGTGACATATCGCGCCTGTACTATGAGCCTTGTGTGTGCGGCAGAACGATGGCGCGCATGGAGCGGGTGAAAGCCAGACTCGATGACATGCTCATTATTCGAGGCGTAAATGTTTATCCTTCTGAAATCGAGCAGGCTCTTTTGAGTATCGATGAGTTGGCGCCGCACTATCAGCTCGTGGTAAACAGAGAAAAAGCGCTTGACGTGCTCGAGGTCCAGGTCGAAATCTCGGAAGAGATTGTGGCACGTTGGGGCGAGTTCGAAGACGGTCAGGTCGAGTTTGAGACTTTGACTCAAAAGATACAAAAATCCTTGAAAGAGAACATGGGGCTGACAGCAGATGTTAAACTCATGAAACCCCGCTCAGTTCCTCGCTCTGAGGGCAAAGCGGTGCGTGTGATCGATAAACGATCGCAGGCGGCGAAATAAACAAAAACACCAATTGAAGGAGCGAAAAGGAAATGATCAAGTTAGTTGCACTCTACAAAAAGCCAGCAGACGTGGAAAAATTTGAAGAGCACTATAACAATGTTCACTTGCCGCTCGCTGCTAAAATTCCTGGTCTCAAAAAATGCGAAGTGTCCAAATTCGTTGGTGCTCCTCGTGGCGAAGCCGAATATTTCATGATGGCAGAACTTTATTTCGAAAACATGGATGCTCTCAAAGCTGGTATGGGTTCGGAAGAAGGTAAAGCATCCGCTAAAGATTTGATGAGTTTTGCAGCAGACGTGGTAACCATGTCTTTTGCCGAGTGCAAAGAAGAAAAAGTCGCTGCTAACGTCTAATTAAAGGAAAGGAACAAGAAATCAGATGGCACAGGCATCCACAGAAAAAGGTCTTCGCAAAGCGGTTTCGGGCGCTAAGCCAGAATCGTTCGATTTCAAAAGGATCATTTACGAGAAAAAAGGCTATGTAGCGACGATTACAATCAATCGTCCAGACAGTCTCAACTGTTTCGACCTTGTCACCCTGAAAGAACTGGGCGACGCTTATGTAGATTGCGCACATGATGATTCGATTGCAGTAGTCGTCATAACAGGCGCTGGCGACAAAGCATTTTGTACTGGTGCCGATTTGAAAGAACAAGACGAATATGTCTTGACCAAACCAAACGACTACTATAAATGGATGTATGCTTTCGTCGAAATGCACGACCGTCTGCGCAATATCGGCAAGCCGACAATTGCACGCCTCAATGGCATGGTCGTCGGTGGTGGCAACGAGCTCAATATGGCTTGCGACCTGGCGATTGCTGCCAGTCACGTAACCATCAGACAGGTTGGTGCTGCACGCGGCAGTGTTGCCGCCGGTGGTGCAACACAGTGGTTGCCTTTGATTATAGGCGACAGAAGAGCGCGCGAAATGTTGTTGTTGTGTGAGCCTATCGATGCTTACATGGCACTCGACTGGGGGTTAGTCAATCAGGTGGTGCCAGCTTCGATGCTCGATCAAGCTGTGGCCGAACTGGCTGAAAAGCTCTACAACAAATTGCCTGAGTGCACACGTTATACCAAACAGCAGTTGAACTTCTGGCGCGACTTCTCATGGTCGATGACAATTGGTCATGCGCGCGATTGGCTCACACTGCACTCTGCAGCTCCTGAAACTTTCGAGGGCATCAGAGCCTTCAAAGACAAAACTCATATCGATTACAAAGGTCTGCGCGAGCGTGCCGGCAAAGCCGAGAAGAGTTGCCAGGCATGTCACACACAGAATCTTCAAACAAACAAGTTTTGTGGTAACTGCGGAAAATCACTTTAAACTTTAAATAGATTGCAAGACAGGTAGGAGTGTCATGACATACAAAAATATTATTGTCGAAGAAGAGGGAGCAGCCGGCGCTAGTATCGGAATAATCGCTCTCAATCGTCCGCAAGTGCTGAACGCGCTCAATCATGAATTGATGGGCGAGCTGGTTTCGGCTCTTGAAGAATTCGACCGTAAAGAGTCGATTCGTGCAATCGTCTTGACTGGCAGCGAGAGAGCTTTTGCAGCTGGCGCCGACATCAAAGAAATGTCTGACGAAACGACTATTAGCATAATGCTCAGAGACAATTTTGCTACCTGGGATCGCATACGCAATGTCAAAAAGCCTATCGTCTGCGCCGTGAGCGGATTCGTCCTTGGTGGTGGATGCGAACTAATGATGAATTGCGACATTATCGTCGCTTCGGAAACGACCCAGCTTGGTCAGCCTGAAATCAATATCGGTGTCATTCCTGGTGCTGGTGGCACACAGCGTTTGACTCGTGTTGTGGGCAAGCACAAAGCAATGGAAATGATTTTGACTGGAAAGCCGATAACCGCTCCCGAAGCGCTTGCTCTGGGACTGGTGAATAAAGTGGTGCCGGTTGAGTTGTATTTGGAAGAAGCCAAAGCTATCGCTCGCGAAATTGCTAAGAAATCGCCTGTGGCGGTTCGCCTCGCCAAAGAATCAGTGCTCAAAACATACGACGCTCCCATTTCGGAAGGTCTCATGTTCGAGCGCAAAAACTTCTACATGCTCTTCTCATCCGAAGATCAAAAGGAAGGCATGAAAGCATTTCTGGAAAAACGTCAGCCCACATTTTCTGGTCGCTGAGTCGTTTAGTCAGTAATAATTTTAGTTCGATGACCAAGTTATAGGAGACCGGCAAAGTGTCTAAGAGTGAATCAGAAAAAGTTCTTCTCACCGAAATAAAGGATGGAGTTGGTTTGGTTACTTTGAACAGACCAGACAAGCTCAATTCATTCAACGACGAGCTGACCTTTCAATTGCAAGACGCTCTCAAAGAGATGGAAAAAAACAAAGACGTCAAAGTGATTGTTTTAACTGGCGCCGGACGTGGTTTTTGTGCTGGACAAGACCTGCAGAGTCGCAGCATTTCGCAAGAAATGGGCGAGCGTCCCTCGCTTGGTGATTCGATTCGCAGACGCTACAATCCACTTATAACAAAATTGCGCCGCATGGAAAAACCAATCGTGGCTGCAGTCAATGGCGTAGCAGCTGGAGCTGGTGCCAGTCTTGCTTTTGCTTGCGATTACAGAATCATTGCCGAAAGCACGAGCTTTATCCAGTCTTTCACCAAAGTTGGTCTGGTGCCTGATTCGGGCTCGACTTTCTTCTTGCCACGTTTGCTCAACCCGACCAAAGCTTTCGAGCTGATGCTGAGTGCTGATAAGTTATCTTCCAAGCAAGCTCTGGAGTATGGACTTGTCAATCAAGTCGTGGCAGACTCTGAAGTGTTGAACACAGCAATGGAGCTTGCACTTAAATTGGCTAAAGGACCGACCAAAGCTTACGCGCTCACCAAGCGCGCTTTCAATAAAGCAGTATTTCCAGATTTGGAAGAATTACTCGAATACGAAGCAAGCTTGCAAGAGATTGCCGGACGTTCTGACGATTTTCAGGAAGGCGTCAAAGCCTTCGTTGAAAAACGCGCACCCGCTTACACAGGCAAGTAAGTAGGTGGAGGGGTCTAATTTCATATCTAACGACTTCAAGCTGATGCTTGGCGCCGTAATTGTTCTCTACATCATAGGGGTGTACGCTATCAGCTATTATGCTGAGCGCAAAGTCCAGAATGTAGAAGACTATGTCGTCGCCGGGCGAAGACTTGGTATCGGGCTTTCATGGCCAGCGTTGCTTGCTATCTGGTTTGGCGCCGGCACAATTTTGACAGTATCGAGCGAAGTAGCAAATAACGGACTCAAACAAGTGAGTCTTGATCCATTTGGTTCGGGTGTGTGCCTGCTCATTGCTGGTGCATTCTTTGCCAAGCCTCTCTGGAGAATGGGCATCACAACTTTGTCTGATTTCTTCAGAATAAAATTCGGCAATTCAGCCGAAATTATGTCTGCCCTTATTATGATTCCAAGCTTCTTTGGCTGGATCGCTGCACAATTCGTGGCACTGGCTCAAATTTTGCATTTGTTCTTTGGGCTGCCATTAAATGTGGGTGCGGTTCTTGTCACTATCGTGGGCACTGGTTACACCATTCTTGGTGGCATGTGGGCCGTCACTTTGTGTGATGCGACTCAAATCTGGCTCGTGCTCGTAGGGCTTGTGATTCTCACCTGCAGTGCGCTTGCAGGACTTGGACACGGCGACATCATGCTTGGATTTGCAAATGTAATTCACTGTGTGCAAACTACTGCACCTTTGAAATTGGAATTGATTCCTACTCAAAGCCATGGCGAACTCTTTGCCTGGACGTCTTTGTTTGCAGCTGGTGCGCTTGGAAATATTCCCAGTCAGGACCTGATGCAGCGCATGTTTTCGGCAAAAGACGAAAAGGTTGCTCAGTATGCCTGTTATATCGCTGGTATAGCCTATATCTTGTTTGGTGCATTGCCTGTAATTCTTGGCTTTGTTTCAATTTATATGGCACAGCACACTGGATTTGCACTTGGTCCAGACGTTTCGGTTCTGCCGGCGCTGGCAAAAGGATTTTTGCCACCATGGCTTGCAGTCGTGTTTGTGGTCGTTATCGTGGCGGCCGTTATGTCGACTATCAATAGCGCTATTTTGTCGCCTGCAACAGTGCTTACTCAAAATATTTTGTACAAAATGAAATTTGTACGCGAAAACATAGACCAGCTCAAGCTCAATCGCATATGCGTCGTATTCATGGCGTTGTGCGCGCTGGCCACTGTGTTTTCTGGCGAGCGTGCTTATGGACTGCTTGAAAGTGCTTACAGTATTCCGCTTGTTGGTCTCTTCGTTCCGCTTGCTTTTGGGGTCTATTCCAAACCAAAGAGCGAAATTCCAGCAGTGATATCCATGCTTACTGGGATTTTGACTTGGATGTGTCAGTACCTTCTTGGCTGGGAGTATTTTATGCAAAAAATCCCGCCCTTCGACAAACTCGATTTGCCCCTGACGCTTGCATCGACCGTGTGTTCGTTATTTGCTTATTTGCTGAGCGATCTTGTGGTGAGTCGAGTTTTGGCAAAACGCCCGCTCGATATTGCCGAACCTGAGCTTTCAAATATTGCTTAGTTCGAAAATAGCTTAGTTCCATTTCGTCTGACGTCCGGACAACAGACGAAATTTACTTAAGGCTCCAAGTAGAGTCGAATGGCTGTAGCTGCGTCGCGCTCGGTGAGGTCGCGCCAGTTGTCTGCCACATCAATCGAAAAGAACATAGCGTCTTTGGGATTATTGGTGTGACCTGCCATGCCGATTACATGCCCGATTTCGTGCAAGAAAATGAGTCGCAATCTGTTTTGGGTAAGAGGCATGTCTGGCATCAAGGGCACAGTCAAAAAGGCGATTGAGCCTTTTACCAGCCCATTTTTGCCTGAGAATAACTGGGTTTCGCCAGCTTCGGCAGCGTTCTTGAACTTGCTCGAGTCATTCGTCCAGGTACATTGGATGTCTGAATTTTTTTCTGAATCGACAAATTCAAATGAGACTGCGCCTTTGGAAGCGTTTTGCCAGTCTACAAAAGATTGTTTCAAAAGATCTTCGGAGCCAGGCTTGAAGTTGGGTGTGCTTTTGCCTTGTGCAATAAAAACTTTGAGCGGCATTTTGTTTGACGGCCAACGTGCTCTGCCATGGGCAGTGACTTCGGCGTAATAGTCCTGCAAGCTGCCGCCAGACTGAACGCGGCTTTCTCTCGATGCTTCCTTTTGCAGTCCTAATATAAGTTCGGACACTTTTCTTGCGTCTTTGTGATTAGGGAAGCGTTTTACAAATTCACCGTAGGTGGTGATTGCATCTTGTATGCGTCCTTCTGTTTGGTATAAACCACCAAGGCTCATCCAACTTGAATCGAGGTTCGGATTCAAATTGCGTGCAAGCTCGAGCTCGCTTATAGCTTCTTTCACCTGACCAGTTTTAGCAAGCGCGATTCCAAGATTATGGTGCACTTCGGCAAAGCCTGGCGCAAGATCGGCTGCTTGTTTGAGTTTGATCACGGCATCGCGATTGTTATTTGCATGCAGGAATTTCACTCCTTCTTGCAAAAGAATGGCTGCTTGATACTGCTCTTTTGAAACGACTTTATTGTTTAAAAAATACTGCTCGCCCTCGGCGAACGAAGGCAGCGACGGCTCGCCCAGAGTCAGTGTCAGTGACAGCAACAAGCCAGTCGCAAGCAAAAAGGATTTGGCCTTAACCACTTTATTTGGCAGATGCAGTCGTTTTTGCCAGACAGGCGATGCCAGGTAATTCTTTGCCTTCCAAAAATTCAAGCGATGCTCCTCCACCAGTAGAGACGTGCGTGAGCGCTTCGGGTTCCACGCCGCATGCAGCAAGGGCAGCAACAGAATCGCCACCACCAACTACTGTGATACAGCCTTTTTGGGTTAGTTCGACCAGCTTCTTGACTACGGCAAATGTGCCTTTTTCGAATCCTTCTGTTTCGAAAACGCCAAGTGGACCGTTCCACAAAACTGTTTTCGCTGATTCAAGGGCGGACTCGATTTCTTTGATAGATTCAGGACCTACATCAAGACCCATTTCGTCTTCCGGAATGTTGTCGCAAGAAACTATTTTTGTTTCGACGCCTTCTTCGATTGCTTTGGCGCAAACCACATCTTTGGGAAGAATGATATTTACTTTGTTTTTGGCTGCTTTTTCCATGAGATCGCGGCAGTAATCGATGCGATCGTTTTCGACCAGCGACTTACCAACCTGTTTGCCCTGAGCTTTCAAGAATGTGAAAGCCATGGCGCCGCCAATGATGATGGTGTCAACTTTGGTGATGAGGTTGTCTAATACGCCGATTTTGGAAGAAACTTTGGCACCACCAATGATGGTGGCAACCGGTCGCTTGGGGTCATCGAGTGTGGAAGAAAGCATTTTTACTTCTTTCTCGAGCAGAAATCCAGCATATGAAGCCGGCACGAATTCGCTTACGCCAGCAGTACTTGCGTGAGCTCTGTGTGCAGTTCCAAAGGCGTCGTTGACATAGACGTCTGCAAGTTCAGCCAACTGCTTGCTGAAGTCTTTGTCGTTCTTTTCTTCACCTTGGTGAAAGCGGACATTTTCCAAAAGCAGAACATGTCCGTTCTTCAGATCCTGGACCACTTTTTTGACCTTCTCACCGACAGTTTCTTCGACGAAGTGAACTTTGTCTTTAACGAAATCGGATAGAGCAGCTAAATGCTTTGCTACTGGCTTGAGCGAATATTTTTCATTCGGCTTGCCATCGGGTCTTCCCAGGTGCGAAACCAGGACGACTTTAGCATCGGCTTTCATCAATTTTTCAATTGTCGGCATCGCAGCAGTGATTCGGCTATCTTCTGCGACTGTGCCATCTTTGTTCAGGGGCACGTTGAAATCGACACGTACAAGAACGCGTTTGCCTTCCAGTTGCGATTTATCCAGCTGCTCTATTGATCTCATTATTTTTGTCCTTTATTTGGTGAATCTAGACTTTGACTGCAATTTTTTTTGCGACCATCGAAGCCAGTTCTACGAGGCGGTTGCTGTAACCCCACTCGTTGTCGTACCAGGAAAGTACTTTGACCATGTTTTCACCCATGACCATTGTTAGGTCACCATCAACGATGGAGCTTGTTTTGTTACCGGCGAAATCGCGCGATACCAATGGCTCGTCGGTGAATCCGAGATAACCTTTCATCGAGCCTTCAGCAGCTTTTTTCAAACAGGCGTTGACTGATTCTTTGGTTACGGGTTTTTTGGTTGTGCAAACCAAGTCTACGATGCTTACGTTTGGTGTAGGCACGCGCATTGCAAAGCCGTTCAATTTTCCTTTCAAGTGAGGAAGAACCAGACCGATGGCTTTAGCAGCACCTGTCGATGAAGGAATCATCGATTGACCAGCAGCACGAGCTCTTCTCAAATCGTCGTGAGCAGCATCGAGCAATTTCTGATCGAGTGTGTATGAGTGGATAGTGGTCATCATACCTTCGACAATGCCGAACTCGTCATCGAGTGCTTTAGCCATAGGAGCCAAGCAATTGGTGGTGCAGCTAGCGTTGGAAATAATGTTGTGTTTTTCTGGGTTGTATTCTTTTTCGTTTACGCCAAGAACGATGGTGATATCTTCGTTTTTAGCAGGAGCTGAAATGAGCACTTTCTTGGCGCCAGCTTCGATGTGACCTTTAGCTTTGGTAGCGTCGGTGAAAGCACCCGAGCACTCGAGAACCATGTCGATTTTGTGCTCTTTCCAGGGAAGTGCAGCAGGATTTTTCTCGGCTGAGAATTTGATTTCTTTGCCGTCGACCACAAGAGCGCCGTCTTTGTGCGCAATGGTATGACCTTTGAGTTCACCAAGAACAGAGTCATATTTGAGCAGGTGGACTGATTGCTCGAGAGTTTGGAAGGGGTCGTTGATGGCGACGATTTCGAATTCAGTCGGCTTGCTGTCCAAATAAGCGCGGAACACGTTGCGTCCGATTCTGCCGAATCCATTGATTGCTACTCTAGTCATCTTTACATTTCCTTTTCTGTATTGAATAAGGCCAGCTGCCAAGCTCGAAAGCCGCCCTCTAGTGCGAATGAAACTAAGATAGTACAGAAAATCGGCTTTGCTCAAAAAATGAGTATTCTATTTAGATTGTGGCGCTCGAAGTCAAGGGTAGGCTATCCTTGTAGTATTCGAATAGAATTTTGTGTCCGTTAGCGGCAAAGAGGCGCAATCCAAAATGACTAACAAAGCTGAAGAAGGCGTACAAGGCGCCGGAACCGACATCAAAGCACACGTTGAGCAAATACTCGACAAATTACGTCCAATGCTCATGATGGACGGCGGCAACATCGAATTGGTAGACGTCAAGGACGACGAAGTATTCGTACACTTGATGGGCGCCTGTGGCATGTGCCCCAGCTCCACCATGACCTTGAAAATGGGTGTCGAGCGCGCCATCAAAGAAGAGCTTCCCCAAATCAAACGCGTAGTTCAGGTCTAAGTCTCTCAGACCAGGCTGTCTTCGAAATTTCTTCTTGCATCTGACCAAGCTTTTAGTTTTTTGTCTGTTGTCCAGGCCCTGAACTTCAGACGAAAGTGGAAAAGACTTCACTAACTATGGTGAGATGTAGGCGTCAATTTAACAGCCAAGAACTTGCATTCGTTTTATTTAGCGGATGCCAACGCGCGTTTTAAAATCCGAAGTCAGATAGCTTGCCAGTACCACAGATTCGTGCTGAGGCAACAAATCGCACTCAAAGCCAGCAGTGCAGGCGCGTCTAATCGAGCGTTTGGACTCAAAAATGGAACCATATGCGTTCGAGGCAATGGTGTGGCAGATTTCATTCACGCCTTCTTCGAGCTTGTCGTTTGCCATTGTTTCGTTAATGAGTCCAAGTTCGAGGGCTCGTTTGGCATCGACTACATTTCCTGTATAAAGCATCAATGACGTTTGGGCGGGGCCTATTAAGTCCACCAGGCGCGAGATGCTTGCGTCATCCAGCACTATTCCAAGCTTCGCCACTGGAATACCAAAAGTCGAAGATTGCGATGCAATTCGAAAATCGCAAGCTGTTGCAAGTAAGCAACCGCCCCCTATGCAGGGTCCGTCAATCATCGCGATCACAGGCAATGGAAATGTATAAATGAATTGCAGGCAGTCGCGAATGGCATGCCAGAATTTGGTTGCGCCTTTTAGGTCGGCAATTATTTTGAGGTCTTCTATATCAGCGCCTGAAGCAAAACACGAGTTGCTTCCGGTTAGAACCATTACTCGAGCACCTTTGTCTTTCAGCTCGGATAAATATTCAGGAATGGCGGACCACATTGAGGTGGAAATAGCATTGCGACGCTCTTCGCGACTGATGGTAAGCCAGCCGATTGCGTTTGCTCCGTCTGGACCTGGAGCATCTTGAGTATGAGTAGTTAAGTAGTGATTTGCAAGAGCCATTATTTGAGAGAGAACTGCACGGTGTCGCCTTCTTTGATGCCTTTTTTCTGACAGTAGCCGCCTGCGACTTCAACTACTTGATTTACCAGAATCCCGTCATTTCCAGGAGGATAAGTTGGACACAGGCTTTCTGGTTTATTGCGCTCAGGTGGCACGTTTTCAAATATTTTGACTATTTTTCCATCGCGCACATAAATCAAATCTAGTGAAATAAAACAATTGGCCATCCAGAAATTTACAGGTCGTGGTGGGTCGAATATGAAGACCATTCCAGAATCAGGCGCGAGTGACGTGCGATACATCAGACCACGAGCGATTTTCTGCCTGGTGTCGGCAATCTCAACTTTGATTTCTTGACTGTTGATAGTGACTGTGGGCATTTTTGTGGTCTGTGTTTTTGATTCAGCCAAGCATGCTTGAGGTTCGAAAATCAGTGCAATCATTATGGTAAGAAGCAATTGCTTGATAATCATAGCCACCACATCCTGTTATAAGGTGTTTTCCAGTAGAAAAATTCGACTGTGTCGATGAGGACACCTCGTTTTCCGGGTAATGACTTGCTTGAAATTACACCGGAGGGATCTATTATGGCAGAAATTCCAGTATTGGTAGACATGACAATATAACGACCGTTTTCGACCGCACGAAAGACCGAAGCTGCAAGTAATTGCTTATTCAAAGAGGATTCGTGGAACCAGCTCAAGTTAGATAAATTTATGAGTAGATGGGCTCCATGTCTAACTTCGTTGGCTATCAGTCTGGGATAGACCATTTCGATAAAGATTGAAAGTCCCACTTTGCCCCACATGCTGGAGACCAGATTCACCTGATTTGTAGAGAGAAAACTTTCACGACTGGCTGGAATATGCTCACGCAATGAGCTTGGGATTCGTTCGTTAAGCGCCTTAATAGGTGCCGACTCGCCTAGTGGCACAAGACGTTGTTTGACGTACAAATTATCTTTGGGATTTAGAGGACTAATTATTCGAGCTGCATTTACTAGTTCGCCTGCTTGCAGCGTTTCGATAGACCCCACAATCGCTTCTTTATTCTGATATTTGCACAACCCTTTGACGATACTGAGCAAATTGCCTTGCAGCATCTGGGCGTTATTAATCACACCTTCTGGAAGTACCAGCATGAGTACGCCAAGATTTCGGCTCAATGCGTTATAACGTTTAGCTACGTGTTCGGGCTTGGTTACTTGAAGACGCTCTTCTTCGGCCGAGACGTTTCCCTGCACCACGCCTACTGTAACTGGTGGAGTCTGAGGATCTTGGAGGCGAACTGTTGCAACGTCTATGTAGTCCTGAATACGAGCAATTCGGCTCGAACCCCAACTGCCAAGACAGAAAATCAAAAGCATTATGAATGCTAGATCCAAAAACGCACCAAATCCGGTGGTAAGCTGGTCGGTTCTGCGACCCATTTTCTTTGCCAGTTTAAAACACTGTATGACACTACAGGCGATGACAGCATTGGTCATTACTATGAGAAAATCGAGACAACCGCTGCCAAGCCATGCCGACATCTGGACAAGGGGCAGATTGCGATACTGAGAATAGACCAGTTGATTGATTGGCAGTCCGATGAAAAACTCGGATGGTGCCACGAACCATTGCAAAAAGACCCAGATTAAAGGAACTGAGACTATATAAGGAAAGAACGGTCGCTCGATATTAGGAAGAAAACCAGCTCTTAGCGGAAGACAAAAGATTATCAGCGCAAAAGCCATATATAAGATCGATTGATGCAAACATTCTAGCATCCAGATGAGACCACTAAAGGCGGTGCCAAGCCAGTGGGGTAGACCAAGCCAGGTCATTGGTGCAAGACCTAGATAAAAGCTCAAAGCGACACTGTTGTATCCAAGCCCGAATAAAAGTCCGCTTATGGCGGCTTCCCATTTTCCGGACGCTGAGCGAATTAGCACTAAGAGCGGTGCAAGACCTATCCACGCCAGCCAGGAAAAATTGAGATTGCCTGAATCAAAGGCTGGGCAGCTCAATC
The DNA here is from genome assembly GCA_026129135.1 of Cyanobacteria bacterium TGS_CYA1. GTDB lineage: Bacteria > Cyanobacteriota > Vampirovibrionia > Obscuribacterales > Obscuribacteraceae > Aved-18. The sequence continues at coordinate 178,211 of JAHCIQ010000005.1, read as the reverse complement.
CGAGCAATATACCCAGTAGAAAAATGACCGGACCTTTATAGAGAAAAGAGACGCGTTCAAGCCAGGTTGGTTGATCAAAGACGGAATGCGTCTGAAAAATCACGAATAATCACCAAAAACACTTACATTTGTCTTGCAAGAGTCATATTATATAGGCATGAGAATCTTCGGCATAGACCCCGGGACACAAACTTCAGGTTATGGAGTAATAGACCTAAAAGGCGCTAACAGCCTGGTTTACGTCGCTTCGGGCGTTGTCCACACTTCAAAAGATATGCCGTTTCCCAGGAGGCTGAATACTATCCGAATGGATATCATTGAGCTGGTTAATGAATATGCTCCGGATGTGGTGGCGGTCGAATCGATATTCTTTTTCAAGAATGCCAAAACTGTTATCCCGGTTTCGCAAGCTCGCGGTGTCATTATCGAAGCTGCAAGCTCGGTGGGTCTGGAAGCAAAAGAATATACCCCGATGCAAGTCAAACAATGTTTGACAGGTTTTGGTCGGGCTGAAAAGAAAGATATTCAAATAGCAGTGCAGGCTTTGTTGCAATTACCATCGATTATAAAGCCTGATGATGCCTCTGACGCTTTAGCCATCGCCATCACGCATGCTCGTATGGATTTGAGCGCTCGAAAGTCAGTTTCTGAAAATTCCGCACTCGCCCACTAGATAATCGATAAATTTGACTGCACCTGGTGGACCCATGTGTACGGTGTCGAGAAAATCCTGGTCGGGGATCAAGTTTTTATTTTCGAAATCGATATATTTGACACCATATTTAGTGCTTACATTTTGCAAGCCGTTCAGATATTTTTGTCTCAAGTCTTTGCTTGATAGTGTGTGGTGATGGCTCGATACAGGCGTGTTCACCAGTATGAGTTCGACCTCCTTATCTTTGCAAAGCTCGCATACGCGCTCGAGGCATTTTTGCTCTAATTCTAATTGTTTGTAATTAGCAGGCATGTATCTTTGTTTGTAATCAAGCTGGTCTAAAGCTACCGGTTTGACCTTGATTGCAGCATCCGTTGATCCGTTCTTGAAATTCGCTGTTGTTGCTTGAGTGTTTGAAACTTTGGTCTCGTCTTTGGCGAATTCGATTTCTGTTTTAGATTTTTTAGTTCCATCGAGCAATTTCTCTGTTTCTTCACTAAGCCAGGTGCCGAGTTCACTGTGAATCATATATAGGGGCATCGACTTGCAAGTAATCAATTCTTCAAGAGTAGAATTTTTTGCGTTCTGTATAAGAAATGCGAAATTATCTCTGTTTGCAAGATAAGGCAAGTCTAAAAGTGTCTGGAAGACCGGAGTTCCAGCGTAACTAACATTTACGTTGTCGGCAAAATCGCGCAGCCCCACAGCCAAAATGATTTTCTTGGGCGGGTTATTCATCAATTTTTCAATAAGCAATTGATTGTCTGAAATCATCGAAGCTGCCACCGTGGCGTTGAAAACTTTCGCTTTAGCCAAGGTTTGCTGCTCGATTTTCTTTTCAAAATAATTGGCGGCTGTGTAAGCTTGCAACAGTTGCAAACCTTTTTCCTTTATTTTTAAGAATGTGGCAGCGTCTTTTTCACTGTCAGCATAATACAAACAGCACATGGGGAGCGACGATCCAACTACCACCAGATCGACCGGTTTCTTGGCACGAGCAAGTGCATTCCATTCGTCTATTTTGAACTGGCAAGCAGCTCTGGTATGCATCGCTGGGCTGATGCGTGTGGATGGAAAAATTTTGTAATAGTTTATCTGGCTCAAAGCAAGCGCAGAGGCGAAAAACATGAGCGATAGCCAGACCGTGTAACTTTTATACCAGGCAATGCTTTTATTGCACACACCATCTTGTTTGCAAGAATAGAGGGCAATTTCTTCAGGCTCGCTTACTGTATTTTGCGACAAGCAAAATTCTCACATGAAAGAATGCTCTGCAAGCATACCAATTGAGGCTTGTTAGTCACCTGTATTAGTTTTAAAGAGTTTACAAGTATCGGGTCAAATCTGGATAAAACCCTTGCCCATGAGCCCTGACGAATAGTGGTCGGGGTAAAGCATTTCAGCAAGCATTTGCATGGATTCGACTATGCGTGGACCAGGTCGATTGAAATATTGATTTCCATCGGCAACGTAAACACGTTTGTTCTTCATGCAAGACAACGACTTGAACTGGGGATTATCCAGCAATAAATGCATCTCTTGCATCGTGCGCTCGATATCGAAACCGCACGGAGTGACCAGAACAACGTCGGGGTCTGATTTTGCCAGGTCGTCCATATTCATCCAGGGGGAATGTTTTCCTGCTTCACCAAAGAGATTCTCGCCGCAGGCAAATTCAATAAGTTCGGGAACCCAGTTGCCTGCAGCCATCAAAGGTTCGATCCATTCGATACAGGCGATTCTTGGGGCTCGTCCTGTTTTGGTCTGGAAGCTTGCACATTCTTTGTGCAATATTTCGATTTTTTCTGTAATTTCTTCAATCAAATCCAGACCACGACTTTCAATGCCGAGCTCTATGCCAAGCGTGTCTATATCGCTCAAAATGTCGGTAAAACTGTCGGGTTTGAGCGAGATAATTTTGACCTCTTCGCCAAGCGTGAGCGAACAGGCATCGATCACGTCTTTCTGGCTCACAGCGCAGACTTCGCACTGAATTTGAGTGACTATGTGGGTGGCATTGAGCGACTTTATTTTTTCAGCATCAACCCGGTAAACGCTAAGACCCTCTTGCACCAGGGCTTTTACCTTTTGGTCGATTTCGTAGCTTGTGCCATCCACCTCGAATTTAGGACTGGTGCAAACCGGTAAATCAAGTATTGAAGCTGGATAATCACATTCGTGCGAGCGACCGACCACGTTATAGAGCAGCCCGAGACGATAAAGAGTCTCAGTAGAACTGGCTATTAATGAGATGATGCGAAGGTCTTGCAATCTAACCCTGGGGAGCGGCTGGAGCACCTTGCTCTTTTTGCGCTTGCTGCGCCATTACATAATCGAGCAAACGAATAAACTCATTGCGGAACGTGGCTATAACTCGAACCAGCTCAGTTCTGTTGCAAACACAAACAACGCCTGCACCACCAAGTCCACCGAAAAATGAAGCGAACTCAGCCATTTCGACGATTGATTCATTATCGTCAAACTTAGAAAAATCTTCTATCCAATTTATTGGCGCGCTCAAAAAGAAGTCGGGGCGTTGGGCGTAGGGGTGATTGAGAGTTTGCAAAGAGCCGTCGGGCATCATCAAATAGATTGCTCCGCGCACTACTCTATAAGCAGGCAGGTCGTGCTTTTGATTGCGATAAAAATCAAGAGCGTTTTGATAACCCTGAAGCTCGTTAGACAGCCAGATTAAGGCTTCATCAGGCGCCTTGCCACGTAAAAGCGGCAGGGCTTCAGGCAGTGCTTTGCTGAAAGTAGTGCTGCCAGACAATAAATCTTGCTTGAGCTTTTGAAACACGACGCCTCCGGGCGGTCCTGGTAGATTCTGATTTAAGTCTATATACCACCCTTTAATACAAATAATATTAGTGAGAAAAAATACCGTAGATAGTCACATTCACCAAAGATCGATTGACTGCAAAATGGCTATGTGAAAAGCTTATCGGAATTAGTTGACAACCTTTTCGACCCGACTCGGATATTTGCGTGATAAGTCCCGGAACTAAGAGCAAGTCGCAAGACCTGACGCCATTGATAGAGCTTGTGCATGATGAAATGCAGATGGTCGAAGACTGGCTTGCAACCAATCTCATCGACGACAATCCATTCGTGGGCGAATTGCTCAAACAGATTTTTCAGGCAGGTGGAAAGAGACTGAGACCGCTTATCTGCCTTCTGTCTGGTAAGGCGACCAGTAAAAATAACGAGATAGGTCGGCTGCACATCATTCTTGCCGTATTGACCGAACTGATTCATACCGCAAGCCTGGTGCACGACGACGTTATCGACAGCTCTGATTTGCGTCGCGGCAAAGAAACAATCAATAAAAAGTGGAATGAGCGCGTGGCGGTGCTGATGGGCGATTTGCTCTTCGCTCAAGCGTCTATTTGTCTGGCGCGACTGATGAATCCGCCAATTGTTGGCATTTACGGTCAGGTTCTGGGCGATCTCTGTGCTGGTGAAATCAAGCAAATGCGTCACCAGTTCAACATTGAAGCCGATTGGGATACTTATATTCAAAAATCAATCGGCAAAACAGCATCTCTTTTCTCGGCTGCCAGTCACAGTGCAGCTATTTTGAACGGCAAAGACAATGACACTGTACTCGCCCTCAAAAGTTACGGACTCAATCTTGGAATTTGTTTTCAGATAGTCGACGATATGCTCGATATCACAGGCGATTTTGATCAGAAGAACAAAGCCGGTGGTGTGTTGAAGCCTGTTGGAGGCGATTTGCGCAACGGTGTCTTAACTGCGCCTGTTTTGTATGCGCTTGGCGAAGGTGGTAAAGACTCACAACGTCTGCGCAAACTAATTGAAGATCGAACAGTGGTAGAAGACGCGGGGAATCAAGAAGGTCTTTCTATTATCTCGCGCTCTGGCGCCATTGAGAAAACCGCCGAACTTGCACAAAAATACGCCGACGACGCCTGTCGCGATATTTCGGTTTTGCCCGATTCGCCTTACAAAGAAGGGCTTTGTTCGCTTACCGAATTCATCATGTCCAGAGCCAAACCCAATTGAACTGAGCGAATAAGCATGTCGAAAAAGCTATCTTTTGGAATCTGGTCCTCGGTCAAAATGTCTGTGATTCTGATTGCTTTGACTGCAGCCACAATTTTAGTTGGAGCCTGGTGCCCACAAGAAGGACAGGTCGGTAGAGAAAAAGTTTTTGAGGCTTTTGGCAAAGACAACGGGCAGATTGTTATCAATCTTGGGCTTGCAGACACTTATCATTCACCCTGGTTTTTATTTTTGATTGCAATGCTTTCGCTGAGCATGCTCGCCGCAAGTTTCGAGCGCGTTTTCCCAAGACTCTTAACTTTGAAAAACAAAATGCCTTTGCTCGATAAAGGGGGGATTGAAAAACTTCCCTTTCACAAAAGTGTCGAATACGAAGCTGAGCCCGGTACCGAATCTGGTGGCAAGTCCCTGGACGAAATAGAATCGAAACTAAAGAAAAAAGGTTTCAATATCATACGCGAAGGCAACAAGCTTACAGGCGAGCAGGGACTGATTGGACGCCTGGCGCCAAGCGTCACTCACGTTGGATTGCTTTCGCTATTAGTTGGTGTGACCATAACCTCATGGACTGGATTCAATGGTTTTCAGCCAGTCAAACTGGGTGAGTGTTTGAGTTTTGAAGATTCGCAGCACTCTAAATTGTGGATTGGAAGCCTGCCTAACTGGCAAGGGCGGGTAATTGAAACCAGGCGCGAAAACCATCCCACCGGCGAGCCCAAACAGTGGTACACCACGCTTGCAATCGAAGACAAATTCGGCAAAGTTTTGAAGACTGCCGAATTGTCGGTCAACAATCCGCTTACCTACGACAATGTAGATATTTATCAATCGAGTTGGGGTATCGATTCGATTGCACTTAAATTTAACGGGCAAAAACAGACTATTCCAGTAAACCCAATGGGCAAGCGCTTTGCTGCCTTCCTGCCCCTGGATCAAGATTCGGTGATGATTTTTTCGGTTCTGGATCAAAAGTCTGATTTGAGAATCTTCGCCAAGCGCAGCAACTGGGAAGCCCCTAAAATTTTGACCGAAATCAAACCGGGTCAATCAGCCACTTTGGGTGGTGTCACGCTCACCTACGACGGTATTATTCCCCGTACAGGCTTGCAGTACAAACGAGATCCTGGCATATTCGTCGTTTATACCGCTTTTGGTTTCATCATGATTGGTGTGTTGCTCGCATTTATACCGCACAGACATGTCTGGGCATGCGAAGAGCAAAACGACAACAAGATTTCACTTGCAATTGGCGGACGCTCACCAAAAGCCAAAATTGCATTCGAGCGCATGATAGAAAAAATAATAGAGCCATACGAGAAACTGCAAATCGCATGGCAGTTGAAAAATCAGACAGAAAAAATTGTTGACGAACAAATAAGAGAAGAAATATGTCAGACCTCCAAGTAGTACTCACCAACACAGCGGGCGTAACGTCCATCATTTCTTTCTGGATTTTCGTCGCGTCTAATGCTTTCAAAAACTGGAAACCCAAAATACTCGGTTCTGCTTTCTGGGTTTTGCTCATAGGCTTCATCGCTTTAACCTGCGCCATTGTTGCGCGTGGCATCGAAGCGCAAAGATTTCCACTTTCAAATTTGTATGAAAGTCTGCTCTGGTTCGCCTGGGCAATCATGGGAGCGTATTTGTGGTTGGCTGCAACCCTGAATCATGCAGGCGTCTGGCATTTAGGCTGGCTTGCCAGTTTGACTGCGGCTTCGTTCTTCTTATATGGAAGCTGGTTGCCTCAAAGTCAGCACGACATTCAACCTCTGGTTCCAGCGCTGGTAAGCTATTGGCGCCAAATTCATGTTCCGCCCCTGATAGTGTCGTATGCAATGTTTTTCCTATCAGGGCTGAGCGGATTGGTCCAATTATGGTGGGGCGGACGCAGAGTGACCGTGTTTGGACTTATTTTCACTATTTTGCTTGCCTGTTCTGCCATTGCGCTTGGCACTTTTAGTCAGATTGCTGTTTATTATCTGCAGGCTCTATTTGTCGGTGGAAGCTTACTGGGAGTCATTTTCAGCTGGATCAATTTGAAGAAGGTCAAAACTGAAGCAATAAATGCATCGCGCGAAGAATTGTATGACGACATTTCATATAGATGTATTTCGGTTGGGTTTCCCTTATTGACCATAGGCATCATTACTGGCGGTTTATGGGCGAATCACGCCTGGGGCAGTTACTGGTCGTGGGACCCTAAAGAGTCGATGGCGCTTGTAACCTGGCTAAGTTATGCCGCATACATTCACCTTAGAATTCATCGCGAAATTCCTGCCGACAAACTGGCTGTGGTTTCATGTATCGGACTATTACTTACGTTACTGACCTATCTTGGTTTCAACACACTTGGTTTTGGTGGTCTGCATAGTTACGGGCAGCTCAAATAGCCGTTTTTTGCACCAAGCCAGTCATATATAGGTATAAGCGGGTCTAAAGACTAGGGTAAATCCCGTTATTAACATTACCTTTGGAACTTTTAATAGTGAGAGTCGTCTCAATTTCCAGATAAGACGAAACATCCAACACATAACAAATCGAACGCCCACAAGGCGGCGTTTTTACTTCGCAAGGCAACAAAAAACTATGAGAAAAGTGAACACTAATTTTGCTTATTCCGACGTGGAAGAATCCTACACTGGTCCTTTCACAGGTCAATCCAGCTATGGAAGCGAGTCTGGCGGCGAATTCAATTTCAGCCCATCTGATGCCGAATTTGCAGCTGATATTGCCGACGAAGCACGTTCGGTTGGACGTCCCAGTGCGCCCAAAGAAGACCCAATCCAGCTCTATTTGCGTTCTATCGGTCGGGTCAAATTGCTTGGTGCAGCAGAAGAAATCGAGCTTGCCAGACGCGCGCTCAAGGGCGACGACCTTGCTCGCAAACGCATAATTCAAGCCAATTTGCGCCTTGTGGTGAGTGTCGCTAAACGATACCAGAACAAAGGCATGCCTTTACTCGATTTGATTCAAGAAGGCAATGTAGGGTTGATTAAAGCGGTCGAAAAGTTCGATCCAGAGCGCGGTTACAAATTTTCGACTTATGCTACATGGTGGATTCGCCAGGGCATTACCCGTGCTCTCGCTGATAAATCGCGCACTATTCGTGTGCCCGTGCACATGGTGGAAAACATCAACAATTTGCGCAGAGCAACTTCCAAGCTTTCTTTGAAGCTTGACCGTAAGCCCAGTTTGGAAGAACTGGCGCGCGAAGTTGGTCTGTCGCTGAAAAAGATCAGGATGATTCTTCAAGCTAACCGTTCATTGTTGTCCCTCGATACACAATACGGCGAAGATGAGGACAACACCCTGGCTGAGCTTGTCGAGGACGAAAAATCTCGCACACCCGAGATATCGACCGCCACAAAATTGCTGGCAGAAGATGTTCGTAAGGTGCTTGCAGTTTTGACTCCACGTGAGCGCGAAGTGCTTGTATTGCGCTTTGGTCTCAACGACGGCAAGCCAAGAACGCTTGAGCAAGTCGGAGCTCTGGTCGGCATCACTCGTGAGCGGACCAGACAAATCGAAATTAAAGCTCTGCGTTTTCTCAAACAATCAAAAGAAGGCGAAGAATTGAAAGATTATCTTTCAACTTAATCTCTTAGATTGCTTAGATAAAAAATGGCGGTATCAGTCCCGGATTTCCTGGATGATACCGTCTTTTACTAATATTTCTCCACCCTCGAGTCGCTGGAAGATGTTTTCTCCAAGGCGCACCTCTACAGGATTTTCTACTGTAAATTGGGTGACCACGCTTCCCAGTGGCAGCTCGGACAATGCTTGATTTTGAGCGAGCATTTCTTCTTGCATTTGCAATAAGCGCAATTTTTCCATGTCCACTTGCTGACGAATCGATTCAATTTGGATACGAGCATCGGTAGACAGTGCACCCATAGTTTGGCGCTCCAGATCCGCGATGGCACGTTTGCCTTTGAAATCGAGCTGCTGGATTTCGGCTTCAATCTGCAGCAAGTTACGTTGGATTTCTCCACCTACTTGATTTTTGAAGTTTTCGGTCACTATGGCTCGGACCGGAATCATCCGGATGAGCCTAATCGAGTTGGGGTTCGCCATGCTTGAAATCCGTTTTTTCTGCCAGGTCAAAGTTTAACAGAAGCAAATAGATGGAGAAAGGTCTCAGTACTTTTCAGAAATCGATTTTGCTTGAGTAAATAGGAGCAAATAGTCCCTGCCGCCTGCTTTCGAGTCAGTTCCAGACATATTGAATCCGCCAAAAGGATGAACTCCCACAAGGGCCCCCGTGCATTTGCGATTGATATACAGGTTGCCTACGTGGAAATCGCGTCTGGCTTGCTCGAGATGTTCGCGATTGCCAGAATAAACTGCACCGGTCAAACCGAATTCTGTATTGTTGGCAATGGCGATTGCATCAGAAAAATCTTTTGCTTTTATAAATGCAAGTACTGGTCCGAAAATTTCTTCTTGGGAAATGCGAGCCATCGGATCGATTCCAGAAATAATGGTAGGCTCGATATAAAATCCATCTTTGCCATCAGCGCTCGTGTTGTTGACACCACCGCCGGTTTCAAGTTTTCCTTCTTTCGAGCCGATTTCGATATATTCTTTGACGCTTGCATATTGTGATTTCGATGCAACCGGTCCCATATTGGTTTCTTTCTTCTCTGGTGATCCGATTTGAAGTTTTTTGGTTTTTTCAACCACCTTTTTCAAAACTTCGTCATATACTTTTGCGTGAATAATGGCTCTGGAACAGGCGCTGCACTTCTGTCCTTGAAATCCAAAAGCACTGGCGACGATACCATCGACGGCACTGTCGATATTAGCTGAATCGTCGACGACGATTGAGTCTTTTCCACCCATTTCGGCAATAACGCGCTTGATCCACAACTGACCTTTTTGGGGTTTGGCTGCAAGTTCGTTGATGCGCAGACCGACTTCTTTCGATCCAGTGAAAGCGATAAATCTGGTTTTAGCATTAGTGACTAAATGATCCCCAACACTAGATCCTGGACCTGGCAAGAAATTCAAAACACCAGGCGGTAGTCCAGTTTCTTCCATCACTTTGTAAAACTGATAAGCAATTGCTGGAGTTTCACTCGATGGTTTCAAAATGACAGTGTTGCCGGCCACAATTGCAGCGGTAGTCATGCCAACCAGAATAGCAAGCGGGAAATTCCAAGGTGGAACAACAAGACCTACACCAAGGGGAATATATTGCAATTCGTTTTCTTCGCCCTGATAGGGAGTGATTGGTTGTGGTCCGCTCAAGCGGATCATTTCACGACCATAAAATTCGCAAAAATCGATTGCTTCAGCAACATCGCCATCTGCTTCAGCCCAATTCTTGCCAATCTCTACTACAAGCCAGGCAGAAAATTCGAATTTGCGCGCGCGCAGTATAGCTGCCGCTTTAAATAAGTGACGGGCACGTTTTTGTGGACATACTGTTTTCCACGATTCGAACGCTTTTGTAGCAGCGTCCATTGCTTCGTCTGCTTCTTTGAGCGAAGCTTGCGAAAAAGTGCCAACAATTTCGGATGGATTGGATGGATTTGTAGAAGACAATTTTTTTTCTGTCTCTACTGCTTTTCCATTTATGTGCAGTGGATAATTTTGACCAAGTTTAGATCGCACTAATTTCAATGCCGCGTTCATGGCATCTTCGTTTGCTTTCACTGAAAAGTCTGTGAATGGCTCATTTCGAAATTCGGTGATCATTTAAGTACTCCTTGGCGAATTACCCGAGCTTCTTTTATAGAACGAGCTTTCGGAATTTGCTCAGATATTTAGGTAGAATTAGTTCTCTTCGCTTGACATGCGCGATTCGCTTTTTGATTCTTTGCTTTTTTTCTCTTTTCTCTTTGTCCTATTTGCCATATCTTTAAATAAGGAATAGGAGGACGCGTCCGGATGAAAGAGTACCTGGATCTGCTCACGTATATATTGGAGCACGGCGAAGAGCGCAAAGACCGCACAGGCACTGGAACAATAGGTGTTTTCGGTTTGCAGGCCAGATACAATCTTGCAAAGGGGTTTCCACTTTTAACCACCAAAAAGGTTTTGTTCGATGGAGTATTGCGCGAACTGCTCTGGTTTTTGAAAGGTTCTACCAATATCAACGAAGATCTCAAGCAATACACTCCCATATGGAATGCGTGGGCGGATGAAAATGGAGATCTAGGTCCTGTCTATGGTTATCAATGGCGCAAATGGAATTCTTACGAGCAAGACGAGAACGGTGTGTTTGAAGAACATCATATCGATCAGATCAAGCAACTCATTCATCTGATAAAAACAGAGCCCCACTCGCGCAGATTGATTGTGTCTGCCTGGAACGTGGCTGATTTGAAAAAAATGGCGCTTCCTCCCTGTCATTTGCTATTTCAGTTTTATGTTAACGAGTCTCAGCGCAGACTCGATTTGCAGCTTTATCAACGCTCGGCAGATATGGCTCTGGGAGTGCCTTTCAACATAGCAAGCTATGCTCTTTTGCTTATGATGGTGGCACAAGAATGTGATTTGAAGCCCGGATTTTTTATTCACACCATAGGTGATGCTCATATTTATCTGGATCATCTCGAAGGTGTCAAAAAACAACTGACACGCTCGCCAGGTCAATTACCTACCGTTACGATTGCAAAGAAACCAATTTTCGATTTGCAGTTTGAAGATTTTCAATTGCACGATTATGTCCATCAGGGTTTCATCAAATTTCCAGTCTCAGTCTAGTCAGAGCAAATATTCATGCGTGAGCGTTTTTCAATGGTTGTTGCATGTGACCTCAACCGTGGTATCGGAAAAAATAATTCATTGCCCTGGAGAATTCCAGGTGATTTGAAACACTTCAAAGAGCTCACAACTAAAACAAGCGATCCAAATCTGTACAACGCTTGCATTATGGGACGAAAAACCTGGGAATCGATTCCAGACAATCACAGACCTCTACCAGGTCGCTATAATATTGTGCTTACTCGCAAAGCGGCTCTGGATGGACCTGTACCTCAAGGCGTTTTCGTATTCGGTTCGCTCGATGATGCTCTTGAAAAAATGAATGATGGACCAATAGATCAGGTTTTTGTCATTGGTGGAGCAGAAATTTATAATCAGGCACTTATTCACGAAAAAATGGGAACACTTTATCTCACACAAGTCAGAAGTCATTTCGATTGCGATACTTTTTTTCCTGAGTACAAGGAAATGTTCTCGCTTAAATCGACTTCTGAGATTATGGTCGAAAACGGCATTGAATACGTCTTCAAAGAGTACCAGCCCTTTATTCCGTAGATTTGGATTTGAGATATAATGACTGGAATGAAAATAAAAGGTCAAATTTACTCATTTATTTTGTTTGGTGTTCCTTCCTTACTTTTAGCCATGCTGGTCAATGCAGGAAGCTTGCAAGCAGGTGAGAGCACAAACGTGGAAAAGGGCAAAGCTCTTTTCGAAGGGCGCACTTGTGCAGACTGTCATAAAGATGGTGGTAATCTGCTCAAGCCAAGCAAGCCCTTGAAGGGTGCCTCCTTCGACAAAAAATACAAAGATGATGCCAAGCTTATCCAGGCGATTCGAAAAGGTGTTCCGGGATCGAGCATGCGAGCATTTGGTGTTGCTGAAATTAGCGATTCTGAAATAAAAGATCTAGTTGCTTATATTCGATCACTTTCTGCCTCTTCTAACAAATCCAAATAATTTCTTGAATCTCAACTTCACTCCAGAAATCGTTCTTGCTGCATATAGCCAGGGCATTTTTCCTATGGGACACGCTGGTGGGCAAATTGCCTGGTATTCTCCTGATCCCAGATGCATAATCGACTTGCAGAATTTTCATGTTTCAAGACGTCTTGCTCGAACATACAGGCAAAACAAATTTGAGCTGAAAGTAAATAGCGCGTTTGATCAAGTGATAAGAATTTGTGCTCGAAGCGAAGCCGAAGGCATTTGGATCACAGATGACATTGTCAGGGTGTACACACAACTGCACGAACGTGGATTTGCTCATTCTGTCGAAGCGTACAAAGATGGAAAACTGGCAGGCGGCTTATATGGGATAAGTCTTGGCGGAGCATTCATGGGCGAATCTATGTTTCACATCGAACGCGACGCATCCAAAATTTGTCTTATGTATCTGGTCGAAAGATTACGCGAGAGAAATTTTGTTTTGCTCGACTCTCAATACATGACCTCTCATCTTTCGACCTTCAACGCCATTTCAATTTCGAGAGCCGAATATTTGATTCGATTAGAGCAAGCTCTCAAATTGTCTCCTGAATTTGTTTGAACTCAAAAACCAGAATCAGGAATTTCTCTGATGGGCTGATAACCCGAGCCTCGTCCTCCGGCTTGAGGCGTGCCTTGCGAAGACGATGATGAATTCGAACCAGATGAACTGGATCCAGAATTCGAGTTGGATGAACTCGAATCGCCCGAATTGCTCGAATTGTCCTGTGAACGTCTTCGTCCTCCAGGAGCCTGTACGATGCGTGCAGAAACAATTTGATCGCCTCGTTGCATATTCATCACTGGTCCGAGATTTCCTAGTACTCTTCCAAAGATGGCATAACGATTATCGAGTTGATTGATTGCTTGTTTAGTTATGTAAAACTGGCAGCTGGCAGAATCTGGATGATTAGATCTCGCCATCGCTACAACACCCGGACGATTGTGTCTCAGCGCGCGATTGATTTCGAGCGGGATAAATCTCGCGTTTCCAGTTTCAGGATCGACAAAATTTCCACGTCCGGATCCCGTCGGGTCTCCACCTTGAATACACCATTTTTCGATGCGATGAAAAATTGTTCCGTCGTAAGCGCCACGATCTACCAGATCTAAAAAATTGGCGCCTGTGCGCGGAACGAGGTTATAGAAAACCTGGATATAAATCTTGCCTTTCGTGGTAACGAGTTCAACCACGGGGTCATCGGCGCTCTGAGCTTGAGCGTACGGCGCCAACAAGAGATTCGCGCAAATCGCCGCGGGTACGAGTTGCGCGGCTTTGATTTTGAATCGGGATAAAAAAGCATGAACATTCATTACGCTTATCCTGCCCCGAGTCTCTTATAAATATGCATCCAAATGGCGATGTTCAAAAACTAATTTCAGCGGGCAAAAGGTTTTTATCAAATCGGTTTTGATACACAAGAAACAGGCAACAGGAAGTATCTGATGGCGCTTTACGCAGACTTGCACCGGCACCTTGGTGGAGCTCTTCACCCACGAATCATCTACAAATTTTTGCAGAGACAAGATCATGAAGTCCTGCATTTTTTTCCTGATTACGAAGGGTTTTATAACTGGTTCACAAGGCCATGCAACACGCTCGAGGAATTCGTCAAAATTCACTCGCTCGTCGAAGAATTACAAAGCATTGAGCACCTGCCTTACTTTTGTTTGAGGCTTTGCCGAGGGGCTTATACATTCGAGAATCTTCAATATCTGGAAATACGCTATAACCCATATTTTCGAACCGACAAAAATTTAGGCATCGATAAACGTCTGGGTCAGATGAGAGAAATCATCGGTGTCATAACCACAAATTTCAGACCGACTGATTATCCGATAGTGGTCAAACAAATTCTTTGTTTCGATCGACGTCTACCGTTGAAGTTGAATGAAGAAATTCTCAAAGCCGCGGTCGACAACATAGGACCCGTTGTGGGAGTGGATTTAGCCGGACCAGAGATAAATCCCGAAGTCTCGGAAGAATGGGTCACACTTTTTTCCAAAGCGCGAGCGGCCGGATTGAAAACAACTTGTCACTTGGGTGAGACAACAGCAGATAATATACACCCTCAATTTTTTTCAGTGCTCGATCGCATCGGGCATGGAATTCATATTCCGCTTGCAAAACCTGAGCATCTGAAAGAACTCGCTCGCAAACAAATCACGCTCGAGGTCTGCCCCACAAGCTACCGCCAGACGGGGACTCTCAAAGATCTCTCCAATCTCAAAGAAGTTTTTAAACGGTGTAAAGAACATGGAGTAGCAATTGCAGTTTGCACTGATAATCCTGGACGCAATCCGGCACCTTGTACTTTGCCGGGCGAATATGAACGATTGATCGATCACGATGTGATCGATTTTGCAGATCTCAAACACATCCAACAAGAAGCATTCAGATCTGCGTTTGGTTTCGTGCGTGGAGAACGGCATTAAAAGCCGATCTTCGATGCTTTTTGCAGGCACCGCGCCCGGTATCTGAGTGACTCGATCAAATATCGAAAGAGCAATTTCGAGAGTCCGCATTTAGATCAAAAATATAGATTTTGTATTTTATCTATTGCATTTTTTAGAAAATAAAAGTAACCTATCTGCGTGTGGTGTGATAACTCAGTTTGAAAATCAAATCGATTCCAAATTGAAAAACGTTCGAGCTAAAAGATGGTGGCACAACTGAATAAACAGCAAAACGAGCTGTCATCAGAGTTTTAGCAGAACAATTAGCATGATCCGGAGGATAAATAATGCAAAGTAAAACATCAGCAGAGAAAGAACCAAACTCGAAGGTTCTTCCTGCTCCTAGCAGCGTTTCTGAAAAAGAAACAGCTAAGGCTGGTAAAGCGACCAAGTCGAAACCAAAAGCCAAAAAAGCTGCTGCTAAAAAACCAGCTGCTAAAAAGCCAGCCGCTAAAAAAGCTGCTAAGAAGCCTGCTGCTAAGAAAGCTGCTCCTAAGAAAGCCGCTGCTAAGAAGCCTGCTGCTAAGAAAGCCGCTCCTAAGAAAGCTGCTGCTAAGAAAGCTGCTCCTAAAAAAGCTGCTGCTAAAAAGCCAGCTGCTAAAAAAGCTGCTCCTAAAAAAGCTGCAGCTAAAAAGCCAGCCGCTAAGAAAGCTGCTCCTAAGAAAGCTGCTAAGAAAGCTGCTCCTAAAAAAGCTGCTGCTAAAAAGCCAGCCGCTAAAAAAGCTCCTAAGAAAAAAGGCGCTAAGCGTTCCACTAAAGCTAAAGCAGCTCCAGTGGCAATGGGTTCTGAAGGTTAATCCTCAGTAATCAGGAAACTAACAAATTCAAAAGCCCCGGTTATTTCGACCGGGGCTTTCGATTTGTATATATGTTTTAGCACGTATACACACGCACAAACTTAAACACAAACACATGCAAACCAAATTCCCGGACAAGCAGCCCCGATTAGAAGCACCAGATGTGATACCACTACTAAGTGGCTTGTTCGACCGACATCCAGCTGTACCAGGGGCTCGAGTGCACTGCAGTAGACACGTGCAGTACAAGCGTATTGCGGCCGCCAGCATCGCCTTTAGTAATGAGAATCCAATCGCCTGCGCGATAAAAAGTATAAATCCACATTCTTTTATCGCGGTCGATGCACGCGATCCATTTATCGTAATGCGGAAGCTGAACTGGATAATAGGCGTAAGCTGATACTTCGCCTACTTTGAAGAATTCGCTCAAGGTCATGCGCCATTCTTCTCTGCTTGTGAGAATCATGGTCATGCGTACTTTTTCGCCTTCAAGTACTTGAGCAAGATTGCTCTGCTTCAATTCCATTTTCCAGCGCGAAGGAATATACATATACATAGTACCTTCGAGCACTTCTGGAAATTCGACGCCAGATTGATTCCATTCATTGGGATCACCCACTTGCGCATATGTCTGAAAACTGAACTGTTGGGGATCGACGCCCAATTTTTCGCAAAAATGTGGGTGTGACACTTCAATAGCCTGCTCCGGCAAAGCGCCGCCGTGAGCCCAGGTATTTAATAGTTCTTGAAAACTTGAAGTGATTTGATTCATGTCTAATTCCGGCTCAATCATACAATATCTATTGTAGTAGAACCAAAGGAGTGCAGATTTTACACTCCCCTAACACGCTCTTGTAGTTCTCTTAATATTCAAGTATGTACGATGATCGTTACTTGTATAGCGGTTTTTGTTGACAACCGTCAGTAGAGATTGCTTTACTTGTTATCCGCTCACAAAAAACGATAAGGAAACGATTCCTTATATATATGTAGGAGGTCCACATGCAAAAGACTCAATTGGCAGCTGCTCTCGTAGCCGTTCTTGGTTTGGCTGTTGCCCCTGTTATGGCCGCTGACGAAAGCAGCAGCACTACAGAGTCCAAAACCGAAGTAACCGAAAAGTCTTCCCCTTCTGGAACAAAGAAAGAGAAGAAAACCAAAGTTACAAAGAAAACAGAAAAGAAATCTGAGAAAGGCAAAGAAGGTTCCTGCAAAGGTAAAGAAGGATCCTGCAAAGGCAAAGACGGATCCTGCAAAGGCGAAGAAAAATCCTGCAAAGGAAAAGAGTAAGCTCAGTTACTCAAGTAGTTTCAGGGGGCAGTCTGTAGTCAAAGATGTCGAGCAATTTCATCCAAGATTCAAAGACTCTTCCCCTTCTGGGTGTGGGTCTTGGATTGCGGCGTGAGCTTGCAGACGAGACTTTCGCTAATCGAAATAAAATCGATTGGCTCGAGATTGTCCCTGAAAACTACATGAATCTAGGTGGCGCGATTCGAGAACGACTCGATAGAGCCCGCCAAAAATTTCCGCTTGTGACCCATGGCGTCAGCTTATCGATAGGTAGTACCGATGAGCTTTCCAGCGAATATGTCGGGGGCATGAAGCGGTTTTTAGATCTTATAGATGCTCCATGGTGGAGTGATCATTTATGTTTTTCATCGGTAAACGGAAGTTATATGCACGATTTACTTCCATTGCCGCATAGTAAAGAAGCGGTTGAGCACGTGGCTAAGCGCATTAAGCAAGCGCAAACGCAGGTGGGACGCCCATTTTTGCTTGAAAATATTTCATATTACATGAACGTGCCTGAAACTGCGATGAGCGAATGGCAGTTTCTTTCTGAAGTAGTCGAGAAAGCCGATTGTGGGATTTTGCTCGACGTCAATAATATTTATGTGAATTCAGTCAATCACGGATTCGACCCTTACTTATTTATAGATAATATTCCGTTGGAGCGTGTGGTCCAGATTCATCTGGCGGGTCACGGAAAGCGCGACGAAGTGATTATCGATACGCACGGAAACGCGGTAATCGAGCCAGTTTTCGAACTTCTTCAATACGTGCTCGAGCGCTCCTGTGTGAAAGCAGTTATGCTCGAACGTGATCAAAATTATCCAGACTTCGACGACATACTTGCAGAACTTGCAAGAATTCGCAGTATCGCAAAATCTGCCCAGCCTGCACTGAATATGGTGGCATAAGTGATTCTGCGCGAAATAGAAGACAATTTACAGACTCTGTGGACCAATAAAAAATCTCGCGAAGAGTTTCTGGCGGGCAAACTACAATTGTTCAAGAACAGCCAGGAGCCAGATCCTAAGGCGATTTCGCTTTATGCGGAGTTGATGATGATTGGACAAATGAACTTGATGGAATCTATTTATCCAGCGTGTCAGAGGATAATTCCGGATTTCGAGTCGCATGTGTATAAGTACATGGAAGAATGTCCACCAAATCATTTCAACTTGAATCGAGCCGCCAGAGGTTTTTCTACTTATCTTTCAAATAATTGTCCCTCACTGCTCAAAAAATACCCGTTCTTGCCCGAACTTGCAGATTATGAATGGGTCGAACTCGAAGTGATGGAAGCGGATGTCGAATGGCCTTTGCACGAGCCAGTCGTTTTGAACGATCCGGCACTGTTTTCGGTGTACAAACCAGTCTTGAATCCCACCATGCAATTGCGAAACTACAAATATCCAATTTCTGAGATCGTGGACAAATTAATAGATAGCTCAGATACAGAATCGGATTCTAATTCTGACAAAGAAACGCAAAAACTGGTCAAATCCGTGAAAAAGAAAGCAGTCACTCTAGCTATTTTCCGTGAGCCAGAATCGCACGGCGTGAAATTTTTAGAGCTTGGTGAAATAACCCGCTTTGCCATTGAGCAAATATTGGCAAATGCGCCCACCTATCAGGAATTGCTGGTATCAACCATTCAGGCTTTTTCTAAGCGAAAACCAGACCAGATTGTAATCGAGCTTCTGGATATCTTTCCAAAGCTAGAAGAACACAGACTTATACTTGGTTCAATTCGTTAAAGGCGTCTTCTACAATTTGTTTGAAATTTAAGATGTGACCTATGAGTTGTGTCTCATCGATACTATCTTTGTTTTTTAATAGTGCCAGATATTCGATATTGCCTTTGGGACCTTTGAGTGGTGAGTGGCAACAATCGACTATGCGCAAATCCAGAGCTTGAGCCGTTCTTGCGAAATGCTCTAACACTTCGATTTGAGTCTTCTGGTCTTTGACCACGCCTTTTTTTATTTTGTCCTTGCCAGCTTCGAATTGCGGCTTGATCAAAGCTATTATTTGAAAATGGGGTTTTAGCAATTTTATTGTGGCAGGAAGTATTTTATCGAGCGAAATAAAAGAGCAATCGATTACAGCAAGTTGAGCAATATCTGTCTTTTTGTCTTTGTATAATTCTGCCTGCTCCAAATGTCTGGCATTGGTACGCTCGAGCACCATTACGCGCTGGTCCTGGCGCAGCTTTCCAACGATTTGTCCAAAGCCAACGTCGATTGCATAGACGAAGTTCGCTCCTTTTTGCAATAAGCAATCGGTAAAGCCACCGGTGGAAGCACCGATGTCCAGACAAATGAGATTTGATACATCAAGGTCGAATGTTTGAAGCGCTTTTTCCAATTTGAGTCCGCCACGACTCACATATTTGGATGTGACGAATTTGTCGAGCAATCTGATCTTGTCGTCCTGGCGTACAGTGGTACCAGATTTGGTGACTTTCTCGTCGTTTACGAGCACTCCGCCTGCCATGATGACTGCTTGAGCTTCTTGCCTGCTTGCGCACAAACCACGCTCAAGCATAGCTGCATCAAGACGAGACTTTTGTTTCGATTCATTTTTTTGTTCAGATTTCTCAGCCATTTTTTTGCTTTATTGAATTTGCGCTTGACTTCCAGGGGCATTTTTGATCTATTTTTGAGCAATACTTATTAATTGTTTCACGTCGTTTCATCCTAAATACTTCAATTTGTGCCAGTATTTATTTTTAGAAAGCTATGGAGCAGACCTGGCTGGATGAAGACACCGCCTTGAAAGCGGCTGCCCGAAAGGGTTGGGGGTTCGAGTCCCTCCTGCTCCGCCATTTTAATTGTCATGAAAGTATTAGTCGGAATCTCTACGAGCGATTTGACCGCACTCGACCATAGTGCGCTTACAATTTCGTCGAGCGCAGGTTTCAATGTCCGGTGCGAAGGTGTTATCGGCTCCCCGGTGTCCGCCGGACAATTGTTTCATCTTGAAATAGATAAGAGTAAAGATAAAAGCGTTGCGCTCTCCTTTCGATATGAGGGGAAAAAAGAACGCTACATAACATCGCGAAAGCTCATTCTAGAGCCCCTCAAAGGCTCCAGTTTCACTTTTAATTCAATCACGCGCGAATATGCCAAAGGTCGCTCTAATCCTGTTTATCTGGGCGAACTCGAGGCTTTCGTGCATAATGACAAATTGCGAATTGGTCTTCGCATCGAACTGGATCAGTATTTGAAAGGCGTATTGCAGTCAGAAATACCTGCATCTTATCCAATCGAAGCGATAAAAGCGCAAGCCGTGGCGGCTCGCACTTATGCATTGCGTCCGCGCATCAATCATATGAAGCACGATTCCATAAATGTTTGCGATTCTTATTTGTGCTGTCAGTATTTTGGTGGGACTAAAGCCGCTGCAAGCGCGAATCATTTGAATGCAATTGCTCAAACAGCCGGTCAAGTGCTCACCTATAATTCAGAGCCCATACTTGCTTTGTTCAGCTCGAACTCAGGTGGACATACAGAAAGCTTTGAAAATTGTTTTTCTGACCCCGACACCAAAGAGTTTCCTCCCCCGGCGCTGCCATATTTGAAGGGTGTCTGGGAAACTAAATCTGGTGAGGCGCCTCGAGCTCTCGATTTGAGTAACGAAAGCGACTTGCGCGCGTATTATTCAATGGCACCATTTACCGAAGATAAGGCAAGCTCGCACTACCGATGGAAAGTCCATTTGACTGCAAATCAGTTGGAATCGAAACTGCACAGTAACGTTTCTAAATTGCTCAAGAATCCAGAAACTGCACCGTATGTAGTGGCGCCAAAAAATGCCGAGTTCGGACACATCGGTGGGTTTAAAGCACTCAAGCGTGGTGTTGCAGGAACTATAATCGAACTTGGCGTTTCGACCTCGAGCGGCGATTGGATAATCAAAAAAGAACTAGTCATAAGAGACTTCTTTTCTGTTCCGCAAGCGGGTCTCAAGCGTCTTAAAAGCGCACGCATTTTCTTCGATCAATCTAAAGACAGACTAGGTCTTTTGGCTGACCTTACCATCAGTGGAACCGGGTGGGGACATGGCGTAGGCATGCAGCAATCGGGCGCTAGCGGTTTTGCCAAAGCTGGTCTTGATTATCAGTCCATACTAAAGCTTTACTACTCCAAAGTCGCTATTGACAAGGTGTGAGATAGCCTTTATATCCGTTTTATGATAAGAATATTTGGGGTCTGTGTCTGTTTTGAGACGATGAAGCGTCGGGAAAAATTGAATGAAAAGCAAATCGAAAACTGCTTTAGTAACTCTGGTCTTAAGTTTGTTCGTTGCAGGATGCGGAGACGTCAAATCTCCCAGTTTTGGCGGTGGTGATTCAAAAGCCGCGACTAACTGGGTAAATACTCTCGCCTCTGCTAGAACCGCACGCAAAGCCGGTACGGCAGCGGACATCGAGAAGCTGTACACTCAAGCCATCGAAGAGTGCAAGAAGAAAAATGGCGACGAAAGTGTAGAAACCGCTATGTGTATTGAAGAGCTTGCCGATTTTTATCGCGAAACACAAGACTGGCGCAAAGCATTCAAAGCTTACAAAGAAGATATCAAAATCGTGCAAAAGGTCGATCCTCAGCGCGATCTTACCGTCTTGCGCAAGAATTATAAGCTCGTAAAATCAAAAGTTAAAGAATATGGATTGGAAGAAAAGGATCCTGAAGCTGATGCCACCAAAGCTGGTGATAAAGCAGATCCAAAATCCAAATAGGAAGGTAGATTTGAGAAAGTCTTTCTTAAATAGAATGAGCATGGTATCGAGTGTGATGCTTTCAAGTTTGTTCCTCTTGAGCGGATGCTTCAAGGAGTGGACCATGGAAGAAGTTGAAAGCTGGTACGAAAAACATCCTGAAACTTTTACCGAATATATGGAATTCGCGCGCGAAAAGGCTGCAGCCGGAAAGACCGAACGTGCAGAATCGCTATATGCAGAGGCAATTTCGATGACCGATGCTGAATTCGGTTCTGACGATATTCGAATCGCTACAGCAGCTACTGAGCTTGGAGAATTGCAGGAAAAGCAAGGGCATTTCGTTGAAGCCGAGAAAAGCTATAGACGCGCTTATGAAATTCAGAAGAAGAAGCTTGCTCCAAACAACAAAGACCTTGCCAAAACCAAGAAAGAGCTGGCGGCAATCCTGGTCAAACTGTATAAGAAAGACGAAGCCGACTATATTTTGACCGGTCGCAAGCCTGCAGCTGTTGCCCCGGACAAGAGCGAAACAATTGGTGAAGACGGAAAGCCAAGGCGCAAGCGTCCCAGAGCCAATATAGATCTCGACTGAGCGGGCGAGATTAATCGCCCTGTTTCAGCTCTATTTCTTTGCCTTTCAAGCGCATACGGAATTTGAATTCCTGAGCTTTGGTGATTGGCGGATTTTCGAACTTGCCTACGTCGGTGACGGCTTTTTCCATCGCTTTGCTTAGTTTTTCATATTTGGCATTTTCGTCCAAACCTTTCTTCTCTAAGCGTTTGATGTTTCCGTCGCGGTCGATACCGATTACCCAACCAGCCATCTTCCAGACCAGCGGCTTCCCGGATTCCTTCTGGACTTCATCAGCATGTTCGGCTGCGTCATCTGGCATTTCGAACTTATCTTGAATTAGTTTCTGTGCTTCGGCAATGAACTTGTCGATGTCTTCATTGGTAGACATTTTGACGATGGTTTTGCCATCTTCTTCTTCGTCCTCGCCCATCTCATCCTCTAGTTTTTTGGAGGATTGGTCTTTGTTCAGGTCGGAAAGTTCTTTTCTGTGACCTATTGCAGTGAATTCACTAGCAAGTTCGTCGAGCAAGAAAAGAGTAGTCTTGTGGTTGTATTGCCGTTGGTCTGAATCTGCCAGACCTTGAGCAATGACCAAAATAGACTTGCCTTCTTTAACTGAAGGAAAAGCAGCAAGAAGCAAATTCAAGGGCTTTTGTTTACCTGGTTGTGTGTATTTACCAAGTATCCATTTTAGTTTTCCATTACCCAGAATTTGATCGCCCGAGTCGAAGCCATTAACGTCTGCTTCTGTGCGGTCAACATCGGTAAATGGAGGTTTGCCGGCAAAATTACTTAGTGAATCAAGTGGTGTCAAATCGTCATAAATAACGAAAAGGATTTTCTGGTTAGCTTGCTCCGACTCGATTCCAAAAGATTTGGACGGAGAAGTTTTCTCGGTAGTATCTGCATATCTGTAGCGAGGCGGTGGAGTTGCCGAAAATCCAGCATAATCGGTAGCCAGATCAACTGCTTTTCTATCTGACGGCTTGTCTTTAACAATAGTTGGCGGTGGTGGCGGTGGAGCCGCAACCTTACCCATCTGAGTAATGCCAAAGAAAATAACTGGAAGTAAGAGCAAGCCACCAAGTATTGCTACATAGCGATTTGATAATCCGTGTTTTTTCTGGAATTTTTTCAGTTGTCCTTTGGCGCCTTTTGCGTTTGTCGTTTCGTCGTCGGCAGGACGTTCAATCATCTCGTGGCAAGTAGAGCACTCGCCATAATCGGAGTTTGAAGCAAAACAGTTAGGACACTGGATTTTTTGATCAGAGCCAGTGGCTGCAACGCCCTGTTCTTGAGCATCGTGCTCAAGACTTCTAAGCGATCCTACAGTGCTTCCATCTTCGGCTTCGTTCGCTTTGTATTTGCGCGAAGAAAGTTCGAGCAAGGCGCCCATCCACATGAATTGATAACATTTGACGGGTGGAGCTGGTTGACCTGGTTTAAGAATTTGCGGTCCGCTGTGGATACCGATAAGTTTGTAGTCTTTCAAAATAAGACCACCAACGACGTCGTTGGGCACTGCTACTGTGTGCAGCATATTTTTGGGTTGTAGCGAGTTTGCTACGCCAAAGAAATTACCCTTGAGCCATTGTGGACCATATGAAAGCGGATCCAGATAGAAAGCTTGCAACGGATCCCAGGGGTGCACCTCGAAGTCTGTGTGCGAAACAAGTGGATTGCCCATAATTCCAGTACACGGAAAAGGCGTTGCCTGGTTGATTGGAGAAATGACACCTCTGTTTACTAATTCGCGAATGGCAATCAAAGTGGTGTAAGTATCTACGCCAATGCGCTTGGGCAGTTTGTCTAGAGTTATGTATCCGTCTAGAGAATTCCAGAGAGGTTGAACCATCCACTGGATTTCATCAGATGCGTTTGTTGGGTCGAAAGTCTGAATTACGTGCTTGTAACGTGCGTTCAGTCCACCTAATTGCTGGAACAATTTGGGGATTTCACCGGCGCGACGCATGGCCTCGTATACGAGACGATCTGGTGGAGTCTGAACATCGGGCACTTCGCCCCAATTGATATTTCCACTTGGTCTAAAGGCAAAAGCCACAGCTGGAGCGCGATGGACCAGTTCGCAGAAAGCCATTTCTGAAGACATGACCTGGCGATAGAAGACTTTCAAAATCCCGCCACGAGCAATAAGAATGTTGGCGACAGGAATATTTCTTTGATCGTACAGAGTCAAAAGACCGGATCTGCCAGATTCGATGATAGTTTGAATGAGCTGAACGAATTCAGTACCGTGCAGGTTTCCTGAAGCTTCTACACCTTCAGAAGAGAAGGGCAGGCACAAAGCGCGGTTTAGTTCGGCAAGGCGTTCGGTCATAGGCTCAGGTGGCGCTGGATCAAGCATGAGCAGAGCTATGTCGTTCATATAGCTGTGCATTTCTTGCTGCGGAGAGCCAATCTGTCCAAGATAACGGGTACGAGCGTCGACTTTGTCGAAATCGGCGTGCAGGTTAATCGACTTGACCGCTACTCGAACGTCGGTAAAAGGAAAATAAATGCTGATTGCCCAGGGGGCATCGACATAGTGAAAAATTTCCGAGGCGCAAGTGACCACACGCGATTTGGAAACCAAAAACGCCATCCCAAGTTGCTTGGGCGGGTCGATTGCGTTGTCCATGACAAAGCCAATGGCATTTGCAAATTCTTGTTCTAGTTGTTGCATGTACTAAAAATGCCCACTCTATTTCCAGCCTCTCCCAAAGTGGTTATACCATAATTTTACTGACGTTCATTGGCTGGACGACTTCTTAGCATCAGCACTTCGATTTATCGGTAAACCTATAATTTGACCCTTAACAAACTTTTGCCACTTTGGAAGGCACCAGTTGCAAGGAAGATAATTAGAATTTATTGCTTCTTTACAGGAGGCAAAAGGAAAAATGTTCTCCGGTTGAGCGATTTGGGCAAAATGGCAGCCTTTCAAGTGGTATTTATGGGAGAACTTATTACCTGAATATAGATTTTGAGTTTCCGATAAATTCGCCTCGTTTTTGCTTTGTTTTTTCGTCTTTGATTCAGATTCGGGTTCCGATATCGGTTTGTTTTTTTGCTTGTCAGTTTGCTCTATCTGGTTGCCAGGATCGCTCTGAGCAAGATCTCTTTTGGATTCGATTTTTGAATTCTCTTCGCTATAACAAGGCTCCATAGGCATTATGGTCGATAAAGCGCCGAGCAAAATCAAAAGAGTGCGGACAAATCCAGCGATTACGGTCATTTTGCTCTCTTCCATGCTAGAGTAATCAGCTTAAATCCTAAGCAATTACGGTTCTTTGGTCGATGTCCAATCAAAAAATTTCAGTTCAAACCATGTCAAACAGGCAAGACCTTGATTGTGCAGAAGCTTTGCTGACTGACCTTTATCAGCTGACCATGGCTTACGCTTACTGGAAGTCGGGAAAAGCCAATCATCAGTCTGTTTTCACAATGTCTTTCAGGCACAATCCTTTTGGGGGCGGGTTCGCCATCGCTTCTGGTTTGTCTAGAGTGTGCGAATATCTCGAAAATCTTCGATTTCATAAGGACGATATCGAATATCTTTGCCAGGTTACAGGACCTGATTCAAAGCCGCTTTTCGAGCGTGATTTTTTAGATTATTTGACTGAACTCAAGTTTGACGTAGACCTTGATGCCTGTCCTGAAGGCACGGTCGTTTTTGCTCATGAGCCGATTTTGCGAGTCAAAGGCGACATAGTCAAAACTCAGATTTTAGAAACAGCTCTTTTGAACATGCTTGGTTTTTCTACTCTGGTTTCTACCAAAGCGGCAAGACTTAAACTGGCAGCAAGACAAATGCCAGTCTATGAGTTTGGCTTGCGACGTGCGCAGGGTCCAGACGGCGCTTTGAGTGCGAGTCTTGCTTCTTATATCGGCGGCTGTGATGGAACCTCAAACGTACTTGCAGGAAAATTGCACGGCATTCCAGTTATTGGAACTCACGCGCACAGCTGGGTCATGTCTTTTACAGACGAACTTGAGGCATTCGAAACTTATGCCCAGGTTTTCCCTCAAAATTGTCTTTTGCTCGTGGACACCTATGACACTATTAATGGTGTCAAGCTCGCTATAAAAGTGGGACAGAAATTAAAAGAGCAAGGCAAAAAGTTGATGGGTGTTCGTCTCGATTCAGGTGACCTTGCTTATTTAAGCGTCGAAGCAAGAAAACTTTTGAATCAAGCAGGAATGCAAGACACTAAAATTGTTGCAAGTAATGACCTTGATGAAGGCATTATCGATTCGCTCATCTATCAGGGTGCTGCCATTGATGGCTGGGCGGTAGGAACCAAGCTCGTTACCTGTTATGACCAACCGGCGCTTGGAATTGTTTATAAACTTTCGGCGTTGAGCGAGAGTCAAAACAAAGATGGCGAGGAAAACTGGCGATATTGTGTCAAACTCTCCGAACAACAAGCCAAAATTTCAAATCCTGGAATTTTGCAAGCTAGGCGTTTTAAAACTGACGGTCAGTTTATAGGCGATATGGTCTTCGACAGCGGAAGCGGCGAACCTGACAACTGGACTATAGTCGATCCTGTCGATTTCACCAGGCGCAAAAAAATACATTCGAATACTCAGTTTACCGATTTGCTCATACCGATTATGCGTGGTGGAAAGCTCGTCGAGCAAAATACTAATGTTAGCCTCGACCAAACAAGAAAATATGTAAGCGAACAGCTAGCGAATCTTCACCCCGGTATCAAGCGTTTGCTCAATCCACACCAGTATCCTGTTGGTCTGGAAAAATCGCTACACGAACTTAAGACTGAGATCATTTTGCAACAACGTGGTCTGAAATCTTAGCGAAGCGGAATGACATTTTGACGCTCGAACCGAGGAGTCATCATCCGGCGCTCGATGCCTTCTACCCAAGCGCAAAGGAGTTTGAGATGTTCGCGACCTTTATCGCTAATACTAGACTCGTTGGCTTTTAGTTGTTTGTAGTATTTGAGAAGTACTGTGAAAAGCTTGAAGCATACGGCTTGTTCTGATTCGCCGTAGCAGTGCAATCCAAGCTCGGGAACGGCAGCTACGTGTCGGTCGTTTGTCTTCCATGTTCTCGCGGACATCAATCCATTCGAGAATGGTAGGTCGACTTGCTTTATAGAGGCGCTGTCTGCCTGGTTCATCATTATCCTAGTATAGCTCTAAAAGTGTTTTCGTCTAGTCAAAAAGACATGTGTTTTTGTACAGCTTCAAGCAAGTTTTTTTCCTGGTCCACAGAAAACCAGACTATGTCAGGGATTGCGCGGAAGAAAATGAGCTGCTTTCGCGCAAGTTGATAGGTATGTTTAACGCAATTTTCGATTGCGGCATCAAAAGTCGTTTTCCCATCTATATATTCAATAATTTCTTTGTATCCAACAGCATTCATTAGTGTCTGACAAGGCCCATATTTCTCGTACAGGCTGCGGACTTCAGCTAAGAGCCCGCCTTGGGACTGCTCGGCTAGACGTTCGATTATTCTTTGTTTCAAAATAGATCGGTCGTCGAATGTAAGTCCAATCCAAATTACGTTGTACGGAACTTCTTTTTTCACCGCTGCTTTTGAAAATGGAATGCCCAGATACTGGCTTACTTCGAGCGCTCTAACTATTCGAAACAGATCGTTTTGACCAATTTTTTTGGCAGCATCTGGATCTGTTTTTTCAAGTTCGCTATACAAAGTTTCAATTCCAAATTCTTGAGCACGCTTGCGCAGCTCTTCACGCAATTGCTCCTGGGGCGGAACTTCGGGAATTGCCAGCCCAGATAGAAGTGCTTTGGCATAAAAGCCGGTACCACCACATACAATTGCAAAATTCTTGTTTTTGTTATTGAACTGGTCTTCTAAAATTAGACCGGCATCATTTTTGAATTGTGCTGCTGTATAAACCTGGTTGGGTTCGACTATATCTAGCAAATGATGTGGCACAGCCTGCCTTTGTTCTAAGGTCGGCTTAGCTGTTCCGATATCCATATATTTGTATACGGTTCGAGAATCGCACGCGATTATTTCGCAGTCGAGTTTTTTCGCAAGCCCAATGCTCAAATCAGTTTTTGAAGAACATGTTGGTCCCACCAGAGCAAGGACAGTGCCTTTTTTCATGGGTTCGATTTAGGAACGAAATGGCAATCCCATAGCCATTAAAAGAGCTAGTCCAAGCCAGAATGTTTCGACCAGGAAAAGCAAAGGCGGAATAATCATAACGAGGAGCATCAAGCGAAGATATGAAAGCCCAAGAGCCGTTCTAAATGCTGTAACCATTAGTGCGATTGACCAGAAAACTGGCATGCTCAAAAAGAAGAAATATGCTGGAGCCGGAAGTGCTGCCAGACAACCAAGAAGCCCGGTGAGCACAAGTGGGGCAAAAGCGATGCCGGTAAGTGCAAAACCTTCTTTCATCGAATATTTGCGCACTCCAAATTCTTTGGACAATGTGTGCAGAATCGATGTGACGATATACCAGGTTATAAGTAAATCCAGAATTCGTGACGAGCAGTTATACAAAAGCTGTAATGCGCTCTGCGACTTGACGCCGCCCATGATGGCGCCCGCGGTTACCACAATACAAAATGCTTCGAACCACAAATATTCTGTTTGACCCGCACTTGCATTAGTCAATCTTCTAATTGTAGAAATCGGCTCCAGCAGTGCAGCGTGAAAATAATCGAGTACCGAATTCAAATTTTCCAAAGGTGCTTGAGGCTGACTTTGTTTTGGAGTCGGCTCTAGTTGTTTTTCAGGTTCGTTATTGTCGCCCAGAACGGCTGTTGAGTCTGTCATTTATTATTGTGCCATCATCCAGAGTGGTTGCCCTGCATATTTAGACTGCATGTGCAGCGGAAGCATTTTTTCACCAACCGATGATTCCAAACTGGCCTGACTGCGTCCATTCAAGAGATTGAGCAAATTCAAAGGGAAATTGCTTGCGTCAGAAGACGTGTCGAGTAATGCTTCAAAAATATTGCTTGGTGTGTCATCGTTCACCGGCAAATCTTTTTTCAAATTGTATTTAGCGCGGCACATTGTTTGCAACTCGTCGAGCGCATCGTTGTAGGAGCCAAGCTTGTCTACCAGACCGATTTTGAGAGCCTGACGACCAGAATAGATTCTGCCATCGGCCAATTTTTTGACGTCTTCGACTTTCATTTTGCGACCTTGCGAAACAGCGGTGACAAATTGATCGTATGAATCGTCTATCAGTGCTTGCAAAATTTTACGCTCTTCTTCGGTCATCGGTCTGAACATCGAAGCAATATCTTTGTAAGGACCGGACTTAATTACTTTAGGCTCGATGCCGATTTTGTCTGCCAAGCCTTTTACGTTCATCATATTGAATATGACACCAATCGATCCTGTCAGTGTTCCAGGATTGGCAATAATTTTGTTGGTGGCACAGGCGACATAGTATCCACCAGAAGCACAGATATCGCCCATCGAAGTGACTACTGGTTTTTCTGCCGCAACTTGTGAAACAGCCTGACAGATTTCTTGCGATGTTCCAACAGTGCCACCAGGTGAATTGATGCGAATGATCACACCTTTCACTTTGTCGTTCTTCAATATCTTTTTCAGTTTTTTTACTGCCGAGTAGGGCGAGCGACTGATTGAAAGCAGACCTTCTTCTTCTTTATCGACAATCATGCCGTTAATCGTAATCACTTCGATGCGATCTTTCAGTTTCATCAAACCGCCACCAGAAGATTCGGAACTATCCGAATCTGTCTTGCCCGATTTGATTACGAGACCTACCGGCACTGCCAGGACGCACAGGGCTATGAGGACGATGGCAATCCACTTCTTGTTTGATTTTTCAGTCATTGTTTTTTCCGCTACTAGAGCTGTTGTTGAGTTTTCGGATCATCAGCTACTTGCGGTTTTTTCAACGCAGGCTGATCATCTGACTTTTTTTCTGCTTCGATGTTTCCTTCGCTGCCGGCAAGCTGAGTTTTACTGAACTCTTTGTCGATACTCTCATCGAGTTTTTCGACTGCAATTTGTCCAGAAAGATCAACTAAATGCTGACGATATTTTCCTAATTGCCCACCGATCTCATTTATTTCACGCTGAGCTTTTTTCAAAGTGTACTGCATTTCGATTTGCTGAGATGAGCTGCCAGCTGCAGAAGCCTCGCTGACCATTCGTTTGAGATCTTCGAAATCTTCGTTGGCGTTGTTCAATTTCTTGTGTTGAAGTTTGTAATCACGATAGTGACCAACAACTTTGTCGGCAGTATTGCGAATCATGTTGTAGAGCATGATTTGCTCGGCTTGCGAGATATTCGCTTTTTTGGCGCGAGCACTTTCTGCGGTTCCCAGGATTTGCGAGAACACGTTAAACGAAAGGTTCTGCATGAGGTAAGTGCCCTGGGTGGGATTCATCATACCCATCGAGCCGATACCTGTATAAATGACCGTACTCAATGTCTTCATCAGAAGAGTTACTGTTTTAGATGGATCTGATGATGGCATCAATTTGGATAATACAAAATTGATATCAGGTGAATTTTGCAATGCCGCTTCCCACAAAGCAGTCATTTGTTCTTTTTCTATTTGCTGCTCTTCGGTCAGTTTGCTTGCTTGCTCATCGGTTGTAGGCTGGAGTGTGAGCGGGCTTGCATTAATCATAGTGGCCTGGTCGACCAGGCTTCCTTTGCCCGAGCCGTCGCCAGTCATTTTTGAATTCTTGACGCTAAATGTAGATTTGAGCGTATCGTTGTCACCTTCGAGTGGACCTTTGGGGACGAACTGGTCTTTGGTGACGGTGGCATTAAGAGTTTCGCTGCCATCTTCTTGAGTGGTGGTGGCATCCGCTTTTTTCTCGAGCGGGCTATTTAATGTAAGTGGTGCTAAATCTGCACTCTGCTCTTCGGCTTTTACCGGCTCGGGTGATGCTTCCAGATCAAGCTTGTCGTTAACTGGCAATTTTAAGGATGGTTTTTTTCCTGCAAGCGCCATGACACCAGATCCGGTGAAGCCGGAAGAGATTAAAGAAACACTGGCTGCAAGACTGAGGAAAATAACTTTGATTTTTCGGTTATGCATCGAAATCATTTTTAGAGATTACCTTTGGACCTATCACTTTTAATTGACTGAGAAGTCCGCAAAAAGTGCCTGAGCAGAGGAAGACTATAACACAGGGCATCCTCTTTGAAAGTTAGCTTTATGAAATCTGTATGGCGCTTACCGCCCTTTGCCGCCTGACAGCTTAAAGATTGCTTATCTGCTTGACATGCTTTGTGAGCTGAACATTATTAGACCGACACAGACAAATATAAACGCTAGTTGGTCAAGGATTATCCAAAGTGATGTTGGTGTCAATCCAAAAGACATAAAGATGTATCCGATGTATACGACTTTGAATACAGCGCCGCAGATAGATGCAAGGCATACCATTTTCAATTGTTCGGTGTTCAGCGAAGAACCACCTGAGCGGCTGCTTTGCGGATAATCATCGTCCATATCGTCTTGTGCGCCTGCGCCTAAAAGTCCGCTGCGACTGCGTCTATCTGTGTTCGATTGACGTCTGGTTGAAGACCTGCGGTCGTCTGGACCGGCTTGAGCCCCACTCTGACTTGCTTTTGACTGATTGGCAAGGGGGTGGGGAAGAGGCGGAGTATTTTCGCGTTGAGGAATTGGTGGGGGAAGATAATTCTCATCCGGCTGCCCTGGCATTTGTAAAGGTTTTTGATTGGGAACCTCTGGTGTAGGTGCTGGAAGATTTGGTGGCTGAAAACTTGGTTGCTGGGCAAAAATCCCAGACGATGTTGGTGACGTTGGATTATGAGGCGAAGGCATCACAGCTGGCGCGACTTGTGGTTGTGGCGCTTGCGCAGGCGGCTGATGCGGCGGCTGAGCGGCAGGCATCGGCATTGTTGCTTGAGCTGGCTGATTCATTGGATTTAAAGGACTCATAGGAGTAGTTGGAACCGGTGCCGGAGCGGGTGGTTGCGCGTGAGCCATTTGCTGCGCTTGGGGCATTTGTTGCGGTGGTACGGTTCTTTCCGGCTTGTCGTCTTGATGTTTGCGGGCTCGAAGCAAAGGCGAGCGAAGCGCGTGAGTGTCTTCTTTTTCTTCGTCTTCATCCCAATCGTCATCATATTCTTCGTAATCTGATGTATCGAGCAAGCGTGAGCGCAATTTGGGTTTGCCACCTTTGCCGCTTTGATTACCAGTGTCTTGATTTGGTGACGGCATCGAAGGATTCAACGCCGCAGATGGTGAAGATTTGCGTCTGACGCGAGGCATTCCGCCACCACTCGAAGAAGGTGCATCGTAATCGTCATCGTCATCGTTGCCTTCACCTAAAAGTGGCGAACGTAACTTATTTTTACCGGTATTACTTCCGCTTAATGATCTGCGTTCTTCCTGCTGGGAGTTGTCCCAGCTGTCATCATCATCATCGATATCGTCTCTCAATAAAGGAGAGCGCAATCTGGTTTTTTCTCCGGGAGATTTGGCCGGTTTGGCGGGTTTGACTCCGCGAAGCTTGGAAACATTGGGTTCGTCATCATATGTTTCAGGCTCTTCATAACCGCTCAAAAGTGGTGATTTAAGTTTGGGTCTTGGCTCTGAACGTCGCTCTATACGATTTCCGCATTCGCGGCAGAATTGCGAATTGGGTTCATTTGAAACCTGACAAACGGGGCACTGAATCATGCCGAAAACTCCAAATTGGTTATATGCATCCAGCTCAATCCTACCTTTTTTATGGCATTTTGCCGAAGCTTCATTACTATATGTGCCCTTTGCGCTAAGACATGGCTAATTTTTGTCAAGACCATTACATGTTACTATCTACCGGTCTATACTACTTGACTGCCTGTCTTTCAAAGGCTCCCCTAATTTTGCCGCTCTGGAGGCTATAAACAGAATGAGACGTAACGGAAGTTCCTATCTTTCTTTGACCCTTGCACTTGCCACCTTCTGCTCTAGCGCAGTGGCACCTGTATTTGCGGCAGGTCAATCTGACCTCAATTTCAAAATTTACGCACCAGATACTTTCAAACCACTGGGAGTCGAGTCAGGCGCTCCTTCGCGTTCGCCAGAAACCAACACGACACCAGCGTTGGAATCCGAAAGCCCTAAGCTCGATGAAACATCGCCATCGGTTTCGGAATCTCCCACTGTACCAATGGAAGAGCCCAAGCTGAGCAACGAAGCTCCTCAAGCTGATACCAGCACCGCGACTAACACCACTACTACAACACCAGAGGGTGGCGAGGCACAGGCAGAGAGAAAACTTCTAAAAGGATATGCGCGTGTCGTTCCTGTTGGAACCAAAATTCCTATAATTATGGATACGGCAATCGACAGCGATACAAGCCAAGAGGGTGATGAATTCACTGCTCGTACATCCGAAGACCTTTCTATCGACGGTTCGACTCTCATTCCTGCAGGTTCTGTAATCAAAGGAAGAATCGCTCAGTTGAACGCTCCCAAGCACATGAGTCGTTCGGGCTCTGTGGCACTCAAATTCGACACTGTCACCACCCCTGATGACAGGCAAATTCCACTGGTAGCAACACTTGTCGCCCGCGGTGGTGTCGTGCACGCAAGACGCGGTTTGAAAGACATCGCTTTCGACACCGGTACAGTTGCACTTCCAATGGCTGTGGGCCTTGGTATCGGCGCGTTGGCTGCTGGTAGCTCGAATTCAAGTTCCTCATCCAGCTCCAGTGGCATGGGACGCGCTGGTGGCGCCTTGATTGGTGCGGGTGTAGGTGCTGCAGTTGGTATCGCCATCTTGCTTGCTAAGAAAGGGAAACGAGTAGACGTGCGCCCTGGCGATGAACTGAAAATTGAACTTGCCGAAGAGTTAGACGTCAACAAGAACATGTAAGGCTGAAGCAAACCATAGGGAAAACCCTTGGTTTGAACTGTTCAAAAGCACCGTGCTAATAATGGTGTTTCCATTTATATTGAAAGTTACGAGTACTTCAGTTGAGATTGAAAAACCGAGCGAGGTTTCCAGAGGGAAGCCAGACATTTAAGGTGTTATACTGACAGTGCTTAATAATAGCTAAGAATATTAGATGGCGAAAAGAAAATGACTAGCTCTTCAAGAAATCCAAACGCACGTACCAACAGAGATCCTTCGACCGCAGGCTTCATGTCTATATTGCCTGGACTTGGTCAGATATATAACGGCGAAATGCGAAAGGGATATTTATTCCTGGGCGCCGGGATAATAAATTTTTGTCTCTTTCTATTTTTGATTTTCAACTCGGCTATCTTAGGAGCCATCACCAATTTCGGTCAAACATTCAATATTGCGCCAAATAAACAATTGATTGGCTCGATGTTGCAAATGAATTTAGGCAGTCCAGTATCACTAGTGTTGATCGGGCTTTTCGTTTCCTTTATCGCTTACGCGATGCGCGATGCATATGATCATGCTGCACGTTTGCAGCGCAAACATATATACGCCGATGCTGTTATGGAATTTCCAGAAGCGACAAGCGGCTCGTATTTGTTGCATGCATGTCTCATGGTGACTTGTTTGATCCTTGCTTTCTTCTTTTTGATTCCGCCACCACCCAGGGTGCAGGTTACTGATATTGAATTTATTCAAAATCAGGAAGAAATGAAAAAGGAAAAAACATATAAAAGAAAAGCGGAAAAACATTCTGAAGACCGTGGCAAACACGATCCTACAAAGAAAATAACTCCTCCTTCGCCATCGCCAAAAGCGGCTGCTCAACCACAAAAACAGTCGACACCTCAACCTCAAAAACAAGCTACGCCTCAGCCGCAGAAGCAACCTTCGCCCCAGCCGATGAAACAACCATCGCCTACTCCGCGTCCGTCGCCAAGTCCGTCTCCAGCGCCAGCTCCAAGACCGGAGCCGCGTCCGTCGCCGACGCCTTCGCCTACTCCGCGTCCATCTCCCTCACCAAGACCGTCTCCCAGCCCGACTCCAAGACCAATGGCAACCGCGACACCTTCGCCTTCGCCAACACCGTCTCCAACTCCGGCTCCCAAATCACCCTTTTCGATGCCCAATCCATTAGCTGCACCGGTAGCTTCGCCTAAGGCTGCTCCAAGTCCTGTGGCAGCGCCAATTACAATGGACAAAGTTGGTGCGCCATCAGCTGCACCAAGAGTGGCATCGGCATTCACTAATAACGCTGGCTCAGCCCCTGCTCCTATCTCCAGTATCAGAACTGGTGGCACCTCAGGTGGTGGTGGCAGGTCGGCTCCTGCTCCTGTATTTGCAGGTGGCGGCGGCGGACCCAAAGGCAAAGAAGGTGGCGGCGACCCAGGTCCAGCCCCGGCTCCCACTCGCGCAGGCGGTGGCCGTCCAGGTGGAACTGAAGGCGGCGGTAGTCCGTTTGCGGCAGGTCCTGTCGTTCCAAGAGCAGAGTCCGGTGGCGGCTCGCCAGGTGGCGCAAGATCAGGAACCCCGGGTTCTGGTGGCAAAGAAGGTCACGATGGCAACCCTCCTCCTGGAGCCAAGCCAGGACGCCCCTCGGTAGGCGCTGAAAAAGACATAGACTTTGGTCCTTACATGGCAGACTTGCAAAGAAGAATCAAGCGCGCCTGGTTCCCACCAAAGGGTAACGAAAGTAAACGAGTCGTAGTGGTATTCAAGGTGCATGCCAATGGCACGATGTCAAACCTGCGTCTTGTAACATCTTCAGGAGCAGCAATTGCCGACCAGGCAGCACTGAAAGCAATTGAAAACGCAGCCCCCTTCAGACCGCTCCCAGACGGCGCTCCGTCCGATGTAGATATACAGTTTACATTCGACTACAACGTCTTTGCTGGTGGTGGGGTCGGCAAGCTGCGTCGATTCTGATAGACTCATGTATGCGGTAGGCGATTGCTAAAGATAGCAAGAGTTAGTAACTGAGTCAGGAGAGGAAATGGAAAACAAATTTCTAACTTACTTTATTCAATTCATGATAAGTGATTGGTTTGCTTCCATTCCTATTACTATTTGCTCGGTGGCAACCCTTGCATGTATCGTCGAGCGCTGGATGTACTACAACCAGAACAAGCGCGACGTCACTGCCTTCATTCATACACTGCAACGCGAGTTGGAAAATAACAACCTTCAAAAAGCGCAGCAAAACTGCAGCCGTCTTGGTGGTGTTATCGGCGAAGTTGCAGAAGAAGGGGTCAGGCTTCTGGCAGAGCAGAAAGAAGACTTTTCCAAAGCTTTCGACATTACAGTCTCACTGGTATCACGCAAACTGGAAAAACACCTGGCGGTACTTGGTACCATCGGTGCCACCAGCCCGTTCATCGGACTATTCGGAACGGTAGTTGGGGTTGTGTTCACACTAGACGAACTGGGTGCTTCAGGTGGCGGTACTTCTACTGTAGTTATCGGTGTAGCTAAAGCTCTTATCGCTACAGGTTACGGTCTTATCGTTGCCATCATGGCGGTTATTTTTAATAACTGGTACACCAACACAGTCAAGCGTTTTAACGACGATTTCCAACTTTTAAAACTCCTCTTCCTCAGCTTCGCATCAGCCGAGGGCGGGGATAGCCACTAGCCTTTAGGAGATAACAGCGTCTTATGTCGATGGGCGGAGTCGGTGAAACATTCACTGACATCAATATCACTCCTTTGACAGATGTGTTCCTGGTGCTTCTGGTCATCATGATTTTGATTGCGCCTTTGATCGATAAATCCGAACTGAAGATCAAGCCTCCCGAAACTGTTTATGCGCAAAAAGAAAACTCGCGCACCAAAACAATCATGATCGACGTAAGCACCGATGGTAAAGTCGCTATTCAAGGAAAAGCGCTTCCGGCTAATGACGAAGCCACTATTCAAGCCAAGCTCGGCGAGGTGGTGCAGAAAATGGGTGTGCAGGACATTCCTGTCACTGTTAACGCAGACGCTGAATGCAAGCAAAAGAACGTGGTTTATATCATGCAAGCCTGTTCTGCTCTTGGTATTAAACGTATGCGCGTCGCCACCGTGCAACAGACTAATTACGCAAAATAAAATTCAGTTTTGGATTTCTACAAACTGGCTCTATTAGGTCATCCGCTGGGACATTCACGCTCGCCTGAAATGCATGCGCGTGCATTGGAGCATTGCAATTTAAAGGGCAGTTACGAGCTGATAGACATCGAAGAAAATGAGCTTGAAACAACTCTTGTTCGGCTTAAAAAAGAAGGCTATGCTGGATTAAACGTAACTATTCCGTACAAAGAAAAAATCATTCCTCTACTGGATACAGTGCCAGGACCTCCTTTACAGGTAGGAGCTGTAAACACGGTATTAATAGAAAAAGGAAATGCCACCGGATATAACACCGATATATTTGGGGCTAGCGTGGTTATTCTGGATTTTTTCAAAGATGTTTCTCGATTGTCTAATATACGCGCACTGATTCTAGGCAGTGGTGGCGCAGCAAAAGCATGTGTTTATGCACTTCAACAACTGAATTGTAAAAAAATCTGTATCTCCAGTCGTAATCGCGAAAAAGGTGAGCAGATTGTCAAACAATATTCCACGGACAAAATGGAAATTTCGTTTGATCCGTTTCTTTGTTCTGGTAACTGGAGCGGTCTTTTGAATCCAGAACAATTTACATTATTGATAAATGCCACCCCTCTTGGACAGGCAACTAAAAATCCGTTGCAAGCAGAATATTTCGACGGATTGTTGACTCTCTTAAGTAAAGACGTTTGCGTTTTCGATATGGTTTACGCAAGTGGACATCAGAAAGAGACGCCGCTTGTGTCTGCTGCAAATAAAAGAGGTCTCGAAGCTTGTGATGGCACTCTCATGCTAGCTGAACAGGCTGCTCAAGCATTTCAAATTTGGACTGGAAAAAAAGTATCTCCAGAAGTTATGCTCGGCCGCTCAATCTAAATTGTTTAAACACTTACTTTGCTTTCGAAGAGCATTGGCACGAGCAACATGGCAAGATTCATATCGCCTTTCACCGCAAGCATCCCTGCTAAAGTGGCTGTCATAGCGGTCATGCGTCCATCGAGGATCATTTCAAGGTCGCGTGTATCTATTGTTATGAAACAAGGAATGCGAGGATCCTGCGGCAATTCTTTTTGGGGCACGAACTGACATGCACCATTTCCAATTTGCAAAAGCCAGATACCGCCTTCGTCTCCCGTAACGTTAAAAACGTAGGCGATTGTATGATTTTGCGCGATTGCAGGGTCAAAGCGCTTTTGTAATTGGTCTATTAGTTTTTGTGATTTCAACATGGCAAGGATTATATACTCTGATATGCATAATTGGCTTATCATTTTCACATGGCTCAAAGACGCAAGAAATCCAGTTTTACCAATTTGTCCGATGTCCTTGGACCGCTTGTTGCCGACATCAAACTGGACCAGCGCCTTCGTGAGCACAGTCTCTTCAGCCTCTGGCCGTATATTGTTGGCGAGAATCTAAGCAGACTATCAAGACCCGTTTTTTTCGATCACCAGGGCGTAATGGTGGTGGCATGCAGCGACGCTTCGTGCGCTCAGGAACTAAGTCTCAAGAAGATGCAAATTCAAGACCAGTTATTCAAAGCTGGTAAAGGAATGAATGTCAAAGTGACTGGTCTTCGCTTCGACATCAAGCTGGCTCGTTATGTCAAAGATGAAGAAGTGAAAGACCCGGTGAAGGAAGCAAGCAAAGTCATCGCCATTCCCGATATATCTGAGATTGAGCGCGAAGTGGATTTGAAGCCAGAAGATCTCAGAGAATTAGAAGCGCTTAAGATCGCGCTTATTAACGATGAAGAAACTGACCCCAAATTGATCGATCGCATATTGATGGTGCATAAAAGAGAGTTAAACTTGCGCGAATGGTATCGTCAAAAAGGATGCCCAACATGTCCTTCATGCCAGTTGCCAGTAGCGCGTTTGCGAAGTGAGGCGGGCGTCTGCGGCAATTGTTATATACAGTCAGTTAGAGAATGATAAGCCTACATAGGGTTACTCAAGGGTTTTCCTCTTAACTACTGTGTTATGATTTTTGCGTCTTCCTACGGGAATTTCTTTCATTGATTAGACTGCAAAACGTCTCTAAAAGTTATGCTGGTCGACTCGCCCTCAAGGACGTCAACCTTCATGTGGCACTTGGCGAATTCGCCTTTCTAGTAGGTCCTTCGGGCGCTGGAAAGTCCACATTGATGCGTCTCTTGTATCGCGAGGAAA
Organism: Cyanobacteria bacterium TGS_CYA1; assembly: GCA_026129135.1. Classification (GTDB taxonomy): domain Bacteria; phylum Cyanobacteriota; class Vampirovibrionia; order Obscuribacterales; family Obscuribacteraceae; genus Aved-18. The sequence continues at coordinate 138,861 of JAHCIQ010000005.1, read as the reverse complement.
CGCCCACATCTGGCAACGTATTTATTGGCGGTGTCAATTTAAACAAGCTTTCGTCGCCTCAAATCCCGCTATTGAGAAGACGTCTGGGAATTATTTTCCAGGATTACAAACTGCTTACAAGACAAACCGCTTACGACAATGTGGCTTACATTTTGCGCGCACACGGCGTGGACGAAAAAGAAGTACGTAAGCGTGTCAATAGTGCACTGAATGTGGTGAACTTGGAAGATAAGCAAGATGCTTTTCCTGACGAATTGTCTGGTGGCGAACAACAACGCGTAGGCATTGCCCGCGCCATTGTGAATGGTCCGCCTGTCCTGCTTGCAGACGAACCGACAGGTAACCTTGACCCTGCTACCTCGCTAGAAATTGTGCAATTGCTTGCTCGTATCTCACAGCGTGGCACTACAGTTTTGATTTCAACTCACGACCACACAATCGTCAACACTATGCGTCGCCGCGTGATTTCTATGCGTGCTGGCGAAGTGGCGACAGACGTCGACAGTGGCTTTTACGAAGTGCAGGGACAAATTCAAGTATGAGACACCTGAGAGTATTCTGGCGCATTTGCGTTGAAACAATGCTTGGTATCAAGCATAGCGGCTGGTCGAACTGGCTTGTAGTAAGCATTCTTGCAATAGCTCTCACCATTTTTGGCAGCGTGTTGCAACTGACTATGACCCTCAAAGATGTAGTCAATTATTTCGGTTCGCAAATGGTTATTTCGGCTTTCTTGAAAGACAATTTCGAACCAGGAAAAGTCGCTCAAGAAATAAGCCAATTCGTTGAAGTAAGACTTGTCGAAGTAATAGACAAGAATAAGTCCTGGGGCGAGATGCAGAAAACCATGAAAGTGGCATCGATTCCAAACCCACTTCCAAATACATTGCATATTCGCGTAGCCAAACCAGAACAGGTTGAAAAGTTGGCTCCCAAGCTGCAATTGCTTTCAGGCGTTGAGGCCGTTCGCTATCCGATGATGGTGGCACGACGTATAAACGAAGTACGACATTTCTTCGAAATTGCTGGCGTGGCGGTGACTGCCGTGCTTGCTTTCGCTACTCTTATAGTAATCGGTAACACCATCCACCTGGTTATTCAGGCTCGACACAAAGAAATTGAAATTCTCAGTTTGATGGGGGTGGGACACTTTTACATCAAATGCCCCTTTGTATTGCAAGGCGCGTTTTACGGTGCTATATCGGCCCTCTTTGCCGCTGTAGTGATTATTGGCGTTGAGTTTTACATCATCAAGCCTTATATCTCAAACGAACTTGTGAGCTTTGCAAGCGTCATGCCCACTGGACTTGGCTACAATCTGGTCGAGACCTTCCTTATCATGCTCGCTCTGGGAATGGCTGTAGGTGCTGGCGGTGGAGCCTGGGCATCTGGTCGTTATATCAAGATCTAATCCGTCTGTTTCGGTCTCAGTCTCAGTCTCAGTCTCAGTTCAGTTTCAATCTTCGGTTCAATCTAAATCTCAATCTCAATCTTAGATGAGAGGCGATTGTAATGGCTCGTCGATTGTCGGCCTAGAACGAGTCCAAAACTACGTTTTTGAAACGCTTGCTCTGACTGCGTTTACGGGGTGGGTAGTGAGAAAAAGGGCGCAAATTTACTCATAGAAGGAATGTTTTGAACTAAGTGGACTGAAACGCTCAGCCTGTCAAAACAATGTAAAAATGAACTACTTTTCTCACTTTGGCATTTTGTAATGCAGTCAGAGACAGCCTTTGCGCTGACGGAAAAAGGTGCCATTGTAGGCAATAAAATGTAGACGGCAATAAAATGTAGACGGCAATAAAAAGGGAGCGTCAACGAATGATGCCCCCTTCTTCTGATTTTTTATTCGGCTTAAGCTCGAACTAGGCGTTAGGAACTGCGTTCATCACAGTTACTGTATCCATTTTGTCGCCTGCACGAAGTGACATCATAATGTCCAAACCTTCGATAACTTTTCCAAACACGGCATATTGCATGTTCAAGAACGACGCATTGCCCAGAGTGAAAAAGAATTGCGATGTGGCTGAATTGGGGTCGTTGGTGCGAGCCATCGACATGATTCCAGCTTCGTCATGCTTGAGGTTTGGTTTAACTTCAAGCGGAATGGTTTTGCCGGAGCCACCACGACCGGTGCCATCCGGGTCGCCGCCTTGAAGGCAGAAACCAGGCTCGTAGCGATGGAATGTCAGACCGTTATAGAAGCCACGATTTACCAGTTCGAGAAAATTGGCTGCGGTAATCGGTGCATCATTTTGAAAAATCTGACATTTGATTTTCCCTTTTGCTGTTTCGATTAAAACGATCGGATCTGTATTTGTCATTATTTTGTCCTTGCTTAGATTTATCCTGATTTATTTGCCTTTAGCTTTAGGCTCTGCGCCTTGAACAAAGACTTTGGTCATTTTGTCGCCTTTGCGCAGTTTCATGACGTTTTCCAATCCTTCGGTGACTTTGCCGAAAGCAGCATAACCAGGTGGATTGTCGAGGAAGCTGGCGGCGTCTAAAGTAAAGTAGAACTGTGAGCTTGCCGAGTTGGGATCGTTTGTACGAGCCATTGCGAGCACGCCAGCCGAGTCGTGTTTCAAGTTAGGCGATTTTTCAAGTGGAATGGTTTTGTCCGAACCACCCTGACCGGTACCCTGTGGGTCGCCGCCCTGGATGCAGAAACCTTTTTCATAACGGTGGAAGGTCAAACCGTTGTAGAAGCCGCGGTTTACGAGGCTAAGAAAGTTGTTGGCAGTGATAGGAGCTTCGCTCTTGTAAATGACCATTTTGATTGGTCCTTTGGTGGTTTCCATAACCACGATTGGATCGTCGGTTTTGCTTGCAGCTTTGCCTTTTTTGTCGGCGGCAAATGCGTCTGGTGCAGCAAAGAGCATGCTGAATACTAGAAGTAGTACGGCGAAAAGATTCATAACGGCGAAAAGACCTCCATCAAGGCGCTATATGCCGTGTATTTTAAAGCTTTCTGAAAGCCAAGACCCAGAAATTAATAAAGGTCCTATTGTTTGAAACCATTCAGCTGGTAGGTGACTTTGGCGCGAGCACCAGTATCTGGACCCTGTCCTGGTTTGACAATTGTAATTCTTTCCATGCCATTCAATTGTGATCCGTCAGGACTAACTTCGAGCACGATTGCTTCCTGGGCGATAGTGTTTTTCATTTGATGCTGATATCTAATGAAGGCACGACTTCCTTCCACCTTGTCAACGATGAGCGGACTTCTCACACCCACTTCATTACTGAAAGCATAACCTTGTTGTGGGCTTCCCATAATTATCCAAATGTTCTGGGTCTGTGGAGCAAAAGCTTCGTTTGCTGCCTGATATTTGGCTTGAATGGCCTGAAAGTCCTTCTTATTGCCTTGAATAGCCCATTTGCCAAGAAAACTAGGTGGTAATGGAACGCTCTTCGTAGCGCCTAGATTAAACGTGGGACTTGGTCGCAATTGAGGCATCGGTCTTGCCTGTGGCATTTGTCTCTGCATTGGAGGCATTTGCTGTTGCGGCTGCGATTGTTCGACTTTGATTTTTAATGGAGCCTGTTTCTTGGGCGGCGGCTGTTTTTTAGCTGGTTTTTGAGGCGTAAATGTCGGATATGGAGCATACTCAGGCACGCCATTGTCGCCTGGAGTATAGTTTTTTTGCTCAGCATTGAGTTCGAATTGCTTAGCTTGCAGGTCTGGTGCAAAAGTCACACTTGCCCACGAGCCAATCATGACTGCAATGCCTGCAAGGGTGAGGTTTTCGACTAGACTGCGCCTTGACTCTGTCATCTTTCAGCTCCTGGTAAAAGTCATTGTATATCTTTTACCCGAAACACGCTGCTTATACCTATATTGCGTTTCCCGTGCTTGCGACAGACTTGGAAAATCCAAGGTCCACAAGACGTTTATAGGCTTCCTGACCTGCTGTAGAAGTGGGTTCGGCCACTACGATTTCGACTAAAGGATCAATCGCTTCTGGAACGCGTTGTTGTTTTATCAGCAAATCGGCCTTTAGCAGCTTGGCTTTATTTTTCAGTTTGCTGAATTCGAGCGCTAAAGCCTTTTCTTCTTTGGCTTGTGCTTTGGTCGAATCGTTCTTATCGAACACTTGATACATTTTCCAGTGCGAATTTGCAAGCTCTTGCATCCACTCACAAGTAATGTAGATTGGCTCTTGCATAGTGTTTGGCGGGTTTGATTCCAGCTTTTCTCTGAGATCGCTTATACGTGCTTGGGCTTGATCGAGAGTTATGGGCAGTAAGGAATAGCCACCAGGGGCGGTGGCGACATTTTGACCTGATTGATTTGGTTTTTGAAAGGCTTGTTTGGATTTATTTTGATTTTGTGTTTGTGGTTGAGCTTGTGCTTGAGTACTTGTCTTTTGATTCAAATTTTGGAAAAAATTTGATTGGCTGGGAGCGCCTGGCAAGGGGGCTTGGCTTGAATAACTCCCTGAAAAATTAGAACCGTTATCGGAAGAGTTTTGCATGCCTGGTATCGGAGCCGAGTCTGCAAAAGCTGCATCGCACACCAGAGCAGAAAAAACGAGCGTGACGCCCAGCGAAAAAGTGACAGCCTGGACGCGTGATTTCATTTTGACAACCTGCTTGTTCTTTGTTTTTGGAGGACTAAAAAAATGCTTGATTACTCTAGCACAGCAAAGGCACTAAAGATTATTGGAGCCACATAATGCAAGACTTATTGGAGTCGATATAGTGATCGACATGAGTATTGTTCAGAAGCTCTTTCGTACCAAATCAAGCCGTCTTTTAATTGAAGAAGCCGGACATCCAGATCACCAAATGAAAAAAACTTTGGGTGCTATCGATCTGGTGGCATTTGGAGTCGGAGCCACAATTGGCTCTGGTATTTTTGCTCTGGCTGGAACTGCTTGTGCAGGCAGTCCAGCTCAAACAGCTGGTCACTGGTTATCCACTCCGCTGATAAATTTTTTCATGGGTAGCACAATGGGGAGAGACCCAGCTGGTCCCGCTCTTGTAGTTTCTTTCATCGTGGCAGCAATTGCTTGCGGATTTGCAGCTCTTTGTTATGCCGAGCTTGCAGCAATGATTCCTGTGTCAGGTTCTGCTTATACTTTTGCTTATGCATCTTTGGGTGAACTTACAGCCTGGCTCATCGGATGGAACCTGGTGCTTGAATATGCGGTAGGAAATATTGCAGTGGCAGTTTCCTGGTCGGATCATTTCTTGCATTTCTTGCATGGAATGTTTGGTGCCAAAGTGCCGATGTGGCTTACCACAGACACAAAAACGGCGATGACAAGGCTTGCGACATTGCCACAGGACAATCCGCAGTGGCAGTTCTATTCGACTACTGATTTGCCTGTTATTTTTGGACAACATTTCGCTTTGAACATCCCAGCCTTTGCAATTGTGGCTTTGATAACCTGGATTTTAATCATGGGAATTCAAGAAAGCGCCAAAGTCAATTCGATAGCGGTAGTAATCAAAGTCCTGGTAGTGCTGTTTTTTATTGTTTTTGGGTCTTTTTATGTCAATCCTTCCAACTGGATACCGTTTGCTCCCGGCGGCTGGACCGGTATCATGGGTGGTGCAGCAATTGTATTTTTCAGTTTCATCGGATTTGACGCAGTAAGCTCGACAGCCGAAGAAACGAAGAATCCTCAAAAAGATATGCCAATTGGAATGATTGGCAGCCTTGCCATTTGCACCGTTTTATATGGCGCAGTCTCGCTGGTTTTAACTGGAATCATGCCCTACATGAATTATGCAAACGACGCTGCTCCAGTAGCTTCAGCCCTTGCTCACACCGGACAGGCGTGGGCACACGTGGTGATAAGTGTTGGAGCACTGGCTGGGATGACATCGGTCCTGCTCGTTTTCCAGCTGGGTCAACCGCGCATTTTTATGGCGATGGCACGCGATGGACTGATGCCAGCCATTTTTGCCAAGATACATCCAAAATACAAAACACCTTTGATGCCCACTCTATTTACAGGGCTTGTCGTCGGATTGGCTTCGATGTTCGTCGATATCGGAGATGCTGCCGAGTTGACCAATATTGGCACGCTGAGCGCATTTATCATTGTTTGCGTTGGAGTTCTCGTTTTGCGCAAAACTCAACCCGAACATGTTCGACCGTTTAGATGCCCGTTCGTTCCCTGGTTTCCAGTTGCTGGAATCAGTTTTTGCTTTTATCTGATGTTGTCTCTGCCTGTGATGACCTGGATTCGCTTTTTTGTTTGGATTGCGGTAGGCGTTTTGATTTATTTTGCTTACGGCTTCCGGAAGAGCCGATTGGCTTAGATATTGCTTTCGAGATAGCTTTGCGCTTTTGCAAAACAGAAAGCCTCTCTTTCATCACTCTGCAAGCAAGTTCGAGATCCTTCACTTTACCTCTAGCTTCTTCCAGATCCGAAACAGCCTGGTCTGACTCTTTGGAAGAATTTTCCAGTTCTTTTTTGCTTATGATGCCTTGATCGAATAGCTCGACCATGCCTTTTGCACGGTCCTTTGTTTCATCAACGTTTGCAGTTTGATCTTTCAATTTGGATTCTGCATTTTTCAAGCGTATTTCGTGGCTTGCAAGTCGTGATTTGAGCTCGGACTCGGATAAAAAGGAAAGCCCGGACATATCCATGTCGAACGAGCCCATTTCGCCAATACTCGAAAATATCGGAATATTTGGCGGTGGGGGAGGAACAAATGGACCGAAAACATCACGCTTAGCCTTTGTCTTCACGCTCGCTTTCGCTTTTACAGTTGGTTTTGCCGGAATTTCGGGTTTGGCTTCTTTTGGTGCAGGTTTAGTTGCAGTGGTTGCGGACTTTGCAGTCGAAGCCGGCTTGGGCGCTGTTTGTGCCTTGGCGCATAGCCCAAATGTACTAGAGACTAGTACTGAAAAAATTGTTCTATTGATAATATTTCTCAATTTCATGGTTGCCGGGTGGCAAGTTCCTGTATTCTCATTTAATGCCTAAGGATAGTTTATCCGTAGTTTTTTTTGGAGATGTTGTCGGAAAGCCTGGACGTCGCTTTTTGCTACAACATCTTAAAGAGCTGACTGGTGCTTCTGAGCCGCCTGAAATAATTATTGCCAATGTTGAGAACGCGGCGCACGGGTTTGGACTGACAAAAACCATCGTTGACGAACTGGCAGCTGCTGGAGTGCAGTTGTTTTCTGGCGGCAACCATACCTTCGATCGTAAAGAAACGCTTGCCTTCATAGGCGATTATCCAAATGTCTTACGTCCGGCTAATTATCCAGCATCGGCGCCAGGTAAAGGGACGCATATCCTGGAAACGAAAGATGGATTTAAGCTCGGTTTCATCAATGTGATGGGACGCGTGTTCATGGAGCCGCTTGAATCGCCATTTCTTGCTGTGGATCAACTCATTGAAGAATTGAAACCAAATTGCGATGCCATTATGGTGGATATCCACGCTGAGGCTACGGCTGAGAAAATTGCTCTTGGCTGGCATATGGATGGTCGAGTATCCTGTGTAGTCGGCACTCATACACATGTTCAAACCGCCGATGAGCGTATTCTGCCTGGTGGCACCGCATACATCACGGATGTCGGTATGTGCGGACCAATGAATGGTGTAATTGGTATGAGTCGCGATTTGGTTATGCGACGCTTTATTCAACAACTTCCAACCAGACTCGAAGTGGAAGAAGGTCCAGCTATTTTGAGCGGAATAAGGCTCGAACTGGATCGAAAAACTGGCAAAGCTATTTCTATCAATCGAATAAGTCTGGTCGAGAAAAGCGACTGATGACCTTCGATTTGCACATGCATAGCCACTTTTCCGACGGCAACTGGTCGCCAGAAGAGTTAGTGGATGAAGCAAATAACCAGGGTCTCAAAACTATCGCTCTTACCGACCACGATACTGTATGCGGTATCGCTCGGGCTCAAGTGCACGCGAAAAAATATGACATCGAAGTCATTCCTGCAGTGGAAATAAGCACTCAAAGACAGGGCAAAGACCTTCACATTCTGGCTTATTTCATTGATCCTAATGAAGCTTTGAAAAAACTTTTGGACGAACAAAAAGAAATAAGAATCGAGCACGTTTATAAATTGGCCAAAAGTGCTGGCGTCGATCCTTCGTTTATTTTGAATTTCAATGTCAAGGCTACAATTGGAAAAGCTCATATAGCCAAGGCTTTGGTTGCCTGCGGTGCCGCTAAGGATTTGAACGAAGCTTATTTTGAATTTTTGATGCCTAAAGGCAAAAAATTTATATCTAGAAATTTTGTTGACACAAAACGCGCCGTTAAAGTTTTGTCCAAGTCAGGAGCCATACCTGTACTTGCACATCCACCGCTCGATAATCTGAATAGTTTGATTGAAGAACTGAAAGAAGTTGGACTTCGCGGTATCGAGGCTTACCATGCACTTTTCGGTCATAATACCGAAAGACTTTTAGCACTGGCAAAGAATTACGATTTATTAGTTACTGGTGGCTCCGACTGTCATGGACCGTACCCGCCTTTTGCTCCTCAGCTTGGAGGAGTGAAGATGCCAAAATTTGTATTGGAAAATTTAGCGAGCAGCGTCTTTGAGAAGAGACCTGGCGTCGTTGCCATCTGAGTTTTCAGAATCTGAATCTGAATCTGAATTCGAATTCGAATTAGTCAAGTCTAGCTTTTTGCGCTGTGGGGCTGCCAGAGTCGAGCCTTTAGACATGCTTGCAGCCGCGATGCTTAACGGCTTAGCAAGCAGGCCTTCGGCAGTTTCGCCAATCTTGCTTTCGACTATGCTGCCATTGGCGTTTAGTATCACCTGTGATGGTATATAGCCTTTATAGTATTTTTTGATCAGCTGGGTTACAGCTTGCGATTTATTTGTTTTATCAACATCTACAAGTAAGAATTTAACGCCTTCTTTAGCGTACTTGTTGTAAAGTCCGACTACGATTTTCGCCTGTCGGTTCGTATTCAAATCGCCAGATCCGCCAAAAAAAATGAAAGTCGGTTTGCCAGGCTCGACTGACGCATCATCCATCTTTTGACCCACAATCGGAAATCCTGAATCGATGTCTTGATTGAAAGAAATACCGCGTTTCAAACTTATATTTTCGGCGGCAAGACAAGCGTGGGTAGCCGGTTCTATAGCCAGAGCGCTCAGTAATAAAATTGAAGTGCGTTTTTTCATAATGCTTTTTATGACGCCGTGGGCAGTCAATGGTTCCACTTCTATTATCAGTCGACTTGCTTGAAGTCGCTTGCTTTGAGCGAATGGACGAATCTCGCCCATTTTTGATGCTCTATGCTCAAGCAATACTCTACCAGGCTTTTAAGCAGGCGGTCGCCAGATTTGGAAGCGCCTTTAAACACGTACATATTTTGAGCTTGCGCTTTACTAGAATTGTTTTTTGCCAGTTTTGCCACGTCAAGTTGAGCAATCTGGCTAAGATTGTTTTTGGGAACCGGCAAGTTGTGAGACATGGGTGTATTTGACGCCTGATTGTTTTTTTGCGTTCCGATATCGGAATACGATTTGCCTGGGGCTTCGTCTAGCAAGCCCAAATTTTCGATGTGATCTACTGTGATTTCGCATTGAATTACGCTGTCTACTGAATTTTCGCGCTTTGACTCGGAAAGTAGACGTTCGGCAAGCCAACAACTCAACACTTCAGTTGCGTGAAGTTGGGGATCCGCCTGGCGTAAATATTTGGCAAACGCTTCTAGAATCAATCTTTTCTGCCTCCTACTTGCGAATATATCACGCTTTCTTTTTAGCGATGCAAAATTGCCAAGCGTTATTTGAAAATGCCCAAATCTCTACGCTTTGTAAATAATCAAATTAATCTTGTCCAATATCTATATATGCAAATTACAACAGGTATAATGAAGGCACTTGAGGCCCACGCGGCTCGAGAAGGATGTAGTTAAAAGTCTAATATTTGCCTGAGCTTAGTTGTTCATTGCATTATCTAATCTATATATATTGCATATAACAAGCTCGCGTTAGACCTTCATCCTGAAAAGTTTTAGGTTTTCTTTCTCGTGCCCCAAAGGCGGGCTTATTGCCAGTGACAAGGTCTTTCATCAATAACGATAAAAACGATTTTTCAAGTCTTCTCACAGGTGAACTCCTGGAGCAAGTCGAACGCCCCGGTCAATATCTGGGCAACGAATGGGGTGCTCTGCGTAAAGATTTCGACTCTGCCAAAGTAAGACTACTGCTTTCTTTCCCCGACATCTACGAGTTGGGGATGTCTAATTTCGGCTTGCGCATTCTTTATCAGATAGTCAATCGCCTGCCTGATTTCATGGCAGACCGCACTTATGCCCCAGCTTCTGACATGGAAGCTTTGATGCGTAAAAACAATCTGGCTCTCTGGGCGTGGGAATCGCGCCGCCCGGCTAAAGAATTCGAACTCATGGGCTTTTCGCTTCAATACGAGCTCTGCTATACAAACGTGCTCAATATGCTCGAACTTGCAGGCATTCCAGTTCGTGCAAGCGAGCGCACTGACCTTTTCCCACTTGTATTTGCTGGTGGACCTTCAACTATCAATCCCGAGCCGATGGCTCCATTTTTCGACTTTTTCATTATTGGTGACGGCGAAGAAACAATGCCTGCCATCTTGAAAATAGTAGAGGAAGCAAAATCCAATTTGCAAAATAATCATGCACCAGATACGGTGACAGACGAAGTCGCTAAAGCTGCAAGACTCGCATTGCTCAAAAAACTTGCCATCAATGTTCCTGGTGTATATGTTCCAGCTCTGTACGAATTAGACGAAGCAAACGTGCCCAAGCCTATTTCAGAAGATATTCCCAAACGTGTTTATCGTCAGGTCGTAGGATTGAGCGACGCCAATCAACCGACTCAATCGCTTGTTTCTTACCTGTCGCTCGTGCATGATCGCGAAGTGCTCGAAGTTCGACGTGGTTGCGATCGTGGTTGCAGATTCTGTCAGCCTGGCTACTCTTTCTTGCCTGTGCGCGAGCGCTCTGGAAAAGACATTCTAGAGCTGAGCAAAAAAGCGATTGCAAATAGCGGCCATGAAGAATATTCGATGTTGTCGCTTTGCGTATCTGACTACACCGTTTTGCAAGAAACCATGCGCGAATTGAATCGCGAACATTTAGAAGCACGCACTTCGATGTCTTTCCCCAGCCAGAGAGCAGATCGTATGAATCTGGAAGTGGCTGAGGAATTGAAAGTTGTGCGCAAGAGTGGCATAACACTCGCTCCAGAAGCTGGCACCGAACGTCTGCGTGCGGTTATCAACAAAGGACTCAATCACAAGCAAATCGTTAACGCAATCGAATCTGCGTTTCGCTCGGGATGGTCATCCATAAAACTGTATTACATGTGCGGATTGCCTACAGAAACCGATGAGGACCTCAAAGGCATTATCGATACTTTGAGTGAATGCACCAAGCTTTGCAATCAAATTCGCAGAGAAAATCCAGATATCAAACACAAGATAGAATTCACTTGCACTATTTCCAATTTCGTTCCAAAGCCGCATACACCATTCCAGTGGTACGGTCAGGTCACACCCGAAGAATTTAGACGCAAGCATCAAGCCTTGCGGGCTTTTTTGCGTGAATCAGGTTTGCGCAATGTCAAATTGAACATGACCGATACTGTAACCAGTCTGCTCGAATCGGTAATCTCGCGCAATGGACGCGATGCTGCCGAATTGATTTACACCGCCTGGAAAAAAGGCGCTACTTTCGATGCCTGGAGCGACAGGCTCAAACCGCAAATATGGAATGATTCTGCAAGCGAACTTGGATTGTCGCTCGAGGGCATGGGATGCGACGATCGTGAAGTCGGCTCCGCTCAGCCATGGGATGTAATTCATATCGGTTTGCACAACTGGTGGCTGGTCAAGGAATGGAATAAAGCAATTGCCATGCAAGAAACAGGCAATTGCACCGAAAATACCTGTCATGCTTGTGGTGTGTGCACCGAGCTTGATACCACTCACGAACTTGCTAATCCCAGTGTCGAAGTGATGAAGAAAAATCCATTCGTCAAAGAATTGTCGGCCAATACAAAAGATGAAGATTCGCATCCGTCGCTCTTCTTTACCGCGCCTCCAAAACTTCCTCAAGAAGAGGGACAGAGTAGATTTTGTCTGAAATTCAGTAAGAAAGGCGATCTTCGTTTTATAGGTCACCTCGATCTGCAAACACTTTTCGTGCGTGCTATGCGCAGGGCCCAATTGCAAATGGCTTACAGTCAGGGTTTTAACCCTCATCCCAAGCTTGCTTTTGCTGGACCTCTGCCATTATTCATGGAAACTGCAGGTGACATTGCTGACGTCGAGTTGACTCATGATATTTCGCAAAGTGATTTCATGGCTCGTTTGAACGAGCAATTGCCCGAAGAAGTTCGCGTGCTGGAAGTGACTTCGGTAAGTGAAAAGCCTAAAGATTCGCTTGCCTCCCTCCTCGACACCGCTACATATAAAGCCGAAATGGTGCGTGGAAGTTTGAATGTCGAGCTGATTCAAAAAAGATTGTTCGAAATGCTCGATGCTGATGAACTGGTCATCACCGTGAGCAAAAAAGGAAAATATCCAGGAGAGGTCGAGACTAAAAATCGAGACATCAAGCCCGGAATCAAAAGTTTAAAATTGCTGGACAGTCATGAAAGTGGTGGTCTGGTCACACTCGAATTTGAGCTTGCAACCAATTCGAGTCTGCATGTGAAGCCAAGCGAGGTGCTCGAGCTTCTGGCAAGCGTTAAAGAGGACGCGCAATGCGAATTGAAATGGCGCGTCACTCGTCTGGACCTGAGAGGAAAAGACAAAAGATCGCTATTTGATATTCGCAAGGATGCAAGCAAGGGTTTTACCGCTTCGGTGGAGCAGTCCATCAAAAGTGGTATCGGGGTTTCGTAAACACACTTAAATAGAGGATTCTATGAGAAAGTCACTGATAATTTCCGAACAAGACAGTATCGCAGCGCTGCTGGAGAACGACCGAGTGGTCGAGCTCTTCGTAAACCGTGGCGAATTGTTGCTGGGTGATATCTACACCTGTTCGGTCGAAAACATTTTGCCTGGTATCGACGCTGCGTTCGTCAACCTGGGCAAAGACAAAATGGGTTTCTTGCACGCTAACGACATTCCGGGACAGGGCACTCTCAAAGAGCGTCTGGTTCCCAAACAAAAATTGCTCGTGCAAATCACCAAAGAACCAACTGGTCACAAAGGTCCCCGCGTATCGACCGCTATCAGCCTTCCTGGACGTTTTCTGGTCCTCGTGCCTGAAGAGAGAGGCGTTTCGATTTCACGTCGCATCAGCGACTCGAGAGAGCGTGCTCGTTTGAAATCGGTGGTAAATTTAATCAAGCCACCAGGTGTTGGCGTAATCATCAGAACCGAAGCTAAAGGTCAGGGCGATGACGAGCTTTATGAAGACTTCGAACAACTCTGGGATACCTGGCAAACAATCGTTTCTGAAGCTGAAGGCTCGATTGGTCCTTTGCTCATTTACAGAGATCAGGATTTGCTCTATCGCGTGATGCGCGATGCTTATTCGCAAGACGTAAACGAAATTGTGGTCGACACAGACGACGGCCAAAAACGTGCTCAAGACTATTTGCAAGGTTGGGCCAACAAAAATACAAGAGTAGTGTTGCACACAGACGAAACACCGCTTTTGATAAACAAAGGCGTGGACAAAGAAATCGAAGCCGCTCTTTCTGATAGAGCCGAACTTCCATCGGGCGGACACTTGAATATCCAGCCTACAGAAGCGCTTACAGTTATCGACGTAAACTCCGGTCGTTTCACAAGCTCGCGCACTCAAGCAGAAACTGTGCGTAGAACCAATATGGAAGCCGCTCAAGAAATTCCAAGACAATTGCGTATGCGCAATATTGGTGGCATGGTGATTGTCGACTTTATCGATATGGAAAGTCGTCGCGACCAGCAACAAGTACTCGAAATGTTTGAGCGCGCACTGGAAGAAGACCGTGCCAAGCCACAAATCGGACAACTTTCTGATTTGGGTCTGGTCGAGTTGACTCGTCGTCGTCAAGGACAGAGTCTGCGCGAACTTTTCACCGCTAAGTGCAATCACTGTCATGGACAGGGTGCGATTCCAGACCTGGAAATTGGACATTCAGAATTTCGCCGCGTAATTACAGTGAGAACACCTGAAGAATCTGGTTCGCGCGGATTGAGAGACAGAAACCGCAATCTGAAAGCAGTGTCTGCTCTAGGTGGTCGCATCCGACCAACGATGGCTGCACCAGCTGAAGTGGAAGTAGAGACCGAGGCCGAAAATGAAGTCGAGCACAATAACGAGGATATTCCAGAAGAAATCCTCGCTCAAATGCCCGAAGGATTTGTTGGCGGAGAAAAATCTGCAACTGCCAATTTAATCGATGAAGGAGATGACAACGACGACACTGATGATAGCAATGAAAATGAAGAAGTTCAGGTTCATGCAAATCATGGTGATCACGAAGAACATGCACATGCCAAAGCTGTCTCAGAGGAAGAGCCAGTTCAATTGCATCTGGACAAGCCAGTGGACCTGGATGCTTTCAATTTCGTCAATGACGACGAAGATGAAGAAGTGCACAGCCAGCCTGCTCATGCACACGAGCACGAGCATTTAAACGGCGATGACGAGGACGAATCTGATCACGAAGTGGAAGAAACCGCTTCATCTGAAGAAGAAATTCAATCTTCTCATCAGGCTGTAGAAACCATCACCGGTGTTTTTCGCTTGAAGCGTCAGGAAGAAGAGGAAGAGCCTCAATCTCATTCGCACAATCCACCAATTCCACGTCCCAATTTCATTCTTGAGTCAAGACCTAATCTGGAACACGATCAAATGAGTGGCATTGGCACTATGACCGAGGCCCAAAGCGAGTCTAGCGAAGAAGAGTAAAAATCATCCCCTGGGGGGTGACACCAGATGTGGCGCTAAAACTCTTTGCGGTTTTTGCGCGACATGCTCAAGCTGTATCCAAAACGCACTGCGTTTGAATGCATTTCGTTTGGCAAGATGCTCACGGCAAGCTGAGGATCGGGGTCGCTTGCAACGAGCTGGTAGAGGAAGTTGATATCTTCATTGAACTCTTGGGTTTCTACATAAAAGGCGCCGCGATATTTGCCTTCGTAAATATATCCAAGACAAAGACCAGTAGTAAGTTGCGCTGCAATAGTGGCGATTCCGCCTTGTTTGGAGAACCAGTCGAGAATGAATTCAAGATACTGACTGGGTGTCAAGTTTGGTTGAGGTTGAACAGGATAGCCAAGGAATGTCGATGACATCGAAAGTGAGATATCGAGCGGCAAATCGTAGAGTGTAACTACTGTGTCCGGACATTCCAAGTCAGCCAGCATCGCTTGCAAAGCTACTTCGGTTGGTTTGTCTGTAGGGTCTGATTTCGAGCCGTAGATGCAGCCGACAGCGCGGCCTTTGTACAAAAGCATGGCAGCGCGTGAGAGTCTGCTTTCGCAAACAGCTTTGACGCAGCCTGTTCGCATACCGCCTTCGAGGTCTGTGATGAGCCATTCTACGTCATAATCGCCAATACGCAGAGACTGCAAGTTTCCGTTTCCGTGCACTGGCGGCATAATCAAGTCGATAGCGCGTTGTAAGCGAAAACGTCTTACAGTCTGACCGCTGTCATAATTGGCATAAGCCTGTTCTTCGTGCGAAGCGCCCCAGCCACTTTGATAATTGGGATCAGCTTGTGCCTGGTCCTGCGGAAATTGACCCTGACCGGGTGCTGCCCATTGCGTCGTATTAGGCGGGTTTTCGCCACTCATAGCCTGGGCTTGCCAGTCTACTTTTTGTGGCACTTGAAGAGTGGTCGAAGATTGTTGAGTGGCGAATCGCTCCGAAAAAATGAGCCCTTTCACACCTTTTGTTTTGTAGACGAGCAGAACTTCTTGCCCTGGTTGATAAGGCATTTGTGACTCGACATAACCAGGAAAACCGTCTTTGACGACCATGACGGAATAACCGCCTTGCTCTGCTTTGATGATTTTACAGACTACGTTTTGTCCAGCTTTATAACCCCCCATATTCCAGGGGTTAATCTTAGCCATCCGCTTTTTCCGTTCCCGTGCCTAACCCTAAATTTCCAGACATATATTTCCAGAAAATCCTCAAGATCTATATTACCTAAAAATTTGAAATTTAATCTCTAGATAAACCATAAAAGTCATTTTCCGCGCCACAAACCGGAGATTTTCTCAAAAAGACCATGCAGATAATTCTTGCCGCCAGAAGTTGAACCGATATCGGAACAGCATCCGCCCTGGCTGGTCTGAGTGTTCGATGGGGCACAGGAAGAGCAACCACCGCCTGAACTGCAGCCTCCACCGCCTGCTATGGGATCGTTCCAGGTATTGCAGCGTGGACACTTAATCGACGCTTGACTACTTGATGCGACCAGTGAATACTGGCATTTCTGACAACTTCTTGTGCTCATTCTTTTGAACTCACTTTGATTTGCAAGGCTAATTCTCTGCCAATGGCGATTTCGAGCTGATTGCGGCTGATGATTACAGGACCTTTGCTAATATTTTTTTGCACTGTAATCAGTGACCCTCTGCCTATTCCAAAGCGCAAGGCTTGTTTATTGACAGTTTCATTGGCCATTTCGACGACCAGAAGCTTTTGTCCATCTTTAGCGTCAGCTAAATTCATGCTCAAAGATGTCATAAATTCAAGCTCCTTTCTGGCATTTGGGACACAGACCAAAAATTTTGAACTGGGCGTCCACCACTTCAAAATTGTATCTTGCGCCAATCTTTTGACCAGCCTGCTCGAGAAAATGATCTTCAAACTCGGTAGTCTGGTTGCATCCTGTGCAAATGATGTGCTGGTGCGGCAAATCGTCTTGCTTAAGCTCGTAGTGCTTGTGACCCTCTGCAAAATCGAGCTCACGAAGCGCTCCTAAAGAAGACAACAATTTGAGTGTGCGATAAGTAGTGGCAAGACTGACGGCAGCTCCTCTTTCGCATAATTTGTCGTGCAGTTCTTCGGCAGACAAATGCTCACCGTGCGGTAATTCGGCAAATATTTCAAGAATGGTCTGTCTTTGCGAAGTGATGCGATGACCTCGTTTGCGGAGGTTGTCTACTGCCTTGTTTTGATCTTTGGAATCCTGCATCAATCTTTTCTGTTTTTATCAAGCCATTATTTTCGATTTTGCCAGATAAGGTTTCAAGTATTCGCCGGTGTATGAGTGCGGATGTTCGCATACTATTTCCGGCGTTCCAGCCACTATAACATTACCACCTTCGAGCCCACCTTCTGGTCCGAGGTCTATAATCCAATCAGCCTGCTTAATCACGTCCAGATTGTGTTCGATGATTAAAACAGTGTTACCAGCATCCGCCAGCTTATTCAAGACTGAAAGCAGTTTGTCCACGTCGGCAAAAGACAGACCGGTGGTAGGTTCGTCCAATATATAGAAGGTTTTGCCGGTCGAACGTTTTGAAAGCTCTGTGGCTAACTTGACCCGCTGGGCTTCGCCACCAGATAGGGTGGTAGCTGGCTGACCCAGTTTGATGTAATCAAGCCCTACTTCTTTCATGGTCTGGAGTCTGGTGTGAGCTTTGGGAATGCTTGCAAAAAAGTCTGTCGCTTCTTCGACCGTCATCTCGAGCACGTCGCCGATTGACTTGCCTTTGAATTTGACTTCCAGTGTTTCGCGGTTATAACGTGCACCATTGCAAACGTCGCAAGTTACGAAAACGGAAGGAAGAAAATTCATTTCGATTTCGTTCATGCCCTCGCCCGAGCAAGCTTCGCAGCGTCCACCTTTGACGTTGAACGAAAAGCGTCCGGGCAGATAGCCGCGTGCTTTGGCTTCGGTTGTCATCGAAAAGACTTCTCTTATAGCATCGAAAAGTCCGGTATATGTAGCCGGGTTCGAGCGCGGCGTGCGACCGATAGGAGACTGGTCGATGTCAATTACTTTGTCGATTGCGCCAAGTCCGGTGATGGTTTTGATGCCGTCTGGTTTTGGTGTGGTTCCATGCAAGTGATGTTTCATGTACAAATGAATCAAGTCATTTACAAGGGTTGATTTGCCGGAGCCACTGACGCCCGTGACGCAAACGAATTTACCTAGCGGAATCGTCACTTCGACATTTTTCAAATTGTTTTTACTGGCGCCATAGACTTTGATTCCAAGCCCGTTTCCTTCGCGACGCTTTGGTGGAACATGAATCTTTTTGCGACCAGACAGATAGTCTGAAGTCGATGATCCTTTTACTTTTATGATTTCGTCGAACTCGCCTTGTGCCACCACATTGCCACCATGCACACCAGCGCCGGGTCCGATGTCAATTACCCAGTCGGCAGCGCGAATCGTGTCTTCATCGTGTTCTACGACGAGCAAAGTATTGCCCAGTTCGCGTAGTCTCTTCAAAGTTCCAATCAGTTTGGTGTTGTCTCTCTGGTGCAAACCAATCGACGGTTCGTCTAATACATAAAGTACACCGGATAGTCCAGAACCAATTTGGGTGGCTAAGCGAATACGCTGAGCTTCGCCCCCAGACAGAGTTCCGGCTTGACGTTCGAGCGATAGATATCCAAGCCCGACGTCGACCAGGAATTTAATTCGCGAGGTGATTTCAATCAAAACCTGGTGTGCAATTTTTGCATGACGTGCAGAAAGTCGATTTTCCAGGTCGTGAAAGAATTTTTCACATCCGCTAATTGGAAGCTTGCAAACTTGACCGATAGAAAGGTTATCGACTGTGACCGCCATGCTTTCTGGTTTTAAGCGACTGCCATCGCATACGGTGCAAGTGCGCTGGTTCATATATTGCTCGATATCCTGACGAATTTTATCCGAGCTTGTTTCATCATAACGACGTTTGAGATTGTTTATTACACCTTCGAATGTCCGTTTGTATTCATAGAATCCAGTACCGTCAAAAGCATCATAAGCGAGTTTGATTTTTTCGCTGCCAGAGCCATAAAGAAGAATTTCTTGTTGCTTTTCAGTAAGGTCGCAATATGGCGTCGAGATTTTGAACTTGTAGTGTTTTGCCACCGAAGTTAGTATCTGATTGTAATAAGGATTTCCAGTTTTCGACCAGGGATAGATTGCTCCTTCATCCAGCGATTTGCTTGGATCTGGAATAACCATAGAGGGGTCGACTTCGTATGTGGAGCCAAGTCCGTGACAATCGGCGCAAGCACCATAAGGACTATTGAAACTGAAAATACGTGGCGAAATTTCGGACAAACTGATATTACATTTGGCGCAAGCAAATTTTTCAGAAAACAACAATGGTTCGTCGTCATTGTCCAGTACGTCGACCAGAACGCTTGATTTGCCCCATTTTAAGCCGACCGACAACGAATCAGCCAGGCGCGATCGAATGCCGTCTTTCATAACGATTCGATCGACGACTAATTCGATACTGTGCTTTTTCTGCTTATCCAGTTCGATTTCATCATCTAAGTGATGAACTTTTCCATCCACACGAACCCTGACGAATCCTTCTTGTTTCAATTCCTGGAAAAGTTCTTTGTATTCGCCTTTTCTGCCTGAAATAAGTGGTGCCAATATTTGCAATTTGGTGCCATCTTTGAATTCGAGGACATGATCCACAATTTGGTCGATTGTTTGAGGATTGATGGTGGCACCGCACTTGGGGCAGTGAGGCACGCCTACACGGGCATAAAGCAAGCGCAAATAATCGTAAATCTCGGTCACGGTGCCCACAGTAGAGCGAGGGTTGTGGCTTGTCGCTTTCTGGTCTATTGAAATGGAAGGGCTCAAACCTTCGATAGCATCGACATCTGGTTTGTCCAGTTGACCTAAAAATTGCCTTGCGTACGCAGATAGCGACTCTACATAGCGTCTTTGACCTTCGGCAAAAATAGTGTCAAAAGCGAGCGACGATTTGCCCGAGCCGCTTACCCCTGTTATCACGACCAGCTTGTTGCGAGGTATTTTGATATCTATATTTTTGAGGTTGTGTTGTCTAGCACCGCGTACAACGATGCAATCGCCGTCGGGTTGACCATTTTTTGAAGTTTTGCTCACTTGGATTAGTCACCAATACAAGAGGATACCGGGGCGATATGCCGCCCGAATATCTAATGTTAACTTTTTGAGGGCCAAGATGCACTAATTAATAAGATAAATCGGTTTTGTTCAATTTCTGTACGGGTAGATTGCCCTTGGCGGGCTTTTGTGTGCTTGATGGGGATCCTTTGGAATGTGGCCGAAACCAAAGAAAAAAGGTAAGACTAAAAACAAACTCAACGCGATTGAACCTGAGAAAATTCCTGACGGTCCAGAGCAAATCGAGCTTCTGCGCAAAAATTCAGGAACCAATTCGGGAGTTCATCAAGGCAGAGAAGGGAATGCTCAGCCTCGAGAGGACATAAGCGGAGTTTGGAAAGCCAGCTTAATGAAGGCTATCTCGCCTGGTGCGCCAAACCCGGTTTCGACCGACTCGATTCCGAAAATGAAAATCCCGGTCAACCGCGATGTGCTTGAGGCTCAGGAAAAGCAGCGTCGCCAGGCGGTTTTCCAGGCGGTTATTCGTATTATCGACCGCATGTTCGACAATTTTCAAAACACTGCTTACGGTTTCAACCAAGTTGCATCAGGGTCTGATCTTGAATTGACCTGGATGCGCCCGCAAGTGCGCGAAGAAAACATGGCTGCGTGGCACGAAGGTCGTTCGCGTCTTTGTCAGATTTTTTCCGGACGAATTTCGACCAGATTCTGGACCATGCTTGTGCGAGGCACCGACGAAGGCATTGGTGTGTACATAATGCCAGCCGACAAGGTGCTTAGCTTCACACCAGAAGACAAAAATTTTCTGTGCTACCTCACGATGGCGCCCAATTTTGACGCAGAGCGCAATTTCACTCAATTTCTCGCCAACGGACTGCCTGTAGCAGAAGACCTTCATCCGAGTATTTTTAGAGCTTTGCTCGATGCACTTATAAGATACGCGAACGAAGAAGCCACTCCAGGTGAAGTGTTCGATTTTGGCGAAATCGGTATAGTTCCCGAGGCTCCGCCGCCGCCTAAGGAAGTTAAGCAGGCAGCGGTTTCTTCCAGTTTTAATGCTGAGGTGCCTCGAACCAGTTATGCCGACGCAGTTCAGCAAATCCAAGCCCACAACAAGGCTGGACATGTAGATCAGCTCATAAGCACCAGTACCAACGCAAGACCAGTTGATCCCAATCAATTCAACCTTGGAAATTCGGGTAATTTCCAGGGACTGCAACCAGGCGCTAACTCGCAAGTTAATCCAGGAGCTAAACCCACCAGTAGTGACGAGTGGAAAGGATTCAGTTCTGCGGGAACTCAAAAGCAGTTTCAAACCGGATCCCAGCCAGTTTTGCCGCAGCCGCAATCGGGAGAATGGCGAACACCGCAAGGTCAGCCTGTTCCAGAGCCAATGACTCAATTTAATACTCAAAACGACTCTGGCGGTAGCGGTGCATGGAATTTTATTCCGAAAAAAGAAATTCAAGCTCATCAGCAGAATTCTGGAAGTCAGCAAATACCCCAGAATTTCCAACAACAGCAGACTCAACCAAACCAACAGTTTCAACAACAATTCCAACAGCAGCCGCAGGCTTCGCAACCGCCACAGCAACCACCGCAACCATATAGACATCCACTAGAGCAACAGCAACATCAAAATTCGCAATTGCAGCAACCGCAACAGCCGCCGCAATTACAAATCCCTCCCCAGAGTTTGATGTCACATCCGACGGCTGATTCGGGCATGATAAGCGAATTTACGATGCCTGATTTTCAGCGTCCATCGCGTGCTGAACTTGAACAACTTCGTCAAGACGCAAGACCCCCGATTAATCAAAGTCAGGAGTTGGCTGGCGTGTCTCCGGTGTTCAAGATGCCCGAAGAATCTGCAGCACAGATAATGGAGCAAGAGCAATTCGAACTCCTGTCTGAAAATCCTCCCGAAATGTCTGGCGATTTTGCACCTATTACAGTCACTCACAATTATGAGTCGACCGAGTCGCAAGAGGATAACGAATCTCAAGAAGATGAGTTCGACGCCATTTCAGAAAATCAAGAAGAGATGGCAGAAGAATTTGTAACCCAAGAAGCAGAAGAGCAATTTCAAGAACAGGACGAAGAGCAAGTCGATGAACAAATTGACGAATCTGCAGAACAAGAATTTGACTCTGGTGAAGAAGATGATTCTGGTCACGTAGAAGAGGCAAATGAATTTGAGGAAGATTTTGATTCTGGCGAATCAGATATCGAGGAACTAGAAGAAGCCGAAGAAGCTGAGAAAATAGAAGAAGATGATGAAGAAGTAGAAGTAGAAGTAGAAGATTCTCTGGAAGAATCTGAGCATGCTCTGGATGAAGAGCACGTTGAAGAAGGATTGTCTGAAACTGATGATTCTACCAAGGCGAAGGAAGCTGATTCCGCTGAAGAAAGTGGAGAAGACGACGAGGCTGTCGATGTAGAAACTGAAGAAGAAACCGAAGTTTCAGATGATGCAGACGCCACCGTCGAAGAATCCGAAGAAGCAGAAGAATCAGAATCGACTGAATCAGATGAGGAATCAGAGGAAGAATCTGTTGATGAAGATGAAGAAGTCGATGAAGCCGAAGAAGCCGATGAAGCCGAAGAAGCCGATGAAGTAGATGACGACGAAGAAGTCGAAGATGCCGATGAAGTTGATGAAGTCGATGAAGTTGATGAAGCCGAAGATGCTGATGAAGTTGATGAAGTCGATGAAGTCGATGAAGCCGAAGATGCTGATGACGCTGATGAAGATGAATCAGAGGCCGATGTAGAAGAACATTCAGATATTGATGCGGATGTTTCAAAAACCTCTTCTGTCGAACATACTAGTGATGAATCTGACGACGAATCAGATGATTCGGCTCGAAAATCCAAGCCGGAGCAGATACCTAGTTCCGAATCGACTTCCGATATCGGTTCGCGATCTGCAGGAAGGGATGAAGCTGCGATGCCCGCATTCTCGAAGTTTCCAACATTGCCTGTCGTGGAAATCACGCTTGGCAAATGTCCAGATTTGTCTGATGCTCTTTCGGTCTTATTACCGGTTCTTGATGCTCAAATCGACGAGCTTGCAGCTCAGGGCGGAAAAGCATTCACTACTAAAGACTTTAAGCGTGCTGAAGCAATTATCAAATTGACTGAAAAGCTTGAAGACTTCAAAACAGAAGCTTCGGGTATTCTCAATCTGATCGATGACGACGAAGACGACGAAGAAGACTAAGACTAAAACTAATAGCTAATCGAGTAAGTTTGAGTTTTCTGGGGTTTGACCAGAAGGTGTAACTTGCTGTTGATTTTGCATGGGTGCCTGCATTTGACTCTCGTCGTAATATTGCATTTGCGACTGTTGTACTTCAGGTCTGGCAGGTTTTGGAATAATGTCCATCTCGATCAAAGATTGCACAACAAAATCAGCCACGAACTTATTCGAGCTGATTGCCCAAAAAGCAGCACTTATAGCGAGTATCATCAAAACGACCTTAATCTCTTTAAGAGGTAGAGAATTTCCTTTTTCTCTTACTGTAGTCCGATTGTGAGAAGGACGTTTCATAGCCTGGATAGGTGTGTGAAAAGTACTTTCTTTTGCGCTTTCTTTAGCTTCGGCTTGCGGTTGAGCAATGGCTTTCAGCTTGTTGAAAGTTGAGCGAATAGTAGCTGCGATATTCATGGTCGAATTTTCGGGCGGAGCAAAATCGATCACTTCCGAAATAGTAGTGCGCTGTTGATTCTTGCGTGCCTGGTGCGCAGAAACAGGCGCCTTTCTGTTTGAACTCAAAGCGCGCTCCAGGTCATGTTTTAGATCGCCCATAGTTTGATAACGAGCTTCAGGCGCTTTCTCCAATGCTTTGAACACTATGCGCTCGAACACTTTTGGAATTTGATATTCGGGACAAAGCTCATCAAAAGGAAGCGGCGGTTCTGAAATTTGTTTGCTCAAAGTCTCGACGTAGTTTTTACCGAGAAACGGCACTTCGCCAGTGAGCGCTTCATACATCACGATGCCCAGAGAATAAATATCAGTGCGCTCATCTGTATTGATGCCTGTTGCCTGCTCGGGACTCATATAGATCGGACTCCCCCAGACTTCACCCATGCGTGTGAGTTTGGAGGCTTCTTCCACGAGCTTGGCGATACCAAAGTCGACGATTTTGACATAGTCCTCGGTGTTGCCCAGTTTGACAAGCATGATATTGCCAGGCTTCAAGTCACGGTGAATGGCGCCGTGTTTATGAGCATGTTGAATTGCTGCTGCAACCTGTACAAAAACGTCCTGGAAGCGCTCGACCGAGAGCCTGCCGTCTTTGCGCAAAACCTGATTGAGACTTTTCCCCTCCAGATAATCCATTACGAAAAATGGCTGTCCGCGCTTGCTCGTTCCATAGTCATGCACCCCGACGATGCGAGGGTGATTAAGTCGGTTCAATACCTGTACTTCTCTCTGAAACCGTGTCACCACAGACTGGTCAGAAAGACCATCGGTACGCAAAGCTTTGACTGCGACAATTTTGTTCGTCTGCAGGTCTTTAGCCTTATAGACCAGGTTCATGCCGCCCTGACCAAGCAGGGAAAGAACATAATAACGCTTGCTTAAAACTTGCCCAACCAACAAATCTTGTCTGTTTGCTGGGATTTTGACTCTGTAAGCCTGCGAGCCAGAAAGACCTCTGTCGAGGCCTAAAGGGAGAAATTTGAGTGTTTGTTTAATCAGCATCAATAGAGCTTAATCGCGTTGCTACCTATTCTTTTCCAGCTGATGCCGCTCCCTCTTTTTGATGTTCCCTGAGAGTTTGGTTGCCTAACAGATTAGCGTCTGCTCCTAATAAGTGATAGCGTTGACCAGAATCTGCATCAAGCCCAGAATCGCTCCAATAATAAGACCAAAATACTCGAGGGCTTTGAGTTCGGTCTTGCAAATTTTATAGACCAGGCTTTCGAGTTGTTGGGGTGAGAACAAATCGATTTTGCTTACTATTAATCCGTGCACACCTATAGCGGGAATTGCTTGCTCGATAAGTTGACCTAATTCGCGTTTCAAATAAGAGTAGGTAAAAGCAGCGAGATTGCGCTTTAAATTAACCAGAAATGTTTCAGGAACCGATTCGGGATTGAAACGCAGAATAGCAGATTGCACAGTCATCATTGCTTCGTCTTGAAGTCTGCGACAGGCTTCAAGTAAATCTTCCTTGTGTTCGATCATGAATTGTCGAACGAAATTATTCACGTTCAATTTTAGCTTTGCGATGTTGTCTAGAGGCATCGAGCGTAAATCGAAATTGGCTATTTGAATGGCGATTTGATGTTTGATACCAAATCTGGTTATGAGGTCTTCTATGACTTTTTGCGCTGCTTCAGGCTCTTTTTCAAGAAAATTGCGCCATTCATAACAAACTCTTTTGATGCCAATCAGTTTGGCAAGCAATCTATATGGTCCCGAAGCGTGCACGTTGATTGATTCTTCCAGTGCCGCGATGTTTTGCGGACTGAGAAGAGTTATAAGTGCATTTCTGATTTTTTCTGGAGTAATGATATTTTCCATTATGCGCGAAGCAAGCTCGGTTGCTTGATCCAGATTGATGCGCGCGGATAAAACTATTTGATCGAAAACTTTGTCGACGATTGCAGGAATTTTAGATTCTTTCCCCTGCTCGAGCGAATCTATCGTACTTGCAACAAAGGCTTGAAGAATGGTCGGACTTATTTGAGCCAGATCTTGAGCCAGTCTATGCAATTTTGTGGTATCACGAAATTCGAGCAATAAAACGCGATCGAAAAATAGATCGATGGCGTTAAAAATATTTCCTTCTGTCACTAATTCTTCTGCTCTTGCCTTTATGTCTTTTGGCGTAAGCAAAGTCTCTGTAATCGTGGTGGCTACAGCTTGAGAAAGCTTGGTTTGTCGTTTGGGAAAAATACCAGGAGTGAGAGGTACAGCCACTTTTGTCCCTGGGAAATACCAGGTGTTATAAGGATGAAAAAGCATTTTGACCGCGCACCAGGTTGCAACCCAACCATGTGCACCATAGAAGAAGGGTGGCAAAACTACTTTTATCAATATCGATTCTGGCGATGCGAAAAGTGTCGCCAGATCAAAGCCGAAACTCATTGCAGATATACTTTTTCTTTGGTTTCCATTTGCTGATTATTATGACAGGCTAATACTTATTTAATAGGATTTGACATCATATAATCTAATAAGCCGAAACGAGGTTTTTTCTTTCCTTGTCCAATATTAAGAATAAGACCAAGTCTGTACTCTCATTATTACTTTATTTAGCAGTCCTTGCTCCAGCCACGCCAGGTGCAATGGCGCTGGAACTCCCGTCAATCACCAAAAAGCCTTTTGCGGCTGGCGATAAATTATTTGCCTGTGGCGCTTTTAGCGAAGCTGCTCAGGCTTATCAAATTTGTGTCGACCAGAATCCCGAAGATGCAAAAGCGCATTTGCGCCTGGGCAAATCGTTTGCTCGCCTGGGACAGGAAGAAACGGCTCTCAATGAGTTTTTCAAAACTCTATTCTTGAATAATTCGGCGTCGAAAATGCCAGAAGACAATCTGGAAGCCCGAACCGAGATTGCAGCCATATTTCTCAAGCGTGGCGATTATGACGAGGCTGGCGGACAGTTGCGACAGATTCTTGCTCTTCGCCCGCAAGACAAAGAGGTGCGTGGAAATTATGCTCTTTGCTTGCAAAATTGCGGTTTTCTAGATCCGGCAATCGAGCAATTCAATCTTTTATTGCATCAAGATCCTAAGAATGTCACGGCTTTGTACAATTTGGGCACCGTGTATTTGAAAAAAACAGATAGTCAAAATGCCAAAACTTGTTTTATGAAAGTAGTTGGCATCGAGCCTAAAAATGACCTCGCTTTCATTGGTCTTGCTCGCACGTATCTTTTGGATAAGCATGTAAAGCAAGCAATTGCAGTGCTTACAAAGATTGTGGAGCGCTCGCCCTCTAACTACTTTGCAAATCTGGCACTGGCTGACGCCTATAAACAAGCGGGTTCTGAAGACATTGCCATTGAATATTATCGAAAAGCTATTGCTCTAAATCCGAAAGATCCTGCTTCAAAAGCTGCTCTTCTTTCCATCATCGAAAAGTCGAATACAAAATCGCTGGTTCAAAATTCAAAGGTAGAAATAAAATGAACAAAAACCAAAGTACTGACAAACTATTGCTAAGCCTTGCTGCAAGCGCTTTTGCTGGAGTTTTCGCCCTCGCTCAACCAGCATTCGCCGCCGATTCGGCAAGCGCGAGTGGTCTTGGAAAAGATGACGAAGAGCATATCGAAAGAACGGTACTTAGATATAAATCGGCTGTGGAAGTCAATCCCAATAAATCCGAAATCAGAATTAAATTAGGGCAGGCTTATTTATTGTCAGGAAATTTACCGCTGGCACTCGAGCAATTCCAGGCAGCGACTAAGATTTCGCCCACAGAGTCAGAACCTTATGTGTATATATCTCGCATATATCTCAAGCAGGGAAAAGATGCCGATGCTCTGAAATCCTTACTGGAAGGGCGTGATCGCAATCCCAATGATGCCAACATAAATTACAGAATAGGCCAGTTGTATATGCGAATCGGAAAAATCGAAGATTCTATAAAGTATTATCGCGAAGCAATTAAATTAAACAAAAATCACGGAGACGCTCATCGTGAGTTAGGTGCAGCGCTTGGACTGAAAGGCGATTCTGAAGGGCAGTTGAGCGAATTGAACAAAGCAATCGAAATCAATGCCAATGATGCAAATGCATACTTCTATCAGGGATCGGCTTATTTAGCCCTCGGAAAAATGACTGACGCTGAAATCGCTCTTAAAAAATGTGTAGATTTAGATGATAAGAATGGTGACGCGTTCAGGCTCTTAGCTGGCATCCAGGCTGGTAGCGGACACTTTCAAGAAGCACTTGGATATGCAGACAAAGCAGTGGCAATAGATCCTGCAAACAAGGCTTATCAGAAGACCCAGGCTTTGATCAAGAAAAAAGCGACCGAACAGCATTAAGAAGTTAGAACAATATAATTGGGCTAAACGCACAGCCCTTTTAGATTTGTGGGGTAGTCAAGAAATCCTGAATATTTTGGGCTTTCGCTCTTTTCAACTATCATTAAGCTTTTAAAAAGCTTAAAAACATAAGTATCTAGCTTACTTGCAAACCGTCGCACTAAGTTCTACCATTTAACGAACTAGGACATATACAAAAGCGGGCACGCGCATGGGTGAGAACCCAAAATTACTGCGTTACTCTGCATCCCTAATAGTTGTCCGGTGCAAACATAAGTAGATACTACGAGGGTAGATGCCGTGCTTGAGCAAGCTGCAAAAAAAGAATCGGTGAAAAATTTGGAACTGAAAGCAAATATAAAAGTTGTAGGTGTAGGCGGAGCCGGATCCAACGCAGTCAATAGAATGATTGCTGCAGGATTGAATAACGTCGAATTTTGGACATGTAATACTGATGCTCAAGCTCTTGAGCATTCAGCAGCAAAGAATCGTTTGCAAATAGGCGCCAAGCTGACCAGAGGTCTTGGTGCTGGTGGTAACCCACAAGTTGGAACTAAAGCTGCAGAAGAAAGCCGCGAAGAAATTGCCGAAGCACTCAAAGGTGCCGACATGGTCTTCATCGCAGCCGGTATGGGTGGTGGTACCGGAACTGGTGCTGCTCCAATCGTAGCTGAAATTGCCAAAGAACAAGGTGCGCTTACAGTAGGTGTGGTATCACGTCCTTTCTTGTTTGAAGGTCGTCGCAGAGCCAACCAGGCTGAAAGCGGTATCGCCGAAGTAAAAGCCAAAGTAGACACTCTGATTGTTATCCCCAACCAGAGACTGCTCGAAGTGGTAGATCACAGAGCTTCGATGCAAGAAGCCTTTGTAGAAGCCGACAAAGTGTTGATGCAAGGTGTACAAGGTATTTCGGACATTATCACAGTGCCCGGACTTATCAACGTAGACTTCGCTGACGTCAAAGCCGTCATGCAAACAGCTGGCTCCGCATTAATGGGTGTCGGTCGTTCGTCTGGCGAAGGCAGAGCTGTTGAAGCTGCACGCAATGCAATCAATAGCCCATTGCTCGAAAGCACAATCGAAGGTGCATCTGGTGTTATCTTCAGTGTCACTGGTGGCTCCGACCTCACATTGCACGAAGTTCAAGAAGCCGCAAACGTTATTTACGAAGCTGTTTCGGAAGACGCCAATATCATATTTGGTGCTGTGCTCGACGACAGACTACAGGGTGAAGTGTTGATTACAGTTATTGCAACTGGTTTCGACATGGCTGTGATTTCGGGTCAGCAAGTTGCTCAAACACAGAGACCAGTCGTCAACGCTACCGGAACTGATATTCGCAACCCCTATCAAAGAAGAAACACACAAGTGTCGCAAGAAATGCCAAAACCAGTTCTTGCAGGTGAGCGTGGCGTTTCCAACACAAGCGAAGACATGCAGAAAGTCGCTAGCGACATCCTCGATATTCCAGAGTTTTTGAAAACAAGAAAATAATTCTGTGAATCTTGTAAGTAATTACGGTACATTGCCCTTGTCCTATACGGATGAGGGCAATCTGCTTTTGTTAGACCAGCGCAAGCTGCCGTACAAGACAGAATATTTCGATGCGACCTTTTTTGAAAATGTCTGCATCGCAATCAAAGACATGATTGTGCGCGGCGCCCCATCGATTGGTTGTGTAGCTGCTTTTGGTCTTGCCATGGAAGCAATACGATTAGCTGAAAAGCACAAGCAGAAAGAAGACTTCCTTCTTGCTCTAGATGAGGCCTGTCTTGTTCTTCAAGCAACAAGACCAACGGCAGTCAATTTGATGAATGCCACAAATGTCATCAAGGACAAAGCGCATTTTCTTGCGACAAAAAATACAAAAGAGATAGCCGACCAGTTGATGCTCGAAGCAAAACGCTATATGCAAGAAAGCATCGACGTCAATAAAAAACTTTCCGATTATGGCGTTGAATTGGTCCCCCAGAACGCTTCCATTTTGACTCACTGCAACGCAGGCTCGATTGCTGCTTGCGGTTGGGGCACTGCACTTGGTGTCATGCGCTCGGCTCAAATGGCGGGCAAAAATATCCAGGCATTTGTTGGAGAAACAAGACCTCGCCAGCAGGGCGCGCGTCTAACTATGTGGGAACTGAATCAGGACGAGATTCCCGCAACACTCATTTGCGATACCATGACCGGTCATTTCATGAAAGCGAAGTCAATCGACATGATTGTGGTCGGCGCCGATCGCATTTGTGCAAATGGCGACACTGCAAATAAAATCGGCACTTATAATCTGGCTGTTCTTGCCAAACATCACAATATCCCCTTTTATGTCGCTGCACCACTTTCTACTTTCGACCCCGATTTAGAATCGGGAGATTTGATTCCAATCGAGTTACGCGACCAGAGCGAAGTAACTCACATAGCCGATCTGGATAATCAGGTCAGTGTCACAATCGAAAACGCAAAAGCGCACAACCCGGCATTCGATGTGACCCCAGCGTCTTTGATTCATGCCTTTATAACAGAGGCAGGAATTTTGAGACCCCCGTTCAAAGATTCGATAGCCACGCTCGGGCTCGCTAGAGCTTTGCTTGACAAGCCTGTTGTGTGATCAAAACTGTTTAGTTAATGAGACAATAATTTGTCCGGATGTATATTTTGGATATATCGTTGTTTTGGGGAGTTAAAAATATGGTGACCACCATTCAAGTTCCTAGAGTAGAAGCCACTCGCGAGAACACAGCTGAGTATGGCTTGATGATTTCAGAGGAAGTTCCTAACGCTGGGCTCACCATCCCTTTTTACAAAGGTTCTGTCGAAGAAGGAATGAATCTTCCGTTCGAGTGTACAGGTTCTGCCGTCATCCGCACGGCTCGTATTAGCAAGCGCGCACCTGAAGTTACCTGGCTTGAACGTCACATGAATATGACCCAGCTTTTCATTGGACTCGGCAGTGAGCCATTCGCCATGATTTTGTGCAAACCTAATCACGACCAGGATAAGAAACTTCCAGACCTCGACACTGCACGATGTTTTGTTTTCCCTGCCGGGCACGGAATCATGATTCACAAAGGCACCTGGCACGATTTTCCGCTTAGCGTAGGCAATCCAGTAACAGTGCTTACGGCTAACTCGCCTGAAGTTGTTGATGCTCTTGCAAGCATGGGTGAGCCAAAAGAGATGAATCACGGCGATGTTTATAAAATAGATATTCAAAAACATACCGGCACGGTACTGCTTTCTCCTGTTTAGATTTAGGCGATGGAAATTAAAGCCTTCAAAATCTTGACCCGAAGCCCGTCTGACCTGAGCGGTCTCATGGATCTCGTTGATGCAGGAAAAATAAATCCAGAAGAAGTCGTTTGCATTATTGGCAAAACAGAAGGCAATGGCGGAAGAAACGATTTTACTCGTGACCTTTCGATGCTGGCTTTTGAAGACTATTTCAGCTCGATGCTGAGAATAAGCAGAATAGAAGTTACCGACAGAATCATTTTTTCTTTGTCGGGCGGATGCGAAGGTGTGGTCAGTCCGCACATCGTGGTTTATTCAAGAAGCGGCTCAAGCAGCAATATTCCCTCTCCTGAAACCGAAAAAAGATTGGCGCTTGGAATTGGATTCACTAGAGAATTCAAGCCAGAAGAAATCGGGCGTATGGCGCAGGTCGAAGAAACGGCTCGTGTAATCAAACAAGTAGTCGATCAATTGCAGATTGACTCGCCAAAAGATGTTCATTTAATCCAAATGAAAGGAGCCATCCCGAGCTATTCTTTTGAAGAAGGCGAAGCCGCGCGCAAATCAGGCAAGCCGATGCGATCTGACATGGTCTATTCGCGTGGAGCCTCGGCGCTTGGAGCTGCTGTAGCACTTGGTGAAGTCGAAAGCAAAAGCATTTCGGATGATTCTATTTGTTCTGATTTTGAAAAATATTCGTCTACCGCATCTTGTTCTGCAAAGCCAGGACTTGCTCGCACCGAAATCATGGTGCTTGGAAATAGCTCGTACTGGAGCGGTAATTTGAAAATCAACAGTTCCATTTTGAACGATATGCTCGATATCGAGTCCATTCAAAAAACTCTTGAAGGGCTTGGCTTTAAACTTGAAAACGGTCATTTGAAAGCTGAAGACTTATCCCGATTGATTGGTGTATATGCCAAATCAGAAGCAGACCCAAGAGGTACTGTCAGAGGCAAGCGTCACACTATGCTGCAAGACGATGACATCAGTGATACGCGTTATTCTAGATGCGTTCTTTCATCTGTCCTTGCTGCCATCACTGGTGATACTGCTGTTTATGTAAGCACGCGCTCCGAGCATCATGGACCTCAGGGCGGAGGAACTCTTTCGATAGTTGCACAGATTTAGTTTGGGCGAGGTTTTTGCATGGCGATGGTTTTGAAAAAAGAAATAAATCACAATCACAAAACCATAACGACAGAGCCTGGCATCGACCTTTCATGTCATCTTTATGGCAATGGCGACGAGCTTGTGGTTTTTTTGCATGCCGTTGGCGGGGACCACACGAGCTTCGAGCCTCAAATAGAAGAGTTGTCTAAATCTGGCAAATACACCATTTTGACTTTCGATATGCGCGGTCATGGCGAATCGAAAATAGATCCAAATGTTGTACAAGAAAAAATTTCAATCACCAATTTTGCTCTTGATCTGAGCCGAATTATCTCAGAACTCGGCTTTGAAAAAGCGCATCTAATCGGCTCTTCCATGGGGGGCGTGGTGGCGCTCGAAACTTTCAGATTGAGACCGCAACAAGTTCAATCAATCGTCATGGCAAATTCGTGGTGTTATGTAGACAATGCATCCGAGCGCATTAGTTTCATAGAAAATCAACTTGCAAAAAAGACCATGCAAGAAAGCGCAAAAGAACTGGTTCCTGGACTCTTCGCCAAAACTACACACAAAGAATATATAGAAGCCGGTGTGCGTGCCGAAAGTTCTAAAGACAAAGAAGTATTTCTTGCTTCATGGCGCTCGATGTTTCAGGTCGATTTGCGCGATCTAATTGCTGAGATTAACTGTCCTCTTTTACTGATTGGCGGCGCGCTCGACCCTGTTACTCCAATAAGTTTGCTTGAAGAAATACACTTGCGTCATAATTTGAGCCGTCTGGTCGAACTGCCCGAGGCAGCGCATTTCTCCCATATAGATAATGCGCGTCAATTCAACAAACATCTAAAAATTCATTTGCGCAAAGCTGAGTACAAAACTCGGATCGAAAATCAGAATAAGAAAATCGATTTAAAAGTAAACACTGTCGCAGACGGTCTCATGTCTATGCTCAATCAGCGCGGCGTCGAATATTTCTTTTCCAACTCAGGAACAGACTTTACGCCGATTGCCGATGCTTTAGCTCGCTACAGCAAAGACCCAGAGTTCAAGCTCAAGACAGTCATTGCTCCCCATGAGAATACTGCTATTGCAATGGCTCATGGTCATTATCTTATTTCTGGAGCACCACAAGTTACGATGGCGCATGTGAGTGTGGGCACAGCCAATATGGGTCTTGGTATCATCAACGCCAGCCGCTCGCGCATACCGGTTGTGGTGCTTGCTGGCAAAACTCCCTGGTACGACTATGGAATTGAAGGCTGTCGCACCAATTTCGTGCAATGGGGTCAAGACACTTTTGACCAGGGCGGATATTTTCGCGAATATACAAAATGGGATTATGAATTAAAAGGACCGCACCATTTAGAGACTGTGATAGACAGAGCAATGGCGGTGGCAACTTCAGATCCGCAAGGTCCGGTCTATATGACTTTGCCCAAAGAAGCTCTGTGCATGCCAATTGATGGCAAAATTACAATCAACGAAAAATCTAGACAAAAGCCATCGGTATCTAATCCAGAATATAGAAACAAAGAAATTCTAGAAGCAGCAATGCTCATTGCCAAAGCAGAAAAACCGCTTTTGATCACGGCTGAGCTTGGTCGATACAAGTCGGCTCCTGAAGCACTTGTAGAGTTCAGCAGTAAATTTGCCATTGGCGTAATCGAGCATGGCAAGCACAATTTCTTCAACTTCCCAACGGACCATCCGATGCATTTGGGATTCAATCCCCTTCCTCATATCAAAGATGCCGATTTGATTATCGTGGCAGAAAGCCATGTTCCCTGGATTCCTGATTTTGGATCTATTAACGATTCGTGCAAAGTAATTCAACTGGGCATCGACCCCCTTTGTCAAAATCTGCCTATGCGCTCTTTTCCAATTGATATAAATCTGTCGGGAAATGTCGGACGTGTTTTGAATAATTTGCATGCAACTTTGCTTGGGCTAAACGCTCATGAAGACAAGAAAATAGAAGCGCGACGCAATTTTTATGCAAAAACGCACAAAGACGTTTTTGAAGCTGCTTATGCAAGTGCCCGAGCTGATGCCAATCTCGACCATATCACCAAGAATTATATTTCTTACTGTGTTGGTCAGGCGGTAGACGATGACGTGGTGATTTTCAACGAATACAATCTAGAGCCGACACTGGTGCCGCGCAGACAAACACAAAGCTGGTTCGAAAACTCGATTGCAAGCGGACTTGGATGGTCGCTGGGAGCGGCTCTAGGCGCTCAACTGGCGTGTCCTGACCAGGTGATGATGGTAACACTGGGTGATGGATCGTACATGTTCAACACGCCGATGTCGGCTCATTATGTGGCTGGAGCCTATAAATTGCCTATCGTAATCGTGGTATTCAACGACAGTGGTTGGTCCACAATCAAAAAATCTTACGATGGTGCATCTTCTGGCAACTGGGCAAATATAAACGATTATTCCGAACTGTGGAATTTCAAAATGCAGGTGAGCTTCGAAAAACTAGCCGAGTCTTGCAACGGAATCGGCATTCGGGTCGACAAACCAAAAGATCTGCCCGGTGCAATCAAAGAAGCGATTGAAATTGCCAGACGCGATAAAAAACATGTTCTGGTCAATGCAATTTGTGAGCGCGACCACTAAAATACAAGTATGACTAAACAAAAAATATTTCTTGTTTCAATACTCTCGTTTGCGACTTTTTCGACTCTCTCTTGTACGCCTCTTCTGGCGCTAGAAGATAGTAAACATCAAGAAAAGCTCAATCCAAACGGACCTCTTATGTATACAGGCGAAGGAAAGCCAGAGGCGCTCGCCAAGCTCAATATGAATGCGCTCAAGCGGCTCGATTTCAGGGTGGAAGGCGCTTCGTGTGCAATTTGTCTTGGAAGAATAAGAAAGAGACTCGAATCTACCAAAGGAATCGCAAAAGTTGCTGTAGCAATCCAGAAGCCCTATGGAGTGGCGGTTATTTTTGATTCGACCAAAACAGAAAAGGACAAAATCTTTCAAGCCGGTCTGAAAGGAGAAAAGGAGAAGGTGCTTTTCCTTGACGACCAGGAAGAAAAACTGGACAAAATGCCTTTTATTCTCATTCCAAAATTCAACAGCCTGGTTAAGAGCTAGAGCAACAAACTAAAGCTAATTTGACAATTTTCCAACTACGGGCTCTGTTGCCGTAGCGGCAAATTCCTGGGTAGACACGCCAAACATTGGGATCTGGACTGGAAAAGTGAATGTGGCGTTAGTGACGACTGTCACAGTTTCATCACTGTAGGCGGTGACGTTGACACTGTTGATTCTTAAAACAGGTGATGAAAAATTGACTTTGACCTGATTCACAGAGGTTTGTGCGGCTGCTTGATCAACTTCTTCAGCTGCAGCCCGTGCACAGTCTTTAGCCAGAGCGTCATTGGCTGTTTGAGCCATGACCATAGCAATCACGTCTATCAAAAATAATACAACCGGAACGAATATGAACAACCCCACGATTGTCTCGATTAGAGCTTGTCCTTTTCTTCGTTTCAACCGCATTTAAGTACGTCCTCTAGATAATTCCGCGCTCTTCAATGGGACGCTCACCTTTGAAAGTAAAGGGATAAGGACCCAGAGGCACGAAAGGTATCTGGACGAACGGCTGAATTTCTACAATCGTGGTGACTCGAACTACGTCATCACCAGGCTTACCGTTGATATCAGCACGCACTGCAGTGTTTGAAACGATGCGCGCTCCTGTAAATTTGGCAAGACCCGAAGATTTCCAGGCGTCTTCTTGTTTGGTCAAAGCAACTGGCATTTGGTCTGAGCGAACTACTGCGACTGCACGGGTGCACATGTGATTCAAAAACCATCCGCACCCGACTCCCATGCCCATGTAAATAAGGGCAGCAAGCGGAAACAGTACTACGACGAGCAAAATGAAGAGAGCCGGTCCCAGTTCGGTAATCTGGTTCCCCTTTTTTCTGCGACGATATTTGAAAAAACTGCTTGCCATGGTGAGCCCCTGACTGAAAATTTTGCCCGCTTATCGATTGTTGTCTGGGATAGTGGGATAATCTGCTTATCTGTAAGTCTTGTTCCCTAGACTAAGCTATGGACTATCAACCTAAATAAAGCTTAACAATTACTATCTTACCAGTTCGCTCCTACTGTTCAGGAAAAAATGAAAAAACAAATTTGGATATCCGCTACTTGCCTGCTCTTTTTATCAGTCAATGGTCAAAATTATTGTTTTGCTCAAATCTCAAGCGAGCTCGTGAAAAGGGCTCAGGCTGAAATCCAGGACAGCAGGCTCACTGAAAAGACGCTCCAGGACCTGCAGCAGGCGGTGCAATCTAACGAACGTGACGCGGATGCCCATCTCTATTTGGGCTTGATGCTCGAGCGCATGGGTCTGAAAGACGAGGCTTATGCTCAGTACGCGCTTGCGGTCAAATACGGTCCGCAAAATCCCGACGCTCTGGTTGCGCTGGTCAAAAAAGAAATCAAACAAGGACATATTCCCTCCGCCATTCAGATGCTTCGAAGCGGTCTCGATAAGTTTCCAAATAATCCAGAAATGCTTTTGATTGTCGGCGATTACCTCATTCAGAACAAACAGATGGACGAAGCTCGTACTGTGCTTGAAACAGCTTTCAAAGTCAAAGCTGACATTTTTGGCTTGCCGACATCCCTTGGTCAAATTTATCTCAACGGCCATCAAACCCGCGCCGTTAAACTCGCTTCGATGGATCTTGCTAAAGATCCCAAATTCGACCGGGCATTGAGAGTGCGTGGTGTGGCTTACATGATGCTAGGTGACTATCAAAAAGCCATTATAGATTTGAAGCCGGTATTCGACAACGCACCTAATGTTCCGGGAATTGCCGAAGGTTTGTTTGACTCGTACATGTCAGTCAAAAATTATAAAGAAGCGCTTCGTCCGGGCATTTTTATGTTGGCATTCACCGCACTGCCAGATGTTAGCAATGCGCGCTTACAAGATAAACTGGTTCATTTGCTCGATAAACTACCTTTCGATTATGTCCAGACTCAAAGCGCTCAAATAGAAAAAGAAATCGACGAGCGCAGTCCCATTGCTGCTTTCCATCTTCAACTGGGTCAGGTTTTTGACAAAGCCGGACACCACCAGATGGCTATGTCTCAATATCAGCGTGCCATCGAGCTGGACCCAAAATATGTCCAGGCTTATTATCAACTGGGTCTGGATTACGAATCAAAAACGAATGATTGGCGAAAAGCGCTTGGATGCTATCAAACCGCACACTTCTTGCGCTCGTGGGACGCAAAAATCTATTTGTCTTATTTGCGCCTTTTGGATCGTATGCATAATAAAAACAATGACCTGGCGCAAAAGACCAAGTCATTATTTCGTGGATTTTGATTAGATTAGATCAGCTTAGATTAGATTATTTGATTTGAGACAGAAGCTCGAAATACTGGATGAAAAGCCTGATTCCAAATGCAGCTTGAGTCCAGTCGAAGTTTTCATTTACTGCATGATAGCCATGCTCAGGCAATGACAGTCCCAAAAAGGTGATGGGAACGCCAAGCACTTCTTGCATGCTGACCACGGCACCGATACTTCCACCTTCGCGCACGAATGCTGGTTCTTTTCCAAAAGCCTGATGCATTGCTTGTTTGGCTGCTTGTTGAAATTTGTCACTGGATGGACCCGAATAGGGCTTTAAGCTTCCTTCCAATTCTACAGTGGCATCGGGACATTTTTCTTTGACAAATTTGGTGAAAATTTCGATTATGCGCTCTGGCGTTTGATCAGGCACCAGTCGCATACTGATTTTAGCTTCGGCGTAGTGAGGAACGATAGTTTTGACCCCGGGTCCAGAATAACCACCTGTGATACCATGCACTTCGAAAGTCGGTTTAGCCCAGATTCTGGTTGTTGCGTCCTTTGGATCCTTTGTGCGCAAGGACTTTAGTTCGTGCGCCTTTTGGAAAGCATCGAGATTGAATCCAGAATCGACGAAGTCTTGTTTCTCTTTGTCCGAAGGTACTACATAGTCGTCATAAAAACCGGGGATTTTGACTTCTCCAGTTTTGGCATCGAAGCATTCGCTTACGAATTGGGCGATTTCGGCAATAGGATTACGGGCGAGACCACCTGTAGTGCCTGAGTGCACATCTTTTTCGCCTGTTTTCAATTTGACCAGAAACCCTTGCAATCCGCGAAGCCCAGCGCAAATAGCTGGTTTGTCTCGTGCTATCCAAATAGTGTCGGAAACGCAGACCGAATCTGTTTTGAGTTTGGATTTGTTTTGGACCAGGAAATCTTCGAAATTGGGCGAACCGATTTCTTCTTCCAGTTCCCAGATGAACTTGATATTGAGAGGCAGTTTGTTCTGGTGCGCATAACAAGCCGCCATGAATACTGCAAGCGCAGGACCTTTGTCATCTGTGGTGCCGCGCCCAAGATAGCGGTCGTTTTCGATTTTCATGTCGAACGGCGGGTTCTGCCATTCGCTTGCATCTGCAGGTTGTACGTCCAAGTGATTATAAATAGAGACGGTCGGATGTTCCGGCGAAGAGACAAATTCGCCTATAACGACTGGATTGCCTTTAGTTTGAATTACTTCTGCTTTTGCCCCAGCTTCGGTTAAAAGTTTAGCTGCTCGTTCAGCCAGTTTTTTAATACTGCCTTTCTGCTCGGGGTCCATGCTGACACTTGGAATATCCACAAGTTCTTTGAGCAAAGATTCATAACGCGCCTTTTGCGATTCGGCATATTTTTTCAGTTCATTTGAATCAAGTGTAGTTTCAAGCGCCATAGACACCTCGTAGTGGCAATATTGCCAGATTATATCTCAGCATCCACCATAACAATTTGATATATTCTTGAGGGTGATACGCCTTATCCTCCTAATAACAAGCGTGCGCTTTGTGTTCAGGAAGAGTGAGCTTTCAAGAGGAATTTTTCGATGGGCAAGAATTGGAAACAGCTTGGCATCACTCTATTTCTTTCATTTTGTTTTAGCTTCGCGGCAGGTTCCAACATAAGCGTTTGTGCTCAGGAACCAGACCTCAACAAGCCAATTCGGGACAAATGGGCGCTGATTGTTGGCATTAGCAAATTCAAGAACAGCTCTATTCCTTCTCTCAAATACGCGAGCAAAGACGCGCTCGATTTTTACAACTATCTGATTAAGGAAGCCAATTTCAAGCCTGACCATGTGCGTGTTTTGCTCGATGATCAAGCGACCAGGCAGCGCATAATGTCTGAGCTTGGCAATAAGTTTTTGGCTCCGCTGGCTAAACAAGACGATCTGGTAGTGCTCTATTTTTCTACTCACGGAAGTCCGGCGCAACTTGATGTGAAAGGCAAGAATTTTCTGGTCGCGTACGACTCTGAGCCTGATGAACTCTGGGCCTCGGGCATCGAAATGCAACACGTGCTCGATGATATCAACGACCGTATTACTGCCGAAAGAGCGCTTTTGGTCCTCGATGCCTGTCATAGCGGAAATATAAATCCTAATACCAAAGATGGAAAAGGTTTGTATCGTGCTGCAAACATAGACACAACTGCGATGCCACTGGGCAAAGGCAAAATGGTTCTTTGTTCTAGCAGTCCAGACCAGGCCTCGTGGGAATCGAAACGTTATCAAAATGGCGTTTTCACTAAAAACTTGCTCGATGGATTGCGTTGCAAAGGTTCAAACACACCGATGTCTGACGCATTCGACGTGATGTGCTCGAGCATTTCGAATGAAATTCAAGAAGACAGACCTGGCGTTTTACAGACCCCTGCCATGAATAGCAAATGGCAGGGCAATGGATTGATTCTTGCCGCTCGACCAGCTGCGCCACAAATGGTTCCTCAAACAGTAGCTGATTTGTTGCCGCCAGACAGTATTGCCATTATGCGTGGTGGCAGACGCGGGGTTGGCGGACAAAATGCAAACACGGCTTTCACTACCCGGATGAGCAACTCAGAGCAAAAAACGAACCTTGCTTCGCCTGACAAACTGGTCTTGAGTTGGAAATATTTCTCCAACGTGGAGAATCCGGACAAAGCATACGAAGCTGCTTGTGAGGCTGGCGATGCTCATTTCAACAATGTCGAATTCTTGTTCAATAAAGCCAAAATAAATATTCAAAGACAAAAATGGAGCGCAGCAGAACAGCAATTGAAAAATGCGCTTGTAGACGATCCTAACCGGTGGGACTTTTATCTCGCTCGAGCATACTGCTATTACAAGATGAAGCGCAATGGGCTTGCGATGAGTGATCTGGAGACTGCAAAGTTCAAAAATCCCACATTAACACGTAATATCGAATTTGGTGAATAAATAAAGGAAACAGTTAGATGGACTTTGGTATCAAGCATAAGCACGCATTGATTTGTGGAGCGTCTAAGGGCATCGGCAGAGCGATTGCAAAAGAACTTTGTGCCGAAGGAGTAAAAGTTTTTTTGTGCGCTCGCACCAAAGAAGTATTGAGCGAAACTGCCGAAACCATAAAGAAAGACTGTCCGTCGGCTGAAATTTATTTTCAAGCATGTGACTTGAGCTCGCCAGATGATCGCAAGCAGCTCATCGCCAGTGTCAAAGAAAAACTCGGCTCGATAGATATTGTGGTTCATAACACTGGCGGTCCTAAAACATCAAAAGCCGAAGACACCAAAATTGAAGACTGGGATTCAGGATTCAAACAGTTATTCTTATCTGTGGCTGACATAAACAATGCCTTTCTGCCTTCGATGAAAGAGCGCAAATGGGGACGGATTGTTTGTGTAACTTCACTCAGTATCATGGAACCAATTGCTAATCTATCGGTATCAAATGCGGTGCGCTCTGCCGTTACCGCTATGCTGAAAACGCTCTCTGACGAGGTCGCTCCCTTCAATATTACGGTCAACTGCGTGGCTCCTGGTGCAATCGAAACCGACCGTCTGCAAGATTTGATGGAGCAACGCACTAAAGCCTCAGGACAGAGCAAAGAAGAGTATCAAAAGCAGTACGTGGCAGCGATACCGGCAGGACGCATGGGGACACCTGAAGAATTCGCCGCTGTCACAGCCTTCTTGTGCTCACAAAGAGCGTCTTATGTCACGGGCTCGACTATTTGCGTGGATGGCGGCAAGCGTCGCTCGACCTATTAAAATCGATTGTTATATGACAAAATAGCCAACTGTATATCTTGAGGGCTAGGTTGTGAAGTATTTAGTGCTTGGTGCGGGAAAAATGGGCTACGCCATGGCTTTCGATTTGATTCGAAGCCCCAAAGTGGACAAAGTAGTCATAGCTGACGCGGACGAAAACGCCGTGCAGCGTATCCAGGATAAATTAGCTGACCCTAAGATTGTCCCGGTTCAACTTGACATTAAAGAACAAAAAGATGTCGCTCAATTGATGGCGAATTCGGATGTAACTATAAGCTGCATGCCATACGAGTTCAATTACGAGCTGGCAAAATTAGCTTTGCAATCAAAATCGCATTTTGTCGATCTGGGTGGAAATAACGATGTAGTCGAAAAAACTTTCCAGCTCGACCAGATTGCTAAAGACCAGGGTGTAACTATCATTCCAGACCTGGGTCTTGCGCCAGGACTCGTTTCTATTCTGGCTGTCAGTGCCGCTGATGCCA
This sequence comes from Cyanobacteria bacterium TGS_CYA1, assembly GCA_026129135.1. Classification (GTDB taxonomy): domain Bacteria; phylum Cyanobacteriota; class Vampirovibrionia; order Obscuribacterales; family Obscuribacteraceae; genus Aved-18. The sequence continues at coordinate 96,950 of JAHCIQ010000005.1, read as the reverse complement.
TGGACGAAATATATGAAATGCGCATTCGTGTAGGCGGGCTGCCTGTAGAGCCCGAAGACCAGTTGCTAGAATATGGTCAATTCTTCTCGATTGAAGGTCTAATAAACGAATACGTCGAAGACTGCACAGTCATTCGTGACGGTGAAATCATTTCTGTTCCATCCTTGACCGAACTTGAAGAAATCGAGTTTCCAAAACCACTTGGAACTCTTGAAGCCTTCACTACCTCTGGCGGTTGCTCCACTTTGCCCCAGACTTACAAAGGTCGAGTTCAGCACCTGGACTACAAAACTATTCGATATCCAGGTCACTGTGACAAAATCAATTTGCTCAAGCAATTGGGCTTGATGGACAAGACCGAAGTCAAAATAGGTAAGAACAAAATCGCTCCTCGTGCCGTTTTATCACATTTGTTGAATGAAAAACTGGCTAAGAATCTGCCCGACGTCGTAGTGGTGCGTGTCACCGTAACTGGTGTCAAAGATGGTGAGCCGTTGCAAATGGTCTGGGACGGAATCGATTATGGTTCAGAAGCAGACGGTTTGACAGCGATGGGCAGAATGACTACGTTTCCAGCTTCAATCATCGCTCAGATGATTGCCCGCGGAGATATTAAAGAACGCGGTGTCGTTCGTCAGGAAGATGTCGTTCCAACCAAACTGTTTTTAGCCGAACTCACCAGTCGTGGTATCAATATCACTCTGACTGATAGAGCACCAGTTCATTCTTAAGTTGAGCTAGCTCGAAATCATAGGCAGCGAGCGTTTCTTGTATCCAAAAATTTCGTCGATGAATTTTTGATAGACCTCTTTGTCTTTGCTCGACTCCAAAAATTCGTTTGCCATCAATCCTGCTTCTTTGAATTTGCCGCCAAGAAAAACGTTGCCTACCAGGCTGTATTCAGCATCGTTTTCACTTTTGAGCAAATCGATGTCTTCCTGGGTCAATTTCATTTTTCCCCAGCGTTCGATTAAGGGGATGATTTTCGATTTTAAATATGCGCTCAAATTTATAGTGGTGGCTTCGTTCTTTGCGTCTTCACCAAAAGTGAATCCCCATTTGACGTTTCCCTCATTGTCGAACTGAGGCAATTTGTGCGAGAAGTACGTGCCTTTATCGGTCCTACAACCTTTCTTGTATAAATCATCGAGCAAATCGAAAACACGTTGATTTTTGAGCGTGACCTGGGGACCGCTCAAATAAATAGTCGCACCACCGATAACTCCAAGTGATAGAGTGGCTTCGTTTCCATCTTCGTCTTTGTATTCGTAAAATCCCAGCTTCGAATTGGTCAGTCTAAAACCCATCGGTTTGAGTGAGTCCGACAGGTCATAGATGAGCCATTCGTTATTTTCAGGATAGTCTTCCAATTAGTTTAATTAGTCAGAATACTTGTATGAAACTGCTTTCCAATCGGAGAAAAATTCAAGACTGTAGCGACCGCCTTCGCGACCAAGTCCCGAGCTCTTCTGTCCACCAAAAGGTGTGCGAAGGTCGCGGGCGAACCAGCAGTTGACCCAGACCATGCCTGATTTCAGTTTGCGGGCGACACGATTGCAACGGTTCACATCCTGACTCCAGAGCGATGCGGACAAGCCGTAAGGGGTGGAGTTTGCCATTTTGATTACTTCTTCTTCGTCTTTGAACGGTATTATGGGTAGTACCGGTCCAAAAATTTCTTCTTGACAGAATCTGGAGTCGTAAGCAAGACCTTCAAAAACCGAAGGTGATAAGAAATAGCCGCCGCCGAGCTCTTTGATTGGATCTCCGCCGGTAAGGCACTTGCCGTCTTTGCGACCAAGTTCGATATATCCCTGCACCTTTTCCATGTGTTCTTTGGAAATCATCGCGCCCATTTCAGTCTTGGGATCAAGAGGATCGCCCACTTTGATGTTTTTGACTCGCTCTACCATCGCTTTGACCACTTTGGGATAAATCGATTCTTGAACGAACAAACGCGAACCAGCAAGACACACTTGACCCTGGTTGCGATAAGCCGCACGTATAGCGGTTGGAAGCGCTTCGTCTAGATTTGCATCTTCGAAAATAATATTGGCGCCTTTGCCACCAAGCTCGAAAGATAATTTTTTGAGCGTGCCAGCAGCACTTGCCATAATGGCTCTGCCAGTTCCTGTTTCACCAGTGAACGAAATCGATTTGACGTCAGGATGCTTAGTGAGCGCTTCGCCAGCGCCGCCTGCACCAAATCCATTTACTATGTTCAATACGCCATCTGGAAGACCAGCTTCTTTAGCTAGTTTTGCAAACAAGAATGCTGTGTAAGGTGTCCACTCGGCTGGTTTTAAAACGCAAGCATTGCCCATAATCAAACATGGAGCAATTTTCCATGTGGCAAGATACAAAGGCAAATTCCAGGGGGTTATGAGTCCGCATACACCAAGCGGCTCGCGAATGGCTGTGTGACGCTCTTGCGGATTTGGTGTCCAGGATTCGTCAGCCAGTGACTGAGCGAAGTTGGGGTAGAAATGAAAATTGGTCGCAACCCGTGCAATGTCGCCAGTCTTGCTTTCGGTAATTGGCTTGCCTGTATCCATTGATTCGGCACGCGCCAACTCGTCTGAGTTTTTCTCGACCAGAGCTGCGATTTTGAGCAAAATGTTAGCGCGGTCAGCCATCGACATCTTTGGCCAGGGACCGTTTTCGAAAGCTTCTTTAGCTGCGTCTACTGCAAGATTGATATCTTCTGCGCCACCGTAAGACACGGTGCCAAGGACCTCGCCTGTTCCAGGATTCATGGTCTGGAAAGTTTTGCCGTCTTTGGATTTGACTGCTTTTCCGCCGATGAAGTTATCGATTTCGATAGTCTTTGCTTTGGTCGCGGTGGTCATCTTCTAGTCCTCTTTGTTGTAGGTTACTTGCAAAGTGCGATTGCTTTTATTTCGATGTGATTTTTTCCAGGCAATTTTGCTGCTTGAATTGTGGTCCTGGCAGGTGGATTGGCAAAAGAAAAATGTTTGGCGTAAACGCCGTTGTATTTTGCAAAGTCATTCATGTCGGAAAGAAAAACGCTCATGTCTACTACGTCTTCCAGTCCCAGTCCGGCTTCTGCCAGAACTACTTTGAGATTTTTGATAACCCATTCGGTCTGAACTTCGATGTCATATGAAAGGACATTGCCCTGTTCGTCTAATTGGACGCCTTCTTCTTTGCCTGTGTCTGGATTTCGAGCACCCTGCCCTGAAACGAATAGAAAATTGCCGGCTTTGACGGCGTGACTGTAAGCGCCAAGCGGGCTTGGAGCTTTTCCAGTGATAGTGATGCCTTCTTTCAAGGACACGCGCCTGCTCCTGAAGAAATTAAGTCAAGAAGCTGAATTTATAGCAGAAAAGAGCTTATAATTCCAGTCGCGTAATGAGCGAATCTTTGCGCTGGACCCTTTTAATAGCGGGATTTAAACCTTGCCAGAATTACCTTGGCTCGACCTCGATAACTATGACATCATTGATATTTCCTTGCCGGTGGATTCGAAAACCGCTGCTTTTCCAGGCGATATTCAATTCAGTCGCAATGTCACTCTTACTTATGCCGACTCGAATGTCATAAACCTTTCTTCTTTTACGATGAGTCCTCATGTCGGAACCCATGCCGATTCGCCCATTCATATCTATGGCGACATGGATAAAGGCGAAGGAATGGCGTCTCAATTGCCGCTTGGAGCTTATATGGGTCAAGCCCAGGTTATCGACCTGGCTGATTGTTTCGAGCCGATAACGAGCAAACACATTTCTTCTCTGGTATCTTCGCTAGACAGATCAAAGCTGGCACCACGATTATTATTTAGAACGCGCCACCAGATACGGTATGATGTTTTTGAAAATAACTATGCGTCTTTTACTCCCGACTTAATCGAAGAGTTGCAAAAGCACCAGGTGAAACTTGTTGGAATCGACACTCCGTCTGTCGATCCGTCCGATTCAAAAGGTCTTGAAACTCACCACGCTTTGCATAAATGCAAAATGAGCTGGCTTGAAAATCTCGATTTGACTCATGCTAAAGCTGGCTTTTATACCTTGATTGCGCTGCCCTTGAAATTTTGTGAACTCGAAGCTTCACCTGTGCGCGCCGTGCTACTCAAAAACAAATGATGTGGACTTGTCCGAGGCTTTGCAAAGAAGATTTGAAAGCGCAACTTCGCGCTTTCGATTTTGTTTCTGACGATATCATCATGATTCACGCTTCGATGCGTGCCGTGGGCGAAATTCTTGGTGGTCCAGATGAGCTCATAAATGCGCTCGAAGAAGTTGTGCGCGACGGAACCTTTATGTCTTATCTCGGCTGTCCATCGCCTTTCGACGAGGTCGGACGCTCAAGGTATTCTGCCGAAGACACTGCTTATATTCTTGAGCATTCACCTGTCTTCGATAAGCATCTGGCTCATGCCCAGAGGGACTTCGGCACTTTCGCCGAGTTCTTTCGCACTCATTCAAAAGATGTTCAAATCAGTGACAATGTGGGCGGTCGCATGGCGGCGCTTGGCAAACGAGCCAAGTGGCTGGTTTCTGATCATTCGCTCAATTATGGCTTGGGCAAAGGTTCTCCGCTAGAAAAACTTTATCAAGAAAACGGGATGCTTTTGCTCATTGGCTCTGACCACGACCAGGTTACTTTGATGCATTATGCCGAGGCGATTGCACCAATTGAGAACAAAACTATTTTGCATTTGAAAGTTCCACTTATGCAAAACGGTGTTCGAACCTGGGTGGACATCGAAGAATTCGACTCGTCTATTGGAATACTTCCCTGGTCAGATGAGCGTTTCTTTGCCACTATTGTGGACAAATTTATAGAAAAAAATAATATCCCTTCTAATAAAATCGGTGGAGCAGTCAGTTATTTATTGCCGGCTCATGAACTGGTTGATTTTGCCGTCGAGTTAATGGTTGAAGCAGCGAAGGAAATTCAGCATGTTTAAAAAATCGTCTTGCAGCTTGATTGGAATGGTTCACGTCGGTCCCCTGCCGGGGGCTGCTATGTGGGCAGGCAATCTCGACGAGATTGTGGAGAACGCCCTGCTCGACGCGGCTATATATAAGAAGTCGGGATTCGATGCCATCATGGTCGAAAATATGCACGATGTTCCTTACATAAAAGGGACAGCACTTCCCGAAACCGTGGCAGCCATGACTGTCATTTCAAGCGCGCTCAAAAAAGAAATCAAAATGCATACAGGAATTCAGATTCTTGCTGGAGCAAATCTGGAAGCGCTAGGAGTTGCTATAGCTTCTAACCTCGATTTTATTCGGGTCGAAGGCTTTGTTTATGCCCACGTAGGCAATGGCGGCATACATGAATCTTGCGCTGCAAAACTGATTCGCAGGCGGGACGAACTGAAAGCAAACGAAATAAAAATCTTTGCCGATGTTAAAAAGAAACATGCATCGCACGCCATCACATCTGATACCAGTATAGGCGACACTGCTAAAGAAGCTGAATTCTTCAAAGCTGATGGTCTCGTTGTGACAGGCATCAGAACTGGCGACCAGCCGTTGCTTGAAGAAGTGAAGTCTGTCAAGCAATCGGTCAAAATTCCTGTTTTAGTTGGCTCTGGCATCACACCTGAAAACTTGAAAAAATACGCACGTTATTCAGATGGCATGATCATCGGCTCCTCGTCTAAAACTGGAGGACACTGGTCAGCCAAAGTCGACACCGAGCGCTGCAAGAAGCTCGTGAGCGTGCATAAAGATTAGATGACTGATGACAGCAATAATAAAGCTAAGCTCCAGGTGGGAGTTTCGAGATCTGGCGTTGGCGCTGGAGGTGGGTCGAGAGGTGGCGGCAAAATCGTTGGCACCGGGTTTGATTCGCGAGGTTCTGACGATTCAGAGCCTTTTCTGGAAAAAATTCCATTTGGCAAACGCTATATCGAGATAATTTTTTCAAGAGTAGAGGTTGATCCGGCTTGTCTGAAAATAGTTGAGAAGGCTGCGTTCACTCCGGTTCTGCCTGAGTCGGATAGAATCGATCTTTTTACCAGGCTATGGATCGGTAGTGCTGAAGAAATTAAATCGGCTCGCGAAGAATTGCACGAAGCGTATTTGCAATTGATAATTTGGGTGTTGAGCACATTTTTATCGAAGAATCAAAATCTTCTTCCGTTTTTAGATGAAGCTTACTACGTTTTTGATATTGCGGTTGATACCTTTCCAGTCAAAAGATATGAAGGCTATCCTCACTTTGGTAAGCACGCTCACTGGGTTATGCATAACTATTACATTCGTTGGAGAAAACCTCTACGTTAAGTAATGATTGACGCAGATTTAGAGTGTCTCTTACAAATTTGCGTGCATCTAACAAAAATTCATTCATAATGCAGAAATGAAAAAACTTCTCAAAGTTCTGCTAGTCCTACTTGTCATAGGGTTTTCATTGCTTCTCGCTGTTCCTCTCTTAATCATGACGAGTGGGATCATTGGCGAGTTTAATAGAAGCGAGTTCTATGGTAATGAACCAGTACTGACCAGCGAAGTGTTAGGACCTTGGCAGAGCCGTGACAAGAAAGTTTTGCTTGATTTGCTACCTGACGGAACAGTTCTTGGATATTTTAGTGAAAAGGGCAAAACTCGCTTCCAGCAAGCCGTGTGGGATAGCGACTGTTTCAAGTTTGACAATTTAGTTATTGAATTTAAAAAGATTTCTGCAAGCGATGTCGAACGGACATTTTGTGGACGATTCCTTGGACCTGGCATTTTTTATACCTCTGATCCGGATGTTGCACTCGACCCTGACATCGAATCCACCTTCGACAATTTGAATCAGAAGGCAATTAAGCTTGATAAAAACTACCGAAACACCCTTCGGTTTGATACTAAGAATGGTGGCTATTCATTTATTGATTTGAAGGGCATTATCAAAATATTCGGTCCCTTTATAAAAGTGCGTCCTTTCAAAAGTGGTTATTCATGGGTCACATGGATGCACCCTCTCGACAGCGCCGACGATTTGGGTCGATTCGAAAGTTATATCGACAAAGGAGGAATCTATTACTGGAACATAGATGAAGATTCGAAAAAGAAGTTTTCAGCCAAGAATTATTCGAGCGAACTAGAGCCGTTCAGAGAAGGTTTGAAGTGGGGATTTCGTGATAAGGCACACAGAGTCGTAATCGCTCCGAAATTCGAATGGGCTGATCACTTTTCAGAAAATATTGCGGTCGTGAGGCACGCCGGAATGTTTGGCTTGATCGGCAAAACAGGGCGCTTTGTTATTCAACCGAAATATTTTGCTGCTAGGCGCTGTTCTCAAGGAATGATTCCGGTTGTGGATCGAACCGGGCTTTGGACATACATATCGAAGGATGGTTCAATCGCATTCGATAAGCGATTCTATAGTGCCCAGCCATTCAGTGACGGGCTTGCAGCAGTTTACGGTCCGGTCAAGAGCGACCCTTTCGAAACTCCCGAAATCAAGGCTTCTAAAATTTTGGTAATTGCTCAGTCATATCACTATTTGCACGGTCGAAATTATGAAAAGCACTAACGGTTCTTTTGGCTAAAAGAAAATCCAACGCTTCTTTTGTTTGACGCAATCTTGTGTCTGTTCAGCTAGAGACAGATTTAAAAGCCTGCCTTTTAGCTCAATAGTGTTGTTTTGATCGACTAATGATTCAGCGTGCTCGCGACTGGTCATTTCGATGTAGGCATGACCAGCGCTTTTGCCCTTCTGGTCAATGTACAGAGAGATTTCCGATATCGTATTTGAGAACTCGCAAAAGGCTTCAGTAAGTTCCTCTACGCTTGTCTGCGGTAAATTACCAATTAGAACTTTTCTATAATTTTTAATTGCCTGTGTCATTGCCTTCACCATGCCAAAAGAGAGAAACCCGGAGCAGCAAATGCCGACCGAGTGCGAGTTGATATGCCAACATATCTTTGTTCCCGCTTTTACAAGAAGCTAATCAAATACTTGGACAGACGTGTTGTTTGTGTCTAGCCGTCGGCAGTGATTTTTTTGATCAATTCTTGCAATACTGCATCAGCCTGATCGTTTTCTATCTGACAGGTTCCAGCCTTTTCATGACCGCCTCCACCGTACGCGAGACAGAGCTCGCCAACGTTTGTTTTGGAGTCGCGATTGACGATTGATTTTCCGATTGCAAAAACAGTGTTTTGTTTTTTCAATCCCCAGAGCACGTGGATTGAAATATTGGTTTCAGGATGCATGGCGTAAATCATAAATCTGTTGCCAGAATAAATAGTGTCTTCTTTACGCAAATCAAGCACAATGAGATTCTTGTGAATTTTGAAACAGCGATCGACTTGCTCGCGGAACAAATCTGTTTGCATGTTGTACAACTGGACTCTTTCCTGTACGTCAGGCATAGCCATGATTTCTGTAATATTGTGGTCTTTGCAATAGTCAATCAAGTCCATCATCAAGTTGTAATTAGAGATTCTGAAATTGTGGAAACGACCAAGTCCGGTTCGTGGATCCATCAGGAAATTGAGCAACACCCAATCAGTAGGATTCAGAATTTCGTCTACTGAAAACTGTGCAGCATCTGCTTTGTCGACTGCAGTCATCATCTCTTGCCAGCGCGCAGGAAATGTTTTGAGACCGCCATAATAGTCCCAGACCACTCGAGCTGCAGACATTGCGTTGGCGTCGATGATGTGATTTTCGCGTCTGTCTTTGTTGCGTAGAGTTTCTGACAAGTGGTGGTCGAAGGCTAGATGTACGCCTTCTACGTAAGGAAGGTTGGTAGTAATGTCACGGCTGGAGCATTCGATGCGACCGTCTTGCATGTCTTTGGGGTGCACAAAAAGAATGTCGTCGATCATATTCATATGTTTGAGCATCACAGCGCAAACAAGACCGTCAAAATCGCTACGGGTAACCAGTCTGTACTTTCCTGGACTCTGAACTGATGTCATCTCTTCGAGCTGTGCCTCTCTTGTGTGACTATTTTCCTACTTATATATGTACGGGATTTGACCTGTTCAAACCTGAAAACGACTTATATTATATGCGTAGTATATTTGTTCGAAATCTATTGTCTATATTGGATTTGCGGGATCTTCTACATAGTTTATGCACTGTGTTGTTCGAGCGCTTGTTAATCCAAATTGCATATCTGATATAGCCGTTAATGAGCATTTAAATGTTGCCATTGGTATGGAAATTAAATCACTAAAGGGGTACTTCCATATGTTTTTCTCGGTGCTAAACTAATATGCATAAACGGTGAATGCACACACGAGTTGAGCATTTCGAGCCGAGGGGCCTTGCGGAAACGTCAGGTGGCGCTAACCGGATACGGTAGCAAGTGAGCCCGCAACGAGTTCTTTTTTAACAGAGACTCGCTGAAATACTAAGCTCTTCGCAAGGGGCTTGTTAAATAGTAGCCGAAACACCATCGCAGTTAATTCTGGATGGTGTTTCCGTTTGTAGTGGTATTAAATACGGTGATTAATTCTGATGTCATTGTGCTTGATTGACCTCGAATTTATGTTGGTTCGAGCGCTTGAAATCGGGGCTTGGAGCGCAAAACGCGCACCGAGTCTTTTGTTAGAAGTAGACAATGGGTTTGAGATTAAATCAATTCTGGGGTACTTCCAATAGTTTTTTGCGCTGCTAAACTAAATACATTAACGGTGAATGCCACATCAGTTGAGCATTACGAGCCGAGGGGCCTTGCGGAAACGTCAGGAAAGCGCTAACCGGATACGGTAGCAAGAGAGCCCGCCTTGTGCCACATTTAACAGTGACACATTGAATTACTGAGCTCATCGCAAGGAGCTTGTTAAACAGTAGTCAAAGCACCACCGCAGTTTATTCTGGGTGGTGTTTTGGTTTTTGGAATTATTCGAGATCGTGACCCGTTTTATAAGAGCGTTGTTTGAGCAAGCTGCTCCAGGCGTCGCCACCAGCCGCTTTATGAACTGGTGCTGGTGAACTCGATTTTGAAGGTACGGAATTTACGCGAGGTGGTTTCTTCGCTACTTTTGTTGGTTTAAAAGCAGCTACTGGAGCCGTTTTTGCTTCTTTGACTGGTTCTTTTACTGTTGGCGTTTCTGCTACAGGTGTCGAATCTGTTTTCTTGCCAAAATCTGACTTGGAATCGTCGGTGGTTTTAATTTGCGTTCCGTTATCGGTTGAAGAATTAGAGGTGCTGCTCGCTTGCGCGTTAGATTTTTCAGGCGTTTTAGTTGAAGTTTCAACCGGAGAAGTAGTTGCACCCGTAGTGTGAGCAGTCGTCGTGTTTGCGACCGGCTGTTTGTTCTGGCCTTGCATGGCAAAAAATCCGATTGCTCCGCCAACTGCAAGCACGCCTACTACAACTGCAGCTGTAACCATGGCGACTTTTTTCTTGTCTGCTGGTGGTTTTTGTGGACGCTCAGTCTCCGAAAACGAGCTTATAGTAAAGCTTTTGCCGCGCTTGGGAATCGCCATGTCGATTTCGGTCGCAAGCTGTTTCATACTCTGCTGGCGATCTTCGGGGTTCTTAGAAAGGGCTTTGAAAATAACTTGCTCTACTCGCTCTGGAATATAGAGGTCCGGACGAGCTTCGGCAAAAGGAGTGGGCGGCTCCATGATATGTTTGTGCATGGTCTCGACCAGCGTCTTACCTAGTATTGGTAATTTATTCGTCAAGGTTTCATACATTACGATTCCCATCGAGTAAATGTCCGAACGTGGGTCTAAAGGCATTCCCTGGCACTGTTCAGGTGACATGTACACCGGGCTTCCGCAGACCTCTCCCATTTGCGTGAGTTTCTGCATCTCAGTACCGGCATCTTCAACTAATTTTGCAACGCCGAAATCAACAACTTTGACGTAATCTTTGTTGCCGTCAAAATCAATTAAAACGATATTGCTTGGTTTCAAGTCGCGGTGAATGACGCCTTGCGAGTGTGCGTGCTCGAGAGCCAGAGCCGATTGTCTGAAAATCGACATGGAGCGATCCACGCCTATTTGTCCCTCTTTGCGAATTTGATCAGATAAAGGAACTCCTTCCAGGAAGTCCATGACTATATAAGGTTGACCCTGGGGAGAAACGCCATAGTCGTAGACTGTGATGATATGCGGATGCTTCAACTTACAAGTGGCTTTGCCTTCGTGTAAAAAGCGTTTGACACTATGGGTGTCATTCAAGTGATGAGCAAGAAGCATTTTGATCGCAACAATGCGATCCATCAATTCTTGTTTGCCCTTATAAACAACCCCCATGCCGCCTGTCCCAAGCGCGGATAGGATTTCATACTTGCCGTCTAGTTTCGTGCCCAGTAATGGGTCCTGAGCTACCGGAACGAGGATTGTGTTGTCGTGTGGGCAAGACGCAACCAACCCAGTAAACTGGCGGTTGCATTCAAGGCAGACCTTTTTGTCCAGTTCGCCATGGACATTAGCGTGATCGGTAGATCTGGTCATTTGTTAGTTATTCGAGGCGGGGAATCAGAAACGGTTACTAAAGGATTAGAAACTATTAAACAATGTTAATTTACCCGTCTTAGGCAAGAAATAACCTGACATCAGCATGAAATCTTTTCTTTTATAAATCCGCCAGACACTTCGTAAAAAGAAGCGCCGTTCAGCCAGTTCTTCTGGAAAGCATCTATATGGGTGGTGGTGATTACAGTTTGCATGTCCTTGCGATTGGCTACTTCCTGCATCAAAAAATTCTGCCGATTCAAATCTAACTCGGCTAAAACGTCGTCTAGTAAAAGAATTGGAGGTTCGTGCAAATGGTCGCTGACTAAATCCAGCTCGGCAATTTTTAATGATAAAACTAGCGTTCTAGTCTGACCCTGACTGCCGTAATTCTTGGCTGGCAGATCATTTAAACAGAAAACAATGTCATCTCGGTGCGGGCCGCTTAGGGTTTGTTTGCGAGCAAGTTCCTCATTAAATCGAGACTTGTAAAGGCTCATCAGTCTCGATTCGAGCTCTGACTCACTGGTTTCATTCCAGTTTGGACCAAGCTGGTCGTCTTGTTGATCTATATTTTGGGGCGATTCAGGATCTTCTTCTGTGCTCGTCTGAAAATAACGTACCGTTATCGGTTCATTTTTTCCGGATATCTTCTCTTGATACGACTCGATTAACGGACGCATTTGATCGAGCAGTTTCAGGCGTTCTTTTGTAACTTTCGCCCCAAGAGATGCAGCTTGACGGCTCCATACACGCAATTGCTCTTTATCCGAGTCGGACAGATTGTATCTTCCGCCTTTTTCGGCGATATTTTTGAGTAGTCTGTTGCGTTGAGTAATGCATTTTGCGTATCGATTAGAAGTTTCACGATAGCCAAGGTCGATTGAACTGAGCAAATTGTCTATCCAGTCGCGACGGTATTTTGGACCACCTCTTGCCAGATTCAAATCTTCGCTTTTAAAAGAGACGACGCATAGACTTCCTTTGAGATTGCGAGTAGTTGAATAAGTCGCGCCATTGATTTTGACTTTCTTTTCGAGCTTTAAACTTTTCGTTTTTCCCTCTACCGGAGTGGTTTTGAAGTCGATCGAAATATTTTGAAGATTAGAACGATTGTCCCAATCTATAAAATATTGAACGGCAATGGATGCTTGATTTTTTGAGCGCGAAATCAGCTCTGTGTCATGAGTTGCGCGATACGATTTACCCGTGCTGATATACTCTATTGCTTCGAGCAAATTAGATTTGCCTTGCGCATTTTCGCCAAGAATAATGTTCAGACCTGGCTTGAATTCTATGTCTTGCTCGTTGTAATTGCGAAAATTATGTAGCTTGAGATTTTTAAGTAGCATGCGAAAGTGAAGAGTTTGGCGCTTGCGATTTGTTTTTTTCTCTAGCTGAGAAGGCTTGATTGGCGTGTTTTATGTCGTTGTTGATCTGATTTTTCAATTCATCGATGGATGAGAATTTCTTTTCGTCACGCAGTTTTTCGAAAAATTTCACTTCGATATTCTGGTCGTAGATGTCTTGATTGAAATCGAGAAGATGTGCTTCGACAAGGGGGCTTTCCACTTCGTTGGGATTTTTGAATGTTGGCCTGAATCCGACATTTATCACGCAATTTTTGCTCTCGCCATTCTGTAATTTGGCAAGACCGGCATAAACTCCGGTTTTGGGAAGTACCTGATATTGATAAGTTTCGAGATTGGCGGTGGGAAAACCAAGTTGTCTTCCTCTTCCGTCACCGCGGATAACTCCTGCCCACAAGGCAAAAGAGCGTCCAAGCAAGTCTTCTGCATTTTTGACATCGCCTGCTTGAATTTCGTCGCGGATGCGCGAACTTGAAACTTCGCGACCTTTGAATTCCAGCATCGGTGCGCTATGCACTGTAAACTCATGTTCCTTTTCCTGTCCAATTTTTTTGAGCAGGTTGGCATCGCCTTCAGCATCTTTGCCGAAATGATGGTTATGTCCAACTGATATAGAGCGAGCATTCATGCAGTCGATTAAAACGTTTTCAACGTACTGGCGCGGGCTCAACCGGCAGAGTTCTTCGGTGAAAGAAAGCACCAGGGCTATTTCGACCCCGAGTTCTTTGAATAGCTCGAGACGTTGCTCGATTACTGTAAGCAAGAGTGGCGATTGTCCGCGGGTCAGGCTTCTTGGGTGGTCTTTGAAAGTGACTACGCCAGCCTTGGCGCCTAGCGCTTTGGCTTCTTCAACGGCTTTGGAAATGACCAGTTTGTGGCCGGGGTGTACACCGTCGAAAAAGCCCAGGGCAATGGCTGACTTTGCGACCAGACTTTTCTTAGGACTTGCTTCGTAAAAGATTTCCAAGTCTACGTGACCCCGTTTCCTAAAATCCTGTTTACAAGTGTACTTGACCGCTATGCGCTTGACATAGGGAATTATATTTATTGTAACCAAAATAGTCCCTTTGATTTGGCAAAAACTAAGGCCGCGTAAGGGAATTAGTGCTGTCATTGTGATAAAATTTAGTGAGGCAAAATAACAGTGGAGAAGTTGCTCCATTTGTTGTTTTCTTGATGTTATGCGGATTGATCGCGCTACCGAAAAATATACGGTGTGCAATTAACAGGGGATTTATGGCAAACGAAAAGGCGAACACACTAGTGACGGACGAGAAAGAAACAGAAGAAAACAAGAAAGCTAATGCCAACACAGGCGACACTAATGTCGATGGTGAGTATTCGGCTTCTAATATTGATGTGCTGGAAGGGCTTGAAGCTGTTCGAAAACGTCCTGGTATGTATATCGGTACTACCGGTCCCAAAGGTTTGCATCACCTTATCTGGGAAATCGTCGACAATGCGGTGGACGAGGCACTAGCTGGTCACTGTAAAACAATCGAAGTTACTGTCAATGCCGACAGCTCGGTTACAGTCAAAGACGATGGTCGTGGTATTCCAATCGACATCGTTAAAAAGACTGGCAAAAGTGGCGTCGAAACAGTGTTTACTATCTTGCACGCGGGTGGTAAGTTCGGCGGTGGCGGATACAAAGTTTCAGGCGGTCTCCACGGCGTGGGTGCGTCAGTCGTGAACGCTCTTTCTGAAAAATTAGAAGTTGAAGTTTATCGTGACAACAAAATCCACAAGCAAGTCTATGAACGTGGAAACGCTGTGGGCGGGCTGGAAGTTATAGGTTCCACCGAAGAGCGCGGAACCAAAGTTACATTCTGGCCAGACGATCTTATTTTTCACGACTTCGATGAGGATGGAGAACGCGTCAATATTCACTTCGATTGGGACACGATTTCTGATCGCTTACGTGAAATGTCTTTCTTGAACAAAGGTTTGAAAATCAAAGCCGAAGACTACAGAGAAGCTGAGAAAAAATCAGATGTTTACCACTACGAAGGTGGTATCGCAAGTTATGTCGAGTACATGAACGAGACTAGAAACGTATTGCACAAGCCACCTGTCTACTTCGAACAAGAGCGCGACAACATAGTGGTCGAGTGCTCTTTGCAATGGACAGACCTCTATCAAGAAACACTCAATTCTTTCGTTAACAACATCAATACCCACGATGGTGGAACCCACTTGCAAGGATTCCGCATGGCTCTTACTCGTATAATCAATAACTACGCGCGTAAAGCCGGATTGCTCAAAGACGCCGACCAGAACTTCCAGGGTGAAGACGTGCGCGAAGGTCTTACAGCAATCGTGAGCGTCAAAGTTCCCGAGCCTCAGTTCGAAGGGCAGACCAAGGCTCGCCTTGGTAACCGCGAAGTGCAGGGCGTTGTTCAGACCGTCACGTCAGAACAGCTTGCCGACTGGCTCGAACTCAATCCCAAACCAGCCAAAGAAATCATTACCAAGGCTATCAACGCAAGAGCTGCACGTGAAGCGGCGCAAAAAGCAAAGCAACAAGTAAGACGTCAATCCACCCTGGAGAACTCGTCGCTTCCCGGTAAACTTGCCGACTGCACAGATCGTGATCCTACAAAATGCGAAGTCTATCTGGTAGAAGGTGACTCTGCCGGTGGTACCGCTAAAAAGGGAAGAAATAAAAACTTCCAGGCAATTTTGCCCCTGCGAGGCAAAATATTGAACGTCGAACGGGTGCAACCAAGCCGTATTTATGAGAATGCTGAAGTGCAGGCGATGATTCAAGCGCTTGGTCTCGTGGTTCGCGAAGAGACCGACGAAGATGGTGCCAAAACTGGTGGCATATTGAGACCAAATGCAGAAAACTTAGACCTCGATAAGCTGCGTTATCACAAAGTAATTATCATGACAGACGCCGACGTCGACGGGAGTCACATTCGTACGCTGCTTCTGACTTTCTTCTTCAGATATGCAAGACCGATGGTCGAGAAAGGCTATGTCTATATTGCCCAACCGCCCCTTTATAAGGTGGAAAAAGGTAAAAGAAGTGAATATTGCTATAACGAGCACAAACTCCAGACTGTTCTAGCTGAGATGGGAGACAAAGCCATCGTCCAGCGCTTTAAAGGTCTTGGCGAAATGGAAGAGCAGCAGTTGTGGGACACCACAATGAATCCAGAAACACGTACTTTGAAACAAGTGACGGTTGAAGATGGAGCACAAGCCGAACATATTTTCGACTTGCTCATGGGGGAAGCTGTCGGACCGCGTCGCGAGTTCATCGAAAAACACGCCCACTACGCAAACCTGGATCTCTAGTTAATTGAGCGCAAGCACAATCAACGTTCCCAATACAATCACGGTCGCACGTGTGGTATTGGCGCTGGTGGCGCTGTCGATTTTATTTCTGGAAGGCGATACGGTGAAGTGGGTTTCTTTTGGGCTCACGATCGTTGTAATTTGGGCAGATGGACTGGACGGTTACTTTGCGCGCAAGCTCAACCAATCATCCAAGTTTGGTGGCATTTTAGATATCGCCGGTGATAGAGCGGTCGAAATGGCTTACTGGATCGTATTTTCTTGTTTGCACTGGGTTCCAGTCTGGGTACCGCTTTTGTATCTTGTACGCGGAACATTCGTTGATGCGATACGGTCTCACGTCAGTGAGCAAGGACTTACTGCATTTGGAAAAAACACTATGATGCAATCGAGTCTTGGAAAGTTTCTGGTGGCATCTAATTTCAGTCGTTTCACGTATGCTGTTGTAAAAGCAGTGGCTTTCTGCCTGGTGATTGCAGCACAAACACAAGCTGGACAGGGGTACGCGATTCCGAGCATAGCAACATTCTGTGTTTATGCTTCTTGTGTTTTTTGTCTGGTTCGCGGTCTACCGGTGGTATTTGAAGCTCCAGCAGTTTTTCGTCACTTCCAGTAATCGCCACCCTGCGTGTTGGGATTAATTTCCCCGACACCATTTTGGTTCTTGGGCTGGTCCGATGCTTGACCGCCATTGCCCCAGCCAGTACTGGATGTGTCTTTAGGAGTATTGTTCTCACCCCAATTTGGTGGTTTTTGTTTGGCGTTTAAATCCAATGCAGGATTGCGCTCTGCCTGAGTTCCCCATTTATTTGGTTTGGAGTTTTCAGTGTGAGGATCTTGGCCCCACATGGTAGAACTGTCGCCTTTGGCTGGATTCCAAATAGTTCCGTCGGATCCCACCTTGTCGTTTTTAAATTGCTTGCCACCAACATAGCTCACACCAGGGACTTCGGGTTTGTCTCCTTTGTCCCACCAACTTGGTCTTCCCATCGTTCCCACCCCCGTTGTACCGGTTGTAGCTTTGCCACGTTGAGAAGAAGAGTTGGATTGTTGTCCATTGCTGCCGACTTTCAAATAGTCACGTCTCCAGGTAGGAACTTCAGCCCCTTGTTTCCACCAGGCTGGTTTTTTCACTGCGCGACCATCTTGAATTACATAATTGTAGCCGTCGCCATCGTGCTTCTGAACGTACGGAACGCCTTTCAAATCTGCAATTTCGCGTCTGTATTGCTCTTGCATCATGAGCTGTTTGGCGCGAAGCATGCGGAAGTCCTGGACTATATAACATTCGCGTCCGACAAGCATTTTGGCAAATGATTCGAGCTTGTCGAACCATTGCAATTTTTTGTCGATGTCTTCAACTACCGCTTCTTTGAGCTTGATCAAGCCTTCTCTGGCAGAAAGATTTCTCATCGATTGCGCAGTAGGTTGATTGTAATAACTCATGAGAAAAGTCATGTGAGTCAAGAGATCGTTTATCCAGATTTTGGTCTGCTTGTCTAATCTGCCTTTTGGTCTACCCCGCAGATCGTTTTCGCATAAACTCAAGGCATATTCCCAGTGAGTTTTTGCTACCGGGCGCTCGCCTTTGTTCCAGGCTGCCAGACCAAGCTTGTCATAATAAACCCATTTGGGCATATATCGTCTTGCTGTCTGAGCCTGCGTGTATGAGGCACCTGCTCCAGTGGGAGGATTCGCCGCCAGGCAAGGCAGATTCTGGGCTGCTAAAAGCAGTGAAACCAGAGCTAAAGATCTATTCATTAGTTCGCTCCTGTCGGCCGGACAAAATGATACTAGCACTTAATATATTCATTTTATACTTAAAATAAGTGAGTCGCCAATCCAGTCAATTTGAAGACCCACTCCCACTGTCTTTTCGAGCAATTTTGCCACCTGTGGTTCTGCTTTTCTAGACTCGAGTCTCGCCAGGTCCTTTAATGTAGTCAAACCGATATCGGAACCTGTTTCTTCCAGGGTATCGCGAATGCGCTTGATGTCGAAATCGTCGTACCAGTGATGGTCTTCGTATGCAAGTCTGGCAAGCAGGGTGATTTTCAGGTCTGAAGATTCAAGGTCGCTAAAGAATTGGTCAGGTCTTGCAATACCTGCAAAGGCAACCGCGGTTTTATTTTGGGTCTTGAGCGTATTTTCGAGTTTGAAACGGCAAGAGTAAATCGAACACGAAGGAGCGTATTTACGAACTATGTTTTTGATTCGTTCTATTCTGAGACTGTCTGCATTTGAAGGGATTTTGGTAATAACTACATGCGTGGCACGAGACAAGGCGGAAACTGGCTCACGAAGCCTCCCTGCCGGGAGCAATTGTTCTGTTTCAAGATCGTCCTGGTAATCGAGCAATGCTATATTGATGTCTCGATGCAACAATATATGCTGAAATCCATCATCAAGCAGTAGAGTGTCACATTTGAATTGATCTATAGCTAAACGCGCTATTGCCGAGCGAGAACGTCCGCAAATCACAACTGCCTGGGGAACTTCCAGTGCCATCATATATGGTTCGTCACCGCAATCTTCCACCGAACATAAAATTTTAGTGCCATCACTTGCCACAACGAAATTTGATTTGGATTTTCGATTATAACCACGGCTTAGGATGGCAATTTTACGCCCTTGAGCTATTAATTGTTTAGCCAAAAACATAGTGATAGGAGTTTTGCCTGTGCCACCAACCGTGATATTGCCCACGCTTATTACAGGAACTTCGACTTTATTAATGGATGCTATTCCATTTTCGTAAGCCTTGGCTCTTGCCTTGACCAAAGTCTTGTAAATTAGAGCTGCTGGCGCCAGAAGTGCTTTTGCCAGTTTTGATTTAGGTAGTTCAAGACTCATTGGCTAAAACCCGTTGTATCGCTGCAAGAGCTTTGTCGCAGGCTCCCAGATTCTTGTCGATCCAATTTTTTCCAAGATTGCCTTTGCGCACGGCTTCGTCTTTGTGGTCGTAGAGATATTTTACTTGTGTTTTGAATGCATCCACATTTGGAGCTATAGTCAAAGCGTCTATTTCTGACAGAGCAGTTGCCAGGTCGCGTGTTTTTTGAATGAATGGTCCGCAAACTACCGGAACACTGAAAGCAAACGGTTCGGCCACATTATGCCCTCCGATATTGACCAGGGTTCCACCAACGAAAGCCAGTTGCGATATAGAATACGATTCCATCAATTTGCCCAGAGTATCTAGTAGAAAGACATGGTCGCCTGGCTCGAGTTTTTCTTGCTTAGAAAAAGATTTGGGCTTGAAACCGGCTTCTTTAATGAGGTTGCGCACGTGTTCGAAGCGCTCGGGATGTCGTGGAGCAATCACGAGTTTGGGTACAGGACCCTGGTCTGACTTGTTAGCGATTAGATGTTTGAGAGCATCAAGAACAATAGCTTCTTCGCCTTCGTGTGTAGAGCCAGCGGTGAAGAAGAAATCATTGACATTGCCTTTGAGATACTCGCTGAGTGTACCACCACTCGTAGTATCGGAAGTTAAACCATCCAATTTGATGTTGCCTAGAATTTCGATGTTTTTATTGCTGCCCTGCACCGATGCGAAGCGTTCGGCCTCGGATTTGCTTTGCACTCCGATAAAAGTGAATTTGGTAAGCACTTCTTTGAAGAAAAATCTCAATTTGAAATACGATCTGAAAGACTTTGGTGACATGCGAGCATTGACTGACATCACTGGTATTTTTCGCTTGTGACATTCATGTACGAATCCTGGCCAAATTTCGGTCTCTACCAGCATGAAAGCCGCCGGTTGGACTGCGTCGAGCCAGGCATTGACCGAGCCTGGAAGGTCGTATGGAAAATATGCTACCGTTGCAAATGCCCCAGCTTTCTCCTTTGCCATAGCTTGACCAGTTCCGGTCGTGGTGGTGACGAAGAGTGGCAAATCTGGTATCTGCGCTCTGAGCTTTTTCAATAATGGTAAGACTGCGTTGAATTCGCCCACAGAAACAGCATGAATCCAAAGTGGACGAGTATTGTTCGCTTTTAACGTTGCTAATGAAGCTTTGGCAGATTGAGGTATAAAGCCTAACTTTTGGCTTACTCCAAAACGTGCTTTTTTAGAAAACAAAAGCAAAGGCGATGCCAGAATCAATACCACAGTAAGACCGATTTGATAAAGTAGTATCATTACTGATACCATAAATTTTGCGGTCCTCCTTTGATCAAATCAAGTCTATTGCGTCCACATCCACCGCTATGTGGACATTCTTGTCGATAGTACCAATGGTTTTTGCTCGTAAATATTCGACCAGGTCGCTAAAAGCATTTGCGCTGGAGCTGAAGATTTTGACTATCAGATGATATCTGAATTTGCCTCGTATTCGCTCGACCAGGCAGGGGGCAGGTCCTAAAACTTCAAATTCGCTGTCTGGGATTTTTGCTCTTTCTCTCAATGTTTCCGCGATATCTTTGACCATTTCTTCGCATTTTTGGATGCACAGATTTTGGTCAGGAGATGAGAAAACGATTCGAAGGAGACGACCAAAAGGCGGATAGTGAAATGATTCGCGACTTTGAAGCTCGGTTTGGGCAAACGACTCGAAGTCGTGTTCTTTCACGGCTTGAAATATTTCAAGCTCGTTGTTGTAAGATTGAAAATAGACTTCGCCAGGGCGCTCGCCTCTTCCGGCTCGACCCGCAACCTGACTCAAAAGCTGATATCCACGCTCGGTGCTGCGGTAATCTGGCATGTTCAAAGCTGCGTCTGCAGCAAGCACGCCAACAAGTGTGACATTGGCTATGTCAAGCCCTTTTGCCACCATCTGGGTGCCTATCAAAATGTCTGCTTCGTGTCGTTTGAATAATTCAAGGGTGTCTCGAAACGCGCCTTTTTTCAAAGTGACGTCACTATCGAGACGCACTACTCGCGCAGTAGGAAAGCACTCGTGAACTTGTTCTTCGACCTTTTGCGTACCAAGGCCATATTCTTTGATGAATGAGCTTTGACATTCAGGATTAGGACAAAGTTTGAAATTGGCTCGCTCGTAGCCACAGTGGTGACAGGATAAAAAGCCTTTGTTCGATGGTTCTGGTTTTTGCTTTTGATTCGAGCCGTGTCGCGCAAACCGGTGGAAGACCATTGATACGCTGCAATGCCTGCACGTAGCAACATATCCGCATGCCCTGCAGAAAACATGACTGGCATAACCACGGCGATTGACCAGTAGTACGGTTTGTTCTTTGCGCTCCAGTCGGTCTTCTATGGCATAAAACAAATCCTTGGAAAAAATGGTTCTGTTTCCCAGGCGCATTTCTTCTTTCATATCGACAACGTTAATCTGAGGCATATTTTGACTGAACACGCGCTCTGGTAAAGTCAATATTTTGTTCGCTTTTCGAGCATGATAATAAGTAGAAAGGTCGGGTGTGGCGCTGCCAAATAACACAAGGGCATTATGGCGTCGTGCTTTTTCTAGCGCTACGTCTTTAGCGTTATAGCGCGGGCTAGGACTTGTCTGCTTATAACTTGAGTCATGTTCTTCGTCTAAGATAATCAATCCCAAATTGGGAATATTTGCAAGCACCGCCGAGCGCGCTCCAAGCAGAATTTTGACTGAGCCATCTCTGATTCTGCGCCAGGTATCGAATCTTTCTCCAGCAGAAACGGCGCTGTGCCAGATCGAAACAAGCTCAGGAAATCTGTCATTCAACAGACTTACAAGTTGCGAAGTCAGACCAATTTCGGGAACCATTATTAAAACTGTTTTTCCGCTTTTTACCGTTTTTTCAATTAATTGCAAATAGACTTCGGTTTTGCCCGAACCTGTAACTCCAAACAAGAGCCATGGCGCTACAGGCTCTTTTGGTGACAACGTCTGTTCGTTGTTTAAAATGAGGTCAAGTTCTTTTTCAAGTACGCTCAAACATTTGGTCTGGTGAGCAGTCAGTTGTTTTGGAGCGCTGTTTTTATCAAGCTTGAAGGCGAAGGCTTGAAGAGGATCACGAATGGAATCTTCTTTGCTAATGACGAGCAAACCAGACTCATGCATTTTTTTTATGGTATTGCTCGTGGTGCTGGCTAATTTAATAAGCTGAGCAAGAGGAATTTTGCCTTCTTGTTCTTTGAGGGTGTCGATGATTTTTTGTTGACGTGGGCTGATTTTTAAATCTTTGTTTTCCAGATCTGGTGCAATTTCCACCAAATCGATAGATTTAGCAAGTACTTTTCCTTGTGCTTCGGCAAGTACTTCGATGTTGCCTGAACGTTTTAGCCAATTGAGAGCCTTGTAGAAACTGCTCGCACTGCTTTTCGTACTGTCCTGATATCGGCGTCTGAGCGCAAGGAGAGAGGATTCACCGCTCTGGGCGAGAATTGAAAAAAGGCGCTCGCCTTCAGGTGGGGATCTAAAACTTGAACCGTTATCGGTTGAAGTTTTTAGGACGGAGGCGACCAGGCGCACTCGCCTTTTGAGCCTTGGCGAAATGGAAGAAGGCAGTGCTGCGGCAATTACGTCAGCCAGATTGGCGCAATAAGTATTCGCCAGCCAGTGCAAAAAATCGATATACTCAGAATCGAAGAATGGACTGGCATCCATTACCTCGAAAACATCTTTCACTTTAAAATCTTTGGCTGTCGAATCTTCAAGCGAGACTACATAGCCAGAAACGACATTCTGTCCCTGTCTGCCGAAAGGCACGAGAACACAAGAGCCAACAAATACTTGATCCTGCAGCAAATCAGGCACGCCGTAAGTGAACAGGCGATCTCGTAACTCAGGAGCCTCAATATCGAGGGCTATGTTGGCAAAAACTGAACTAGCCAATTTACCCACACAAAAAACTATGCGGATTGAATTTTACCTTATCGACTTATCTTTAAAGATTTAAGAAAAGCCAATGACGTACTTTTGCCAATTAGTCTGTGGATTTTGAGAAGTACTTGTGTATTTGGAAATTTCAAAATGCACGTGCGAAAGCGGTCGCCTTGGCGATGACATCAGAGCCATGCCGGCTTCGCGTGGGGTGCGGTCGCCTTTTTTGACGTTGCATTTGAGACACGCTGCAACGACATTGTCCCAGGAATCGATACCGCCTCTAGAACGAGGCATGATGTGGTCGATAGTAAGGTCATGGCGTTTGACGCCGCAATACTGACAGATGTAATTATCGCGGTGCAGAATGTTGCGCCGCGATAGTGAAATCTCCTTGTACGGGATTCGGATGTAATGCCTGAGCCTAATCACCGTGGGCAAGGGAAAATCGCCATAGAGTATCTTGCCGTTGTGTTCGATTCTCTCGGCTTTGCCTTTGAGTAGAAGAACAACAGCACGCCGCCATGTACATATGTTAAGCGGCTCATAGGAAGCATTTAGCACTAAAACCTTAGACAATATGCACCCTCGACTACTAACGAATCTGTAATTAACCAGGATTCACCTTGTATTATTATAACGATCAATTTCGAAAAATGTCCAGAAATTGGCTTGTTTGGAGCATTTTCCAAAAATTACGAGACGGTTTACAGTATGTCTAAACGCAATATACAAGCGCAAATCCGTCTTGCCAGGGCGTTTTGGGATACAGACAAATCGAATAGATTACCGAGTGTGACTGACGAGCGGTATATCGACTAGAAAACTTTATGATATAGGCGGTAAAATGCTAGGCTATCTGGACCTGTTTCGGTTCGGGCAAAGCCGGCAGGTTCTGTCCATCTAGACCGAAACATTTTTGGTCTTTGATGGAACTCAATGTCGTAGGGACTTTTCGAGCTTAGCTCTGTATTTCTTAGGAGAAACAAAACCTTGTCTATTGCATCAATGAAGCAGTTAATGGAAGCTGGTGTGCACTTCGGTCACCAGACCCGTAGATGGAATCCCAAAATGCGCCCATACATCTATGGCGAGCGCAACGGTATCTACATTATAGATCTGGAAAAAACCAGCCGCGCTCTCGATAGAGCCTGTGAATACATAAGAAAATCTGCTTCGGAGAAGCGAAACATCGTTTTCGTTGGAACCAAAAAGCAAGCTGCTGACATCGTGGAAGAAGAAGCAAAACGTTGTGGCGCTTACTTCGTCAATCGTCGCTGGTTAGGCGGCATGTTGACTAATTTCGAAACCATTCGTCTTCGTATCAACCGCTTGAAAGAGCTAGAAGAAATGAAAGAAACCGGCGACTTTTTCCGTCGCGGTAAAAAAGAACAAGCCGTGCTCAATCGCGAATGGCTCAAACTGGACAAATCGCTTGGTGGTATCAAAACCATGCGCGGTCGTCCTGACATTCTATTTATTGTTGATCAGAAACGCGAATTCATCGCTGTTGCCGAAGCCATCAAAAGCGACATCGCAACCGTTGCACTCGTAGACACGAACTGCGACCCAGACGGCATCTCGTATGTCATTCCTGGAAATGATGATTCGATTCGTTCAATCAAATTGATTACCGGAAAAATTGCCGACTCAATCATCGAAGGCGCCCTCGCTCGTGCTCAACGCAACGACGAAGAGCCTACAGTCGAGCCAACAGTTTCGAACGTTGAAATTCCTGCTGCTCAAGACCTGGATGAGACAAGCTCAGACAGCGAAGGCGAAGAGCAAGAAGTTTCAGTTTAGGTCCTCTAATCAGTAGATCATTCACTAATCAAAATATTTAAGAGGTAATTATGCAAATGGTAGAAATCTCTGCTTCCATGGTCAAAGAGCTGAGAGAAAAGTCCGGAGCGGCAATGATGGATTGCAAAAAAGCTTTGGTAGAAAGCTCTGGCGATTTCGACAAAGCTTTCGAGTGGCTGAGACAGAAAGGCGTTGCTTCGGCAAGCAAAAAATCGTCGCGTGCCACATCTGAAGGTCTGGTAGTAGGCAGTGTAGACCCAAGCGGCAAAAAAGCCGTATTGGTTGAAGTCAACTGCGAAACCGACTTCGTTGCAAAAAACGAAGAGTTCGTGGCTTTGTGCAACAAGATTGCAGAATCTGCACTTGATGCAAACGCAACCACTGTTGATGCTGTTCTTGCTGCTAAAGCAAAAGGCGGAAGCGGTACAGTTGGCGAAATGATTACTGCTGCAGTAGCCAAAACTGGCGAAAACATGCAAGTAAAACGCGTCAGCATGTTGCAAATCGAATCAGGCGAAGGCGTCATCGGTCAGTATCTCCACACTCTGGGTGGCAAAATGGGCGCATTGCTCAAATTGACCTCAGACAAAAAAGTTCCTGAATCGGGAGCTGCTGTCGCTCGCGAATTGGCTATGCACATCGTTTCGACCAAGCCTACTTATATGAGCAAGGAAGAAGTTCCAGCCGATGTTATTGCTGAAGAAAAGCGCATCGAATCTGGCAAAGCCGACCTGGCAAGCAAAAAACCAGAAATGGTCGAGAAAATTGTTCAAGGTCGCGTAGACAAAATCATGGCTGAGCGTTGCTTCCTCGAGCAACCTTTCGTCAAAGATCCAGGTCAATTGGTCAGCCAGTATCTTGGCGCAAAGAGCAAAGAAATGGGCGTAGAGCTAAAGCCTGTTCAATATTCGCTGTATATACTCGGCGAAGAATAAGGCTTTCAACTGGAAGCCAAAGTTCAAATTAAGCACTCGAAGTTCCCGCCCTGGCGGGAACTTTGCTTATATGAAATATGACTTCTAGAAGGCAAAGCCTTGTAGGTAGTAAGATTTGCTGTTGATTACTTGGGAATTCAAACAAATGGCAAGCCCGACCAAAGCTCCTGAATACAAACGAATACTTCTCAAACTGAGTGGCGAAGCACTCCAGGGCAAAGAAGGATTCGGTATCGACCATCAAGTGATTAGCGGCATTGCCGACGAAATCATCGAAGCCAAAGACATGGGCGTACAGGTGGCGATTGTGGTCGGAGGCGGAAATATCTTCCGCGGAGTGAAAGGTGCTGCCTGGGGCATGGACAAGGCTGCTGCAGACTATGTAGGCATGCTTGCCACTATTATGAATTGTCTGATTCTGCAAGAAGTATTGCATTCAAAAGGCGTAGAAACCAGAGTTCAAACAGCCATCGCCATGCCGGCGGTGGCTGAGCCATTTATTAGGCTCAGAGCCATACGTCACTTAAACAAGGGCCGCGTGGTCATTTTTGGTGGCGGTACAGGTAACCCCCACGTAACAACCGATACCGCTTCAGCTTTAAGAGCAGCTGAAATCAAAGCAGACGTTATTTTGATGGCGAAGAATGGTGTGGACGGTGTCTACGACGCTGATCCAAAACGAGATTCTAAAGCCAAAAAATTCGACGATATCAATTTCGAAGACTTTATCAAAAACAATTTGCAAGTGATGGACCCGGCTGGCGTCTCGCTTTGCCAGCAAAACGATATTCCTATAATCGTTTTCGATTTTGCCAAACCAGGTGGTATCAAAGCCATCGTTTCGGGTCAAAAAATCGGAACACTGATAAGCAGTGCTAAAACCTGCCAGACAGTTTAAGTCGTAAAGATAGCAACGAGGAGAATATTCATAAAATGACCGCGCCTGCTGAAAATCCGCAAGATGTAATCAATGCCGGTGAAGACCGCATGAAAAAAGCAGTATCGAACTTGCAGAACGAATTCAAAACGGTTCGCACAGGACGAGCCAATGCTGCCGTTCTCGATAAAGTCGAAGTAGATTATTACGGTACGCCTACTGGGCTCAAAAGTCTGGCTAATATCTCCACCCCTGATGGACGCTCGCTTGTAGTGCAGCCTTACGACAAAAGCGCACTCAAAGACATCGAATCTGCGATAAACAAAGCGCAAATCGGTTTGACTCCAAACTCCGACGGCTCGGTAATTCGAATTGTTATCCCAGCGTTAACTGAAGAACGCCGTAAAGAGCTGTCCAAACAAGTTAAAAAAATTGCTGAAGATGCTCGCGTGGCTGTTCGAAACATCCGTCGCGACTGCGATCAGCATCTCAAAAATTTCAAAGACAAAGGCGTTTCTGAAGATGAATTACGCAGCAAAGCTGATTCAGTGCAGAAATTGACTGACAAATATATAAAGGAAATAGATCAAGGCGCTAAAGACAAAGAAGCCGAGATCATGGAAATATAGAGACAAGGAGATTCACAAGCATGTGTGGAATAGTTGGTTATCTAGGCAACAATCAAGCGACACCAGTTCTCCTGTCGAAGCTTCGCTGTCTTGAGTACAGAGGTTATGACTCCGCCGGGGTTGCTGTAATCGAAGGCGACAGACTCAATATCATCAAGTCTGCAGGCAAGCTTTCCAATCTGGAAACTTTGCTCCAGCAACAACGACCAAGCTCGACTATCGGCATCGGTCACACACGCTGGGCTACTCACGGCAGTCCTACCAATGAAAATGCTCACCCACACACCGATTCTACTGGCACATTTGCCGTAGTGCACAACGGTATCATCGAAAACTATGCTCAGCTTCGTTGCGAGTTAATCGAGCAAGGCTATGTATTCACCACTGAAACAGACACTGAAGTGACAGTCCACCTGCTTTCGCGCGAATACGAAAAAGACCAGGACATTCTTGGTGCCATCGTTCGTACTGTCAATTTGATGAAAGGTGCCTTCGCACTAGGTATCGTCAGCTTGAAGCATCGCGATCGCATTTATGCAGTTAACCACCACTATTCGCTCACTGTCGGTCTTGGCGAAAATGAAAGTTTCCTTGCTTCGGACAGCACAGCCGTTCGTCAATACACGAACAAAATCGTGCGTCTTGAACAAAGCGAAATTGCCGAAATCAAAACTAACAGCTACAGACTCTTCAATTTCGAAGGAACAGAAGCTTTCAGAGAGCCAGTTTCGCTCAACACCGAGCCTTACAAAATCGATAAAGAAGGTTTCAAACATTTCTTGCTCAAAGAAATAAACGAACAACCGCTAGTTCTGCGTCAGACCATGAGCAAGTATTTGCCTAACTTTTCGAGCAATCCCAAAGCGGCAATTTCCTTCAACGTAGAGCGTTTTTCTGCCGATGCCTCAGAAGGCGTTTATGGCGTAAAAATGACAGACAACGAAATCAAATCTATCAAGCGCATCATAATTGTTGCTTGTGGAACCGCTCTTAATGCGGGTATGGTCGGTAAGCTCATTATCGAAGAGTTGTGTTCGATTCCTGTCGAAGTGGAAATCGCATCTGAAATTCAGACCAGAAACATACTTGCCGACGAAAGTACTCTGGTTATTGCTGTAAGTCAGTCTGGCGAAACAGCAGATACTCTTGCTGCTATCAAGGCTGCCAAAGCCAAAGGCGCTTATACTCTGGGTATAACCAACAGACCTGATTCGCACTTGGCTCAAATTGCAAGCAATTTGATTGTCACCGAATGTGGTATCGAGGTTTCAGTCGCTGCAACCAAGACATATGTCGCTCAGTTGATGTGCTTCTATTTGCTAGGCATTTATCTGGGTGAAAAACGCGGTTCCATAAACAGCGACCAGGCAGTGGAAATGAAAAAGACACTGCATGCGATGCCTGCTTTGATGGAGCAGATTCTTGCGCGCGAAGAAGACTATAAAAACCTATCGCTCAAACTGGCCGACGCTTCTGATGTAGTGTTCATCGCTCGTGGAGTGAATTACCCCACCGCTCTTGAAGGCGCACTTAAATTAAAAGAACTTAGTTATATTCATGCCTCAGGTTACGCTGCTGGCGAACTCAAACACGGACCGATTGCAGTGCTCGACTCAGCCGTACCAGTAATCACTGTTTTGGTGCCTGGTAAGGTTTACGAGAAAACATTATCGAATGCTCAGGAATCACGTGCGCGTAATGCACGTATGGTTGCAGTCGCATGCGATGGGGATGAAATGGCGTGCGATACATTTGATCACATATTCCGCATTCCGTCTGTTGATGAGCTTTTCAGCCCGCTCGTCACCATAGTTCCATTGCAGCTGATGTCTTATTTCGTTGCCGACTATCTTGGCAAGGATGTAGATCAACCACGCAACCTTGCTAAATCTGTCACAGTCGAATAAACTCATATCTCTCTTTTCAACCATTAAGGAGTAGATAATGGTGAACGCTTTGGAGGGTGGGGCTAAGACCGCCACTGTAGGTGACCCTTTGGCTTCTGATTTCAAAGTCCCAGACACTCCGCCGCCTTTAGGCGCAATTGTCGATGGCGCAGAGCCTATAGCGGCTGCAGAATCGATTGCAGTCGAAAGCGAATCTGCATCTGTTTTATCTACAACCAAAGAGATTTATCCCTGGCATGTTCTGTTTGCTACCTGGCTTGGTGGGGTCGCAGACGGTATGGATAGCTCGATATTCGCCATCATCTTATATCCGGCATTGTCAGACCTGCTTCATACAACGTCGCATGCAACTGTCGGCATTTACGGATCGTACGTGATTGCTCTCTTTATGCTTGGTTGGGCTGCGGGCGCATTTTTCTTCGGCTGGCTTGCAGATCAGATTGGTCGTGCCAAAACACTTTCACTCACTATTCTTGTTTATGCCGTAGCAACTGGACTTTGCGCTTTTTCGCATAGCTGGTGGGATCTTGGTATTTATCGATTTCTCACTGGTGCTGGTATCGGTGGTGAAATGGGCATTGGCGCAGTTCTTTTGTCTGAGTGCTGGCCACGCAAATCACGTGTATTCGCATTGAGTCTGCTTGCAACATCGCTTGGCGTAGGCTACCTGACCACTTCTGGGTTGAATTTGTTGATAGGTGGTTACGGCTGGCGCAATCTTTTTTTAGTAGGCATTTTGCCTGCTTTCCTGGTTGTATACACCCAGATGAAGCTCAAAGATTCGCATAGTTTCCATGAAATAAAAGAAAAGCGCGCGGTTGCTAAAGGTAAGCACCAGGATGATTTGACTGATGAAGACCGCGTCATGCTCAAATCAACCTTCATGAGTCTGTGGGACAAGCAATATGCACGTCGTACAGTCGTTGTAGGTTTGCTTACAAGCTGCGCTATCATCGCGTGGTGGGCAGTTCTTTCCTGGATTCCAGCCTGGATAAACCAGTTGACCGGCACGCTTGCGGTAGCTGAGCGCAGTCACGTCATGCTGTTCAAAGATATTGGAATGATTTGTTCTGGATTGTTTGGCGGATTGCTCATTCACAGATTCGGCTATAAAGCTTCGATGGCTGGGTCTTTCGTGCTCGCTTTCGCCGCAACGGCTGGAATGTTCATGACTTTCAAAGAATTTAGTCCCATGATTTTTCCTTTCGTCGCTTGCGTTGGATTTTTTGCTCACATTCCGTTCGTGCTGCTCTGGTCCTATATTCCAGAATTGTTCGAAACTCGTATTCGCAGCACCGCCTTTGGTGTCACCTACAACGTGGGACGAACTTTTGCCGCCTTTGCCGCAATTGCAAGCGGTCAGTTAATCGGCTTGTTCGCCGGGTCTTACGCGATGGCTGCCACCACTTTTGCAAGCATATTTCTGGTTGGAGCCGTAGTTTCGTTCTTCATGCCTACACCTAGTGGCGACATGATAGAAGAAGGCGTAGGTGCCCATTAAATGTTTAAAGGCAGAACAGCTCTGCTTTCGATCATCGGTGCCAGTGCACTGATTGTTTGCAGCACAGATGTTTTGTATGCCAATGAGAAGTCGTCAAAAGGCGTTGTATCGCATAACTCTTTTTGTTTGCAATCTACAAAAGCTATTTTGAATTCGACTCACTGGTCATTGAAAGACAAAAACGATTTGCAAAACTGGCTATTGCGCGTTCAGGAGCTAATTGTAAATTCTGCGAACTTCAAACAATTGCAAGAAGACTACGCTGGCGATTTTAAGTTGAATAAACAGACTTTTGCTTTTTGCATTGATGCATCTGGCATGCCGGTGGGATTCCATGTTTTGAATAGAGAATCCTTCACTTTGCTTGATGAAAAGATTTCAGCAATAGTTGAAGCGGCAGGACCCTATCCCGCAGCACCAAATTCTTTGCCCTGGCTTGAGGGCGGAATGCGAGTGGAGTTGACTCTTGCCCGCGAATTTAAGATTTCGATTGCGCCAGATTGGCCAAATAAGCGCCTGGCTTCTCTTTCGAACTCGAACCTCTAGGTTCATTTACCAACCGATAACGGTTTGTGATTTATATCTCGCTTTGGATTTGTTGCAGACCGACCAGTTCATTATCGCCAGAGCTGTCGCATCCAGTGTGCGAGCAATTGCACATTTGAGCCTCGAGATCCTCGACATTTTCACAGTTGCCTGAACAAAAATCATTTTTTGACACCAGGCAATGACAGGACGGATGGGCACATTCCTGTCCTTCAAAAGTGGGGTCTGGTTCGTCATAAATCATGTCGTGCGGGATTGCGTCGGACCTTTGAGTATGTTGCGCTTCAGCATCCGGGTTATCGTCCATCGGATCTATGATGTGGAGTGCGATTTCTTCCGGCGCTATTTCATCTTCGAAGAATGGCAAGTCCTCGTTGGCTTCGTCACTCATTCCGTCAGACCATTCGTTTTCTTCGTTTCCAATTTTTCCTGGGAGCATAGTAATCACCTCTCAATTTTTTTCTTAGCACAGCAATCTGAGAAAAAATCGGTTAGGATGAAAATGTGACATATATACGTAGTGTAAGACGGCAAATCGGGAAAATGCCCGAAACCGGCTCTGAAAGTTGCTTTGCGAGCAATAACTGAAATGACAGATAGAACAAATACCGTATTTGAGGAATGGACTGACGTCCCGTTCGATTCAAGCGATATAGACGACGATTATAATAGCCAGGATTTTGAGGACGATCTGGAGCAAGAGTCCAAGAATGCCGATTTTGGCTCAGGCACTGGTTCAGGCACAGGCGCCAGCTCCAGCATGAATCTCAACAAAGATTCGATGACCAACTACTTAAAGGAAATTGGGCGTTTTGAATTGCTCGATTTTAAGTCCGAAGTGGCACTTTCGCGTGCCGCTCAATCTGGGGATTACATCGCTCGAAACAAGTTGATTCAATCAAACTTACGTTTGGTGGTGAGCATCGCCAAGAAATATGTGAAATTCGGATTGACGCTTCAGGATTTGATTCAAGAAGGAAATATAGGCCTTATCAAAGCAGTCGAAAAATTTGACCCCGAGAAAGGTTTTAGATTTTCAACCTATGCAAGCTGGTGGATTAAGCAAGCAGTCAGCCGCGCCATTGCAAATAAATCACGCGCTGTGCGCCTTCCAGTACACATAAGCGAATCCAAATGGAAAGTGAAGAAAGCAGTGGCAGAGCTCAATCAAATGCTTGGTCGTAAGCCGACACCGGCAGAGATTGCAACTAAAACTGGATTCGATCTCGATAAAGTGAATCTTCTGTTGAACGCGGAGAAAGCCACTTTATCATTAGATGCAAATTTCGCCGATGACACTGAAACCACACTCAGTGATTTCTTGCCGGATGAAAATTCCAGAGACCCTATCGAAGCCGCAGACTTCGAGCTGCTTTCATTGCGGATTGAAGCTGCTTTGAAAAGATTGAAGCCACAAGAATCGGACGTATTGAAATTGCGTTTTGGAATAAAGAACGAGCGCAAGACTCTTGTAGAAACTGGCAAAATTCTTGGATTATCTAGAGAGCGTGTACGTCAAATCGAACTCAGGGCAATGAAGAAATTACGCCACAACAAAGAGCTCGAAAGCCTGGCACTCAATTAGTTATTAAAGCGTTGGTGACTCGCTTTGTGTGAGTCTGGGATTTTCTTCTTCCACTATCTTGGGCGTAATCATGAGCATAAGCTCAGTACGGTTGCGCCCTTTTAACGTAGTTCTGAAAAATGCACCAAGCAACGGTGCTTCTGCAAAATAAGGAACTTTGGATAATTGCGATGCTTCTTGTTCGGTGAAGAGACCGCCGATTACGAGTGTCTGTCCGTCTTTAATGCGAACTTCCTGGCTTATTACATCTCGTATGCTTAAAAGTGTGACCGTAGTCTGGTTTGCGCCAACGCCGAAAGTCTGCGGGGCTCCAAGTGGAGCTGAAACTTGCGGACGCAGTCTCAAGCGGACGAAGCCGTCTTCGGTCAGACGCGGCAAGATATTTAAAAATATTCCTGCCTTTGCTATTTCAACGTTAGTAGTGACAACGCCCAAACTGACAGTCGATGTCACTTTGTGCACTACTTCGTTCGCGATTGTAATTAAAGCTTCAGTATTATCGACTACGACCAGGCTTGGATTGGCGATAACTTTTGCTTTGTTCGTTTGCAATAGCATTTGCACGTTGACGTTTAATCCGTAAGGAACGGTAGCGATGTTGGCTCGTCCACCCGCTCTTTGACTCAAAGTCAGAAAATTGAATCCAGATGCTGATGATTGGACAGGCGTGATACCGGCGATATTTATATTTCCAACGTTAGGCAAAACCGCACCCACAAGACCTGCAAAAGGGTTGGCTGCGCCGGTAACGTTGGTGCCGGTAAATGGAATCGCAGGTATTTGCGGATTTGGAACCGCGTTTGCAGGCGAGCCCAAACCGGGTAAGAAGCTCAAAAGAGGTGCTGCGGGATTGCCCATGATTGAGCCAGACATACCATCACCCTGTAAGTTTATGGTGGCACCGAGTTGTCTGATGCCCTGGTTGGTAATTTCAATCAAGGAAGATTGAATATGGACCTGTCTAGGTCTGCGATCCACGAGGGCAATCGCTTCGCCAGCCAGGTCTACGTCTTCTCGTGTTCCGACTACAATTACCTGTCGACCTTTTGCATCTGGAATGACGATTGCACCACCGTCGTTGGGTGGTACCGAATATAGTGCATTGATTTCCTGAACCTGACGCACTTGTTGGCTGCCTGGTTCAACCGCAGCGTTGTTGAAGCCTGTCCCCTCTTGGATTTGTTCGCGGGTCGTTCCATTTAACTGTTTTGCTACTTCGTCTTTTTTAAGAGTCTGGTCTAGTTGGCTTTTGGTACCAGGTTCGGTGGCTGAATCTCCGAGCCCCACCTTTTCATCGAAGCTAGACACAACGCCTTTATTAAACACAGAAAATTGCAAAATTTGTGCAACATCGAAAGGATGGGCATAGCTCAGTTTGAAAGCCCGCACAACCTGTCGATTGAGTTTCAATTGCACCATTGCCACGCTCGATGCGACAATTATTACGTTGTTCTCCAGTCGTCTGCTTTCAAGTCCTGCTGAAGCGAGGATGGTATCCATCGCTTCATTCAAGGTTACGTCTTTCAACTCGCCCGTGATCCGTCCATCAACCGACTTGTCGACGATGATGTTCAAATTGCCACGCCGCGCGATTTCAGCGATTAATTCACGTACCGGAGTATCTCTGAAACTGAGGTGGTGAATGATACCCTGATTTGCTTGTGCCACCAGTTTGAAGGGCTTGCGAATCTGGACCGTTCCAGTCACTGCAGGAAGATGCTGGGTTCGTGCAGATTGACTGCGACCTCCTGGTCCATATTGCGCAATCTGTTTTTTATCGGCACTGTTGCTTGCGTTCAAACCTTCGTGTGGATCTTTTTCTTCTTGCCCAAAAGCGGATAAGGGGATGCTCAGTGCGCAAGCACTCAGGAGGGACGCAAGAAAAAGTGAACGAAGTGAATCGGAAATAGTCTGTGGTGTCACAGACTTTCTCTTTTTTTGAACTGTCGCCTGAGCAGCTGCTCTCAGGTGATTCATAAAAGTTTTACCGATACCGATTTTCTGACATATTAATTGTAACCCTATGAGCCAGAATTGCAATGGTGGCGCATTTGGCATCACTGTATTGATATTGTATATAGTGCTTATATGCGAATTAGCGTGGAGTAGATAAGCCGAAAATGGCTAATTCAAGATTATTGCGTGCTTCGCTCAAACGTGGATTCAATCTCAAAGCAAGTTGCAGCTGAGTTACAGCCGAGGCTACATCGCCTCTTTTGTAGAGGGCATAGCCTAGGTCGTTTCGAGCCTGTGCATTGAGCGGGTCAAGAAGTACTGCCTGTTCGAATTCAACAACAGCATCGGCGTTTTTCTTATTGGCATACAAAGCTCTTCCAAGGGCGATATGACTTTCAGCCGAGGTGGGCTCGAGCAAAACAGCCTGGCGTGCTGTTCTTAGGGCGCTTACGTCTTCTTTCAAGCGCAATAATCCGTGAGTTAGGGCGACATGAGCATTTGAAGAACTTGGCATGATTGACACAGCCTGCCTTGCCGCGCGAACTGATCCCTCAGGATCGTCTGTAGCAACCAGCGCCTGGGCAAGACCGGTCAGTCCCTGACAAGTGGCTTTCACTTCATTGGCTCGCCGGAATTCGTTTATTGCTTCTGAAATAGCTCCTTGAGCCATAAAGCTATCGGCAAGACATACAAATGGCGCTGCCAGTTTGGGCGACAAACTAATGGCTTTGCGATACTGCATTTGGGCAGCTGGGTGGTCGCCTATGCCATCTGAGATTTTGCCCAGTAAAACGTTCGTGACTATATTTTCATTATCGAGAGCCAGAGCCCGTCTCAGCTCCATGCTGGCACCTTCGAGATCGCCTGAAAGAAAGAGATAAGAGCCGAGTTTGATGCGCAGGTCAGGGTCGTTTGGGCTGTCTGTTATTTGTCTGCGCAACTTGACGATATGATCGCCAGCCCCACGCAAATCGGTATGAGTCATGCCCATTTTGAACAGTTCGAGATAATTTTCGAGTGATGACTGCTCTTTGAGCAATCGCAAATCTTGCGCTTTATTCTGCAAGCTTTCTTGCGCCTTAGCCGAAGGTTTTTCTTGCGCCAGAGCGCTAAAACCCAGTCCCAGCGTCAGGCTGGAGGCGCAGAACAAGCGAAGGAGCAAATGTATCGAATTTTGATGGAGTCGTGACATCTAGGTGCTGAAGCGAGTATATTGTGAACCTTCTAAATTTATCACGAACCAAGCATGATTCAAGCTGCCTATATACATTTGCCATTTTGCGTGCATAAGTGCGACTTCTGCGATTTCGCTGCATTTGCGGGCGTGCAGCACGTTGAGCGTGAATACTGTGAAATTCTTTTGGAAGAAATTAAGCAAAGGCTGAAGCAGACTCAAGCGCAAATCAAGCTCGATAGTATATTTTACGGAGGCGGTACACCATCTGTGGTGGCGCCAGAGAATATGCGATTTATTCATCAGGGTTTGCTCGACCTGGTTGAATGCAGCAATGATGCAGAAATAAGTATGGAGTCGACTCCGCATTCCATCACAAAAGAGAAGTGTGAATTCTGGCGCGAGCTTGGAATAAATCGAATTTCAATCGGTATTGAATCTCTGTCAGATGACGAATTGAGGGCAATCGGACGCGACCATACAGTCGCTCAAGCCTATGAGGGTATCGAAATTGCTTGCCAGGCTGATTTTCCGGTGGTGAGTCTCGATTTTATGTATTGCCTTCCCACTCAGACTTTAGACAGCTGGCAAAAAACACTCGATCAATTTGTCGAGCTTGCCTCGACCATGAAACAAATCAGGCATGTTTCAGCTTACGGTTTGGAACTGGTTGGAAACTCGCCACTCTACAGTAGATTTCCCAAAGACTCGGTTGCTTATCCCGATGACGAGACTTTTAATGCCATGCGCGATAGTTTAATCGAAACTCTTGCCCTTGCTGGTTTTGAACAGTATGAAGTGTCCAATTTTGCAAGGCCTGGATATGCTTGTCGCCACAATATGACTTACTGGCGGAATGCCGAGTATTTGGCGTTTGGGGTGGGGGCGCACCGTTATGTGGACGGGGTTCGAAGTTCTAACCTCAAATCTTTGACCCGCTATATTCGTGAACCGTTATCGGTTGATCTTTTTGAACCCATCGACCAGGCGACCAGGCAAAAAGAAGCCATTATGCTTGGGTTTCGGATGCTTGAAGGGATAAATCTGACCGAATTCGAAAATGAATATGGGGTGGACTTGTTTGTTCAGTTTGAGAAGCCGATAAAACGGATGCTGGAGCAAGGAATGCTTAAGCTGGAAAACGGACATCTGTCCATTCCTCAAAAGCAACTGGCACTCAGTAATTCCGTAATCGCTGAATTTATGTAAAGTTTGCTCGTGTAGCTTGCGGCGAAACAGATGGGAATTTAGTTGAAAAGCGTTAACTGGGCGTCGTTTTGTGACTTGTTTCGGTTTAGTTGCCAGACTGTGCGGGTATGGGGTTATATGGATATAGTTGGCTTGTTTTAAGGGCGTTTTCTTCGCGGGAACTACCCGCTTTACTTAGTAAGGGACCAATTTACACAGTGTGCCCGGCCGAAAATACGGAAACGAAAGGGTCTGCTAAAGAGCAGAGCGGCGAGAGCGTAAGCGCTCGTGACCCGCTTATTGGCTCATCTCTTTCGAATCGCTATTTAGTAACTGGCGTTCTAGGTAAGGGTGGCATGGGAGTCGTTTATCGAGCCCAAGACGAGCAAACCGACCGAATTGTCGCAATCAAAATGTTGCACGCGCACAAAGTTGCAGATTCAGAAGCGCTCAAACGCTTCAATCGCGAAGCGCGTACCGTCGCTCAGGTCAATCACCATCATATCGTCACTCTCTTTGATTTTGGCATGAGTAAATTAGGTCAGCCTTTCCTGGTCATGGAGTATATCGAAGGTCGCAGTCTAAAAGACGAACTCGAAGCGGTTGGACCATTGCCCTTCGACCGAGCTTCGATAATTTTCGATCAAATTCTTGATGCACTCGAATTTGCACACAGTCATGATGTAGTGCACAGAGATTTGAAGCCGGAAAATATCATTTTGAGTAAGCATGGCGAAACCGACGATTGGGTGAAAATCGTCGACTTTGGTCTGTCCAAGCTCAAAGAAACCGATTGTTTTGCCGAGGACGTATATCAGATAACTAAGGCTGGCGACGTATGCGGTTCGCCACCCTACATGAGTCCCGAGCAGTGTTTGTCCAATGCCGTAGTCGATACTCGCAGCGATATTTACTCGACCGGGATTCTGGTCTATGAGACTCTCAGTGGCGAACTACCTTACAAAGCCAAGTCGGCAATCGAGATGATGGATTGCCACCTGTATGGCACGCCGATTCCCTTTAGCGAAGCCGCTCCTGATCTTAAGAGCTGCAATGAAACGACTTATGTGATTACGCGCTCGATGAATAAAGAGCCAGAGAATCGTTTCGCCAGTTGTACTGCTTTCGCCAAAGAATTACGCGACGCACTCCGCCGGGATTGGCCTAAAGTTCGTTCGTACAGATTTAGACAGGAAGCACAAGGCTATAAAGATCTTGAGAGCGAAGCCGAAGCTCTTGCCACTGGGGAACATCCGGCTCTGGAAATTCACCAGGCGATGCCAAATGCGGTGCAACAAATTTTGGAAGAAATGCGCACCGAGACCTCGCATTTCCAGGGACCCGGGCAAGGCACGTTCAACCACGGGAATGGCAGAGGGCAAGCACAGGAAGCGACCGGTTCGTATAAAGTTAAATCGGAAGTTGCCGCACCAAATCCGGTGCAGAAGTTTTTAGATATGCTCTCCTCACTTTTTGGTGGGAATCAAAAACCGAGTCAGGAAGAGGAAATGGAGGAGTTCCGCCAGGAACTTGGTTATTCGAATTGCCCATTTTGTCATGCTCCAATCAAAGCGCAATTGCGTTTTTGTGTGAACTGCCAGCGCCAGTTGCCGTCAGCAAAGGAGTATGCAAAATTGCGCGTGCAAGGTGGTGGTCGTCTCGCTCTGCCGCGCGCTCAACGGATGCAGGAAGTGACTGGTACCAGACGCTTTAGCAAGAATTCGAAGATGCGCTCCAATAGTATGGGACCGGGATTGATTACTCAGGTTCTAACGCTGGTGCTGATTGGATTGCTTATTTATGGCGGAATTCATTACTCCAAAGATCCCGCGATTCAGAAAAAAATTCACAGCCTTATGGCAGCTTTGCAAAAATAAATTGGCATTAACTGGCTTTGCTCATCGAGCTAATTCTGCTTGATTGCTAGATTTGATTAACCGCTGGTCTGTTGGAGCTATTTGGTCGGCTTGATCAGCTGGGACGCCAGCTGCCTTTCATACTTTGACCGATGCGAAATCCCTGCACAAGATTGTGCCTGGTGAGCTGAAACATTTCATGAAGAGCGTCAGGATCGTTGATACCGTATTTGGAGGCAATCGAATTTACTTGATCCATAGCAAGCGCGGAAAAATAAACGACTACATCATCGTGAACTTCGCCTCTACCCTGGTTCGGCAAACGCAAAATGGCCTTGCCAAAATCGTTGGTGAAGGCTTCGGTCATTTCCGAAGTCAGTAAATCGCAATAGAAGTTCTCTGTTTTTCTAGCCATGATTCTTCTATTATCCCCAAGCAAAATCTCGCGTCAATTGTTTGTTTTATAACAAATCGAATTGCTAAGATTGAGAATATTTTAGGCTTGGCAGGTACTTATAAATGAATGTTGGAAGTTGAATTTTGGGAGCTCTTTGGTTGATTGCTAGTCTTTAAATCACCAACCGATATCGTTTCAATTTTACTGAATGGCAATCCCAAATTGTTGTTTATCCCGCTTGCAAATGGCTCGATATTGCCTGTTGTGACGAAGCGGCAACGATCATTTAGGTCGGAAAAATCCGGTTGATACGACTGAATTGAATCTCTGGAAGTTGCGGAAATTCGATTAGGAACATCCGATCCCAGAAGCTCTTCAGTCAAGCAGATAGCGGGATCTATCATCTCTATCGACGTGGCGTTGAGTTCTGTTAAACAGCGACGCATGGATTCGTGCAGAAACGGAAAATGGGTGCATCCGTAAATAATGGCTTCGACATTATGCGCAATTAATTCTTTGGCGTATGGATTAAGCGCTTCAACTGCTTCTCGAGACTTAGCTTTGTTTCCTTCGACTAAAGGAACTAAATCAGGGCATGCCAGTTCGAATACCTGGGCGCTTGGCTCTTTCCTTGTTATCGCCTGACTGAAGGCTTTTGTTTTTGCTGTCGCAAGAGTCGACATAACACCAACTCGCTTGTACCTATTCATTCGCACAATATCGCCAGTGGAATGCAATAAGTCGATCATTGGTAAGGGAAATTCACCCCGCATCGAGGGCTCGACAAGTGCAGCGCTGGTATTACAAGCCATGATTACCAGGTCTACATCGTTTCTGAATAACCAATCAACTATCTGTTTAACGAATTCATGAATTTCAGACTGGCTCCGTCCACCATATGGACATCTTGCGGTGTCTGCAAAATAAACATATTCCTTTTTTATATAGTTTTGTTTTTTCTGTGACGATGGATTGTTATCGTCATTTAAAAGAACCATTTCATCAGACTTGTCGCTCGGCTCGGGAAGCATCAATAATTGCTTCAAAACTGACAAACCGCCAAGACCGGAGTCAAATAACCCAATTCGTTTAGCCTTGTCGAAACTGTCTTTTATATTCATATATGAATCGTACTGTGGAATTTGGGGAATATGGGCGAAAATAAGTCATTTTTGGCCCATTAATTACCCGGTCTTTACGCACGAACCGTTAACGGTTCATTTTTATCTGTGAGCCTGTTCTTTGTCCGTGCCCATTCCAATTCCCAGCCCTTTTTGTGCGAGTCGAGATAGAGACGACAAATTTCCAGAACCTATTTTCTCGTTTCTTTCTCTTGGGGACCTTGAATCTTTTTTAGTGCTTTCGACAGTTTGTTTGCTTGCTGTCTTTGCTTTCTCGCCACCTGTGCGATTGGAAATATCTCGAATGCCTGAGTCGCTGCTTAGATAAAGAATAATTCCTTTTGCCAACCCCTCAGCCACCTGCTTTTGATAGTCGGAGCTAATCAATTTTTCTCGTTCACTTTGATTAGAGATGAAGCCTATTTCAGCTAACACACTAGGAACTTCCGTTCTGTTGATCACATAGAACTTGGCTTTGCGTATATTTCTATCCGGCACTTTGAGTGTGTCTAGCAAGTTTTTGTGTATGTCGGAAGCAAGCTCTTTGCTTTGTTCGGTTTGGAAGTAGGTCTCAAGACCACTGATTTCATTGGATGACTCCATAGCATTAACGTGCACGCTAACGAACGCATTTGGATTCGTTTTGTTTGTAATGTCTACACGATCCTGCAGTGAGATAAAAGTGTCATCAATTCTGGTCAGATGTACTTGAATACCCTGTGCCTTAAGAAACTCGCTCAGATATTTTACAACCGATAACGTTATGTCTTTTTCGTTAGTGATTCCGCGTTGCGCCCCTGGGTCTGTGCCACCATGACCGGCATCCAGAACAATCACTTTTCCTCTTAAGTTAGCAGATGAAGCTGGTAAGCCATTTGGCAGAGAATTGATCGAAAAGACTATTTTGTTCGATTCTGGATTTATATTAAAGGTGGCTTCAGGATCATTCAAATCAAAAACGAGTCGTCCCTTGATGGGTGAAGAGTCGCTTTCTGAGGTGTTTTGAACAATTCCAAAACGAACATCTTTCACATATTTATTCTCTGGTAGTTCCGCTTTTGTGGCGTCCTTCAATTCGGGTAAATTGTCGAAATCTACAACATATCTATCTGGGTTCGATAGTCTAAAAGCCTTGAAAGTCACTTGATTTGCTGGCAATCTCAATCCACTCAACTCGAATTGATTGGCTTCATATTTCAAACGAATGCTGTTCTCAGCCTGCAAGGTTTGATCGTTATTTAAAGATGTATCTGCTGGTGGAGCAAGAGTGGAGCTATCTGAGTCGACAGAAAATAGTTTTGCCGTTCTGTCTTTGAGTTTGCCAAGTAAACGTGACATTGAGCCATTCTTGCTGTCATTCTGTTCATTTTGTCCGGGGCTTGACTCAGCTTTATTTTTTGCGATCTTATCCTGTGTCTTTTCTGTTTTTTGAGTTTGAGAAGACGGAGTAGGCAATTTGCTAAGGTTAGACTTGCCATAGTCAGATGAGGACTGAGCGCGTGCACGCGCTGGAGCGACGCTAGGAACGTGGTTTGATGCTTTTAGTTTTGGGGCCATGGGCGGTCCGGGGATGGGTGCGCTAGGATAACTCGTTCCGTTATCGGTTGGCGATTGAGATACCACGTAAGGATCGAGCTCGGAATTTCCAGTACCTTGGTTTGCGGCGAGCGATGGATCCATCGTCGACATTGGAGGTGCGATTCCCGCCTTCGGAGGCGTCGTTCTACCTATAGATGGAGCGAATGGTGGAGGAAAAGCTTGCAAGCCCCCTTGCGCGATTATGTTCTTGTGGTTAGGTATCTTTACGCTCAAACGACCAGGAGTAGAACGAAAAGCGACGCTTTTCAAAATTGCAGAGTCACGAGCAGAGATGGAAATTCTGCAAACAGGTGGACTTGCCTGGAATCGTCCCACTTTGATTGAAGTGATACTACTTGTGGTGCCAAATACTTCCTGGCCCACGGATCTGGTAGGAAGTTCCCAGATCAAGCCTGGAAAATCAGCGACCAAAACTGTATTTCCGTTCTCGCCCGAGAGAAATTGAATTATCGGACGCGGTAGCGGAGTCTTGTTAGCTGTAGCTAATTCAATGCCGTCTTTGTTTTTGAGAATTCTGGTGGATGAAACTTTGTTGATGCCAAGATTCTCTTGTGCATAAGCAGGCTTGCAGTTGACATCACAAAACACAACGAAGCTTAAGGGAATTAAAAGTGAAAGATAGAACAGATGTCTATGCATCCTATGTATAGGTTGAGATCGCAAAATGAACGCCCCTTAACTTTGCACCGCCTGGCTATTCTAATAAGAGACCGTAAAGTGTGCAATTTGTTCCTCTTATCGGCGCTTGGAAACTGTTGGCGTCTGCCACCACTGGCGAGGACTAAATTAAATAGTGGAAAAGATAGGCCCTGTATGAAACTGGTAAATTTAGACTGGTGTTTTCCGATTGCGCCGCTTACCAACGAGTGGTCAAGAAAGCACGGCTGAAACCAAAGGAGCTTGAGCGATTCATGGATGAAACTTCGATTCTTTACTACTGCATTGGCGGGGGGATAGTAGCTCTCCTCTATGGTGCCTACGCCGGAATGAGCGTTCTCAAGCTTTCTGCCGGAAACGAAAAAATGCAATCTATAGCTGGCGCGATACAAGAAGGCGCCAACGCTTACATGAGCCGTCAGTACATGACGATATTGTATGTGGGCATAGTTCTGGCGATAGTGCTTGGGGTAGCTCTAAATGTAACAACCGCTATCGGTTTCGTAGTTGGTGCTGTTCTTAGTTCACTGGCTGGTTTTGTCGGAATGTTTGTTTCTGTAAGAGCGAACGTTCGAACAGCTGAAGCTGCAAAAAATGGCTTAGAGTCTGCGTTGAGTGTTGCTTTTAAAGGCGGTTCCGTTACTGGTTTGTTAGTTGTCGGATTAGGCTTGCTCGGTGTCACCGGTTTTTACCTGGTCACAAAAGATGTAACTGCTTTAGTCGGTCTTGGTTTTGGTGCTAGTTTGATTTCTGTTTTTGCGAGATTAGGCGGCGGAATTTACACCAAGGCAGCAGACGTTGGCGCTGACCTTGTAGGTAAAGTAGAAGCTGGAATTCCAGAAGATGACCCACGTAACCCTGCTGTTATTGCTGACAACGTCGGAGATAACGTCGGTGACTGTGCAGGTATGGCGGCTGACTTGTTTGAAACTTATGCGGTAACTGCTATCGCCACCATGCTTCTCGCTTATGAAACTTTTCACGCTCAAATTCAAGCTGGTCAGGCACCACTCGTACTTGTTTATCCGCTTGCGCTAGGTGCAATATCGATTGTAACTTCCGTTATCGGAGCGTTTTTTGTAAAGCTTGGTTCGAGCACAAACATCATGGGCGCTCTTTATCGTGGATTAATCGTATCTGGTGTTCTTGCTGCAGTCGGTTTCTATTTCATTACTGAAGCAATGATGAAAGGATTAACTCTTCACGGTGGAGCTGTCGTTCCTACTTGGACCTTCTTTGCAGCATCGTGCGTGGGACTGGTAGTCACTGCTTTGATGGTCGTAATAACTGAATACTACACATCTACTGCTTACCGTCCTGTGAAACACATCGCCAAAGCTTCAGAAACTGGACATGCCACAAATATCATTGCTGGTCTTGCGATATCAATGGAATCAACAGCGCTTCCAGTTCTGGTAATCATCGGCGGTATCTTGATTTCCTATGCTCTTTGCGGAGTTTTTGGTGTTGCACTTGCTGCAATGTCGATGCTCTCCATGGCTGGCATCATTGTTGCAATCGATTCTTATGGACCGATAACGGATAACGCCGGCGGTATTGCCGAGATGGCTGAAATGCCGAAAGAAGTTCGCGCAATTACCGATCCCCTTGATGCTGTGGGTAATACCACAAAAGCCGTAACCAAAGGTTATGCGATTGGTTCTGCTGGTCTTGCTGCTATCGTTTTGTTCAGTTCTTACACCCAAGAATTGAATGCCGCTATCGCCAAGAAGTCGGGAGCGGCTGCTGAAGCTGCTGGAATCATTCACACTTCAGGAATTACATTTGA
This sequence comes from Cyanobacteria bacterium TGS_CYA1, assembly GCA_026129135.1. Classification (GTDB taxonomy): domain Bacteria; phylum Cyanobacteriota; class Vampirovibrionia; order Obscuribacterales; family Obscuribacteraceae; genus Aved-18. Next base: position 52,599 of record JAHCIQ010000005.1, on the reverse strand, counting down.
TCTTTCAAGCCCATATGTTTTGTGTGGTTTGTTCCTGGGAGGTCTGATTCCGTTCTTGTTCGCAGCATACGCAATGGAAGCTGTGGGCAAATCCGGCGGTCTTGTTGTTGAAGAAGTTCGTCGTCAATTCAGAGAAATTCCTGGCATTATGGAAGGAACCGCTAAACCTGACTACGCAAGATGCGTAGACATCGTAACCAGTGCTGCAATCAAGCAAATGGTTACACCAGCGCTTCTTCCTGTTTTGACTCCAATCGTCATCACTGGGCTTGGATATTTCTGGCTTTCACGCATGCTTCCTGGTGAGTTCGCTGCAGCCAAAATCCTCGGTGGTGTATTGGTAGGCAGTATCGTTACTGGTATCTTCGTTGCAATTTCGATGACTTCTGGTGGTGGAGCTTGGGATAACGCCAAGAAATACATTGAAGATGGAAATTGCGGTGGTAAAGGTTCAGAAGCCCATAAGGCTGCTGTTACAGGCGATACAGTAGGTGACCCTTACAAAGACACCGCTGGTCCTGCAATTAACCCAATGATCAAAATCCTCAACATCGTGGCGTTGCTCTTAGTGGCATACCTGATCCAATAATCGTTCCGTTAACGGTTCGATGGAGAGAAGGTCCATGCAAATTCGTGTAGCTAATCGCCAGGACGAAAAGCAAATTCAATCCATTTTTGCTGATTTGTGCAGCAAGAAAGGTGAAGAGCTGGACCTCAACTCCAAGCAAAAGGATCTGCGCAATATCGAAGCCAATTACTTCGGCAATGAGGGAATATTTCTTGTTGCCGAAGACGATGGAAAAATCATCGGTTTTGCTGGAGCTAAGAAGTCTAGCAATACAGTTATTTCAGTGGATCGTTTCTATATTTTGGATGCTCATAAACGAGACGGAATCGATCAGCGGTTTATGCAAGTGATTCTTCCATTTGCACAGCGTATGTTTTTTGAAAAAATCAAATGGAATGTGATGGAAGAGCCACCTAAAGTAAGCGCGCCTTTTTCTACTTCGCAAAATGATTTCGATACTGGTACTGAAACAGGGGTATCGTGTTTCAATAAAGCCCTTTTGGTCAGGATGCGTTTTAAAAAAGACCAAAACAATTACTATTGGCTTGATATCGAGCCTTCAAAAGAACCATCAATAATCGCGACAAACTAATATAGGTTTTGGCCAACCAGATTTACTATCAAAGGTGTGACGAAAGAGAGAACGTCTTTTCCTTTGATTGGCGGATGCTTTCTGCAAGCTTCTGCCAGCGCGCTTCGATTCCATCTTACGCGATGATTCTTGCTCCAAAATAGTGCCAGATAAAGATGAAGGCATTTTCTGCTTATGCCGTGATAAATGTTTCGAACGAAATCTAAAAAGTCGCGAATACTGGGATTATTAGATGATTCCGGCACCGCAGGCTTTGCTTGTTTTGTTTTGCGAGTGTAATAATCTCCACCGTGACGTTCAATTAGATCAAGCATGTTCAATTCGAAAATGGCTACGCAGAGTTCACCCACCTGACATTGAAAATGGCGTATAAGGTCGTCGAAATGGATTTTTTCTTCTCCGAGTAGTTCGTAGAGTGCATTTTCAAATTCACCTAGTTCTTCCAGGCATTTTGGTCTTTGGGGCTCGTCATCAAGAAAGCGGTCTTCTTCCACATCTTCCAAATAAGCTTCCGATTTTTCCATTGCAAATTGCTCGGCACAAGGATGTTCTTGAGCTGGCGTTTGAGAACTACGTTTATTGAAAACAGAAATGAACATATTAGATCCGATTGCCTCCACCTCATTTTCGAGATCTGATTTTATAATGAAGGCCAGCTTTTTTATGATTGTTAAAGCACTCGAATAGGCAACCCTTGCCGGAATGCGAAACTGATTCGAATTGAATTCAACCCCTTGACCAATTAGCCAGTTTGCCAGTAACCAGGCTCGCGGTTTTTTGATGCTATCGTATACGGTATCAGTAAAAACCGAAGAGCCACGTCTGCATGCGAAGCAAATTAAAGTTCTGCTGCCAAAATTTCTACGAACTTCACGACTATTACAATACCTACAATATAAGAAATTCTTTCCGAGAATTTTCACGAGCTCTTCGATGCAGTCGGCATTGGTTTTGAATTTAGCATCGAATTCTCGACATGCAACTATTAGCTCAACTGGATAATCTGGTTTTTCGACAGGGGCGTATGGATCTTCGTATGTTATATCGTTTGCTGCATCGTGTGCATTATCGAACTGATCGGGATCTTCGAAGGAATTTTTTTCGTGGTTTGTCATGGTGATTTCTCCTCTTTCTTCTTACAACGATTGCAAGAGGAAAAAAGTTCAATTGAAAGACGATAAAAAATTCCACAACCGTTAACGGTTGGTTGCGAAATAATTATTCTAGTAATCTCGAGTTTTTAAGCCGCGTATTTGGCAAGGAATCCGCGTTTACGGGCTTCTTCGTAAAATGATTTAAATAGAGTAGCGGCTATGGACATATAAAGTAAATTCAATCCAACCGCGGCGTAAATGTGAAATGTGTTCATGTGTCCGGTTGAAATCAATTCTCGCATTCCTTCGAAAACGTGGCTTGCAGGGGTGATTTGAGCGAGCGTTTGCATCCAAGGTGGCAAGATATCTACCGGATAAAACACTGCCGATATCGGTTGAAAAATAAAAGGCACCGCCCAGGCGAGAGCTTCCGCTGGCGGTCCAAAACGCAGAAACAGACCGGTGACAGTTAGTCCTAGAGACCAGCCCATGATAATCAAATTAGCGAATAGGATTGCCAAATGCAATCCTAATTCCAAAATATTGTAGGAATAAAAAAATCCGGCAAGTATTCCCATCACCACCACCACTATGAATGCTTGCATGAAACCGACAACATAACCGGCTCCAACGTATTCTATTGGTCGAATAGGCGCTGCCCAAATATTGAGCATATTGCGAGACCAAACGTCGTCCAGAAAAGCGACGCAAACGACTTGTTGCGCACGATATAAGACGTTCCAGAGGATGATAGCCGAAATGAGCATTGGCACCATTTTAGGAACGCTCGTGGTAACTCGCATCATATAGATGGACATAAATCCCCATATGAGCAAATCCATCACCGGCCAGAAAAATACATCGAGCGCACGAAAAGTATTGCGCGAACAAACATACAAATATTTCAAGACTAAGGCTTTGACCACTCTGAAGTTCATTCGTTACTCCGACTCAATTGTTTGATATTGTATTTGGTGAATTACTATTTTGACGAGCGATCATTATGAAAACCTCTTCAAGGCTTTGACTCTGATAAGTATCCATTATCTCGGTGGCTGTTCCTTGTGCAATTACAGTTCCGGTCTGCATGAATAAAATTCGATCGCATAATTCATGAACATCAATCATATTGTGTGACGTGTTTATTACCGACATTCCAGAGCGTCTTTGTAAATCTAGAATTATTTTGCGAACTTTATCTGCTTGATCAGGGTCAAGGCTGGCGGTGGGTTCATCTAGAAGTAACAAATCAGGCTTGTTTAATAGCGCTTTGCACAAATTTAGACGCGTTTGTTCGCCCGAAGAAAGCATTCCTGTCGAGTTGTTTTTCAAATGACTCAATTCGAAAAGGTCGAGTAGTTCAGCTATTCTTTCTTTGGCGTCATCCACAGAATATATTTCAGCGAATACTCTCAAATTTTCTATTACTTTCAAGTTATAAGGTAAGAACTGATAGGCGGACCCGAAATTCATGCGACTGAGAATTTCTATACGTGATTGAGCAAAGTCCTTGCCAAATATCCTTATTGACCCAGAAGTCGGAGTTATGAGATTTAACAACATATGAATTGTGGTGGTTTTGCCTGCCCCGTTAGCGCCAAGCAGACCCAGAATCTCGCCTTTTTTCACATCGAAAGACAAGTCCTTGACGGCGAATTTGCCTTTGAACTCTTTGCTTAAATTCTTGATTTCGACTACTGTTTCGTTCTCACTCATCAACAGGTAATTAAATCACAAAACTATTTTGTCGATTTTAACGCCTGCAGAGCACGCTGTCTTGCAGCAGAATGATCGACAATTGGCTTTGGATAATTTTCACCTAGAACAACGCCAGCCATCTGCAGTTCAAGTGGAGGTGTGTCGAATGGTTTATGAATCCACTTCTTGTCGAGTTTTGCTAGCTCTGGAACCCACGTTTTAACGTATTCCCCGTCAGGATCGAATTTCTCACCTTGTAATACAGGGTTGAATATTCGGAAAAATGGGGCAGCATCCGCTCCACATCCAGCAGTCCATTGCCAGCCCAGCGTGTTATTTGCTAAATCGGCATCGACAAGAGTGTCCCAAAACCATTCTGCACCCCTTTGCCAGGGTAGTAGTAGGTCTTTGGCTAGAAATGACGCTACAATCATGCGCACGCGGTTGTGCATCCAGCCCAGATGCCAGAGCTGGCGCATTCCGGCATCGACGATAGGGTAGCCAGTCATTCCTTGCTGCCATTTTTCCAGCGAACCGTTATCGGTTCGCCAGGGGAAAGACTCGAAAGTTTTTTGAAGTGGTTCATCCGGAGTTTCTGGAAAAAAGTGCAAAAGATAATGAGCGAAGTCTCGCCAGCCGATTTCTCTTAAATAAGTACGAGCGCTCTTGCAATCATGCTCTAAAGCCCGATGCCAGATCTGGCGCGCACTTATTTCTCCAAAATGCAGGTGAGGTGAAATGTATGAAACGTCAGAATCTCCCGGACGGTCTCTCCCGGTATCGTATTTAGTGATTGATTTATTGACGAAGTGCAGAAGTCTCTTCCTGGCCCCCTCTTCGCCCGGCTGCCAGAATTCTTGCATGCCTTCGTACCACTTGATGCGGGGTATCATGTGCAGATCGTCCAGGTCTTGTTTGAAAGATTTGTTGGAATAATCGATGGTATCAAATTTGATGCCCTTGATAGATTTGCCGAATTTGCGTTTGGGAAGTGCAATGCCATGTCGATCGAAATGAGCCAGACAGGCGTTCCAGAAAGGAGTGAAAACTTTATAGGGACCACCGGTTTTGTTCAACAGATTGGCAGGTTCAATTAAAAGTCCATCGTGGAAGGATGCACATTCGACCCCGATTTTTTCAAGTTCTTTCTCGACAGCCTGCTCTTGCTTTGACGCCCAAGGTTCATAGCGACAATTGTAATAAAGTGAATCAGCCTTGATAGATTGAGCGAAACGAGAAAGGACTTCTGATGCCACTCCGCTCAATATGACGAGTGGCACGTTTAATTCTTTCAAGTCCTCCTGTAATGACGTAAGCGAATGATACAGCCACCATTTACTTGCTGCGCCGGAAGCCCATTTTCCTTCGTCGGGGTCGCTCAAGACGTACACAGCCACACATTCGGCTGTCTCGTGTAAATCCTTTTCAAGTGCATGAAGTGCAGTATTGTCAGACAAACGCAAATCAGAGCGAAACCAATGAATAGCTCGTTTTTTCATGAAATTGTGGTCCTTCAATCGATTAAATCGATTTTTAATCTATTTGTGCGCCGCTGGTCGTCCCGAAGGAGCGGAAACTCCGCGGGGGCAGCAAGTGGCGGGGCATTCGTCGGGGGAGATTGGAAAGTCGCCTTCCTTTTCTTTTGGTTCTCCTAGCAAACGCTCACCAATAAGATCAGAGATCATGAAAATGAAATGAGGATGAAGTCCTGCCGTTTTGGCACGTAACATTTTTATTTCGAGCTCTTTGCAAAGGTCTGCGGCTTCAACATCGAGGTCGTATTTGACTTCCATATGGTCAGAAACGAAGCCTATTGGCGAGATTACAACTTCCAGATAGCCCTCGGCTTCTATTTCGCGCAAATGATCGAGAATGTCTGGTTCAAGCCACTTCTGGGTGGGTGGACCGCTTCGACTTTGAAAAACTACTTTCCAGCTTTTAATTTGCAAGCGCTCGGCAAGAAGTGAGGCGACTTCGTTCAATTCACTTTCGTACTTGCACTCGTCCGCCATCGTAACGGGCAGGCTGTGAGCCACAAAGGCTACATGGACTAGATTGCGGTTTGGAAATTGCAAAAGACATTCTTTGAGGCGCTCTTCATTGGCGGAAATAAAACCAGGATGATTGAAGAAAGGACGGATTTTGTCGATTTGGGGCACATAGCGATCCGGATATTTCTCTTTGAACTCTGCTTGTGCTTTCTCAATGTCTTCTAGATACTGACGACAGCTTGAATACGAACTGTATGCCGAAGTTACGAATCCAAGCGCTTTTTTGACTCCAGCATCTGACATCTCGATTAAAGTGTCTAAAAGGAACGGGTTCCAATTGCGATTTCCCCAGTAGATAGGCAGGTTGATTTCTCTAAAATTCAGCTCTTCGCGAAGAATTTTTATCAATTGCCTGTTCTGGTCGTTTATCGGGCTCACACCACCAAATAATTCGTAGTGTTTTGCTACTTCTTTCAGTCGTTCTTCGGGTATATTACGACCGCGGGTCACGTTACGAAGGAAGGGCATGACATCATCCATTCCTTCCGGACCACCGAAAGAAAGAACTACAATGGCGTCATATGCGCCTTTTACTTCTGAAGCTTCGCTCATGCAGCCCAAATTATACCAGCCCCTCTTGAAGAATCTTTCTTTGAGGCTAAAATGAAAAACTATCATGGCTAAAATTTTGATTGTTGAAGATGAAAAAGACCTCGCGACCTTAATTGGTAATTGGTTAAAGCGCGAGCATCACCTGGTGGAAATTGTTCACGATGGAGTGGCGGCACTTGAACAATTGAGATTCAGCTCTTTCGACGTCATAATTTTGGATTGGATGTTGCCCAAGCTTTCCGGTATCGATGTTTGTAGGGAGTATCGAAGTCATGGCGGAGACGCATGTGTTCTCATGATTACTGCCCGTGATGGACTGGACAACAAAGAAACAGGCTTCAACGCTGGTGTGGACGATTACATAACAAAACCTCTCGAGTTGAAAGAATTATCAATGCGTGTAAATGCTCACTTGCGCAGAGCCAGTCAAACAGTGCACACTACCTTCGATATTCGAGATATTCATATCGATATTCAAAATCACAAAGTTTTCAAAGCCGGAAAGGAAGTACATTTGCTTCCTAAAGAATTTCGTTTGCTCGAATTCTTTGTTCGTCACCCTAATCGAATATTCAGTGCTGAGGAACTCATTTCTTCAGTGTGGGAATCCGACTCACTCGCACAAAATGATACGGTGCGCGGGCACATAAACAGACTAAGAAAGAAACTAGACGATTCAGACAAGCCTTCGATTGTAGGAACTGTTCATGGTGTCGGCTACAAACTCACCCTGGATGAGAATCTGAATTGAGCATGGTCAAACGGCTTCGTTTGAAGCTTGCCGTTTACTTCGCTTTGTTCGTTTTGATTTTATATGAGCTTGGTGTGCTTGGTTCTGTTGGAATTTTCCAGTGGGGTCTATCACGTTCCATGGACATCCTCTTGCAAGATCTGCTTGCTGAAACACGCCCGAGTATTGAGATAGTAAATGAAATTCCTTCATTAACGAACTGGGCGAGAGCGGCTAAGCGCGAGCATTCACCAGTTCTTGCCATTGTACAAATTTATGATCAAGATCGAAAATTGATTCAAAATTTTGGTCCCGTCGGCGTTAAAAAACTCGCCTCCGGACATGTCTCTAATAAAGATCAAACGATATCGGTTCGTTCTTTATACCAGCCCATTATCCACCAGGGTAAAGCCTACGGATTTTTGCAAATTCAGGTATCTACTGAATCAAATGATAAAATTTTCAATGATATGCTGCTTGCAACTTTTCTTGTGATGCCATTTCTGGCCCTTGGAGTTGTAGTAGCGGGATATCAATTTGCCGGAATTGCACTCAAGCCAGTAGAAGAAACTCTCAGTCTATTTAAGAGATTCGTCGCTGACGCAGGTCATGAACTGAAAACTCCAATTTCCGTAATTGAGGCCGCAACTGAAACTTTGAGTGTGGTTGATGAAAATGAACCGATAACGAAATCCGATTTGGAATTCGAATTGCAAACGATTACCAAAGCAAACAGACGAATGAAAGAATTAACGTCAGATTTGTTGTTTCTTGCCAAAGTTGAAGATCAAGCTATTATTTTTCGTCGCCGCGAAATAATAATGTCGGAACTCATAGAAGAGGTTGTCGATCAGTTCAGACCTCTTGCCCGATCAAAAAATCTCACAATCGAACTTGATGCTGATACACCGGTCATTATTGATGGTGAACCAGAATCTGTTCATCAAGCGATAAGTAATTTACTCAGTAATGCCGTCCGTTATACAGATCATGGAAAAATTTCAGTCCGATTGACTGAGAATGAAGTCTTTGCTGTGGTTGAAGTTTCAGATACCGGAATTGGAATTTCAGAGTCTGACAAAGATAATATTTTTCACAGGTTTCATCGCAGTGACGAGTCTCGTTCAAGAGAGGCTGGCGGAGCCGGCCTTGGTCTATCAATCGTGAAAGCTGTTCTTGAGGCTCATAAAGGCTCGGTGACGGTAGACTCACAGCTTGGAAGTGGAAGTACTTTCACCGTGCGCTTTCCCAAAAAGCTAATCTAAATCGATCGCTTCTAGAAACGCTGGTCAGGTAAAAATCAACCGTTATCGGTTCGCTGGTAAAATGGATGTCTCATCACTTACCTAAGAAGGTCGTACATGTCAGGCGTTGCAAAATCGATAATGAATTTCTCTCTAGCGCTGCATATCGCAGTAGGAGTGCAGACACTCAACAGTCTTGCTGCGTTTTCAAATACCGAAACTTTTGCAAATGTCACCATCGCAAAGGCCAGCACAAACACAACCACAACCACAACCACAAATACACAAACACAAACAAGTTCATTAGCTGCAACGCGCTTGCAATCAGTAAAAAAGCCAAATATCCTCGTAATAATGGGAGACGATATCGGCTGGTTCAACATCAATGCTTACAATCATGGCTTGATGGGTTACGACACACCCAACATCAACAGACTCGCCAAAGAAGGAATGATGTTTACCGATGCTTACGGAGAACAGAGTTGTACTGCGGGGCGCGCAGCATTCATCACCGGTCAGCACCCGTTTCGAACAGGCTTGTTGAAAATTGGATTGCCGGGAGACAAACATGGATTGAGCTCGGATGACCCAACTCTTGCGGAATTACTTGAGCCGCTGGGATATATTTCCGGTCAGTTCGGCAAAAATCATTTGGGAGATCGAAACGAATATCTTCCCACCAATCATGGTTTTGATGAGTTTTTCGGAAACCTCTATCATCTAAATGCCGAGCAAGAACCCGAGAATCCCGATTATCCAAAAGACCCAGCTTTCAGACAAAAGTATGGACCGCGGGGAGTTTTAAAAGCGACTAAAGGTGGCGAAATAATTGACACTGGTTCGCTCAATACCAAGCGGATGGAAACAGTTGATCAGGAATTTCTTGATGCAACGTTAGATTTTATCGATAGAGCTAATAAAGCTGGAAAACCATGGTTCACCTGGTTCAACTCAACTCGAATGCATATTTTTACTCACTTGCAAGAGTCTTCCAAGGGGAAAACGGGGCTTGGTATTTATCCCGATGGCATGGTTGAGCACGATGGACATGTCGGCGTATTGCTTAAAAAGCTCGATGACCTTGGTATTGCAGATAACACTATAGTTATTTATCTTACCGATAACGGTGCAGAATGTTTCTCGTGGCCAGATGGAGGCACGACTCCGTTTAAAGGCGAAAAAGACACGAACTGGGAAGGTGGCTTTCGCATTCCGATGATTATTCGTTATCCCAACAAAATAAAAGCTGGGCAGGTATCAAACGAGATAATATCAAATCAAGATTTACTTCCCACCCTGCTTGCCGTAGTCGGGGAAAATGAGATCAAGCAAAAATTGTTGCAAGGCTATCAAGTCGGAAACAAAACTTTCAAAGTTCATCTGGATGGCTATAACTTCTTGCCTTATCTAGAAGGACAAGCCAAACATGGACCCAGAAGCGAGTTTTATTATTTCAATGATGATGGCGAACTTGTCGGATTGCGTTTTAAAGAATGGAAGCTCAATTTTGCTGAACAAAGAGCTAAAGGTCTTGAAGTCTGGCAAGAGCCTTTCGTCAAATTGCGTGCTCCATCAATTACGAATTTGCGCACAGATCCTTTTGAGCGTGCAAAGGAAGAAGCTGCAGATTATAAACACTGGTACGTGAATCATATGTTCATGCTTATTCCTGCCAAAGACTATGTTGGAACGTTCATCTCTACATTTAAAGATTATCCCTGCCGACAGAAATCGACATCGATGAATTTAGAACAGGTGATGGAGCGAATGAGTGGTCAGCACGCTAAATAAAATATGCTTGCCGCTTGCGGTGAGTATGATTTTTTCAACCGTTATCGGTTCATTTTCAAAAGCAACGGCAGCGGGGGAGAAAGAAAATTCTCAAATGATTTTCTTTCCGGCTGGTGACTTCATAATGGGTGGAGACAGCAAACTTGCGAAAAGAGATGAGATGCCTCGTCACAAGGTTTTTGTAAACGCCTTTTGGATGGACAAAACTGAGGTGACAAATGCTCAATTCGAGAAATTCGTCAAAGAAACTGGCTATGTTACTACAGCTGAGAAACCTATCCGATTCGAGGACTTGAAAAAAGAGCTGCCACCTTATGTGGTGCCATTGCCGAATCTAATAGAAGGAATGCAAAACGGCATGCTCAAGCCTGGTTCGCTCGTGTATGTAGCGCCTTTGGAATTATCTGGTACAGAGTCGGCGCGAATGGATTTTACAAAGTGGTGGAAGTGGGTGGAAGGGGCTGATTGGCGCCATCCTTTCGGTCCAAATAGTTCGATTAGCGGAAAAGGTGATCACCCAGTTACCCAGGTTTCTTACGCAGATGTGCAAGCGTACTGTTCCTTTGCGAAAAAGCGATTGCCTACCGAAGCAGAATGGGAGTATGCCGCACGGTTTGAGCCGTTAACCAAGGCGGGACTTGAGAAATCTGCAACTGTTAAAGCTAGGCGCGACCCAAAAATCAATATCTGGCAAGGTGATTTCCCCTGTCTTAACAGTAAGCCAAAAAATAAACAAGGTACCTGTTCTGTTTTTCAAGCTGGACAAAACAGTGCCGGGCTTTTCGGCATGGCGGGAAACGTCTGGGAATGGTGTCAGGATAATTATCGCGCGACTGCTTACCTGGAAGCTATTATGCATGATAAAGACGAAAACGGAATTGTGCGTAACCCGAAAGGTCCAAGCGAGGGTAGCGACAGGCGTTATCCACTATCGCGAAGTATCAAAGTTATTCGAGGTGGGTCCTTTTTATGTCATGAAAATTATTGCGCTGGATACCGTCCCAGCGCCCGCATGAGTGCCACCGCGGATAGTGCCATGCCGCATGTTGGATTTCGTTGCGTGAAAGACTGCTCTGTCGATCAAGCTGGTAAATGATCTGAAGTTCGTATTTTCAATTAATTTGCGTCTGAGTTGTTTTGCGATGCAAACTGTTCGCCGAGCGCCACGCCATCCGCGTAGTAGGTGGGGAAAAATGTATTCGGATAATACGAATACCCAAGTCCGTATGCGCCATAAGCTGGAGCTCCACCCCATCCGTAGCGATAGGGAGCATGGCTGAAATAACCATGATTAACTGGAAGTCGAGCTCCAAGTGCGTCGCGGTCACCTAATCCAAAATGATTACCCAGTCCGTGCCCGAATGTGCCGTCGCGTCCAAAACCGTCGTGGTCGCCGCAATCGTGACCGCACGCCCCATGACCAAATCCATCGTGCCCTGCGTGCATTCCTCCGCCATGCCCCCCGCCACGGCTGTAACTGGCTGGAGCACTCACGAGTGATGCACAAATAGCCAGATTCAAGAGAGTAAAAATGGAAATAAATTTGTTTGATGTGCGTTTCATCACAATGCCCTCGGCTGCAAAAAAATGAGCGCCCGTTACTTATAAACCCAGAATAGGTTTGATATTAACTTTGAAAAGACTAGAACTTAATCTTAATTCTCGCTGACGCCTTTTTTAAGCTTGTTCGAAGTTTTTTCCTTTCTTTGCGAATGTGCAGACATCCAGCCCAGAACACCCATCGTCACATCTTCCTTGAACTGTCCAGCTTCGAAAATAAGATGTTCTGTCTCACCTAACATCACAAGTGTTTTCTTTGGATTAGCCACTGATTCGAATAAGTCATAAGTGCCAGTCTTTTTGACCAGTTTGTCATCATCGCCCTGGAAAATAATCACTGGGGTTTCGGTTATTTGCTTTGCAAACTCGACGTTTTTGTCCATAAAGTGCTGAAACTCGAGTAATTCCTGGGGGGACAAGCGCAATCGGCTGGAAGGGTCGTTGGACCAGCTTTCGCGTAAGCGGCTTTCGGATGTTGCTTGATTAACAATTCGTGTTCCGATATCGAAAGGCCTATTTTTGTTTTTCAAAAAGTGCAAACCAACCGATAACGCTTGTCTATGTGACCTGTATCTCGAACCTGAGGGAACCGAACAAATAAGCCCATCGATAAGCTTGCCTTTTCGCGCTGCAAGGCGCATAACAATAGCTCCCCCCATGGATTCGCCAAGTAAAAACAAGGGCACTTTGGGATTGTCTTTACGCAAGACCCCCACTAGATTTTCTAGATCAGAAACGCAATCTTCCATGTTCAAACGGTCATGACCGCGAGCATCTAAATAGCTCCCAAATCCTCGGACATCGAATGAGATGGTGGTTACACCTTCGCGCTGAATTCTCTTCGCGAATGATTCGTAAGAGCGATGATGTAAACCGAGACCGTGCACACAAATAAGCAAGGCTGTTTGTTCAACGCGAGGGTCGCTCCAAACCCAGCCCGGAGGCTCGGCTTTGCGTGTGTTGTATCTCCAGGCGCAAAGCGGTGGAACCACTCCTCTGCCTGTTGCCTCGTAGTATTTGGACGGTCCCATCAAGAATCGATCAGTAAAAGCATATTCTTGATTGGATGATTCACCAAAAACAAACCGAGCGAGTCGCTCTTTAAGTTGCTGACCTTTTTCATCGTCAGTCAAAATGTTTTTGTATTCTTCACTAAGTCGATCCAGATTGGCTTTACGGAAGATCCAGATTGACTTGAAAGCCAGTCCCCGACGTCTGGGATCGTCTAATTTTTCATAGGCTTCGGATAGTTGGAAAATCGACCAACCGTAGTCGACATCGAATTCGCCGTACATAGACCGACTGATTTTCGCTAGTTCCTCGTACGTAGTCGCAGCTTCTTTGTACATTTTCTGTTGCCAGTAACAACCTGCCAGTCCAGACAAGGCGAATTTAGCAACTAAAGCTCCGACATTTTTGTTAAGTGAGTCGAGCGAAGCCTGGTAAGTTTTTGCTGCTTCGCTCAATTTGTTGTCAGCATAAAGACATTCAGCTGCGGTTAGATAAGCGATTGATTTTCCATACGCTTTGCAATTTGAGTATGTGGCTGCTTTGGCACAGAGTTTGTAGGCTGCCTGATATTTTCCTTGCTGATAAAGAGATGCTGCGAGGTCGAGCATTTTGTCAGCCGATTCTGGATCCTGTTTTAATAACTCTTCGAATATCGTTTGAGCTTTTGCGCTGTCTTGCATATGGCAATAACAAATGCCAGCGATGCGTTTTGCATCCTCGTGGCAGTTGTCGGTTTTCATTTCGGCTAGACACAAGTCCAGAGCTTCTTTGTACTTGCCTTGAAAGACCAGGTTGCAAGCTTCTCGGGAACTAAGTCCGACTTTTAATGCTGGAGCCGGATAGGGCTCGGGTTTCGTTTCGCTTGTACTCTCAAGTTGAGCTTGAGCTATTGCTGCAAGCGTCACATTTGATGCTAGAACCAAAGAAATTGCAAGTGCTTGTAAGGATTTGGATTTCATCGAAAGTAACCGCATAATTAGACTTTTAGTCGCTCAAAATAGACTAATATTATCATCTACTACTAGGTGGTCGGGATTGATTCAAAGTGCAAGTCGTTAAGAAGAATTGTTTATTTATTCCCTTGCTGGCGTCGATATTGTCTGTTTCGACTTCATTTAGCACAGCTGGCAAAGGTGGACTGCTTTATGCAAAAACTCCTGCGGCAAAATCCTCAAGCGCTAAATCAAACTCGGCTCAGCAACAGGTTGCGCCTAGCGAAGAACTATTCATGAAGAAACTGGGTGACAAAGTACAGGCTCAACTGAATGCTAATCGTCCTCAAAATTTGAAAAGTGCTACACAGGCTGTATTGCTCATTAAAATGAACGCTATAGGCGTGGTGGAGGAAGTGAAAATTGATACTAGCTCGGGCGTTTCTGAGGTAGATCAGGCAGCTTTGATGGCGGTAAAAAAGGCTGCACCATTTGGAAAAATTCCCACAAAATTCAAAGATGGTTTGGCTTTAAAGTACACCTTTAACTTTGGGCCTTCAAAACCTGAACCGTTATCGGTTGATGAAAAAATAGACTCCGATGCGTATATGAGAAAAGTTCGCGAAAAAATCTCGAATAGCTGGCGAAGTCCGGATGTTAAAACAAAGTGCAAGACCACTATTTATTTTCTGATTGAGGCTACTGGCAAAATTAAAACAGCTAGTTTGAAAAAAACATCGGGGATTAAAGCTGTTGATGAAGCTGCATTAGCAGCGATAAAGAGAGCCGGTCCGTTTGATCCTCTGCCTGCTGCGTGGAAAAATGGATACGGAGTCGAGTACACTTTGGCAGCTGGGCCAAAGAGCGACATCGAGCATTACAAATTCAACGATGTTAGTCTTCCAGATGGCGATTATCAGATTTCCAGGAGTGGAGCAAAGTTGCATCCGCTCGAATACAACAAGAAAATAGAAAATCAACTTCAAGATAAACGATGGGCTGCAGAGGATAAGTTGAAGTCTCTCCAGACAAAACTTGAGTCTGCCTCCACACCTCAAATGAAAAGTGAACTTTTGGTGGAGATGGGCAGAACAAGTCTTTCTTTGCACAAATTCGAACAAGCTATTTTGTCATTATCCGAGGCTTGCAAATTAGAATCTGAAATTGATTCAAGCTCGGTGAAATATTCGCTTGTTTTGAAAGAACTGGCAGAAGCCCAAAGACAGAATAACGAGCTGGACAGAGCTTGTCAGTCCTATCAAAAGAGCATAGAGATCCTAAAATCAAAAAGCACTGAAAGTGATACCAATTCGAAAGAATTGAAAGACTGTATGACTGGATATGCAAAGACTCTATATAAGCAAAATAAAATAAAAGAGGGCGACGCGATTTACGCACAGATTAAAGCTTTGAAGTAGCACAAGAAAACGTTCCGTTATCGGTTGATTTTTTCAGACCAGCTAAATTAAAAAATTGGCAAGGTCGATGCCAAGCCGATCTTCTGACATTAATTCTTGCGGCAAGATGTTCGTAGTAAAACTAGCATTTTCGTTTTGTAAAACGAAATCTTTCGGTGTGTCAAAATCAATCGAAAATGTTTGGAGTTCAACTAAAAAACAAGCTCCTGCAAATCCCCTGTGTACGAAGATAAGACATATACCGTTTTCGTTATTGGAGTCAATTACAACGGTTGCGGTACACCTGTCTTTTTCGAGTGAAGTTAAAATCTTGGCCAATATATTTGGCTTTGAAAGCTCAACCGTTATCGGTTGGCTGAAAGGAGAGATTGGTTTAGATGTGGGTAATTCAATTTGCTTTCCTAAAAACAGGGCAGAATAAGGCAGAATGATTGATTGGGGAAGACTGTATTTGAAAAGTTCAGCATCCTTATCGTTTAGATCATTGAGCAACAAACGAATAGACTCATCGGTCGGTCTTAGATCGAACATCAAATTATTTTGATACAGGCAGCCAACGCATAGCCCATTGTTTAATAAAAATGCCCCCCGAGAAAATTGACTCTGCGAGGAAAATGAAAGGAAGCCAGTGAATCCTTCTTGCTTTAGAGAGAGAATTACACGGTTAAATCCGTCTTGATGCAAATCAAGAAGTTCTGCTTTACTGCCGTGTCTCGAAGAAACGAGCAGATCCAGCGCTCTTTTGTATTTCAGGTCGTTAGAAAGCCGAGGAAGGAAAACTTCCTCGTGATTAAGTTTGACCGCTTTCTTGTCTGAGTTTTTATCTAATTGTGTTTCCGGCTCAGACTCCGACCTGGGCCTCAGATGAGATATTTCGCCATCGCTCATACTTTCTAGTTTGCCATCTACCCGCAAGATCTGGCAAGGGGTCTAGAGTTCGAGCTCGAAGCCGAATTGAAACGATTTTAGAACTATCTCGTTTGGCAAAACACTTATATAGAGTTCGATATCAGTATTATTAGATACGAAATCAAACATACCAGTTTCATTCAAGAAAAAGGTCTTGTGCTCCAGGCTGAAAAATCCAATTACTTTGCCCTTATACACGTAGACAAACATAGTTCCATTAGATCGAGAGCTCAGAACCAATAGCGCAATCGACTTATACTTTGCAAAACGGTCGATCATATATTCGAAACTATCTTTGCTATTTTCCTTTTGTGGTTGCACCTGGTAGCCAATAAAACCTGCCGTTATCGGAAGCACTATTTCCTCCGGCAGCGTATACGAAAACACGTCCGCGCCAAGCAAACACATTGCCGTAAATAATTCGGGAAGGGCTTGCTCTGTCGAAAGAAAATTTTGCTGACCTTCGCATGAGAACATCGCTCCTGTGCATCGCCCGCGAAATAAAACAAGGGCGCCGTAAGAATTAAAACGCGGGTGTTTGTATTTAACGATACCGGTATAAGAATTTTGTTTGAACCAATCGAGATAATCGGCTAACTTATGTCGAATCAAATCGATAGGTGCAAATTCGCTGATGGAAAGGGGACCGGGCAATACGTCGGTGGGATCGTCCATATCAGATGATTTAAATTCGATGGACGCATTTTTTTGAGATTCTTGAAACGGCAATAAATCTTTCAGGCTAAAGCTTTGCGGTTCTATCGGCTGTTCTGATTTTAGCTTGGTTGCAGGAATGAAAGTGGCTGTGCCATCTTTGTTCCATTGTTGGAACAACCCGTCGCATGTGCTACCGATTTCCAGTTCAAGATCTGTTTTGAGAAAAGCAAAGTCACCTGTGGCAAGCAACCAGACTTTGTAGCCCTGCAATCCGCGCTCGATTATTTTCACTTTCATGCGCTGCCATTTGCGCATGTTGTGCCAGGCATCATCGTCTTCGCCCATATAGCCAAGCGCGGTGCGACGAGGCGGTCGGCTCGAACCACCAGGACCTGACCCGAAGCGCTCAGGTTCTGTTTTCAATTCGAGTTCAATCGAATCTACAGGATCGTCCAGGAGTACAAATGCCATAAATCCATTATGACACCAGGATGAGTCGCAACTGAAATTCAGTCAGGGCGCTCCATCTTGAAACGCTCTCGAGCAGAGCAATACCAGTTTCCTTCCATGCGCGCTATTGGATCGAGCTTTGCTGTATCGATGCGTCCATCACGATAAACAGAATCATCTAAGTGCACGCAAAGAACAGAGCCTATAACTAGATTGCCTGATGAAGGTTCTTCGCCAAACTCTAACAGTTTGTAAAGACGGCACTCGAAACTGATTTTGCACTCAAGAACGCGTGGCGGTTTGATCATTTCAGACTGTGCGCGAGTAAGTCCGGTTTTGTCGAATTCTGAAACCTCTTTGGCAAAATTACCCGAACTTGCATTCATTTGCTCGCGCAAATCATAGCTAACGATGTTAATTACAAACTCGCCGTTGTCTTTGATGTTGCGCAGAGTGTCTTTGGCTACGCCCTTATTGCTCCCGGGCTCTGCCACCGCATGTAGTGCCGGAGCGAATGCGAGCAAAGGCGGATTTGCGCTCACTGCGTTGAAAAAAGAAAAGGGCGCCAGATTATCGACGCCGCTATTGCTTCTGGTTGAGACCCAGGCTATGGGACGAGGCAAAACACTTCCAAGCAGAATGCGATACATGTCGCCTGGTTTGGCTTTGCCTGCGTCAACTAGCATGTGGTGATCATTCGATTTGGTTTGGATTTCGTTTCGATTTAAGTCCAGTTCAGCGCACCGCCTGTTTGATAATCGATTACTCGAGTTTCGAAGAAGTTTTTCTCTTTCTTCAAATCGATCATCTCGCTCATCCAGGGGAACGGATTCTTGGCGCCCGGGAATTGTTCGGGCAAGCCGATTTGTTTCAATCGTCTATTGGCGATGAAACGCAAGTATTCGCTGAACATACTTTGATTCAGACCAAGCACTCCGTTTGGCATAGTATCGACTGCGTATTGATATTCGAGTTCGACACCTTGCATGACGAGGTCGATGATTTCTTTCTGGAAATCGGCTGTCCACAAGTGTGGGTTTTCTACCTTGATCTGGTTAATCAGGTCGATGCCAAAGTTGAGGTGCATCGACTCGTCGCGCATGATGTACTGGAATTGTTCGGACGCGCCGACCATTTTGTTTTGACGTCCAAACGAAAGCATTTGCACGAATCCGACATAGAAGAACAAACCTTCCATGATGATGTAATAACCAATCAAGTTGCGCAAGAAACGACGATCAGTTGCTTCTGTGCCAGTGTTGAAATTGGGGTCGGACAGTTCCTGGGTGAATTGCAGTTCGAAAACATCCTTGGCGTGAATGCTTGGAATTTCGCGGTACATGTTGAAGATTTCGCCTTCATCAAGTCCTAGTGACTCCACCACATACTGATATGCATGTGTGTGAATTGCTTCTTCGAATGATTGACGCAACAAATACTGTCGGCACTCGGGATTGGTGATGTGACGATAAATAGCCAGCACCAGATTGTTTGCCACGAGCGAGTCGGCGGTGGTGAAAAATCCCAAATTGCGTTTGATGATGCGACGCTCGTCTTGCGAAAGACCGTTTGGGTCTTTCCATAAAGCAATGTCGCGGCTCATCGATATTTCCTGGGGCATCCAGTGATTGGCGCAAGCATCGAGATATTTTTGCCATGCCCATTCATATTTGAATGGCACCAGTTGATTAACATCGGCGCGGCAATTGATGATGCGCTTTTCGTCCACCTTGATACGACCGGCGTTGAAAGAAATTTCTTCTACCCCTGTCACGCCGCCAGCCTCTGAAGCTGATGCTTGAGCTATTGGCTTGGCTTGAGCTTGCGCCATTGCAGGTACTGGAGCTTGTACTGATTTGGCCGCAGGTTCAGCTGTTATCACGCTTACTACTTCTTGCACTTGCGCTGGGCTGAAATCCAGTTCGCTTGCACTATCCACTGGTGGAATCGAATGTGTTTTTGATTTCTCTGCCACCGGAGTTTTAGCATCCTGTTTTGGAGATTCTTTGGTCGAGTCGTTTAAATAATCGTCGAAACTTAGCATTGGTTATTTCCCTTTAAACTTGCAGTTTACTGGCAGGCTTCACATTCGGTGTCATTAGGATTGCAGACTTTGCCTTCGATAATCGGCAGTTCAATCACCAAATCTTTAGGCGCTTCGATGGTGTTTGAAACTTTGTTCAAGGCGCCTGTATGAACGGTAGATTTTTCAGCATAAGTGGCGGAAGTAGTTCTCAAATAATAGGTTGTTTTAAGAGCTTTGCGCCAAGCCATTTTGTACAGATCGTCCAGTTTGCGACCGCTTGGTTCGCTCATGTACAAGTTCAAGCTTTGAGCCTGGTCAATCCATTTTTGACGACGCGAAGCACATTCGACGAGCCAGCGTGGATCAACTTCAAAGGCAGTGGCATAAAGTGCTTTGAGGTCTTGGGGAATTCTTTCAATTGAAAGAACAGACCCATCGAAGTATTTGAGATCGTGAACCATAACTTCGTCCCAGAGACCACGTTCTTTCAAGTCGCGCACCAGATACGAGTTTATAACGGTGAATTCGCCTGACAGATTGCTCTTAACGTACAAATTCTGGAATGTTGGCTCGATAGAAGGGCTGACGCCAGCGATATTAGCGATGGTGGCAGTAGGAGCGATAGCCAGACAATTGCTGTTTCTGATGCCGTTTTCTTTAATAGAATTGCGCACCACCGACCAGTCGAGTTTCTGATCCCAATTGACTTCGAATACATTTTCGCTGTGTCCGACTGTGGCTTTGCGAGCTTCTTCAAGTAGTTTCAAGCTGTCTATTGGCAAGATGCCACGGTCCCAGAGGCTGCCTTTATAAGTTGGATAAGAGCCGCGCTCTGCTGCTAACTGGCTGCTTGAAAGGATGGCGTAATAGCTCACTGCTTCCTGGGCATAGTCGGCAAATTCAACTGCTTCACGCGACGAATACGGGACGCGCAATGTGATGAGCGCATCCTGGAAGCCCATTATGCCAAGACCGACAGGACGATGACGCATATTTGAATTGCGTGCTTTTGGCACACTGTAATAGTTGATGTCTATCACGTTGTCGAGCATGCGCATAGCGATTCTGCATGTGCGTTCCAGTTTTTCCAAATTGAGTTCGCCATCTTTCAAATGGGCGATTAGATTGACCGAACCTAAATTGCATACTGCAGTTTCAGAGTCTGAAGTGTTTAGAGTGATTTCAGTGCAGAGGTTAGAGGAGTGCACTACGCCCATGTGTTGTTGCGGGCTTCTTGCGTTGCATGGGTCTTTGAATGTGATCCAGGGGTGACCTGTTTCAAACAACATCGAAAGCATTTTGCGCCAAAGACTTACTGCTGGAATGCGTTTGAATGATTTGATTTTGCCTTCGTCTGCAAGTGTTTCGTATGCTTCGTAAGCAGCTTTGAATTCGGCGCCGAATAAATCGTGAAGTTCGGGCACTTCTTCTGGGCTGAACAATGTCCACTGCTCGTCTTTCAAAACGCGAGCCATGAACAAATCTGGAATCCAGTTGGCAGTGTTCATGTCGTGTGTACGACGGCGGTCATCGCCAGTGTTCTTGCGCAGTTCGAGAAACTCTTCGATGTCCAGGTGCCACGATTCGAGATAACAGCACACAGCACCTTTGCGTTTGCCACCTTGATTCACGGCAACAGCAGTGTCGTTTACTACTTTTAAGAAAGGCACAACACCCTGGCTCTTGCCATTGGTTCCTTTGATATGTGAGTTCAGTGCGCGTACAGGGGTCCAGTCATTTCCGAGTCCACCAGAGAATTTAGAAAGCATCGCGTTTTCGCGGATGGCTTCGTAGATAGACGAAAGGTCGTCACCTACTGTAGTCAAAAAGCACGATGACAGCTGTGGGCGTTTGGTTCCAGAATTGAACAAAGTGGGAGTGGAGGAGACAAAGTCGAAACTAGAGAGTACGTCGTAGAACTCGATAGCGCGCGCCTCACGGTCGATTTCGTTCATCGAAAGACCCATTGCAACACGCATCCAGAACATCTGGGGCAACTCGAAACGATTGTCATCTTCGTGCAACAAATATCTATCGTAAAGTGTTTGCAGACCAAGATACTGGAATTTGAAATCGCGGTCAGCGCGAAGTGCTTTTCCTATCTTGTTTAAATCAAATTCTTGCAAGCGCTCGTCTAGCAATCCGGCTTTGATACCACGGGTGATGTATTGAGGAAACGCTTCGGCATAACGTGCTTGCATGTTTTCGGCGAAAACTTCCTCACCAAGCACTTCGCGACGCAATTCGTGTAAGAGCAAGCGAGCACAAACATAGGTGTAATCTGGTTCGTATTCAATGAGCGAGCGGCTTACGAAAATGAGCGATTTCCATACTTCAGATTCGTGCACGCCATCAAATAGGTTCTCGGTCGAAAGGTCGCAAATTTTTTCTGCCGATACACTTTCTGAAAGTCCCTGGCACGCCGAGTTAACTACTCCAAAGAAATGTTGTTTGCTGTAAGGTTTTTTGACACCGTCGTAACCTACGATACTTATAGTGGAGCTTATGCGCTCTGGTTTTTGTTCGGCTCTTTGTTTGCTGCGCTCACCGCGATACAAAACATAGCCACGTGCAACTTCATATTCGCCAGCACGCATGAGCGAAATTTCTACCTGGTCTTGAATATGTTCGATGTGGAAAGTGCCACCATCGGGCAGACGTTCAATCAATGTGTCGACGATTTGTTGAGTGAGCTTCTTCACCAGATCTCTGATGCGTGAGCTTTCAGCGCCATGCTCGCCTTCGGAAGCAAGAAAAGCTTTGGTCATTGCCACGGCAATTTTTTGAGGTTCGAACTGAGCAATACTGCCGTTTCTTCTCAATACTTTGTGGTTAGGGTATACGCTGGACGAAGATTGCGATGCCGAGTTGGTGGCATCAACCACAGTGGAGTTTGCACTTTGTGTGGTGGCAGAGGAAGAAGACCGGCTCATTTAGTTCTGATTCTCCATTTGTGTAAGGATGCAAAAGCCCTCTGAGTCCGGCAACAGCCGGACCAAGAGGAGAGTCCATATCAAACACTTGATTGAGGAATGCTCGATATGGACGGTCCTCTTTAAGCATCGAAGAGGTTCGTCCTTACGCTCGAGTGGGTAGACTGGCTTGCAGCGTCCTTTTCAGTGGGCTGTTACAGTTGCGGGACAGCGGTGGTTTTTAACCACTCTTCCCCCACCAGGTTTGAGTTCAGTTGCAAAATTACAATAGAACTCTAACCCCTGTGTCTTGCCGAGCGCACAGGTGCTTTTGGTTTTGCTCCTTGATTTTGATTCGTTCGATGCATCGAAGTTAACACTCTTAACGATTGGATGCAATTGATTCGATTGCATATATTCTGCATAGAACGGGGGCTGAAGGCGCCTATCAAACATGGTTTTGGGCAAAGCTTAAATCTGGTATCCAAGAACTGAAATGCTATTTATGCATCTTTTTTCTCACTTGGAGGAATTGATTTTTCAGTCAAAAGCCAGTTGCCTAGCTTTTCTTTAAGCTGTTTGAGCGTGTAGGGCTTGGCTAAATAATCATCCATTCCTGCCTGACGGCATTTTTCGTAATCGCCTGTCATCGCGCCTGCTGTCATAGCAATTATGGTTATATGCTCGCTTGTATTTTTTTCAAGCTCACGAATTTGTTGAGTGGCTTCATAACCATCCATTATAGGAAGATGGCAATCCATTAATACAAGCGAATAACGCGAGCGCGCAAGTTCGTCTAACGCCGCCTGCCCGTTTGAAACAGCATTGGCGCCTATTCCTAGAGTCTCTAATTGTTTAAGGGCAAGACTGCGCAATACCGGATTGTCTTCCACCACAAGAACTTTTCCCTGTGATGCAGTACCTAAATTGATAGTGGCAGAAGTCGTATATCTTTTCAATATAATTTCGGGTGTGTGTGTGAAAGGCACAACGAACCAGAAAGTCGACCCTTTGTTTTTCTCGCTCTCTACGCCGATTTCGCCATCCATCAACTCGACTAGCAATTTGGAAATCGTAAGTCCCAGTCCAGTGCCGCCATATTTTCGGGTGGTGGATTCATCTGCTTGTGTAAAAGGTTTGAAGAGCATTTTTTTGTCTTGATCGTCAAGACCAATTCCAGTGTCTTTCACCGAAAATTTGACCAGCGTTCTAGATTCTTCGCGTTTGAGTACCAGGACCTCCACGTCGATTTGACCATGGTCCGTGAATTTGCAAGCGTTGCCCATCAAATTGAGCAATACCTGATTTACACGCACAGGATCGCCGCTCAGGTTGAGTGCATGCTCTTCTAAATGCGGGTCGATTAGACAATTGAGCACGAGTCCTTTTTTTGTTGCTGTAGGCAAAAGCATATTAATGGAGTCGCGCACTATCTCGGATGGATTTAAAAGAACTCGTTGCAGAGTCATTTTCCCCGCTTCGATTTTGGACAGGTCTAGAATGTCATTCACGATTAAGTGCAATGATTTTGCTGCTTCTTGAATAGAGGCTGCCAGATCTTTTTGATGTGGAGTCAATTCTGTGCGCATGAGTAGTTCGTTCATGCCCATTACGCCTGTGACTGGAGTGCGTAACTCATGACTTATATTGGCTACAAAAGACGATTTGAGACTGGATGCCTCCAGTGCCTGGTCGCGAGCAAGAACCAGATTTTTATTGAGCGTGCTCAATTCTTCATTAGCTTTAGCCAGTTTTTCGTTGGCATCTTCCAGTCGTGCCGGGCTTTTGAGCGCGAGCATTTTGGGAATCAATGGCCAGAGCCGAATGGCTGTTGCAAGCGAAACAATTGCCGTGAGTGCATCTAAAAGTGCTTCAGCCCAGTAATGAGCGTGATATATCGTCCAGATTTTCATTACATGCGTCATTCCGCACGAAACAATGAAAAGAGCGAAGAGCCTGAACAGCCATGGATATGGCAGGTCATCCTTGCGCTTTTTGACGAAATAAACAAGTGCTGCTGGAATAGCGAAATAAGCAAGCGCAATGCCTGCATTGGCAATAATCCAGGTCAATAACAAAGGCGTATTCCATTGCAAGCAAACGCCATGGGGCATGAAATTGTTGCAAAATTCCGGCATGAATTATTTTGCCTTCGAAACTGTTTTTTTCAGAAACTCGCTGATTTCGCTAAGTGATGCCATTGGTCGCGGAGTTATAGTCGACCATAGCAATTTGCTTTTGTTTCCTTGCAACTCGTAAAGTTCGAGTTTGTTCACAAGACAAAAACCGCCCGATTGATACGAAAACCACAACCGATCGTTTGATGCACAGGCAAATTTCATCGCCTGACTGGCAAGACCTGGAGTACGTACACACCCTGAGTTGAATGGCTTTCCTGGATCTGCCATCTCGCCAACTTGTTTAATCAAACCTGCGGGCAATTCACTAACTTTCAAAAGAGTCTTAAATGAGTCTTGCGATTCACTCACACGTTTTATTTCTTCTTTAGAGAGTGTTTGCTCTTCAGACATGGCATATTGCGGAAAAAGGAAAGTGAGGGATGCAAGAAGCGGAATAACATTAATAATTGATATTAGCTTTTTCATAATAGCTAAATTGTATCACTGCATTATATTAATAACCTTATGGACGACTACCGCGATACCCCCATAGTTTTACCAGCTGGCTCTGCAGATAATACCGCTCTCGATTATCATCAGGTCGAAATAGATCTCAATGGTGAGGGCAACAGCGAGCCTCTAGTCGACCTGGCACTATATAAAGTGGCAGCTCATTCTGCTTACGCTTCAGACGATCCTCCTTATCACAAGGCTTTTGCCAATGCTTTAGCGGCCGTTTTCGTTCGTAAGTCGGTAGCTAAAAAACTGGTGGAAGTAAATGATCGATTGAAAAAATATGGTGTAGAAGTATTTGCCCTGGATGGATTCAGACCGATTTCATTGCAAACAGATATCTGGAACTATTTTATCAAGCGTGGCGAAGAAGTGCTTAGCGAGCCGAAAGAGGAAGACTTGGTTCAGTTTGCAGGCACATATTGTTCGGACCCAAGAAGTTTTGATCCTGGCAACTGGCGTACCTGGCCTGTGCACAATACAGGCGGAGCGATAGATTTGACTTTGCGTTCGCTAAAAGATCAAAAACCTTTGTTCATGGGTTCGAGCTTTGATCAGGCTGATGAAATTTCAGCTACTACTTTTTTTGAAAACAGCTCTATGCAAGGCGAGCGCGAAATCGAAGCACGAGTAAATCGTCGCATGCTTTATCACTCTATGCGTCAGTCGGGTTTCGTCAACTATCCCCACGAGTGGTGGCATTTCGATTTTGGGACACAGATGTGGGTGAAAAATGGCAATAAAAAGCCACCTGCTATATATGGTCGGGCCGAACTCGCTAAATAACTGGCAAAAACCTATGGATCCGATATTTTTTTCAAATTTGGTCAAAAGGGTGGACAAACGACCCTCGATGGTAATACACTTACATATGTATCCTATTGGGGCTTATTGATGAAAACGCTTCCTCCGCGCCAGCAAGATGTATTAAATGCGATTGCCAGGCTAAGCAAAGAAAAACATTATGCTCCGAGCCTTGCTGAGCTCGCTGCTCTTTTAGGGGTGAAAAATCGCATGACGGTGCATCAGCATGTCACTGCTTTGAAAAATAAGAATATGGTCGAGTGGGAGCCGAATCTGAATCGTTCTTTGCGTGTTTCAGAACTTGGGATGCAACATCTCACCATCGCGGTGGAAGAAGAATTCGAAGAAATCGAAACCACTTTCGAATCGAGAAAAGGTTCAGTTACATCCTTGGCTGCCGCTAAGTCCAAAGGACTGCCTCTTGTGGGTAAGATTGCCGCAGGCTCTCCTATCGATGCTATCAATCAAACTACCGACTTTCTCGAAATTGATTCCGATTATGCCTCGCGCGGATGTTATGCGCTTCAAGTAAAAGGCGAGTCTATGATTGAAGATGGAATATATGAGGGCGATTTTGTAATCGTCAAACCTAATCCTTCACCTAACAATGGCGACATAGTTGTTGCTCTGCTCGAAGATGGTGGTGCGACACTGAAGCGTTTCTATAAAGAAAAAGGCGGATTTCGTCTGCAACCGGCCAACTCAAGCATGGAGCCTATTTTTGTTAGCAGCCAGCACGAATTGCAGATTCAAGGCGTCGTGGTAGGATTGTTTCGTAAAATCTAACTTGTAAAATCTTGTTCTCAAATTCAGTTTTGAGAATAAAGTCTTTTGATCAAATCAGGCATCTCTACTGATGTGTCGACGAGCAATGTCTTTTCGTTTTCGTAGCGTACCTGTCCAATTTTGTTTTTATCCAGACTTTTGACATATCGACATTGTGTATATACGACAGTAACTTTTGCTCCAGCAGGAACGCGCGAAAGTCGTGCGGCAATTTGGGCGGCTTCTTGCAAAGTCGATTTGGGAGGATCTTGTTTGGTGGAAGGAACTCTTATTAAAACGTGAGCACCACTTTGACCCAGTACATGTAGCCAGATATCGAACTGATTGGCGATAGTCAAAAGATGACTGTTTTCATGCCTGTTTCGTCCGGCATATATTTTCCATCCATCTTTGGAATTAAGACTCAAGAGTCGTCTTTTGCCAGAATTCTTATTGTTACTACGATCGTTTTTATGATGATTTCTATCACCGGATTTTGACGATTGTTGATGTTGTCGTTGTTGGGAATTATTCTTGGGAAGAAGAGCATCTTTCACTGCAATCAATTCAGAAAGTCCTGGTGCTTCTTTGATTGCATGGTCGATTTTGTCTAAAAATGACAGACGACTGTTTATTTCGTCAAGCACTGTAGATGCTGATGAAATGCGGGCTCGTGCTTTTGAGTATAAACGATAATAATGCTGAGCATTTTGTACGCCAGTCAGAAGTGGATTGATTTTTATTTTGGTCTCGTCGACCAGAAGTTCTTCTTGTCCAGGTTTGAGCTCTTGAAGATGAGCCAGAATCAAGTCCCCAGTTGTTTTGTAATTGGAAAGCTCTTCTTCGTTCAGTGCATGTTCGCCAGCCTGCGCACGTCTTGCTTCAAGCTTTTGACGCTCGCCTCTGACTTCGAAGAGTAATCTTTCTTTCAACTGACTGAATTGTTCTTTACTCTCAAGCACCCTGTAATAATGCTCGATCATGTCGTTGCAAGCACTGAATTCAACGAAGTCTTCAGATTTATTCCAGCCAAGACAACTATAAGTCGAGTAGTTTTTGCACATGTGGGGATGGAAGCTTTGCATATTTTGCAACGCTTCTATTTTTTGCCAGAGCGCATCGCTCAAACTATTTGAGTCGAACTCTTCAATTTTAGTAGGAAGATTGAGGCTTCTCACCAGTTCTTCTGCCAGAGTTTTACCAAGTCCGCTGAAAGAAGATAGAAACCACTGTTCGAATGTCACCGTATGTGGTGCTGTGGTTGATTCAGAGGCGTTTGCGATACTCTGGGCCAGCGCATCGACTTTTTCATCTATTACTGATTTGTCGAGTAGGAAAATATTAGGCTTGTCTACAGCAGGTGGACGCTCATAAATTCCTTTGGGCAGAATTTCGCGTCTGCGGCTCATTTCTTTGGTCACCACATGTGATGCACAAAGAATCAGACGTGTTTCTTTGTCCCAAAAAATCAAATTGCTGTGCCTGCCCATCAGTTCTGCAGATAATACTTTTAAAGACGTGGTGCCGACTTCATCTATACAAGAAAAAACAAAATCAATCACACGCTCGCCAGGCAACTGCTCAACTCCAACAAGGGTTGCTGCATAAAGCAATTTGCGCAAAATCACGCCGAATTTAGGCTGAGATTTGAATTTCTCTTTGATTTGATAACGCTCGAAAATGTTTCTTTCGTTCGAGTTCGACTTGTCACCAGAACTTGGAATGCGAACCAGACAAATGCGCGCGTAGGTGGAATGGGCGCTGAGAAAAATATTGATATTGCCGCTTTTGGAGCGCAAACCGATTAATATCTCATCGCGTCCAAGTTGGCTGATTTTGTCTACGCGTTTGTTCAAAAGAAGCGGTTTTGCTTCTTGCAGCACAGCTTTGAGACTAAGAGCGTCAAAAGGTTGCATGATTTATCATATGTACCCTATATTTTTACCTGAATTCAGGACATAATTCACTACGTCCATGAAATCGAGCAAAATGCCGAGCGAAGCAGAAAAATTAGCCATTAACAGAACAACCAATTTATTTGTTGTCACAGGCCCTTCTGGAGTTGGCAAGGGAACTATGATTGCCAAGATTTTGGAGCGCGTCCCGCATATTGCCAAATCAGTTTCAGCCACCACCAGACAAATGCGTGAAGGCGAGCGCCAGAACGTCGATTACTTCTTTTGCTCGTCAGAAGAATTCTTTAAGATGAAATTGCGTGGCGAATTTCTGGAATGGGCAAAATTCACTGAGCACTATTACGGGACACCTCGCTCCTGGGTTGAGAAGTCATTGAGCGAAGGGCAGGATGTAATACTTGAAATAGAAGTTGAAGGCGCAAAACAAATCCGCCAGAAATATCCGCAGGCTGTGCTTATTTTCATTTCTCCCCCGTCTTACGACGAGCTCAAATCAAGACTGCAATCAAGGGCTACAGAATCACCAGAGCGGATTCTTACTCGCCTTGAAAAAGCAAAAGAAGAACTCAACTCAAAAAACTTATTCGATTATGAAGTTATAAATGACAATCTTGATGAGGCCATTGGCAATCTAGAGCATATCGTGTACGCTGAGAGATTGCGGATTACCCGTTAAATCCGGCGCATATTGGCGGAGATTTTCACAGCTCATGAGCACTACAAATATTCTGGATCAATTACTCGACGAAAGCACTAATCGCTACGAACTCGTGCTGAGAGTGGCTCAAAGAGCCAAACAGATCAAGAATGAGTCACGCGAGCAGCACAAGACTGTCAACTCGGTTATTCAAGCACTTCAGATGGTAGCTGCCGAGGGCGACGGAACAATCTTGATCTCGACCTCCGGATACGTTTATTAAATTTTGCCCATGAAGATTATATCTTGGCAGCCGTGGTGATCCCACCATTGTCTTGAATAATTGCTTTGCCTACGATTCTTGTGCAGGTGAAAAAGAATCACTCCTAGCAGGCAACAAGGCGGAAGGCAAACAAATGGACATCTGGTCAATTATATTAACGGCTGCGCTTTTAGCCGGCGTGTGGGGATGGTGTATGACCCCATTCGTCAACGGTATCCTATGGTTTTGCGACTGGGCGGAGGGTGTTAATCTCGACTGGGGGCTGGAAGTGGCTTTCACTATCATGGTGCCCTTTGTCTGGGTTTTTGCCATTGTCGAAATCATGATTCTCTATGCCAGCAAGTAAGCGTTCCTGAGCTTCTTTACCACCGGACATAAAAGCAAGTTCGCTCAAAATCATTTCAATGTCTTTGAGGCTATTCACCTGGGTGAGCCGGTTTCTAAAAGGTGCAGCACCGCTCATGCCCTTTGTGTAACTGGTTAAATGACGCCTCGATTCGCGTGTTCCAACATCGGCGCCTTTGTATTCGCAAAGCCCTCTGGCGTGCAGATAAGCCAATAAAAGACGTTCTGTATTATCTGGAGCTTCATCTAGAATGCCATGGTCCAGATATTTGGTTATGCGCGGAATGAGCCAGGGATTGCCTAACGTGCCGCGCGCGACTGCGACACCATCGCACCCGGTAACTTCCAGGAGCTTGAGGGCGTCTTCGGGAGTGAATACGTCGCCATTGCCAAAGACCGGTATAGATAGTGCTTTTTTGACATGGCTTATGAAATTCCAGTCAGCCGTTCCAGAATATCTTTGTGCGCGTGTACGCCCGTGGACGGTGACCGCAGATGCTCCAGCGTCTTCAATCATTTCGCCGAATTGAACACAGTTCTTGTGGTTTTCGTCCCATCCCAGGCGGAATTTGACCGTCACTGGTATTTTGACCGATGACTTGACCGAACGCACAATTTCACGGGCAAGCTCAGGCTCGCGCATCAGGGCACAGCCGTCTTTGCCATTTGTAATTTTGGGAACCGGACAACCCATATTGATGTCTAAAAAGTCCGCTCCGCGCGCTTCTGCCATTGTGGCAGCCTGCGCCATCACGTCTGGCTCGTGACCAAAGATCTGGATTCCTACAGGGTGTTCGCCCTGGTCAAGTTCCATGATTCTGTTTTCAGGTCTGTACATCAAGCTTCGACTCGAGACCATTTCGGTCGACATCAAGCAATTTGGGTCGACTTTTCGCACGATTCTCCTGAACACGAGGTCGGTGACTCCCGCCATGGGAGGCACATAGACGCGACCTTTCAATGTTAAGGAACCAATCTGGATAGGCATAAGCCGCCGGGAAAAAAGAGATTACAATTAATAGCTATGAAAAACTATTTTACACCCAATCTCTTGCTAACCTCTTTAGCCGCATCTTTCTTTGTAATGCTTGGAAGTAATTGTGTATCTCCAGTCAATGCCCAGAACCGTGGCTGCTACAAATTGAGCGGTCGTGTAACCGATTCGTCCAATAACCCCGTAAAGGGTGTGAGGGTCGAAGTCTGGGAGAAGAAAGACAACGGCTTTATTTCGGCTACCAACACGAATAAAAAAGGCGAATTTTCATTCGAGCACGACCCGTGTGGTCCGCTTTTCCTCGAAGTGACAGCGCCCATTAAGACGCAACTGGCGTCGGCAATCGTCGAAAATATTCCAGGCACAGAAGCACGCAATATTTTGATTGGCATGAAACATGGATATCTGGTCGAAGGAAGGGTCACCAGCCGTGATGGCAAACCAGTAAAAGGTATACTGCTCAAAGCCTTTGCTACTGGGCATTCTTTTAAATCGTCAGAGCGAGTTCACGGCGGCGGTGCCGTTGAGACGACCAAGAATGGTTATTACAAAATGGTGCTCACACCAGGCGATAAAACATTTGTTTTGCTCAATCAAAATCTGAGCGAATACGCAAGCTATTCTTCGCACAAAGCCTCGATTACACACGATCAAATGGTGGTCGATTTTCAGATTCCCTATGTTGGCGAGCTAACCAAATAAATGACTGATTCATTGCGTAAAACGGCATATTTTGACTGTCAGTTCGGTGCTGCAGGTGACATGTTATTGGGTTCCATGCTTCATGCCGGGCTCGATTATGATCTGTGGTTAGAATCGGTCAAAAAACTAGCATTGCCCTGGGATAAAGTAAAAATCAGTCTGCGCGATGTTACTCGCTGCTCGATTGCGGCCCAAAAACTGCAAGTTGACGTTTTAAACGATCAAGGCAAGCCTGTAGATGAGCACTCGCATCCTCATCAAACCGATCATGATCATCATTATCATGATCACCATCACCATCATGATCACCATCACCATCATGATCACGACCATGACCATAACCATGGGCAAGATCACCAACATGACCATGACCACGACCATTCCAGCTATCACGAAGATCATTTCGCTCATGACGAAGAGCATGGAACCTCGCTTTCTCAAATAATGGAGATTATCGATTCGTCCAAGTTAAACGAAAAGGTGGTCGAATTATCCAAAAAAATACTGATGAATCTGGCTGAAGCCGAGGGCAAAGTTCATGGAGTAAGTCCATGGAAAGCGCGATTTCACGAAGTCGGATCGCTTGATGCAATTGTCGATATCGTTGGTTTTGCTATCGGATTCGTTATGCTCGAGATTGAAGAAGTCCATGTTTCCGCCATTCCGCTTGGGCGAGGACAGGTGAAAACCGGTCATGGGATATTTCCGATTCCTTGTCCTGCGGTGACCAATATCATGGCTCAAGCCAAAGCACCTGTTTCTTCTTTCGATATACCTTTTGAATGTCTAACTCCTACTGGGGCTGCAATTCTTACAAGTATCGCCACCACCTGGACCACGATGCCTGCATTTCAGTCGATTGATGGTTGCGGATATGGTGCCGGTTCTCTCAATCCCAAAAAGCACCCAAATGTAGTGCGATTGATGATTGGAAATGTCAGAGGTACTAATAAGGCTGACGCAGGCGATGGGCAGTCCAATCTTACGAGCGATACTATCGCCGTAATAGAAGCCAATATAGACGATTGCCCTCCAAACTGGCTTGCATACACATCTGAGCGCCTACTTGAATGTGGTGCCCTTGATGTGACGATTACGCCTTGTGTGATGAAAAAAGGTCGCAGTGCCCATCAGATTTCTGTTCTTTGTCAGATTAAAGACAAAGCTGAGATCGAGAAAATGCTACTGAGTGAAACAACCACTCTTGGCGTTCGCAGTTATTTAGCCGAGCGCAAAATGAGCAAACGAGAATTTCAAATCGTCAAGCTTCCTGAAAATGGAGAAATTCGCATTAAAATTGGACGTGATGAAAATGGCAAAATCGTCAATATTCAACCTGAATATGCAGACTGCGCAGACTATTCTTTGAAAAATAGCAAGCCCCTTAAAGAAGTCTTTGCCCTGGCCCTGCGGTCGTTTTCAGAATCTGCCCCCAACTGAGCGCCCCTCTTAAATCGAGTTCCGTTATCGGTTCATGATTTAAAGGTTAGCTCGAAAGGCAACTAGATTTTTACGCGCTTTTTTAATTAAAGCGTCAAGCCCTTGTCACTTTGTTTCTTTTATTGAAGAAAAGAATTGGTCAGAACGTTTTTTTACTTCGTCACTGGACAGTTTTTCTTTGCGCGAAGCAATCTGCCATACATAACCAAACGGGTCCTGCACCGAAGCATATCGATCACCCCAAAACATATTGCAGGGCTCCATCTTAGACTTGGCGCCGCTATCGACGGCTTGCTTATAAGCTTTATCCACGTCATTTACATAGAGATAAAGGCTCATATAACCGAGACCATCTTTGGGGGCAAGACAATCTCCTTCTGGAAATTCATCCGAGAGCATCAAGTGCGAATCGCCGATTTTTACTTCACCATGCATTACTTTGCCTTCGTGCTCTATCAATTCGGTTTGCTCTGCTCCAAAAGCTTTTCTATAAAATTCGATTGCTTTTTTTGCATCTTTAAAAACGAAGGTGGGAGTAAGACTGTGATAACCTTCAGGAATCGGGCTAACAGCGCCGGTCTCAGCCTTGCAGCAAAGAGCGGTACCTAAGTTCAAGCTCAAGCTTACGCTCAAACTTGCAAGCAAAGCCAGAGCAAAGTTTCTTTTAAAACTCATTTTTCCTCCGAGTCGTATTGATTGGAAATTCAGATTTATAGACTAGACCGAGCTTGTAGCAAGCGCTGCAGCTTCTTTGTCGAATGTGAGGTGGTCTTCTTTTGCGTCGATTATTATTTTGTCGCCGTCTGAGAAAACACCCTCCAGCATTTTCAATGAAACTGGATTCTCTATTTCTTTTTGAATCAAGCGTTTGAGCGGTCTTGCTCCATAAACCGGATCATAACCAGTTCTAGCAAGCCAGTCGCGAGCGGCATCGGTAGCATTGATTTCCATCTTTCTGTCGACCAGTCGTTTATTGAGTTGATTGAGTTGAATATCAACGATATTTTTCAATTCGTTGGCGGTCAAAGCATGGAACACGACGGTCTCGTCGATACGATTGAGAAATTCTGGTCTGAAATGTTGACGCAGTGCTTCAAGCACTTTGTCTTTCATCACCTCGTATCCAGCTTCGCCATCCACTGCACTCTTCATTTGATAGTCGAGAATGTAATTGCTTCCGATATTCGAAGTCATAATGATTACAGTATTTCTGAAATCGACTTTGCGCCCTTTCGAATCGGTCAGGTGACCTTCGTCTAGAACTTGCAAAAGAACGTTGAAAACGTCTGAGTGAGCCTTTTCAATCTCGTCGAACAGAATACAAGAAAATGCGCGACGTCTCACTGCTTCGGTCAATTGACCACCTTCGTCGAATCCGATGTATCCGGGAGGTGCACCAATCAAACGAGCAACAGTGTGTCGTTCTTGATATTCAGACATGTCGATTCGGACAATTGCCTGCTCATCGTCGAATAAGAATTCTGCAAGAGCCTTGGCTAGTTCTGTCTTTCCAACACCAGTCGGTCCAAGAAAGAGGAACGAACCAATGGGACGATTTGGATCTTTCAGACCCGCGCGAGCACGGCGCACCGCACTTGCTACCACTTCGATTGCTTCATCCTGACCAATCACTCGTTGGTGCAGATGATGCTCAAGCTTCAAAAGCTTTTGCACTTCGCCTTCGAGCAATTTGTTAACCGGAATATTAGTCCATTTTGCCACAATCTCTGCAATGTCATCTTCGTCGATTTCTTCTTTGAGTAAATGCGAACCTGATTTGTTTTTGATTAAGGATTCCTCCTCTTTCAGCTGTTTTTCAAGTTCGATCAACTTGCCGTATTTGAGTTCAGCAGCCTTTTGCAAGTCGGTTGCGCGTTCAGCTTGCTCGACGGCAAGCTTGGTTTTTTCGATGTCGGCTTTGATTTGCTGTAAGACTTGAAGCGCTTGTTTTTCGCCTTGCCATTTCAAACGAAACTCATCGGCGTGTTCTTTTACGTTAGCCAATTCTTTTTCAAGTTTGACCAAACGATCTTTTGAAGCGTCGTCAGTTTCCTTTCGTAGAGCTTCGCGTTCGATTTCAAGCTGAATTTTTTTTCGTTCCAGCTCGTCCAATTCAGTCGGCAAAGAGTCAATCTCTATGCGCATCCGAGCCGCTGCTTCGTCAACCAGGTCAATTGCTTTATCTGGCAAAAAGCGATCAGTTATATAACGATTGGATAATACGCAGGCAGAAACAAGTGCCGAATCTTTTATTCGCACACCGTGGTGCACTTCGTATCTTTCTTTCAGTCCGCGCAAAATAGAAATAGTTTCCTCTACGCTTGGCTCGTCCACAACTACAGTCTGAAAGCGGCGCTCGAGCGCGGGGTCCTTTTCTATGTATTTTCGATATTCGTCTACGGTGGTGGCACCAATACAGTGCAATTCACCACGAGCAAGTGGCGGTTTGAGCAAATTGCCCGCATCCATGGCACTATCGCCAGTGGCGCCGGCACCGACTACGGTGTGCAATTCATCTATAAATAGAATGATTTGTCCTTGCGAATCGATTACTTCTTTTAATACTGCTTTCAGACGCTCTTCGAATTCGCCTCTGAATTTGGCACCTGCAACAAGTGAGCCCATATCCAGTGCCATGACCTTTTTGTCTTTTAATCCCTCGGGTACATCGCCTTTGGTGATTCTGACTGCCAGTCCTTCCACTATAGCGGTTTTACCTACACCAGGCTCGCCAACGAGTACTGGATTGTTTTTGGTCTTACGCGACAAAACTTGCATAACACGTCTGATTTCGTCGTCGCGACCAATCACAGGATCGAGTTTTCCTTTAGCTGCAGCTTTGGTCAAATCGCGAGCATAACGCTCAAGAGCCTGATAGGTAGCCTCTGGATCCTGGCTTGTAACTTTCTGGTTTCCTCTGATAGAAGAAAGAGCAGTCACGATTTTGTCTTTCGTCACGCCATTGCTTTTCAAAATAGAGCCCGCTTCGGAGCGGTCTGCGTCGCACAAAGCCATGAGAATATGCTCGATGCTTATATATTCATCGTGCATTGCATCTGCTTCTTGGCTTGCATCGTCTAAAGTTTTTACCAGTTTGTTCGAAACATGCAATTCGTCTTTTGACATCGATACGGCGCTTGCTTTTGGCTGCCGTTCGAGGTAACGGCGTGTTTCCTGGGCGATTTTGCTTGGGTCGCCGTCTAATTTTTGAACTATTGTCTGAGCCAGACCATCTTCTTGCTCCATCAAAGCAAGCAGTAAATGCTCCGGAATTACCTGGCTATGACTGAAACGAGACAAGAACCCGCGGCAGGCAAGAATGGCTTCCTGTGCTTTATTTGTAAATCTGTCAAGATTCATTTTCTTTTTTCCTGTTAGAAAAATAGTTAGTAACGCAGTATGTATTTGACCCTAATTTTCATTATGAAGGTCTACCTTATAGGGGGCTAATAATTCTACAATTTCTTTATAAGTTAGCCTTTGCCAAGACGCAGCGTCCCAATAGATATAGAATAGACACATGCAGGAGTTTGAAGAGGATTATTACGCCATTCTAGGCGTCGAGGAGACGGCTGCCGCCGAAGAGATACGGCGGGCGTATATCAAGCTGGCAAAACGTCTTCACCCCGATAGATTCCCAAATGATCCCGAACAGCGTGCCCTGGCCCAGCGCGAGTTTGCAAAGGTGACACGCGCCCATAATATTATTTCTGACGCTGAAAAAAGAGCCGAATATGACGCCCTGCGCCGCTTGCACCTGAACAAGGAACAAAGTGAGCTCTTGAGCGGTCAACATTTAGTAAGTGATGTGGAAGCGGGCAACGCCGATGCATCAAATGTGGTGGCATCTCCAAGAGTTTCAGCATCCGAATTGCAAGCAATAACAACCACTACTACTGAGTCAAATATCAACGTGAAATGGGCGAACAAGCACCTTGAGCGCGCTGATGAATTGCTTAAGATTAAACAATTCCAGGAAGCTGAAATTGCCATGAAAGAGGCTATCAGGCTCGTTCCCAAAGATCCTAAGTATCACAACAAGTTAGCCGAAGTCTATCAGGCGCGCGGTTGGTATACACTTGCCATGACTGAAGTGCAGACTGCACTTAGAATGGACCCTCGCGATTCGCAAGCACGATTGCTTGAAACTCAAATAAAACAAAAAATCAAAGAGCAAGAAATCACGCGCGCCGACGCGAAAGCCAAGCAAACTCTGATGGGCAAAATCAAAGGTCTATTCAGCAAGAAATGAAAAAATCAGTGCTCAAAAAGTGTTCTGTTTTGGTATTGGCCAATCTGTTTGTTTGCAATCTTGCTATGGCGCCTGCATTTGCAGAGCCTCAGAAAAGCGCATTCACTACTCCTAAAATTAAAAAGGACCTGGAGCTGCTCAAGGGTTCAGTCGAAGTGGGTGAGCGCCCATCGCCATTTTTATCAGGTTCGGTGCAGACAATTCCAGCCGAAACGACGATTAATTTGATTGTTCCAGACAATATGTACATCAATTCTGAAATGACCCAAAAAGGTGACGAGCTCTGGTTTAGAGTGGGACAGGATGTAAGCAATGGTGCAGGCTTGGGCATTCCTGGCGGATGGTATATGCGAGGTCTGGTCACTAATTCGCAAGGTAAAAAGCGCTTTCATCGCGATGGGCATTTGGAAATTGAATTTGACAAAATTGTAAGTCCTGATGGACAGTACGAAATTGATTTTCCAGCCAAATACTCAAGTAAAGATGGCACAGTTAAAATGATCGCCAAGCAAGTTGCCATAAGCAGTGCCTATATGGGAGCTGGAGCTGGGGCAGGAGCATTGCTTGCCTGGCAGTTGACCGGGATTCACACTACAATTTCTACTTACGGTATTAATATCGGTGCTGGAGCAGCAATCGGAGCTGCAATCGGCGCCTTTGGCTTTGGTAAAAGCAAAGGCAAGATTCGCAATTTCAGCTCCGACGACATGATTCAAATGCGGACTACTGAGCCT
This sequence comes from Cyanobacteria bacterium TGS_CYA1, assembly GCA_026129135.1. GTDB lineage: Bacteria > Cyanobacteriota > Vampirovibrionia > Obscuribacterales > Obscuribacteraceae > Aved-18. The sequence goes on along the minus strand of JAHCIQ010000005.1, from coordinate 14,899 downwards.
ATTACGACGGTAGCATTCAACCCAAACGAAGCTCAAGCAGCAAAGCCCGTTCCAAAACTGGCCGGACTTGAATTGAAAATAGACAAATATAAATTCGTCAATAACAACTGGGAAGATAAGTCGAGTAAATTATTAGAAGTGGATGTCGATATCGAAAATAATTCGAATACACCGTTTCACTTGTTTGACGTTCAGGCAATTTCTGAAAACGGACAAAAGTGCCTGCCTGTTCCAATGAGCACTAAAAACGGGGTCATAGCCCCACGGCAGCACGGAAAAGCGCACTTTTTATTCTTCTCTAGCGGCACTAAACAAAAGTACTTCCTTGTATTTAAAAGTAGAAGAACAGGATCCGATCTGACCCGAGTGCCTATTAACTAGTATTGGTCAGTAGATAAGGCTTTAGATTAAACGTGAGAATTTATCTCATTGCATCTAGTAAAGATTACTAATTTGTACTAATATAACTCCACTGGCGGAACAGTGGCTGTTCTTGCAAGTATGGAAGGGAAAGCCACAACGACACCAAAGACTCCAATTCGAGCCCTAAGGATCAATTCGAGTCAACAATCGAAGAGACAAGCATCGCTCCACATGCTTGTGAGCTCGTTTTTAAACCTACCCCAATCCTATTAAAAGCCAGCTCGGGAGAGACTAATGAAAGCCCATCTAACACTAATGTGGCAAACAATCCACGGAAACGGTTCTCAGGGACGTTACCGCAACGGCGAGCCTCAGGCATCCAATAATCAATTACAAACCCGCAATCTTCAGCTCGAGCGTCTTCTAAAAGAGAAAGAGCGCGAAATCGACCGTCTCAGACATCAACTGGCAAATTCCGAAGCCAGGCTTCAAGAGCTAGTCGGTACAGATGTTCTAACAGGGCTTCCCAATCGTCATATATTCAAAGAACATCTCATTCACTCCCTTAAACGTGCTTTGCGTCTTGGTTATTCTCTATCCTTGATGATTGTAGACATAGATCATTTGCGCGATATCAATCTCAAATACGGGCATGAAGTGGGCGATCTGGTCCTTATCGAAGTAGGCAAGATTGTTAAAAGTTCAGTACGCGAAATTGATATGCCAGCACGATGGGGTGGTGAAGAATTAGTCGCCGTCCTGCACGAGACCGATGCTGAAGGCGCTCTTGTTGTGGCTGAGCGTGTGCGTCGCAGGGTCTCGATGCTAGAAGTTGAAGATCCCAAAACAGGCAATATGGTTCGAGTCACTGCCACTGTGGCTGTATCGAGCTATCCAGTCCATGGAAACGATCCCCACGAATTACTGGAAGCTGCAAATAACGCTTTGATCAAAGCCAAGGAAAAGGGACAGAACAAAGTTCATATCGCTCCCTGAGACCTTTTGTGAGCTCCTGAATCAATCTTTTAGGTATAGTCGAGCCAATGACTATATGCAGATTTTTTTGCAAAGCGAAAAGCCCCAGGCAAAGATCTCGCCTCGTTTAAAAGCCAGATGAAAAACACATACCGATAACGGAACGTGTTTTAAATACCACTGAGCTTGAAGACCTTAGCCGCGACCGGCTTTTACCCCAAGCAGCTGCACGTCGAATTTCAAAGTCGAGTTAGGTGGAATCGCTCCAGGCATTCCATTGGGACCATAACCTAGATTTGGTGGAATGAGCAATACTCGTCTGCCACCAACACGCATCGACATCACACCTTCGTCCCAGCCTTTGATTACCTGACCGTATCCGATAGTGAAAGAAAAGGGCTGACCTTTGTCTACCGAACTATCGAATTTTTGATTGGAAGGATGAAGCCAGCCGGTGTAGTGAACAGTAACAGTCGCACCTGGTGATGGAGATGCGCCATTTCCTACTTTCAAATCACGATAAATAAGACCAGAAGGTGTTCTTACTGCCTGACCACCCATTGTTTTTTGAGTATGCTCTTTTGCATTGACGAATTTTTTTTGTGCTTGAGCATCATAAGTACTCGATGCAAGCAAGGCTAAAAGTGATACCACTACAATTGAATTTCGGGACGAAAACATTTTCATGATATAAAGAGCTCCTTCTATTTTCAAAAGACATTATATCCAAATAGAAGGAACTCTATATTTTTATTGGTCAAAATCGAAAACTAAGCTTCCAGATGTGTTTCTGGTGTTGGTGGCCATGCGCCGCCAAGAGCTTGCTTTGCGAGTTTAGAAATCAACTTGTGAGTCGCTTTCTGTTTTGGCCAGAGTTCATCGCGAATGAGATTGCGATTTTCTCCTTTCATATCGCGCAGTTTCCACTCATAAGTATTAGAGCCGATATCTTCGCCTTCTTCCAAAGCCGAAATTATCGCTTTATCTCCAGCGCTTCCTGCAGCAGACGTCACCATCTTTGCGAAACTGCCCCAGGGACCTGCATCGCAAACGGGCTCGCCACCACTTTCACTAATGGTCGAACGAAGACGCTCTGCTCTAAAATTATGCGATTCTCGGCATTGCTGCAAAATGTCAGCTACCGAAGATTCGTTTACTTTGGGAAGAGCAGCGTCATATGATTCTACGGCGCTGATTTCACCTTTCAATAATTCATTCAACAAACCAATTTCAGGTTCATATATGTGCTGTTGCATATCCAAGCCTCCTTAGCGTTGCATCTCGGTCTGAAAGTTCTTGCTCATAGCTTGCAAGTCCTTCTCAGTCGCGCATTCTTGCACTTTGGGATACAGCTCTTCTTTGTCGAATCGAGCCAGATTCTCAATCAGTTTAGACAATCGCATGAGCGTGTCTTCAAAACCTGGTTCATCCACGTGGACCATAACGAGTCCATCGATGACGTCCTTAATTTCTAATTTCTTCGTGCTCCAGCGTGCCATGACTGATTCCATTTCGGGATCGTGTTCGTTGAATCTTGTAAGCAACAAAGTTTCAATCCGGTGCATGTGTTTTTCGACAGCCTCGATCAGTCTCTTCACACTTTCAAAGACCCGATCTTGAGGCCAATCGGCATAATGTTCGACGATTTCAGCTGCCATTGCTTTGACGCGTTTGTCGTCATCTCTAAAATACTCAAATATGTTCATATTCAGCCGCCTCAAAATTATTTGTGTCTGCAATTTATTTAGCAAACAAAAGCAAAATCGGTGTGCCTAAACGATTGAAACGTGCTTGACAAATTGGTGTAATCGCTCGCTCTTGCAGTGATTCGAGCTTTCGGCTAGGCTTTGAAAGGGTTGAGCCTGCATTATGAAGGATATAGATTTACATTGATCAGATTAATGGTCGTGGACGACGATATAGTTAGTCGCAAAGAGGCGGTGTCACAGCTGGCTGATGGCGAACTGATAGAAGTCGTAGGCGAAGCGGGTACGTCGGACGAAGCCTGGCAAATAGCTAAACAGCTTTTGCCTACAGTTGTTTTGCTCGACTTGCATCTGCCCGGATTTTTGACCGTACAGGATTTGTTGAAACGTTTGTGTACTCTGCCAAACGCAAAAGTTATCATGTATGCAAGCAATGCCAAAGTTGCCGACGTGCAAGACTGGCTCGAAGCCGGAGCCTGTGGATATATGCTTAAAGCTGACCGCTCGGCGCTTATGCGGATGACTATTCTGATGGTTTCGCGTGGTTCTAAAGGAGTGATATCGGCATCTCTGCCCCGATATATAACAAGACTCACTTACAACGAGCGCATGATTTTGCGTCATTTGACCAAGCGTGGAAAATTGAAGAAAGCTGCAGAGCGACTTGGTTTTAGCGAAGACGAGTTGACCGAAATCGCTATGCATCTTGCTGCAAAAGTAGAGCTAGATTCTGTGGACAAGCTCATCAACTGGGCAAAGAAACACGGTTTTTAGGGTGGATTGATACCGGTCAGGACGCTTTTTCAATCATGAAATTGAAAAGTATAAGTCCGAAAATCAAGCTGCCAACAATAATTACAAGCAGTTCTGGTACCGAGAAGGCTTCTCTGTAAATCAGATCTTCAGGCTCTTTCTGCTTCCAGTAAGCATTCAGCCATTGCTGACATAGAGCCACAGGCAATACTCCCAGAACGAAAAGAAGCAACTGTGGACCTTCACCCTTACTCATGGGAAATAGCAAACTCATGAACATGGCTAAAAGCAAAGATGCCAAGCCGACATTGCGCTTGAGTGGATAATTACCATCTGGATATAAATTCAAAGCTTCGTTGAAAACACCCGCTGCCGTGAATATATTGATAATTGGAACGACCATTGAAATTGCCAGAACCGAAGGCGGTAGCTTCTTGAGCACCACATTTTCTAGAAGACCTTCTCTTCTTAGCGTCTTTATCGTTTTATAGAACCAGAAGGGCAAATAGGCAAGCAGTGTGAAAGTTCCAAGCACCAGAACGTGCCAGGGCGGTTGCCTGTGCGAAAATTTTATTTCCTGTACTGCATCGCTTGTCATTGGCACAAGCTTGAATGAATAAGAAATAAATGGCTAGAGTCAACGCTTAATGATCTAAGTCATTCATTTTTCGATAAGCTTTTAGGAGCAAATATTTTCGAGGGCGAGTTTATGGTGAATTCGGTAGTTGTAGTAGGTAGAGCGGGCAGAGATCCCGAAATGCGATACTTTGAATCCGGCAAAGTAAAAACCACTTTTTCGGTAGCCGTCAATCGTCCTACTAAAGAAAAAGAAACAGACTGGTTCGATATCGAAGTCTGGGGTCGTCAGGCGGAAGTCGCTGGCGAATATGTGAGAAAAGGCAGCTTGATCGGAATCGAAGGTCGTCTCGACTTCAACCGATGGACCGACGACCAGGGTCAAAAACACGTCAAATCATTTATCTCGGCTACAAACTTGCGTTTGCTCGGTTCGAAGAAAGACAATCAATCTGATATGTCTTTCGGCGAAGATATGCGCTAAGAGCCGATTTAAGCCTGAATGAAAATAGAACTTGTCGATTACTCTATAGTTTTAATTTTCCTTGCCTTCCTTTTTTATGTCGGATATCGATGCAAACAACAAATGCATTCGGCTAACGACTTTTTTCTGGTGGCAAAAAAATTACCCGCATGGGTTATAGCTGTTTCTCTATTTTCACTTGGTCTCACGTCTTTCGATGTTATTGGGCTTTCGGCACTGACAGCCGATCACGGCATAATTAGTCTGCACTATTTCTGGATGGGCACCATCCCGGCATTGGCATTTTTAATTTTTTGTGTGATACCAGTTTTTGCCAAGTCGCAAATAAAGAATCTGCCCGACTATTTGCACAGGCGCTTCGACAGCGACACCAGACGAATTGGTGCTTGCATTTATATATTGATGGTTTGCGTATTTTGCGCTCTCAATTTATTCCTCGGTTCAAAAGCGCTGTCATTTTTCTGCCCGCTGCCTCAAGGCGTATGGATAACTATACTTGCTGCTATTGCCGCTGGATATGTGGCTCTTGGAGGACTGAGCGCAGCAATCCTCAACTCTGTTTTGCTTGTAAGTGTAATTGTTTTCGCTTTGACACCATTGTCTGTTCTTGGCATTGCCCATTTTGGCGACTGGAACAAAATGGTGATTGAATTGATGGACAAGTCTTATTTTGAAATTTGGAAACCGTTATTGGGGCTCAATTCACTTGGTGTGAAATGGGAGTACATTTTCACTGGACTTTCTTTGTCTATGTCACTTGGACTCTTTGCTCTCGATTACTCGGTCGTGCAAAGAGTGCAGTCTTTGGACGATGCCAATGACGCAAAGAAAGCGGTAATTACAACGGGGTGGCTGCGTATGCTTTCGCCTCTAATCATTGTTTTTCCGGCACTGGTGACAGTGGCGGCGGTGCCTTCGCTAAAATTGTTCGATGTCAAAGATGCCGATTCAGGAATGTTGATATTGCCAATTCTTATGGGCAACTGGTACACGCCTGGGATGTTTGGAATTTGTGTTGCTGCTTTCATAGCCTCTGTCTTATGCTCTCTACAAGCTGGACTTATGGTCTTTTCCACGGCTGTTTTTAGTGATATCCAGAATGCTACTGGTTATGCAAATGTGGTGCGCGCGCAGAAATTAACGGTGGCTGGAGCTGCTATTTTCGCCGCTTTAGCATTGCTTTTAAATCAATTTCCCGGTGCATCGAATTATGTCCAGACCATTTTCACTTTTATCGGCGTGCCACTGTGTGCGGTGACTATATGTGGAATGTTTATTTCGGGATGCACGTCAAAAGGCGCCAAGGCTGGCATTCTTGGCGGAGTGATTATCGCCTTCTTGCATTATGGCTGCTCCATTTTATCCAGCATTTCACCGAATTTATTACCAGCTGGAATTGGCTCTCTGATAGAGCCTTTGAAAAGTCAACTGGCTTATTTCGGATTTAGATCAGCCTTTGCCAGTAATTTATCCAGAGCTTTCTTTGTATTCATCGGCTCGATTGTCATTGCTCTTTTATTTTCAGGCAAGCAGGACAAGACCGATTCTAAAGAATTAGATTTGCTCACATTCCACATTTCAAGCGTGTTCGCAAGAGAGAACCGCATGGTTTTGCTTTCAACCATGTTTATGCTGATTGTCCTTGTACTGCTCAATGTCGGTCTCTGGTGAGGGATTTAGATGAATTTTGATATCACAAGACCGCTGGCACTGATGTCAATTTTGTTTGGCGTCATACTTTATTTGTATGGTCAATTCGTAGTTATGCCTTTTGTTTTTGATATTCCTCATGGTGTGGTACCAATTAAAATTGACCAGCCATGCGGTTTGTTCTATGTTTTATTCGGAATTGTGGTTTGGCAATTCGGCCGTTTTTCCAAAATAAAAGCACTGGATGCCGGAATCAAGAAACGCGAAAAAGAATTGAAAATAAAAGAGCCAGCTCAAGCTTCGACCCAAACAGAAGCTAATTCAGAGCCAGAGCCAGAGCCAAAGCCACAGTCAGAACCTGAACCTGAAACAAAATCAGAGCCTGAGACAAATTCTGAAAAGTAAGCTCAGCTCATTGAGCTAACTAAGGCTGGACTTTCACTTTGGCCAGAAAATAATTGCGAACATCGACTGCTCGTGGATGAATTGGCTTTTGCACCTTAATAAGATGATCGATGCTGGCATCGCTTGCTTTGAGCATGGCTCTGGCTAAATTTAGCTCTGCATCTTCTTTTGAAATATCGAGAGTGGAATTGTCTTCAGATTCAAAATAAGGAATGAGTCCAAGCTCGCTCCATATAGGCATAACAAAATCGGCAGGGCGCGAGCGCTCTAGCGCGTCTGCAAGATAAATAACTTGCGAAAACAGGCTCATTGGTGCCCTTCCAAGCGTATGTTCGGCGATGCCTTCCAATATATCTTTGTCTTTGATGTCCCATTTTTCTTTTACTGTCATCGCTGCCACCGGACCGTGCAACAAGTGACCGTTTTCTTCCTCGAATTTGGAAGGATTGAGACCGAGTCTTTTAGCTTCCAAAACAAGCTCACTCGATTTGAGTTCCTTGCAAGAATCGTGCAACCAGCAAGCCAGAGCCACTTTATCTTTGTCCAGATTCAAAGGCAATTTAGAGGCAATATATTCGCCTGCTTGCGCCACGCCTCTTATATGTTCGAAACGTTTGGCAGTGACTCGTTCTTGCACCCAGCTAATTGATTTGTCGAGCAGATTTTTTTGACTTTGATTTTGACTCATTTGTAATAGCCTCGCTCAGTGACTATCTGAGCTACTGGGGCTGGTAAAAATGAATCGATTGGAAAACCCATTTTGATATTTTCTCTTATTTGCGTGCTCGACAAATGAATGCCTGCAAAATTTATTGCTTCGACCCTAAGCCCAGGCAATTTCGCCTGCATCTCTTTTGCTTCTTCACTAAGCTCAATCATGTGGTTTTCTTTGGTATGCACCGAATGTGGTGCAAGGGCGGCGCGAGGAGCGACAAGTACTCTGCATTTCTTCGCCAGGTCCTGTGCTCTTTGCCAGGAGTCGAGTTGGAGCAGATTGTCTTCGCCCAGAATCAAATTAAAATGTGTGCCAGCTGGATATTTTTTTTCCAGTTCTTCTACAGTATCTATGGTGTAAGAAGGTCCCTGGCGCAGAAGCTCGATATCTGAAGCTTCGAAGTAGGGCGAGCCATAAAGTGCCTGGCATACCATTTCGTGTCGTGCTTCTGGCTCCAGAAGCACGTCGTCTCTGTGCGGAGGATTGGGGCTCGTGATAAAAAGAATTTTGTCCAGGCCGAATTGTTGTTGCGCACATTCGGCGATGAGCCAGTGACCATTGTGAATAGGATTGAAAGTTCCAAATAAAAGACCGATTTCCATTATTACCTTTATTTATAAACGCGTGGCAAGCGCAAAGCCAGAGCACAAGCCAGCTCGTATGTGATAGTGTCGTCTAGTTGAGCCCAGTGAGAAAGGGTGAGTTCAGGTACGCTTGCGTCAAGCAAAGTGATGATATCACCTGTTTTCACGCTAGGCATATCGGTTATATCGAATAACATTTGATCCATCGAAATTCTTCCGGCTTGCTTAATCAGCTTGCCATCGAGCATGCCGACCATCTGGTTCGAAAGTCTTCTTGGAACTCCATCTGCATAACCTACAGGGATGCTTGCTAAGAGCCCATCTTTTGGGGCGACAAAAGTCCAGTCGTAGCCAGCGCCTTCCATCGCTTTGATTTCGGTTAGGTGAGTGATGCGCGCTTTGAGCGCCATTGCCGGTTTTAAATCAGTCGAAAGTTCGCGTGCTTCCAGTCCATATAAATATAGTCCAACGCGAATCATGTCGAGATGAGCGAACTGAAATTTGCGCGCAGCCTCGCTATTGGCAAGATGAGTAATTACATCTTTGTTGATCTTGTCTTTTGCATGATTCAATGCCGAGACAAAGTTTTCGTGTTGAAACTTAGTACACGCAAGGTCGCCAGACTTTGCCAGGTGCGAGTAGATGCTTATGAGTTCTAGATTCTTTGCGTTAATCGAATCCAAAAGCCTGGACAAGTCTTTCAAGGGTGCACCCAGGCGGTGCATACCTGAATCCATCTTTAGATGTATGCGAGCTTTGCGCGAAAGAATTTTTGCAGTTGATATTGAATCTATTAAATCTATTTGTTCAAAAGAAGTGACAGTCAGGTCTATATCTTGTTCGATTAATTCGCCAACCGAAGATTGTGGGGCTGGACTTAAAATCAAAATTCTTGCTTTGGCGAAATTTTTTCTTAAATCAAGTGCCTCGGCTGCACTCGCTACACCAAGCCAGTTTATATCTTGTGACAAAAGTAATTGTGCAATTTCGTTTGCGCCATGTCCGTAGCCGTCTCCCTTTACTACCCCCATAATTGGACTCTTGGTCCAGGATTTGACAAGGTTCAGGTTATGTCGCACCGCGTCCAGATCTATTTCCAACCAGGCATCGCGTCTTAAATCCAGAGCTTTGTTAGTTTGCTTTTCAGTCAACATATAAGGGTATTGCTTCAGAGACGGATGAGTTTATGCTAGCATTGCTTTGTCCTAAATTAGTATCACAGGTATCCCTCTGTTCTCATCGGAATCTCAACGGAATCTCTCGGAAACACAAATGGCATCCCTCAGGAATCCCTTAAGAGTCTTTATTATCAAGATTGGAGTGAATCACCTTGAACAAAGCAGAATTAGTCGACATCGTAGCCAAGAATGCCTCTACTACTAAAAAAGATGCTGAAACAATTATCAATAGCATGATGGAAACAATTATCAAATCTGTTGCTTCCGGAGAGAAAGTTACCCTTGTTGGTTTTGGAACATTTGAAGCTCGTCAAAGAAAAGCAAGACAGGGCCGCAATCCTAAGACAAACGAAGTTTTGCACATCCCCGCTAAGAGAGTTCCAGGTTTTCGCGTAGGCAAAGAATTCAGCGAAGCTGTGAATAAGAAAAAATAGGAAACATAGGAGTAATAACTTGGATTTGCCCAAAGTGGCTGTTGTCGGGTGTGGAAACTGGGGTAAGAACCTGGTCCGCAATTACGCACACCTGGGGGCCTTGCAAGTTATTTGTGACGCTGATACTGAAAGACTCGAGCGCTTAGCCAAAGAGTACAAAGGAATCAGCGTCACTACCGACTTTCAAACAGTTCTCGATGACAAATCGATAACTGGCGTAGTTATAGCCACTCCTTCCGATACACACTTCGATGTGGCGAAAAAATCTTTGCTCCAGGGCAAACATGTATATGTAGAGAAGCCGCTTGCTCTTGACGTCAAGCACGCAGAAGAGCTCGATGAGCTTGCTACGAAACGAAACCTCGTATTGATGGTTGGTCACCTTCTTTTGTACCATCCCGCCGTAAATACTCTCAAAGACTTGATTGCGTCTGGCGAACTTGGCGAATTGCGTTTCGTTCGCTCTGACCGAATGAATTTCAACCAGACCAGACGCGACAGTGTTTTGTGGGACCTTGCTCCTCACGATCTTTCGATGATGAGTTATCTGCTCGATTGCGACGCGCCCGAAGTTACGCGTGTTGGCGGTTGGGATACGCAAGACGACGATACTATCGACGTTGCCTACCTTGACGTTGCTTTCCCGGTCAAGAGCAATAAAGGCAGAAAAGTCATTCCCGGACAGGTTCGCAATAGCTGGATCGACCCGCAAAAAATCGTACGCTTAACCGTTAACGGTACGCGTAAAACAGCAGTGCTCAACGACACCGAAGCTGCGGATAAATTGCAATTGCACTCACTGTCAAGTAGTGGACGCATGGTGGTCGAATATCCAGAGTATCCAAATTCAGAACCTTTGCATCTCGAGTGCGAGCATTTTCTAAATTGTATTCAAACCGGTCAAAGACCGCGCTCTGACGCCAATAACGCTTATCATGTGGTTCGCGTTCTGGCAGATGTTGAGAAGAGATTGATGGCAAGACCTGGTCTTACTATTTCTAATTCTTCAAAATAAAAAACAAACTTTGTCCCAAAGTTTGATCTAAGTCATATAATGTCTATGGTTAACGCCTGAATTGCGGGAGTAATTCAGTGGTAGAATGTCTCCTTGCCAAGGAGAATGTCGCGAGTTCGAGCCTCGTCTCCCGCTCCATTTATTTGAATGTCAAGTATCGAGTTTCCGCCCAAATCTTGTATTTAGGCGGTATTTAGGTTTTCATATAAGTATGTTTGCTTACTAAAACTAAACTTTTGTTTGGGAGAAATGTAAATGGGCGACGATAGCTCGAAAGAACCGGAAACCAAGGAGACCTCGTCTGAAGCTCAAGATCCTGCAAGCGATCTGGCTATTTTGCCAGCCGTGTCAAGCACAGGTGCAGACGGTGCCGCCGTTGCAGATGCTGCTCCTGCTACAAGCGAGCCTGGGTTCAAACGTCGTTCGCTCTGGCAATCGACAGCCGAATCTCTCAATTATGTAAATGGGATTGCCCAGGACGAAGCGATAAAAGTGCGCGACAGCGACCGCGCCACGAGTATCGCTTTGCTAATCACTTCTATTATTACGCTTGGAGCGATGCTCTGGGAGCCAGCAGCGCCGCACCGTATGCCGCTTCTGCTAGCTTGCGACGCCTTGATTGGCGCTTCTATAATCTTATATTTAGGTAATCGCTTCGGTATTTTGACCACTTTCACGCCGCGCCAGGCTCTGCTTGCATGGCAGCTTATGACCGGATCGACATTCCTAGGCATTTTCATAACAATCAACCTCGCTCTGATTCTGGGCGTAGCTGTCGTAACCACGACACCTATTGAAGGTCCCAATTTCTAATAAGAGATTGTTGTAAAAAACCAAAGAAGCTAGAGCACGCTTAGTTTGCGTGTTACAATCGCCCTTTGCACATGTAGGCGTGATTCTGTTTTCACACAGGCGCCCACTAAGGCATATGAGTGTTATTTGGATTGAGGAAATAAAATGAAAGTCTCTGTCGAACAGGAAGGCAAAAACATAGTCCACGTCGAGCTCGAAGTAGAAGCCGAAAGAGCTTCCAGAGCCTACGACACCACATGCCGCGAACTCAGCCAGCATGTTGAAATTCCTGGTTTCAGAAAAGGCAAAGCGCCTAAAAACGTAGTCGAAAAACGCTTCGGCAAAGAAATCATCAAAAAAGAAGCGCTCGATAGATTAGTTCCAGAACTCTTGCAACAAGCAGTTGCAGACAAAGAACTCGATATCATCACCAATCCAGAAATCGAAGAATGCAAATTCGAGCTTGGCGAGCCGCTTAAGCTCAAAGCAAAATTCGAAGTCAGACCCGAAGTAAAACTTGGCGACTATTCCACAATCAAAGTAGAAGTGCCCCAAGCTAAAGTTCCAGATGATGCGATGGAAGCCGCACTGGACAAACTTGCAACTCAAAAATCTACTCTTCAGCCCGTAGACAAGCCAGCTGTCGAAATGAATGACCACATTCTGCTCGACTTCGAGTGCATGGTAGACGGCAAATTGACCGAAGGCGGCAAAGCTGAAGGTCTCACACTCGAAATCAAAGAAGGCAACTTCATTCCAGGATTTTGCGAAAAGATGGTCGGACACAAAGCCGGCGACGAATTCGAAGTAGACGTCACTTTCCCAGATGATTACAGAAACCCCAAATTGGCAAGCAAAGATGCCACTTTCAAAGTAAATCTGAAAGAAATCCGCGCTAAAGTAATTCCTTCAATCGACGACGAATTAGCTAAAGCCGTTGGCCATGAGAATCTCGACCAGCTCAAAGCTGACATCACCAAACAAATGGAAGAAGAAGTCGAAACAGAAAATCAGTCACGCGTTCAAAAAGCAGTTGTTGATGCAGTAGTCAAATCCGCTCAGGTAGAGATTCCTGACACAATGGTTGAGCGCGAATACAAACTCTTGATGCAACAAATCCGCTCTTTCGTAGAGCAAAATGGTCAGTCGTGGGATGAGTACGAGAAAACAGAAGAACTCAAAGCTCTCGATAAAACCAAACACACCGAAGCTTCGCAAAGAGTCTTGCACTCACTCGTTTTGGGCGCTGTGGTAAGAGCTGAAAAAATCGATGTGAGCCAGGATGAGATTGCATCTAATTTCCTCGAATTTGCGCAACGCAACTATATTCCTCAAGACAAATTCAAAGAAATGGCGCAAAACGAATATTTCATGCGTCAATTGATGGAAGAAGTTTTGACAGGCAAAGTAGTTGATTTTCTCGTTAGCAAAGCAGACGTCAAATATGTCGAAGAAACCCCAGAAAACACTCAGGGTCTCGAAAACGTAGAAGCGCATGCTGAGAAGACAAAAGAGAAAGCTGCTAAAAAAGAAGCCGTGGCAAAGTCTTAGGCCCCTTTAAAAAATAGAAAGTTTGATAGAATCATCCGTGTCCAGAAGTTAGAAAACATCAGGTTTTCAGGAGGCAGTAAATGCAATCACCCAGATCGAATATCAACCCACTCGATATCTGGAGCGCAAGTTATGCACCATATTTGAGTTCACCTCAAATCAATGCTATTTATCCTCCAACCGTTATCGAAACGACTTCACGTGGAGAGCGTGCATTCGACATTTTCTCCCGCCTATTGCGCGATCGCATCATCTTCCTTGGTACGCCAATCGATGACACAGTCGCCAACATGATTGTCGCTCAGCTCTTACTTTGCGAATCAGACGATCCGGACAAAGACATCAAACTGTATATCAACTCGCCTGGTGGCTCGGTTACCGCTGGTCTTGCTATCTATGACACCATTCAGCATATAAGATCAGAAGTCTGCACCATTTGTATCGGTCAGGCTGCAAGTATGGGTGCGTTCCTCTTATCTGCAGGAACAAAAGGCAAGCGTATTGCCTTGCCCCACTCCAGAATCTTGATTCACCAACCACTTGGCGGCGCTCAGGGTCAAGCTACCGATATCGAAATACAAGCTCGCGAAATCCTCAGAATCAAGCGCTTGTTGAACGAACTGATGGCTAAGCACACTGGCAAAGCTGTCAAAACCATTGAAAAAGACACAGACCGCGACAATATCATGACTGCCGAAGAAGCCAAAGAATATGGCCTCGTCGACCAGGTTATCGAGCAACTCAAAGACGCTCCTAATTTGTCAGCTGTCTAATAAGTTGGTTTTGGCAAAAACTTAAGTGCTAATCTGGCACATTTAGTTGTAGGATATATTTATTCCTACGAATATCCGGTTATTTAACTAGTTTGAGAGAAACATGGCTAAACAAACTGACAACCGTCTGAAGTGTTCATTTTGTGGCAAGAGCCAAGATCAGGTCAAAAAACTGATCGCCGGTCCAGGTGTATATATCTGCGACGAGTGCGTGGATCTTTGCAATGAGATTCTGGATGAAGAACTCTTCGAAGCTGGCGGTACTCCGCAAGCAGGCGCCCCTGCGGCTCCTCAGCCAGAAACCCCAGAGCAAAAGCCCATAAGCATTCCTAAGCCCCACAAAATCAAAGAGCATCTCGACATGCACATTGTTGGGCAGGCTCAAGCCAAGAAAGTGCTTAGCGTTGCAGTTTATAACCACTACAAGCGCATAACTCACAATTCCGAGCAGCCGGACCAGGTCGAAATCCAGAAAGCCAACATCCTATTAATAGGACCAACTGGCAGCGGTAAAACGCTTCTGGCTCAGACTCTGGCTAAATTCCTCGATGTGCCTTTTGCTGTAGCAGATGCCACAACCCTGACCGAAGCTGGTTATGTGGGTGAAGACGTAGAAAACATTCTGCTTCGTTTGTATCAAGCTGCCGACTACGACATTAAGCGTGCCGAGCGCGGAATCATATATATAGACGAAATCGACAAAATCTCACGCAAGTCCGAAAACACTTCAATCACTCGCGACGTGTCGGGTGAAGGCGTGCAGCAGGCGCTTTTGAAAATGATCGAAGGCACTGTAGCCAATGTACCTCCCCAAGGTGGAAGGAAACATCCTCACCAGGAATTCATCCAGATAAATACAGGAAATATCTTATTTATATGCGGTGGGGCATTCGTTGGTCTGGATAAAATCGTTGAAAATCGCGTAAGCCCAAGCCGCAACATCGG
>JAHCIQ010000004.1 GCA_026129135.1 Cyanobacteria bacterium TGS_CYA1 | reverse complement strand
TTGAGGCAACGATTTTTCCAGGGTACGATTTTCAATGAGGCAATGCGCCCCTCTTCTAACTTGGTCGTGAGATTTAGGGGAGCAAGTTACCTTTTTATTGATGATGACGAGAAAAGTTAC
Source organism: Cyanobacteria bacterium TGS_CYA1 (assembly GCA_026129135.1). Classification (GTDB taxonomy): domain Bacteria; phylum Cyanobacteriota; class Vampirovibrionia; order Obscuribacterales; family Obscuribacteraceae; genus Aved-18. The sequence continues at coordinate 311,261 of JAHCIQ010000004.1, read as the reverse complement.
CTTCGATCTTGTGTGAGAAATTAAGACAGTTAGTCTATAATCAGGGTCATTATGTGGTCCCAGAATAAAGCACGCAAAAGCAGGAAAGAAGAGCTTTTCACCCGGAAAAGTACGTTGTGGACCTGGATTGTGGATTATTCGAGCAGTCAAGTAATGATTTTGCTTGTTATCTCCGTTATTCCTTTGTTTTTGCTCAGTTGCTTAATTAATAACGAATTGCTGCCAACCTACGGCGACTGGTATGCAAAGTCTGCAGCCAATGAATACGCGCGTCTCAAACACAAACCACGCAATTTCGATTACGCCAAGATACAAAAAAAATATCAACTATCCTGGTTTTATCTGGTCGACCATGACAATATCATTCATCCTCAAGATGCATTTGTTCCAGAACAAACAAGAGCAATAGACCATTCAGGCGTAATAAAGGACGGCAGCGACAAATTTTTCGCCAGTGTTACTGCCACCAATAATGGATATTTGCATGCAGGGATGCCTCTCTTCCAATTGCCAGACAGCAAGTCGGGTGAGTGGAATATTTTCAAAAATTTCCATCCCATCTCGCTTGTGATTTTCGCCATTCTTTTTGGTCTTGAAATATTTGTTTTACTTAGAATAGTTTTCAATCTACCTCTGGAGAGAATAGCGCGTCGTCTCGATTATCTGGTGCCTCTATCCAAAGCTCAATTTACCGCTGCCCAACTAGAAGAACATAGAGACAGTGGATGGGCTGCAGCAGATATAAACGCGATTGAAGTTCAAATAGAAAACATGGTGAATAATGTTTTGCAAGAACGAGAAACAAACACCGCTCAAAAGAGTGTCGAAAAACGCAAATGGTCATTGAATCAAAGACCTACGGGCGAACTGGATTTGAGCGAAAGATCAGGCGAACAAAAGCAGTTACCCCAAAACATCTATCAATTAAGCACGGCCCAAACGTCTTCTGAATTTGCCACTCTTGCTTGCTCTTCAGTCAAGGATTTATATCCCAAAGAAATCAAATGGGTTGCATTTTATTCCGTTTCTGAAAATGGACAAGTTAAGTTCAAGTGTTCAAAAGGCATGGAGACTTACACTCTAGAGGCTATAGGCAAAATAAATCATGCCGAGCTGACCGAAATGCAAGACAGATCAAAAATAAAACGCAGTATCACATTTGGTTCGATGCAATTGGCAAAAGTGGGGCTAGACGATTTAGCAGAACGTCTTTCTTTTTCCAGCATGGTATATTTCCCCGTCTTTAGAGACCGTGTCTACGGGCTCGTTCTGGTTTTCGTTGAAAAGGGTTCGGCTCTTAATCCGGATCAGATAAAAGTAATAGAAAACTTCCAGGACAATTTCAACGGGGTGTATGTCAAATTCACTCAAATAGAAGAAGCCGAAGACAAAGAGTGGACCGATCCAATTGCCGGATGCGGCAACAAGACTTATCTAAATCAGCTGTTTTCCAAACTAAACGAGCGTGTGGTCGCATCTGGAAGCACTTTTTCAATATTGTATATTTCAGCCGAGTTAAGCAAGGCAGAACTTGCAAAATTTCCCATCGATATCCACAACCACTGGTTGCGAGAAATCGCCAGTATCATATTTAGTACCGCAAACGCGACAAGACGTCTAGTTCCCGAACAGGACAAATCGAGTTTCCTTGCTTATTTACAGAATAACGAATACTGCCTGATACTCGAAGGTCCCGAACATCTAGTAGATGGAACAGCCAAGTTAATCAAAGACAAAATTGCAAGCAACAACCGCTGGTTTGGAAACGCTCCCAACTTATACGTCACAATCGGCTCGGCTCAAGCTGCTTTGAATCAGGATCAAAAAACAGACGCAAGTGAGATTTTGCTTAAGGCTAAAAAAGCCTGCCGCTATGCCCAGGAAATTTATACAAGCAATGCTTACTTTGATGCAAACGATGTTCCCAGAGACTGGCACCCCAAAGAAACAGTCGAGATGGAAGGAAGTCTTGGAGTGCTGTCTTCGGTAAATCTGATTCAGTCCATATCGCAAGCCGAAAAGACTGGCGTGTTACTAGTGCAAGATAGTATGGGCAGACAATTCAGTATGAAATTTGCCAATGGAATTCCTTTTGAAATGCAGATGCAAGAACTAAGTGGAAAGTCGGCACTGATTGAACTGGTCACTACTTTTAAGTCGGGCAATTACAAATTTCAACAAAAAGACCTTTTGCAAGCAGGCGAAAAGCCTCCAGGCGCAGGAGGTCTCGATTTCTATCTGCTCGACTGTGCTTTGAGTGAAGACAAAATGAACTGGGCTCAAAAAATATTAGACTATAAAGATTTACTTTTGAGGGCGGTCGAAAACAACGACGGCTGGATGCAAGCATATAACGATACCGATATAACTCCCGACGAAATCGAAGCTATGAAGACTATTTATTCTTTATGCGATGGCACGGTCAGAATCTCGGGTTTAAGTGCTAAGACAAGAGTATTGTCTACTGCGATGATCTGGCGTTGTGTCGGATTGCTGCATCAATACAAGGTCATTGAAACTAAGCTCTAGGCGCTCTGGAGGCGTCCGCGATTCAAACGGCATACAGTGGTGGATTGCTACACATGTCGAAGATGTGAACAAAGAAGAAATCAATAAGCGCATGCAAACTGCGATGGCAAAATGAAGATTTAAGAATTTCTGCTGTCACGCCCGTGAACTTCAAAGGGAGGAGACGTGGCTTCAATTGCCGTGAATTTTTCAATAATGTTGTAGTGGTGCTTGGCTCCTGCTGGCACTACCCAGGAGTCTCCTTCTTGCAGAACGACGGTTTGACCTTCAGTTTCAAGCTCTGCTTTACCTGAAACCACATAGCCTACTGTTTCATAATCGCGCTTGCTTGGCTCTTTCTCGCCTTTAGGTTCTTCTTGCCAGAGTCTCATTGACACTCTTTTGCCGCCAGCCAGATATTTTTCACCATCTTTGCCTTCTGGTGAAAAGCGGCTGTCTATTTTCTTGACTGTCGTATCTTTCTTATTTCGAGCAGATTTTTTATCGCCATTTTTCATAGTAATGCCTCTAAGTAGTGCCTCTAATGATTTCAGCCGAAAGAGAGGACTCCAAAAGAATTTAAAAGTTCCCACCCAATCAAGAGCGGTTTGCGATTTATCAAAAACTCTAAATGCACCACATATGGTGCGGTACCAGACTTAAGCCTTTGGCTGAGTGTCCATTTCTTTAGTATACAAAGCCTCATCTGGCGAAACTGGAGCAGGCATAGCTTTCCACTGTCCAGAACGGGTAAATTTGCCAGAAGCAACGGCGACGGCAGTAGCTTTCAATTCCTCGGCTTCTTTAACCCTGTTTGTTTGATACAAAAGCTGAATATAATGCCCAAGAAGAGTCATTACTTGAGGATGGGCACGACCAAGCCTGTTCTTTTTAATGCGAAGGGCCTGAACATAAAATGGCTCGGCATCTTCATGTTTGCCCCACGAGTGATAAAGCATGGCAGCGTTATGCGTGACTGTGCCTGTATCTATGTGATCTGGACCCAGGACGCGAATATAGATTTGCAAAAGACGACGAACAACCGGTGCGCCTCTTTGATAATTTTGCAGCATGTAATAAATTTCGGATAAAAGCTCGAGATTAATTCCCAGTCGTTTATCTTCGAGGTCAAAAGTTTCGGCTTCTTCAAGGGCGGCAAGAGACAATCTTTCGGCCTCTTCCCACTGCCCGCGCTCCATAGCCTGTTCAACGGAAGCGATCAAGATATCCCATGGACTAGTGGGAACCTTCGGTCTTTTTCGCCTCTGCATCGAATCGGTCACAAGCTACCTCTAAACAAGTACTTCAAGGCCATTTTAGCGACTTTAAAACGTAAAACATATCCCCTGAGCTAGCTAAATGAACTTTGATTTCACTTTCTGCTTAGGGCAACTTTGCGCTCCATGTCGCCTGAAATTGATATCTGGCGCAGCTGTTTGGGCAAGTACGAACCGGCTTCGGGCGGGTGGAAGAAAACAGAATAAATTCCCGCTGGAACCGTTATTTGTCCTATTCCCTCTTCGTTGGTTAAAACATAACCAAGCGGCATATAAGAAAGATCCGAAGGACTTGGGTCTTGTGGTCCCAAACTGGCGTCAGCCTCATCTTTATAACCGTAAGGCAGATATTTTATCTGGCAGCGCACGATACTTGTGCCGTCTTCCGCCTGTACCCTAAAACGTGCCTGGCACCATCCGTGCCAGATAAGCTCCAGGTCGCTAATATCTTTGTCTTCTGTGATTTCGACCTCGATAGCATTTGCTTTATCGTCCTGGACCACGATTTTGTACTGGTCGGGAGCCAGAAATATGCAGAATTTACCAGCAGAATCTGTCATGGTCTCGCATAACGCTCGCTTCATATCAGTTCTCGTGTGGACAGAGATTTTAACCCCTGGTCTTGGTTGACCAGTATCGTCTTTGACCTGACCTTTGAGCGCTCTGCCTTTCTTCAAATTGATAGAAACATCGCTTGGTCCTTCGACTTTGATAATTTCGGTCCAGGGGGCAATGCTCGAATGAAAGGCTCCGTCTATCTCTAAAGTCTTTGCATCTTTAGGATGAGCGGTGCAAGCAAGCTTATATTTGCCTGACGGCAAGAAAAGAGAAAATTTTCCATCCTGGTCTGATTTGACTAAATATTCGCGATTATTAGTGACTTCTTGCAGTCGAATCAAACAATCAGAAAGTTTGTGGCCTTCGAACTGAATCAAGCCTTCGACTTTTTTTCCTTCGACCAGATTAAAGCTCTGTTTTGTACTTTCTTCAACCGCCACACCTTTTTGTTCGATACCAAAATAGGTCGAACCATGAGGAGGATCGATAATAAAATCGAATGCTCCACGGTCGAGAAAAATCTGGAATTTGCCGTCTTTGTCAGCCGTGAGCTTGGTAGTCAGTTCAAGCTCTTGTTTGGCTACAGGAAAAGGTTTTTTCTCCATGTCGGTATTTGCTTTGATAAAGACTTTGCTTTGCGGAACCGGATTAGTTGTTGCATCAAGTACGTTTGCATCGAACTTATAAAGTTGACCCAGAGTAAAATCAAATTCTTTATCCTGTTCCAATTCGACTACATGAATTTTTTTGCTTAAAAATCGAAAAGTGTTTCCGGTTTCGCCTTCTTGAGTATCGAGCGCAAGCAAATGAAATTTCCCTCTGGGAAGAATCAATGAATAATTACCATCATTATCCAGCAAACTGGATGCCCAGTAAGAGCTTGGCTCTATACCGAAGGCGTGAACACGCACCGTTTTCAATTGGTCACCACCCTTGGTGACAACACGACCGCGCAAAATAATTCCAGTGTTGACTGTCATATTGACCGGGTTGAGCGAAGGCACTTTCAAATCTGAAACTCTCGATTTCAAAAAGCGTCCCTGATCGTCGGGAATGGCTTCCAGACAGTAATTGCCAGGCTCGACCTTGAAACTGAATTGCCCTTTGCTGCTTGTGCGAATGGTGGCAAGCGGCTCTGCTGAAGCGTTATATTCGCTCGACATCACTTGCGAATATAAATTGACTTCAACACCCTGCACAGGCATTCCTTGATGTCTAACATATCCATTCAAGCTCACAATCGATTGAGAGTTCGTGGTCAATGTCGTCATTTTTAAAATATCTCGCTCTAAACTTGAATTATCGGTTTAGCATGTTCAACAGAATTCCAGCCAAATTCTTTCATTACATCTTTTAAAACAGCAAAAGAGCCGGTAGCCACCACCTTGTAACCACGTTTTTCTATGCTGATCGCTTTTTGCAAAGCCTCTTCCATCGAGTTGACCAGAACAGTTTCGAGGTCCGGTCTAATAGATTTAGAGAGCTTAAGTATTTCATCTTTAGCCATGGTTTGTCTATGCGAATCAGCCTGGTAAGCGATTACTACACTGGACTGTTCGGCGTGATCGAGTAATTTAGCCAGGATCGACGGGACATCCTTATTACTAAAAAATCCTAAGATATAGCAACGTTTATTGATATTCATCTCGAAGAGAGCTTTATCCAATATTTCAGCCCCGTTTGGATTGTGCGCAGCATCAAGAATAACCTCTAAGTTTCGATATTTGTCAGAGCCTTTTACTATCTGCAAACGCCCTGGCCAATAGACATGAGACAGGGCATGCTTCAACTTGTCCCCAGTTGTGGCTATTATTTTATTGCCGAAATCGAGCCTATTACAATTTGCTTTGGCAATTGAAATCAAGGCACATAGGGCATTGAGCCTTTGATGCTCGCCTGGCAACGAAAGTGCATCGAGAATTTCTGCAGCGTCTGCACTCTTGGAACCATTAGTCTCAAGCCAGTCATTTATTATTGCCAGACCTTCGTCAATATGTTTGTCCAGACAAAAAATCAAAGCATTTTTTTCTTTCGCCTTTTCGACCAAAACTTTTTGCCCAGGCGGTTTTGCTTGAGTGGTAACAAATATTCCTTCTTTGATTATGCCAGCTTTTTCGGCTGCAATTTTTTCTTTGGAATCTCCAAGAATGTGCGTGTGGTCGAGTTCTATATTGGTGATGATTGTCGAAACTATGCCCTCGACTGCATTTGTAGCGTCAAAACGACCTCCCAGTCCCACCTCTAGCACGATGCAATCAACTCTCTTTTGAGCAAAATATAAAAGCGCCATTGCAGTCAAAACTTCAAACCAGGACAATTCTTCCTCTAAAGTCTGACTGCTGAATTTGCTTGAATACTCTTTTATCGTGGTCGCACAAGCGGCAAAATCCTCTTTTGATGCCGATTGCCCATTGATTGAAATGCGTTCGTTCCAGTTGAGAATATGCGGTCCTGAAAATCGTCCCACGCTAAGATCAAGTCCCTCAGCCAGTGCGCTTTCAAGAATAACAGTGGTTGAACCTTTGCCATTCGTACCACCTACATGAAAACATGGGGCTTGAGACTTCAATTCGTCGTACATCGCAAGAAAAGCCTTCATGCGCGATAGTCCGGGATTGAGGTTTCCCGGCATAAGGCTTTCGATGTAAGAGACGCTTTGGGTGTAATTCATAGGACTAGGATATACTGCTTTGGAATTTGAGGAAGGAATCCAAATGTCACTTTTTACCACTCAACACAAAGTCTCATCCAAGCGAATTTTTGATGGCGTCATCCTCAATTTGCGCCTGGACACGCTTCAAGATGGCGACAAAACCGTCACGCGCGAGATTGTCGAACACAATGGAGGAGTGGTTATTCTTGCTCAACCAAGCAAGGGCGAAGTGATTCTAATTAAGCAATATCGCTATACTCTCGACCAGTATATTCTCGAATTTCCAGCCGGGCGAATTGAGCTAGATGAAGACCCCTCGCCTGCAGCTTATCGCGAGTTAATAGAAGAGACTGGTTATAAGGCAGAAACCTGGCAAGACCTCGGTACTTTGTTATCAGCGCCTGGTTTTTGTACTGAAAAGCTTTACATGTATAAAGCTACCGATCTGACCTTCGTGGGCAAAAATCTAGACGAAGACGAAGAAACAGAAGTTATTATCGTTTCTGTCAAAGAAGCCCGCGCACTGCTTATGAAAGAAGATATTAAGGACGCTAAAACATTGGCGGGATTGTTTCTACTGCAAGACTGCTATACTTAACGGCTGTTAGAAAGTTTTACCCTGTTAAGTTGTAATGAGGAATCATTCGAATGGCTGCCAAAGAAAATTCTCAAAAAGGAAACAGCTTCACTTTTCCTATCTGGGCAATGCTTTTGATGGCTGGACTGGGCGCGGTCTTATCGGGCGCCTCTTTTGAAGTGATTAAGGTTTATCCTCTACCACAATCGGTTGAACCCTACCTCAATTTCGGCGGCGGTGCTGTCTGGGGTGTCATAATCGGCGGCGTTACCGGTCTTGTAATCGGTCATTTGACCGACGACTCGCACTTTACGAAGTAAGTTCTTTCAACAAGTCTTTATTGAATCCAACAATCAATTTTTTGCCTGCTTTGATAGCTGGAGCCCGCAGGTTGCCTGTCGGACCAAGAATTGTGGCAGCAATTTCCTCTTTAGATGGGTTTTGCTTTTTCAAATCTAAATGAATGACTTTGTTTGGCTTGCACGAATATATCTGCTCGATACCTTTGAGCAATTCCATTGCTTTATCTAGTGGAAGCTTTGTTTTGCTGGCGCTTACGATTTCTTTCGCCTGATTGTAATCTTGCCCAAGAACCTCTTGAGTACGCGTGCAAGTCACTCAGCCGGGACGATGATAAACCCATTCGGGACTTAATTGATTTTTGCCTTTGGACATGTCGATCCTCCTTTTCCCGGATCCAGGCTTCATAGAGTAACATATCCATAAGAGGGCGAATTTTTTAATGGCCGAAGGACAACGCGTCGGAGAGAAAGAGATAAGAGAAGCGCTGGCGTATGCTGACGCTGTCTTTAACGAGCAACGCTTCGAAGAAGCCGGAAGAGTCTATAGCGACGTTGCACGCGAAATCGAATTTCAATTTGGCGAAGACCTGCACGCAAACCGCAGCATGTCGAATCATCCAGCCATTCCTGTTCACATATACGCCTTACAAAGACTGGGCGATTGCTTACACAAAACAAGCCAATTACGCGACTGCATCCCCGTTTATGAAAGAGTCGTGCGAGCGAAATCTCGTTTTCAACAAAGTTTCGACAACGAATACGCCGATCTCATTATGAAAATTGCTCGCACCTACGAGCAACTAGGAAATTACAACGAGTCGAAATCTACATACGAAGAAGCGCTCATGCTCGTGCGCGGGGCTTTAGGGTTCGAACATCCGTTATTCAAGCGCGTCCATCAGGCATACGAAAACTTGTCTGTCAAAATCAATCAGCGCAAAAAAATAGCCGAAGCTCTAAAAAGTGCTTTCAGCGATACAGACGTTACTGCAGTAGCATCAAATATTGCCTCTGGCGCTTATCAAACCCCGCAAGTTTCTCAAACACCAAGTGGTTTTTCCATTGACCCAAATGAAGCTTTGAGCCAGGCGCAATTCCCGCCAGCACCATCCAACCGACCCACGTCACAAGTAGAAACGGCTTCGATTACCAATCTCGAAATTCCCGAACCTCCTCTTTCCATGCCACCAAATACGGTGAGTTTGGAAGCCAGCCCTCAACCACCTGCACTCAGTCGCAATCCATTTGCCGACCACGGACAGACCTTCAGCGAGCCGCGCCGAAGAGACCCAGCCGCAGACCCCTACGTCCAGCATCTGGCGGGAAAAGTTTCAAATCTCAAATCGCTTCGTGGTGAATCAGATTCGGCCATGCAAGATGGGCAAAGACCTGCTTTTCCAGAAGAAGAATCAATTGTGGCACCAGTGCACAATCATAATCCGGACCCTTATTTGGACCATCTTGCTTCCCGGGTAGCTGAGCTTCGAGCTCAAGTAAGCTCGATTCCATCTGGTGCGCGCAAAGCAAGTCAATCTGGCATCTGGAACCTAGCCGAGCTCAGTATGGATGCAGACATCAAAGCATCCGACGGCGTGAGCTGGCATATTCAAGAATCGACCCAGCAAAACCAGGCGTTAAAAATCGAACTTCCAAGCGTGGAAGAAATTAAATCGATCACCACTCGTGAGTCTCAAGTTCCAGACGTTCCTGTAGACAAAGTATCGGCCCGCAAAGCAACTATCAAGGGCGAGAAATTGTCGTCGGGTCTACTCAATGCCCGTGAATATATTATTGCTGGTTGTGTTGTCACCGGCTTAATCATCGGCGGAATCTATCTATTTAAGGATCAAAAACAAAAAAATGTAGAGCTGGGCTCCACAACCCCGGTGACAAGCCAGGCTCAAGGCAAGAGTCAAACCTATACAAGCGGAGACTCCAAGTTGTCTCTTGTAATTGGCGAAAACAATTTAGCTACTTATCAAAAAGAAAAGTCTGCCATTCAAGTTCCAGTCGTCAATTACGATTCAATAACAAGTGTATTCCAACAACTGCTTGACTCGGTCATGGAGCGTCAGCTCTGGTTTTCACGCGAAGGCAAAGACAGCTCTATCGTGACGGAAAACGGAGTGCGACTTTATCTGGCAGGTAGTCCTGAACAAAAAACAATAGCTGACGCAAAATGCTGGTATTTGAAAGTCCATCAAGCTTTTGCCGTTCCCCAAAACGTAAATATTAACGCTTTGCGCTTGCCTGGCAATGTAACTGTCAGAGCGATTGCAGATATTACCGAGCAAGAGAAAAAAGAACACATTCAGTCTTTGCAAACAGGACAAATGATGGTGGACGAATCCAGGACCGGCGCAAACGAAATCAGACTGTATTCTTTGAGCGACAAAGCAGACAAACCGCCGACGGTTTATGCCAGAGCGACCGACAGCCAGGGTCGCTGGATTGGCACCGCCAATAGTGGCGAGGCACTCGTGCTTGGCGTCAATCAAGAACTATTGCAAATGCCTGTTCAGGCTAAAATCTCTGTTCCACCCAAGCCTACCAAAATTTGGATCGGCAATAATATGAGCTGGATTTTGTATCTGATTCACTATATCGTCCCTGTACTTCTTGGTATCACAGGTGGTGCAATGATGGTGGTTGGTAATAACAAGAATTTGCACTCGGTCACGGTCGGTTCATATGTAGTCTTATTCCTGGCTGCCCTTGCCGGACTTGCTCAGTATGTGATGTGGCTTTGATTGTCAAGCGGCAATCGCGAGACTTTTGCAGATTTGCAGGTTTTATCTTAAGAACTAGATAAGCAGTGAAAGTTTGAATATTGGACTCTGAGCGGGCTAAAATATATATTTTCCCGGGCCCATATTCAGGCTAGACACGAGGTTGATGATGAATACCAAGCTTGCTCAAAAATCCGGTGACAAGTCTAAAGCAGCTCCTGCTTTAGATAATTCCGAAGAGGTAACCCGTCCGGCAAAAGAAATCATCAAGAAGTACCCGGTGGACCCGGCTATAAGCAACTACGAGAAAGCATACACATCTTTCTCCTGGCAAGAAGCCCGTTCTGAAGTGCACTGGTTTGGCGGCGAACAGGTCAATGCTGCATACAATGCAGTCGACCGTCATATGTATGATGGCAGACGCAACAAAGTGGCCCTCTACTCTATAGGCGTGGATAACAAGCTTCACAAGCTCACTTTTTACGATGTTTATGAGCAATCCAACAGACTTGGCAATGCTCTCAAAAAGCTTGGCGTTCAAAGAGGCGACAGAGTCTTTTTCTTCTTGCCCAGAGTGCCCGAACTTTATATTGCCACAATTGCAATTGCCAAAGTTGGCGCAATCATTGGTCCCCTCTTTTCAGCGTTTGGTCCCGACGCGCTCAAAGACAGACTGCTCGACAGCGAAGCTTCTGTAATCATTACAACACCAGAGCTGAAGCCAAAAATCGACCAAATAAAATCCAGTCTGCCAGATTTGAAACACGTCATCGTGGTTGGAGCTGACAAGTCCAAACTGGCAAAAGGCGAGTTGAGTTATAACGAACTGATTGAAAATGAATCGGACAAGCTCGAATGTGAGCGCATGGATCCAGAGGATCCGCTTTATTTGCTTTATACATCAGGAACCACTGGCAAACCCAAAGGTGTTGTGCACGTACACAACGACATTCTAGGTCATCATATGACCTCCAAATGGGTGCTCGATCTCAAAGACGACGATGTCTACTGGTGCACCGCAGACCCAGGTTGGGTCACTGGCACCGTATATGGTATTTTCGGTCCCTGGTCGAACGGCGCATCTGTAGTGAGCTATGAAGGTCGCTTCGATGCCGATGCCTGGTATCAAGCAATCGACCGATTGAAAGTTACGGTCTGGTACACAGCTCCAACTGCACTTCGAATGTTGATGAAAGCAGGCGACGATGTAGTTGCAAAATACAGCCTAGAGAGCTTGCGTCACGTCCTTAGCGTTGGTGAACCATTAAACGCAGAAGTAGTGCGCTGGGGCATGAAAGTTTATGGTCTGCCAATTCACGACAACTGGTGGCAAACAGAAACAGGTATGCAATTGATTGCCAACCTGCCATGCATGGCAATCAAACCAGGCTCGATGGGCAAACCGCTTCCAGGCGTTTATGCAGCTGTCGTAGACGAACATGGACAAGAAATGGAAGCTGGGAAATTAGGCAAATTGGTTGTAAAACCAGGCTGGCCATCGATGCTCAGACAAGTATGGCGCAACAAGCAAAAATACGATGAATATTTCAAAATTCCAGGCTGGTATTTTTCTGGCGACAATGCCTGGAAAGACGAGGACGGATATTTCTGGTTTGTCGGTCGCGCAGACGATGTAATCAACACCGCTGGACATAGAGTTGGACCATTCGAAGTCGAATCTGCACTCATAGATCACCCTGCCGTTGTAGAAGCAGGCGTTATCGGGAAGCCAGACAAAGAGCGCGGCGAGATTATCAAAGCATTCGTTGTGCTTGCCAAAAATGTCACAGCAGACGACAAACTAATCGAAGACATCAAAGAATTCACCAAGCGCAATCTGGCAGCTCATGCCTATCCGCGCGAAATCGAAATCAAAGATTCGCTTCCAAAAACACGTTCGGGCAAAATCATGCGACGCTTGCTCAAAGCGTGGGAATTAGGCTTGCCCACAGGCGATACCTCCTCATTAGAAGATGACTAAGAAGAAAGAGTTCGAAAAGAAAAACCAGACAGCCACTGAAGATTTCTCAATCACAGAGGCTACACTAGAGCGGCTTCCGCCCCAATCACAAGAAGCAGAGCAAGCCGTTCTTGGAGCACTGCTGGTAAGTGGCGATGGCATGTCGCGTTGTGTCGATTTATTAGATCCGGAATATTTCTATCGCAAATCGCACCAGACAATCTATGCATCGATGCTCGATCTTTATGATTCAAACGAGCCCATAGACATCGTTACTGTGTCTCAAGCACTCAAAGATCAAAGCGTGCTCGATCAAGTGGGCGGCAGAGCTTATATCACTGAATTGTCTTTATCGGTTGCAACCACAGCCAATTTGGAATATTACGCCCGTATGGTGCAAGAAAAAGCACTGCTGCGTCAGCTGATAAAAGCGGGAACAGAAATCGTCGGCAGTTGTTACGAAGAACCTGATGCGGACATAGCTTTGGACCGTGCCGAACATTTGATTTTTGGTCTTGCGCAACGCAAAGAGATGAAGAGTCTCGTTCATATCAAACATATCGTCGAAGATTCTTTTCAAAAAATCGAACAGCGCTACGAAAACAGAGATGTGTTATCTGGCGTGCCATCAGGTTTTTACGACCTCGATGCAATGACTTCTGGTTTTCAACCGTCCGACCTGGTTATTATTGCAGCACGTCCTTCAATGGGTAAAACGGCTTTTGTACTTAACCTGGCTCAGCACGCAGCAGTAGAAAACAATGTTCCAGTCGCTATTTTCTCTCTAGAAATGTCCAAAGAGTCGCTTGTTATGCGTATGCTTTGCTCTTCTGCAGAAATCGACGCCAATAGACTCAGAACTGGTCACATGCACACAAGCGACTGGACCAAACTGGCAAGCGCAATGGGACGACTGGGCGAAGCACCTATATATATTGACGACTCGGCACTCGTAAACGCCATGGAAATCAGAGCCAAATGCCGCCGTTTAAAATCAGAAATGAACGGGCTTGGACTCATTATTATCGACTATATTCAGCTCATGCAAGGGCGCAAAGCGACAGACAATCGCGTTCAGGAAGTATCTGAGATTTCTAGAAGTTTAAAGACTCTAGCGCGCGAATTGAACGTGCCGGTGCTTGCTCTGTCACAGTTATCACGCGCGGTAGAAGCAAGACAAAACAAACGACCAATGCTTTCCGACCTTCGTGAATCCGGCTCAATCGAGCAGGATGCAGACCTTGTGATGTTTATCTATCGCGATGAGTATTACAATCCCGAAAGCGAGCGCCGGGGCGAAGCTGAAATCATCATCGCCAAGCAAAGAAACGGCCCGACAGGTACCGCCGACCTCTTATATCAGGGAAGTATTACCAGATTCTTGAACAAAGCTGCCACTCAATACGCCGGCTAATTCAAGCTTTTAAGGTACAAGCTCGAAGATTAGCAAATTCTCCTCTAATGACAACACCAAAGCGATAAAATGGTGCAGTGGCAATTTTGGGCGAAAATATGAGAACTAAAGCTCCTGTAAGCAATAAAGAATTCATCGTCTGCATGACCGATGGCTCCAAGCCGATTCAGTCTGACCTGGCTCAAACGCCAGAAATCGTCTGTTCGTTACTCGAGCGCGGTGGGATTATTTATTTCCCCGAGACCCCTTTTGATATAAGCGTATCTGACCGCGAATTTCTTCTTGCTCAAAAACAAAAAGAAGCCGATTATCACAAAAATATCGCTTACAGACCAAAAGAAGACATAGTCACTGGTTATGCGGCAAAAACGCCGGTCGACGCCAAGCGTCTGCATGCAATCATGGCTGACTATCACAATCAAACCACAAATTTTTTACGTAGTTTCCTGGCTCCTTATGCTAAATCATGGGAGCCGGATTTTGCTACTTTCAGACCCATCGAAGAAAAGGGTCGCAAAATGAGCCTGCGCAAGCGCAACGATTTGATTCACGTCGACTCGTTTGCTACTCGCCCCATATATGGTGATCGAATTCTTCGCACTTTTACAAACATAAATCCTGTTCAGAACAGAGTTTGGAAAACCTCGGATACGTTCGAGACTTTGCTTGAAACATATAAAAACGTGATGGCAAAACCTCAAGCATTCAAATCGAAAGACGACAAGGAATCGCTCATCACCAGGCTCTATTCTATGCTTGGTCTTAAAGCTGTCGGCACATCGCCTTACGACAAATACATGCTCGACTTCCATAACTTCCTCAAAGAAAATGGATTTTTTCAAGCAAACGCACGCAAAGACACCTGGGAATTTCCGCCAAATTCATCCTGGATGGTTTTCACAGACATGGTCAGTCACTCGGTTTTAAGCGGACAATACGCGCTAGAGCAGACTTATATCATTAATCAAGACGACCTGGTCATGCCAGAAATGGCACCAATAAACTTAATACGCAAAGCATACGATCTAAAATAATAGCGTAGGCTTATTGGTTAATCAGGCGCCTTTAACGAGCAAACCGCTTCCATAGTGGATTGTCCGACTTGCACCTGTTTATCGAACTTAAGTGTTTCTAGATTCAAGAAACCAACTGTGTCACTTGCAGCACTGGTTACAAGCAAATGATTTTGGTCTGCAGTCAGCACAAGACATCCAGGAAACTCGACATCGAGCGGCAATGAAACAGTTTCGATTTTGTCGAATTTGTTTGAAGACGCCTGGGTGATTGAATAAATGGAAATATTATTGTCCTTGGCGTTGGCAACATAGAGCCGGTCTTCGCTTGCATCGAACGCAAGTCCGGTCGGTCCTTCACCTACACTTAAATTGGTAATTAATTTGCGCTGAGTGACATCTATGACAGAAACCGTGTTGGATACTCGGTTGGCCACGAAAGCAAGCTTGTGTTTTTTTGATAATATGACATTCGATGGCATTTTTCCTACACTAACTACTCCTACAACTTTGTTCGTCAATGTAGAAATAAAGCTTACATGCCCGGTACCAGAGCTTACGACAAGCGTGTAACCATCAGGTGTTATTGCAATGTCGCCCGGGCTGTTCAAGACTTTGGTGCGTTGAATAACTTTTTTGCTAGACAAATCTACAGTTGCAATCGTGCTCGTGGCAGCCTCGCAAACGTAGATGCGGTCTCCTTTGGGAGATATTGCAAGCGAACGCACAGAAGCTTGAGGTGGAAACTCGATGAAAGTATCCCATTTCATTGTTTTAGGATCATAGACAATCACTAATGACTTGGATTGATCAGCCACGTATAGTTTATCTTTGAACCACACAAGACAGGCAGGAGTTCCATCAGTTGCTACTTCGGAAAGTTTTTCGAAAGTCTTGCTCAAAACGTAAATCTTTCCGCTTTTAGGCGAAGCTAAAAATAGTTTTTCGTCGCTATTCATGTCGAATTTTTCTTCGGCAATCACAGGCGGCACGCCGTCTTTTAAAATCTCAACTGCAAGCTCTTTTGCAAGTGGTTTTAATTTTCCTGACACTGCCATGTTCTGGGGAATGAGCAAATCTGGTGGCAGCAAGCCGTTGTACAGGCTGCGCAAGACTGGCTCGGGTAAATCAGCTGGCAATTCCAGGGTAAGCTTGTTATTTGTCTTCTGTAATTTAAGAAAAATCCAGCCGTTCGAAAACTGAAAAAGGTCATTGTTTGAAAAAGTCAGAGCAATCTTTTGACCTGGTACATTTTTGGCAGACGATGAAGGCAGGACCGGAACATAAAGGGTTCCGTCCGGCTCTTGAATCATGGCATCAATTCTAAGCTGTGCTTTTGGAAATTTCTCCTTGATTGCCTGCTTCAGTTCGACAGGCACCTTGGTTGCAAGAGCCGGAAGGGCAGAAGTTACTGCCAGGGTAAAGAATGTCGCAAAATAAAGTGAAAGTTTAGTTTTCATCTTTGGGACGAAAAACATCCACTAATTTATCGAGCAAAGTATCGTCTTTTTTACTCGCTTTATTTTTTTCGCTTTTCGATTTTTTCTTGGAACCGTGACCATTATCACCAGAAGATGTTGAATCAGAGGAGTTCTTCGTTTCTGATACGTCTTTTTCTTCCTGGCTTTCGGATTTCGCACTCGAATCTATATGCAATTCTTCCTTCTGCAATTCAGCCAGACGCTCGAACAATTCTTTCTCTTCTCTAGAAAGTTTAGTGGGAGTTTTGAGATTGATGTGTACTATTTGATCGCCACGACGATTTGGCGAGTTCAATATCGGCACTCCAAGATCGCGCATTACAAGCTTAGTACCTGTTTGTACGCCGTGTGGAATTTTAAGAACTTTAGTACCATCCACAGTAGGCACGAGCAATTCGCCACCAAGGGCTGCCATTGAAAAACTGACATCTTGTTTTACGTGAATAGTATTGTTTTCGCGAATAAAGTCCTTATGACGTTTGACCTGGACCATCACGAACAAATCACCAAACGGTCCGCCATGAGGACCTTTGTCTCCAGCCTGACCAATTCTTATGCGCGAGCCATCTTCGATGCCTGCAGGGACTTTGAATTCCCAGTCTTTTGGCTTACGCGTAAGACCTTGACCTTTGCAGTCGCGACATGGCTTGTCAACGCTTTTACCGTTGCCGTGACATTGAGGACAGGTCGAAATTTGATATGACTGGACAAAAAGCATGTTGACCAGTTCTTTCACCTGTCCCATTCCATTACAGGTCTGACATGTAGTGATATTGGCTCCTACAGCCGCTCCAGTACCTAGGCAAGTGGTGCAATCATCCAGTCTTTTGACCGTGATTTTTTTCTCTACGCCAAAAACAGCTTCGAGAAAATCGAGTTCGAGGTCATATCTCAGGTGCGCGCCTTGAGCCGGTCCGCTGCGCGCGCCACCAAAGCCGCCACGCATGCTGGCTCCGAACAAACTTTCAAGTATGTCGTCCATACCAAAACCTTGAAAGCCGCTAAAGTCGAAATTATCGAATCTACTAGCACTGCCTTTGACACCATCGTGTCCATAACGGTCATAACTTGCTCTCTTGTTCTCGTCCGACAAAACTTCGTATGCTTCAGCCAGCTCTTTGAACGCTTTTTCATCGCCCGAATCTTTATTGTCGGGATGGAGTGAGCGAGCTTGACGCCGGAAGGCTTTTTTAATTTCCTCCGGGGTAGCACCTTTGGCTACGCCAATAACTTCATAATAGTCGCGCTTACTCATTGTCGTCATATCTCAGCCTGTCCATCGCCTAATTCAATCGGTCCACTATCACTCAAAGATCTTTTCTTGGTGCTTTTTGCAGCTGCCTGACTGCGTTTCGCCCCCATGTGAATTGCTCTTCCCATATCGAGCAGAGCTACATCGAGTCCGGCAACTTGCGATCCTAAAAATTGACTGTCTTCTTGCGACTGGGTATTGAGAGCTTCTTGAACAGATGTAATAGCTGTTTTCACTTTATCTACTACTTGTGAATCAACCAGCTCGCCATATTTGACCACCGTTCGCTCTGCATCAGCACAAAGTCCTTCTGCTTTCACCCGCATCATGATGCGCGATTTGGTTTTTTTATCCTGGCTAGCAAATTCTGCTGCTTCAGAAGTAAGAGCATCTACTTCTTCGGGACTTAGTCCGGTAGTGCGCTGAATAGTGATTGAATGTTTGATACCAGAGCCATGGTCTTTGGCACTACAATGAACGATGCCGTCAGCATCTATATCGAAAGTGACTTCGATTTTTGGCACTCCCCGTGGTGCAGGAGGAATTCCGGTCAAAAAGAATTTGGCAAGGGATTTATTATCGCCTGCAAGTTCGCGCTCACCCTGCAGCACGTGCACTTCGACCGAAGTCTGACCATCTTCGTTAGTGGTAAAAATTGTGGTACGACTGGTAGGAATTGTGGTATTGCGCTCGATGATGCGAGTGAACAAATTACCTGCAGTTTCGATACCCAAAGACAGGGGAATGACGTCGAGCAATAAAACATCTTGCAAATCACCTGCAAGAATAGAAGCTTGAATAGCAGCACCTAGAGCTACAGCTTCATCTGGATTGACCGATTTGGATGGTTCTTTGGAGAAGAAACGACGCAACATATCTTGCACCGCGGGTATGCGAGTCGAGCCACCAACTAGAATAATGTTTTCGATTTGTTCTGGATGCAGTTGGGCATCATCGAGTGCTTGCTGCAAAGGTCCAAGACAGGATTCAACCAGATCATGCGTGAGTTCATTGAATTTGGCCCTGGACAATTTTGTTTCCAAATGCAGTGGACCATTATCGTTGGCAGTCAAAAAAGGAATATGAATTTCGCTCACCATGGCGGAAGACAATTCGATTTTGGTTTTTTCGGCAACTTCTTTTATACGCTGAATAGCCATCAAATCGTGCGATAGATCAATTCCAGTCTGAGTCTTGAATTCGTTAATCAACCAACTAATAATGCACTGGTCGAAATCGTCTCCACCCAGTCTGTTATTTCCAGAAGTCGACTTGACTTCAAAAACGCCGTCTGTAATTTCTAAAATACTTACGTCGAATGTTCCGCCACCAAGGTCGAACACAAGAATTTTGCACTGACTGTCGAGCTTATCGAGCCCGTATGCAAGAGCGCTTGCTGTAGGTTCGTTGATGATGCGAAGCACTTCAAGACCAGCTATTTGTCCGGCATCGCGCGTCGCCTGTCTTTGAGAATCACTAAAATAAGCTGGAACGGTTATCACTGCACGTGAAAGTTTTTCACCAAGATAAGCTTCGGCATCAGCTTTCAAACGCTGCAGAATCATGGCAGAAAATTGTTCGGGACTGTATGCGACTCCATCTATGGTGACACGATCGTTCGTGCCCATTTCGCGCTTAATAGATTGAATAGTACGATTGGGATTGGTCACCGCTTGTCTTTTGGCAGTTTGACCGACCAGACGCTCGCCAGATTTGGAAAAAGCGATGACAGACGGAGTAGTGCGTTGACCTTCCGAATTTTCGATAATGACTGGACGTCCGCCTTCCATGATTGCTACGCAAGAATGCGTAGTACCAAGGTCAATACCGATGATTCGCTCGCTAACCATGGTTTAGATTATTCAGCACGTTCAGCCGTCGATTCCACTGCTTCAGCGCTGTCGCCAGTAGCATCGCCAGCTGCATCTTCAGCTGCAACTGCATCGACTGAATCCACCGAGTCTGTAATATCATGCACTTCTAAAGCTTGTTCTTGATCTTCGGCAGCGTAAGGCTCGATATCCTGGGTTGATGTATGAGGAACTTCTTCCTCAGCAGCAGGTGCAGATGAAGCACCTGGATCTTCGTATCCTTCAGGCGGAGCTGTAGCGACGTTTACAAGAGAGGGTCGCAACACTTTGTCGTTGAATACATAGCCAGGACGCAATTGGTGAACAACGGCACCGTCTGGGACCTCGGCAGTGACAATTTGCTGGACTGGTTCGTGAAATTTGGGATCAAACGGTGTACCTATAACATCGAGTTGCTTGATGCCAATCATTTCAAGGCATTTGGTAAATCGGTTATAGACCATATTCAAACTATCAAGCATCGCTTTAGGATCTGAAGTTTTGGAAAGATTGGCTTTGGCCAGGTCCATGTCGTCAAGTGCAGGCAACATAGTTTCGATTGCTTTTTGAATTCCAAGCGCCTGAAACTCTTCACGCTCGCGAGCCATACGCTTTCTATAGTTATCAAAATCGGCAGCTAGCCTTTTATTCAAAGATTCAGCGTCACTTGCTTTCTTCTCAAGCTCTGCCATCTCGCCTTCCATTCGCTTAGCAAGCGCTTCGGTGGCGGCTCTTTCTCTGGCTGCGTATTCTTCTTCTTTATCTACTTTCATTCCAAAATCTTCCGGGTCAGGCTCTGCACCTGCATACATTGCTCTATAAAATGCCTTGGCAGCATTACGGTCGCCTCCTCTGCTTTCTGAACGTGAGGGGGCTTGAGGTTTTTCTTCTTCTTGACTTGGATTCTGATTATCTTGATCGCTCATTAGTCCTGGGCACCGATATTGTGAGACGCAAACTTCAAATACGCACGGTCATCAATTTTAGCCGATTTAACCGGATGATTTGTAATACCATTGAATCTATCTATAATGTCTTGATTTTAGTTTGCAAAAACAGGCAAAACTGAGATTTAAACTAAAATCTTTATTTTTTCTCATCAACCAAACCAGTCATGAAAATGGACCGAATATAAATGAAGATAGACGCCAAGCAGAAACTGATAATTTATTCGCCCGGTGAATTCGGGGGCAAAAAAGGAAAGACCGGCGACGGGGTGCTCAAATTTTCGCCCGAACGCGTCTTAGCGGTGGTTGACCCTCAAAACAAAGGCAAAACCGTCCAGGAAATGCTTGGATATGGCGGCTCTGCCCCAATCGTGGGCTTTGTTGAAGAAGCTATCGCCTTTAAGCCTGAGGCAATGCTTCTTGGTTGCGCCTTTACAGGCGGTCGCATGCCAAAACAATGGCGACAGGACATTATCGTGGCGCTGAATCAAAAAATCGATGTCATAAACGGACTACACGACTTTTTATGCGACGATGCCGATTTTCAAAATGCTGCCCAAAAAAGTGGCGCTAAACTGATTGATCTGCGCAAACCTCCAGACGATCTTATAGTCGGGATGGGACGGGCGCGTCACTCTAAGGCCCATATTATTTTGACAGTCGGAACCGACTGCAATGTAGGCAAAATGACCAGTGCGCTTGCTGTGCACGAAAAGCTTGTAAAATCGGGCAAAAAATCAGCTTTCGTCGCGACCGGACAAACAGGCATTATCATCGATGGACAGGGTGTTGCAGTCGATAGAGTAATTGGCGACTTTATGGCAGGCGTAATCGAAGAACTGGTTTTAGACGCAGCCAAAGAAGCACAATTCGTACTGGTAGAAGGACAGGGCTCGCTTGCCCATCCTGGATACTCTGGTGTTACCCTTTCATTGCTGCACGGAGCCGCACCCGATGCCATGATTTTATGTCATCAAGCTGTTCGCACAAGAATTGGCGAAACTGAATTTTCGATTCCGAGCCTCAGCCTGATGATAAAAACGTATGAGAATATGGCTGCATTCATGCGACCCGCCAAAGTAATCGGAATCTCTGTAGATACGCGCGGATTGTCCGAGCAAGAAGCAAAAGATATTCTTGCAAAATATGAGAGCGAAACAAATCTTCCAGCCACCGACCCCATTCGTTTTGGAGTCGAGCCTCTTGTAAAAGCGATTGAAAATCATTGCGCTAAAAGTGAGCCAGAAATCCTATGCCACAAATAAAACTCAGTTTCGAAAAACAAATTTTAAAAACCAAAATGCCATTTGGCATAAGCTATGGCACTAAATCCGATGCCAAAAATATTCTGGTCAAACTCACTTACGACAATGTGACTGGATATGGCGAAGCCGCTCCAGCTCCTTATCATGGCGAAACAATCGATACTGTTTGCGCATTGCTTCAGTCTATTAATAAAAGCGAAAGCGAAATTCTTGGTGATGACCCATTTGCCATCACTCAAATAAATATTAAACTAGACAAATTTGTCAGTGAAAATTATGCAGCTAAATGTGCCATCGACGTAGCCTTGCATGACCTTTGTGGCAAGTTAGCCAATTTGTCCCTTTCCAAAATGCTGGGATTGAGCGGCTTGCAATCGCAAATGCCTCAAACCGATTTTACGATCGGACTTGATACAATCGAGATAATCAAACAAAAAACAAGCGATGCTCTCAAAGAGGGCTTCCAGATTCTAAAAGTGAAACAAGGCACCGCAAATGGTACCGATTACGATAAACAGATAATCAAAGCTATTAGAGAAGTGGCGCCAAATACCACTTTGCGGGTAGATGCAAACGGCGGCTGGACGCCCAAACAAGCAATAATGATGTCACACTTTTTAAAAGAACAACATGTGCAGTACATCGAACAACCAATACCCAAACATTCGAGCATAGACGATTTCAAATATGTCAAAAACAATTCTGCAATTGCCATATTTGCAGATGAGAGCGTGATGCGAGCAAAAGACATAGTAAGGCTAGCTGGATGTGTCGATGGCGTTGTGATGAAACTGGCTAAATCCGGCGGCATTCAAGAAGGTCTCAAATTCATTCAAATGGCTCGTGCCTGCGATTTGCAAGTAATGATTGGCTGCATGCTCGAATCATCTTGCGGCATAACTGCTGCGACTCATCTAGCACCTCTTGCAGACCATCTGGATCTCGATGGAGCATTGCTTTTAGCTAACGACCCGTTCAGGGGCGCTACATGCAAAGGCGGATTGCTTGAAATAAGGGACGCCCCAGGGCTTGGGATTAGCCCCACTTCGCTATCCGGTCTTGAATCAAAGCGATAGTCGCGTTTGAACAAAGAGAAAAAGGCAATACCTTTTTTCCTTTTTTATTGAATTTAGTCACTTCATCTTTGCTCTGGGTGTCGCACAAAATCAAATCGGCATGCTCAAAGGTATATTGCCATTCAGTTTTGTCTTTTAACAGAATCGTCCTCACCGCAACATCATTTCCGCGTTGAGCAGCAATCAACTTCGATGCCATTTTCATCAAAGTTTCACTGGCTGACACAAGCATAATCAAGCTACCAGAGCGCATCTTGCCCACTTCCTCAAGCTCGGCTCGAGCTGGCTCGATATTGCATGGAACCAAACGCGTTTTATCTTTGACATAACTTTGAAAAGCAAACAGATGGTACAAACTTGTTACCACCAGCGAATCGCCAAGAATATCAGGATTACTTTTGAAGTCTTCGATAGTGATTGCTCTTACTGGCAAAGAAAAATTGGGTTTCAATTCTGTCAGCCAGACCGGGTGAAAATCCGGGTTACGGTCTATCACTACAATTTGTTTGAGCGGTTTTCTTCTGGCAATAAATCCTTTAAATTTTTCAAGCACCTGTTCTTGCGATAATCCAAAATCGCAACAGTCCACCAGAAACTCGTTAATCATTGAATCTAGTTGTGCGTCGACCGAATTGTTCGAACTGGATTTTTCTTTAGAGCCAGATTTTTTCTGGGAGGACTTGAGTGAAGCTACACGCACTCCACTGCCCTGACGCACTTCTAAAAGTCCAACGTCAGCCAGGTGGTTATAAACAGAAGTAATGGTCGAATAGTGAATATCGAGCCTCGCAGCCAAAGCTCGAATGCTTGGCAATTTATCTTCGTGACCTAGAGCGCCGGATGCAATTTGAAGCGAAATCTGTTCGATGAGCTGGTCACGAATGGATACTGGGCTTTCTTTGTTTATTTGAATTTTCATCGGCTTAATTCTAGCTAGCTTAGACTCATTTAGGAAGACCCATTTCCACTTTGTCGACCACCCGGTCAGTTAAAAAGACAAGCAAATACATGGCTGTTTTGCCCTTTTTATCTTGCATTTCATAGGCCATGCAATCAGGCTCCTTGAGTTTTGGGTCCTGTCCCGAGCGCTCGTCTGGAGGTCCAAGCATCTCTTCGACCTGGGTGTCTTTCAGTCCTTTTAGTTTAATTGGAAGCATCGAGCACATCTGACTTCGCATTTTCTTGTCTTTTTTCCAGAATTTGGAATCAAAAGAAAGAGATGAGGACGAGCCAAGAAATTCGCCGCGTTGGCGAAACTCTTCAAAAAGCATGCCGCCACAACCGCTAAGCAACAAAATCTGTGCCGAAGCGATTGAACAAAGGATTGATCTGGAAAGGAAGGTAAATTTCATATTTTCCGAAAAAATTTGTGCGCATCGAAAGTCTAGCGCAAATGCTATATAGAAGTTGGTCTATTTGGTCGACAATTTATCAAACAAAGCGAGAAGGACAATGAGAATATTCTGGCGCACTCTAGTATTGACAGTTTTCTTTCTGGCTTTTGGAATACTTGGATATTTTGCCTACATAAATATGTCATCAGTCAATCACTCGGGTCCCACCCCAGTCGATTCAGAAACTGTTGTCACGCCCCAAGCTCCCTTGGCACAAAAAACAGGTCCTCCGGCTCCAGACCCATTAGTTTTCGAATCGTCCACAGTCATGACTCTGCCTGCCAAAATTGCGCATCACGACTGGACTAAGGATTTACCTGTTGTGGTCGTCGTTGACAAAGCAAATACAGCCACTCTGGTCTTACAAATGTTCGATGGCAATTCGGTCTATGCTGTTTATCAAGCTGACAATGCAATCGGCAAAGAAGAATCTCCCACACCACCTGGACCATATGTGGTGGCAAGCAAAACACTGCAGCCAACATGGACACCTCCAAAATCCATCGAAAAGAAACAACGAACCCGAAAACCTTTCGACCAGGATAAAGACAACCCTCTTGGAGTAGCTGCCATTCGTTTGAATAAATGGAACATAGTGTTACACGGCACAAACAGCCCGCACTCCATTGGCAAAGAAGCGAGCCATGGCTGTATTCGCCACCGCAACGACGACATCATGCGAATCTACAATTCGGTTTGGAAAGGAACCCCAGTCATTGTGGCTGACAAACTGGAGGGCACTAAAGTTTCAAAAGATATGTTCTTGCCGGTCAAAAACAAAGGCAGTTAGATTTCCAACACTATCGAAAGTGTTGGATTTGCGATTTGTTTGACCTAGCAATTTCTAAAATGAGGGTGTGAAAGCCAAAAGGCGCCTCATTTTAAAAGGAAATTGCATGA
The DNA here is from genome assembly GCA_026129135.1 of Cyanobacteria bacterium TGS_CYA1. Lineage (GTDB taxonomy): Bacteria > Cyanobacteriota > Vampirovibrionia > Obscuribacterales > Obscuribacteraceae > Aved-18. The sequence continues at coordinate 286,105 of JAHCIQ010000004.1, read as the reverse complement.
TTGGTCACTACTTCCAGCCCTTTATCGTTCCAGCACTCATGATTCTTTTCGTGCTCATGGCAATGATTAAAGTCCTCTCGCACATTCCAGCCACGTCTGATACGACCAAAGAATATGTGCGCAAGACGTTGCACGTTTCGATGGGGTCTATTTGCCTTTCTTTCCCCTGGCTTTTTCAAAGCGGTCTTGTGGTCAGCTTGTTGGCATTTCTTTCCACAAGCATTCTGTGGATCATTCGTTATTGCAAAGGATTTGTCTTAGGCAAAATGAAGTCAGTCGTATGCTCTGATTCAAGAAAATCTTATGGAGAACTTTATTTTCCAGCTGCTGTCGCTCTGACTTTTGCAGTGAGCGGCGGCGAGCCTGTTTTGTATATCGTGCCCATCGCCATTCTTACTTTTGCTGATGCAAGTTCTGCACTTTTTGGAATAAGATGGGGCAAACATCCATTCAAATATCTGCCATTCAAAAAGTCTTACGAAGGTTCGCTCGCCTTCTTTTTCGTGTCTTTCATAGTCAGCGTACTTGGATTGGCAGCGTTTGGAGAGATGGATACAAGACACATTTTTATGGTATCAGCCGTGGTTACTGCTGTTACGACTTTGCTCGAAGCAGCTTGTCCAGAAGGTCTCGATAATCTGATGATACCGCTTGGTGCGCTTTTTATACTAAAGACCCATTCACTTTTAAGCGTAGAAGACCTTGCTATTCGTCTGGTTGTTCTGACCACGCTGCCATTCTTGCTCTTACTTAATCAGCGCAGGCTAAACTTGCAAAGTGAGTCTTTGCGATGAGTGAAATGGAGACAATTAATCTGGGCGAAGCAGGGCGGGCAAGCCTCTGGTATCCAGGCAGTAACATTGGGTATCTAGGAAATTTTTATGCTCAAAGCAGTGAAATTGCAAAAGAACTATTGACAATCGCTCAAAATCGATTCACCGTAAATGGTGCAAGTACAATTTACGGTCCGATAAATGGGAGCATCTGGAACCAATACCGCTTCGTAACGTCTGGTTTTACCAACAAACCATTTTTGTTTGAGCCATTCAATCCGGAATGCTATCCCAAATATTTTCTCGAGTTTGGCTTTGAAAAAGCCGCCTCCTATGAAAGTTCGATATTGAAAACGCAAGAAAAATACACTCGCAATCAAAATCAAATAGATTTGCCACCAAATATAGAACTTATGTCTTTCGACGAAGACAATGCTTTACTTGAGCTTGAAAGCATGCACGAAGTCGCTTGTGAATCTTTCAATGACAATTTATTGTATACGAGCATCAGCAAGCAAGGCTTCATCGATAAATACAAGCCGCTTGTTGCAAGCCTGGATCCACGTCTTGTCATTTTAGCCAAAGAGAAGAAAGAAACCGTCGGATTTCTTTTTGCCATCCCATACGATTTTTCTAGAAACTGTCGCACTGTGGTTTTAAAAACTTTGTGTCGCTTGAAAGACGCTAAATACAAGGGTCTAAGTTTTGCTCTTACAAGCGCATGTCATCTTATTTCTCATAATATCGGCTACACAAGAGCGGTGCATGCGCTATACAAAACTGACGACAGTCATTGTGTCTCAAACAAAATTCCACAAACAAAAGTCTTACGCAAATACAGTCTTTTCAAAAAAAACATATAGGTATATCTCATGGAATGCGTCACTAACAACATCGTTAATTTATTCGACCAACAAGCACTTGCAACGCCCGAGCAAACAGCGATGATCGAATATAAGCTTGGGCGTGCTCGTGCCATCACATACAAGGTCATGCGCAAAAAAGTGCTGGACCAGGCCAAACTATTGAAACGTCGCGGCGTTGGCAAAGGCGATATGGTACTTATCATGCATTCTCTGTCGAGTGAGCTATACATCAATCTTTTAGCCGTATTGCGTGTTGGAGGAATTTGCTTGTTTGCTGAGCCAACCTTGCGCAAATCTGTATTTTTTAAAATGATAAAAATGTTTCGACCCAAGATGGTCTTGTCGCGATTCATACCAGAGATTTATTTCAAGACTTACAAAGGCAGTATAGAAATCGCTCCTGTAAAGTCGAAAGACACAGCCATTTTGACTCTCAAGAATAATCACAACCCCGAAGTAATAACGCGAAGCCATGGATTTTTGCACGAACAACTGTCTGTTTTAAAAGAGAGTCTCAAGCTGGAAGCTGGAGAACGAGAATTGACCAATCTGCCCATGTTCGTTTTTTTGAATCTAGTATCGGGAGTCACCACAATTCTGCCCAACGGAAATTTGAGCCAGCCCGAAAGATTAAACACTAAAACGCTTATAAAGACAGTGATCGAACAAAGAGCAACAAGAATTTTATGCTCCCCAGACATAATCGAAAATTTATTGCAATTCAACAAAATGAATCCATTTACACTTGAAGGCATTAAGCTTTTGCACACCGGTGGTGGTGCTATATCACTTCGAAATCTAAAAGACTTGCCAGAAATTTTTCCCAAGGCAAAAATAAATGTAGTCTACGGAACAAGTGAAGCTGAGCCTATTGCGCTTTTAAATCTGGACGAAGTAAGCCTCATCGATTTGAACAAATCTGGTCATGGTGCAGGCGTTTTAGTCGGAGCCCCGGTAGACGGGATTACTTTATCTATTGACCCGGTGGATAATCCTATAGCCACAAATAATATGGGCGAAATAATAGTTTCTGGCAAACACGTGCTTGGCGGCACGAGCAGAACCGGCGACATTGGTTATTTAGACGAACACGGCAGAGTCTGGTTGGTAGGCAGAAAGTCGAAAACCATTTGCGATACCACAACGTCGCTTACGCTCGAAACTGCATGCGCGTACATCGAAGGAGTGGCTCGTGCAGCCTGTTTTAAAATTGGTGACAAAGCATATCTATATGTCAAACTGATGCCTGGTGTAAAAGACGTTCCAGACTCGGTCTATGCTTTCGCCCAGATGCACAACATCGACGAGCTGCGAATAAGAAGCGACATTCCACTCGACCGCAGAAATCAATCGAAAGATATGTATAAAGCTCTTACTCCGGGCGACTGGCGTCGTACTGGGTAACGAGGCTCTCGCTTTCGGATTGTTCGAAAGCTTCCATTTGCGAAACTGGAATGCTCATATGTGACAACTTGCTCGAATGACCCAGCGTCACCATGCGATCCATGACCCCGAATATATCTTCGATATGTCTTGCAAGAGCGCGACCTTGCGGAATAATGCTTGCAACTGGCGAGTTGATGTAATACTCAGATGCAATGGTGCTTGCAGCCGCAGCGTGCCCTTCGGCTTTGCTCCACGAACTCTGGAATCTCATAGTGAACGGCGCTCCTGGATATGACATGAGCGTGAGCTTGCGGTTGAATCCTTGCTTATTGATTTCCAACTCGGCTAAAAGCTTGTCGAAAGTATCGGGACCGGTAGGCATTTGACCTTGCATTTTGCTTACCGCAGTGCCTAGCTCTTGAGCCAAAAGCTCTACCAGACTGGCGAAAGCCGCGACTCCTTGTAAGTCTACAGTTTTTCCCTGAACTTGATTAGTAGAAGAATTCATAAGCTGGAGCCACCTCTTTGCTTCTTAAATAGAGACCGGCAAGTACAATTACTAGCTGTCTAAGATAAGATTCTACAATGAAATTGCACCGCCAAAGGTAAGAATGTGGATCAGAACGTGAAAACATCCACCACACGCGAATGGCTTGAGATGATCAAATTCGAGCACACCGTCTTCGCGCTGCCATTTGCTATGTCGGGCATGATTCTTGGATATACAGGCGGCATAGCCCCCGCTCCCATGACCATTCTTTATACAGTGCTCGCCTTTGTGGGTGCACGCTCTGCTGCAATGACGCTCAATAGATTAATTGACGCAAAAATCGATGGACTCAATCCAAGAACAAGTATCCGCGCCATTCCAAAAGGTTTGATTTCAAAGCGAAGCGCTCTCATTTTTGCCATACTAAGCTTTGCTCTGATGATAGCTGCAGCCACTCAGCTTCCGCCTCTTTGTCTTGCACTTTCTCCCATTGCTGTTTTCTGGCTGAGTTTCTACTCTTTTACCAAGAGATTCACCTGGCTCTGTCATATCGTGCTTGGCATTGCTCTTGGCGGAGCAAGCCTTGGTGGCTGGATTGCAGCAGGTGGAAGCCTGGCTGAACCTGCACCCTGGATTTTATCGCTTGCAGTAACCACATGGGTTGCCGGATTTGATTTGATTTATGCCTGTCAGGATGTCGATTTCGATAGAGAACAAAAATTGAATTCGATGCCGGCACGTTTTGGAATTGGCAAAGCCCTTTTGATATCGCGTTTTTTGCATGTAATTACTGCGACAAGTTTGATTGCACTTGGAACAATAATGCAATTGCATATTCCCTACTTTGTAGGCGTGGCAATAGTTTGCGCCATGCTTGTGTATGAACACAGCCTGGTCAAACCAGATGATTTATCAAAAGTAAACGCAGCCTTTTTCACCGTCAATGGTGTCATAAGCATTTTGTGTTTCTGCTGCATTCTTGCTGCCAAGATTTTTTAATTACTTCGTAATGATGGCTCCATTTAAGCCATCAAGCAAGTTTTTCTTCAAATCTTTCTCGGCTTGATGTGACGGTACGGTCTTACTCAAAATATCAATCATCGCTTTCTTAGTTTCACTGCTCATAAGCAGACTCTTTTTGGTGCCACCACAAGAAAGCTGCCATTTAGAAACACCCTGTGGACGCTTGCCGCTCAACTCCTCACTTCTGTATGGATTGGTCGATAGCACCAAGGTGGTATTTAACTCGCAAACAGCCTGGTCGTGATTTTTGTCAGCCAGATTTTTTCTGGCAGTAGCAAGAGACTCTTTCACTAATTTTTGTCTTTCAATTTCTAGACTCTCTTTTTGTGAATCGTTTTTGCTGTTGGTTCCATAACGATCTAAGTTGACTTGTACTTGTGCTTGTCTTGCAAGAAATTCTTTAGTCTTCATGCCATTTTTATGGAAATAATCTTCGATTTCTTTCAGTTGTTCTAAAGACAAAGAGCGATAAGTTTCAAAATGCGTTTTGTAAGTTTTCAGAAAAGCATCCGGTTTTGCCTGTTCACCATCGAAAAGGAACAGAGCTGCAGCCTGATCATGAAACTCAGGCAAAGCAATAATACCTGCTGTGCGAGTGAATTCGGGCGGTACTTGGGACTGATTTTTATTCGAGTTCGTCTGTCCAGAATCTTTGGCCAAACCGGCCGATATTGAAAATAAAAATGCCATTGCAATAGAACAGGCTTTTTGCAGAGACCTGAATTTTTCACGAACCGGACGCAAAATAGAAGGACAATTATCTGTTTTTATGGTTCCGTCTTGACGCACAAAAAATGTGTAACACATTTTTTTGCCGTCATTCACTTTTAAGAGCTTCTCAGCATCCTTTTTAGACAAATCCGAGATGTTGTAGACCTTCTTAGAACACTGTCGGCAAAGGCGTTCTCTTTCGTTGCCATCCATACTTTCCCAACTGACCGGACACGGAAAAGATAAGACCAGGTTGTCCAAAGGGCTTTCACTTTCCATAATTTCCTCCAAAACCAGTTGATATAGATCTTACTGGCATTGTTCAAATAAAAGGAGGATTAAAAACTAAAATACGACAAGCTTCCATCGACAGCGGCAAGCAATAAGCCCTGACGAGTAAAGACTGGTGTAGATTCAAGACCACGCTCGAAGTTTCGTTGCCACAAAAGTTCGCCTGTTTTCATATCGAAGCCCTGCAGCCAGCCTTCTTTGCTTGCGGCAACTACAGTTTGACCTATAACCGATAAATCGGCTTGCACTCTGCCTTTAAGCGGTGCTTTCCAGCGAAGGGTACCATCATATTTTTCGCAGCAATATAGCCAGCGGTCATAACTCGAAAATACCACCGAAGTGAAAACAATCTGGGCGCTTGAAATAATTTCTTTTCCAGTTTGATATTCCCAGAGAATCTGTCCTGTTTCAATTGACAATGCGTAGAACATGCCTGACTGCGAGCCAAGATAGATACTGTCGATTGAAGTTGCCGGTGTGGTGACGAGAGTTCCTTCTAATTGAGTCGACCAGACTTTATTGCCGTTTTTAGTATCGACACAAATTACTTTGCCACCACGAGTAGAGACAAAAATCAAATCGCCGCTCAAAGCAAGATTACCTACAATTGCGGCTTTCGTGTTAAAAGTCCAGATGGTGGCTCCGTCTGCTCGATTAAGACAGTGAATATCGCCTGCTCTATTTGCGATTAGAACTCTTTTTGCAGTTATAACTGGATTACCCACCACACCATCTTGAAATTTTCGTTGCCAGCGCAATTTTTTCTTGCGAATATCAAGAAGCTGAACATCGCCATCGACAGTTGCAAGCACGATTTCAGTGTCTTTTAAAACTGGACTAGACATATAACACGATCCAGAATCATGTTTCCAATTCAGTTTTCCATTTTCAAGCTCGAAGCGGTACGCGCTTCCATCTGTAGAAGTAAGATACACAGTCTGATCTTCTGAATTCACAACTGGTCGCGAGTGCCAGCCAATTGGTCCTTGTGTCTGATGTTTCCATAGTTCTTGCAAAAGTGGCAGCAAACCCTGACTGATGCGTATTGCACTTCCGCTCACTCTGGCATTTAAATTAACTTCCATCGAAGGTCTGCGCACCGGTCCGATTTCCTGCGGCAGCTTTATAGATTCACGCAGCGGGTCTTTGGAGAGGTCTTTAGGGGTTTCTTTTTGCTTTTCTTGATCGACTTTTTGATCTTTTTGAGCTGGCACTTCTTTCTTAGAAACTGGTGGCTCGAACGAAGCTGGTTTTTCCTCTGCTTTCTTTTCGAGTTCGACTTTGAGTCCCATACGCAAGATGCGCTGTTGAAAAGCGATATCGTCGATTATGCCAATAACATCGAATAACGTTTGATATCTGTCTGATGGCAATTTTTCCATCATTTTCATTACCATCTTATCCACCACAACTGGTATCTGAGCGTTTTGCTGCCTGACAGATGGAATAGGATGACTCGTGTGTTTCATTGCCATTTCCACCATGCCGTTTGCACGATAAGGCAAGTTGCCGGTGAGAATTTCGAAAAATAAAACACCCATACTATAAATATCTGAGCGCAAGTCTTGTTGCTCACCCTTGCACAGTTCAGGCGACATGTACGCAGGCGTACCCATGCCCTTTATAGTTGGATTGACATAAATTTTGTTAGCCATCAGGCGAGCAAGACCAAAGTCGCCGATTTTCAGATCGCCTTCTGTAGTTATAAAAATATTGTCTGCTTTTATGTCCTGGTGCACGACGTCTTTTTTGTGTGCATAGTAAAGCCCATTAGCGAGTTGTTTCATCCAGTTGAGAGCCTGCTCCAGAGGCACTCTAGACTGCTGGATATAATTTGCCAGATTCCCTCCCGGCAGATATTCCATGGCAAGATAGTGATAGCGCTTGCGTTCTTTTTCTTCCTCGCCGATATCGAATATGGTGACAATATTTGGATGCTCCAAATGTGCAACCAGCCGCGCCTCCTCTTTGAAAACATCGAGATTTTTTGGGTCAACCATCAATTCAGGACGCAATATTTTAATTGCCACGTCGCGTTGCAAAAATTCATCGCGACACTGATATACAACACCCATTCCGCCCACGCCAAGTTCTTTGACCACTGTATAGTGACCGTTTCCTAGTTTGTCGTTGCGGACGAGAATTACTGCCATTTGCTGGTAAATTAAGAGGTAAAGTTAAACTGCCCCTATTGTGGTATTGCCACAGACCAGGGCGCCAGTTTTACTCGATTAAGCATTTTTAATCCAACTCTAAATTATAGTTTGTCAAGAAAGAATCCGGACCACAGTCGTAAAATAGTCCAAGTAACGACTAGCAGTCAGATACCAAAGGTACCAACAAGTGAGCTCAAGCCAGGATAACCCGACGCCGACATCAGTGCAAGATTCCACATTTCAGGGGCATTCTTTAGATTTTAGCGTTCTCAAAGGTGAGAAGAAAGAGACCGAACTCTATTCTGACCCAGACGCCATTAGCCAGGCATATTCGGTTTTGAGCGACGAAGCCACAGCAATAGTGGCGATGCGCGACCGCCTGAGTGAAGAGTTCTGCACAGCAGTCGAACTCATTCTTGAATGCCCGGGCAAAGTGGTCGTCACCGGAATGGGCAAGTCTGGTCACATTGGCAATAAAATAGCCGCAACCTTAGCCTCTACCGGCACCCCTGCGTTTTTCGTCCACCCTGCCGAGCTTCGTCACGGCGACTTTGGCATGATTGAAGACAAAGACATCGTCATTGCTCTTTCCGCCTCGGGCGAAACCCAGGAAATCAAACTGGTTCTCGAACCAATCAAAAGATTAGGGCTCAAACTAATCGCCATGACTGGCAATCTTTCATCCACGCTGGCTAAGTTTGCCGACTGCGTGCTCGACGTTGGAGTGGAGCGCGAAGCCTGCCCCCTCAATCTGGCGCCGACTTCATCAACTACTGCCACACTGGCGATGGGCGACGCGCTTGCTGTCGTGCTCATGAACAAAAAGGAATTTCGGGCTGAAGATTTCGCTCAAAGTCATCCAGGTGGCAATCTGGGCAAAATGCTCGTGACCGTATCCGATGTCTGGCGCTCTGGCGTACAGGTGCCGACAGTTGGTCTAAGTGCCAATGTCGAACAAATCTTGCTTGAGATAGAAAAGAAAAAACTTGGCTTCACTGCTGTATGCAACGACGAAGGTCAGCTCATGGGAATGATTACAGACGGTGACTTGAGACGTGCAATCAAGAAATACCAAGCTGAAGTCTTTGGCAAGAACGCACAAGAGCTAATGTCGCGCAATCCTAAAACCATCGACTCGACCTGTCTTGCAGTCGCTGCGCTCAAATTGATGGAAAAGCACAGCATCGCCGACCTCATGGTTCTGGACGACAAACAAAGACCAGTCGGCGTAATCGATTTAAAAGACCTGCTTAAAGCCGGAATTATTTAGTTAAAAGATTCCAGTCAAATGCTTTCAGGCTCCCCCTTTAAGTGGTGGATTTACGATAGCAATTGCTTAAAATCTCGCCGTTACTGGGAATCTCCCCAGTTCAAATCATGCTGCATTTTTATATTTTTGTATTGGCGCGGCTTATGACCGAAGCGCCAAAGCGGAAATCACAGGCAGAATGCAGAACTTCGACACACCGCAAGACTACAACCCAAATCCGACTCCAGGGCCAAAGATGCAACTGGAGCAGCCGTCTTTAGCCGACCACACGAACAGCGTCAACAGTTCTGATCTTCTTAGAAATGAATTTTTCAAGCAAAATATCGCAAGCTTAACGCCAGAGCAAAACATGCCTAATCCTATCCGGATGGACATGCAAGCTACTTTCAGCCCGCAGGGTCGATTTAATCCTTTCGAATATTCTCCGCTGCAAAATATGAGGCCCAATTACCCGCAGCATTTTAGACCACAGCTCAGACCACAAATGGCTGCATATCAATATAATCAGCAGTTCGAGCCACAATTCAGGCCTCAATTCAGGCCTCAGGTCGCTGCACCCTATACCCACCAGTTCAACCAACCGACTTTTGATCAAAATTACGACTTCATTCCCCATAATGATGCAGACGACAGACCTGCTACAGCAAGAACTAATAATCCCGAACGCCTGGTCAGACTGAAGCTCGACAATCGCGTAGGAGCCAATACTGCCTCCGCTGACGCCATGGTTTACTTGCCACCAGGTTTCAATCCAAACCAGAAATACGACGTTGTCGTCTTCAATCACGGATTTAGATCATCTGCAGAAAGTAGCATCCGTGAATTCAACCTGATTGAGCAGATGAAAAAAGGAAATCCGCAAACCGTTCTAATAGTTCCAGAATGGCAGATACAGCCGAAAGCAAGCAATCACCTTCAAGGCAGATTCGCACAGCAAGGCTTCTTCACCAATATGCTCCAAGAAATTTTGCAGAAAACTCCTGAACTTGCGCAAGGCGGATTGAATAACATTGAGCGAATGCACCTCTTCTCCCACTCCGCTGGTTACACTCCAACGGGATCGATTCTGAATAAGAATCCTGAGATTGCATCAAGAGTTTATAGTGTCACTATGCTTGATTCGCTTTATTCAGACACAGTGATGCCCTGGCTCCAGGCTAATCAACAAGCGCTTGCAAGCGGCGAAAAACAGTTCAGGAATATTTTCGGCTCTGAAACTAGCTCAAACAGTCGCAACCAACTAGAACGCTTGCGCCAAATGATGGCACGTCTTGGAAGACCAGACGCAGTGCGCACCATGAATAATGCTAATACCTTCCGCGATGCGCGAGCCAGCATCATTTTCACAAGAACCAGCACCAATCACGGATTTATTCCCAATCAATTCATAGCAAACAGCATGGATCATTCAGATGAGGCTTAAGCGCGCTAAGCAAATTTTGCTTTTTATTGCTTGTCTAATCCTGACAGCATATTTGTGTCTTATTACAAGCGCCCATCCTAGTCCGGGACTGATTTTGGCACTGAGTCTTGAATTAGGATTTTTCCTGTTCATGTTCACATACAAAAAATTAAATGCAAAACGCAAAAGTGAGCAAAAGAAAAAACTGGTGCTCGATATTTTAATCGAAACAACAAAACCGATTTCAATTTTGCGCAGAGTCTTTGATTCTTGCACCGTTCTTTCATTAGCTGTACTCATAAGCTTTTTCGCTCTGGATCTAAGTGCATTATGTTCAGCTATTAATGGCAATTTCAAATACGCCAAAGCCGCATATATAGTTTCGCCGTTTCACAAAATTGATGACTGTCACCCTGCATTGAGTCTAGAAATTTTTTCTGGAGCCTGCATAGAATCTGGAAAATTCAAAGAAGCGCACAGATACACAGATTTTTTATTGGACCTGCGTAAAAGCATTTATGGCGAAAACGACTGGCATTATGGTGGCATGCTCGGCAATTTAGCCGGGCTATATTATAAAGAAGGGAATTACAAGAAAGCGATTGAGACCTATGAAGAATCAATTCGAGTCTGCAAGCTCTCAGAAGGCGATAAACATTTGGGTTCTGCATATACAAGACTGGCAAACTCATATCGCGCCACAGGCAAATTCGACACAGCCCGAATCTGTTACGAAAAAGCGCTTGCCATGCGCATTAACGAGTATGGTGCAGATAGTCTGCGCGTAGCCGAAACCAAGTTCGAGCTGGCAAATTTGCTTGTACTCATTAATCAAAAAGCGTTGGCAGACAAATATAGATTTGAGGCAAAGCGCATCGTCAATTCGCAGAAGAAAAATAAATCCGGCGATCTGACGAGTCTCATTTCGTTTATCGCCTTTTCCTTTGCTGCCTCAATAATTCTCTTTGGCAAACGCGGCTTTCTTACAGGACTTGCAATCAAAAGAATCGAGCAAAAAATCAATGATGCAAGCGGCAAGAATTCGGAAGATTTGGCTTTGTTGAATAAATTGAAAGCCTGACTCTTCAATTTACTGGATCCCGGGACACGGGACACGGGACACGAGACATTGAACGCATCACGAGATCCGTTCAACTTTTGAAAATCGAGCATTAGCAGGAAGTGCTTTGAAACTTTTCGTCTGGATCGCAGGGCCTTCAAAACAGACGAAAAAAATAAATCTGTCACAGTGCGTAGTGCGATCCAGTCAGAAAAATTTGGGGTATGTTGACCTGGAGAAAAGTCATTGCAGCCGCTAGGTCTTCTCAGTTGACCCTAAACATTCAACAAAACGATTAAAGCGGTTATAAAATGAAAGAATGAATTTACTGAAAGCACTTTGGAACGATTTAACAGCTGCATTCTCTATCCGGCAGTGGCAAGAAACACTAGCTTCAGTTAAATCAATCAAGAAAGAAAATCTGCGAAAAACAGTTTTATTGCTTCTTCCCCAAATGGTGCTTTATTACATTCTTTTTTCGCCAATCGTAGCAGGTGCACTTTACGATAATCTTTTGTTTCACCCAACCAAAGTTGGACATTTTGATGCAACCTTTCTAACTGGAGTGAAGATTGAAAACGTATCGCTAAAGAGTGGCAAAGAAACTCTTCATTCATGGTTTTTAAGAAAAAGCCAAACGTCAAAAGTCGCCTTAATCTGTCATGGCAATGGTGGCAATTTGACCAATCGCGCCGAACTAATGAAAGCATTGCTAGATCAAAACGTGTCTGTCTTTATTTTTGATTATCAGGGTTATGGCAAAAGCACTGGCAGCCCTTCTATCCCCAAAATTATCTCTGACTCGAGAGTGGCGCTTAATTACCTGCTGGATAAAGAAAAATACAAACAAGAAAATATCATTTTATTTGGCGAGTCGCTGGGTACGGGCCTTGCCTGCAAATTATCGACCGAAATAAAGTCGGGTGGAATTATTTTGCTGTCGCCATATTGTTCTATCCTAAGACTGGCGCGCGAAAAACTTATCTGGCTCAATCTTTATCCTGACTTTATGTTTACCTTCGACCATCTGGATAATGCCAAAATTTTATCGAAACCGCATTCGCCCCTTCTAATTATCCATGGCGCAAAAGACAGACTAATTCCAGTCGCTCATGCAGAAAAGCTTTACGCAACCGCAGTGGATCCAAAACAACTTGTATTGCTGAAAGATAGCGGTCACAACGACATTTTCTTGAATGACGCCCTTGATTTTGAGAATGGATTAAAGCGCTATTTCAAATAGCTTTGAATTATCTCTGAATTACTGCGCTTTGCGGATAATTTTTGATGAAGAAATTATTGTTCAAAACATTATCCGCACTCAAATGTGGATATTTCCTAGCAAAGCCATCATATTCAAATAACTTTCTTGCTCGACTGTCGTTCAATATTTGAGAAAGAGTATTATTTTTCAAACAAAGCTCTTTTGCCTTTATTTTAAGAGTCTCAGCGGTTTTCACGTCACCCAACTCGTTGCACATTTCAGCGCATTTTTGAAAATTATAAAATTCAGAAGGCTTCAACTTTGTACATTTCTTGTAGTCAGCGAGTGCGTTTTTCCAATCTAAAGCAAGTTCACGATAAAATGCTCGATTGACAAATTTGTAATAGTCATCGCTCATTAAACTGGCGGCAGCTTCCGCATCATTTTTAGCACCGTTGAAATCACACATGACTTTTCTAATCCAGGCTCTGTCCCAATAAGCATTTGCACTATTAAGCCTGGTGTTAATTGCAGCAAGATATTTACGACGCCTTTTCGGATCTAGATTTTTCAACTGCAGTTGTGGCTCATATTTATTAGCATTCATACCTCCAGGAATAGCCTTGCTGCGCAAGTAAAATTCATGCGCTTTCTTTTTGTCGCCTAAAAGCATGTACTCATCTCCCAGAGCACTGTCTAAATACATATATTCAAATGGACTACATGGATCAGGTCGGAATTTTTTTTCGGCCAATTTAAAATCTTCAATTGCTTTTTTATGTTCGCGACGCTCAGTATACTGATATCCACGAAATTGATACGCCTTCCAATTTTCTGGATTCAGTTCGATTGAAGTAGAATAATTATTAATTGCAAGGTCGGGCTTTTTTAAAAGCGCCAGCAAATTTCCACGAATCAACCAGGCTTCTGAGCAATCAGGCAAAATTTCGATAAGCTGGCTTATATCTTTCAGCGCACCAGCATAATCCTGTTTGTTACTTAAAATTTGACTTCGCAAATATAATGCCTGAGCGAGCATAGGGTCTAATTCTATCGCTTTATTCAAATCAGGCAAAAGCTCTTCCTGTGTCCCACAAGGACTAAATCGGCATACGGCTCTTTGTAAATAAATAGGGGCAAATTCAGGGTCCAGAGCGATGCATTTTTTGAAATAAAAATCTGCTTGCTCTACCAATCCAAAATGAGTTAAAGCAAAATTAGATGGAAAGAATTCGGGATCCAACGCCAGGAGTTTACTCCATTGCCCAAGTTCGTAATATGGCAAAATGAATTTCGAGTTTAGTGAAATGGCATTTCTGTAATAGCGCCGCGCAATCTGTTCATTCCCCAAAAGTCTGTTCAGGATAGCGGCACCATATTGTTTCAAAGTTGCTTCGTTCCTATAAGATACTTCGTTTGAAACATTCTCACTCAAAGCATTTACAAATTTACGCACTTTTTCGTTGTCGCGATTGTTGATGAACTCAACCCGCTCGACTATGTTTTTTTTCGGTTCCAAAATTACTCTTAACTGAAATCGCTCAACAGGTAAATTTTCTTTAGTGGCATCGATGAGAACACCCGTGATACGCCAATATCGGGTCGAACCTGGACGCATTTGCTGACAAGTTCCGCTTGGAACAAAAACCAATTTGCCCGAAGTTAAGACCTTCTGCTCAGATTGCCAGAAGTTGTTAGAAAGGAAGTCACTTACTTCTGTTTTAGTAGTATATTTGAGAGCAAGATTGTGGCGCCCTTGATGATTTTTCTTTGAGAGATCAAGTGCGCGAACACTCCACCAGTCCACAAATTTCTGACGATCATTTGGAGCAGGTTTAAAATTGATTTCTACGATTTTGGCTAACAATGCCAACTCGTAAGGACGCGGAATTACAAGACTTGAAATAACTAAAGCAATAACCAGAAACGAGGTCGCTAGCAGGTTTGAAGCGGACATTCTCGTTGGTAGAGCTACAGTGATTTTCATGCTTCTAATTTATTCTATTAACTCTTAGATGTCTCTCGTGTAAGTACGAAAGACAAACCGAATTCATCCAAATATACTTAATGCATGAAAAAGCGAAATCTCTTGGGACTCTTTATTTATGCGATTCTTCCAACCTTTGCACTTGGTTGGTTTTTAGCGAAGCCTTTTGAAAATCAAATCAATCAGACTCTGGCTGATATGGAGCAATACGAGATTGCTGAAAACTTTATGCGGTTCAGACACATCGGAAAACCAGGTCCTCACATCAGCGATGAGCTGATTGTTTTGGATAGATCACAATACAACGGATCTCAAAATTGGAATGGACAGTTTAATAGAAACCTGACCGATGCTACTAAAAAGCAATGGCTTGAGAAAACGTCAAAAATGACTTCTACGCTTTGCAGAATTTATGGCGACAACAGTTTGGAATTGGCACGTCACTATGAACAACTGGGACAAAGTGCGCTTGAAAAATTTGATGACAGTCTGCTTCCAGAATCATTAGAATCGAAAGCTCGTGATATTTATATCGATAAGCATTGCGACCTGGCTTTGCTGCGTTCGTTGCATGACATCGCAAACTATCAACAAATACAGGATTTCGAGCATGAAAAACTGCCTGAAACACTGAAGGAAGCGTGCAGAGTAGCTGCAAAATGCAATAAATTGGAAAGAGATCCCCTTGTCATATCGCTATATTCCATAGCTAACGACTCAGAACTCACAAAAAACAAGCAAGACTTGAGGAAACTCGTATCTGACCAATCCTTGCTCTCAGACAAAATTATTTACCCAAACGACTACTGGCTCGGCGACGAAGTCATAAAAATATCCGAAGAGAATAAAGTCCATTAGGGTTCTGCCAACCTTTGGCAAAATCCATAACGTGTTCTATGCTGGAGATATATGAATTACTCTCGCGTCGCAATTATTTTTGTCCGGCAGCATTATCCTCATATTTTGCTGTTTATTGCTGCTGTGGTTTCAGCTTTTATTTTTTTTCAACCAACTTTTAAAACTGAAAGAAAAGTATCAAAGCCAGTCGTTATTCAAAAGGTAAGAGCAAAACCGTTTCGACTGTCAAAACTTCCCAAAGAACCCAATAAATTTCACACACTGATCCGCAATTTTGAAAAAACTGCATTAGACCTGAATCCTTCTACCTATCAAAGCAAACACGAAACAGCCCAAAGATATCTGACTGATGATGGAGTGGCCAAATTTGAGGCAATATTTGGGAATCTGACTTTTGAAGGTGACAAACCTAAATTTGTGATATTAGCTGGTATGTGCCCTACCGATTTAGATGTCGGGTTCGGATACTACGTGGTAGACCTCACCAAACCAAACTTACCCTTTTGTGAATTCTCGATTGCTTACGAAGGCACAAATGCAACCAATAAAGCCCTGATTCAAAGTGTGAGAGTGGAATATGAACTGGAAGCAAGTGAACTTAGAGATTTCCTTGCTCAGATTGCTCACAGCAAAATTGACGAAAGCATTTACGAAAGGAATGTGAAACTCATGACCTTATTGCAAGGGGGCAAATTCAACACGTTTTACGCCCTGAGGCAAGCTGACAAAGTCAATTTGGATGCGGTAATTCGCCAATATCCCGAGTTCAGTCTGGCTTATTACGAGCGAGCTAGATTCGAAAAATATGAGTTTGCCATGCCACTTTTACAAAAATCAGTTCAATTCAATCCTCAGTACAGTAGAGCACGCTCTTTAATTGAATTATTAGAAAGAATGGAGCAACACAGAAGAAACAGAAGGTCCCGTGGGGGCTTTCATTGACATAGGCTCGCCTTCTTTCTCAACTCCTGAAAGTAAGCATTTATACAAGTAAATCCTGGCCAAAAGCGAGATAATAACCTCTAAATTTCATGGGGGGTTTATGAGCAATTCGGTTGGTAGAAAATTATTTCTAGCGTTGTCAATACTTGCGATTAGTGCGAGCGCCTCAGCGAATGTAGCTTACGCAGAGCAAACTGAACAAATCAAAGACGAAATTAAAACTCTCAAATTGAGCCCTACTCAGACTAAAGCATTAGACCTGTTGCGGGCAGACAAAACCCAAGAAGCGCAGAAACTTTTAGAAGACTATTTTAAAGCCAATAAAACATCGCAAGAATGGGACATGCTTTATTTGCTTTCTGCCTTAGAGTGGAAAAACGAAGATTTTCAAAGTGCAGAAGCTAATTTGCAAATCGTTTTAAAGAATACAAATGACCCGCATCAAAGAATTTATGTCATAAAACGAATTGCAGACTGCCAATACGAGATGCGCAACTTCGAAAATGCGCTCAAGTTTTACGAGCAAGCCATTGCAGAAACGAGCAAGCTAGAGAATGACGCCCCCATTAGAATGAAGTTGTTTGAAAGCAAGGTCGGTGTCGAACTCGTACTCAAACAATACGCCAAAGCTGAAGTCGACGCCAAAGCGCTGGTTGAAATTGCTACTCAAAGAGCAGCTAAAGGTGGGCTTTCCGACCAGGTTTCATTGCTCTGGGCATATTTGCAGCTTGGCACCATTTATAGAAACGAACACAAAGAAACAGAGCGCGCAGCACACCAAGCCAAAGTCCGAGAAATCATGCAGAGCTTGATGGAAGCGCGAGCACGGGTTGCCGAAGCGACTGGCGATAATATTTCGAGCTTAAAAGAAGTAGAAAACATATTTCTTGGTGAATATGTAGCTCGAAACAAGCCTACTACACTTGCTGAATATTTCTGGCTTGCAAGCGAGTTCAAGCCGCTTACGCTCCCACTTATTGGATGGCTTGTGAAAGAGGGCGATCCAAAAGCAGTTATTTTGTGCATTCACGGACTTGGGCTGAACAATACATCTTTTGCTACTTTTGGCAAAGAAATGGCTAAGCGCGGATTTTCTGTTTATGCCATAGACGTGCGTGGATTTGGATCATGGCAGACCGTGCAAGGCGAAGAAGATGTCGGTTTCAACGCCGCCATAATTGATTTAAGTGCAGTTATAGATCAATTAAAGGTTCGTTATCCAGACAAACCTGTATTCTTACTTGGAGAATCGATGGGAGGCGGAATTGCACTTCGAGCAGCAGCAGAAATTGGTGATACCATCAAAGGTGTCATAGCATCGGTTCCGTCTGCTGAGCGCTTTCAAGCACGACGTTTCGGCTTTACTGTAGCCGCGCACTTTCTAGATGGTCCAAACCGACCTTTCAACATCGGCGAAACAGTGGCAGAGCGAGCCACATCTAACGAAGAGGTGCTGAAAGAATGGAGCATGAACACTAAAGCCAAAATGAAAATGTCGCCCAAAGAACTTATTAAGTTTGCCATCTTCATGCGAACAACAGTTAGGCATTGCCAGCAAATCAAAGACACTCCCGCTTTGTTGGTACAGGGACTGAAAGACCGTCTGGTCAAGCCCGAAGGCACATACAAAATGTTCGAAGCAATTACGGCTCAAGACAAGACGATGCTCATAGACGGAACTGCAGAACATCTTATTTTCGAGAGCAACACACAGTCTGATGTAACTCTGGACACACTATGTTCGTGGCTCGAAAAACATAGGAGCAACTAGTTTGAGTTATAAATTCATAGAAACCAGTGAAAAAAATGGAGTTGGTTTTCTCACTCTCAACTCGCCAAAATCGCTCAATTCGCTATCTGCGCCAATGATGGTCGAATATCGAGACATTTTGAAGAAGTGGAAATCAGACCCCAATATTCATTGCCTGTATATTCAGGGCGCTGGCGAAAAGGCTTTGTGCGCTGGTGGCGATGTGAGACGCATGCACGACGACCTGGTTAAACATAATAATCCAAATGAGCTAAGCCAGGATTGTGTGCACTTCTTCTCTCAAGAATATGCTCTAGATTATGAAGTACATACATATGCCAAACCAATTGTGGTCTGGGCAAACGGCATAGTGATGGGTGGTGGCATTGGCGCTACCAATGGTGCATCGAACAAAGTAGTAACCGAGCACAGTGTGCTTGCTATGCCAGAAATCACGATTGGTCTCTATCCAGATGTGGGCGCCACTTATTTTCTAAACAAAATGCCCGCAGGTATTGGCACTTATCTTGCAATGACTGCAAACAGAATAAACGCAGCTGATGCACTCTATTTAAAAATGGCTGAGCACTTTTTGCCTGCCTCTGACAAACAAAAATTAATTGATATGCTAACTGGCTTAAAATGGACTTCTGACAACGAGCAGAATAAGGCACTTGTAACCAGTTCTATAAACGAAATGAGCAGCACAAAATGCCAGTTACAAAGCAAAGTGCAAGAGCACCAAAATTATTTGGACAAATTCAAAAATGTCGAAAATGCTTTTGATTTCAGAGAAGTGCTTTATTCAAATGGAAAAAATGACGACTGGCAAGAAGCTGGACTGAATATTTTTCGCTCTGGCTCGCCTGTCTCTGCCCATGTGATTATGGAGCAGCTGAAGCGCGGTGCGAGTTTGAGTTTAAAAGACGTTTTCAAAAGCGAATTGAATTTATCGCTCAGATTTACAATGAAGCCAGATTTTGTCGAAGGTGTTCGTGCCCTTTTAGTAGATAAAGACAAACACCCGCGCTGGAGACCAGTTAAACTGGAGCAAGTGTCTAAGGTTCTAGTCGAATCTTATTTCGAGCCTTTATGGAGCGAAGACTCGCATCCTTTTAATGATTTGTAGAAAGCTCGCTCGATGTTTTGACCGAACACGCCATGATCACGGCTACCAGAGCGCAACCTGAGACAACCCAGGACATTGGGTTCGCCAATCCAACGGCTCTAAGCATCAGATAGCTTGCAATAGTAAGTATCAAAGCCAAATAGAGCAGATTTGTATAAAGTATTTTCTGTAGCATTTTCATTTACCAGGAGCAAAATTGGAAATTGGTAGGTTCAGGGATGAACTTATTCTGCTCCTGCTTGCACTCTTGGTAAATGGGAAAACTACGTAGATGCGAGGGCCTTTTCTCTGAAAATTTTATGACTCTGGTACAAATCTTGCTCGGTTATATCTTCGCGCCCAAGCTCGCGCCAGCCGCGCGCCCATTCACCAAGCTTGCCTGCCGGTCTCAAACTGGCAAATAAATCGTAAACAGGCAAATTTGACCCGTCTATACAAGAGCGCTCGATATATCTGCTTGTAAAAGCTTCCATGCATTCGACCCCGCAAATACATAGTAAATCGAAACGGGTGATGGCAATTTCAAGCAAGGGATCACCAAATTCGCAATCCTCCCAGTCGAGAACGCCTGTGATTTCGCCGTCTTGCCAGAGAATATTGCCTGGCCAGAAGTCACCGTGCAATACTTTGCTTTCATTTAGCTTGATGCCTGGCCAAATCGATTTCAATCTGGCACGAATCTTTTGCTCTTCGATGGCATCGTCCCATTTGTCTTTTGTTTTAGCTAAATCTTTGTCCAGACGTTTTTTCTGCTCTGGCAATAAATCGCTTTGACCCGTGGTCGAGTGAATTACCATGAGCATTTCAGCCATTTTCTGACCATATGTCAATTTGTCGTCTGGTGCGTATATGGTATCACCCTCCAGCAATCCTAAAACTGCAAAAGGTCGTCTGAATATTTTTCCAGTAATATCGAGATGATAAGGATGCGGTACGGGAAGTCCAGCCTGACGCATGAATTTTAAGACTTCAAATTCAAAATGAGCGATATTGGGATTTTCTTCAAACGACTTTTCGCTGTGACGACGCACAACCACGCTCGAAACAGTCTTGTCGTCACCAAATTTTAATGCTGTCATCTCGGCTGAGATTCCGCCTGAAAGCTTGCGCACCTCAATTAAACGCGCAGCCGGATCCAGGCTGCTTACCACCTGGGCAAACTTGCGATCGCTGGACAAAAGACGAGAACGATTGAGACGCTTACTAATGCCTCTATTCGTCGTCTTCGTCGTTTTCGAATGTTCCTTCATAATATTCCGGCTCAACAAAATCTGGGTGCACATCAAGCCCGTCGTGACCATTTTGTCCTTGCGGACTTGCTTCAGCCTGGTCTTGCTCTCCATCGACTTCTTCTTTGGCTTTGGCAAGTGAAATGAGCCGTTCCAATTCTTCCTCTGTAATTTTGAGTTCTTTGGCAATTTGAGCGCGACTTGGCTCCTCACCAAGTTTCTCAGCCAAATTGCGAACCACCGGCTTTATAGAATTTATCTTTTCAATTAAAGCGTTGGGCAAGTCTTTCAAACTGGTTTCTTCTTTGATGAAATCAGAAATTCCACGCTTGGCGCTTAAAAATATATATTCGCTAAAATCAGAATCAACTTTGGGATTATACTTACCAACAGCACTGACGAGAGCCACTGTACCTTCGTTTATCACATCCCAGAATGGAATATCTTCATGATAAAAGTCTTTGGCGATCCAGACTACATGAGCTAGATGCGCTTCTGTCAATTTTTTGCGAATGCGCTTGTCGTCAGAATCTGACTTTCCCAGACTCTCGAGCATTTTATTTATTTCGCCTTCACTCAACCTAGCATAACGCTGAATCTGACAAAGATAATTGTATTCAAGCGACTGTTCTGTTACGAAAGTCGATAATTGCTTCAAAAAATCTTTGCCAGTAGGCATTTGCTCAAGCTTTTCTTTGAGTGTCTGTGCACTCGCTTCACCAGCAGGCGAATTTGTGTTTGTATTTGTATTAGTGTTTGTTTCTGCTTTCATATTATCCAAAAGACTCTGATGTAAAAGTCATACCCCAATTAGCCATCAGATTTTCGGGCATAATCTTCAAAGATACGCAAAGAAATAAATTCAATTCAGTGACAGACTTTCACGCACGCCTTCTAGAACTCGAATCCGAGATCCTCGCAAAGGAACAAGCTCGCCGTGGGCTGGAGCAATTTACTCCCGAATGCGAGCAATTGCTTGCCTCGATTGCACAGCAAATCGGAGTAAAACTTGCTGACCCAGTACCGCAAGACTGGCGCGGTTTTATTTGCTATTACAGAAAGCCAGACCAGTTTATAGTTTTGCGTGGACGCGCTTTCAAAGGCTCGGGGCTTTTCACCAAACACAAAGCAGGCTTGGACATTCCGCTTGGTGCAGACTCTATTAATGATTATTCGCGCAAATTCGATGTAACGCCCCCGCAAGAACTCGACCATTTACTGGTGAATTTTGGCTCTGGCGAATCGCTGCGCGTTTTTCTCTGGTATGGCGAAAATATTGCACCATATAGACTTATTTATGAAGCAGAGGTAGAAACAGACCCGCACAACGAGCTTGCAGATGCTATCACCGAAGCCTGCACCTGGATTTTGCAAAAACCTAGAGAGAAAACACTTCCAGAGTATCTTTCAGGCTTAGGAAGGTAACTTCTCTTTTTCTTGATTTTTCAATTTAATTGTCTGCCCGCCTCGATTAAATCCTTCCATCATTTCGATAGGAATAGGCAGAATCACAGTAGACTTGGCGTCAGAAGACACTTCTACCATGGTCTGCAATTGTCTCAATTGCATGGCACCTGGTGCAGAAGCAATCATGGTGGCAGCTTGAGCCAGTTTTTCTGCAGCTTGCAACTCACCTTCGGCAGCTGTAATTTTTGCACGACGTTCGCGCTCTGCCTCAGCCTGGCGAGCCATTGCTCTTTGCATGGACTCAGGCAGCTCGACGTCTTTTACTTCCACAGCTGTTACCTGAATCCCCCACCCTTCGGTCTGACGGTCGATGATTGAACTCAATTTGGCATTGATTACATCGCGCTCCGACAAAAGGTCATCAAGTTCGTGCTGACCAAGAACGCTTCTAAGTGTAGTCTGGGCTATCTGGTTAGTTGCTGTATACCAGTCTTCTACTTTGGTCACGGCTTTCAAGGGGTCCACGACCTGGAAAAAGCAAACGGCAGCTGTTTTACAAGAAATATTATCTTTGGTTATAACTTCTTGCATCGGAATTGCCATAGTGACTACCCGAAGGTCGACTTTCTTTTCGCTTTGAGCAATAGGCCAGAGATAGACCGGACCGGGTCCTTTCACATCAGTGGCTTTCCCCAGAGTAAATATGACCAGGCGGTCGTATTCTTTGACCAGGCGTACTCCTGAAAGGAGGAAGAACCCAATTACGCCAATGCCTATGGTGAAAAAGTCCATTTTATTTTCCTTTGACAGTCCCTACCCGACTAACCCTCTTTAATACCAATATATTAGGGGCTTGAAACCTGGTCCTTACGCTTGAGCCTGGCCAAGAAAAAGCCCGAGAACCCCTGCATAGTGGGCAATAGCTGGATTTTTCCAGACTCAGAATCGAGATCGAACGGCGGGTTCTTAAAAGCTTTAACGATATCGGTTAAGCTCGAAAATTCGAACTCACTGTTTTGAGCCAGAAATTTATCAATAACTTGCTCGTTCTCTTCTTTTTCTACAGAACAGGTCGAATAGACAAGTATCCCGCCTGGTTTTACAAGGGTAGATGCATTATTGAGCAATTCAAGCTGCAAATCACAAAGACTTTTGATATCTTCCTCACGTCTGTGATAACGCAAATCGCTTCGGCGATTGAGCACTCCTGTGCCAGAACATGGAGCATCGACCAGTACGCGGTCCGCTTTGGTATCAAGCGAAAGATTGCGACCATCGCCTTCAATTACTTCGACATTGGTTATAGACAGTCTTTGTCGGTTGCTTTTCAGAACACTCAGACGTTGCTCAGATTTATCTACGGCAAGTATTTTTCCTTTATTTTGCATCATCTCGCTCATATGCAAAGTCTTACCGCCCGGTGCTGCGCATAAATCAATTACGAGATCGCCCGAGCGTGCTCCAACAGCATATGAGACAAGCTGAGAGGCTTCATCCTGGATACTGAATAGTCCTTCTGAGTAGCCAGGCAGTTTTTCTAGCGGACCTTTATGTTTGCCTTTAGACAGAATGCGAACACATGAAGGCACCACATTCGATGCTTCTACTTCCAGCCCAGCACGCTCTAAAATTGACAACACGGCTTTGACTTCAACTGCATTCTCATTTACACGCAAGCATTGTTTAGGGCTCGACTGACTGTACGCAAGAAGAGAAATCGTAATTTCCAGTCCATACGAGCAAAGCCAGCGTTGCACTATCCATAGTGGCATCGAATAATGGTCGCTCAATTCTTCAGGATCTTTGCTCATAAAAGCTTTATCGCCCGAATCTTTGTCCTGCCGTATGCCTTGCTCGTCTTTGATTTTTTCAAGATTGCGCAAAATATTTCTGAGCACACCTTGAGTAAAACTGGAAAGCCCACTGTGTCCGCAGAGTCTTGCAACCGAGGTGGAAGTGCTCAAAACAGCCGAAGCTGGCATATCTTCCATGAATAATAATTGAAAGGTGCCAAGCCTCAAAACATTTAAGAGTACCGAAGTCATTTTTTCGAGTGGACGATGCGAATGAGCTTTGATTGTTTTGTCCAATATACTTAAATTGCGCAAAACACCCTGAACAAGATAGGTCACGAAAGCCTTGTCGCGCGAAGACAGCTTGCTTTCCTTGAGCGATGCAGATAACACGCTTTGTACATAGTTTTTTTCTTCGTTAGTACGAAGCAAAATTTCAAGAGCGAGTTTCCTCGAATCGACACCTTTAGCTTTGTGTTCTCGATTCTTCATCTATTTTTTTTACCCTTCATACTTTCAGCAAGCAATCGTCTTTGGCAAGATGTGCACCATTAGCCCAATCTTGAGCTTTCATCTTGGGCTTGCCTGGTGGTTGCACTTCACAAAGTTCAATCAGTTCGAGTCCATTATTTCCACAAACCGCAAAAACTCTATGGTTTCTGTTGATTATCGTTCCTTGCGTTTTGCTTGGAACGTCGATAGTTTCAAGCTCTGATTTTTCAACTAATTTTGTTTGCCATATTTTCAAAGGAGCGCCTCTGAACTGACATACTGTGCCAGGCCAGGGCACGAGCCCCCGAACAGTGTTGTGAATAGTTGTAGCAGCCCACATCCAATCTATATTTGCCATCTCTTTGTCGAGCATAGGTGCATAAGTGGCTTGGCTGTCGTCCTGGACCACAGGCTTGACCGAACCATCAGCCAGTCCTTTGAGAGTCGATATCACAAGCGGGGCACCAGCTGTGGACATATGCTCAGCCAGATCAATCGCGTTCCATTCAGGTTTGATTTCGAACTCCACGCGCTCGAGCATATCACCTGTGTCGACACCGGCATTTGCTCTCATAGTAGTAACGCCAGTCGTTTTTTCGCCATTGATTATCACCCAGTTTATTGGTGCTGCACCTCTGTACTTAGGCAAAAGCGAGCCATGGAAATTGATCACACCATGAGGTGTCATTTCGAGCACATCTTTTTTGAGAATTTGACCAAATGCCACCATTACCATGGCGTCCGCATTTTTGGCTTTCATTTGCTCGACTATTTCGGGAGATCTGGATAACTTTTCAGGTTGCCAGAGAGTGATTTTCCCTTCTGGATCCAGACGCTGCAAAGCTTCTTTCACCGCAGGTGGTGTCACTTTATTGCCTCTGCCTTTTGGTCTGTCTGGCTGGCATAAAACGCCTACAACTTCGAAGAATTTGTCGCCAAATAATGCTTCTAGCGTAGGAACCGCTATCTGGGGAGTGCCTAGGAAAATTACTTTCATGCTCACGTTTTAATCCTGATTACCGGGTCTTATTTTTTTTAGCACAGACAAAAGTTTGTCATAGTCAGCTCTGTACGAATTAGATAAGAAACGTCCGGCACCCACGAGGAAATCGCGTTCAGCCAGTTTGTTCGTTCCATAAGCGAGGGCGCAAGCCTCACGTATTGCTGCTGACAATAATTCATCGTCTGGCACTTGAGTTACTTGTGAAAGATGTCGCAAAAATTCGAAATCTTTTGTGAGCAAAGCAACTTCTTCACCTTTCGCTTCAAAAACAAAATCGTGCACGTCTGGTGGTTGTGGTGGCAAATGAGTATAGATTCTACCTTTCTGACTGTGACCCACTATTGCTGCACTCACTTCTGTTTTTAAAAGTGAAAAAACTTGAGGCTGTTCTTCTTGCAGCTGCGCGCGCGTCAGTCCAAGGGCAGATGGCTTGTGGACATTATCGAGAGGTCCGGTCAAAACATTGAATGTGACCGCAAAAATGTGAATAGGAGCATCAGGTTCGCCCACTTTCAAGAAACTGCCAAAACGTGGTTTGATTGGAAAATCCAGTCCAAGAGCGCCAAGACATTCCGCCTTGAATTCGGTAATCGAAGAGTTGATGACCTCTGCGACCGGTTTTATTTCCTCAGTCGGTTGGAGTCGGTTGGTCTTCATTTGGAGTAAAGTTTTCCATTTCGTGCTCATCTGCCGGGTCATCGACCGATTTGCCTTGAGATACGCTGATTGTAGTCTTTTCGCCTTCTTCAGCCATAGTTATATTGATTTCGACTTTGTCTTTGTGACCGGAAATATTGACCGAGCGCGGTTGTTCGTCGTCATCATCAATTGTATAGCCGTTCGATTTAAGCGCATTGGTGTACCATTCGGTCACTTTTTCCATCGAGTCCGTGCTGGTCATGGAAAGATATTTGGCTTCTTCGCCCTCTTTGTCCTGGGCACTAGACATACCAGCAAGCTTAGCCTCTGGATATATGAACGGCTTCAAATCGCCTGGGACGCCATTTTTGTCTTCACTAAAAGTAGTGGTCATTCCAGAAGATTCATAGGTGACTTTTTTCTGGTTAGTGCATCCGGCCAAAAGGACCAGAGTCGCAAGCAGCGCCAGAGGCACCACATTTAATACCAGCGATCGAAAAGAGTGTTTTTGCAATTTAAAAACCCATTAGCTCATTTAAAGCCCAACGACGATGCCAAGACATAATTTTATAGCCGACATCTCTCAAAAGTCTATCAAGCTCTGTGTAGACATGCCAACCTTGGCTTGACCAAGGCATGTCCAACTCGTGTAAAATAAATTTGGCGGCGGCATAGCCAAGTGGTAAGGCAGAGGTCTGCAAAACCTTTATCCCCCAGTTCGAATCTGGGTGCCGCCTAATTTCCCCCTGATTTCATGATAAAATACGCAATCGAGGACAGTTGGCGCAGTTGGTAGCGCATCACTTTGACATAGTGGGGGTCACTGGTTCGAATCCAGTACTGTCCAAATTTTTATGATGAAACGTCGAGAATTCCTGAAACTGTGCTTGGCAAGCGGGCTTGGTCGGTCTTTGCCTTTTGTGGGTTCTGGCTCAGCTGTAGGCCACATTGTTAACAAGGGTAACCAGCTTTCGCTCATTCATTTAGAGGGCGGAAACGATGCTTTTAATACTGTCGTGCCATTCACTCTGGACACTTATTATAAAGAGCGCCCTGCTCTTGCTCTAAAGCCTGAATCACTTCTGCAATTGAATGAGGAGTATGGACTTAACCCGGCACTGAAAAACTTGCATTTACGATTTAAGCAAGGGCAAGTGGCCATTTATCTTGGCATTGGTTACGAAAATGTGAGTTACTCGCATGTCCGCGCATCGCAAATATGGCGAACCGGTGACCCTTTAAGCCTGGAAGGTGAAAGCTGGAGTCAAAAGCGTCTCAATTTAAAACTAAAACCGACAATCCTATCTATTCGCGATTTTGATACTCACTTTGATCAGGAAATAAAGCACAAAGAAGCCTTGCTCAAACTGGATGAAAAAATAGGCGAATTGAGCAAAGGGTCAATCTGTCTGGTCTATTCCGAAATGGGACGCAGTCTTAAAGAAAATGACGAGGGCGGCACCGACCACGGTCATTCTAATCTCGCTTTTCTAATTGGCGAAAAAGTTCGTGGTGGCATATATGGTGCCTACAAAGTCGCTGAAAACGAAATTGCAATAAACTTCACAGATGTCTTTTCTGAAATTGACAGTTTAGGGATCGGGCGGACCGTCTAAGTCTGAGTGTTTCATACACCAGAACTTGCGCTCGAAGTCCCACATATTTTCGTTCTTCCAGTTCTTCAAAAGAACTTTGACAGTATATGCGCCTTCTTTATCCAGTTTCATATCTGGATTGAAAACGTAGTGACCCTTATAAACGTCTCCAGGATCATTGGCTGAGAACTCGCGCTTCAAAACTTCGCGACCAGTGGGATCGTCAATGTGAACGAATCCTTTGTATTGTCTGCGCTCGAAAGGGGTTCCAAAGCCAATTACACAGGCGCATTTCATCTCGACTGGCAATTCTTCGACCGCAAAGACGTCTATCAAGCCGTTTAGATCAAGCCTGCCATCGTCCGAGTGTTCGGCGTTCTGGCAAAAAAGAATATAACCGCTGTGCAGATACTTCATGACTTCCTCTTTCAATCAGGACTAGAATGG
The DNA here is from genome assembly GCA_026129135.1 of Cyanobacteria bacterium TGS_CYA1. Taxonomy (GTDB): domain Bacteria; phylum Cyanobacteriota; class Vampirovibrionia; order Obscuribacterales; family Obscuribacteraceae; genus Aved-18. The sequence goes on along the minus strand of JAHCIQ010000004.1, from coordinate 258,202 downwards.
TACCCCATTGAATGGGTCTAGTCCAATTAAGTGAGGAAGTCAATGAAAGTTATTTGCTTTATTGATTGGAAGCAAAGACTACTTGGCTTTGCCAGCAGCCATCACAGTGGTCGAGATAGCAGCCGGTACTTCTTCGTAACGATAGAATTCCATCGTGAATGTACCTTGGCCTTTGGTCTTGTTTCTCACGTTTGTGGCATAACCGAACATCTCGGAAAGAGGAACGGTAGCTCTCACTTTGGAAAGATTTTCGACCGTATCCATACCTTCGATTCGTCCGCGTCTCGAGGACAAATCGCCAATTACATCGCCCATGAATTCTTCAGGAACTTCGACTTCCACTTTCATCATTGGTTCGAGCAGTATTGGCTTGGCTTTCATAAAGCCTTCCTTGAATCCGATAGAACCCGCTGTACGGAACGCCATTTCGTTCGAGTCGACTTCGTGGTACGAACCTTCGACCAGTCTTACTTTGACATCAATGACCGGGTAACCGGCTAAGATGCCGCCAGCCATTGCGTCTTTGATACCGTGTTCGACTGCGGGAATATATTCTTTTGGAATAGAACCACCGACGATTTTGTTTTCGAAGATGAATCCGGTTCCATTTTCAAGCGGCTCGAGCTCGAGTACGCAATGTCCGTACTGACCACGACCACCCGACTGACGGATGAATTTGCCTTCGCATTTGACGTTGCTCTTGATTGTTTCGCGGTAAGCAACTTGAGGTTTGCCTACGTTGGCTTCTACTTTGAATTCGCGAAGCAGACGGTCAACAATGATTTCCAGGTGAAGTTCGCCCATACCAGCAATGATGGTCTGACCTGTTTCATGGTCAACCGATACTTTGAAGGTGGGGTCTTCTTCTGCCAAACGGCCAAGTGCAACACCAAGTTTATCGGCATCACCTTTGGTCTTGGGCTCGATAGCAACCGAGATAACCGGCTCTGGAAAGCTCATCGATTCCAAAATTATTGGACTGTTTTCAGCACAAAGAGTGTCACCGGTGGTGGTGTCTTTCAAACCGACAGCAGCTACGATGTCACCAGCAAGAGCTTCTTGAACGTCTGTTCTCTGGTCAGCTTGCAATTGCACCAGACGGCTGATGCGCTCGCGTTTGCCTTTGGTCGAATTGTAGACATAAGAACCAGCTGTGAGAGTACCACTATAAACTCGGATGAATGTCAGTTTGCCAACGAAGGGATCGTTCATGACTTTGAAGGCAAGAGCTGAAAGTGGTTCTTTAGGATCGAACTTGCGTTCTTCTTCTTCACCATTAGGATTGAATCCAGTAATAGATTCAACGTCGATTGGCGAAGGCAAGTAGTCGACGATAGCATCGAGCAATGCTTGAACACCTTTGTTTTTGAAAGCTGAACCACAAAGCATCGGAACGATTTTGTTATCGCAAACAGCTTTACGCAAAGCAGTTTTGATTTCTTCGTTAGATACCGATTGTCCTTCGAGGTACTTGTTCATCAAAGTATCATCGGTTTCGATGATTGCTTCTTCTAACTGGTGACGATATTTTTTGGCTTCGTCCATGTAGTCTGCAGGAATAGGTCCTTCAGTGGTCTTTTTGCCCAACGGATCGTCATCTTCATAGAAGACGGCTTTCATTTCGATTAAATCGATAAGACCCATAAACTGAGCTTCAGCGCCTATCGGAAGTTGAATAGGATGTGCATTTGCCCAGGTGGAGTGCATACCGGGAAGATTTTCTTTTACTTGTTTGACGACTTTGAAGAAGTCAGCACCGTTTCTGTCCATTTTGTTAACCAAAACCATACGCGGTACGGCGTAGCGGTTAGCTTGTTTCCAAACGGTTTGGGTTTGTGGTTGTACACCGCCTACAGCGCAAAGAACGATTACGACACCGTCCAATACGCGCATCGAACGCTCTACTTCAACTGTGAAGTCAACGTGTCCGGGGGTGTCGATTAAGTTGATGTGCTTGTCTTTCCATTTGCTGGAAATAGCAGCAGCGGTAATTGTGATACCACGCTCGCGCTCTTGCTCCATCCAGTCGGTGACTGAGGTGCCTTCGTGCACTTCGCCCATTCTGTGAATGAGACCTGAATAAAAGAGGATACGCTCAGTGGTCGTGGTTTTGCCGGCATCGATGTGCGCTGCAATACCCATGTTTCTGATTTGAGTTAGATCTGTTTTCGACACTGAACCCTTCCTTTCGCTAGTTACTTCCATGATGGTCTTCCTTTATACCAAAACAACCACCTCTTGAAAATATCATGAGAACTAGTTTGGATGCCAGATTCTGCATATTTCGTTTAGAAATGATTGTGCTTTTCTTTACAATGAAAAACCTTGCAAAACGACAATGAGCGAAGTTTAAACTCCGCTCACTGCAAAAATATTTTTGACGCTCTACTTATTAATAGCGATAGTGCGCAAAAGCTTTGTTGGCTTCAGCCATTTTATGTGTATCGTCACGCTTTTTGACTGAAGCACCCGCTCCGTTTGAAGCATCGATCAATTCTGCAGAAAGACGCTCTGCAAAAGATCTGCCACCACGTTTGCGACTATTGGTGATAATCCACTGGGTTGCAAGAGCAACGCCTCTGGACGATTTCACTTCGACTGGAACCTGATAGGTAGAACCGCCAACACGACGAGCTTTAACTTCAACCAGTGGTGTGACGTTTTTCACAGCTTTGTTGAAAATTTCAAGAGGCTCTTGAGCTGTCTTTTCTTGAATCAAATTGAGAGCGGAGTAGAACAGATTTTGAGCTGTGCTCTTTTTACCGCGCTGCATCATACGATTGACAAAGCGTGACACAAGCTGGCTGTCGTAAACAGGATCTTGTGGTGGCACTCTTTTGATAGCAGCTGAACGTCTGGACATGAACTTATTTCTCCAATTCTCTATCTAATTAGTTATTTCTTTTTGCCGCCGGCAGCAGGTGCAGCACCTGGCTTGGGACGCTTGGTGCCGTATTTGGATCTGCCTTGCGCGCGGTCTTTGACACCAGCTGTGTCGAGTGCACCACGCACGATGTGATAACGAACACCAGGCAAGTCCTTGACTCTTCCGCCTCTGACGAGAACGACACTGTGCTCCTGGAGGTTGTGACCTACACCGGGGATATAAGCTGTGATTTCCATGCCGTTGGTCAAACGGACCCTGGCGATTTTTCTCAGCGCCGAGTTTGGCTTTTTAGGTGTGGTTGTCTTCACCTGAGTGCAGACGCCACGACGCTGTGGGCAAGATTTAAGTGCCGGCGACTTGGTCTTGAATGTGACCTTTTGTCTTTCACGGCGGATAAGCTGATTAATGGTAGGCACCACGTACTCCTGAATTCTAAAGTGCGCCCGCAACGAACCTTCCGGCTCTGATTTCTAAGGCAACGGGCTCATAGCAAATCAGGCTTAGAGTACCAGATTCTGCACCCAATGTGGAATTGGCGGCTCGAATATTTCTATATGCTTTACAAATCGCTTAAATTAAGAATCAGTTAGATTCAAATTAGAATCAGACATATATGGAATGTTGATTGCCGGCTTGCCCATACTGGGCAAAGTGACGGTCGGGTCGAGCCTGAGACGTTTTTTCTTCTTGGCTCGCATCCATTGCTCTTTTGCCATTAGATAACAAGTGGCACTTGGCTCCAGCCCCAGTTGGCTCAAAGCTTGAGCAACATTATCTTGAAAATCGAATACTTTGATTACGACCATGCCCTGCATTTGAGCCTTGATTGTCGTTCCCACCACAAAGTTGACAAGGTCGCAAGCAAGATGCGACCAACCTGAATTCACATAAAATTCGAGCAAGTGGTCGCCGTTTTTAGATGTCTTTACTCGAGCAGCGCAAGGGATCACTTGTCTTTCGGTTTCTTCTGTTACCCAGAATAATTCGCTCTGCTCCAGCTTGAAGCGGGAGCGGTCCATTTTTACATCATTTATACGGTAGTCTTCCGCCACGAAATTGAAAATGCGACGTTCTTCAGGCGGAATGATTTCCTGGTGAAGCGCGTAAATTTTGGCACCATCGGGTGGTTGAGCAATGCGAAAAGCGCTGAAGTCGGCATCGCCATAATTGACCTCGGGTGGAGAGTAGTCAATCGGCACCTGGTAATAACTGATTCGACTGCAACGTCTGAAGCCGCAAGAAACCAGCAGCGAAATAGCTGACGAATTTTGATTAGACACTTCGCACAAGAAATGACTTATGCCTTGACCGCCAAACAATGCAAGAGCGTAGCGCAACAGTTCTTCTGCAATACCTCTGCCACGATGACGTGGATGCACCACGAGTTGATTGACCTGCCAGGTGTGATTGGACCTGCCCAGAGAATCGAGAGCAATGAGGCCAAGCACAGTGTTGTCTTCTTTGGCCAGATAAACAGATGTTGTGCGGTGAAAAGCAATTGGCACCCAGTGCTGCCAGAAACTCATTTTGGAGTTGATAACCTTTTCTTCCGACACAAAAGCGTCAAACGGAACCGGCTCTTCCTGGTAACGCAAAAGTGCGCGCACTTGCGCGGCGTCACCTGGAAAAAAAGGAGTTATCTTAATCACTGCCAGAGCCTCTTGAAAAGATCTTAACATGGTTAGTCAACAACTAGCAGTCAATACCTTAAAGTAGATAGATGCCAGCTGCAAAGAAAACCGACAAAAAAAAATCTGATTCAAAAGACAAATCTGAACCAGATTACAAAGTAGTGGCTCAAAATCGTCGAGCACGCCATGAATACACCATAATCGACACTCTGGAAACAGGCATCGAGCTTGTTGGAACCGAAGTCAAATCGATTCGTCAAGGCAAAGCGAGCTTGCAAGACGCTTTCGCCCGCATCGAAGGCGGAGAGGTTTATCTATACAACTGCAATATCGCTGTATATGAATTCGGCAACCGCTTCAACCATGAGCCTTTGCGCAAACGCCGACTGCTCTTGCAAAAGCGACAAATTTTAAAACTCAAGTCCCAGACTAAGGAAAAAGGATTAACCCTTATTCCACTTAAGCTCTACTTCAAAAGGAACTGGGTCAAAGTAGACTTAGCACTGGGCAAAGGCAAGCATTTGTATGACAAACGCGAAAGCATTGCCAAGCGCGACAACAAACGCGAACTGGATAGACTGGCGAAGTCATCATCGAAAAGATAGGAGACAAAATCGAGTGAAAGATTTTTTGAAAGTATTAGCAACTCTTTGTAGTTTGCTCATATCGAGTATATCTTTTACGTCGCTTAGCGCACTGGCTAAAAATGTCACTCCCTTAGCCGTTCTTCGGAGCACGACCAATATAAATTCGTATCAGGATCAACATCTTGGCACTTATGACGACGACTATAACTTGTTCAAGAATGTGTTGAACAATGCCAATTTGCACTTTGACGAAATCAGCGAATCAGATGCTTCGGGCGGCAAAACATCTCTTTCCAAATATAGAGCAATCATCATTCCGCTTTGCGTAGATGTCTCTGCTGAAACTCAAAACGGGCTTATCGACTATTGTAAAAGCGGTGGCAAACTGGTTGTGATGGATGGTGGCGGTGTGCAGACATCGCGCGCTCAAGCACTTTCAGCCCTCGCTGGAGTAAGCGTCAATCAACAACAAGTTTTCAAAAGCAGAAACAAACTGGTCTGGACTGACACGCCTCTGCCGATGCAAGAAGATTTTGCCGTAGGCACTATGGTGGCAAATCTGGTTACTACGCCCGATACTAAGAAGTTAGCAGTCTGGCGCGGTTCGGACGAGAAGGGTCAGGACACTGGCATTGCTATCGTCAAAAAACCGCAAGCAGCTTATCTTGGTTGGGTACTTGGAGTTCAAGGCGACATTACTGCAAATGCTCGTTTTCTTGCCATGACTCTGGATGAACTTTCACCTGGAATCACGCAAGAAGCGGCAGTACAAATAAGTTTTGCTGAATATCAAACAATCACAGAAGAACTCACCTTCTTGTTCAATCGAACAGACGAAGCGATCAAAACTGCTAAACAAGCCGAGTTCGCAGTTCCAATTAGTCAAATTGAAGAAAGTTTCAACAAAGCGCAAGAGCAGTCCAAATCATTCCATTCGGCTTATAAAGAGCGCAGATTCCAGGAAGCAGACGAACATTTAGCCAAAGCACGCGAACTTTACGCACTTTCATTTGGACAGGCAATGCCCGTGCGACCGGTCGAAGCCCGTTCGGTATGGCTTGATCGCGGCACGATTGTTTCGACCAAAAATGCAAAAGGCATGGCAGACTTGATTGGACGCCTGAAACAATCAGGCATCAATGTAATTTATTTCGAAACCAATAACGCTGGTTTCACTATGTACCCAAGCAAGTTCACAGACCAGAATCCAGAAACACTGAGCTGGGATCCGCTTGGCACCGCCTGCAAAGAAGCGAAAAAACATGGCATGGAAATTCACGCCTGGCTCTGGATTTTCAACGTAGGCAATATGAGACACAACCCAATTATTGGCAAAGAAGCCGATTATCCAGGTCCAGTGCTTTCACGCCACCCGATATCATGGGCGATGGCATACAACAACGGTCAGTTGGTTCCACCAAAACAAACCGAATTCTGGATTGATCCATCCAACAAAGAATGCCGACAATTCGTTAAAGACTTGATGGCTGAAGTTGTTACTAAATATCCGGTAGATGGAATTCAGCTCGACTATATTCGTTATCCGTTCAATAATAAAGGCTCCGAAATGGGCTTCAACTGGCTATCTCGCCAAAAATTCGAACAAGAGACCGGACTCAATCTCGATAGATTCGACGAAAACACAAGAGAAGTTTTCATGGCATGGAAAGTTCATCAAGTGAGCAGTTTCGTCAAAGAAACAAGAGAATTGCTCAATCAAATAAAGCCCGGACTACGCATCTCGGCAGCCGTTTATGCTTTTCCAAGACGCATGCGCGTTGGTGCTATTCAACAAGAATGGGAAACCTGGGTAGCAAACGGCTGGATCGATACTCTCAATCCGATGACGTATGCATCTACTGCCCAGAATTTGACCGTGATGGCTGACTATTGTCGCGAGAGCACGTCCGATAAAGCTCTTGTATATCCAGGATTAGCTATCATGCGTATAGACACAGCTGGTCTGATTGAACAATTAGACTCGGCTAGAGCAACCGGAACTCTTGGTACTACAATGTTTGCAGTCGCTCACCTGGATGATAAAAAATTGAACGTATTGAAGTTGGGACCATACCGTCGTCAAACTTTACTGACGCCGCAATCGGAACCACTTCGAGCCAGCCGATTTTTATTTGACGATTTTGTAGCTATGCTAAATCGTTATTTGCAAGATCCTCGTGGGCATATCCTCTCGGATACTGCCAGCACAAATGATGTTCTGTCTCAAATTGAAGTGATTCAAAAAACGATGCACTCGCTCAAAAACAATTCAAGTGCGTCTGAAATTGATTCAGTCAACAAAGATATAGAACGTCTGCACAATACCGTCAAAGAATGGCTCAGGCTGGAAGCCTTTATCCAAAGAGGTTACAGAGCTCAGTACATCGCCAATTATCTTGGACAGGTGGAAGCCATACTTTCATATGCTTCACACAAAGCGAAAGTGCAGTCATCATCCGTAGTGTCGAGCCAGAGTAACTAGACTAGAAAGACACAACTAAAGCCAATGTACGTGAATTCAAGACGCACGCTAGTCTTTTTGTCCGCCTTTTCACTTTCACTTTCAACCAACGCATCGTTGGCTAAAAGCTCGTTGCAAAACGATGACACCAAAGCTGATTTCACTTTCAAAGCTCGAAAAGACGACAGAAAACGACTGATAGACACTATCTGGAACAAGCCGCAGCATCAATATAAATTTGGCGACCAGTTTACTGTCACGCTCGTGCCGCATCAAAAGTCTTATATTTACTTGTTCTACATAAGTCACGATGACAAAGTGATGGCAATTTATCCATCTAGAATGTCTCACAAACACACGCCTGGCTGCCACGAGCCCATGGAAATAAGCACTATAAAATCGGCAAGAGCCGAATATGCGCTTCGAGTAGATAGCACGCCTGGCAAAATGGTTTCTGCTGCCATCAAAGACAGCGAGCAAGGAAAATTATTGCGCGACAAACTGATAGCCCAGACCGACTGGGCTGCAACTGAGCCGCTTGAACACACACTCAAAATGAGTGGCGACCAGCTTCTAGAACGCTTGAAAGAGTTGTCGAGCGAAAACAGCGACGACTTCTTCTATTCCATTGAAGATGCGCCAAAAGCCGAACCAGGTGCTAAGCCTGACTACCGGGATGGCAAACGCCCAAACGGGCTAGCTGGGAAAGAATCCGGTGTTTGAGTTTGTAGAAGGTCTTTAAGCGCTCGAAATCGTCTACGGCACCTTTAACTCTCAAGCTGAGCAATTTGTTTTGACCTTCGCGCAATGCTTTCCTGGTCGGCATCGATTCTTGATGCTCGACTGAAACCCAGTATTGCATTTGCGGTTCTTCCAAAAAGAGTTTGCGCAAAACTGGATCGTCGAAGAGCGCTTTGACTTTGGCTTCATCAGAACCTTTGATCATGAAGGCTTTGTCGAAATCTTCGTGCCCTACTACGATGTCTTGCACGCCAAGCAATTTGTGCAAACCGTGATACCAGGATTCAGGATAAAGAGCAAATTTGAAATCGTCGGTGCCAATGATATTAGTCTCGACTGTTGTGTGCTGGTCAGACTTCAATTTGTCGTCGCCTGGAACCATGGTATAGAGCAGTTCCCAGTCGGTGCCGTCGATTGGCATGGACATTGTCAGTTTTGAAGTGCTCGAATCAGGATTGGGATCATCAATCTGAGCATTAAATTCCTCAGAAAATTCAAACCAAACTTGTTTCCAACCGAAAATTCTACTGTGCAGCTTCACGGCGCAATTCCTCTAAGAATGAATCAACTTGTATTTATACCATCTAGAAGTTTAAACTTATGTTTCATCACAAAAAGTTGCAACATTGAACACCACTTTAGACAAGCGTCCGATTGCTCAAGAAAGCCTTCCAGAAGCTGAAAAACCACATTTCGACGATACTTTAGTCACAGGCAATCTGTGGCGCGCCTGCTGGGTGATGGCCTGGCCATTACTGATTGCAACCGTAGCTAACTCTCTAGTTGGTATATGCGATCTGTATGTCGCAGGATTTCTTGGCACCTCGAGTCAGGCTGCAGTAGGAATTTCTGAGCACATAGCCTTTTTTGCCATGCTTCTGATTATGGGCGTGAGCATGGGAACCACTGCCATAGTTTCGCGCTACTGGGGCGAGAAGAACTATGAAGAAGGCGTGAAATTCACAGCTCAATCTATTCTATTTTCTTTCTTGTTTGGAATTGTTTTGTCTCTTGCTCTGCTCGTTTTTGGCATCATGTCGCTTTCGATGTTTTCAAACTCGCTTGAGGTGCAAGCTCTAGCCAGACAATATCTGTGTATTTATAGCTTCTATATAATTCCATTCAGTATAGTGTCGGTGATGAATTCGGCATTGAGAGCAAGCGGAGACGCAAAAACGCCGCTTGTGCTCGTGGCTTGTTTCACCTCGCTTACTGTCATTGGTGATTTTTTGACCGTAGTAATGCAATGGCCAGTGGCTAATCTTGGTGTTCAAGGCATAGCAATCTCGGCTGTGGTAGCCTCTTTCACTTCATCGCTTTTAGGCTTGTTTCTTTTGCGACGCTCCAAACTGGCGCCATCGTTCCATCATTTCATGCCCATAGAAATAGACCGCATAAGACGTGTAGTAAAAATCGGTGTGCCATCGGCACTGCAAAGACTTGGCTGGGCAACCAGTTTATTCGTGCTCTATTTTATTTTGTCAAAGTGCGATTCGCCTACTCCGGCTCTTGCAGCACTTGCAGTTGGAATGCGCATAGAAGCTTTGCTGTTCATGCCTATCATGGCTTTGAACATGGCTGTATCTTCAATTGTGGGACAAAATCTTGGCGCCAGAAAAGTCAAACGCGCCTATCAGGCTGGTGTGAAAATGGCCACAGTAGGCTTCTGGAGCCTGACGGCACTGGCAACAGGAATGTTTTTGCTGGCTGACAATATCGCCTCCTGGATCAGTACCGATCCTGTGACTATCCCGCATATTGCGAGCTATTTGAGAATAGCAGCATTCTGCGAGCCGTTTCTCGCCATAGCGATGATTTTGTCTGGAGCGCTGCAAGGCGCTGGTGATACCAAAACACCAATGTGGATAACAATCGTCTGTAACTGGTTAATCAGACTGCCGCTTGCTTACTGGTTCGTACTCGGGCTCGATATGGGACCAAGCGGAGCGTGGCTTGCAATGACCCTTTCAGTCGCCATGTCAGGCATCATCACCGCTATGCGCTTCCGGTCTTTGAGCTGGACTCGCCAGAGGGTATAAGCTCAACAAAAAAGCAAATACAAACCAGGATATGAGCCGAACATGTCCTGCTCCAAAATTGTATTCGAAAATACCAGCGACGCTAAGTGAAACCAGGGCTCCAATAACGCCAAGCCCAAGCGCTTTGTCGATTTCACCTGACTTACCATTACGCCAGTTGGAAAATCCCATATAAAAGGTTTGTCCAAGCAAAACAAGATACGCAAACAATCCAGGCAGACCCAGACACACAAGCAAATGCAAATAGTTGGAATGAGCATGGGTAAGATGTTCAGAAATACCAGGAACGATTGCTTCTTTGTAGTTGAGCTTGGGAAAATTGTTGATTCCCCGACCTAGAACCGGTCCTTTCTGCCACATTTCTATGCTCTCTTGCCAAATCGAAAATCGCACCCGTGTACTCGTGTCATTCTGGGCATTGGTCAAAAGCGGCTCAAGACGAGTCTTCACCACAGGCACAGTGAACCAGAGCAGACAAACAAGTGCAATGCCAGAAAGCAAAGTCAAGCCAAATAGTTTTCTCGATACAAAAAATGCCATTACAAGCACTGCCACCGCAATGCCAAGCCAGGCACTGCGTTCGCTAGCAAAAATGACACCAAGTAAATTCGCAAGCGCAAGTACTAACAGAACATATTTGGGTATAGGCAATGTCTCTTGCTTCAAGCCAAGACAAAGAGCCAGACTCATACAAGCAGTTACTTGCATTTCGCCTGCAAAAGCCATTGGATTTTTGACAAATCCGGTAGCCTGCAAATACTGATATTTTTCGCCAGGATGAAAATTGAAGAGTTGTTGAATCATGCCCCAGATGCCATCCAGACCACCTGCGCACAAAAGAATCAACAAGACACAGAGTCGTTCTTCGGGCATTTTGCTCAAAGCATAATGAGCCCAGAAATATACAAGCAGGGCCTTAAGACTGATTAAAGCATCGAGTCCATCAGTAAAAGTGTGTCCAACCAGACCTGATAGAGTAACGCACAATGCAAGTGCAAGAAGTGGAGCAAACAAAGGCGGAGGCGTATATTTGCGCTCTTTGGCAATCATTACCAGAGAAAGCGCTATGCCCAACCCTAGCACCACCCACGGTATCGTAATGGGAAGAAAGACACAAACACTATAAGCCCAGAGTAAATAACGCTGGCAAGCAATCATCAGCTATTTAAAGACCAGTTTTTCATTTTCATTGCTTCGTACACTTGCTTGAGTGTGGCTTGAGCCACTTTGCGTGCTTTCTGGTTGCCGTGCTCTAAAATTTGATAAAGCTTGGCTTCGTCTTTGACCAGTTTTTCGCGACGCTCTCTGATTGGTGCGAAGTATTCGTTGATTAATACAGAAAGATTTTTCTTGCAGTCGACACAACCAATCTGAGCTGTTTCACATTCTGTTTTGACTTTGAGCCAGGCATCGGATTCTTTGGGCAAGAAAATGTTGTAGAAAGGCCAGGGCACTTCACACAAATCTGTATGACCAGGGTCAGATTTAGCGATTCTGGTGCGGTCGGTGATCATTTTTTTTACTTTGGCTGCGGTATCTTCGGCGGTATCAGCCAGTTTGATATCGTTGTTGAAAGACTTGCCCATTTTCTGACCGTCGATGCCCTTGAGCAGCGGCGTTTCGGTGAAGCGAGGTTTTGGTTCGGGGAAAATTTCTTCGCCCTGACCATACAGCGAATTGAATTTGCGAGCAAGATTACGAGCAAATTCCAGGTGCGATTCCTGGTCTTTTCCCACAGGAATAAGTTCGCCTTTGAAAGACAAAATATCTGCAGCCATCAACACAGGATAACCAAGCATGCCATAAGTCAGCTTATCGTGTGCCTCTTCCTCGTTTGCAGCAAGCATTTTGACCATGTCTTTGAGTGTTGGTTCGCGCTCCACCCAGTTTTGTTTCGTAAGCATGGACAAAAGCAGATGCAGTTCTGCAATTTCAGGAACACCCGATTGCACGTACAAAGTACATTGCTCAGGGTCGATGCCGGCTCCAAGCCAATCAAGCGCTACTTCTAAAACGTTGCGATTGATTTCTTCTGAGTTCTCGTACTTGGTAGTAAGAGCGTGCCAGTCTACGATTGAAAAATAAGAGTCATACTGACTCTGAAATTCCACCCAATTGACCAGAACGCCGAAATAATGCCCCAAATGCAAGCGTCCGGTAGGACGCATACCGGACATTATTCGCTTATTTGTTTTTGAAGCTGCTTGGCTCAACTTGATCTGAATTAGTTTTAGTTCTGGCTTTCAGATTTTGGTTTGCTTTTTCCAGCAGCAGCAATGGCTTTGCGGGTAGCTTCTAATTTGCGCGAAACTTTGGCTTTTCTACGAGCACGCTTTTCTCTGGCGTTATATTTATGAGTCATTTTTCCTCTGCGACAAAAAATATGAGATTGCAAACTATATCACAAAGAGCCCCTGTGGGCTCATCTACTTGCTAGAGAACCTGTCTTGTTCTTGTTTCAATCTGTCCATATCGACTGGCAAAAGGTAGCCGGCTCCCACCAATAGCTTATCGAGCCCGATACCTTGACGACCTGCAATTGTAATCAAATCTTGCAATTGATCGCCTGTGATGCGTCTTCGTTGGAGTAAATATTGCTCGAGTTCCATTTTCGCCATCACAAGCTCGATCGTGAGTGAAATTACCGGGTCGTAGTGGCTTATGAGCTTTTCTTCAAGACAATATCTGTACGTGGCAAGCACAGCAGCTTCAGTCAAGCTCGAATCGGTCAAAACAGACACCAGCGTTTTTCCATTGGTGGTATCTACCAGCACCTGACGGACCAGTTCGTGCAATTCGTCGTCCTCCAGGCGCACTTTGCCTTCTTTGGTGACGCTGAAATTACTGTTTAAAAGCCGTTCTATATCAATGGAAACTATTGGCAGCAAATCAGTGAGTCTGGCATCGAACTCGTCGCCATTTTCATCTACCAGTTTTTCATCGTTATTGATATTTTCGAGTCTGGCAGAACCAGAATTCAAATCTGGTTTCTTCACTTCATCGCGAGTCATGCTTGACACTGTATCTGGTGCTTTGGTTTTTACGGCAAGCTCGGCTAATTTTTTGGTGGGGTCGTGTTTTATTTCTTCGTGTGTGCTGCTCTGGTCCATCTCTGCGTCTTTTGGAAGGGATGGAATTTCCTGGGTATCGACTCCAATCATGGAGCCTGCACCTTTTTTCAGTTCTACATCTTGTGTTTTGCGCACTCTTCGCTGCACCGGCAAATTGTCGCTCGAATTCTTTATATCGTCAGCCACTGAAGCATCTTGAATCATCGGTCGCACCACGTCTACCGATCGTGTGGCAAGCAATCGATAGAGGCTGCTCAATGCCGATTTCAGATCCAGATTCAATTCGACCATGGCCTGGCGCATAGTACGACCATCCGTGATCCAGCCTATGACAGTAAAGTCGTCTTTCACTAGCGGCTCACGCGTCAGAGTTTCTTGCCAGGCTTGTGTTCCAAAATTGGCAGACGGAACGATTTCCGTGTGCAAACCGACATTGTTTTGTTTTAGAAAAGAACAATAATAAGCAAGACTGGTAGGACTATCGAATTTGATATTGAGATTACGCTCTTTTTCAAATAATGCAGTTTCAGAAGCAGTCTCAAGACGTTCCACCCAGAATTCGCCTTCATCCCAGAAAAGAACTTCTGAAAGCGCTTCCACTCCTGTAAGAATGCCAAAAGTTACAGACGCCACTTCGCCTTTGCAGACAAATACATTGCACACCTGTCCCATCCTTCTTATTTGAATGGAATAGGATTTCTGAGTTTCGTGACAAAGCAGCTGCAATAGCCCAGCTACGCTTGCGTCCGATAAGCTACCTTCCAACACCGACAGATACCTCTAGGCGAGGAGAACATCATACTACTCATACTACTTGAGCATAATTTCAGGTCGCCCATTATTGGGTATCTACTCTCGCATATGCCCGGGCAAATTTACAAAAGTTAATTCGAACCATAAACGCTACAGACTACGACTAACTGGGTAGATAAGAGGCATGAATCTTTTGAGTGGTAAAAAAGTGGGAGCAAAACCAAAAGCGAAATCTCGGACATCCGATGATTTAGCAGAAGACTGGTCTGAAATAGAAGTCGATGGAGACCTCGATAACGAGGTCGAAGACGAAGTCGAAGTGGAAGAAATTCCCATTCCAAAACGTGGCGATGGTTTCACTGAGGATTCGGTCAGACTATATTTGAGAGAAATTGGTCGTGTGCGCATGGTCAAGCCCGACGAGGAAATCGACCTTGCCAGGCGAATTTCTGAAGGCGACGCCCAGGCCAAACAAAAATTGATTCAAGCCAATTTGCGTCTTGTAATTTCTATAGCCAAAAAATATGTAAACAGAGGTCTGCCCTTCCAGGATTTAATTCAAGAAGGAAATCTCGGCTTAATCAGAGCCGCTGAAAAATTTGACCATACTAAAGGATTTAAATTCTCTACCTATGCCACCTGGTGGATCAGACAGGCAATCAGCCGCGGTCTGGCAGATAAATCACGCACTATTCGCGTGCCGGTCCATATGGTCGAATCTATGAATAAGCTCAAGAAAATGAGCGCCAAACTGGCTCAAGATTTAGGTCGCAGAGCGACAGACGAAGAGCTTGCCCAGGCAATGAGCATCCCAGTAAGCAAAATCCAGGAAATTCTAACCGCGGACCGAGAGCCGGTTTCGATGGAAATGCCGCTCAATAGAGACGAAGAGACGTATCTTGGGGACCTGATCGAGGACTCTGATTCCAATCGTCCTGACAACATGACCGAAGACGAATTGTTGCGCCAGGACATAGGCAGAATGCTGAGTCAGCTCACACCACGCGAGCGCGACATCATGCATTTGCGCTACGGGCTCGAAGATGGAAGACAGCGCACACTTGAAGAAGTGGGCAGATTGTTCAACATCACAAGAGAGCGTGTGAGACAGATCGAACACAAAGCCTTCAGAAAATTGAGACAACCTTCGTGGTCCAATAAGCTCGTCGGTTATCTTGACGACTAATTTCTTCTTTGCAATTAGATAAATTTCCAACTTTTGGGCTGTATACCTTGCTAGGGTTATAGTCGGCGAATTCGTGCGTAATTAAGTTAATTCGCTTGTTTCACAAACTTAGATCTGGACACGGCCATGACGGAGCGAATGGCGATAGCGTTGGAGGATTTGGTCTCGCTAGCTGAAAGCGGCGAGCGTCAACGTTTGCGCATCCTCATAAACGATATCAATCCCTATGACCTGGCTGAATATTTCCAGGAAATGGAGCCACAGCACAGGCTTTCTTGCTTCAGATTGCTCGACCTGGACAATGCCAGTGCAGTTTTGACTGAGCTTGAGCCCCAAAATCAAAGAAATCTTTTAAAAGACCTGGGCAATTTGGGCGTGGTACCGCTCATTAGCAACATGTCTCCAGACGACGCAGCCGACTTGTTGTCCGAATTGCCGGAAGAAAAAGCTCAAGAAATTATTGAGCAAATTGCTGACGTAGAAACAAAAGCAGACATCAAACAACTTCTAGGTTACGACGAAGATTCAGCCGGTGGCATCATGTCTACCGATTATCTGTCTTTGTATTCGCGCATGACTGTAGGCGAAGCTCTCGATTATCTGCGCGAGCAATATGAAGATTTGGAAGAAGACATCTACGACGTTTACGTTGTCGATGAAGCTAATTTTCTGGTTGGTGTAATCAAAGTGCGAGAACTGATCACCACAGAAGCTGGCACCGGGCTTGAAGCCGTAATGGACAAAGACGTGGTGAAAGTGGTCACGTCTGACGATCAGGAAGAAGCCGCAAAGAAAGTAGAGCGTTACGACTTGCACTCTCTACCTGTAGTAGATAACGAAGGCAAGCTCTGCGGTGTAATCACGAGCGACGACATCATCGACGTTTTGCGCGAGGAAGCGACCGAAGATATTTATCAATCGTCTGGTATCAACGCCACCGAAGACGGAGAAGAGCTTGGCTCAAACGTTCGCAAAGCTTTTGCTGCAAGACTGCCCTGGCTCTTAATCACGCTTGGAATTGAGACTGGCTCTTGCACGGTCATAACCCACTTTGACGCTGTTATTCAACAAACAGTAGCTGCCGCATCTTTCATGCCTCTTTTGTCTGGTGTCACGGGCTCTGTAGCCACGCAAAGCACTTGTATCGTGATCAGAAGCAACAGCGCTCGCGCCGAGCTCACAACCAAAATGGTGGCACGAAACATCTGGCACGAAGTAAGAGTAGGATTATTGCTTGCTATTTGCTGTGGCGTCTTCACTTTTATAGTAAGCTTACTGGTCAATAATTCTCGCCACGAGCTAGGCTTAGTGGTTGCCATCTCGCTTGTAATCACAATGACTTTTGGCGTAACTGTAGGAACCGCAATGCCAATGGTTTTCAAAAA
Source organism: Cyanobacteria bacterium TGS_CYA1 (assembly GCA_026129135.1). GTDB lineage: Bacteria > Cyanobacteriota > Vampirovibrionia > Obscuribacterales > Obscuribacteraceae > Aved-18. The sequence continues at coordinate 241,461 of JAHCIQ010000004.1, read as the reverse complement.
AATCGGAATCGATCCGGCACACGCAAGTGGACCATTCATCACAAGTTTGCTCGACGTATCTACAATGACCATTTATTTGACCATCGTTCACCACTTCTTATCGCACATTGTCTGAACAAAAAATGGGAGACCGCATGAACACGACACAAAAAGATCCCTATAGCGAACTGGAACAAAGAAAAAAAGAAGCCGGTTTATTGGATCAAAAAACGGTTGAGAAACGGCATAAAGCGGGATATCTCCACGCTCGCGAACGTATTGAACATCTAGTCGACAAAGACAGTTTTCTTGAAATAGACCGCTATGCTCTGCACGAGTGCTCAGACTTCGGCATGGACGAGCGCAAGGCGCTTGGAGACGGGGTAATCACTGGACAGGCGAAAATAGACGGAAGACCGGTTTATTTGTTCGCTCACGATGCCACCTTTATTGGTGGCGCATTAGGCGAAGTATTTGCTCGCAAAGTGTGCAAAGTAATGGATCTGGCTAAAAACGCGGGTTGTCCCATAATTGGTTTGAACGAAAGTGGCGGTGCTCGTATTCAAGAAGGGGTCAAATCTCTCGCCGGATATGCTGACATTTTTTACCGCAACGTTCAGTGCTCGGGCGTAATTCCCCAAATTTCTATAATCTACGGGGCATGCGCTGGTGGCGCGGTTTACAGCCCAGCAGTGACTGATTTTTCGATTATGGTGAAAGACAAAAGTTTCATGTTCGTAACCGGACCTGAAATCGTAAAAACAGTTACTGGTGAAGAAGTTACCTTAGAAGACCTGGGTGGTGCCAGAGTGCATAACACCAAATCCGGTGTTGCTCAATTGATGGCAGAAGACGAATCACAATCGTTTTTAATGGCTCGCCGCCTACTTTCTTATCTGCCAAGCAATAACATGGAACTTACTCCAGTGCTGCACGACCAGGCAATGGAACCAAAACGTGCCCATGAGTTGCGTCAGGTAGTGCCGATAGACCCGACAAAACCATATAACATGCTCGACGTACTCACTCGAATATTCGATGAAGAAAGCTTCTTTGAAATGTCACCACTTTATGCTGCAAATATCATAACCGGATTTGCCCGCTTAAATGGCGTAGCTGTAGCGGTTGTAGCCAACCAGCCAAAATGGCTTGCTGGATGTCTTGATATAAATGCATCGACAAAAGCTGCTCGCTTCGTGCGTTTCTGCGATGCCTTCAATATTCCAATTATTACTTTCGTTGACGTTCCGGGCTATCTGCCTGGAACAAATCAAGAATTCGACGGCATTATTCGTCACGGAGCAAAACTGCTTTATGCCTACTGCGAAGCTACAGTTCCTAAGCTCACAGTGATAACCCGCAAAGCGTATGGCGGCGCATTCGACGTGATGGGCTCCAAAAACGTAGGTGGCGACTACAACTTCGCCTGGCCCACAGCTGAGATTGCAGTAGTAGGCGCCCAGGCGGCAGTAAATCTTTTGTATAGAAAAGAAGTGAAAAACCAGGAGAAAGAGTACCTGAGCGAACGCGTGACCGAATACAAAGACAAGTTCGCCAATCCATACATAGCCGCACAATTAGGATATGTAGACGATGTCATCCTGCCTGAGCAGACACGCGAACATTTGATTCGCGCCCTGGAAATGCAGAAAAACAAAAGAATCGAGCGCCCTGCCCGCAAGCACGGAAATATTCCGCTCTAATTCTTGAGTTGAGGTAAAACCAGCACACCTCGATAACTGTAATCGAGCAGTTCTTGCTCGTCTTCTACTTGTTGCTCGTCATCATATGCGGTATCACCATTCTTGTGCATTTCAAGCAGATTGAGTGAAAGCATAGCAGGCGGCGGCAGCTTGCAATCGTATCTTGCGACAGGATCTGAAACACCAATTAAATTTTCGACACGCGCTTTGAGATCTAAAGGAAAATCGCCTACGAAAGCGAAAAATGCGCCGGCGACACAATTTTTTCTGGTCTGCAATTTATTCAGCTTATCCACGAAATTGCGCAACCAGTCCATTGCATTGCTTTTGTCGGTGCGCTCTGAAACTGCGCTATCTTTTTCGTCCACCACTCTTGCCACTATAAGCGGATTTTTGTCTTTATCGAAAAGTGTGATGTCGTTGCAAGGCCATAAAACCTTGTTGAAAAACATCCCGTAACTAACAGGCTCGCTTTCACCATATTCTACTTTGCCAATAGCTTCGAATAATTCGCGCTGACGATTGTACAAACCAGATTGATGAGCCCTTTGAAAATAGTCGGTAAACAGATAATGCAAGAAAAACTGGCTCGGGCTGCTCAGTTTGACTGGAGAATCAGACAATTCTCTGATTACCAGATTGTTACAAGCTGCTTTGATGTCGTCAGGTGCGAAAGCACGCGGCTCTCTGGTGACGTTGAACAGGCTAAAACTGGTCGGTTCCAGACTTTCAATTTTAAATTTAGAGATATTTTGAGTTGCCATCTTTGTCTAATAACTAATAGAGAGAATAAGGATTAGCGTATAAGTTTAATAATTGTGGTACATCTTAAAAAGGAGGGGGATTTGAGCACCTGACCATTTGATTGGTCCGCTCAAAAACTAGTTATAAGACATTTGGCGACTCGGGATAAATCTCTTTTGAATCATCTAATCAGGCAAGGGTAGTTAATCCGTGCCTTGTGCCTGACAGTCTCAGGCATGAATTGTATCCATTGGAGCAATTTTTGGGTACTTCAACTAAAGGGATTAAATAAAAAGCCGGAAACAACAAAAATAAATGGCTCTTTTACCATCAAGCAAGAACCTAAACACATCAGCCACCTCGATTTTGAATGAAATCAAAAAAGGCGGGGATGAAAAGCGTAACGAATTCGTCTATCTAAACCTCGAAAGGGTTTACGCTATTGCCTTTATAGCTTCTGACAATCAAGAACACGCTCAGGAGCTGACTATTGAGGCGTTTCGCAACGCACTCACTTCTTTGCAAGACAGTATTCCTAAAAAAGACAGTGGACTAACCATATGGCAATGGCTTGCCGATTTCGTGGTTGACGCTTGTGTCGAGTATCACGCCCAGAATTCTGGTATCCCCGACGACAATCCCAATATCGATCCTGGTCAGGATGGCTCTGCCAGCATGGACTGGGAAACCACCGTCTTGCTTGGACTTCCGCGAATCAAACGCTGTATTAGCTCTTTACCTCCTGAGCAACAGAAAGCTTTTTACTTACGTCACTCGCTCGATTTGAACTACGAACAAATTGCAGCAGTGATGAATCAATCAGTTGAAATGAGCATGGCAGCTCTTTACCGTGCAAGAGTTTCCATCATTAAATGTCTGGGAAAAGGATAAGATCTATAATAGAAGGCTTTTTAAGGAAGATTACCGGGCCATTTTGGCTCACAAGAAAAAAATATGAACTGCGCCGAATTTAGACACTTAATTCAAAAACGATTTGACGAGGACTTGAGCCGTCAGCAGTCCGGCTCGCTCGATTCGCATTTGGAAGCTTGCGAATCCTGTGCTCGTTTTGATCATCAGATGGTGCAAATGATAGAAGGAGCTGAAGAGGCGCCGTTACCAGACGAGTATATGCCGCCTAATCCAGAATCGCTTACCAAGCAAGTTCAACAGCAATTGCCGCAACAAAAGGCAAACATATTCGGTGCAATTACCTCTATGTTTGGTGGCGGCGGTGGTTCCAAGTCCCAGCCAAAATCCTCGACCTCTTCATTTCCGCACAAAAGCGGTGCCGAGCCCAAAGACAAGAAAAAGGGCAAAAAAGGCTCATATCCTTCAATGGACGATGACGATGGCGTAACCAAACGTTTGAAATCGATGGGACGCAGTACGGCTCAGTCCGAAATGCGTGACAGTAGAGAACAACAATCCACCACAGGATCGCTTGGTCGCAAATTCGGTTTTGAAACTGGTACAGAAAGTATCGCTGACGAAGCGCCCCTTACTCTGGCAGAAACAATTCGCCGAAAAGTGACCGAATCGAACAAAATTCCAGACGGTACCGAAGATCAACAGTCTAGCGACCGATGGAATACACAATCTGGAACCGAAGGCAGTGGCGGGCCTGCAGACTGGTCACAAGGACGCGCACCAAATTCATTTGGCAATCCCGATCCAGTTCCTGGTCAAATGCAAAATGCCCCCGATCAGTGGAATCAGCCACCAGCAGCTCAATCGCAATTCGATACCCAACACCCAGGCAGCTCTATTGGTCTTGCACCGCCTCCTGGTGGCGCAGGCATTGGTCTTAGTCAGGGTCCGATTCCAGGCTCAGGTATGGGAATGGGTCTGGGCATGGCGCCTCAGCAGCAAGGACAAGCCGCATGGCAGAGTGCTCCACCTAAAGGCCACGATGCTGCGGACGACGAGTCTGAATGGGGTCCACCTCCTGCAGGTGGCGCATGGGAAGAATCCGCTCCAAATCAAGCACCAGCCAATAATCAATTTGGTGCTCCGGCTCCAGCGGGCAGTTGGGGACAAACTTCCAATTTTGGCTCGCCAAGCCCATCTCAAGATTCGGGCTTTCAACCAATTCAACCGCCATCTAATTTTGGCGGAGTAACAAGCTCGCCAATCGGACTGGCTCCTTCTTCACCCGTTCCAGCACCCGCTGGAGGACAATCTCAAACATCTACAGATAGCGGATGGAATCCCATGCCCGGTCCTGGATACTCAGGCGGTGGCTCATGGGGAGCACCACCCCCGGCACCACCTGCCCAAGCTCCTTCACCAACCACGTCAGGTGGTTGGTCAGCAGCACCGTTTCCTGCCGCAAACCAGGATACAGCGCAAGCACCTGCCGGCTCTTCGTGGGGCGCAGCTCCTGCTGCTCCGGAAACGGCTTCATCATGGGGAGCAACACCACCAGCACCAGCAGTAACTCCTGCTCCTACACAAGCCCCTGATAATTCATCTTCTTGGGGCGGCTCCGCTCCCGGCGGTTCAACAGCCAGTTTTGGGTCTAATTCCTGGGGTGGAAATTCGACTGACTCTCAAGCATCTGGCTCTAGCTGGAGCGTTAATAACGAAGCGATATCTTCGGGCGAATGGGCACCAACGACACCTGCAGCAGCTCAAACCAGCACCAATAGTAGTGGCTTCAACGCGACCAGTTCTGGCACGTGGGCTACTCCTCCAAGTCTTGCTGGCGGTTCCTGGCAATCAAATGCAGTACAAGAAATGAAGAGTGAGCCAAGTGCTCCTGCAGCAGATCAAGTAGGCAGCACTGGCGGTTGGGGTCTTCCCAAATCTCAAGGCGAATCAAGCTCAGGCTTCACTACAGGTGAATGGGGCAATTCTGCCCAAGCAAAACCTGCTGAATCAGCCGCATCTGCCTGGGGCGTTCCCGAAACACCACCAGCTCCGGCACCCGCGCCGAGCACCAGTGGAAGTTGGAGCGCGGCTCCAGCACCAGTTGTAGAAGAGCAACAAGTTCCAAACTCCTGGGGCAAGCAAGACAATCAATGGAACGGTGCACCACAAGAATCTAATCCTGGTTGGGGTGCTCCACCTGCACCAGCACCTGTTGCAGAACCGGCCCAAGATTTGAATAGTGGATGGGGTATCCCTACCCCTCAAGCGCCTGCACCGGCTCCCGCACCTGCTCCTGCTCCAGCGCCGTCTTTCACAGATAATTCAAATACTGGCGGTTGGGGAGCCCCTCCCCAGGCGCCTATGGAGGCAGCACCACCTGCGCCACCACCTGCTCCTGCATTTGCTGACAATGCCAGTTCTGGCGGCTGGGGTATGCAAGCTCCAGCTCAGGCTCCTGCTGCAGAAGCGCCTCAAGACTTGTCCTCAACGGGCGGCTGGGGATCTAAATCCGCACCACCAAATCCGTGGGGTGGAGCAGCTCCTGCACAAGAAGCACCAGCGGAAAACAAAGCTGCAGCTGCTAGAGAAAGCTGGCAGCTCCAAAGCGAGCAAATGGAAACTGGCTCATTCAAAGCTTTTCAATTTACTGGCGAAGGTCTCACAACTTCAGCTCCACCGCCACCAGCTCCGGCGCCAGCGCCAGCACCTGCACCGGCTGCAGCAAATCCCTGGGGAGACCCAGCACCAGCTCCCACTCCAGCTCCGATGCCAGCACCTGCAACTGCTGCAGCACCTGCTGTCAATCCTGCTAATCCATGGGGTAGCGGTGGCGGTGGCAACGAAACAGCAAGCCCATGGGGTGAAGCACCAGCCGCACCACCACAACCTGTACCGCCTGTGCCTCAGATGGAGCAGCCAAACTTCGGCTCACTGCCAACAGCCGCAATTCCTCAATTCGACCCAAATAGTTCTTCTTCAGCATCTATTCCTGGCTTTGGACAGGGAACTTTTTCTCAAGCTCCAGTTCCACCACCCGCACCAGCTCCAGCTCCGGCGCCAGAAGTTGCGAGCAACAATTTGTTTGGCAAGAAAATAGATGACCAGGCTATAGATAAAGTTTTCAAAGAAAATCTTGGTGTTCAAGACGACCTGATGCGCTCTGGCGCAATGGTCAATCCCGGAGCAGGACAGGCTCCTGCAGCGCAAGAAGCAGCACCAGTCCCCATGCCCGAGCCGCCAATGCCAGCTCCCTCAGTTTTCGATCCCCCAGCCACGCCGCCACCACCACCGGTGCCTGCCGCCATGGCTAATATACCAAATGTTGCACCAATGGCTCCTATCGATTCGAGCCCATTGCCACCCACTGCACCTCCAGTTATGTCCGCATGGGGTGCACCAGCCGAGCCCGAACCTCCTTCGGATCCGTCTGTTCCACGCATCAAACCTATTCCGACTAAAGAACAAAGACTCGCGAACCAAACAGCTGGAAATCTGCCTGCACAGCAAGCACCTCCAGTATGGGGCGCACCCGCCCCTGCTCAACCTACGGCTCCAGCTCCCATGCCTGTAGCTCCGCCGGCCCCTGCTCCAGACTTTGGTGCAGCAGCACAAGCTGCTCCCGGCAACGGAATTATGAAAGTCGATGACCAGATGGTCAACGAAATCTACAGAAAAATGGGCGCTCCCGAAGATAACGGTGGCGCAAATGCGCAAGCTCAGGCACCCGCTCAATTCTCAGAACCTGCACCAATGCCGGCGCCAGTGCCTCAAGCACCTTTAGCACCGCCATCGGCTCCGGCTTTTGATTTCAGCCAGCCACCAGCATTTGGTGCACCATCGATGCCACCAATCGCAATGCCAGAGGGCTACACACCTCTTCCCGAACCTGCACCAGCACCGGCACCAATGGCCGCGCCACCACCGGCTCCTGAACCAGTTCCACCTCCGGCGCAAGCTCCCGCACCTGCTGCGGCAATGGATCCGTCCAAACTCTTCAATGTAAACGATGCCGAATTGGATCGCATTTTTGACAAAATGTTGATCAAAAATACTCCGGAAGGCGAGCAAGGTCCCGACGCGAGTTCCGCTCCGGTCCCTGCACCTGTTCCACCTCCAGCACCACCACCAGTGGCAGCTCCAATTCCAGCGCCAGCACCTGTTCCGGCTCCGGCTCCTATTCCGATGCCAGAGCCACCGCCACCAATTCCAATGCCAGAAATGCCATCTTTTCCAGCCGCAGCACCGCCAGCTTTTGGTGGAGCACCAATGCCTCCTGCATTTGGATCTGCTGAAATGCCGATGCCTGGTCAGAATTTCGATATGTCTTCGACTGGTCCAATGCCCATTCAAATCAACACACCTCCTGCAATGCCAATTGCTCAGGCAGAATCGCAAGCTCAAGCAGTTTCACCTGGTTTGCCACCACCCAAGATCGAAGGTATCGGCAAACTCGATGCTGGTCCAGAAAAACAAGAAACTGGTTCTGGACGAATTGCAGCCATCGGTAAATTCTTGCTCGACCAGAGTGACATGGAAAAGCTTGGCAAAATCACAGGCTCCGAGCAATCCGAACTCAAGATGCGCGTTTTGACTCTTGAAGCATCCGAAGACCTGCAAACATTGCTCAAAGAAATCGGAACTCAACAAAGAGTGATCGGATCTGTCATCGTCGGTCACGACGGCCTTCTCATCGCAAACACCATGCCAGAAGAAGTAGATGCAGAGTCTATCGGCGTCTGGTCACTTGGTGTTTACATGAACACTGAACACGTCATGAAGAAAATGGGTCACGAAAGAGTGCACCAGATTGTATCACGCACACCTCGCGGATTCGTTGTCATCGCCGATTTTGGCGGTGGTTTGCTCGTCACCATAACTGATGGCACAGACACAGATACGCTAATTCCGTTGATGCGCAAAATCACAGACCTTGTGTCCTGACCAAGCACCAGATCCCAAAGACGATTTTTCAAGACAGAGGCTAGAACAGCTTCTTGCATGTCTCAATGCGGACACCTCGCTGATTGGTTACATGATTATCAATCAGTCAGGTGGTGTGCTTTTAGCTGACCTGCCCTCAGACCTCGACGCCGAACTAATCTCATTTCGCTTTCTTGCCATTGTCAAAAATTGCAACCTTACTTTAGAAGACCTGAATTACAGCAACTTTGAATGCATTTCGTTCCAAACTGACCAGATAGTGATAACAGCCTTTGAACTATCTCAAACCTGGCTCTTGATGCTTGGTCCAATAAAATCACGTCACAATCAATTTAAGCTTTTCGAGAAAGCAAATGATCCTCCGCCACTTGCGACTGGAAAATTTCTGCTAACCAAAAGAGATCTGGACCAGTTGAAGAATCTTGTCGTTACTAACTCAGAACTCGAACTGAGAAAACAAACGCTTGAAGCATCAGAAGATTTGCAAACACTTCTACTTGAAATTGGTCAGGTTCCAAGCGTCATTGGATGTGTAGTTGTTGGTCACGATGGTTTACTCATCGCAAACACCATGCCAACAGAAGTAGATGCAGAGTCTATTGGCGTCTGGTCGCTTGGAGTATATATGAATACCGAACATGTCATGAGAAAATTTGGACATGAGCGCGTTCATCAAATAGTAAATAAAACACCAAGAGGTCATACCATAATTGCAGATTTTGGAGGAGGACTGCTTGTAGCGTTGACTCTCGACTCAGATGCGGAAAAACTAGTTCCACTAATGCGTAAAATTACAGATCTCGTATCTTGAGATACTTACATAGCTCTTTTTCTGATTTCGTCTGTAGTCCAGGCCCTGTACTTCAGACGAAATTAAAAAACGTGTAACCAGTAACTTTTGACGTGTAATTACAGGTGGCAGAACCCGCGCCCAGTTTTAGCGCAATAGTTTTGATGGTATTCTTCTGCTGGCCAGAATTTGACCGCTGGCACCACTTGCGTGCAAATTGGTCCGCGCGTTTTTTTTGAATCGAATAATTCCTTCATCGAAGCTTTTGTCTTTTCTTCTTGCTCGGGCGAATGAAAAAAGACTGCAGATCTATATTGGGTGCCGATATCGGGACCTTGTCTATTTAGTTGAGTTGGATCATGCATCTTCCAGAAAGCATCTAAAAGCTGGTCGAAAGAAATAATCTCGTTATCGAATTTCAATTCGCAAGCTTCTGCATGACCAGTCGTTCCAGTACAAACGTCTTTGTAGTTTGGCTCTTCTTTATGCCCGCCAGTGTAGCCAACGGTGGCATCCAAAACGCCCTTCAGTTCTCTAAACGCAGCTTCTACGCCCCAAAAGCAACCTGCTGCAAATGTCGCTGTTTCTATTGCCATGCGTCATTCTCCTATTTGAGTTTGTGCTTGCTGAAAAATTCCCACGCCAATTCATTGGCATTAAAATCTCTACAAACGGGACCTATAAAGGTTTTTGGGAGCCACTGCAATCCTGATGGATAAGTGTGTCCGCCACCTTTTATTTCGACATATACAAATTGATTGTCTGAATCCGAGTCACCATAGGTCGTTACTTTGACCTGACAGCCATCGCTTTTGTCTTTGTCTGGAAGGTCTTTTATGGTTGGCTTGGCAGTGACATTATTCTTTTTCAGCCAGAAATCGACTGCATCTTGTGCCGGAAGACATTTGCCACGCTTGTGTGGAAAGAGCTTGCCGCCTATGTCTCCACCTTTGAATGGAACCAGAGTGTCTTGCGTACCCAAAATCATCATTATGGGAAACGGCTTGTCGATAGAAAGTTTTTGAAATGATTCAGGTACAGATGCCACCACTGCTGCTACTGCTGCAATTTTTTCTGGCATCTTTATTCCAAGATATTGACTAAAAAAACCACCATTCGACATACCGATGGCATAAACGCGCTTGGGGTCTACCATTCCATCCGACACGAGTGAATCGATTATTTTTCTGACCAGACCAACATCGTCATAAAAACGCTTTACCATATCGGGACGGCTGTCATTCCAATGCTGCTCCATGCCTTGAGCAAATACTACAGTAAATTTTTTCTGGTCGGCAATTTTTGTGATATTGCCGCAGGTGCGATCGATGCCTTTGGCTGTGGCTTTTCCAGCGTGAAAAGCAAAGACTAGCGGAAGCTTGTCTGTTGGTTCTACGCCTTGAGGTCTATACAAATAGTACTCGCGTTTTACATCTTCGTGCGATATGGTTTTGTGTTCCATGGTGCCCGCACCAGACCAGTATTTAGTTTCTCCATGACAGGGATGGATCCCGCCCAGGAAAAGGGTCAGGATCCATACCGTACATACTAGAACGATGCGCTGCATTTACTCGCTATTGAGTAATTTCTGCATCGATTATGTCATCCGAGCCGGAGCCGGATTTTTGCTCAGCACCTGAGTTACCGTTTGTGCCATTGCCATCTTGTGGTGGTGCACTCTGGGCTCTTGCGTTGGCATCTTGAGCCAGAGTTACTTGCAGACCGCGCAATTCGTTCATAATCGACTTGATGTCGTCAATGTTTGCATCGGATTCCACTTTTTGTCTCAAATCAGCAATAAGTTTTTCTGCTCTTTCTTTGCTGCCTTGAGTGGCATTCTCACCCAATTCGCGCAACTGGTGCTCGATTGAGTAACTGAGAGAATCGGCTTCGTTTCTGAGATCTGCTTTTTCGCGTCTGCCTTTGTCTTCGGCAGCGTGCGATTCGGCTTCGCGAACCAAGCGACTGACGTCGTCCTTGGAAAGGTTGGTCGAAGCAGTGATTGTGATTTTCTGTTCTTTGCCGGTGTTTTGATCTTTAGCGCTTACAGACAAGATACCGTTTGCGTCGATGTCGAATGATACTTCGACTCTTGGCATACCACGCGGCGCTGGTGCGATTCCATCTAAACGGAAATTACCTAGCATCTTATTGTCTTTTGCCATTGGACGCTCTCCCTGGAAGACGTAAACGTCAACACCAGGCTGATTGTCTTCAGCAGTCGAGAAAGTTTCTGATTTATGGCAAGGAATTGTGGTGTTGCGCTCGACCAGTTTGGTGAAGACACCACCCATGGTTTCGATACCAAGCGACAAAGGTGTAACGTCAAGAAGTACGACTTCTCTGACTTCACCAGCGAGCACGCCTGCTTGAATTGCAGCACCGATTGCTACTACTTCGTCTGGGTTAACACCCTGATTTGGCTCTTTGCCACCAGTCAAACTCTTGACCAATGCTTGTACTGCTGGAATTCTGGTCGAACCTCCAACTAAAACAACTTCGTCTATATTGTTGTAAGTCAATTTAGCATCGAATAATGCAGCTTCTACTGGAGGGCGGCAACGCTCTACAAGACTGCGAGTCAACTCGTCGAAACGAGCACGGGTCAAGCGCATATCCAAGTGCTTGGGTCCGGTTTCGTTGGCAGTTACGAATGGAAGCGAAATCGTTGTTTCGGTAACCGAAGACAATTCGATTTTGGCTTTCTCGGCAGCTTCTGTCAGACGTTGCAAAGCTTGCGGATCTTTGCGCAGGTCGATGCCTTCTGTTTTTTGAAACTCGTCAGCAATCCACTGCACGATGCAATAGTCGAAATCGTCACCACCAAGGTGAGTATCGCCTGAGGTCGATTTTACTTCGAATACGCCTTCGCCAACTTCAAGAATCGAAACGTCGAATGTACCACCACCAAGGTCGAATACAAGAATTGTTTCTTCTGCTTTTTTCTCTAGACCATAAGCAAGTGCAGCTGCTGTAGGCTCGTTGATGATACGAAGAACATCGAGACCAGCAATAGCGCCAGCGTTTTTGGTCGCTTGTCTTTGCGAGTCGTTGAAGTAAGCGGGAACGGTGATCACAGCGCTCGTCACTTTTTCACCCAAATATTTTTCTGCGTCTTCCTTCAATTTGCGCAGAACCATCGCCGAGATTTCTTCGGGCGAATAGTTCTTGTCGCCGATTGTGACTTTACATCCACCATCTGGACCAGCAATGACGCGATAGCTCACTTTGCCCATTTCTGACGATACTTCGTCGAAGCGACGACCCACGAAACGTTTGATTGAATAAACGGTATTCTGCGGGTTGACTACAGCCTGGCGGCGAGCCAATTGACCGACCAGTCTTTCGCCTGTCTTGGAGAATGCCACTACAGACGGTGTAGTGCGTCCGCCTTCAGTGTTAGCAATAACGACTGGCTGTCCGCCTTCCATAACGGCGACTACCGAGTTAGTCGTACCAAGGTCAATTCCTACCGATTTTCCCATATTGAAACCATCTCCCTGCGTTCAAAATTACACGGGCATACATAATCCACTTTATTCACTCTAGAGGGCAGATTGGCAAAATCATATCTTTCCTTAATCATCTAGACGAATCAGATTAAAGTGAGCCAAAAATGCGAATTAAATGTTAAGACCGCATCTTAGATTCGAGCCCATTGAGCAGTATTTGCATAGCTTTCAAAGGCTCACCGTCGCCGCGTTTTGCCGCCACTTCTATACCTTTGACAAGGCAAGCCGTTGCCCCGCCTCTATCGTCCAAGCCAAGGTGTGCCCTGCCCAGATAAAGGTAGGCATTTGTGTAGTCGGGTTTCACTTCGATGGCTTTATTCAAGAAGCTAAGGCTCTCTTCAAAACGTCCCAAATCGACAAGACAAGACCCGGTGCCATAGTTGGCAAGTAAATCATCTGGGTCTATGCCAAGAACTTGCTTGAACATCTCCAGTCGCTTTAAGGTGTCGCTTTCGTCTTCTTGTTTTTTCTTTTCTGCTTCTTCTTTTTGTTTGGATTCTTGCATTATTTCTTTCATGCGCAAAGACATCGAAATAGCTTTTTCTTCTTCCGCTTTTTCAATCCAGCCTTTTTCTACATAAAATGCAGAAAGATTTGCATGCGCCATCACAGAATCTGGATTGAGCCTGGCCATTTCTTCCATTATGCCAATTGCTTCATCAAGCTCGCCCTTTTTATTCAAAACCACACCCAGAGCCTCGTAAGCGTCAAGCGACATGGGATTATAGAGCAAAGCGATGCGCAAGAAAAATACTGCTTTTGAATCTTTGGCTTCAACTGCAAGCGGCTCTTTTGCGAAAAGATTCATTCCTTGCTCGAGCATTCGACTGGCAAATTCTTTTGGCGAAGTGATTTGCACAAACGGTAAATCTGAAACTGTAATAGTCGCGTCCTGCCCGTCTATTTTGCAGGCGACAGTTTTGCCAGGTGCTCTATAGTCGCGCTTCATCGATGCCAACGCAATGATTCCCTGAGCCAGTTTTGAATTTGCAATAGAAGTTATAGTGCCAATAACTTCCCCATCTTTATCGATAGATTTATTTTTTAATTCGCCAAGCACGCCAAGCTCGTCATCGCACTTTATTTTCAATCCGCACAAAGCCCTGGTTGGAGCGCCTTGTGCTTTGACACGGGCAAGAACTTCTTGTCCCTGAAAACAACCTTTTGTATAGCTCACGCTCGATGCATCAAGCCCGGTTTCGAAAATCAAATTGTCACAGTCGAAATCGACGCCAAATTTTCCGATGCCAGCTTCGATGCGCGCGACATCTATCAGGTGTTCTTTCTCTTTCATTTGTTTCTGAAAGTCTTCGTCTTTTGATTCGGCTTCGTCAGAATCTGAAAGATTCATGCGCAGAAGAAAACCTTCTTCGCCAGTGCGTGAAAATTTGAAATACTGAGTATCATTGCCTGCAAAAGCGATATTGCCACAATCGGCTTCGAAAAAACTGTGTTCCTGTGTCTGTTTCGAGCTTAGTAGCAATCGACTGTGCAATCCATATAAATAGCCAAGCTTTCGATTTTCAATGCAAACAAATTCGACTTTATCTGCAAAACAGAATTTGTCCAAATGCTCCAAAATCGGTTTTTGCAAATACGAATCAGAAACTATAGTGAAATGATCCTGGTCTATTTTATACAAGTGAAAGTTCGCTACTAATTTCGCTTTTCTATCAAGCAGCGCCGAAAGCTGCATTTGACCGTCTTCGAGCAAATCTACATTGTTAGTCGTTTGAGCTTGCAAAAAACGTTTTGCATCTGGACCATTCACTTCGATAAGCGAAAAGGCGGTGGTTGGTAATAAACCGCCGCCTTCTCTAATATTTGTCGTATCTATCTGCTCTAGTCTGGACAATTTGATTAACTAACTAGACTGAGAACGAGTTACCGCAACCGCAGGAGCCTTTGGCTTGAGGATTTTTGATCATGAATCCTTTGCCTTGCAATCCGCCTTCAAAATCAAGCAATGTGCCTTTGAGGTAAATTGCGCTCTTCTGGTCGATTAAAACTTTGACTCCATGCTCTTCAATAACATGGTCTTCTTCTTTTGCTTTGTCGAAGCTCATTCCGTAAGACATGCCCGAGCATCCGCCGCCGCGAATTTCAAGACGCAGACCGTCTTTGTCTGGTTCTTGAGCAAGCAGTTTTTTCACTTCGGAAGCTGCCGACTCGGTGATAGAAACGATTTGAGTTTCGGTATTGACTGCTGTATCTGCCATAACGCTGTTCCTTCTAAAACCTTTCCTTACTCTACCACAGGCTCTAGTGAATTCCCTTGACTGCTATGAAAAGATAAGAATTTCTTTGCAACTCTACGAAGTTTTTCTTCGTACCTGCCAGACATAAGTTCGGTGAGCGGCACCCAGCTGCTGTCTTTTACTTCATTCAAATCGATGCTGATGGCTGAATCCTGCTGCCCGGCTTCGCTCAAACGCAAAACGTAAAGGAAGTCGTGATGGAAGTGCTCGCCTTCGCCCTTTTCGGCATTAGCTGGAATAGCATGGGTATCTAAATCTATCGGTATATTGGCATGCACTTCATGCCAATCCCACATAGACACTGCGTCAAACCCGGTTTCTTCATGAAACTCTCTGAGCGCGCCTTTGTATGGCCATTCATCTTTATCGAGATGTCCACCAGGCTGAATCCAGATATCAAGGAATTTGTGATGGATTAAAAGCGCACGCTCGTCGTCGTCGATTAAAAGAGCACTCGCTGTCAAATGACCTTGCATGTTGGCACGAGAATAAAGATCCTGTCCCCTTTTTTCTATTTGAGTTTTGAGTTGCTCCAGGCGCTGACGCTCATGGGGAAACGTAATCAAATAACGCTTGAATAGCCCTTTTATGTAATCACTCATAAAAGACCTCAGTGAGCGAATTGGCTAGCTTTTCCATTGCTTCAAAAGTACGCTCGCATTTTTCAACAGCAAGATAATTGAAAGATTGCGGTTGATAGAGATAAATGCCAGTGTCTGAATTTATAACGAGCTCGTTGAACTCTTCTTTCATCGACAAATCCCAGATAGTTTTTTTCACCATTGGTGCATTGAAATAAGCCAGCATCAATTCTTTTTCGTTGTATGAAGTGATAAATCGGCGCTCGAACTTTCCATCTTCCACCGATTGTCCTTTTGATTCGAAAAGAAATAGACGACCTAAAATAGACATGGGACCTTTGGCAAAACGAGGCAAAATAGTCAGTTTCAAGGGAGGCAAGGCTTCAGGATCTGAAACATCATTTGAATTCTCTGCATTTTCCGCACCGGGAAAACTGAGCAAATATCCAGTTCCAAATGGAAAAAATGGTTTGAATACAGTAAGCGCGATGTCATAGTCACCACGTTTGCCTCTTAAAACAAGGTCATTTAGACCAGTGTCTTTATCAGGTTTTGCCTTCAAGGCATCGCTGATTACCTGGACCTTGCTTTTATTTACTGGAATCAAAAATCGCTCTTTCCTTCTTCTGGCTTAGGCTTCAAATCAGTTTCGCCACTGGGAGGTTGAACGAACATATCGACTGGCTTTTTGCTTTTAGCATCGGGATTTCTGTCACGTCCTAGCTTTTGCGCAAAAGACGATATCAAACCACCACGCTCTTTGACTGGAGCATCGGATTTGGTATCACCGGAACTTTGAGCTTCTTTGCTCGACTGCGAAGAAACAGAGCCGGTCGAGGTAGAAGTGGAATTAGAAGAATTAGAAGAATTAGAAATAGTTCGGTTCTTGTCCAGATCGTGAGCAATAGTGCTTAATTGTTTCTGGGCATCCCTAATGAACGCGCCTTCAGGATCTATGTTGATTGCTTTGGCAAGAAACAGTTTTGCTTGAGCAGGATGATTGGTGGTTTGCAGAATCAATCCCATACGGTAATAAGCGTCAGACATTTCAGGACTAATATCAAGCGCTTTGAGATAGGCTTTGAGAGCCTCTGGACGCTTATCTTCCATCTCCATGGCGTAGCCCATATTGTAATAAGCAGAGGCGAAATTAGGATCGATTTCGATTACCTTCTGCCATTTTTCCATCGCTTCTTTATTCTTCTTCATGGCGAAAAGAACGGTGCCAAGACCATTTAGACTGGTCGTGCTTTTCGGCTTCAATGCAAGCGCTTTGTCGAATGCTTCAAGTGCCTTGGTCCAGTTTTTCTGCGCGGTGTACAGGAGAGCCAGGTTGCTCCAGGCTTGTTCGATACGGTCGTCTGCTTTGATGGCTGCTTTATAAGCGGTAATCGCTTTATTCAAATAACCAGTCTTGTGCAGTTCGACACCATCGTTGAAAAATTGAATGGCTTCTTTTGAATATGGCTTGCTTTCTGCTGGCTTCGATTCAGCTGTGGACTCAGCCTTAGATTCGCCAGCCGCTTGTTCTTTGGCTTCTTCTTTGACCTTTTCTTTTTCTTCCTGACCAAAAGCAGGTTGCCCGCAAACGGGACCCAGAAATGAGAGTGAGATGAAGGCCAGAGCCGAGATAAATGCAAAAATCCTATTCATAGCTGACATTATAGCTTCGAGTCGTTTTTGCTTCCTTCAAATAAGCTCATCAAGCCCAAAAGGCCTATTTTGTAGCTCTTAGGGCCAAAGCCAAAAATGACTCCATGAGCGATGTCCGAAATCAAGCTTTTGTGTCTGAATTCCTCTCTGGCAGCGATATTTGAAAGATGAACCTCGACAAAAGGTATTTTTACAGCCAGAAGCACGTCTCTCAGAGCCACAGACGTGTGTCCATAAGCGGCAGGATTGATTAAAATGCCGCCAACCTCTTCTTTTCGAGCTTCTTGAATTCTATTTACAAGCTCACCTTCGACATTCGATTGATAATACAAAAGAGAATGCCCAGCTTTCTTTGCAATTTCGACAAGATCCCCATTTATTTGCTCTAGCGTCGTGGTTCCGTAATGTTGGGACTCACGCTCGCCCAGTAAATTTAAATTGGGACCATGAATAGCGAGTATCTTCAAATTTGCATTTCCGCTTCTTCTAGATCAAGCGCCTCGAGTGCGCACTGAGCTTCAAGCAAGAACGGATCGTTACGAGCAAGCAGACGTTCTGCTTTCACAAGCCCGATATACTGGGCTAATACGTCTTTGAGGGGTATTTTCTGACCTTCGCTCTCGACTTCATAGACAATAACGAACATTGAAGCAGCAAGAAGCATACGTGCTTCGACCGGACGAATTTCGCCGCTTTGCAGAATAGAATCCATCAACTTAGCATTGGCATGATTTTCATAAGTGAGCTCTTTGCAGAACTGCATTACAATTTCCATAACGCCGCGGCTACGTTCTTCCGGCAATGATGAGGCGGCACGAATGAGATTTATCTTGTTGCTAGCGTCTCCAAGTGATTCGGCGCTATCTACCAGGTTGCGCACCTGGTTGGCTTTGGTGTTGAACTGACGACGCAATTCTGTGGGAGCAACCGAAGTTACAGGGTCACGGGCAGCATCCAGACGCTTGTCGTAGAAATCCTGAACCTGTTGGCGTTTTAGCTCCACACCAGCCGGCATGAGCTCAAGAAAAATCGACTCAAGACCTTCGAGCTGCGACTGCAGATACATCAATTCGTCTTGTGTTACCAATTTGGATACTCCTGGAGCTTAAAACAATTACTAATGGATTTTATACTCTCAACAACTTACCACGCCTTACAAAAATGCTTTCAGCCGCTCAACAACTTCACTGGGGGTTAAATGGGTCGTATCAATGCAGTGGTCGGCTTTTTCATAAGTTTGAGCTCTTGATTGCAGCAATTCAAGAAGCTTTTTATTTAAACCTTCTTGTACCGACTCATTTTTGCTTCCAGATGCCAAGTTAATCATTGGTCGTTCCTTCTTTTCAGACTTGAATTGCTCAATCAATCTTCTGGCTAAAATTTCAGTTTCGCATTTTAAATAAACTATGGTGCCAAGCGAAGCAAGTCTAGCAAAGTTATCTTCGAATAGAGGCAAACCGCCTCCAGTCGCTACGACCATTTTCGTCTTAGTAGAATCGTTTGAATGTTCGACGGAAGATTGCAAAATGCCAGCCAGAGCCGCTTTCTCTAAACGCCTGAATTCGTACTCCCCGTGGTCTTGAAAAATTTGTTCAATCGTTTTTTTGGCTATTTCATTTTCGATCAACAAATCGGTATCGAAGAAATCACAACTGCACGCCCTGGCTAGAGCCTCTCCAGCAGTAGTTTTACCCGAACCAGACATACCAATTAGAATTAAGACCTTGTTCAATTGTATTTGTAAGATGTGTGCATGGCAGCATTAGTGCCACCACTTCTGCGCTCGGCAAACTCGATTTTGTTGTGAATATCCACCAGCCCAGGATTTAGAGCCAGAGCCTTTCTAAATGGCGGTATCGATTCATGATAACGCTTGGTATTCATCAGAGCCAATCCCAAACCATAATGGGCTGATGCCATATTTGGTGCCAGGGTTACAGATTGTTTGAACTCATGAATTGCTTCGTCATAATTACCGACGAGCGAAAGCATCGTAGCCAGGTTATTGTGAGCCGCCGCCGATCTAGGCTCGACCATGATGACACGATGAAAAGCTTGAATAGCTTCGGGATATTTGCCCATGCCTGCAAGAATATTGCCCAGGTTGTAAGATGCAGCACTCAAATTTGGATTCAATGCCAGAGCCCTCTCGAGCTCGTTCTTGGCAAGATCTGTTCTGCCAGAATTGAGATAAATGGAGCCAAGAGCATTATGAATTTCAGCGTCATTTGCGCCCAGTTGAATCGAGCGTGCCAGTTCGCTTTCAGCCAGATGGAAATTATGCACCCCAAGCGCGCTCATACCGAGGTCTTTATGAATAGTGGCGTCATTAGGCAAAATATTGACCAGACGTTTGTAATCTTCTATCGCTTCCATGAAACGACCCGATTGATAAAGACCAGTGGCATGCGCAAGAAGTGCTGCTGTTTGAGGGTCCATATTTTGAAGATTGCCCGAATTAGATTGAGACTGAGCTTGTGCCTTACTCACGAACAATTGCTCGAAGCGTGATTTTCCAAGCCCCGTAGCAGTCTTGTCTTTGACTGTATCGAGCATCGAAAAGCCAATGTCGCTATCAAGCTCGCTCAAGTGGGCGATTACTTTGTCTGACCGTCCTTGTTTGTCATATAGCCTCGCCAGACTGCTGTGCGCTGCGGCAAGATGGACGTTATTGCGTGTGATTTCGATTATTTTTTGCGAAGCAAGTTCGCGATTGCCAGCAAGATTTGCTTCGGAAGCTTCGCGATGCAACTGTTTGCGAGTGGACCGACTGGCTGCAATTGCTTCTTCGAAATGATTGATGGCTGGAGTAATTTCGGACATCTCTAGGTAAATCATGCCGATTTTGTTGTGCAAGCCAGCATCGTGCGGGGTAGTGCCTACCTGCTTCAAAAGAGTGTTGAGCGAATTTTCAAGCAATCCATATTCACCATCACTAGGCAGGTTGCCAGTTTTTTTCCTGGAGCCTGAGACATTTTTGGCTCCAAGCACTGGTTTTGTTTTCTTGCCGCCGAACTGTTTAAGCACATCGGTGCCTTTCTCGGCAAAAAAGGTCAGAGGAATAACAGGCAGGGTCACAAGGGCTATTGCAGCAGCTGCAACAATCCAAAAACGTTTCTTCGCGTTTCTTTTCGCCGACACAGAACGGCAGATCTGACTACTGCTTACCAACGCCTCAACCCACGACTATAGTCGTACGCCAACCCATATATAGATGATATGTTCACACGAAAATAAGTCAATCTATTTTATGATTAGATTTACTTCGCTTTGAAATAAAGGATGAATAGACCCAGAGAGCCAAGCACGATGTTAGGCATCCACGCCGCCATGAGCGGGTCGATACGTCCAGCTTCGCCAAGCGCCCCCGAAGACGACTGTAAGACGTAATACAAAAATACGATGATGGCTGAATAAATCAGACCCATATTGCTTCGAGATCGCCTGCCTAAAAGGCCCAAAGGCGCCCCTGCCAGAGCTACCACAAGACAGGCAAGGGGTTGCGAAATCTTCTGATAGTAGCGGACCAGAATGTCGTTGGATAGCGAGTGAGATGCTTTGAGGTTCTCGATATATTTGTGCAATTCGAAGATGTTCATTTCGGTAGGCAAAATATTGCCAGAATCAAGCACCTTTTGAGCATTCTTGATGCCCGGGATACGAAGCTTATCGAACTGCAAAATACGCGTGATATCGCTTGTACCGCTAATTACATAAGTTCTTCCGTTTTCGAGGATCCATTCGCCATGACGGAACCAACCTTGAGCCGCAGCAATAATTTGCACTAACTGACTGCGCGTGAAGTCCATAATGATGACGTTAGTCAGTTTTTCACCCAGATACTGGTCGACGAAATAAATACGCTGAAGTCGCATATTAGGGTCTCGTTCCATGTAAGTGAAGTTAGTCTGACCAGCAGGCATTTCGGCTTTGTACAAAGCAAGGAACTCGAGTTTTTTAGCTGCGCGGTTTGCTACTGGCACGATTGCTTCGTTGATGCCAAAGCTCACGAGACTTGTAAACACACCAAATAAAAGTGGCGCCACCATGATTCTATAAAAGCTCACGCCGCTTGTGCGCAAAGCGATAATTTCAGAATCTCCCGATAATCGGTTGAACACAAGCAATGTACCAAGCAGCACACCGATTGGAATAGTCATAACGATAACGGCAGGCAAGTGCAAACCGATAATGCTCAAAGCCATATCGATTGGAACACCAGAGCGCATGATCAAACTGAATACCAGTTTCAACTGGTCGGCACCAAACCACACACCAGTAACGATACCGACACCGAACAATAGCGGCTGCCAGAATTCGTTTGCAATATAACGATCGAGTAATTTAGGCTGAATCATAGAGTGAAGTCCTCGCCCAGGTAATGCTTACGCGCGACCGGGCTATCGGCTACTTCTTGCGAAGAGCCAGCTACCAAAATTTTGCCTTGATCGATAAGATAGGCTCTGTCTGTAATTCTAAGCGTAGCTCTTGGGTTGTGGTCTGTTAGAAGCACTCCAAGATTCCACTCATCGCGCAAACGACGAATGAGTGACTGAATATCTGAGATTGAAATCGGGTCGATACCAGTAAAAGGTTCGTCGAGCAAAATGAAGTGAGGCTCTGACGCAAGACAGCGAGCGATTTCTAAACGACGACGCTCACCACCAGACAGCTGAACGGCTGCGATATCATGCAAATGTCCAAGTCCGAACTGATTGAGCAAATAGTCTGATTTTTCTTTTTGTTCGCGCTTTGGAATATTGCGCAACTCGAGAATCATCATCATATTTTCTTCTACGGTCAGCTTTCTGAAAGTAGAGTTTTCCTGAGGAAGATAGCCAACGCCCATGCGACTTCTGTTATGAATCGCCATCTTGGACAAATCTTTGCCATTGAGGGTGATACTACCTTTTTCAGGTTTCACAAGACCAAGCACCATATCGAACGATGTGGTTTTACCAGCTCCGTTTCTGCCAAGCAGACCAACTACTTCGCCACGCGAAACAGTGAAGCTGACACCATCTACGACACGTCTGCCGCCGTATGTTTTTTGCAAGCCTTCTATCAAGAGAGTGGTCGTTTGTGCGGACGAATTTGGACTGTTCGCTTTGTAAGGATTAGCTTGAGGGATCAATTTATCTTCTCCCGCTTCTTCTCGTCCTCAGCGAATTGAGTTACGTTTTTGCTAGGTTTGTTTTGTTTAGGAGCAGGTGCTACGTCTTTCTTGAGACTAGGACCAAAATTAGCCAGCTTAGATTGCGAGGCTGAGTCCTTTTGAATAATGTAAGCTCTGGTGTTGCCTTCGGCGATTACTTTGCGGTCTTTCATCACCAGCGTGATGCGATCGCCAATCCAACGTCTGCCTGGTTGAATGATTTGCGAGCGACCAAGGAATACGACCTTTTCGGTCTCGCCATCCATATTTTTGACCATCACAACGTGCGAGCCCGAGCCGCGCGTATCCTGGTATTCCACTTTGACATTGCCCACAGCGTCCATACGACCTGTTTCTTTGTTGTAGTCCTGGGAGTCTGAGTGAATAATGATTGGTGGTTGTTTGTCTTCACTTTCGCTGAAGGTGTTATACACGTTCGATTTGGTGCTGGCAGCGATAGCACCACCTGCGGTGCCGACGATGCGAGGTTTCTGAGCGACCGGTTGCTTGGTTTCAGGCATGATAGACATGTCTTTGCCGCCCTCTTCCACGACACGTGATCGTACATGTCCATTGGCTTGCAAACGTTGAGTATTGAAGAAATAGGTCATAGTGTCAGCTTCGGTCAGATTTTTGTTTTGACGAGCTTTTACTTTGCCAGTGAATACAGCAGCTTCAGCTTTGCGGTCTGTACCATAGACCAGTTTCATGTGGTCCGAATTGACGACAGTGTCTTGAGTTACGACACGCACATTGCCTGTAGCTTCGAAACGTCCAGTCTGCTGTTCGTACTCTTGCTTGTTCGAATCGGTAATAATGGTGCGAGTAGTTTTTTTTGTCTTTCCTTCAGAGCCGTCTTCGCCGTCTTTCTCCTTTTCTTCAGATGTGCTGATTACTTCTGAGTGAGCATGACCATCGGCAACGATGACTGAAGTTTTGATTTGAAAAGTAAGCGTATCAGCGTGGATTTTGTTCTGTCCTTGCGCCAATCTTGGATGTCCTGTGAACACTGCGCGCTCTGGTTGACCTGCTGCGTCTTTGTAGAGCGTTGCTACAGGCGCGTAAACGACGGTGTCGCCTTTGACTACTACAACTTTACCGCGGGCAATCATGCGATCGTCGGCAAATTCTTGTTCGTCGGCTTTGATGTCGATGTTATTGGCTTGAGCCCGGACAGACGGCATTGCATAGCCAGCTATCATAAGAAAGGCAAACAATGCATTTATCGATTTTTTCGGGATTGACGGCATCTTTTCCTAATTCAATATAGAGTGAGTGTTACCTTTGATCAGCATATTCTGCATTTTCGAGCTGGAAATGGTGCCTTGAGCTGTGTTACCTGTCACCTTGGCTACCCCTGGCCAATCGATGTTAACACCGCCAGTGCATACAAACTCATTTTTTTTCCTTAATTCCATAGCTTTAGTTTCTAATCTTGATTTATTTTCCTCACCTATGCCAATTACCTTGGCTTTTTCATTGGCAGTGAGTGTAACGACTTTAGTTGCTTCATTCGCCTTGCCAAGAGGAGATTGAAGCCTCATTGAAATGTTGGGTCCAGAATAATACTTGACCTCTATCTCTTTCAAGTCCACAAGACGGGTCGCGGGTTCTAAAATCGCTTTTTTGGCGGTCAGAATCCACTTGAGGGCATTAGTGTCGTCGACTTCTTTCAATTCATAGTTGTCGATTGTGATGGTATCTTCAGGATCAGTACTTTTAGATGACTCCTGAAACTTCTTCATTTCGATATCGGCATGAATTTGAGCATAATAAATCGAGCCGACAATACCGCCTAAAATGCCTAACGCCAGCATCATTTTCAAGAATGGCTTGATTTTATTCATCAGTCTCTAGTTACCCAGGGCCCTCAAGGCGGTGGCTTTGGAAATCAGGCGCAGGCTCTCTTTGAGATTGCCTTTTTTCAGATACCCTTCACCCAGGAAAAAATAGGGTGCGGGATTATTAGGATCTTTTTCACTGCAGCTTTGCCACACCGACATGGCAGAATCCAGGTCCCCAGTATATTCTGCCTTGAGATGCGCCTGGTGAATTTGTGTCCAAATATCATTGGGGTCAGAGGCTAAGATTTCATTTAACTTGCCCAGCGCCTTTTGGTAATAGAGCTTGATTGCAGGCAGCGCTTCGGGTGCCGCTTTTGCAGTTACGCGCTCCATTGGTTTGAGCACGCTTTGATTTTGCGATTCTACTAATGTGGCTGATTGTTCATCTTCTTTGGCGCCTGATTTATCCGCTTCCTCTTTAATGACTTGTTTGACCCAATCAGGCTGCCAGCCATGTTTGCTCTTTGAATACTCGGTCAAAAGATATGCTTTCATATAATAAGCCCATGCCAGTTGATACCGTATACGGTTATCTTCCGGAGTGCGTTTGAGCATTTCTTCATACTCATTTATCATGTCCTGGAAATATTTCGCACCACCCTGCATCTGCGAAAGTCTACGAGCAGAATTTATTTCATTCATTGCTTCTTCCACTTGGCTCGTGCGTGTAAGCGCCACAGCAAGAACAAAATGCGCTTCGGCACTGGCAGGGAAATGAACCACCTGCTCGCGCGCAAGCGCAAGGTCACTTGTTATTTTTATGTCTTCAGTGTCCGTGCCAAGCTCAATAGGCGCGCAATGCGCAGCAGGAGCCAGTAACACAAAGCCTAATAAGAGGCACAACAAGATTTGCATGTGCCGATTATATCGTCTTATTTAAGAAGCTTCTCTAACTTCTCCAACAATTGGCTGCTTGCGTCCGGTCAAAACAATTTTAAGTACGTCATCCAGACTGCCTACGACAGACACTGGATTACTTTCCATTAATTCGTGTTCTTTGTGCACACCAGTGGTGACACCAATCGAATCGACCCCTGCGTTGCGGGCCATTTCTAGATCGAATTTGGAATCGCCTACTACGACCGCTTCATGATTTTGCATTCCGTGTTTTCTTAGTGTATGCAAAACTGCCTCAGGACTTGGTTTGTGCGAAGAAACTTCGCCAGCGCCAAGAACAAGATCGAAATAATGATTCAAATCGTGATGATCCAAAACTGGCTGGATAATCTCTTTTCGCTTTGATGATGCGATTGTCGAGATGACTCCATTTTCGCGCAAAACTTTTAGCATATTGAGCAAGCCAGGAAATGGTGGGCACAATTCAATGTTTTGCAAGTTGTATAAAACACGATAACGATCGACTAACTGGGCATGAAGAGCCGGGTGTTCGCCTGGCAAAATTATGCGTGCTTGTTGATCGAGTGGCACACCAATCAATGTAGACCAGTGTTCAATTATATGGTTGTTTAGATTGTATTCGACCCCGACCTTTTTCATAATTTCAATGATGCCGGGAGCGGAATCCACGAGGGTTCCGTCAAAGTCAAAGATTGCTAGTTTATACAATGATACGACCTCCTCCCATTTAATGGGATTCGACTAGAGAAAGAAAATCTTCAAACAGATACTTCGAATCATGCGGTCCCGGACATGCTTCCGGGTGATACTGCACCGCAAAAATCGGTTTTGATTTATGCTTGAATCCCTCCACGCTATCGTCGTTTAAATTGAGATGCGTGATTTCGAGGTCTTCAGGCATTGAATTTGCATCAACAGCAAAACCGTGATTCTGACAGGTGACTTCTACTTTTCCAGTTTGCAGATTTTTTACTGGCTGGTTGCCACCACGATGCCCGAACTTCAATTTATATGTTGATGCGCCCAGAGCAATCGACAAAAGTTGATGCCCTAAGCAGATACCAAAAATCGGTAATCCACTCGAAATGAGCTCGGGAAGCTCCTTCAAAACGCCTTTGCACGCGGCGGGATCACCAGGTCCATTGGACAGAAAAATGCCTTGCGGCTTATCGGCCAGTATATCGGCAGCCTTTGATTGCGCCGGGTATACCGTCAATTCCAGATTGTGAGAAGCAAGTTCTCTCAAAATATTTTGTTTTATGCCAAAATCCATGACGGCCACTTGTTTTTTGCCTTCGCTGAATTTGTATTTCTTGGCACAGGTCACTTCAGCAGTGAGGTCCATTCCTTCCATCGACGGGAATTTTCGAGCCTGTTCAAGGGCCGAGTTTTTCGCTTCTTCAAGCTTTTCTTTTGTGTCTAAAACTTCGTCCGTGGAGTATATAGCACAACGAAGCGCACCCTTCTGGCGGATATGGCGAGTGATGGCACGAGTATCGACTTCTGCAATGGCAGTAATACCTTGCTTTTTGAGGAATTCATCCAGACTTTCTTCCCCACGCCAGTTGCTGTAGCGCGAGCTTAAATGTCTGATTACAAGACCCCGAGCGAAGATTTGACGCGACTCCATGTCATCGCTGTTAATACCATAATTGCCCATCTCAGGGGCGGTCATCGTGATTATTTGCCCAGCGTAGCTCGGGTCGGTCAAGATTTCCTGGTATCCAGCAAGGCTCGTATTGAACACAAGCTCGCCGCATGCCACGCCGCTAGCGCCAAAGCCCTGCCCCTGGAAGATAGTGCCATCTTCTAGAGCAAGTATGCCGGGACGAAATTTTGACTGGAATTGAGACTTGAGTGTGCTTTTTGCCATATTTGTAAAAGACCTTCCGTTTCTATAATACCTAATTTTTCTTAATATTAGGGACTTTTGTGCTCACAGAAAATGTATAGGTCTGTGACGATAAAGGTCTTGTCTTTAAGTCGTATTGGACAGATTTAAGTTCCCACATAGCACCGATTCAAGGAGGATCAGCTCGCCAGCGATCCAGCCCTTGGGATGGCGTATATCCTTGACTGCGCCTATGTTGAGATTCTTCTAAGTCTGGCGCCCGCACAGACATAATAATTATGTCGCGCGCCTGTAAAATTAGTGACGTGCAAAACTACTGTTGAAAAGGGCTTCCTTGAATGACTAATCTGGATACGTATCTGAGCGGTGTGGCACTTCTTGCCCCTCAGATTCTGGTTATAGCGGCAATTCTCTTTACTTCCTGCTGGGACCTTTTCTTCCCCAAGCATAAGCAAATGACCCCGCTCGTATCAATACTCTGCCTGGCTCTTTCATTCTTCGCACTCACCCGTCAATGGAGCGTAAACGCTCAAATATTCGGCGGTCTTTTCTCCGTAGACACTCTGACAGTGCTCTTCAGCATGATTGCAGTAGCGTCGGGTCTAATCGTAGTTTTGATGACCATGGGTTACGAACACCATTTCGGCAAGAACAGAAGCGAGTTCTACACCATTCTTTTGACAGCAATCGTTGCAGTCATGTTTCTTGCTGGCTCAACAGACCTCATCATGCTTTTCGTAGCACTTGAAACACTCAGTATCTGCTGCGTACTGCTTACCAGTTTCGCCAAGAAAGACAAAAAATCGGGCGAAGCCTCACTCAAATATTTGCTTTCGACCGCTGCCACAACCGCTACGTTGCTGTACGCCCTTTCCTTTATTTATGGATTTACCGGCTCGACTTCTTTCGACATCATCGCTCAGAAATTGCAATTGATGTCTATCGGTACTGGAAGCCTGATCAAATACTTGATTATCGCTTTGACTTTGAGCGCTATCGGTTTCAAACTATCGGTTGTTCCGTTCCATATGTGGACACCAGACGTATTTGAAGGTGCTCCAACTCCAGTTACCGCATTCCTTTCTATCGGTTCGAAAGCTGGCGGTTTCGTCGTCGCCCTTCGCTTCCTCTACGAAGTTATGGGAAGTGTCTACCGCGACTGGATGGTCCTTGTTGCAATCCTGGCCCTTGTATCGATGGTCGCAGGCAACTTGATTGCACTTGCTCAATCGTCATTCAAACGAATGCTCGCTTATTCTTCTATCGCCCACGTTGGCTACATGCTTCTAGGTCTGCTTACCTTCAATGCTGAAGGCGTGCAATCCATGCTCTTCTATATCATTGTTTATGGCATCATGAACCTTGGTGCATTTGCTGGAGCTATTTTGTTCTTCAACGAAACTGGCTCGGACCGCATCGAAGACATGGCTGGACTTATTAAAAAACGTCCCTGGCTTGCAATCTTGACCTCAATTTGCTTGCTTAACCTCGCTGGCTTGCCGGTTCCTCCCGCAGGATTCCTGGCTAAGCTCTTCATTTTCAAAGCAGGTTTAGGTATAAGCGAAAGCGCAACTCTTGCCGACAGCGCCAATTATGTTGCTCAAACAACCATGTGGGGCAGCTTCCCCATCGGCTGGGTGCTTGTGATTTGTGCACTGGTTACATCGATTCCAGCAATCTACTACTACTCGAAAGTAGTTATCTATATGATTGTGCCGGAACCATCCGAAAAGGTCGCTCAATTAGCCGACCACCGCAAATTTGTCGGCAGCCCTCAAGAAGGTCCATGGCTTGCACTCTGGCTTTGCACCATCGCAATCAGTCTGGCTGGTACATTCCTCGTCAATCCTTTGATGAACGCCTCGCAAAAAGCAGCAACCACAATGGGCGCTGAGCAAAAACGCGAGATTGGTTATCGGGGCAATTTCAATTAAAATAGATCTGGTCTGAGCGTTTGCCCTTGTAGTTCAGCGGATAGAACACTTCCGTCCTAAGGAAGGTGTCGGGGGTTCGATTCCCTCCAAGGGCTCTTTTCTCGCTAATTTCAAGACTTGCGGATTTACGCAGCATCTTTGCACTAATGTCTATGGATGCTCGGCTTTGCTTTGAGCATAATGAAACCATGTTCGGCACCAATCGCTGAGCAACGAAAGGACAAGCGCAATGACTAAACAGAAAAGAAATTGCAGCAACTTCCGGCTCTTGATGCGAATCTACATCTTCCAGACACAACGAAATTTGGAATGTTCGCTACAAGATTTAAGAAGTCAACTCAATTTTCAACTGGGCAGAGCGCTACTGTATTTAGTATCACAAAATTACCTTAAGTGAGGCTCGAAAGCGATGAGTTCAACAGAAATAGCATCAAAAGTAGACGTAGAAGCAAAATCAGAACAGAGAGAATCCAGTGTATTTGACGACATCGGGGCAATCGCTTCTCGCGTGGGTGACTTCATCCGTGATCTTTATAGTTCTGGCAAAGCTCCAGAAGAGAAAAAAGGTGAAGATCCGCAAAAATTGGAAAATAGCGACAAATCGCTCGAAAAGAAAAATAGTAATGAAGGAAAACTCAAAACTGAGATCTGGGATCAAATTCCCTAACATAGCCACCACATTTAACACTAACATCCAAAACACAAAAACTACGAGGCAAGCAAGACATGGTCACTGAAATTCAACAATCTAGCCAATCCTTAGAAGATTCCGCGACTACTCCCGAACAAGCAGAAGTACTGCAAAAGAAAATGGAAGAAGTCTACGGTCTTCCGTCTTCACCCGAAAACGAGGGGAATCAAAAACCGGAGCAACGCAGATTAGCTACAACCGGTGTCGACGAGAAGGGACGCCTGATGCACATGGGCAACGATTCGGGCACATTGAATCTAAATGAAGAACAATTGAAAGATATTCTAAAAAGTCCCGAAGGCAAACACACACTAAAAGGCGAAGACGGAAAAGTATTTAGTTACTCTCGCGATGCCAATGGTGTGACTTTATACACACCAGATGGAAACTTTGGTGTACGCCTCGACAACGAAGGAAGAGTAGTAAAAGAGTTCAGCGGCGAGAAACAAAAGCCTGATCTCAAGATCTGGGACAGTCCTAAAAGTGGAGGCAAACCTGGAGACAAATCTGAATAGTTGATACCAAAATTGATATCACTACAAGGTCGAAGAAAAGGGGCAGATTACTCTGCCCCTATCCTCGTCTTCTCAGTTAGCATTGAACCAGTGGAAAAAAACTTTCTTTGTTAGTAAGGGTTATTGAGCCTCAACCAAAATTTGGTACTGGTGTGTGTGGTGTGCCGAGTGGCGTTTACCTCTCGTTCGTTGAGGCTCAAAAAGTCGGGGCGGCGGTTAAACAGGTCCTCCTGTACTAGCTAATAACACTAAATCTTCGTTGGACAAAGAAAGATCACCCGTTTCGCTGCCAGGTTTGCGGGATGATTTGGGCGGCAAGGCCATCTGACTTGCATGCACGACCGGCGTGATTCTTTCTTTTCCTTCTTTGTCTAACCAGTGCTCTAGAGAAAATCTTCCTGACACTGCAACCTGAGATCCTTTGGCTAGATACTGACTCGATAGTTGAGCCAACTTGTCCCAGGTTTCTACTTTGAAGAAATCGCATGTTTTCTCTTTTCGCACCTTATTGAATCCGTTGACCGCAAGCACTAAAGTAGTTTTGATTCTTCCGCTCACATATTCAAAAGACTCAGGGTCTTTAACCAGGTTTCCCACAATCGATATTGTTACGAGGCTCATAATTTCCTCCTTCCTTCTATTTAAGTTGCCGGGGGCAACAAATTGAGCTTCAATTGGGGGAGACATTTGTATAGTACCACCATACAAACGTATGTCAATCCACATTTAACATTTTCGGACGCTCAGACCCCAGAAGCACCGTAAATTCGGCTTTTCCTCTCAGAGTCCATTGGTTCATGTGCTTGACGCTCGGGTATGTTTCTATTGAACGGTGTGATTCTTCCTTCCATATATAAGGTCTGTGGCTCAACAAACCGACTGGTTTTCAAGATACAAGTGGTGCGAACCTATCGCTCAAGGCGGGATGGGCGTCGTATATCTTGCCGAGGACAAATTCTCCAATAACTCAAAATGCGTTATCAAGCAGTTGCGCTCGGACAGCGCCTCGGACGAAGAAGCCGCCGAATCGATGCGTCTATTCCGACGCGAATCGCAACTTCTAAAAGAACTGGACCACGCAGGCATCGTTCGATTCTTCGACGATTTCGTCTCGCCAGATGGCAAACTCTTTCTGGTCATGGACTATATAGAAGGTAATAACCTCGAGACCATCCTGCAAAACTTCGGTCCTTTCACCCAGGATGATGCCATAAAAGTGTGCATCCAGATTTGCGAAGTGCTCGAATATTTGCACGAGCGCACACCGCCAATCTTGTATCGCGATTTAAAACCAAGCAACCTGATGCTCACGCCCGATGGTCAAATAGTATTCATCGACTTTGGTATCGCACGTGTCTTCATGGAAAAAGAGTCGGCGACGCGCGTAGTGACTGCAGGCTATTCTCCACCCGAACAATATTTCGGCAAACCAGAAACACGCTCAGATTTGTATGCACTTGGAACCACTATGTCGCACATAATTACCGGCACGCGCCCGCGACCGCTCATGACTTGCGTACCAATTAAAGAGCTACCAAATATGCTACCAGACCTGAACAGTCTGATTACCGAACTTACAGCGCACAGTCCCGAAGACCGCCCGCGCAGCGCAAGACTAGTCCGACACAGACTCTATAGAATCTACCAACAATTACACCCCGATTTCGAAATTCCAGACGACGCTTTCGTTGAAGCACCAGCCACTTACGAAGAGCAGAGTATCAGTAAAAAATTGCGCAAACTTGGCTTAGAAAGAAATTCTGACCAAAGATTGCCGCAAGAAAAAGGTCCAGACTCCCAAGTATTCGACGACGAGTCTATGCCCACTACTGTAAAAAATATGATTTCAGAAAAATATCAACCTGAGCGAAACCTGCGCCCCAAGCCAGGCTCCCGCGCAATAGAGCCAGAAGAAAAACCAAGCATCTGGTCCAAAATTTTCGGCAAAAAAGACAAATAAAAAAGACAAAGACAAATATGAGGTGTCTATGTTTTACAAAAGAATGGTATCACTTGCAATATCAGTGTTATTTGCGTGTCAAGCTGCAATCGCGCAAGCGAATCTGACACCGCGCCAGGTTTACGAAAATTATATGCAAGCCAATGCTAAGCATGAAGATACAAGCCAATACATGCTTGAACCGCAAGATCCTGCTAAGAAAGCAGAAGCCAAGAAAAAATTCGACGAACTACCAGCAGATCAAAAACTTGCACTAGAAGGATTGAGAAACGCATTCGGCTCTATGGTTCCCAAAGATCAAAAATATTTATACGAAAGTATTGATGATAACACCGCTCGACTCTTCTATGGTCAAGGCATGGACAAGGAAGGCTATACAGAAGTAGTACTGAACAAATCTCATGGCGCTTGGAAGATTAAGGGTCTTACGTTTCATGTGAATACAAAGCCCCAAAGCAAAGTAGTCAACCAAAAAACCATCAATACCGCATATAGTGCAGTGAAAAAACAATTTCCTCAAGTGCCTGTGCATGGCAAAATAAATGGCGTCGAATTCAAGCCAGCGCGAGTCAAACTTTGGGATCCAAACACTCTGGAGTTTGGATATCCAGACAAAATTATTGCAGAGAAAAGTATTACACTGTGGTTTCATTTCTTCAAAGGTTCTCTAATCAATACTCGAATGAACCAAACAGTAGCACCAGAAATCGCTTCAAACACCGGCAAGATTAGTGTTTGGGTAGAAGAGAATGGCAAGAAAACAAAAATGATTGATGCAGGCGATTTTGGTATTCAATTAGCTCTCAGTCCCAAAAACGCTCAGGGTCTTGTTCCGGGTTATATCATTTTGCAGACTCAAGATCCGGGGACATTTTTAGAGGGCTATTTTTACGCAAAGCATTGATTGACTTAGATTGATCACAAAAGCTTTAACAAAGTGAGTTATGCTGAACTAGTCAATTATTTGGATGGATGCTCTATGCGATTTCTCAGTTTGATTTTGTCTGTGACAATACTTACAATCAGTGCCTCCGCTACTTGGAGCAAAGGAACCACAAGGCGCACTGGCGGACACATCAAGACTTACAAAACAACCAAGAAAAAAGTCGTAAAAACTCCTGCTGCAAAACAGAAATACAAATCGAAAGCAGTACAAGACTTTATGGACGGCAAGACTAATAAGCTTGATGGCTACGATAAGAATTAAATTGAAAAAGTAAATAGAGGCAAGGTCTTGCCTGTTTATCGGGATTTTTGCTAGCGCCAATAATTCTTATGCAGTAATGTTCAGTTTGTTCATTCATCTTGACTTTGTCATCAAATTTGATTACACTTAGAACGTTGGAAGTCTTCAATCAAAATCTTTTATATGAGTTTGGAAAGCTCCATCCGAGCGCGCGCAAGCCGCTTGCTGTTTGGCTTGCTACTGTTGAATCCCGAGACTGGTCCAATTTGATTGAACGCAAGCAAGACTTTCCTTCATGCGATTACATTCCTAAGTCTCGATATTGTTTCAACATCAAGTCAAACGAATTTAGATTGCTAGTTTCCATTTCGTTCCAGCTTCAACAAATCACGGTTTCAGGCGTTTTTACCCATGCAGAGTATAGCAAGCTAGCACATTTTAGAAAGAGTAAAAGAAGCTAAATGAAAATAGACAAGAATTACTTAAAATGGATAGCTGAATTTCCAATTGTGCCAATTGAAAATTGGGCGCATCACAAGAAAGCAGTAAACGTCATATTAAAAATGAACGAATTAGATGGCGAATTGACGCCATCTGAAATTGCCTACGGCAAAGCACTGGGAGTAATGATTTCTACGTTTGAAACATCTCAGTTGAAATCCAAATTTGAGAAATTCTCAGGCAACGATGTTTTGAATTTCTTGATGGATCAACATTCTCTGAGTCAAAGTCAAATTGCCGAGCTGGTAGATATGCCAAGACAGAACGTAAACTCATTTCTGAAAGGCAATCGAGGCTTGCCACGAGCTGCGCGTGAAAAATTGGCAGAGAGATTCAAACTAAAACCTGAACTATTTGAATTGAGAAATAAAAAGGTAACAGCTTAAACTTACTTCTTCAGCGCCTTGAAGCCAACCTGACGCTCGACAGAACTCTTACGCACAGCTTTTAGCTGAGCCACTGAGATAATGCGATTCAAAAGTTCTGTATAAAACACTGGTGGTTTTGAATTCATCCACAGATAGAACGAAAACGAACCAGGAATTGTATTAATCTCGTTAAAATATAAAGTACCATCTGTGGTATCAAGCATAAAGTCTATACGAGATACTCCACTTGCATTCAATGCTTTAAACGCGGTCACAGCATAGCTTCTAGCTCTCTCTTTGACCACAGGGTCTAAATCTTCAGGGTCGATAACGCGTGTTAATGCGGCCATGCCTTGCATGCTATCGTCGCCTTTTTTGCTTCCGCCACGCAGATATTTATCTTCGTAAGTAAGCTCTTTGCCAGACGATGAAACAGGAATCTCAACTACAGAGGCAATCGGCTCTTGTGGGTCGTCTAATACAGAGACATTTATCTCAAGTTTCTTATCTAGACATGGCTCAACCATGGCCGAGACGTCGTATTTGAGCGCGTGTAGAAGGGCTGAATCAAGCTCTTCTTCGCAAGTAGCACGAACCACACCAATTGAGGATCCTAAATTGCATGGCTTTACGAATAAAGGAAAATTACCAAGTCGTTTGATTATTTGATCACGAAGCGAAGTGAGATGTTTACCAAAATCGGCTTCTACAGATTCGCGATTCACAACCTGGCAGGGCAAGACTGGCACGCCATGCGCTTCGACAATTTTCTTGGAATGATACTTACTCATCCCAAGAATAGAGCCAAGCACACCACATCCGGTGTAAGTAACATCGGCTAATTCAAACAAGCCTTGAATACTTCCGTCTTCGCCATAAGTGCCATGAAATGCTGGCAAGAAAATATCTATTGGAATAACTGGGCTTGCATGTTCTTCTGGATTTTCCAGTATAGTCAAACCGCCTACACCAGGCTTTGGAAGCAATGTCACTTCGGTCACTTCAGAAAGCGAGCCTGGCATGCGCAGATAAAAGCCTTTGTCCAAAAGCTTCTTGCCGAAATACCATTTGCCAGAAGGGGCAATATAAACTGGATACGGGTCCCATCTAATTGGGTCGAGAGCTTTGATTAACTGCAAGCCGGTTATGACCGAAATCTCGTGTTCGACTGAGCGACCACCAAACATCACTGCCACTTTTTTTCTTTTGTGTCCGTTACTCATCTAATCTGTTAAAACCTCGGATTAGATTCATACAAGTCGGGCAAGTCGTTTTCTATCAAGACTATGTCACCGTCGTCGCAGTAGTCGTAAGCCAGATAGCTAAAGGCGTCCTTCATGGTTGCTACTTCTCGTATTTTTTCAGTTGCAAGTCCGCCTTCTTTCAAGCCGGTCAAAAGCGCGTCTTTATTGGTCGAGCCGACGATTATCGCCTGGTCGCACAAAGTGGCTGCGTGCAGTGCCGCTTTTTTGTTTTCTTCGAATTGTTTTGGTCCAAGCTCGACCATGCCAGGCGTTACTAGAATTTTTCTATTGCCTTTTTGCAAGCCTAGCACATCGAGCGCGGCTTTGAATCCAACAGGGTTTGAGTTAAACGCGTCGTTCAAGCGCAAGATATCGCCTTGTCTAATCGGTCTGCCATTTGGCGAACCAATAAAAGACGAGATAGTCGTACGAACTGGTTCTAGTCTGTTGCTTTCTGTTTTGACGTTGCGAATTGCAGCAAGCACCAGTTCTGGTGCAAGACCCATTGCGCACGCCATGGTGAAGCTTGCAAGAATATTGGATAACATTGGCTCACCAAGCAGTTTGGTGAATCCTTGATATTCTTTGCCTTTGATTTTTATGGCAAAATTTGTTCCTTTAGAAGTGGGCTCGATGTCGTACATGTAAGCATCGAGTGGACCAGCTTCTTGATTCAGTCCATAAATGAGTGTTTTTTTCTTGGGATAAAGCTCTGCCATTTTGCGGGTCCAGACATTGTCGCCATTTACGACAAGCACTCCGTCCTCGGGCACTGCTTGGGGCAATTCTGATTTTGCTTTGAATACATTCTCAGGCGAGCCAAATAATTCTAAGTGCATCTCGCCAACTGCCGTCACTATTGCAGCATGAGGTGGGGTGAGCGAACACATTCTTTTAATAGAACCAACGTGATACGCGCCCATCTCGACTACGGCAAATTTCTGTCCTGGTTTCATGCGCTCGCGAATCTCGCGAGTCATGCCCATATAACTATTGATAGAACGTGGTGTCGAAAATGTCGGAGCGACTGCACCTAAAATATCAGCCAGAATAACTTTGGTACTGGTTTTGCCGTAGCTGCCTGTAATGCCGATGATTACAGGGTCTACATCTTTTACTATAGCTCTTGCTTCGTTAGCGAATTTTTCTTGCAGCGATTTTTCGTAAGGGTCGAGCAACCAATTAGATTTAATTAGGTACCAGGAAATAAATTGAATCAGAACCAGATTCTTGATCCAGAATGCGGTGTAAAGATACTCGTAAAAATGCTTGAACGAGAAGACCATCACAAGCGCTAACGAGGCTGTGTAAGTGCAAAGCGCAAGATTATAAATACGCTTGGCACGCTCAGTCATTTTGAGCGAGACTTTGGCGTGCGTCATTGGGTTTTCTTCGCGCGATGCGACATAGAAAAGCACGGCAGCTAGCGCCACTGTGAAATAAGGCGTCAATGCCGGGGCGAAGTTGTGACTGAAATAACTTGCTGCGATACCGACAATGCAAACAAGCGATCCGCGGGTGTCAAAAGCTTTTCTTGCAAAAAACCATTTTTTGAATCTGTGATGATCATAGTCTTCTTGCTGCAAAAATTGCAGATAGCGCTTGGCGCGCTTGGTGAAGAAGAACACGCTTGCGCAGGCGGCTAGCAAGACTATTACTAGATTCATTATGAACTGGTCATCAAACACAGGCTTTTTCCTCCTGCTTAATCTCTACATTGACCGATTGCAAAAATGGAGCAATGTAATGAGCGCAGATATGCGCACCTTCATCGATGAAAGGAAAATGGTCTTTGCCTGGAAGAGCGACAAATTGCGAGTCTTTTATAAGGGCATGGAAACGCTGTCCGCACTCTAGCGGTGTCTCTGTATCGTTTTTGCCCCACAATATAAAGGTAGGACATTTTATGAGCTGGCTGTCTTGGGTCAAATCTTCGTTGACTGCTTTGACCAGGATATTGCGCATGTCCCCTGCGTTTTTATAATCGAGCGAGGCGAATTTTGGAATGAACCATTCTTGAAAAAGTTTAGAGCCAGTCATAGAATCGATAGCTTTGACACTTTTAGATAATAAACCAATCGATTTGGCGCGGATGTTTTTAGGGAATTTCAATTCGCGCTTGAGACCGCCCGAATTGATTAATACAACGCCAGCCACGAGGTCTGGATACATGCTTGCCAATCTGACAGATACTCTGCCACCAAAACTGTGACCTATTAAAAAGCATTTGCTTATGCCTTTGGACTCTGCAAAGGCGCGCACACCAACTGCGTATTCGCGTGTGTCCCAATCGGTTTCTGGTTTTGGTGATTTGCCGAATCCTGGTAAGTCTAAAATATAGACAGTAAAGAAATTGGAAAGCAATTCGCCTAAGAGTCGCATCGAATTGAGGCTCTGTCCCCAGCCGTGCATCATGATGATTGGCACGTTTGATCTGAATTGAGTTCTGTTTTTAGCAGGCAATAGTGCAAAATTTATGTCGGTCATGATTTCCATGCCCTCAATTCTTCATCGGTGAATTTACCAAGCGTTTTCCATTCGGGCATCATTCTTACATGGAACTGTTCTTGCACCATTTCTTGCATGCGACCAACTAAGTTTGCCACATCGTGCGAAGTGGCACCACCCATGTTAATGACAAAATTGGCATGCAGGTCTGAAACAGCTGCTTTGCCAATGTGCATGTTTTTGGCACCAGATTTGTCTAAGAGCAAACCTGCGCTTCTGTCTGGGTCTGGATTTTTG
Source organism: Cyanobacteria bacterium TGS_CYA1 (assembly GCA_026129135.1). Lineage (GTDB taxonomy): Bacteria > Cyanobacteriota > Vampirovibrionia > Obscuribacterales > Obscuribacteraceae > Aved-18. Next base: position 203,574 of record JAHCIQ010000004.1, on the reverse strand, counting down.
AATGTGCTTCCGGCATTGGGAAATCCAATTGGCTGGGTGCGCATTCTATATTCTTCGTTGTGTTTGGTTTTGGCAACGATAGCTTCAGCTTCGCCATGAGGAAGATTGAAAACGGCAGAAACAATCACATGTTTCAGAGGATCGAGCTTACACTTTCTGTAAACAAATCCGACTTCGTCATTTTTAAGTGTGACTAGTTTTTTCTGGTCTGAATCAAAATAAGTGACAGTGTCCACGATATTCGCCATGCAACTTCCGTGTGCACCGGCATTCATTATGACGCCACCACCCACAGTTCCTGGAATTCCAACTGCAAACTCGAGACCAGAATATCCTTGCTTGGCTGCAAACTTTGCCAGGTGCGGAAGACGCGCACCTGCGGCTGCTTCTAATTGACTTTCAGAAATCTGTTTTATTTCGGTAAGGTCGGTTGTACGAATAACAGAACCGTCAAAACCTTCTGAAGAAACGAGCAGGTTCGAGCCGCCACCAATAATGTACCAGGGCTCGCCATCAAGTTTTGTGACCAGACCTACAAGCTCGTCAATAGTTTTAGGATGGAAAACGCGACGGGCTTCACCGCCGATTTTTAGTGTTGTATAGCGTGCCAGTGAGGCATTAGCTAGTTCTTCCATTCTCTTTTACTTCCGCGCCTTGAAGCATTTGCAAAAGCTTCGGCCCAATATTTGTGATGTCGCCTGCACCCACAGTCAAGAGTAAGTCACCTGCTTTGAGTTCGCTCATCACATTGTCGGCAATATCTTTTATCGCACCGCCAATGTATTTTACGTCTTTGTGTTCGACTTCTTTGGAAAACTTTTCGGAGTTTATACCATCGATTGATTTTCCTCTTGCCACATAAACGTCGCTCATCAAAACCAAATCTGCAAATTTGAAAGAGCGGCAAAAATCTTGCCAGTGGTCTTTCAAACGTGACGGTTGATGCGGCTGGAACAAGATTACAACACGCTTCAATCCCTGGTCTTTTCCTTTTACCGTGAGATAATCTTGCGCTGCTTTTAGTGTCGCCACCACTTCTGTTGGATGGTGCGCATAGTCATCTACTACCATGACGCCACCAGATTGACCAAGTATCTGGAAACGTCTGTTGACACCGACGAATTGCGAAATAGATTTTTTGATTGTTTCAAAATCGAGTCCGCAAAGCAGACCTGTGATGATGGCAGATAGTGCATTTGCTTTATTATGCTCACCGGGAACACTCATTTCGAGCGTACCTAGCAATTTGTCTTTGTGATAGACCTCCATCGAGAAACTATCTGGGCTCTCGAATGTGTAGTCGCAAGCGGCAGCATGGGCTGTGCCTCTTGTACCGTAAGTGACTAGCTTGGATTTTTGTCCAGGCGAAATATTGCCACTAAGTTCGCGACATCCAGCGTCGTCCATGCACAAAATGATGTGACCTTTGGTCTGTTCGGCAAAGACGAGCATCATCTTTTTGATTTGTTCAAGTCCGCCTGGATAGTTCTCCAGATGGTCGCCTTCGATATTTGTAATGATAGAAATATACGAGTCTACTTTGACTTGAGTGCCATCGCTCTCATCGATTTCAGCAGCGAAATATTGACCGTTGCCATGGATAGAATTAGCTTTGATTTTGCCGAAGATTCCGCCTACCACCACCGACGGTTCAAGACCGCCATCTATGAGAATCTGAGATACCATGCCGGTTGTAGTGGTTTTGCCGTGGGTGCCCGAGACACCGATAAGTTTTTTGCCTTTAGTCAATTCGCAAAGTAAGTCTGAGCGATGCCACACAGGAAGGTTCAAACGCTTGGCTTCAGCCATTTCTGGATTTTCATCCGAGATTGCGGTCGAGACGACCATGAGTCCCGCATCAGCTACGTTAGAAGCGTTATGTCCAATGCATATCTTGGCACCACTGTCTTCCAGTTCTTTTGTTATTTCAGAAGCTGCTTTGTCAGAACCGCTTACCTTCTTGCCTTGAGCAAGCACAAGGCGTGCAAGAGCAGACATACCGATGCCACCAATGCCTACAAGGTGTACAGTCTTTCCTGATTTAGTCAGCTTTTCAAAATCGACAGAATTTTTAGTAACAGCGCTTTGAGTATTACGAGTATCTATATCCAAGTCCCGCCTCGCATATCCTGCATATACAGCCAACTTCGGTAAGACACACAAAGTTTTGGCTACATCTAAATATAGCGAGAAAGCGCTAAAGACTCAATGGAATTGCTATTCAGTTTTGAATTCTATTTGCCAGATTTTAACAGGTGAAGTCTGGCAGCCAAGCGAGACTTCTTACGGTCACCGGTGTTTTTGTGCAACACACCTTTGGCGACGGACTTATCTACGATTTTGTAGAAAGCGCTGAGGCTAGAATCAATAGCTTTCTGGTCAGCCGATTTCATAGCGTCTTCGACGTGATTTTGGAAAGTTCTCAACTGAGACTTGTATACGCGGTTGCGCAGGCGGTTGCGTTCAGCAACTTTGACTCTCTTAATAGCAGATTTGATATTGGGCACGGATCTTAACTACGCCTCACCGGATATATATACTCGAAGGGAAATATTCTAACACAAAGCCCCCGAGCGCCAATAAAAGAGCCTTGGTGGTTAAACAAGAGCTTAACAAAATGGAAAACTACTTTTGCGGTGAACCTGCGGCAGGTCCGGGCTCAGAGCCGCCAGTGGCTGGGTCTTGACCCCCTTGAGGGTCGGTTGTGATCTGGATGATTTTGTTTTCTTCTTCACCGCCGCCGGCAGTGTAGTTGAGAGCAGCCTTGGCAACCTGCTGATTTTTAGGACCGTGCTGTTGGACCAGAATTTGAACTGTTTGAGACATCACGTTCTGAGCATGCTTTTTCCAGTTGGCAGGAAGTCTGTTCATGCCTTCTTTGATTTTCTTGCCGCTCTTAGCAATAGCCTGGACTGACTTTCCGTCTTTTGCGGCTTTATCGAAAGCTTCGCTCGATCTGTCGCTTTTAGTGTCCTGGACGTCTTTTTTAGCGTCTTTGCCAGTGTCTTTGGGCTTCGCTTGCTCAGCTTTTTTGCCTGAATCTTTAGAGATGTCGAGCAAGTTGAACCCGCCGCTTCCGGATTCATCCGGACGCTCCTGCCTTTTGGGCAATTTATCCATTGGGTCTTGATTGCTGTCGTTGTTCATCTTTTAAGGTCGGTCCTCAAGTGAGCGCATTTATACATATTATAGTAAGAATAACCGGGAAATTCTAACAGACCGCAAATTTCCTGAATTTGAGCTTAAGCCCGTAGAGCCGGATTGTCAATCAGTTCAGTGGGTCAATCACCACTGTAAATGACTCTAAACTCAGTGCACTGACCAGTCGAACTGATATCGAATCTGGACTGAACTTGGCGAGCCTTTTGGCAATGGATCAAGCGGCGAGGCTTGAGTCAAAGCCTGAAGCGCAAGTTCGTCTATATTTTGCTTGCCGCTGCTTTCGACTATTTGCGGCTCTGTGATTCGTCCATCTTTAGTTATTGTAAAAACAGCCACCACACGCTCGGCGTTAAAACCTTTTGGTGGTGCCCATTTCGACTGTATATCTTTTTTCATTTTTTTCATATACGAGCCAAAATCGACAGCCTGACCTGAATTAGATGTATCGTCATCATCATCGTCGTCGTCTTTTTCTTTGTCTTTGTCATTGGCAGCAGCTGCGTTTTTAGCTGCTAGTTGCGCCTGACGTTCTTCGACATAGACAGTATCTGGATTATGTCCAATGCGTATATGTTCTGGCGTCGAGCTTTTGGTAGGCATCCCAAGAATGGCTTTCACAACCAGAGAATCGTTTCTGGGATAAGCAAAAATAGCCTTTTCAGTTCCAGCGTTTTGCTGGACATATTGACTGATAGCAAAGAGATCGGTCTGACCAGCACCAGCTTTAAGTGCTTCTGAAAAGTTATCTATGAATGCTGAACACTTTTTTGTTTGCGCGTGTTGCGCTTCAAGTCCCGGATGAGTAGCGGCAAAAATAGTGGTATTAGTTTCTTGCGCGATCTCATCAAATATTTTGGACGACGGAGCAGAACCGTCATCAAGATGCACAACTGGACTTATATCGAGAAGACATACGATGTATGGAGACTGGGTGCGCTTGGCTGCGACTTTGAGCGTTTCGCGCAGACTGATTGTGTTTTCAAGACTGCCTTTGCTTGATGGCGTGTCGTAAAAACATAGAAATATATCGTTTTTGCCAGGCACTGTTTTATAACGAGTATTGAAGTAAAGCAAGACGAGATCGCCTGGCAGAGTATGTTTTAAAAGCCACGGTTCGCCCACACATTTTTCTATATTGCTTTTGATTGTTTTGGTGCCTGAAACAGATGCCACGTGTGCAGGGGCAAAACGTCCAATCTGCGGGTTCAAAAGAATTTCTTTGAGCGCTACTCCACTATCGGTGGCTGAATTAATAGAAGGAATATCTTTGTCGAAATATTTTTCGCACGAAACTATGAGCGCCCACTTCTCTCTGATGGCGGGCTTCTTCTCTTTGGCAGGCAATGCTAATACTTTAGAACATTGAGAAATCACGAGCGCAAAAACTATAAGAGGAATAGAAAAAAGATTGAGCGCTGGTCTAAACATTATTGATTCTCTAATGATTGAAAAATTTATAGGTGCAGGTCATCAAGTCGTAACTTTAGCACAAAGAATTTTTTGATTTCCAAAGAGGCATCCCAAGGAAACCAAGATTACATGCGACATTCAAAATAGATATACAATCAGTCGAGTTCGGGTTAGTGCAATACATAATTTCTGTCCTGACTTTATATGAATTTCGCCAAACGCAACAAATTCACCGGGCTAAATCTGTTTGTTATATCCTGAAAACTAAATCTCAAAAGTTGTCCGTTTTTTGCGCAAGAAGTCGGGATTAAATAATCTACAGCTGTTCATAACCTGTCGAAAAGAGCTGTTTAATCGGAGCATATTTGACTCTTATACACCTAGACATATCTTCCAAATCGATGCCATATTCGGCACTTACAGAATCGCCATAAGGAGCAGGGGTTGTCAGCAAGACTGTTCATAATTTCTACACCGATAGGAAATCTAAAAGATATATCGGCGCGTGCCAAAGAAGCTCTTCTGAGTGCAAATGTGGTTCTGGCTGAGGATACGCGCGTATCGCTCAAACTTTTGAATCATCTCGACATAAAGAAGAAGCTTATCAGTTGTCACAAGTTCAATGAAAAATCACGACTGGATTTGTTGCAATCGCTGCTTGAAAATGGACAAGACGCAGCAATCGTAAGCGATGCAGGAACACCATGTCTTTGCGATCCAGGACAACTGGTCATTCAAACGGCTATAGAACTTGGATTTGAAATCGTTCCCATACCTGGTCCCACAGCAATTATTCAGGCGCTAATTGGAAGCGGGCTCGATTCGAGCCGTTTTAGCTTCGAGGGTTTTCTGCCGGATAAGAAAAAGGAACTCAAAACAATGGCTCAGGCCCTTGAACAAGAAAAAAGAACCATGGTCTTTTTTGTTTCGCCTCACGGACTGCTTGAAAAATTGATTGTTTTAAGTGAAGTGTTCAAAGATAGACCAGCATGTGTTGCTCGTGAACTGACCAAGCTGCACGAAGAATTCATTCGTGGAAGCATTGCTCAAATTCATGATTTTTTGAGCAAGAAAGAAAATTCGGTAAAACTAAAAGGTGAATTTACCCTCGTAATTGAAGGCAATAAAGAGTTAGAACAAGAAGGCGAAGCAAGCGCAGAAGACTTGAAAGAATATATACAAATGGCACTTTCTCAAAACCAATCGGTCAAAGACATCTCCGCCTCGTGTCAAACCAGATTTGGTGTGCGCAAGTCTGACGCTTATAAATTGACTCTGGAAATCATGGCCTCTTCTTTGAGTGAAAATAACCTATAATCTATGTCTATGCTTGAAACAAACAGCTCATACAAGATCAAGTTCGAAATTGCACCAGGCGAATTCGATATTGGTCGTGCCACCATTTTGTCTAAGACTGCAAGTCAAATTTTTCTGCAGATTAAGACCAATCAAAGCGCAAACAAAATTTTGCCAGCTGGCACCAAACTCTGGTTTGTGCAGGATGCAGGCATTTCAGGCTTTGCAGGCTTGTGGGCATCTTCTGTAATGTCGAGCCAACTGGTCAAAGGCAAAAAAGTGCTCGTTTGTGGTCTTCCAAAATTGAAGCCACTCAAACAAAGACGCAAAGTGAATCGGGTCGAAGTAAAATTACCCGTTACTGTCACCAGCGATGATACCAACGCCAGGTCTAGAACTTTTGAAACAGTTGATCTTTGCCGCTCGGGCTCGAAGCTCGAAACCAAGCTCATTCAGAAGTTGGGCCTCGAGCCCGGACAAATGGTCAAAAGCGAATTTCAATTGCCTGAAGGCATACTCAAAATAAAAGCCCAAATTATTCGCATAGAATCGAACTGGCTTGCGAACAAATCAATTATCGCTCTTCAATTTATAGCTTTGAGCAAAGAGTCGTCAGACAAATTAGACAAGTTTCTGGTCAAACTTGGTGGTCAGGCAAGCAGCCAAAAATCGAGTAAAGAACTCCAGACCCAGGTCAAGACCGGGCTAAACTCATGGTCTGCTCAAATTAAAGAAAAGAAAAATATCGCGCCTGCAGCTAAAACTCGCACCACACTTGCAGAGATGACAAAGCCTCTGACCAAAGCACAAAGCGTGAAAGCACCAACTCAAGCCAAAAAACCTGTAACTAAAAAGAGATCGAAATAATTGCAATCAGAACCCTTATCCTTGTTTCAATCAGTCGTTCTAGGCATTGTTCAGGGACTGACCGAGTTTTTACCTATTTCTAGCAGCGCACACATGCGTGTCGTCCCTGCCGCTTTAGGCTGGCAAGATCCAGGCGTCGCCTTCTCGGCATCGATTCAACTAGGCTCTGTTTTAGCGGTGCTCGTCTATTTTTTCAAAGATTTAAAAACGATAATTAGTGGTGCATTTGGCGCTGTGATGCGCAAAGATTTTAAAGACCACAATTTTCTTTTGCTTATGGGAATCATAATTGGCACCGTGCCCATTTGTGTCCTGGGCTTGCTTTTAAAGCATACGCTCGAGTCTGATTCAAGCCCACTTCGCTCTTTGAACACGGTGGGAATAGTTTCAATCGCAATGGGAATTTTGCTCATGGTGGCAGAATTAGTGGGCAAAAAAATGGCGCGACTGAATTTGAGCGACCTTGGTATCAAGCATGGACTCTTTGTCGGAATGGGTCAGGCACTGGCTTTGATTCCGGGGGCATCTAGAAGTGGATCCACTTTGACAGTGGCACTTTTGCTTGGACTGAAACGCGAAGACGCAGCTCGATTTAGTTTTTTACTTGGTATTCCGGCTATTTTGCTAAGCGGTTTGCTCGAACTAAAAGACTTGGTTGAAGCAAAACAGGCAGGCATGCATATTGGCATGACCGAGATGGCAGGCGGACTTTTAAGCTCGACTATCGTCAGTTTTCTTGCCATTTACTGGTTGATTAAATTCTTGCAAAAGCATTCGACAATTTGTTTTGTCGTGTACAGAATGTTCTTTGGAGCTTTTGCCCTTTATCTGGCTTCAACGGTCAAATAAGCCCTGCGAATCGGTGAGCATAGACTCATCGCTCACTGGCAGATACTGTTTTTTTGAAACATTAGGCTTTGCTTGCTGAATATGAAAGGCGCCAGAATTTGTTTGCGTTTGTGCGGTAGGGGAGACCTTTTGTTGCTTGGTCTGATTGCCTATTTTGAAAAGCATTTTTTCTTGCTCGGCTTGAGCACGCATTTCTCTGTAATTAGCAGCTTCTTGCTCCACCATTTCATGTTCGCTTTGCATTTTGGCAATCACCAGGGACGATACCACAACCAGTCCGATGGCTGCAGCTGCAATCATCCATATTTTATTGCGCGAAGCCTTTGGCTTGGGCTGAATTTTGGAGCGCAAGAAAATAAGCTCTTCTTTCATCTCTAGAGCAGACTGATAGCGGCTCCAAACGTCTTGTTGAGTGGCTCGTTGTATGATTCTATCCAATGCATCGAGCACGTCTGGATTCAATTTTTTAGGATTCGATACTGTCAAAGCAAGCGAGTCTTTGCCAGTCAAAAGAAAATACATTGTGCAACCAAGGGCGTAAACATCTGACCTTGGATCGGCAGCGCCCCAATATTGCTCTGGTGGAGAATATCCTTGCGATACTACGTGCGTGTTGTCTTCGCTTTCTTCAAAAGGTCTTGCAATACCGAAGTCTACTAGTTTTACTTGATTGCGCTCGTCGATCATTATATTGCTTGGTTTTAGATCACGATAAATGACGGGCGGGTCGTGCGTATGCAAATAGTGCAGCACTTCGCAAACTTGAATGGCCCAGTCTATGACTTCTTCGTTAGAGAATGGCTCGCCGCGCTCCATGAGCATCTCGTGCAAGTTTTTGCCTCGCACGTATTCCATAATGAGATAAGACTTTCCTTCTTCCTGAAAGAAATCGAGAATAGCCACGATATTTGGATGGCTCAACGCCGAAAGAACTTGTGCTTCGCGGAAGAAGAATTGAATAGCGCGCTCACGGTCTTCCTGTCTGAAGAAATCGTCGCGCAATTGTTTGACCACGCACGAACGTTTACTGTCACCAAGATTTGGAAGATTCAAATCGTTGGATAAATAGACTGTGCCCATGCCGCCCTGACCAAGTCGTTGAACGACTTGCCAGCGCCTGTTGAGCACACATGGAAGACCTAGTCCTGGATCAGACATGCAAAAATCTATTTGAGGGGATTAGTAAGCTCATCAAGTATAACAATTTATAATCTCTTGACAAGCACTTTAGATTAAAAAAGGTCGTATTTGCGGCAGAGCCTGGCGTAATGGTCAATTGCATCTTGGTGCAAACTCGAAAAATCGAAATTCAGCTCTTTTGTGTAGTATCTCAAAAGCCTTGCTTCATCTACCTTTCCCTCAAATCGTCCGGCTGCTTCCTTAATAACATTATCGATTAGGTCAGTCAGCCCAAGGTCTCTGGCACAGGCAAAGGTTTTTGCCAACGAATCGATTTTTGTTGAATTTTCAGCTTCAAGAGATTTTTTATAGACCCAAACGCCAAAAACAGCTGGCAATTTGGTCCAGTTGAACCACCAGGACGCCAGGTCGATTTTTATCGGTCTTTTAGAAGCCCATTCTTCTTCTACAAGAAGCGCCCGGTCGCCTATTACAAGTGCAGCATCGCAATTCAAGTCAAAACAATCGGGCTCTTCCATTTCTTCTAAATCAGGCTTTGCCCCAAATTCTTCGAGTAAAAGCATGCGCATCATATTTATAGACGTGGCTGATGATTTTGGTACCTGGATAGTTTTTCCATCGAGGTCTTCGACCGGAATTTTAGAGTAGAGTTCGACACTGCCAACGGGCGAAAAACTCGATATAGAAATGGTCTTGAATAATTCCAGACGCTCCTTTTGATCCAGATAATAAAATAGACTGACCGATGCGGCATCAAGCTCGTCGTTTGCCATGAGCCTGTTCAGTTGTTGTGGGTTGCCGAGCACTAATTCGAAATTGAAATCTACCCGTTTTGTGGTGATGGGCAGAAGCACTGGCAAACAGTTCGCAAAATCTATCAGTCCAATTTTCGAAATAGTTTTCAATGCAAAGAAACCCTTCTAGATTATCCGCAAAAGCTAATTCCTGTTACTATATATGCTTTTCTATACTTCCAGGAATTTCTAAATATTATGATTCGAATGCTTGACCTTATTCTGGCTAAACGCCACGGCAAAGAACATTCTCAAGACGAAATCAAATTTCTCATAGACGGTATCATGGATAATACCATCCCCGATTATCAATTGAGTTCCTGGTTGATGGCGACTTGCTGGCAGGGACTGTCGAATCAGGAAACTTCCTGGCTCACAGACTTCATGAGCAAATCTGGCGAAATGCTCGACTTGAGTGATATCTCACAACTGGTTGGAGACAAGCACAGCACAGGCGGTGTGGGAGATAAGACTACGCTGGTATTCGTTCCGCTCATGCAGGCAGCAGGCATTCCCATGGCCAAATTATCGGGTCGTGGTCTTGGTCATACTGGTGGCACTATAGACAAATTGGAAGCTATTCCCGGCTTCAACACCCAATTGACCAAAGAAGAATTCATTGCCCAGATAAAGAAAATCGGCATGGCAATTGCTGGGCAAACGAAAGAACTAGCACCAGCCGACGGCAAAATCTACGCCTTGCGCGACGTCACTGGCACGGTCGAATCCATTCCTTTGATTGCATCTTCGGTCATGTCGAAGAAACTGGCAGCGGGAGCCAATTTAATAATATTAGACGTTAAGTGCGGCAAAGCAGCTTTTATGGAAACGCTCGAAAAAGCTGAAAGCCTGGCAAGACAAATGGTCGAGATCGGAAAAGCTTTGAAGAAGGTTGTCATTGCTACAGTGACCGAAATGGAACAACCACTTGGTCTTGCTGTCGGTCACACAACAGAATGTATTGAAGCTTTCGAAACACTCAAAGGTCGTGGTCCAGATGACTTGCGCGAGCTTTGTATGGAGCTAGGTGCAGTGGCCCTGGTCAAAGCTAAGAAAGCAGAAAACAAAGAAAAGGCTACGCGTATTTTGAGCGATATCATCGATAACGGAATCGCGCTAGAAAAATGCAAAGAACTTATTTCTGCCCAGGGTGGAAACGCTAAAGTGGTAGACGATTATGCTTTGATGCCGCATGCCAAACACAAATTCGCTTTATACTCGCCCCATCAAAAACCAGTTTGGATCTCGCATCTAGACGGCAGAACCATTGCTGAAGGTTGCAAAATGATGGGTGCTGGACGCACAAAAAAAGAAGACAAAATAAATCTTGGTGTTGGCGTAATTTTAAAAGGCAAAATTGGCACCAAAATAGAAAAAGGCGAGCCCGTAGCTGAAGTCTGGGCAGATAGCCGCGAACAGTTCGAGCAGGTACAAGAAAAAATCTTATCTGCTTTTAGTTTCGAAGAAAACGAAGTAGAGACTCCAACATTAATAAAAGCGACAATTTCCTAGAAATGAATTTTCGCCTTCTCCAGTATCAAGTTTTTGATGCAGCCACGAATATGGCTCTGGATGAGGCGATACTCGAATCACACCGCAATGGTCTAGTGCCTCCCACTTTGCGATTTTATGGCTGGGCACCTCCTGCAGTATCAATTGGTTACTCGCAAAAAATGGACCCGGACACTATAGAGCGCATAAAATCAAAAGGCTTCGACGTAGTGCGAAGACTCACAGGTGGAAGAGCGGTGCTTCATTTCGCCGAACTGACCTATTCTTTCATAGCAAGTCCCCCCGTGCTTTCAGAACAATTGAACGAAGCTTACAGACAGATTTGCAATGGACTGATTCTTGGGCTCAACCATCTTGGTGTCGAAGCAGATTTAGGAAAATCGAACAAACAATACAAAGATTTTTCGGATTGTTTTATGGCAACTACACAAGCAGATTTGCAAGTAAATAATAAAAAAATGGTCGGGTCTGCTCAATTGAGAAGACAGGGAGCCGTTTTACAACACGGTTCGATTTTATTGGACCAACCCCAAAATCTTTTACCAGAATTGCTTGATTCAAAACACCATGCAAATTCAGAACGACATTCTAATTTCAAAGATGTAGCAGGACGTGACGTTGGCTTGGACGAAATGCAAAACGCATTCACTAAAGGCTTTTCTGAAGCTTTTAGTGCTGACTTCAAAGCGGGCGAATTAGTCCAGAGCGAAAAAGATTTACTAAACGATTTGCGTGCCAATTACTTGCAGTAAAGGAAAAAATGGACGAAGAACCGCATAATTTAGACCAATCACAGCAATCACAACAGGCTCCAGTCAAGAAAAAACATCTCACCTGGGAGCGAACAATAGAAATTGCCAAACTGGTGGCAACGGTCTGGGTAGCTTTGCTTGGCAGTTACGTCACCTTCCAGTTCAACGAGCATCAACACGAGTTGAATCGTATTGAAGCAATTGCCAAAATGCTTCCCCAGATGGAAGATGGAAGTAAAAAAGACGACGGGTCCTCAAGTCACATGGGTCGCGACGGAGCCATCTGGGCGATTTTTAGGACAGCAAATAATCGCACCATGTTGCGTGATTTAGCAGCCTTGTTTCCAGAAGACATTTACCGAGTGGTCAGTTCTATCGCTCGAACAGGCGAATTAGACCACGACAAAGACGCGCTTGTAGCCTTGCAAGTTTCATCAGAAAAATTAGCTGCACAATACAGCGACGACCCTAAACATGCTGAGCTTGCAAGTAAATTGTATTCTCAGGCTCTCGTTTTGCGAGAAAGAAAAGCAAACGACACCTCGCCCCTGCGCGTGGTCGAACTTACCTCTATTGGCTCGACTACTGGTCCCACAGGCGATCAAATGGCTGGTTTGATTTCGTCTATCAACAATCTTGCTGATCAACATTTGAAGGATGCTACTGTAGCAAAACCCAAAAGCACCACCGGTCACTGGGAATCGAAACAGTTGTACAAACGCGCTCGCCATCTGGGTAAGGATAATCCCGACGAGCAGGTTCAAGAACAGGTCATGCGTGCAGATTTAGCCCTTGCAAGCATGTACGCTTCGGACAAGCTAATTGAAGATGCCTACAAATATTTGAAAGAGGCGCTCGAAATCGAAGCCAAAATAACAGGCGTGAGCGAAGCGGGGCCTTTGAGTAAAGTAGATAAAGACAAAAATGGTTATGCTCATCTTCCTGAAATCGAAGACTCGATAAAAGATGCTCAAGTAAGACTCAAGACTATTCTTGAAACATATGTAGAAAAAGGGATTAAAATCACCCCGCCTGCACAAGCGCCCGATTCCAAATAAGAGGGAACTCCATAATAGGTCAAAACTTATTCACAATACGACCATGGCTATATGCAGGATTAGAGTAACGGTGCAATGATAAATTTGGTGACTTGCATATGAATTTCAACGCTTTTGAATTTTACTGGTTACTTGCCGAACAGCAAAAAATGCGCGGCAATTCTAAACTTGCCGAATCGTTTTTTAAAAAGGCGATGGAAGCAGCTCAGTTGAATGAGTGTGCCCTTTCTGACGCTGCAGCCATTGCTTGCAAAACAGCAAATCAGGTCGATTTGCATTTACATTCCGAAAATTTTTCTGCCGGCAAATAAGGGTTTCTTTTTAGGCTTTCTGCCTTCAGCAATATTTTTTGCGTTTTCTTCTGCTTCTTTCATTTCTTGATAGGCGCGGGATATACGTTTGAGCGATCGCAAATTCGCTTTTGCTTCCACTTGTTCTAGATAATCTGCGTCGTGTCGCAAAATTAGCGTCCATTCTTTGATGCAATCGTTGTACAAATCCTGGTTGAAATTGCGTACGTCTTTTTTAGTGAGCGACTTCAGCTTCTCCGTACGTGCTTTTGCTAAAAGCACGTGCCCAAGTGGATAACCTTCGTCCAGCTGGACTGCTTTAGAAAATGCTTTAATCGCTTCGTCATAATTACTGTCTGCTAGATGCTGCTCGCCAAAGAATCGCAAATGCGACGCCTCGGTCATGCGACCTGCAGTGCCTGTGCCAAAATAAGCGCGATCTGGTTTTTCTTCTGAATAAATTTCGTCACTACCCCCAATACCAGGCGAAATGGCATCAGCGAAAAGAGGAGAATTTAAATTAGAAGAAAATGCAAGAGAAAAAACTACCAGTGAAAAAAGCAGTTTATTCTTCATCTTCACTTTCACCCAAGTCAGAATCGGTTGAGCCAGCCTGAATACCAGCAATTTCATTCTCGAGCTCTTGAATTTTTTCGTTCAACTGGTTGATTTGCATTACGTTATCTCTGCAAGCAAGACGTAGTGCTTCAGGATCCAGTCCTCCTGTTTCACTTACCATCGAAAAAACATTTTGACCAATTGCTTTCAAGTGTCTATCTTTTTCGCTGTTCAAGCTGACCATATTCATTTTGATTTTGGCAATTTTGGCAGCACGTCCAGTCTGATCGGCTGCTTGTTTGGTGTAAGACTTTACCTTGTCGAAGAAACCGCTCATTTAGACCTCATTAGATTTAGATATGACTATTATGCCAGAAATGACCCCTCGGCCAATCCAAAACAATCGTGTATTAGCTTAACTGCGCGCACTGCATATGTTTTAGGCATCAACATGCTCATGCGCAAGTCGCCAGTGGCAACCATGTTGACTGGAATTTTTCCAGCCTGCAAAGTCTCGAAAACATTTGCCACCATCTCTGGACGGCTGGAAAATCTTCTACCTACAACGGAAATTTTAGCCATTTCTGTTTCAAGCGAAACTCTAGGGTTACCTAATGATTCAGAGAAAGTATCGATTAGACCTTTGACCCGAGCCAGATACTTTTTGTCTACACTAAAGGCGATTTCCTGGAAAGCTTCATAAGAAGCACCATCGTCATGGGCCAGAAGCATGACCATGTCGGTTTGAATATTGAGTTCTTGCAAACGAGTGAAAAGGCTGCCCAGTCCATCTGCTGGTTTAGTTTTGGCATTAGTACTGCGAGCGCCCTTGAGCATTACCGACACCTGGTTGGTGTCGCATGAGATACCAGCCACCATGTATTCGGGAACGCTTACTCTGTTTCCGACCAGTGTTCCAGGATCCATTGGTTTGAATGTTGAACGTACTCGAAGCGGAACGTCCTGGTCCATCGCCAGTTCGACCGAGCGGGTTGCAAGAACTTGAGCACCTGTAGCTGACAATTCCATCATTTCCTCATAAGAAATAGAGTCCAGACGACGAGCCTCGGGCAGAATGCGCGGGTCGGCAGTATAAACGCCGTCTACATCTGTGTAAATATCGCAGCAATCGGCATTGAGTGCAGCTGCAAGTGCTACTGCCGTAGTGTCCGAGCCACCGCGACCAAGCGTGGTCAGTTCGTTTCTATCGGTCACGCCCTGAAATCCAGCAACCACTGCAATTTCGCCCCGAGCAAGACTTGCTTGAATAGCATCGGGCTGGACTTCTTCGATTCTGGCATAACCATGTTGGGTGCCAGTCATGATTCCAGCCTGAGCCCCCGTAAAAGAGCGCGCTTCATAACCAAGCGACTGAATGGCCATCGACATCAAAGCGATTGAAACCTGCTCGCCAGTGGTCAAAAGCATGTCCATCTCGCGAGCATTTGGAGAACGGGTAATTTCTTCTGCCATAGTAATCAGTCTGTCAGTGGTATCGCCCATCGCAGATACGACGGTTGTGACTTCGTGACCTTCAGATGCAGCTTTAACTGCTATCTCCGCGGCTTTTCGAATCTTGTCGATATCAGCGACAGATGTTCCGCCAAATTTTTTAACCAGCCTGCTCATTGATTGATATTTCCTTTGCATATGCGCTGGAAACCAGCACCCTGCTTATAAATAATAGCCTTCCATGGTTAGGAAGAAGTTAAGTGGATGCGAAAACTATTCTAATTAATTGCAAAAACGCCAATATTAGGCGGGATCCATCGGAATTTTTACCCCTGCTTTTTTCGCAAAGGTTATAGCTTCTTCATATCCCGCATCAACGTGACGAATGACGCCCATTCCAGGGTCGGTGGTGAGCACCCGCTCTAGGCGCTCGGCCGCTTCTTTGCTGCCATCTGCCACAATTACTTGTCCTGCGTGCAGCGAATAGCCAATTCCGACCCCGCCGCCGTGGTGCACCGAGACCCAGGAAGCTCCACCTACTGCATTGATCATGGCATTGAGAAATACCCAGTCGGCGATCGCGTCTGAACCGTCTTTCATCGATTCTGTTTCGCGATTAGGCGAAGCTACTGAGCCTGAATCTAGGTGGTCGCGACCAATTACGATAGGAGCGCTGACCTTTTTTTGTGCAACCAGGTCGTTCATAATTTGACCCATTTTGGCTCGGTCACCATAACCAAACCAGCAAATTCGAGCAGGCAAGCCCTGGAACTGAACTTGTTTTGAAGCCATTTCAATCCAGCGGCAAAGCGCTTTGTCGTGGGCAAAATGCTCGAGAATCGCCTGGTCTATCACTTCGATATCTTTTGGATCGCCAGACAAAGCTGCCCAGCGAAACGGACCTTTGCCTTCGCAAAAGAGCGGACGAATATAAGCCGGCACGAATCCAGGAAATGCAAAAGCGTTTTTGAGCCCGGCATCAGAAGCTACCTGCCTGATGTTATTGCCATAATCGAAAGTGATGGCACCTTGTTTTTGAAAAGCGAGCATCGCTTCCACATGAGCGACAATGGCTTTGACAGACAAGTCTAGATATTTTTCGGGATTTTCTTTGCGCAATTTGTCAGCTTCTTGAAGCGACATCGGCTTTTTATTTTGATCGAGTGGAACATAGCCATTGAGTGGGTCATGCGCCGAAGTTTGATCTGTAAGAACGTCTGGCTTGAAGCCCATTTTGAGTAATTCTGGCAAAACATGCGCTGCATTACCCAGCAAACCAATAGATAATGGCTTCCCTTCTGATTTTGCTTCTTGAGCCATTTTCACAGCTTCTTCGATGGTGTCGACTTTGACGTCGAGATATTTTTTCTCCAGACGACGCTCGATGCGCTCGGGATCGACTTCGATACAAATTGCCACACCACCGTTCATAGTTACAGCAAGAGGTTGAGCACCACCCATGCCACCAAGTCCGGCGGTGAGTGTGATAGTTCCATTTAGTGTGCCACCTTGTTTTTCGAAATGTTTGCGTGCAAGCGCAGCAAATGTTTCATAAGTTCCTTGCAAAATGCCCTGGGTCCCGATATAGATCCAGGAACCTGCAGTCATCTGTCCAAACATAATCAAGCCTTTACGCTCGAGATCGCGGAAATAATCCCAGTCGGCCCATTTGCCCACCAGATTGGAGTTGGCTATAAGCACTCTTGGTGCGTCTTTATGACTTTTAAATACTCCGACCGGTTTGCCAGATTGAACTAGCATAGTCTCGTCAGACTCAAGCTCCATCAGTGTTTTGACAAGAGCCTTGAGACTTTCCCAGTTTCGTGCAGCCTTGCCTGAGCCGCCATAAACGACCAGATCTAATGGACGCTCTGCAACTTCGGGGTCGAGATTGTTCAAGAGCATCCGCAGCGCCGCTTCTTGAATCCAGCCTTTGGTGTGTAATTCGCTTCCTCGAGGAGCGCGAACCGTGATAGGTTCTTTGCTCGCAAGTATGTCCTGAAGCATTTGCTGCTCAGATTTTGTGCTGCAGGCTGTCTTAACCGGCGTAGTCATGGGGCAGGTCCTCGAAAATTGAACATCTGAATAGGAGGCGATTATAACAGTCGGGAATTATTTCTAAAGAATGTTCGGTAAGTGCCATTTATAGGTTCTAATATTTCTATATAAAATGATATTGGTTACTTTCACTTAAGGGGAAAATCCATGGTCAAAGAGATGACAAAGTCCCAGCCCAAATCAAAGGACAAAGGACAAGACACAGAGCCTGTCTGTGAAACACTCTCGGGTATTCCACTGAAGTCGGTCTACACCAAAGAAGATATCAAAGACTTAGACTACGACAAGCAAATAGGCGAGCCAGGCGAATTTCCATATACACGCGGAATTCACCACAACATGTATCAAGGCAAAATGTGGACAATGCGTCAATTTGCCGGTTTTGGCGGACCTGAAGAAACCAACGAACGCTTTAAATACTTGCTCGCTCAAGGCCAGACCGGACTTTCAACAGCTTTTGATCTTCCTACCCTCATGGGATATGACTCTGACCATCCAAAGTCGAATGGCGAAGTGGGAGTTTGCGGCGTAGCAATCGACTCGCTTGAAGACGTGGAGATTCTTTATAAAGACCTTCCACTGGACAAAGTCTCGACTTCAATGACCATCAACGGTCCAGCTGTAATCATTTTTTGCATGTTCTTAGCCAACGCCAAAAAACGTGGCTTCGACTGGAAGAAACTCGATGGCACGCTGCAAAACGATATTTTCAAAGAATACATCGCGCAGAAAACATATCTCATTCCACCGCGCCCAGCCTTGAAACTGATTCAAGACATGATGGTCTTCTGCACCAAAGAAGTACCCCGCTGGAATACAATCTCGGTAAGCGGTTATCACATTCGCGAAGCTGGTGCTACAGCCGCGCAAGAACTTGCTTTCACTCTTGCTGACGGATTCGCTTATGTCGATGCTGGAATTGAAGCAGGACTCGAAGTTGACGACTTCGTTCCAAGACTCTCCTTCTTCTTCAATGCTCATATCGACTTCTTCGAAGAAATTGCAAAATATAGAGCAGCTCGTCGCATCTGGGCAAAACGCATGCGCGACAAATACGGCGCCAAGAGCGAGCGTTCGCTCAAACTGCGATTTCATACTCAAACAGCCGGCTGCAGCTTGACCGCACCACAGCCCGAGAACAATATCGTAAGAACTGCGATCGAAGCTCTTGCTGGCGTTCTTGGTGGCACACAGTCGCTGCACACAAATTCGATGGACGAAGTGCTTGGACTGCCGACTCAAAAAGCGGCTCACATTGCGCTTAGAACGCAGCAAATCATCGCCCATGAAACTGGCGTAGCAAACGTAGTAGACCCTCTTGCAGGCTCGTATTACGTGGAATGGCTCACAGACGAAATGGAACGTCAGGCTGAAGATTACTTCAAACAAATCGAAGAAATCGGCGGCGTAATTGCCGGTATCGAAAAAGGTTTCTTCATGAAAGAAATTGCCGACTCGGCTTATCGTTTTGAACAAAAACTAATGTCGGGCGAACGTCATTTCGTCGGACTCAATTCGTTCAAAGAAGAAGCACCTGGTCAAAGTATCGAAATTCTCAAAATCGGCTCGGTCTATCAAGAAAGACAGTGCAACCGAATCAAAGATCTCAAACAAAGACGCGACAGAGCTAAAGTCGAAAGCACACTGGCCGCACTCAAAGACGCGCTCAAGCGTGGCGACAACCACTTCCCTTATTTGATGGAAGCAGTCGAAGCTTACGCAACAATGGGCGAACTCTGCGATGCGATGCGCGAAGTGTTTGGAGCTTATAGAGAAACCGCGGTCCTCTAAGTAATTAGTTGCGATCTAACTGCTGCTGATCTTGCTTTGGCAATTTCTTGGTGTAAATGTCTGTCTTTCCAAACTGACGGGCAGGCTGTGCGTTTTCAGCTTGCTTGGCACGCAACAAAAGCGCCAAAATCAGCTTAGACGTGTAATTGTGGTCGTTTGAAATATCACCATGCGCAATTTTCTGTTTCAAAGCCGTCAGAAGATGCTCGTACGACACTGTCGTAGGAATTTCTTGAGTCATCTTTTTTATGTCCCCACCCGCTCAAAAAGTCGTTTTATCATCAAGATGTCATAAGCTAACATTGGGCCAAGTTTTTGACCATGATCTGTTAAGCTCTGTCGCTTATGTTGTCTTAAGGTAATTACTTGAGGTCCCGATGAAAGCGATAGTGATTAAGAATCCCGGTCCCCCCGATGTTTTGCATATAAGCGAAGTCGCAAAGCCAGAACCTGGCAAAGGCGAAGTCCTGGTAAAAGTGAAAGCAGTGGGCGTGAATCGTGCCGACTGTGTGCAAAGACAGGGCAATTACCCAGCTCCCAAAGATTGTCCTAAAGACATTCCAGGTCTTGAATATGCAGGCATTATCGAAGACGAAAATGGATCTGATTTCAAAAAAGGCGACAAAGTTTTCGGTCTTGTAGGCGGCGGTGCGTACGCTGAATATCTGGTGGCACATGCACGCACAGTTTCGTTGTTCCCCGACAAACTATCTTTTGTAGAAGCAGCAGCACTGCCAGAAGCATTTGTCACCGCATATGATGCGATGGTGGCACAAGGCAAATTACAAAGCGGGCAAAATGTTTTGATAAACGCAGCTGGTAGTGGTGTCGGAATTGCAGCGATGCAAATTGCCGAAGTACTTGGCGCAAATTATGTAGGAACGGTGAGAAGTGCATCTAAAGCCGAAAAACTTTCTACCTACAAAAATATCATTGTCGCCCCCGATGGAAAAATAAGCGACAAAGTGCTTGCAGTTTTTCCCAACGGCGTAGATCTCGTAGTCGAACTCGTTGGCGGCAACTATGTAAATGAAGATTTGAATTGTCTTTCGAACAAAGGCAAAATCATTTTGATTGGTCTCTTAGCTGGACGCAAAATCGAAATTGATCTGGGCAAAGTCTTAAGCAAGCGTGCCCTTATTCAAGGCACAACACTTCGAGCCCGTCCCCTTGAAGAAAAAATCCTGGCAGCTAGCTTACTGCAAAAAAACATTTCGCCCTTATTCGAATCTGGCAAACTAAAAGGCTGTATCGATCATGTTTTGCCTCTCAGCGAAGCCTCAAAAGCTCACGAAATCATGGAAGCCAATCAGAATCTTGGAAAAATCGTCCTCGAAATTAATTGAGATCTAGTATAAAAAGTTGACTGGATCCCGTGACACGTGACACAGGTCACGAGACATGAGACACAAGAAAAAATTTTTTCGTCTGTCATCCAGGCCACGGGGCCCAGACGAAAAATTATTGCGAGTCGGTATGCTCTGCTTTTTTGCGTCTGGGTAATTTGCCTGTCGTGAGCATTTTGAAAACGTCCAAGGCGGTAGTGCGCGACATTTTCTTATCGACATTCATTGCGTGCTCAACTCGCACAAGACGGTTATGGATGGACTTGTCTTTCAGATCTTTCATCCAGCCAAGATGCTCGTCCATGAGGGCAACGGCCTTTTCGTTCTCACCAATTTTAAACTGATTCTCGGCAAGAGCTAAAACAGTGTTCGCCTTGAGAGTCTGATCGCAGCTTGAGTTAGCACAAAGTGCATCGTAGGCTTTTTTGAGCATTGTGTTTGCTTCTGTATTTTGCTTGCGATTTTGATAAATCTCACTCAAAACAAGCGCAGCTTGAACGTATTCGGGATATTTGTAGGCAGGTTTTTCCGGCGTGGCAGCGGCTTCAATGCCAGCAATACCTGATAGCATTTTTTCGATTGCTTCGTCCTGGTCTCCGTTGTTTCGATAAATCAACTCTCCCAGTTTGATAGCAATGGGAGACGACACGTCATTTGGTGCATTGACGTCACGTGCAAGTTTTTCCATGTCCTGATAAGCATGCAAAGCTTCAGGCGAACTGGAAGAACCATAGAGAGTCTGTACCTCTTTGCGTTTCGATTCGAAATTGGATTTATTCCAACTTGCAGTCATTGTCTGAAAGGCAGAAAATGGAGGAAGGAAAAGATAGAATCCTAGCGCGCAAATTATTACCATTGCGGCAAGTGAAATTGGACTTTTCCATTTGGGGCGCACGGGCTTAGCGATAGTCATGGTGACAGGAGACGCACTGGATGTGCTGGTTGGCAAATTACCGGTAAACTCAGGGACTACGATATTTTCACTGATATTGAGTGGTGTCGTTTGATTAGCCTCGCTCATCCACATGTTGAGAGTGGCTTCAGGAGCAAGGACGCTATTATCTTTGACCGGCACCTTATTTAATACCAGGCTTTCAAAATCGCCCTGACTCATTTCGGTCAAGAGATTTCCGATTTCAGTTGCAGATTGAAAGCGCTTGTCAGGATCTTTTTCAAGACAACGCATGATTACTTCCTGCACCTGCAAAGGATG
This sequence comes from Cyanobacteria bacterium TGS_CYA1, assembly GCA_026129135.1. Taxonomy (GTDB): domain Bacteria; phylum Cyanobacteriota; class Vampirovibrionia; order Obscuribacterales; family Obscuribacteraceae; genus Aved-18. Next base: position 182,026 of record JAHCIQ010000004.1, on the reverse strand, counting down.
AGTGAGCCCAGGACCCACCTGATTCAACATAAGCGGAGGAGAATTGATATGCATGAACACTGTTTGCAATGCGTTTTCACCAGCAATTGGTGTTCGTCCGGTAAGCGCTTCGAACATTACACACCCAAGCGAATAAATATCAGAGCGAACATCGACTTCTTTGCCCATGCACTGCTCTGGACTCATATATAAAGGACTGCCGAATGACTGACCAGTTGCTGTCAGTTTTTGCATCAACCTCTGGTCGTCGCCAATCACTTTAGCAATGCCAAAATCGACCAGCTTGACGAATTCGTCTGAACTTTGCGTTTTCACAAGCATGATATTGCTTGGTTTCAAATCGCGATGGATGATGCTCCGGCTATGTATATACGAAAGCGCTTGACATACCTGACTGAAAATATGCAGAAAACGATCGAGCGAAATGGGTCCCTGACGCTCGATTATATCTTCAAGAGATTTTCCTTCTAGAAAATCCATAACCAGATATGGCTCGCCATTTGGACCATAGCCAAAATCATAAACCGAGATAAGATGCGGATCATCTAAGTTGGCGGAAGCAATCGCTTCTTGCTCGAATCGTTTGAGACTGACTTCATCTTCAATGAGCGACGCTTTGAGCACTTTGATGGCGACGAATTTATTTATCTGAGTCCGCCTACCTTTATAGACGACTCCCATGCCGCCTTTCCCCAGAACTTCAATAACTTCGTATCGATCAGAAAGTGTAAGTCCGACCAAATCAGTGGTGGTTTTCTGTTCCAAATAAATCACTTCGGATGTGGCCGACTGAGCCTGAGCTGACACCACTGTGTCAGCAAGTGATGGGTCCTGCTTTGTTTCGACTTCTTCGCCCATACCCAAAATTGTACCAATATATGGGGAAGAGGCATTAAAATTAGGATCTATGAGCACTCTTTTTACCAAAGATGGAACAATTACAAAGCATGACGCAGAAACTGGTGAATGGTTCCACAACAGCGCGGGTGCATATCTAGAAGCGGTCAAAAATTATATCGAACCACTCAATCTTGGATTCTGGAAACCAGATAGGTTAAGCGTTTTAGACGCTTGCTTTGGGCTTGGATATAACAGTCTTGCGCTTATTGAACACCTTTGTAAGCGTGAGAACAGGCGAATCGAGCTAGATCTAATTTGTATCGACAAAAATCGAGAGCATCTGGCGTCTTTGCCTGAAGTGCTTGACCAGTCTTGTTTTGCCTCGATTTATAATCGAAGTGAGCTTGCAGTTTTTTTCGAAAGTCTATCCAGGTCAAAAGATAAAAGCGCTAGCACCAAATATGATATCGGACACATTGAACTCAATCTCACTTTCGAAGTCGAAGACATCAGAGTGGCATTGCCCAGAATGATTTCGCGCAACTGTCAGTTAGACTTGGTTTTTCACGATCCATTTTCGGCACAAAAAATTCCTTCTTTGTGGACATTTGAAATTTTCGCGCTTTATCATTCGCTGCTCAAAGCGAAAAAAGGAAAACTGCTTACTTATAGCACGGCATCGGGTGTAAGAGGCGGCCTAGAATCTGCCGGATTCAGCGTTTTTAGAACTGTTCCAGTTGGCACCAAAATTGGTGGCACAATTGCTGCCTGTCAAATAGATGCTGCTTTGCAAAAATCTATAGACGAACAACTGGTAATGAATCTGGACAAGGAAGAAATCGAAAACATGAAGGGCAGAAAAGGTGTGCCTTATCGCGATCCTGAATTCAATCTGGAGCGAAACGAAATAATCAGAAGGCGTCAAATCGAGCAAAACGGACGTTTTCCACTTAAGAAGCCTCTTTGAAAAACATTGTGATCGCAACGATTAGCATAATGATTCCGAAAGCTTTTTTCAAAACTGAGTCTTTTGTTCGAAGCGCAATTGCACTTCCAAGCAACGAAGCTGGAACAGTGGTGAGCATCATTACCATCATGAGCCAATAATCGACATGCCCAAGCAAAGCATGTGTGATAGTGCCCGGAATGGAAACTATCGATACAACACAAAGCGAAGTGCCAAATGCTTCCTTGAGCGACATTCCGGCCAGATAGACGAGTGCGGGAATCAATATAAATCCGCCACCGATTCCGAAAAATCCAGCCATTAGTCCGGTTGTTACTCCAAGTAATGCAAGTCTGGCTTTCGAATGTCCGGACTTTTTCTCACCTTCAATTTCGTCATTTGTTTTTTTTATCATGCGCTCAAGCAAACCAAAAGTCAGGTCCAGTCCCACAAATGTGACAAGACAAGCAAAACTGATCATGAGCAGATTGCCGCTGATCAAATTGGTCGCATATGCGCCAAGACAAACTCCAAGCACCGCAGGAAGAGCGATGATCAAAGCCAATTTGATATCGACCAGACCTTTTCTAAAATAATTGACCGCTCCGGTACAACTGGTCGGAATGATTATTGCAATAGTAGTTCCTACCGCTATATGAGCTGAAAGGCCCAGAAACAAGCGCAATAGCGGGGTGCACACGACACCGCCCCCGATGCCAAAAGCACCAGACAAAAGACCGGTGCAAAAACCGATGGCGATTATTTCAAAAATATGCTGATGAGGGCTCAACCTTCAGATTACATAAAACGGGCGAGATACTGACCAAGATCTGGATTATCGTATACCATCTGGTCGAACATCGGATTTTTTGCGAGAATTCTCGCAATCGAGCGGTCCTTTTTGATTGCGCGATAAATGCCTTCAGGGTCGCGACTGATTGCTTTTGCGGCATTGCCATTAGCAGCTAACACTCTTGCAGCGCTTGGCCATTTGGTTATGCGTCTGCATACATAAGGGTCGGCCTCTGCAATGCGAGCAATGTGAGGATGACGAGCCAATATTTTAGCCGCAGAGCGATGGTCGCAAATAGCTTCTATGATTGCGGGATTGGCTTCAGCAGACTTTTCTAGCCAGCCATAGCGGGCCAGTCTTTTAGCAAAGGTCGAGTCTGAGCGAATTCTATCGAGAGTATTGACTGAAAAAGTCCAAAAATGCACCTTGATAGGCTTTTCTACTACCGGCTTTACTAACGGATTCGGCGCAACGTTGGTTGTAGAGTTAGGAACATAATTGCGCAGCTTCACATCGGGACTGTCGGCATCTAAAGACAAGGCGGGAGCGCCTTGCATAATCTGAGCTAACACCACTATTGATACCAGAAATTTTATTTTAGCCATGATTCCATAGTATCAAACCTCAAAAACCGACATATTATAGGTCTTGCCGCTTATAGTAGAATGTCAATAGAATGGACAGTTTTTCCCGACCAAAAGATAAAGACGATTTACCCGAGCGCCCAAAGGAAACTGATCCTGCAAGCTCGGCAATGGCGGACGCGCTCAATGAGATATATACCGAGCGCCCAAAAAAGGAACAACCATTCAGCAATTTTGAAAAATTCGACCTGCAAAAGATGAACCAGGTGAGCAAAATCCTGGAAAAGCGAACACTAGAGCGCAAAATAGACGAAATCACCGGTCAGGCGCATGCTCACAAGCCAGACGAAGCGGTCGAAGGTCGTGATTTCGAACAATCACTAGAATCACTCAAGTCACTTCTGAAAAAGACTTTAGAGTCATTAAATGAAGATTCTGAAGAAACCTTCCCCTTGACCCCGCTCGAGCGCAACGCAGTGAAGGAAGCCACCCAGACGCTAATTGAGTCGGGAAGTGTGAGAGATTTCCTCTCCAACAGCCTTTATCTGGCATTTCTATATCAATATTTAGGTTGCCATACTAAGTATAAAAAAACAGTACAATTGAGCCTCTCGATTGATCCTAATAACACTCTGGTTCAATCGATTGTTCAAGAGTTACAGGAGTTACAGGAGTTGAATCACTTGCAGCGCTCTTCCAAAGAAACTCAAAACTACACCGAAGTAAAAGAAAACAGCATTGCTCCACTTTCGAAATCGGCTTTGCGCAAAAGAATTATTGAGCTTGGACGCGGGTCAATCATAGTCCTTGGCGATTTGTTGATTGACGAATTGCTCGAAGGGAATCCAGAGCGAATATCAAGAGAAGCACCAGTACTCATTCTAGAACACGTTGCTACAACCAATATTCCCGGTGGTGCAGCAAATACTGCAAACAACATCACGGCTCTGGGCGGGACGTGTCATGCCATTGGCGTTTGCGGCGAAGACGAATATGCGCGCAAAATGGCTCAAATGCTTGAGCGTCATGGTATCACCTACGATCTTGTTGCAGACAGCACCCGCCCAACGACAGTAAAAACTCGCATTCTGTCTAAATCTCACTCATTAATGCAACAGCTTTTACGCCTGGACAGAATAGCGCATCATGCTATAAACGAAACTGTAGAGCGCAAACTGCTCGAGAAACTTGAAAAAGCGGCAGGTTCACACAGTGCCATTATTCTTTCGGATTATAAAGCAGGCACCATTACTGACACCATTATCGAAGCCTGTCGAAAGGTTTCAGACATAAACAAAAACTTGCTTGTAGTCGATGCTCAGAATAGATTCGAACGTTTTGGTGGCTGTGCCCTGATAACTCCAAATCAACCTGATACCGAAGCTGCACTCGGATTCAAAATTGATTCACGCGAATCTTTGCAGCATGCAGGCAGCTTGCTGATGAAATTGAGCGGTGCAAAATCGATTCTAATCACAAGAGGTCCGCATGGAATGGCTCTCTTCCAGGAAGACAAGCCCATTTTCGAATTACCTCCGTTCAACAGAAGCGAAGTCTTCGACGTAAGTGGCGCTGGCGATACAGTAATTGCCACAATGACTCTGGCTCTGGTAACTGGTGCACGTCCTGAAGAAGCGATGGCTCTTGGTAATCTTGCAGCAGGAATTGTCGTGCGCAAACCTGGTACGGCAGTGACTAGCCAGAAAGAAATGCTTGAAGCATTGGATTCTACAGACCTGCCCTTCTAAAAATGGTGCCATCCTATTAGAATATGGACCGTTATGAACATTTCGCCGGACTTGACTATTCAGGAATTGCTCCAACTAGCCTCCGACCACAAGGATGGCTCGAAGCCAATGCCTGAAGAAGATTGCATCGAATTGATTGCCATGATTAAGGCTCGTGCTGCAGATGAGCTCGATTTTGGCGAAGAACTTATAGTAGGAACTGCTCGCATAGTCAAACGGGTAACCGGAGCAGTTTCAGTCTTTTTCGGAAAAATCTAACGTTAGACTCTCAAGGACCACATTTAATGAAAAAACCTAATTTTCTCGACTTAATGCTAATTGCAATCATTCTAGTCTCTGGACTTGGATTCTTTCTTGCAAAGGCAGGACACGCTGGTGTAGACCAGGTTATTGAAGGCGTGCGCAAAGTCAAATTGAAAATTTCGGTTATCGGTTTGAAAACGCTCGATACCGATATCATCAAGAAAGGCGATCATAGCTCGATTACTATTCGAAACCGCCCAATCGAACCAGCCATGGAAGTGGTCGATGTCGAGCACTGGCCACACAAAGCATCTTTTTTAAGCCCGGACGCTAAGAGCGTTTTGGCTTTTCCAGATCCAGCAATTCCTTTTGCGCACGATTTTTTAGTCACAGTCACAGATGAAGCTGAAGTCACCAAAGACGGTTATGTCATTCGTGGCAACAAAGTAAAAATAGGCAACCAAATAGAACTTGAAGGAATGAAATATCGTGTTCAAGGCATGGTTATAGATGTCTTGTAAGATAGAAACCTGGTGGCAAAACACTTTTAGACAATCTCTTTTGCTTGGTGGCATTCTTTCTGCACTGGACAGTGTAAAAGAAAAACTGAAACCATCCACTGGAAAAGTTGGAAGCCTGCTGCAAAAACTTGCCTTCTTGATTGTGCTTGCTCTATTTCTCGCTTTAGGCATGCCTCAATTCGCCAACGACAAAATGGGTCTGGCATTAATCACGCTTGCCTCAGTGTTTTTGTGGGTGCTTGGATATCTTCTTGGAGGTGAAGAAAAACGCGAACTGAGTCACATAGACATATTGGTTCTGTCTTTGATGGGAATCAATATTATTTGCGCATTTTCGTCGCACTATTTGATGGCAAGCTTAAAAGGTCTGGCCAAAGTTATTGTATATATAGGTAGTTATTTTCTCTTCACTGCCGTTTTGCAAGCATCCCCGAAACGCAGATTGATTGTACTTTTCACTTTATTGCTAAATGGCCTCGCACTGGCATTCTACGGTTTCTATCAATACAAAATCGGCGTAGCGCCGCTTGCGACCTGGGAAGATCCCAGCGTAGAAGGTGGCGGAGGCACGCGCATTTTTGCCACCATGGGCAATCCAAATTTGCTTGCAGGATTTTTCACTCCATTGGTGCCGATAAGCCTAGGACTCAGCCTTTATTTTACCGAGCTAAAAAAATACATTCCTGCCGCTGCTTCAATTTTATTATGTGGTGCCCTCGTTTTAGCCATTGTTTTCACTGGCTGTAGAGGCGCTTATATCGCGCTTGGTGCTTGTCTAATGATGTTTGGACTTTGCGTCTCTGTTTGGGCGTGGAAAAATCTTCCAGCTGTTCGAAAATACTTGCCAGTAATGTTTTTAGCAATAATTGTGGCGCTTGCTTTGGTGGTTTGGAAAGTACCGCAAGTACAAGAGCGCATCGGCTCAATGTTTTCTGGACGCGACCACAGTTCAAATTCGTATCGTATGAATGTTTGGATTGCCTCCTTGCATATGTTCGCCGATAACTGGTGGCTTGGAATTGGCGTGGGCAATGAAGCCTTCCGTCTGGCCTATGGACTTTATATGGTTAGTGGTTTCGACGCGCTTGGAACTTATTGCGTGCCATTAGAGATTGCAGTTGAAAATGGAATAGCTGGAGTCTTAATCTTTGGCCTGCTCGTGGGTCTTGTTTTACTTAAAGCTCACCATCTTTTCTGGGACAAAGAACATAATCTTGGTGCATGGCGCTTTGTCATTCTTGGACTTGCCGGAGCAGTATTCGCACTTATGGTCCATGGAATGGTCGACACCGTTTTTTATAGACCACAAGTGCATTTTATTTTTTGGCTCTGCGTTTCACTTATAGCCCTTCCATGGAATATATATAAGGAAGGGAATATCAAGATTAACACCGTTTAATTAAACGCTATTAATATTCTCACCGAAACAGACCTCCACCCCTGTTACCTTTCTTGACAAGGCGGGAACATTAGAGGATGATAATAATATCTGTTTAATTTTCTCTTAGTATCCCAAATCATAATTTGTTCTCGCACCGACTCTTTCAAGAGCTAGCCGACTGCTCTGCATACTAATCGGCAATACAGGAGGTTCAATCCATAATGACTTTGCACAGAAAGAAAGGAGCGACGCTTGGTTTGGTGGCAGTGTGCGTATTCGTCGTCATTGTTCTTGGAGTAGGCTTTTTCATTCTGTCCAAAATTATTGGTGGAGAGCGTGAAGTTGCTAATGCCACAGACGCAGGCGTACTGACTGTTGCCCGCAAAGCGTTATCCCCCACCCTGGTCAATGTCGCGTTGACGAATGACGCGGACACAAATCCCGTCAACGACTTCATCGGCATCGATACAGGCAAACCCGGTCCCGGGGTTTCGACAGGCAAGATCGATATGCTCGGGTTGAACCGAGTGATTGCTCAGGCAATTATCGTTGCACTTAATGCCGAGGATCTTAATACTCCTCTTGCCACCACACACGCTCAATCGGTTGCTATCGCTGCTCGCAACGTAGCAAATGGTTTGCGCGGATTGTTGCATAATGCTCCAACTTTGAACGAAGAATTCAATAAAGTAGCGCACCAAAACAACACCAAAATGTGGCAGGGCAATCCTGTTACGCTTGTCGGAAATGTCAATTCCGCCTTCATGCGTCCCGGCTTGTCTTCCAACGTTTTCTTCCCCGCTAGCCTCAATTTGCCGGTGAACCTGCCTTCCAATTTGCTCAACAAACAAACTGGAGCTGTCACCAATAACGGTTCTAACTACATGGCTGGATACACTAGTTTCAGCGTACCAGCAGGTGGTGGAAGCACCGTTCAAATTGCCGCCGTTCCGATCTTCCCACAGACCAAGCCTCACTTGGTCGACATTGGAGAATTCGATCGCTCGACCAACGATCCTGTTGGCACATATTTGCCACCTAACTCTTTCAAAGCCAATTCCAAAGCAATGGAAGGCAATGCAGGAAACCTGGGCGGTGCTATTGCTTGCGCTATCGTAGGTGCACTCGATCGTGATTTTCCTGCCAGCGTTCCAAGAGGATATGTCAGATTCGTCAACGGACCTGATGCAAACTCGACGAATTCTCCCGTTACAAACCCAGTTGTAGACGGCACCAACGACATTTTCAACAATGAGTTGTGGCCTCCATCTGGATTATCGATGGCTCAAAACAACGTATTCGCTACCCAAAATCAGGATGGTCTGATGCAGCAATGGGCTGACTACAACAACGCTAATCCTCCCAAACCTCCATCGGAACAGCCTCCTTTTCCAGGCAATACATTTTTCACAATGCCCAATGGTGCACCTGCATCCCTAGCCGATATGAAAGGTATCAAAAATATCAAAGCGAAAGGTTGCGACACCATGGATGGTTGGAACCGCCCTGAATGTAATTTCGCCGGTGGTATGGTACCTGGCTCACTTCCTTTCGCTGCTGCATGTGCTTACAACAGATACAGCCAGACTGGAAACAACAGCAATAATTGTGGTTACACAAATATTGAGTGGATGAAAGGCCAGTTGTTGGAGCAACGTGCAGGTGGTGCAGAATGTGTAACCATTCCATCTCCAAACGGATCATCGGGAATGAAGAAATTCTCTCCCTCTGGTTGCTACAACACCCCAGCTTATCCGGTTAACTTTGGTCAGCCAGGCTCGCCTTATGACTATCTAGAAATGATCGCAACAAGTTCTGCCACTTGCGTGTCAGACATCTACAATCAGATTCATCGTCGTATGACTGAAGTAGATCCTTCGATCACTCTTGCACAAGTCAAAGCAGCCCTAGCCAGCCAATCTCTGCAAATGGGACAAACTCTAGTACTGTACTCTCCTGGACCTGGACAAATCATGTTGTCACCCATGAGCCCTGGACAGTACTTCAATGGAAGCACCGTCAACGACGGTCAAAGTTCAATCCGTGTCAAACCTTGCGATAACTCCTACTCTATCCAAGAAACCATGGTGAACTCGACTGCAGGCGAAGGTGCAGGTCCTACATGCGGAGTCGGCGATGCTAACTATCACTATGCGCCTTTCACCCAGAATCCTGATGATTCAGTGAATCCGCTCAAAGCGATGGATAAGGCTACCTGGACTCCAGCATCTGGATGGAGAAACCTTCTAGGTGATGTGAAGTTCGAAAACAGTGTTAACCATGGAGGTTCGTGGTGCAAACCTAACTAGTTCGAGTTCTTTATAAATTTGCAACTAGCAATAAAAGCCTGCTCTAGGGGGTATGATCCCTCAAGAGCAGGCTTTAAATTTGCAATGAGAGGGAGAAAAATGCGGCTTTTAGTTTTATTGAGCGTTCTTTTGGGTCTTAGCGCAACAAATGCGACTTTCGCTCAAACTCCAAATACTCAAAAAATAAATCCAATGGTTGCAAGACCTTATTCCAGCAGCAACCCAAACCGTGATGGAAAAGTGCAAGAACAAGAATTCAATTCGAACGCACTTCCACGCCCAATCAATTTACCTAATCTTCCAGGCTACACTGGCACTCAGTATTACATCAATGGTCTAGTTTATCCTAATGCCAAAGATGGTCCTGGTTATATGATGGTTTTCAATTGTGAAAACACAAAAGTCCAGATCAAAGACTGGTGGCAGAATGCACTTAAAATCCACAAATGGGACGTCTCTTTTTCGGATAGCAACACAATCAAGGCAAGAGATAAAGACGGAAGTACTTGTATTATCACAATGCAAGGGCCCATAACCACGACTAAAGAAAAATCTAAAAACGTCCGTGCTGCATATCAAATCTATTACCACCAGGTTGTTAAAGAAAAATAGCAGCGCGCTTATTCTGCTTGTCGTTCTTCAGCTTCAGCTGAACATATTTGGTTGTCAGTCTCAAACTGCTCCTTTTAATTCGCTCAATAATAGTTGTGCTGAAATTGAAATCCCCCTGAATCCTGTTGCATGTTTCAATCAACAAAGCAAAACGCAAATAATCGAGCAACGCAAAAAAGCGCTTGCACAATTTCCTCAATTGATTTTGGGCACATATTCTGCAAACCCTGTGGTATTCGACCAAATTGTTGATGGAAAACCTTGGTGGTCCATGGAAGGAAGTTTTGTTTACGGATCAGGCGCGCGAAGCACAAAAGGCAATTCAGAAGAATCTCGTTTTATTTTGAATCCATTTTTACTGGTGGCAGCTAATTCCTGGTCTACTTTGATTTGGGATCCAGACAAAATGAAAGGAGATGAATTCGCCGATTCGAATTTTCCTTTTTGTTATATGCCTGAGCGCATTGTGATTAATCCAAAAGAAAGAAAGCTTACAGTCACTTATGACATAACCGCTTATCACGCCCGCCTCCTTGCTTACGATTATTGTCGCAAAGAGAAAAGCACTATTTCTGACTTTGGACTTACAGCTTATAACGCTCGTGATTTTGGATATCGGTATATACACTTCGATCCCAAGGGGTCGATAAATGTAATCAATACCGATAATGAAGCAAATGTCGATAAGGCCATCGAAATCAAGCAGTTCATACATTGTGGTGGCAGTTGCGGTCTTTTGTCCGGGTGCAACAATATGAGTCCAGCACAAAATGAAATCGACCGACTGCGTTTAAAAGGACTGCCTGCGACGGCTTCATTTACACTTTGGCGTCAAAAACCAGCGGATATAAGTGACAAAGAAGACTTCAAAGTAGTCTTCCAATTCAAATAAAAATGCTGAAAAGCCGCCACTTGGCAGGGTTGTCAGGGTTATGCCTTTTCAATTTCCAGGGTTAACCCTATAGCGACTCAAAATTGCCAGCGATTATATTGAAGGTAGTTAGCCGCCGGAATCTGGCCAACGCGCAAACGGAACACCCAGAAAGATTAACCATCAAACCAAACCGGCGGCTTATTTAAAATTGTCGATTTTTGCTTAAAAACTAAACTTCGCTGTCGGTCAGCTCTTTACCGAGGCTTGATTTGTCGTTGATCATTACTGCTGCAACTGTAGCCAGAATCAATACTGCTATGCCTGTTAGCATAAAATGCTCCTTTCACCTCACTTGGTGACTTTGACAATATTCTAGCTGCAAGATTGTGCTTTTTAGCCAGGAATTAATATAAGAATAATCACTCTGAAATCTCCCTTAAAAGCGGACTTGTATAGAGCGTAAAATTGCTTACGTCCTGAAAAGCGAAGGGAGTCGTGTCCTGGAGAAGTCAGAGCTAACTATTTACACACTCTCCGATTCAAGCGGTGAAACAGCTGAATTGGTTGCAAGAGCTTGCCTGGTGCAGTTTCCACCAGGTCGTGCCTCAATTTATCGACTGCCCCAAATCAAACATGTGGAACAGATACCTGCTTTAGTGCGCGAAATTGCCCGTGAGCGCTCGATTATCGCCTACACGCTTGTACTTCCCCAGTACAAAGAAGCGCTCGAGCGCGAAGCTGCAAAATTAAATATGGCAACTATAGATTTGCTTGGTCCGTTGATTGAGCGAATCTCCCATGTCACGGGTCAGATCCCGCTTTCGCAACCAGGTCGCTTACATATTCTGGACGAGAGTTATTTCAAAAGAATGGAAGCAGTCGAATTTGCCATAAGATATGACGATGGCAAAAACCCTGACGGTTTGGCTCAAGCAGACATTATCCTGATTGGGGTTTCGCGAACGAGTAAAACTCCAAATTGCATCTATCTGGCTCATCACTATGGTCTCAAAGCAGCAAATGTTCCTATCGTATACGGCGTAGACCCGCCGCTTGCACTATTCTCAGCTCCGAGCAAAAAAATAATCGGATTGAATCTAGACCCTTATTTATTACAAGAAATAAGATCCACCCGCGCTCAAATTTTGAAAATGTCGTCAGAAAGCGACTATGCCGATTTTGAGCGAATACAAGAAGAAGTGAAAAACGCCAGAAAATTATTTTCTGAATTGAACTGTATCGTGATAGACGTGTCAGGAAAAGCTATTGAAGAGACTTCAAGCGAAATATACATGCACATCAGACTCTAAAAGGAGAATTGAAATGCCGGTCAAAACAGAACTGAGTCCGACTTTGAAACAAGTCTATCTATTTCAAGACGCGTTCAAAGCATTCGAGGAAGACCAGGCATCCATGCGCGATCACCTCGGAGGAAAAGGAGCCGGACTTGCTCAGATGAGTGCAAGTGGAGTAAATGTTCCGCCTGGACTTACAGTGGCAACCACTGCGTGCAAACACTATTCAAAGACAAACGCTATGCCTGAAGGATTATGGGATGAAATTATTTTCGAGCTTGCAAAAATCGAGCAGGTCTTAAACAAGAAACTGGGAGACGCTAAAAATCCGCTTCTACTCTCGGTTCGCTCCGGCGCTAAATTTTCGATGCCTGGAATGATGGACACTATTTTGAATCTGGGATTGAATGACACCACTTGCCAATCGCTTGCTCAAATAACTAATAATCCACGTTTCGCGTACGACAGCTATAGACGTTTTATCCAAATGTATGCAAACGTAGTGCTGCAAATAGACAAAGAAGTTTTCGAACATGCGCTTGGACAGAAGAAAAAATCGCTTCAAGTAAAACTCGATACAGACTTGACTGCCGACAATCTCAAAGATTTAGTCGATAAATACAAATCTTTGGTCAAAGAAAAAACCGGGCTAGAATTTCCTCAAGATGTACATGCTCAACTCAAAGGCGCTACAGAAGCTGTATTTCGCTCCTGGAACAACAGTCGTGCGGTTTATTATCGCAATCTGAACAAAATTGACCACGACCTTGGTACTGCAGTAAACATCCAGTCGATGGTCTTTGGAAATTACGACAACAATTCTGCTACGGGCGTTTGTTTTACGCGCAATCCAAGTACTGGAGAAAAAGAACTCTATGGCGAATATCTGATAAACGCGCAAGGCGAGGACGTGGTAGCTGGCATACGCACACCAAAAAGCATTAAAGAAATGGAGCGCGAAATGCCAGGCGTATTTAACGAACTCGTTTCAACCATCACCAAACTCGAAAATCATTATAAAGACATGCAAGATATCGAGTTCACAATCGAGCAAGGCAAGCTCTATTTGCTCCAGACCAGACAGGGAAAACGAACCGCCCGCAGTGCGCTCAAAGTAGCGGTAGATTTATGCAAAGAAGGTTTGATATCAAAAGAAGACGCAATTGTTCGAATCGATCCAAACCAGCTCAATCAGCTCCTGTTGCCCAGTTTTAATCCCAAAGAAAAAGTCAAATTCAAAAAAGAGGGCAAGCTGATAACCACTGGATTGAATGCATCGCCTGGTGCTGCAATCGGCAAGATTGTCTTCGACCCCGACGAAGCTGAGTCCCTATCGTCCAAAGGCGAAAAAGTCATTCTGGTGAGAATCGAAACCTGCCCAGACGACATACACGGAATTGTGGCAGCACAAGGAGTGGTCACTTGCCGCGGAGGAATGACCAGTCACGCAGCTGTCGTAGCTCGTGGAATGGGCAAACCATGCGTGGTCGGATGCGAAAGTCTTTCAATCAATCAAGACGAAGGGCATTTCAGCATAAATGACAAAACCTATTCGAAAGGTCAGATCATATCGATAGACGGCTCTACAGGCGAAGTATTTGCAGATGCAATCGAAACAGAGGATCCAGTGATTCTGGAAGACTTCACTACACTGCTTGAATATGGCGACGAAGTTCGCAAATTGACTATTCGAACAAATGCCGACACCCCGCTTGATGCAAGCGTTGCACGCAGTTTTGGTGCACAAGGAATTGGTCTTTGCCGAACCGAACATATGTTCATGGCTCAAGACAGGCTGCCCTGGGTCAAAGCGATGATTCTGGCAACGACCAAAGAACAGAGACTGGAAGCACTGGCAAAATTATTGCCCATGCAACAGGCTGATTTTGAAGGCATCTTTGAAGCTATGAATAATCTGCCTGTCACAATCAGATTGTTAGATCCGCCCCTGCACGAGTTCTTGCCCAAGCTAGAAACTCTCATTTTTGACGTTGCATCTATGAAAGCACGCAAAGAAAGCGGAAAAGAGCTTCGAGAAAAAGAAATACTTCTTGCTCGTGTAAGAGATTTGCACGAATCCAATCCCATGATGGGACTTCGTGGATGCAGGCTTGGACTAATCTATCCTGAAATCATGGAAATGCAAGTACGAGCCATTTTCAAGGCGGCGATAAATGCAAAAGCCAAAGGACATTCACCCTTGCCTGAAATAATGATTCCGCTTATTTCGTGTGCAAGCGAACTCGAACTTGCTCGCCATAGGCTTGAGGCCTGTGCAAAAGAAGTACTTGAAGAAAATAAAACCCAGATAAATTACAAATTCGGAACAATGATCGAACTGCCCCGAGCATGCGTGACCGCCGATGAAATTGCAGTCCACGCTGATTTCTTTAGCTTCGGCACAAACGACCTAACCCAAATGACATTTGGATTTTCGCGCGACGATGCTGAAGGAAAGTTTTTACAGCAATACCTGGAAGGACTTTCGGGCAACAAACTTCTCCATCAGAATCCATTTGAAGTTCTCGATGAAAAAGGTGTAGGGCGCTTGATGAAAATAGCTTGCGATTATGGACGTCAGGTAAAGCCCGGTTTAAAACTGGGTATTTGCGGCGAACATGGCGGCGAGCCTGCGTCTATCGCCTTTGCTCAAAGTTTAGGGCTGGATTATGTCAGCTGCTCGCCTTACCGGGTTCCAATCGCCCGTCTGGCTGCGGCGCAAGCCATCATAAAGGCTGGCTCTGGTAGCAGCAGCAAAGTTGCTTTAGACAAATAACGTAATAAGCAAATTGTCCTTATATATTGGGTATAAGTTCGTGATAAGCTCGAATTATCGGTTTAAAAACGCGACTATTATTACTTGGTAAATGGACGACAAGCTTGAAGTTCTGCTAGCTCTCCTGCCGGAGATGGAAAATTCTTTGGGTAATGAAAGCCCAGAGCTGGCTGACTATTTAACTTCGCTTGGCTTACTGCTTTATCACGATAGTCGTTTTGGTGAAGCAGAAGAGTTTTTGGCTCGTGCACTGGTTATCAGAGAACGTACTCTGGCAGTAGATCATCCAGAAATCGGCTCATCCATGAATAATTTAGCGATGGTGCTTCTGGCGCAGTCCAAACTGCTTGAAGCCGAGCCGCATCTGGTAAAGGCTCTTCGTATCCAAGAAAAAGTCTTTGGATTCGAACACCCTGCCCTTGCCACTGCAGTAAATAATCTTGCCGAAGTCTACAGAAATACTGGCAAATTCAAAGAGGCCGAGCCTCTTTATTTGAGAGCGATTGAAATAAGCAAGCGTTATATTGGAGACAATTCGCTCGAGACTGGTGAACTTTATTACAATTTAGCTCGGCTCTACGTCATGCTGAATCAAGTCAAGCAAGCAGAAGATGCATTCAAGCACGTTTTGACTATAAACGAAAATTTGAACGGCAAACAACATCCACGCATTGCCACCATATTAAGTGACATGTCCTCGCTCTATTTGGATAGCGATGGTTTCGAAAAAGCAGAGTCGCTTTTGAGACGGGCACTGGCTATTAGAGAAAAATTGCTCAGCTCGGACCACCCCATGGTAGCAGAGAGCATGAATATTCTTGGCTGCTTGTATTTGCAAAACGAGAAATACAATAGAGCTGAAGCGCTCTTTGCACGCGCTCTGGAAATCTGGGAAGATTCACTTGGTCCCGAGCATCCCAAAGTAGTAATAGTGCTCGAAAATTACTGTCAGTTATTGCGCCTGACCAAACGCTCTTCTGATGCGGACAAACTGGACCAACGACTATCCAAAATGCGTTTGAAAAAATCTTTTACTTAACAGTAAACTGTCCAGACGTCTGTCTCAAGTGTTCGATATGAATATCTCCATCGTCCACCGGAACTTTGGAAATGTGGTCGGGTAGCTCTTTTCCGTATCTCCAGACCAGATTCAAGTTAAAGATGAAGCGATCCATCAAGTCTTCCATAAAAGGATAACAGCCCTCTACTCCACTTGCCAGATTCCAGGTTGTGGTACCGTCAGTGATATCACCATTATGATAGATGGAAAGACGAGATACAAGCGTAGCAGTATCGTCATCACCCAGATAAAAGTAAGTAAAAATCTGGGCGCAACGCTCTTTTCGCGAGTTTGGCATATCAGCGTCAGAAGAAACGCCGCTTACAATAGTCATGGTCAAAAAGCGTTTTTCGGCCTTGATGTGAATAGCATCATTGCCAAGCTCTGCCACCACAATTTTTGATTCACTTCCGACGTTACCCTTTTGATCCAGTGCCGAGCACAAATTGACAGCGGCCGCACCCAGAGACGATATAGCAGCTTTTCGTTTGATTTTGATTTCAGCTTCTTTTTGCAGGTTGTAGCGAAATACTGTGACTTTGCCTATAAAGCTGTCAAAATCGAAACCCACTTTTTCATCTTCAGGCTTATTGTCTTGCATATATCCTCATTTGTTGTAATCGAGCGGAATGGCAGAGTTGAGAGCCGACACCACTTTTGGACAAACGCCTTGCAAGCGTTCGATGATTTTGCCAGGAGCAGTCATTACTATTTCGCGACTTCCCGACTTCTTCAATTCGCTGAGGATTTCTAAAGCCGCCTCCTTGGACGAAATGGAAAGCAAATGCTTCATAATCCACCCACGTGGACTTCTTTCCTCGGCTATCAAAGTGGGATTTTTGAATTTTGCCACGTGATTTTTCTCGAAGAATTCGGTGCGCACCCATCCCGGACAAACTGTCAAAACATCTATGTTTTGTGATGCAAGTTCTAGGCCCGAACCGTTAGACATTGCAGTAAGAGCAAACTTGGATGCTGAATAACAGACGCTTCCAGCAAAAGACACTTTGCCAGCTACAGAAGACACGTTTACTATTTTACCGAAGCCCTGTTTTTTGAATGATGGAAGAGCAGCATAAGTAGCTTCGAGTGCGGCAAAAAAATTGACATCGAACACTCGTCTGAATTTGTCTGTGTCCAAATCTTCAAAACGCCCAGATTGAGCAAGTCCGGCATTGTTTACAAGTAATGAGATCGAACCGAAATAGTCTAAACACGCCTGAACTGTTTCATTCGCCATCCCTGGCGTTCCGATGTCACAGGACTTGATCAAACATTTGCCACCCGCCTGTTCAATCTGTTTTTTAGTGTCTTCGAGCTGTTCTAGATTCCGTCCGCCAATCACGATACAAGCTTGATATTTTTGGGCTAGAAGAATAGCAAGAGCCTTGCCTATCCCAGAAGAAGCTCCTGTGATGACGGCTTTTAATTCTTTTTCCAGAGCTTTTTTCTGAGTCATTTGCTTGACTTCCAAAGCGCAAACAGAGCAACCACCTTATTCTAATCTTGACAGTGACTTCAATTCTTAGCGATTACTTAACTGGATTTATGATGATTTAAGGCTCCATTAGGCAAAGTTTATAGTAAACTTTTCAAGTACCTCAAAACACTGCATTGGCTGAGGAACCGGTGAAAACGAAGTTTGTAATTGCGATTGCAATATTGCTTGGTGCCATAACTTTGATTTCACTTGATATCAGATTGGCTCCAACTTCTCGTCTGGCAGCTTCCGCGCTTGGTGTAGTGGACAACTTGAAAAAAACCAGAGACGCTCTTCTGGACCAGAAGGCTCAACTGGCGGCAAAAGCCGATGTTGTGTACCGAAGAATCAAAGACAATCAAAGAGAATACGACCTCCTGCAAGCTGCTATCACCGATACTGACAGATCAATCAAAGATATCGATGATGCGCTTGGTTCAAGATAGTCCTGGAATCCCTAATCGTTTAAGTGAGGCCTAAAACATGAAAGAAACGATTTTCCCCCGCAAATTTGTAGCTCAAGTGTCAGTTTTACTGACTATTGTGGGAGGCATTTCGTTTTTTACAAACTCAACATGTACACAGGCTCGCGCAGAAGAACTGGCATCAGCCACTCCCGAAGCCGATGTTTCGTGCATCAATCCTCACCTTGCCTGCCCTGAAGCAGGCGAAGTAATAGATACGCTCAAAGAAATTGCCAAAGCATACAGTGCCGGCGATTTCAGCAAGTTGTCAGATTTTCTGGACAACGACATAACTACTTTCGACGACAAGAAGAAAAAATTGATCGTTGGCAAGCCTGCCGTAATGGAATGGGTTCGCGAACAATGGGACAAATCTAAATCGGAAGGCAATCCGGTCGAGTCATACACAATCGACCATCCATTTGCACAAGTGAGGGGCGACACAGCCATTGTCACTTTTAGAGCAGTAAAGCGTTTTGGAGGCAAGAAGCCCAAAGCTTTCGCATCGCAATGCACTGATATTTTCGTCAAGCACACACCGCAAGACGGCTGGAAAAAGCTGCACTACAGAACCCACTGGAAAGAAATTTCGATCTAACTCGATTTCTAAAAACCAGAGTCTTTAGGATTATTGTCCAGTGGATCTTCTTTTGGTTGATTCGGCTTTGGTTGACTCGTGGCAAAAGGATCCTGTTTGTTCGGATTAGCAGTATTAGTAGCGGGACTTACAAGCATCTGCTCGTAAAAAGGTGCCAGTTTCGTATTAGGCCATTGCTGTTTGAAACTTTGCACGCACGAAGCCGCCTTTGCTTTCTGGTCCTGCCTGAAATATACATAGGCAAGATCGAGCAAGATTACCATTGCTTGCGGGTTCCGCCTGAGCGCACTTTCAAACGAATTTTGCGCCCCAGAAAAATCTCCCATACAAGCTTGAATCAGACCTAATTGATATTCGAGGTAATAATCGTCTTTGCTAAGCGACATAGAAGCACGCACTTTGTCCAGATTCTCGCTTATCTTGCCCGCTTGAGGCTTATAGCTTTGGACTTGTTGATTCGCCTGACCTTTTCTAGGCTCGAATGACTGCATGTCTTTTATTCGCGCGGAAATAGATATTCCAGAATCTTGATTATCGAGCTGAAACGGGTCGGCTTCTAAATCGTACAATTTGCTGAAGCCAAGAAAGGCAAGAGAACGTCCCATCTTGTATTGAGTAGGTTTCGACGTCAGTCTTCTTGCCCCTTTTTGTGCCTCTGCATAATTGCCCTGCATCATATCGGCACGTGCTTTGAGGGCAGTAGTGAAATTGTACTCTCCAAGCGCATTTGCTCTTGAGGCAAATGACTTTGCATTTTCAAAATCACCCAAGAAATAATATGCACGCGAAGCACCATCGAGCACAAAAGCCGATTGCGGAGCCTGTCCTTGGGCTTGTTCGAAACATTTGATTGCTTTGTTGAAGTCGCCTCGACGAATTAATCCATAACCAAGACAGGTGAGTGCAGGTCCTTTGTCCTGCGAAACTTTGAAAAGTTTATTCCAGACATTTACGCTAACTTCGAAATTGTGATTCAGATACTGAGCGATTCCCGTGGTGGCAAGATTTTCATTGTCCTGTCCACCCAGCTGCGAAGCCTTCTGCAAATAAGTGAGAGCTCTATCTGTCTCATTTGTAAAAGTCAAACACAAAGCGAGCAAATTCAATGCCGTTACATTTTCAGGATACACGTTCACTGCCTTCTCGAAAAACTTGCTTGCAAAAATGATATTGTCTTTTTCTTTGCGTTTTTTCTTTTGTTTTTTGTCGGTCAAATAGTTCAGACCAGCCGATGTAAGATTGGCTGCTTCATCTCTGCGTTTTATATCCCAATGTTTAGATTGTGCCATAGCTCCACTTGGCACCACATTCGATACCAGCAAAGTGAAACTCAATGCGAGAATGATTTTTTTCATGCGCTGTCCTTAGCAAGCGTAAACTTAATTGCGTCTATGAAGACAGACGGCTCGGGTAAGCCGTGATTTGTGTCTATCTCAATTAGTTTGGATTTGACCTGCATCGATTGCAAGCGTTCAATAATTTGCTTCTGCATCTCGGGCGGTACGGTGCTATCTTTTTTGGCAGAGACAACTGCGATTCTGACCTGTTTTGGCAGCCCCTGAATATTGTGAAAAAAACTTGCTTGTCTGTAGGCATCCGGATTGTCTTTAGGTGTTCCTTTGAGCATGATGACCATCGCCTGCTTCACAATACGTGCACTTGTCTTATCGAAAAGCACTGCCAGGTCTCCTGCAGATTCGATGCTGACTATGCCTTTCAATTTTGCTTTGATACTTTCTGGCGCACAAGCAGCATAGTTGAGCACTGTACACCCGCCCATAGAGCAGCCTAAAAGAATAATTTCGCTCGTTGGATATGCTTGCATGGTCTCGTCGATATTTTGACTTATATCAGATAAGGCACTGGCTTCGCCCCACGAGGCAGGAGACCTGTAATTGAGAGATATGAAAACCGAGTAGGGATAGGCTTTTTGAATTTCATCAGCAACAAGAAATTTGCCAGGATCTCCATAAGGTTCTCTATACGATGCACCCATTCCGTGCAGATAGACAAATAAAGTGTGTTTGCCTTCTGGTGCGGGCGAAAGAGGAGGAGATAAAAGAAAGCTATCAGCCCTGCCATCCAATCGGCTGACGAAATCTCTTCTTAAAACTCGGGCTGAACGATCTTCTAACTGGTTGAGCTTCTCGTAATTAGTAATTAGAGCCTGACGCTCCAGGTGTCTCGTCTTCTTCTTTTGTTTGGCAAGCTCGATACTTGTAGAAATCAAGAAGCACAAAGCGACTATTCCAGCCACATTAAGCAGCAGCGAAATAGTCAATACGAGTTTCTTAGACGAACTATTTTTTGATGTATTGCTCAATTATCCGGACAAACCGCAAAAATTAATCTGGGCCCTTCTAATGGAACGAATTCCGCTTGCTTTATTTATCAGCCTTTTTTCCAGGAGGAGCCTTTTTCAGCGAGTTGTTTGGGTCGGCACTGGAATACTTGAAATCGGGCATTGTATCCAGACCGCTGGACGTTTCTTGCAGATTCTTAGCGATAAATGACTGCAAGAAAATGCCGAAAACAATGATGATTCCGAGGGCTATGAGTAAAAGTCGAGTATTTTGAGACATAGATTGAGACCGGTTAGTGGACCTTAAAACGACAAATTCGACAATTGAATTATATCAGTGTTTAAGGGACTCAAAGATTTGGAAGTATATTGACATGGTGTATCTACATTAGGAGGATTCTAAGTGCGTTCTACACCTCCCCCGGCCCCTGCTTCGCCACAGGCCAATTCGCAGGCGGTAGCGGCTTTAAGCGGTAAAGCTAAAGCCCTGGTAGATAATATGGGCAAAGCCCTTGTCGGTCAGGCACGAGCCTCGAAACTCGCCGTAGTTGCACTTTTGGCCAATGGTCACGTACTGCTGGAAGATGTTCCAGGCGTAGGAAAGACCCTTTTAGCCAAAAGTCTATCTAGTTCGGTCAGAGCAGATTTCAAACGGGTGCAGTCGACGCCCGACTTATTACCTTCCGATATTTCAGGAGTAAGCATTTTCGACCAGAGAGAAAGCAAATTCAATTTTCTGCCCGGTCCAATTTTCACAAATATACTGCTTGTGGACGAAATCAACCGAGCGACTCCTCGTACCCAATCTAGTTTGCTCGAGGCAATGGAAGAAAGACAAGTCACCAACGATGGTGTCACCAGAAAATTATCCAATGTGTTTTTCGTTATAGCCACTCAAAACCCAATTGAGCACCACGGTACATTCCCGCTTCCAGAAGCACAGCTAGACCGATTCATGATCTCTATGAGTCTTGGATATCCCAAGCGCGAAGAAGAAGCCGAAGTTATAAAACGCTCAATCAAGGAAAACGCGTTTCAACTCCAGCCAGTGCTCTCGCTTGAAGAAGTTGTGCAAATGCAGCATGCAATAAGTGCTATCTTTCTGCACGACGCCTTAATCAATTATGTAATAGATATTGTTGCCGCCACCAGAGAACATCCAAGCATTATTCTTGGAGTCAGCCCACGTGGTTCGCAGCTTTTGGTGCGCGCCGCTCAGGCATATGCATTCATCGAGGGTCGCGACTTCGTCACCCCCGATGACATCAAGGTTCTGGCACCACACGTGTTTGGCCATCGTGTCGTTCCCAAAGTGAAATCATCGCGTATTTGCCACAGCGACGTAATTAAAAAAGTACTTGAAGGCGTTAAAGTACCGAGCTAAAAATAAATGAACAAAAGACTTTCATTGACAATTCCAGTTGGATTCGGTTTGAAAGTAACTTTTGACATGCGTATTTTTTCGCTGTTATTTTTTGCGGTGGCAATTTTCCTTTACGCGGGAGTAAGTGCTAACGAATCAATCTATCTTTTGGCCTCCAGCTTCATTTGCACTGCCGGTCTTGCTTTTATTATGCCTTTGCTCGTTGTACTGCATGTAAAAGGCGAATGTGTATTACCGCAAGACGTACTAGATGAAGAAGCATCGAAAATACTAATTAAACTTCGCCGCAAAAATGTGTTCGGTTTCCTTTCTCTAATTATCCCTACCAAGCAACTGCGCATGACACTGGATCTGGTGCGCCGCGGTCTGGACGGGCGCCCGCAGGGAGCCGTTCTTTCACCAGAACCTGTATTAATCGAGAAGCTCACTGGAGAAAACTGGTTCGAATTTCCGACACCAGATTTAAGACGTGGAATTTACTTTTTGAATAGTATTGAAATCAGTACGTGCTTTCCATTTGGACTAATCTGGTGGACCCGAAGGCTCCAGACTGGCAAAGTAAAAGAACTTTCGACTATCACTGTTTATCCTCGCACATTTACAGTATCTGGAAATTTTCTTGAACATATTAGAGGAATCAAGTCCACGATGGGACTTGCCTCTTCAAGTTCGATGATTACGCATCAATCGACCAGTTTTAGATCGGTGCGCGAATATAGAAGTGGAGACAATTTACGACATATTCACTGGGCCTCTACTGCAAAATTCGGTAATCTGCTCGTTCGAGAGTTTGACCAGGAAACCATTCCCGTATTTGACCTGGTCTTGAATCTGCGGGCAAACTGGAAAACACCAGAACAATTTGAGCTCGCTGTATCAGCCATAATGTCTTTGTGCCACCTGGGTTATAACAAAGGTCAGTTACCTAATTTGACTATTTATCCTCCAGTAGATTCGCCTGCTCTGGAAAAAATGATGCAAGATTTGCCCGAAAATTTAGGTCATGGCATAGGACGTTATGCAGAGATTCTGGCTCGCGTAGAACCTGTGCGCCAGAGCCTGGATCCTGACGAACAAAACTTCGATAGTCAGTCGGTTTATCTCGAGCGCGAGGTGCTCACTTTCGTTCCAACCAACGATAGGGTGATGAAATTCAGCCCAGAGAAAAAGGCAGACGTCATTTGTACTCCAATTGACCTTTCTATAGTCGAACCTGAAATTGCATACGAAGGAGTGCAGACCAAATCTAAACGCGCAGGCGCTGCAACCGCTTCAAATCCCGAACCTAGTTTTGAAGGAAAAGTTATCGCCAGACTGGATTGGGAACTGGACATGGAGGGCTTATGAACAAACCGCCATCCGATCCAAACGCCAATAAGAATGCTGGCAAAATGAAAGCACCTCCAAAACCGGAAGAGCCTAAAGAACCAGCTGAGGATTCGGTGCCGCTTCGCATCATAGTTTTCTTGATGGCTATTGTGTGTGTCGGCGCTTCTTGCATTCTGTCGCATTCGAGCTGGATGCTGACTGGGCTTTACTTGTTGCTCGTCGCCTCAGGCAGTTTCTTGAGCTATCAACACAGGCATGACGAATTGAAATGGCTCCACTGGCTTGCTCTGGCAGGTATTCTTTTCGTGGGCGCAGGTGTGCTCAAAGAATTTTTGAATCCATTGCGCGATGAATTCGATTTCGTATCGCCTTTCATCCACTTTCTGGCTGGTGTTTTCGCTTTCATTACGTTCGAAATGCGAACCCGCTCGGACTTAAATCTTTCATCTACCATGGGACTTCTGCTTCTTTTGCTCATCGCACCTGTCGAAAAGGGGCTGCCATTACTTGCCGTTATTCTGGTATACATCATTCTCGGCTCTTTCATGCTTTATTTCGATTGTCTTTCTGAGACCTTAAAAGAACGACTTCAAAAGCCAATCGCCAAGGCTCCAGAAGTAAAACCAGCAGGCGTTGCAATCAGACGAAGGTCTTCCGGCTACACAATACCGGCACTAATGCTGATACCACTCTTGTCTGTGGTAGTGTTTATTTTTTCACCACGCTCAGACGATTTTCTAGATAGGATAATGGCTGCAGCCAAGTCTTTCGACCCTGGCATTCTCGTATCTAATATCGCTCCTCCACCTCCTCCAGCTCAGCGCAAACTTACTCCTGAAGAAGAAGAACGATCACGTGCATGGTTCCAACAACGGCACGGAATTTCTAAAATCGATCCCAAAGACAAAAATTTCAAAAAACGAAATGCCAGTGAAGACGTAGACTACGTCCCACCACCGCCGACCAAGAGAGGAACTCAAGCAAAGCCCCATAGCGAAGATCCTAAAAAAGCGAAAAAAGGGAAAGAACAGCAAAGCGAAAGCGAAGCTACGCCACCACCGGAAAAAGACAAGAATAAAGATAAGAATAAAGATAAGAATAAAGACAAAAATAAAGGTAAAGGTAGTGCTGGTTCGGACCAGAACGAAAGTGAAAGTTCCGCGTCGGATAAGCCTGGCTCACCTTCAGGAAAAGGTAAAAACAAACGCCAGCGCGGCAAAGCTTCATCTTCCGATTCTAAATCAGGAAACGGTAGCGGTAATGGCAATAATGGCGGTGGCGATTTTGAGATGGATGACGACCTCAACTTGTCTATGGCAGACAAATTGAACGATCGTAACCAAATCATACTAATTGCTAAAACGAGGCGCATAGTCTATTTCAGACGTCGTTGCTATGACGTTTATACAGGTTTTGATTGGCACCAGAGTGACGAGTCAAAAGTCGAGCCAGTCAAAGTTACCAATGGCGAAATCAAAAAAGAGTTCAAAGTTAATTACGCACCTCCTGCCGCTTCGATCCCAAGATACACTCCGCCACCGCAAAACCTACTTGCACCCGGACAAAGCGTGAATGGTGGCGCAAGCGGTTCTGTAAGTATCACAGGTCCTGGTCGCTCTTCTGGCAGTGACTCGCAGACTAACTTAAACTCAAGCTCAAGCTCGAATTCGAGTTCGCAAGACTCAGTTGAAAACTCCGCTCATTTGCGCCCCTTTAGATTCCAGGATCAAGACAAGCCTTTGTACAGAGTTTCGATGGCTGACGCTTTAAAACTTCCCGGCAACTTTCCTTCCATTGAATTGATGCAAGAGATGAAAGTGAAAGCAAAAAGCATTGGCAAATATGTTCCTGGTGCCTGGATTCCGCAAGAAGTTCGCTTGTTCAATACCACCGTGACGGTTGATAGTATGGGCGCTGTCGCAGCCTCTAAAAACATCGAGCGAAACACCGAGTTCAAAGTAAAAACGCAGCTGCCAATGTATGACTTGAATGCCATGCGTCTGGTTGACCCCCTTTCTTATCAGGAAGAGGAAAGTATGCGCGATGAGTTTGCAGCTTATCTGGATTTGCCTAAAACATTGCCTCAAACTGTTTTCGAACTGGCTGAAACCAAGACAAATCCACAATATAACTGGTTTGTACAGTGTGAACAGATTGCTGAATATCTACGTAAGAATTTCAAATATAATGCGATTCGCGATGTCGACGAAGAAGCAGATGACTATGTGGCAGAATTTTTGTTCAAGCGCAAAGAAGGTCACTGCACAGATTTTGCTTCAGCGTTTGTAGTAATGGCTCGTTGCGTTGGTATTCCAGCAAGGCTAGTTACCGGTTTTGGACCAGGCACTTTGAACAATGTGACTGGCGAGCGCGAAATCAAAGCTAGCGATCTTTACACCTGGGCTGAAGCCTATATCCCGCAGAGTGGTTGGGTGCCCTTCGATCCCACGCCCCAGGGATTCATGCCCGACGTCAAAAAGAATGATGAAACAACTATCGACCAGGTCAAAGAAAAACTGGGACTGGATAAAGAAGATCAAGAAGAAAAGCTGAAAGACCTCGCAGCAAAAGCTGTAGACATAATTTTCTGGGGTCTTGGCATTTTGATTTTGCTCGTGGTTCTAGCACTTTGTTTGAGATTTTTGATTCCAATTCTTAGAAATCTCAAAAAGTCTCCGTACAAGCGCGGTGCCGAGTGGGCAATTCTTTTGAAAGTGCAAAAAACGCTCGAGAAAAAATTGAAACAACCGCGCTTGCCCACCGAAACGCCGTTGGATTTCATTGAGCGTTTACGCAGCAATATTGTAAAAACCAAAAATACCAAACATCCTATTCCTAGAGATTTGCCTGAAACGCTTAATCGCTTTTACAAGGCTTATTCGGAAGTTTATTTTGGTCAGCGCAAAGAAAAACTCGAAGACGTAAAAGAATATGGCAAACAAGTCATTGGGGTCGTTTCCGGAAAAGCACCAGCCGAAAAGAAAACAACGCCCCCGCGAGGAAAACGCAAGGGCACTGAATCTGAAGAATAAATACTGAAAAACGAAACTAGGTAAGTTTGGTGCTCAAGCGGGTCAATTCTTGACCGAGCGCACCAAGGAGAGATGCAACAACTCTGGAAGATTTTTTAACTGAACTCTTTTTGCCAGTGTAAACCCAGCCACTTCCTTCGCGTTCTTCAACATCAAGACGTTGCAGAGCAACTTGGCTTTGACGACAGCGACGAGTTCTTTTTACCTGAGGATGAGCACCTTGCTCCTTTAGCAATTTGCGCAGTGATTCACCTTCAGGGTCTGAGTAATAGCCCCAGAGATTTTCTTTGAGCTCGAACGGTTTTGGTTCGCGTACGAATACAAACCAGAACGCTGCGTACAAGATTATCAATTCTAGACCTATCAATACGTAGGCGAACATGAGGCCTCCAAGCCCCGTAGGGCTTCAATTTTTAGGAATTAACCTATTAAGAGTTGAGAACGAACGACAGTTGGGGGAGGTAATAATCGTTTACCTTTCTCAATATTCTACTTATTGTTTCGAGAAAATCCAGAGCTTTTTCATGATTAAATGGTTGTCATTAGATTAAATCTGAGCGGATAATGTTTTGCGGATCCTTGCCAGTGGTACCTATACAGTTCCGTGGCGTCTCATAAATGGACCTTTAGGAACTCTTTAGAATTCAAAATGGGCGTTTTTACTGCTTAACAATCCACCTTTACAATTGCAATGATCGAAACATTTCACACTGCACAAGAGATACTAAAACGCTGTTAGTTAACGAGTGTTTAAAGGCTTTTCAGGGGTGTTAAGCGATGACTGAGATCAAAAAAGTGGCGGTAATCGGTGCTGGAACGATGGGAGCAAGTATTGCGGCAGCACTCATCGCAAAAAACTATCCTGTGTTGTTGAAAGAATCGAGTGAGACATTTCTTGCACGAGGACTTGCCACTATAGACTCGATTCTGAAAAAGGGCGTGGAAAAAGGAAAAGTCAGCCCGCAAGACGCGACTACGCAACGCGGACTCGTAACAGGGACGCTTGATTACGCTAATTTTTTCGATATCGACCTGGTCATTGAAGCAGTGCCCGAACAAGTCGAAATCAAAAAGTCGGTTCTAAAGGATTTGAACGACAATTGCAAAGCAAGTGCAATCATTGCTTCAAACACATCATCAATGTCCATTAGCCAGCTGGGCTCATTTTCAAGCCGTCCAGCGAAAACCATAGGCATGCACTTTTTCAACCCCGCGCATCTGATGAAACTGGTCGAAATAATCCCAGGTCTTGAAACTGACCAAGAAACAATCGATACCGTAATTGATTTCGCCACAAAACTTGGCAAACTTGCCGTACAGGTCGACGAATGTGCATCTTTTCTTGTAAACAGACTGCTTGGACGCTACATGAACGAGTCTTTGTGGTGCCTGGAAGAAGGCATTGCCAGTCAGGACGAAATCGACCAAAAAACCTGCGAATACAACATGCCAGTTGGTCCCCTTGCCTTACGAGATATGAACGGAGCAGATATTGGTCTTTGGGTGGCTAAATACAACCAGAGCGAGTATGGTCCACGTTTTGAAGTTCCCCCTTTACTTGAGTCTATGGTTAAGGCTAACTACTTAGGCAAGAAAACCAAAAAAGGTTTCTATATATATGATGATCAAGGAGTCAAAATAGGGTCTAACCCAGACCTTGCCAAGTTTGTAAAACCTGCCACGAGTGGCGACTTCAAAGCAGAACGACTGTTTTTGCCCATGATTAACGAGGCATTTCTAGCCCTGCAAGAAAATGTCTGTCGCAAAGAAGATTTGGACAAGGCACTATGTGCAGGGCTTGGAATGCGTAAAGGTCCACTCGCTCTTGCTAATGAAATGGGCTTGTCTTTGTGTCTTATGCTCATGGAAGAAAACTTCCAGAAGCATGGCGAGCGTTACAGACCGGCGCCTTTGCTAAAACGCTACGTTTTTGCTGGACGCGAAACGATAGATTAATCCTTGCGATTTAATCAAATTGACTTGTGATTGCCAGGAACATAGACCCTGGCGAGGCGTCATTTACCCTATCTGCCATGCGGGAATTTGCGGAGCCTCACCACAATGAAATCATCACTAAACAAAAACAAAATGCTCAGCCTTTCCCTGTCGGGATTGCTCGCTTTGAGCACTGTCTTTTCAAGCAACCTTAATGCCTATGCTCTGTCGTCCACCGGCTTGAGCAGCGCCCAGATGAGCAAACTGGAAAAACAAGAAAACTTTCTTTTCGGTCATGCCAAAGAAGACAAAGACCTCGACTTTCGTCTTGATGCAGTCGAAAAAGTTGTTTTTGGACAGACTCACGATGGAAACTTCGGTGATAGAGTCGATTTAATCGACAAAATGATCGGCAAGTCTAAGGACGAAATTGTTTTATTACCCCAGGCACCAAAACTGGATAACTCTAGCGAACAAGTCGCTCAAGCGCCAAATGTGGTGAAAGAGTCTTACGAGTCCGAGCCTGCAGAAAGTATTTCACAAGGCAATCTCGAGCGTGCAACTGCTTTATATTCGCAAGGTAATTTGAATGAAGCTGAAAAACTTTTCAAACAAGTTGCTTCAACTGACTCATCAAACGTAGATGCCGTCTACAACCTGGGTGTAATTTCTGAAGACAAACACGATTATAAAAGCGCTCTCGATTATTACAAGAAGGCATTGAAAATGAACCCTTCGGATGCCGATTTGGCTGAAGCGGTTCGCAATATGACTCAAAAAATCGCGATTGCACCAGCTCCGGCTGCTACCCCCCAAGCACCAGCCCGTCTTGCCAGCGCCAACAATGCACCAAAGAGTCCGGCTCCAGTTGCAAACGCTCCTAAAGCCAATCTTGGAAGTCTGGTAAACGAAGCTGCAAGCGCCTACAAAAGCGGCAACTACAAAAATGCAATCGACAAATTGAATCGCGTAGCCAAAGAAGCTCCTCAAGATGCATCGGTACAATTCGCTCTTGGACAAGCTTACAAAGCAAATGGCGAAACCAATATGGCTCAAAACGCTTTTCAAAAAGCTTCGGCTTTAGAGCCAAACAATCAAAACTATCGCACCGCATTTCTCGATGCTGCCAGATCAGAAAAATTTGCTTCTCAAAGCAATAGCAACCCTGCTCCTGCTGTAGCCGATTCTTCTGCCCCAGCTGGACAATTGACCCCCTTCCAACCAGTCAACACTGGAAGCGTTTCGAAAAATTATGGCTATGGCTACTCTTCCAACTACACCTCGACCAGCTCACGCCTGAAACGTGCTGCAATGGCAAGCGCAATGGGAGCAGCAACCGGTTACTTGCTCAACATGCGTGGTGGCAGTGCCAAGAAAGCAGCTTTGACCGGAGCAGTAGTAGGCGGATTATTCGGATTCTTCTCTAAGTAAGTGAAGCAGGAACAGACCAATGAGCACCACAAGATATTTTAGAATCGCACTTTTAACAGTAATCGCACTTGGCACTAGCGTGCAAATCGCTACCGCAAAAATGCTTGAAGGAACAGTCAATCAGTCCAGTCATATTACCAGACTGACCCGTTCTAGTCAGCTAGATTCAGGCGCAACTATGAATGCTGCTCCCCCCCTGGCACCACCCGTAGTGCGCTTGAACCGCGGTACCCCTCTTGTGGATAACACCAAATTCGCACAAGCTCCGCTCAAAGGAGCTGTAGACCAAGGTAACCTGGGTGGACTGGCATCTGGAGGTCGTTTCGATATCGGTGCAGACAGAAACAGCCGCGAGTTGACACTGGCCTGGGAGCAATGGCACAAACAGCTCTCCAAAGCAATCTATGATACCTGGTCTTCGATGGTTGATGAAAAAGGTCGTGCAACTCTTCGCGTGAGTGTAGACAGAGGCAGACAAATAACTATCAATGTCTTAAACTCAAATGGCGGACCACGTTTCACTAAAAGCTTGATGGCTGCCATTGAAGGTCTTGAAGGAAATGCCGGTCTCAGTTTTCCTTCAGGCTCGCAAAGACAGGTAGTCAGTTTTGAAGCCGACTACGTGGCTGACACGGACGTTCAACCGGGTTACAGCTGGGTCAAAGGCGATTTTGAAAAAGTTCGTCATGACTATTAGGTTTACTGTAATTCGACGCGACAGATTTCATCAAGGGTGAAATTCTGTCGCTCGAGTTTTGCAAGTCCGCTCAAGCTCGAAGGTTCGGCACCTAAAAGCCTTGCTTGAGCGAATTCAACATACGCATCTAATTCTTTTCCTTCTTTTAAAAACTGCATGGCAAGGTCAATACGGTCCTCAGGCTTTTTGGGATCTTTCGCCATTACTTCTAAAAGACAATCGAGATTTTTCCTGGTCAAATCGTTCTCGGGATCTATGTAAATAGCTTTGTGCAGTAGTTCAAGTGCCTGCATAGGTGTTTCGTGTTTGCTAAAAGCATAATTACTGTAAGCAATACTGAGGTTCTCTCTTGCTACTTCATAATCAGGATCCAGGCTCAGTGACTTGAAAAACAATGCAATAGCTTCTTTAAAATTGCTTTTATGCAGCTCGTGCACACCGTCGTCATTGAAAACTACTTTCGGATCCGAAAAAGTCACACTTGGGTCTGGCAATTTCTTGATAGAGTTTGCCACCACTTTGTATGAGACCACCCCGGTAAGACGGTCTTTATCTACAAATCCCCAGGCCTCACTTCCGCCAAAATCGCGTCTGTTGTCTGGCAAAACAAAATATGAGTTTTCGGGTACGACTTCAGCTTGATCCAGCATGTGTGAAGTCTCTTCGCTTTTAAGAGCGTGCTTGGCTGAAATATAGGCATTCTCGTCAATCTGTTTAGAGTCGATTAAAATGCCAAGCTCGGGGTCGAATTGAATTTTTTCCCCGGGCAAACCGATGATTCGTCTGATACAAACAGGGTCGCGCGGCAAGCCTGGAAGCCCGGTCAAATTGCCCAGAAAACATTTGAGTCGGTCTGAATTATCTTTTGGATATACTACACCATCAACGAATGGTGGCACCATCGCCACCACCGTGAAACGTGGTAATTGTCGACTTTGCTGCAAAGTTAAACGCTCTATCAACAAATGATCGCCCTTTTTCAAGTTGGGAATCATTGCCGATGAAGACAGAGTCAAAGGTTGAATGAAATATCTGACCGCACAAAAAATAGCAAGAGCGAAAAGAAGTGGAAAAACAAAATAAAGCACCAGCTTCAATACCAGTTTCATTTTTGAGAAACCTTGAACTTACTCCAGCTTCCATCTTCGTTTCTTATTTCACTGGGAGAATACGTCGACTTATAGCTCATCGAGCGGCAGCCTTCCACATAATAACCAAGATAAACATAGGGCAAATTCTCAAGTCTGGCTTTTTCAATCAAATTGAGAATCATCCAGGTTCCAAGCGAACGTTTCTTTTCATCGGGGTCATAAAAGGAATAAATGGCAGAATAACCATCAGAAAGAGGCTCGACGAAACAGACTCCAACCAGTCTGTCGTTTAGTTTGTGTTTCCACACTTGAATTGCAAATGGATTATCTTCCATCGAGCTTAAATGCGAAAGACTGCCAAAAACAGTAGGCTTCCGCCATCCAACATCTTGCGCCCGCGCTTCGTGATGACTCATATATAAGTCGTAAACAGACTTGTCCATGCCGCTATGGCTCACGTTTATTTGCAGATCTTCGTTTGCTTTGAGAGTCCTTTTTTGGCTTCTATCAGGATTGAATTCAGCACATCTCACTCTTATTGGCTGGCAGGCCGAGCAACTGTTGCAGATGGGACGAAAAAGCATACGCCCGAATTTCCGCCAACCGTCATGAATAAATGCGGTATATTCTTCTGAAGTCATCTCGATGGCTTTCTTATACTCGAAACGCCACTGTTGGTCCGGCAAATAGCCACACTGCTCGGGTTCGCTGAATAGACTCTTAGATAGCTTCATTTAAAATAAAGCTATCACAGACTGGCTTTCTAAGCAATTTTAGACCGAGCCGACTTCGCGAGTTTCTTTATCGTCAGCTTTTTGCGCCTGTGCTTGCGGCATTGTATCTGGCACTTCGGTAAAAGCCTTTTCGATTTGGGCTTTCACTTCCAGTCTTCTGAATTCATCATTTAGCTTCCAGGCGAAAATAGCCCAGGCTGCTGCGCACAAACCGCCGGTCACCATGATTCCATTAATGCCCCAGCCAAAAACGGTATTGACAAGATAGATAGCAACACCGGCAATTCCACGAGAAAAGCGATAGCAGAACATTTCAATCACTGGTTTGATCATATAGAGAACCTGGCGATTGGTCACTGTATATGTCAGTTCTTTAGCAGCTTTGAACCACGAGTGACGAATTGCTTCATCGGCGTGGAAAACAGCAATCACAATTAAGGGATTAGCAAGAATGGCAAATGCAATCAAACTTCCGCAAATCGCAACACCAGATGATGCAAGCGAAAATCCAGAGCCGAAGCGCTTAATGACATAAGCGACAATGAACATTTCGATACCGAATTCACAAATTCCGCGCCATTGCTCGAACTGCGCGTCAATAGCTGCAATTCCAGCAGAACCTTTGGCCATACCGGTTAGCACTTCGTGATAGAGGAACTGTATGAAATCAGGCGTCATACGCTCGAAGCAGACTACAAGAGTCAAAAAGAGCAAGAACTTGTTTGCGCCAATATGAGCGAAAATCTGAGCGAAACTTTTCTTGTCATACTCTTCTTTCTTCTTCTTTTTGTTATCGATAGCACCGGTTCTGGCGAAAACAGATTCCATATAAAGGAATATGCCAAGCGTAACGCCAATGAGACCAGCTGCTACAAGCAGCATATTGGTCGTACCAAGCAATTTTACAAGCGTAGCTGTAATGGTGCTTCCCAAAACCGCACCAAGTCCGCCGCCACCAGCGATGATACCAAACAATCTCTTCGCAGCTGAACTGTCGAATATATCATTTGCGTACATCCAGAATAGAGTTACGCCCATGATTGAGAAAACATCGAGCCAGACCCAGAACAAACCAGAGGTCACGTTCGATTCGAATTGAAATGCCTGCCACCACAAAAGCAGGTTGACCATAAAAATCCCGTAAATAGACGAGATCAGCGGTTTGCGCGGAAGGTGCGCGAATTTGGAATATATCCATACCACCACACCAGTCACAAGTGCCGTGCCCATGTACACGAAGGGCATGTTGTCGTTGCCTAATCCTTCAAGTACGAGGCCGCGACGAATGGGGCGCAGAATATAGTAAACGCAAATGAAAAGGAAAAACCAGAGAAACAAAAGACTGGTCTTCAGTCGCTCTCCCTTTTGAACGTTGAAGATATCCGAAACGAAAGAATGCGACATTTATTTCAAAGTCCTGCTAAATAGGAACGCCCGAGACTTGGATACCGGTTTTAAAGGATTTAGTATAGATGCTAAATATGATTTCAAGCAGTTCTTTATCATTGTTTAAACTGCTGGCAGATACCGCATAATTGGTGTGATGAAAGCAATTAATAAGACGCAACTCATATTTATTCAAATTTTCGTAGTGAATCTGGTAATTTCACTAGCCAAATTGATTTGCGGATTCGTGACCAATACCCTTTCCATGGTGGCTGACGGATTTCACTCGCTTCTTGACACCATCGCAAATCTTGTAGGCATTGCAGGAATTACTGCATCTCTCAAACCGCCTGATGCTGAGCACCCTTACGGGCATAAAAAGTTCGAAGCGCTTGCCGCTATAGCTATCTCTTTTATGATGTTCACCGCAAGCCTGCATGTCTTCAACGAAGTGCTAGACCGCTATTTAGAGCCTGCAGGTAAACACCCTGAAGTTGGTTTACTCTCTTACCTTATTATTATTGGCTCAATGATCGTGAGCTATTTAGTCCATAAATATGAACACGATCAGGCACACAAGCTTGATTCGTCTTTGCTCGAAGCAGACGCAAAACACACTCTTTCAGACGTATTGACAAGTATTGCTGTTCTTGCAGCACTCATAGGTGCGCACTTCAAGCTTTACTTCGTAGATGCTGTGGCATCGCTAGCAGTGGTTTATTTCATCTTAAAAGGCGGCTATGAGATCATCATGTCTCACATGGGACCACTTGTTGATGCGGCGGTACATGACCCTAAAGCAATTGCCGAACTGGCTCTTGAAGCCCCTGGAGTAATTGGAGTACATAAAGTCCGATCGCGTGGGGCGAAAGACCATTCGTTTGTAGATTTGCACATTGAAGTATCTGGCGAAATTTCAGTCAAAGAAGGACACAAAATAGCCAAACACGTCGAGCGGACCTTGAAAGAACGACTCCAAGGTCTGGTCGACGTATCGGTTCATCTGGACGAACCAGTAGACTCAACTGAAGAATCTATGGCGAAATCCGCTGACGGTCCCGAGGGAACAAACTAGCTAAGCGAACGTTGGGCAATTCGAGCAACTGTTTTGCCAGTCGCTCGAGTCCAATTGCAAGCCCTCCATGTGGTGGCATTCCATATTGAAAACACTGCAAATAGTCCGAAAATTCGTCCGAAGATAGCCCTACCCGCTGCATTCCCGCTACAAGCTCTTCAGCTTTGTGAATACGTTGACCACCAGTGGTTATTTCCAAACCTCGAAAGAGCAAATCGAAACTGCGACTTGCATATTGGCCATAAGGCATAGTGTAAAACGGTCTTGCCGAAAGAGGATAACGTCTTACATATACCAGTTCGCTTTCTTCTTTTTCACTAAAATATGCACAAAGCAATTTCTCGCCCTCGGGGTCGAGGTCTCCTTGCACTGCCCTCCATAAAAAATTTGATTCGAGCAGTTTAATCGCTTCCTCTAAATCTATTTGCGGAATAGTCTCTTTAATCACAGGAACCTGCGCCTGCCAGAGCGAAAGCTCGTGTGAACAGTCTTTGGCAAGCCGAGCAAACATATGTTTGAGCAAGCGAACCTGCATGTTTATTACGTCTTCTTCGCTCTCGATAAAACCCATTTCAAAGTCCATACTGACATATTCATTCAAATGGCGCGACGTATCATGTTCTTCGGCTCTATAAACAGGTCCGATTTCGAAAACACGCTCGAACACTCCTACCATCATTTGTTTGTAGAATTGAGGGCTCTGAGCAAGAAAAGCAGGACGTCCAAAATAGTCGAGTTTGAAAACCTGAGCACCACCCTCGGTGCCAGTCGATACGATTTTAGGAGAATGAATTTCGGTGAATCCTTCAAACGAAAGAAACTCTCTAAAGGCCGCACACAGTACAGCTTCAATTTTGAAAATAGCCCGCGTTTTCTCATTGCGCAAAGTTAAAGGACGATAATCCAGCATAGACTTCAAATTGAGAGAAGCCATTTTTTTGTCTTTGGAAATCTCCACAGGTAAATTTAAGGATGGTTCGCTCAAAGTTTTCAGGAAATGAAGCTTGATCTCACTTCCACCTTTAGGGGTTGAAACAAGTTCTCCTTCAATCAGAACCGGAGTTTCAAGCGCGAGAGTTTGCACTTGTGCAAGTAAACGCGGCTCTTCAACTACCACTTGAATTACGCCAGTGCGGTCGCGCAAATGGAGAAAAGTCAAATTGCCGAAATTGCGGCAGGAATAAATATGTCCTTTCAGTTTTACTTTTCTTGGCTCTTTCTCTTCAAAAGCCAGGCATTGAGCAATTTCTACCATTTGCATTTTAAACCTCCAAACTAAAATGCCGCAAGCTCACTGTGCTTGCGGTCTATTTCCTTTATTTACTGATGCTTTAGTGTGTGATAACTAGAACATGTGGAAAGAGCCGCAACACATGGTTGTTATTATCATCATTATTATTGTTATTGATGATGAACGCGGACATCTTCTTCTTCGCCTTTTTGGGCGCACAGGTCTAATATTTGTCAATAATAAATACCGGAAAACAAATTGGTCAAGGCTTTGTATCTAATAGTTTTCGTGAGGGCTTCCAATTGGGGCATAATCAGTTTATGTCGCATGAAGAGCAAAAACTCAATCGCAATTTCGACTCTTCGGATCGCACGCAAAGCCCCGAAAAGACTGTGGTTGATGCGACTATCTCGACACGCGCGGAACAGGTGGAAGCGCATCGCGCCGCTCACGAAGGCGATACGACTCTTTCCGATACTTCGCTCAAAGCAATAACCTCAGACAATGCGCTCAATTTAGATTACGAGCCTTTGATGCTTATAGACCTCGACGCCGATGGTCGTGTTCGACCTCTTGCTGCATCCGACGCGCCAGCGTCTTTCATAGAGCTTAAGGCGCTTGAAATGGAGGCGTCATCCAACCCAGCCTTCGAGCCGGTGGTAGAGCTTAAGCGATTTGCCCGCACCCTTCCGCAAGGACAAGAAAAGACCGATCTTTATCAGCTCGCGCAGGACCTAGCGAAATCACTCAGGGCTAAAGAATTGAGCCCCGAATCTAATCAATCCCAAGAAGCGTCGGACAGGTTAACGGCGATCACGCCGACATTTAATCTTTCAGCGACAAAGTTTGAATCTGTCCTGGAAATTACTGCGACAGACTCTAACACTTTCCATCCTGAGCGCCTTGCTGATTTTGCAGGAATAGCTGCTGGAAAAGCGATAGATTTTCTGACAGACAAACAAGCTCTGGAGCAACTTATCGAAGACGAGCGCGAAAAATTCATAGGCATCGGCGAAGGACTCAACGAAGCAAAGGAAAATGTAAAAGCGCTTGCTCGCGCTGGCTGGACCGGTGTGACCGATGGCACGGCTCTTAGGATGATGCTCAAAGCCTGCGATATCGGCTACGACCTCGAACTTGTTCTAGGCACGGCTTGCGCCGTTGGCTCATGGCTTTATAACGAAGTGCCACACCTAGGCGAATCTATTGCCAAATCCTCTGACCGCTATTCGCACATGTCGAAGCGAGAACAAGGGCGAGTGATTGGCAATGCAATGTTTGACTTTCTCAATGTCGATGCGGTAGTCGAATTTCCTCATTTGTTTTCGAAGGGGCTTAAGCGCGAAATCGCAAACGAGAAAGCGGTAGACAACATCTTGCAGGTACTCGTCGCCTCTGCTCGCGACAAAGCGGGGCAACTAGGTATCGAGCGATTACGCACAGTACTTAGCGTCGCCAAAGAATTTATTACCTCGCTTGAATTTCACAAAATCCTCACAGACTCTGTACTTGAATTAGCTCAAACCGGTCCACGCCGAATTCTAGTCCCAGCTGGCGGTCCTTTCGATAAGCACTTCTTGATGATGATGGGCGGCGGAAGTGGCGGCGGAGGATTTTTTGATAAAGCACGTAAGCTCTACCAAGAAGCTGGAGAGAAATTACGCCCCGAGAAAATTTTGACTGCTCAGGAGCTGCGCGAACTCGAAGAAACTGTCGCCAAAGAAAAAATAACATCCAAAATTGTAGATAAGGCAGCAGAAGTTACTGAGCACCACATACGATGCCGTCAAGCGGTTTTCGATTTGCCCCTAGAAGATTTGATTGCACTTTATCGATCGGGGCACAAGTTTTTCTTTCCTGAAACACTGGAAAGTATTATGAAAAAAGAAGCGAAAATGTCAGCGGAAATATCGTCCGTCCCTCTTATACGAAACGAGCATTTGCCAGGCGTGACCTTTTCAGCTTCAATCGATGGACTCAAAGCCAAGTCAGTGGTACCAAAGAAATTTGTTGATATTGATACAGACCTACTGGTATATAACTCTGACTTTCATAGTGTTGGAGGTATCGTGCGACATGAAGCTGGTCAGCAATTGGCTTCTTTGTATGGATTAAAAGACTATGAAATAATTTATGAGATGGAAAGGGCAGCAGTAGAGAATTTATCTAAGCTAATTAAAGACGGAAAGTTACCTAATGCAGAACTGAGCAGAGCATTAAAACTGTTAGATGACTTAAGTCCAAAGTATTTGCACAAAAATTCTGGATTTTATCAAACCATTACCGATTTGTACGCTATCGCATATGGTGGCGCGGCAAATCCATTGATAGAAAAAAGCCTTCTTGAAGCTTTTCCGCGACTCTTAGAAAATCTGGAGTTAAACAATTGGTTTAGGAAATAAGGATTGTAAATGAGCAGATTTAATGATGACACAATCAAAATGGCTTTGGCAAACGCAGAGCGAATTGGGGTTGAAAACTGGGAAGAAAATGCGATACAAAATCGCATCAACACGGAACAAATTTACAAAATGGTAATTCTGGATGATGAAAGCTTATATGTTTTCTATCAATCGATTCCAGCTGGAGGCAAACATCACAATATGGGCGTAAGCAAGCATTTCATAGTCAAACCCTCATTCTCTTCCTACAAAACCTTCATAGAGATTTCAGGATTATCGAAACCAGGTGATGAAAGAAGCTTTCTATAACCATATGAAAAAGAATAAGACTGCAAAAACATGAAAACGCCTCTTATTTATGCAGTTGGAGGAAGGATGCCTTCAGGAATTTCGGGATTTATGCATTTTTTGTCGGGACGTATGCTATTCAAGGGATACGAGACAACAAGACAAAGGCTAGGGATGCTTTTTGTCGTCTCCAATAAATAAAAAACAGTAGTCAGTTAACAGTTAAAGGATGTAAAAGGAGGTAGCTCCATGAACAATCTAAAAAGTTTGGCTGGGCTATTTGCCTTGTCGCTAGAGCTCCTTGAGCGGTGCAAAGTGGTCGATTGAGCTTCTGCTCTCGACTCGACATCACCTGAACTAGAACTGGAGAAATTTATGAAGACAGTACTTATCGTCGACGACGATATCGATTTTGGGCGCGAACTTGCAGCCACATTGAAAAACTTGAAATTAAACGCACACTTTGCCCATAGCGGCATGGAGGCAGTGCGCAAATATCAAGATAATCAGTATCACATGGTTTTCTTGTGCGCCGATATAGAAGATCCAGACGGATTTAGAACAGCTCAAGCTATCCGGACGATAGAACGCCATCGCGGTGTTGCTCACGTACCTATAATTGGTTTATCGACAAACGGTTTTCTAATCGAATGTATGGATTCTGGAATGAACGACTATCTTCACAAGCCAATCGACCAGGATCTGCTCAAAAAAGCTGTGCAGAAATGGAAGCGTACAATCAATTTCGATTAATTAAAGGTCAAGCTCTATGCCACCATTTCCTGGTTTATGCATTTTGACGAACTTTTTGCCTGCATCTCCAAGCAAATCACGATGCATACGCCAGGGGTCTTTGAAAAAGCTTATAGCCACATCGTGGTCGAGTTCGTGAACGCTAAGAAGATTTAGCGCTTTTTCTTCCTGATTGGGATCTCCATCCATATAAATAATTCTATTTCCTTCGTCTTTATCTTTGAGCAAAGCCTGAAAATAAATCATTTGTCTGTTTTGGTTTCGAGGCATATGGGGTGATACTACTATCACTTTCAATTTGTTCCATTCCTCTTCACTCATATCTTTTTTCCACAAAGCAATTTGATTATCTGTTTTACCCAGTTCGTAGAAAACGGCATCATCAGCGTTTTTATAGATTCTATCCTTCATCGAATAAGCAAAAGAATCAAGCGATTGTCTCGACACTTTTTTCTCTTTTATAACTCTGTCGAGAAATATATTAGTATCGTCGAGCATCGATTGTTGTACTTCGAGTGTCTTTTCGTTCAGATTCCAATTCTTGAATGATTCACCGGCAAGATTGTATTTTCTTTTAAATGCCGATAATTGCTCGAGTGTGGAATTTGACAATTGCTCATCGCAATGGTTGTCTAAAGCTACATAAACAGCCAGAGGAACATGAGCGACTGTTTTGAAGAAACTAAATTTTTCTGGTACGACGTTTACAGCAGAGCGTTTGCCATCGCGATACAAAATTATTTCGCCGCCACTACATACGATGACAGGCCCGAATTTTTTCCTTTTTTCGCTCAGAGCATCAGCATAAAATTTTCTAAAATCGAGATTGACCTCATCCCAAATTTTCATTCGATCGTTTTGTCCAGCACTTTCGGCTTTTACCGAAGGACTTGCGAATTGACAGGCGACGGACAATATCAAAGTTATATACGCAAATTTGCTCACTTTATTCACGGTTGACTCCACAAGGCGCTTGTCAGGGTGTTAGAATCTGGCTCCAAAGACAGATCAGAGGATACTTTAGCAGATGACGAAGAAGCTTTCTAAAATGTTTATGACAAGCACGCTAATCGCTTTGAGTTTCAATTTCGTCTCATTGCATTGCCAAAGCGCAGCGTCTAAAACATCGCCTGCATCGGCGCCTAAAAGTGTCGCTTTTAAAAAATTCGACTTCGAGCCTTGCGAACGCGATATTTTGCAAGCCAAATTTGGAGCGGCAGAAACCAAATTGAAAGCCATTCTAGCAGAAACCGAGAAATCTTCGGATCAAAAAATGGTGCTCGAATCTCTGCGTGCTCTTCATCTTTTAGGTCTCACTTACGAAAGACAGCAACGCATCCAGGACGCAGAACCGCTAAGACAAAAAGCGCTTGATCTGGCGAAAAAAACTTTTGGCGATAAATCTGCAGCCTATGCACAAGCCCTTGCTGATATGGGGTCTTTGCACGCATTAAAAGGCGATGTCGCACTGGCATGGCAAAACAATGACCAGGCGCAAGCAATCATAGACAAAGCCCAAGGCGACAATAATCTTGAAAAAGCAGCAGTAAATCTGGCTATTGCTCGCACCAGACAATCTGAGCGCAGCTTAGGTCTTGCCGATGATTTTTTCAAAAAAGCGCTCGAAGAGACCGTAGCTGGATCCAACAAAGGTGAAAACAAAGAAACAGATTCACCTGCGACGCTTTTAGTCTGTCAAGAATATGCTTTAATGCTTGAAAAAATGGATCGCAAAGACGAAGCAAAAAAATTGAGCGAAAGAGTTACCCTGGCAAAGACGCTCACACCAAGCACAACTCCAATGGTAATCGATGCCAAGGCTGGTCTGAACAAATTAATTGCAGATGCAAAGAAAGTGGAAGACGCAGGCGATGTCGATAAAACGATTGAATCGTGGAAATCGACAATTGCAGCAATCGAAAAAGCAAATGTAAAAGACCAGCGTCTGGCCTATTGCCTGGTGCATCTTGGCAGTGTACTGATAGAAAAGAAAAACTACAGTGAAGCACAAGCCATTTTGAAAAAAGCTCTGGACGTTCGCAAAAATTGCAGCGCCCCGCAAAACGCTGGTATGGCGCGCAATCTAAGACGCATCGGCGATTGTTATATGCTTGAAAAAAACTGGCAAGACGCAACCAATTTTCTCGTACAAGCATTTGAAGCAGAAGAAGCATATGGTGCAGACGATGCCACCAAAAACACCACTCTCAATAAATTAGCCTCAAGTTGCCTCCAGGCTAAAGATTTCAAAAGGGGCGAGAACGCTTGTCGTCAAATTCTGGTTTTAGTAGAAAAATCCGATTCGCCTGCAAAACCTATGAAAAAAATGATGGCAACAAGCATGCTTGCAGGAATGATGATGCAGAGTGGTCGTATGCAAGAAGGCATGCAGCTGATGCAAAATATGGCAGGGTCTGGCGCTCAGATGAATCAGCAAAATACACAAGAATACACAGCCGCACTGAAAGCCGAGTGGGATGAGGTCGAAAAGAAATCAGAAGAAGCCGAGTTGAAAACAATCTTTCAGTAGAGCGTAACCTTTACTAACATCGAAATAATACAACTGCCAATCAAGGAAGCTTGCAGGTCCTACCCATTTTTTGATCTATAGCTTCTGCTAGCGCTCTTGTCTTTTTACTTTCGTCTATTTTGCCCATGTCGCGCTGAGTCAAATACAAATTCCAGAGCGAACTGGCTTCAGCTGTGGATTGAGGACCATTCACTTTTTGCGACATTGCAATAGCCCGATTAAGATAATCTTCTGACTTTTTGAAATGAAGCATTCTATCTGCATCTTTTTCATGGCCTGTAGCAATCATATATTCAAGCAGTCCAAGATTATTCAAATCGCGCACCACTTTTTTGGATTCAGCACCAAATTTGAGGTCATAATCGTAAATGGCTTGATATTCAGCTTCGGCTATCTCCCAATTGCTCAAGTCTCTGTAGATACCTGCAAGTAAAAGCTTAGACTTAATCCATCGCTCGTTATAAGTTTTATTTTGAACAGCGTCTGGTTGTCTGCGTTTGGTTTCAACTTTCTGAAAAGCTTCCATTGCAGCTACAAGGTCATGCTTAGCCCATTTAAGAATACCAATCTCTTCTTCTACATCAGTGACTTTATTAGGGTCTGATTTAGGATCTGCCAAGAGTGCCAGGTAATAACGGTCGGTATGGTAGATCTTCTGATCCAAATTCACAAAATAATCTGTGCGTGCTTTTTCTTCCTGAACCTGGCGTCTGTACGGCATGGTGGAAACAATCACCCAACAGTACAAAATACCTAATACGACGATGATGAGCGCTTTGGGGGTCATGCTTCATTTCCTTTGGGCTCGAGCGAACAAACTCCGTCTGGACAATCGCGTCCTAATATCTTAAATCGATTGGCTGCAACCCATCTGTAAACAAAATCGCCCATATGCGAAATACCTGGCACGTACAAAAATGGTGCAAGCCAGGCCAACCAAAGTATGCGATGGCTTATATAGCGAAAAGCCTGGTAGCCACCAAGCCATTTTCCATTATTGGTCTTGACCATCATCTCGCTTTCAAGCCTTGCAAGATCGGCATCAGCAACGAATTCAGGAAAATTGCCGGCTCTAAAATCGACGAAATTGAGTAATCTAAACACATCGAGTCTGTAGAGCAGACCAATGATACGAATACAAACTATACAGTGTCCGTCGAACAATACATATACTGGTTTGCAAATATGTTTGTGCACAAAAGCGGTGACATAATCCCATGCTCTGGCAAGATCTTCTGGATAAATGAAAAGAAAATAGGTCGCCATAAATAACCATTCGAACATCGGCAGATTCATGGTCCACTCGATACCCAGGTGCAAAGCCAATCCGAACAATAATACCCAGTAACGAATCGGTCTTACCCAAATTAAGGTTCCCAGTGCAAATTCAATCACTAGAGTGCCATAAGTGAGCGCCTTGATTGTCCACATATTGTCCAGCAAAAATGGAATTGGAAAACGCATGATATCGTCATAACGACTGGCATAATAGACCGCCGTTCCGTCATTCCATGCCGGTCCCGATATTTTGCACCACCATGTATGGAAGTACGCGATACTCAATTGTATTTGCAACAGTCTTTGCGCCCAGGGAGAAGATAGCGGAGCTAAAAGTCCGGTTTGTCTCCAGTCTTGTCTCAGGCTTCTGATTAAACTATCGACAGAGAGTGCATCTCCAGCATTAGAAAGGGCAACAAAAAACAAGGCGATGCGCAAATAATTATCGCCTGAATTTTGATTGGCAAGAAAATGATGCTGTAACGACATGATACCAAGGAAGGTGATTACTGCCGTTACTCTGGTAAACAACCCGATTGTCAAACAAAATGCCGCTGCTACCACAAACCAGAAGAAGTACCAGCGCCATTCTTCGCCTGGTGGCAATAAAAGCAATAAATCGAAATAAGGATTGGTGTGCCAGTACGAATAAATAAAGTCTTCAAGCGGAATTAAAGGATGGTCACCAAAATAGAGCTTCCAATCAGCCAGAAGATGAATGCAGAGACATTGCAGTGTAATGAGTCCAAGTACTATGCGAAAGAGTGCGATAGGAACTGGCGATATGGGCTCGAAGAAAAACTTATTCCATTTGACCCTTAAATTATCAATCGCTACTTTTGCGTCGTCGTCTGCCATAAAGCCTCTATTTGGAAGTCGATTCTTGAGCGCTCGCACTCAAATCATCTGGTGCGACCGGATAATAGATAGTTACCGTTTTGTAGATATGATTAGGTAATTTAGTCAATTCCACCCAATTGTCCGGGTCTGGCTTTGGAGTTGGAATTTCGTTTTTAATCATCGTCACTGCGACGGGTTGATTTTTAGTGTCACTCACGCAGTTGGCGAGATATCGGCATACCGGAGGTTGAGCCCATTGCCATCCCATCGAAGTCCAGATGATATTGTCGAGAAACATTTTGCGCAATTTTTCGTGCTTAAAACGCTCCCAGTGGTCAAGCTTTTGCATATTTGGAAATTCGTACAAGCGTGCGCTGCCATCATCAAAAGTGATAATGGCGGTCTCGTGATAGTTGTGGTCACGCACTCCTGGGCTGAA
This sequence comes from Cyanobacteria bacterium TGS_CYA1, assembly GCA_026129135.1. Taxonomy (GTDB): domain Bacteria; phylum Cyanobacteriota; class Vampirovibrionia; order Obscuribacterales; family Obscuribacteraceae; genus Aved-18. The sequence continues at coordinate 137,345 of JAHCIQ010000004.1, read as the reverse complement.
CAAGCTCCAGTGTTGAACCCACTCGAAAAATACCATCGCAGGCCACGTATAAGGAGTCGTTTTCTCTTTGATAGGACCGTCGTCTTGCAGCCAGGCAACGACTATCACCATAAAAAAAACCGCAAATGCGCTGAGACATTTTTTCCAGGTAGGATCTAAGGCGGGTCGATGCGGCGCCACATGTTTTGCGTCTTCTAAAGAAAGATTTTTTGGCTTTTCGTTCAGGTCGATATCCACTTCTTACCTGCTGAAATGATAATTCAAGCCCCGCAAGTTTTATACCGCGTTTACTCGCATGACAAACTGAGTATGACAAAGTTATGACAATAATACGTCAACCTTAAGGCTATATTTGATAATGTCATGAGTTATCAGCAAGCACCCCAAAACAAGCCCGATTCCACGGTCAAAAGCAGTACTTCTAACAAAGCGCTGATTAGCCTTTTTATCGCCTTTTATCTCGTAATAGCGCTTGTACAGTCGGTTCCCACAGCCAGGTTGCCAAAGTGTATCCAAGACGTGAGCGAGCCTGTAATCGCTCTTACAGGTACTAAACAGCGCTGGAATTTATTCGCGCCAGAATTAATGCAAGTGAATCAATATTCGACCGTTCTGATAATAAATGATGATGGCACGATGCAACTTTATGAGTGGCCACGGCTCGATTTGAAAAATGCCTTCGAGAAATTCGAACTGCAACAAACACGTCGATTCGTTACTGAGTGTTTTGCAAGACCGCAGTACAGCTACTTTTGGCCTGGTATGAGCGAAAATATTATCAATCGCTTTTCTTGTTCGAAAGCCCAGTGCAACCAGGTAAATTTTCGCTTCAATTATGCTCTTGTTCCTGAATTCAAAAATTACACTACACGCGAAGACTTGCCAAAAGCGTATGTCCTAGACACCACGTTTGCATATTTTAGAGGCGCGAAAAAAGAATGAATGCGCTCTGGATTAAATGGCTAAATTTCTGGTTCGAGCCGCAATCGCCTTATCCGCTGGCGGTTTTTCGAATAGTCTTTGGACTATTGCTTGTTTTGAATTTTAGTTTGCAGTATCTTCCCCAGTACAAGCTCTACTTTGGAGTCGAGCCGATAATCACAACCTCTGATGTGATGTTTTATCGATTCGACCAAGTTCCAGTGTTCGATTTGCTGTTGCTTTTACCCCAGGAAGATTCATGGCGACTGGGTTTTCTTTATTTATGCATATTACTTTCTTTGTTTATGACTTTAGGTTTATTTACAAGAATAGTCACCGTAGTCCTGTTTTTATGCCTGCTTTCATTGAACAATCATTTCCCCATGATTTTGCACGCAGGAGATAATTACTGCAGATTATTACTTTTGTTCATGTGTTTTGCGCCATCGGGGATGGTATTGTCCCTGGATAGATATTTCTCCAAAAACAAAACTCCCGCAATGACATTTGAAGCCTGGCCGCAAAGATTGATGCAGGTGCAACTCACCTATGTTTATATAATTAATTGGATTTATAAAGTGATGTCTTTGCAATGGACCGAAGGCAGTGCAGTATATTATGCCACCAGATTGACCCAATATTATAGATTCGACCTTCCACCTTTACTCGATACGGTCTTTGGCTCCATGGCTTTTAGCTGGTTTACACTGATCATAGAGTTTGCACTTTTTGCTTTCATCTGGCAGAAAAAAACTCGCTATTGGATTTTAGCAGCAGGAGCGATTTTTCATATGGGGCTCGATTGGTGCTTCAACCTTGGCTTGTTTGAATGGTATTTCATCGCAAGCTTCATTTTATTTGTAGATCCTCGCGACCTCAAAAAAGAAAATTTAGATAAGATCCAACACTTTTTCTCAAATAAAAAGAACGCTGCAACTGTAGAAAATTGAAAAATCTAGACATCAAACAAGCGGCTCATCATGCCGAAATCAAAAGACCTCAACTATGGTTGAGTCGGCAAGTGGTGTCTACTTTCTGTGTTTTATTTTTCATATCTGCACAACTCATAGCAGTTTCGCATTGGGATAGTTTAAAACCGATATTGCGACCTTATACAGCACCAGTGGGAGTTGGGCTTGGAATCGAGCAAATGTGGCTCATGTTCTCGCCCGACGTTAGACGCACCAATTATCATTCAACTGCAGTCTTTACTTTTGCAGATGGCACCTGCAGATTATACGAATTTCCGCGCATGGACAAACGTGACTATTGGACAAGATTTCGTCAATTCAAATTACAAAAACTTTTTGATGACATTATGGCAAACCCGGTGGGCAAACCTTTTCGACCAGCGATTGCCGAATACATCATTTCATGTTTTGAAAATCCACAAAACAAAGTGGAGCGAGTAAGTTTTATTTTCAACTATACAAATACACCCAAACTCGATTCTGACAAAATTCCGCCAAGAGAGGCGTTACCCGAACATTACACTAAAGCGAACTATTTCGAATATATTCGCTGACACCGTATTTAATACTATCCCCAAAAAAGGGTCTCCCCGGTTTTCCTTTCGGAAACAAGCCGGGGAGCCATTTTTCTTATTTTGCTCAAGTTTTGACTTGAACTTTATCCGTTGTCTTGGGTGTTGGTCTTTAGCCTTCGGGTGATGCAGGACCACCAGGACCGGCAGGACCACCAGGACCGGCTGGACCACCAGGACCTCCAGGACCACCAGGACCTCCAGGACCGAGAGGACCGCCAGGACCAAGAGGACCGCTTGGACCTCCAGGACCGCTTGGACCACCAGGACCACTTGGACCTCCAGGGCCGCTTGGACCTCCAGGACCACCAGGACCGGCAGGACCACCAGGACCGGTTGGACCACCAGGGCCTCCAGGACCTTTGGGACCAGCAGGACCACCAGGACCGCTTGGACCACCAGGGCCGCTTGGACCTTTAGGACCACCAGGGCCTCCAGGACCTTTGGGACCGGCAGGACCGCCAGGACCACTTGGACCGCCAGGACCGGCAGGACCACCAGGACCAGCAGGACCACCAGGACCGGCAGGACCACCAGGACCAGCAGGACCGCCAGGACCAGCAGGACCTTTGGGACCACCAGGACCGGCAGGACCGCCAGGACCACCAGGACCTTTCGGACCGGCAGGACCGCCAGGACCGGCAGGACCGCCAGGACCAGCAGGACCTTTGGGACCACCAGGACCGGCAGGACCACCAGGACCGGCAGGACCACCAGGACCAGCAGGACCACCAGGACCAGCAGGACCACCAGGACCAGCAGGTCCACCAGGACCAGCAGGACCTTTGGGACCACCAGGACCACCAGGACCAGCAGGACCAGCAGGACCACCAGGACCGGCAGGACCGCCAGGACCAGCAGGTCCACCAGGACCAGCAGGACCACCAGGACCGGCAGGACCTTTAGGACCACCAGGACCAGCAGGTCCACCAGGACCACCAGGACCCTTGGGACCAGCAGGACCACCAGGACCAGCAGGACCACCAGGACCAGCAGGTCCACCAGGACCAGCAGGACCACCAGGTCCACCAGGACCCTTAGGACCACCAGGACCGGCAGGTCCACCAGGACCAGCAGGACCACCAGGACCAGCAGGACCACCAGGTCCGCCAGGACCCTTAGGACCACCAGGTCCAGCAGGACCACCAGGTCCACCAGGACCAGCAGGACCGCCAGGACCGCCAGGTCCACCAGGACCAGCAGGTCCACCAGGACCAGAAGGACCACCAGGACCAGCAGGTCCACCAGGACCAGAAGGACCACCAGGACCAGAAGGACCAGCAGGACCTAAAGGACCAGCAGGACCAAGAGGACCTGTAACAGTGTTTACGTTACCCAGGATTGGATCGCCCGTTGTGTTAGCAACAACGACTGGTCCCAGAGTGTTTGTAATTGGAAACGTGTACATACTCTGGAAATTCATCAAGTTGCCATTATTTCCTTGGAAGTGTGCTCCAAAGAAGAAAATAGGCGCCGGGATGCGTGAAGTCAGGTTGGTGCGGACCATAACAAATGGACCAGGAGAGCCGGTATTAGCTAGCGGAACTCCTCCTGTACCAGAACCAGAACTTCCTGATGTGGTTGTAGTCTGAACTCCCGACGGCATTGCCAATGACGGGTTGTGTCGGATAAAGTCTTCGAAAACAAGCAATTCCGCTGTGAACGACGTAATGACCCATCCAGGCGCATTGGTCTGGTGGTGCAAAAGCGATGCGTTCATGGCGTTTCTGGCATCGGTCGGTGTCGACATCATACCGGCAGCACGGGCGCAGTCGCGGCAAGCGCGGTCGCACATATCAGCGGAGAAGATGAGGATACAGATATTAAATGTCAGCGCGCAGATAACGATAAGAATCGAAACTACGGCTGCAAGTTCGATGGCCGTGATACCTCTTAATCGTGACACGAGCCCTTTTTTGGCCCGATATCTTCTTTGATTCGGAGATTGATTGTTCACAGGACCTTCGTAGCCTCCTTAAAAAATAAATTGCCTACATTATCAAATGTAGGCAACTTACGTGAAATGTATGTGAATTACTATCGTTGAGATTGAGTCAATCGTCGGGCAATAGCCGAGAACGCTTGTTTAACCTCATCAACAGATCCGCATTCGAAATATCGTCCGCCGTTCTTGGCTCTTCCAGATAATCCAGCCGAACCGTTACCCAGGAAGGTATTTTGGTCGGCGGTCAAGCTGGGGTTACCAGTCATGTTCAGACCGATACTGTATATAGCGACCCCATCGTTTTTGCACTGGTCAGCAACACCCTGGGTTTGAGTAGCTTCTGTAGAAGCAACCCCTCCAGATGGGATACCGTCAGTGAAGAAAACTATTGATCGTTTCGAACCCGCTCGAGAAAGTCCATCATACAATGCATTTTGGAAGTGTCTTCGAGCAGTCTCCATCGCTTCGTAACACATAGTCCCTGATTGTGGACGTCCGTTATACAAACCATCTCCAGAGTTCGGGTCAGACCACGGAATGGTGCTTGCACTCGCTCCTTTAGTGATGATATTCAGCGATTGAGTTTGAGAGATACCAGTATTCAGAGGCGTCCGCGGAATTCTAAACCCGGGAAGTCCACTTGGAGCTTGGGTATCGTTGTTTTCATGGTTGCGTTGCAAGGTGCCTGACCCACCACTACCGGCTGAGTGTCTACCATCCCAAACAAGTCTGCCTAAAGTAGCTGCTTGTTGGAAGTTGACGTCATAGTAGTAGCTATTTTTACCGCAATATGTAGCAGTACCTTGTGCACCACCCCAGACACCAGTGTGAGGTGTAGCCACACTGTTCAAGTTGGGGATAGTTCCCTGGAATGGGTCGGAATCAGAGAATCCTACAAAACCGAAACGGCAATCGCAAAGTGCGCTCAATTTTTGGAAGAAACCTTGGTCTGCTCCATCAAGTGAAGTCGCAATAGGTTGCGAATACCACATGGCCATGCGTTGATAAGCTTTCTGATAGCCAGTCTGCGGGGTCATGTTCAGATTAGCTCCCTGGTAGGTATTGGTGTTGGCGAAAGAGCCAGCGTTCAATACATAACCACGGTGCAAACCAGTACCGTTTCTATTAGCTGTCGAATCGAGATTTCCTCGCGAAGCTTCAACCAAAACAGCCAAATTTGGGAAAGTGTAGGTTCTGCTGCGAATGTCCGGATCGTCTTCCGATGAAGGGAAGGTTGCGGTACATCCGGCAAAGACATCATCACCAAATGCTGGTTGGGTTGGAGGAAGCGTACCACCCTTGATGTTAACAACAAGGTCGGTATAGATATTTCTCCAGTTGACCTGCGAAGTTCTACCACTTCTTCCGCTGTAACTAGGATAGTTGTGAGCAGAAGTCAGTGCGCCTGGATTTCCAGAAGTTGTCCAAGCAGTTTGAGGCGGATTGGAGAAAACACCTGGATTGGTTACAGGCTGATACATATGATCGCCATAGGCATAAGGGTCTCCAATTACAGATGTCCTAGTTGCAGCGATAAATGCAGCGCAATTGCCTGGAGGTGAGGCAAAATCATTTGTATTGTAGTTGTGGCGTAAATATTGTTTGAATACAATTATCTGGTCGCCAGATTGAGTAGTACCCAACTCAGAGTTCGCCAGGTTTTGTGGTGGCAAAACGTTGAGCGAGGTACCTTGCAAGAAGTTTGTCAGATCAAGACCTACATAGTTTTGAAGTGACTGATTGCCCGATGGGTGAGGAGCCTCGTCGTATTGAATGCAGCCTTTGTGTAACTGAGCTGCGTTAACACCCTGATCACCAGCTACCAGAAGTCCGGGAACTCTGTTGTTGAGCTGAGGAGCCAGAGTCAGTGTTGGTCCTACTGTGGGATTAATTAGTGAAGCATCAACAGTCCAACCATTTGGATCCGTTGCAGCACCAGTCCAACCATTGACAGGATTGGCATTCCACCAGCGTTTAACTAGAGTGACTTTGGTCAAGTCATCCATCGAACCTGAATAATCAAACACGAGAACGGTGTCTACCTGAGGCAGACCACCGATAGAACTGGCTGTGATAGCGACGTTACCGACTCCGAAAAAGGAAATGAATATCGGGTGATAACCATATCCTGCAAAAACAGCGATTGCTCGACCATTAGCGTTTGCCGGTGGTGAGGGTGATACTGTAGCGAAGCTGTTCTTGGGGTCGACCAAGCCCAGAACCACATTGCAGTTACCGTCAGTCGATGTACCAAGAGCTGATAGTGTAGATACTGGAGTACAGTGTCCTTGTAGAAATCTGCCTAACACGTTACCCATCTGGAACATGTTATACGCATAAGCCGCCGCGTTTTGCTGGGCGTTTGCAAGCTTAGTGTACGTCGGGTCGTTACTCACGTCGTAACTTGTAAGCATAGCTGTGCCAGCCAGTGCGGACGCATCGCAAGTAGCGGTCAGCTCACGTTGTGCCATTTGAACGCGACTTGCGTCAAAAGCGAACAACCCGGCTATTAGCATGAAAAACATCAATGCTATGACCAGACCTGTTATGGCCGCTCCTTTCTGGTCCCTTATTTTCCTTGACTGCAACATTGTTAAATCTTCCTCCAGCCGTGGACTACCAGCGTGCACATTATATAAGGATTCCTAGAAGCGTAACCCGGGTGGGTTTTCAAACTGCGCCTGAGAGGTGACTAAAATAGTCATCGGCTTGCTCAATCCAGGCACGTCAAACCACGGTACTGGAATAAGTGGAGCGCAATCGCCAACTATAGTTACACGAACAAGCATCGAATATGTATCGGGATCTGGAGCAGGGTCTCCACCACCAAGCGGAAGGGGTCCAGTTTTTTTGAAAGTAGCAAGACCAGAAAGCGGGTCAATCGGCTCCATAATAATTTCTACTTTGGGATTGGTCGGGGTAACTGTCCATGTCACGCCAGGAAACATATTTTTGATTTGAGTGGCGCGAGCACGTGCAGTGTCATACGCTCCGGGATAAGGAGTTCCTGAAGGAGCAGGAACATAAATCAAGCGGTTGAAGCACGGAGACTTCGCCGCCATAGATGCACCTGCATTACATGCAAACCATAAAAAGAACGCGTTCAATCCGACGCAAGAAAGATTGAGAATCGGAAAGAACAAAAACATGAACAATAAATATAAAGTTGCTACATATTCGGCAGCCATCGCACCTTTTCGTCGGCGCTTCAACATGCCATTAAAACCGCTTTTTGCTCTCATACATTAATAACCCGCAAAATTAGCTAGCAGTGCCCTTATTACCCTACGCCTCAGTCAGAAAAAATAGTATGCAATTTTTTTGCTTAATAGTAAGTATTTTACCGGACATACCCTTCTTTGAACCAGCTGAACCCACCTGTTGGAAAAATGCTCCAACGGCTCCAGAAAAGGTATTAATCTTTTTATAATCTTAGCACGTCGATTTTTTCAGTGTCAATTTTGCCAAATCACGTTCTTTAAGAACTGTTCACGAATCTCGGCGCTTGACTACTATAAGTAACAATCCTATTTATATCCTTAGCCTTAGCCACCAGGATGATTTTCAACCGGGCGTGTTTGTTGGGAGGTTATTCGCTTCAGCATAGTTTCAGGACTGACAGCACCTGGAAGATTGCCCGTTTGATTTGCAGAACTAGTTATTGTGGTTGTCGGAGTTCCGCTTGCTACGGTCGCACCTTGAACCGGACCGCCAATTTGGGGAGCGGCACTGGCAGCAAGAACGCCTGAGTAGAGCTTTTTGTAATATTCATATATTTGTGGATTAGCCGCTTCTTTCATGCCATCTTTGGCAAGATTCATTGCTTCCTCGTATTTTTTGCCCTGCATGCTCACCCGAATCAAGCCACTCTTGGCATAATCAGCCTTGGGAGCAAGAGAAATGGCTGCTTTGTAACAGCTTGCAGCCTGGTCTAGAGAGTTTGCTTTCAAATAAGCTTCGCCATAAGTGCACCATTCAAAATATGTGGGCTTGGTCAGACGGGTTATGGCGTTCAACTGATCGATTGCAGCCAGAGAATTGCCTTGCTTAACTAGCGCGTAAGCAAGATAGCGACGAGCAGTTACGCTGTCTGGATCTTGTTTGACCGCGGCACTCAAGACTTCGACCGCTTTAGAGTAATCGCCTTTGGCAAGCTGGTTGTAGCCCTTCTCCAGAGATTCGGCAAGCTCTTTATCGATTGTCTTTGCTGCCGCAAAAGACTCTTGTGGAGCAATTGAAAATGAGAGTCCAAGTGCAAAAGCCAGCAGGGTTTGCGGTACGATTTTTTGCGTGCGCATTGTTTTAAAGCTCCTTGGCTTCAAGCCATCTTTATATAAGGTACCAATTGCTCTATTCTTTTAAGTATATGTGCTTCCCCAAAAGAATTTTAAACCCATGAAAAGCCACAAGAGCACAAGAGAACTTCTGATAATCCGACTGATTTGTTATTCATTTATCGCCTGGATGGTGACTTATGTCTATCTCAACTCATGGACCGGTCTCAACGTAAATAAGATAGAGCAAGAGCGCATTAACCGTATCGAAAAAAAAGCGGCTTTGAAAAAATCACTCGATGTTCTTATAGAAGCGGGATTTTCAGATGACGAAGTCTTAGATAAACAAATGGAATTATTTACTTACTTCCTTGGTGAAAAAGAAATAGATGAAAGCAAGATAGTTCTGGACAATATGGAGCGAACCCTCAGTACTTCTACATCGCTTTCTAGAAGCGAAAGAGTGAAAGCTCAGTGTCTTTTGATCATGGGAAAACAGTATTTAAACGACTTCGATAGAGCAGCTGTAATTGCGATTCAAAGCAAAAACGAATTGAATCTGGCATTGAAAAACAATGAAATCGAGCCTCTTGTGTATGAGCGTCTTTCTGGCATACTCGAAAACAACCTGGCTGTGAGCCAATATCTGCAATCGGGGTGTGTAGAAAATATCGAAGCGCGACGCAAAAAACTGACTCAATGCATTTTGAATTTTGCTCAAGCACAAAAAACGCTGGGTCAAAATTCACAAAACAAAGCTTACCAACAAATTTCTAGTGATAATCTAGCTACTGCCCGTCGAGAGATTCTTTTTGACCGCGATTGAATATTTAGCTTTGAGCCAATTCAAAAACGTGGTCAGGTCTTCTGGATAGACGAATAAAATCAAGGTAGCCATCATCACCCATTCGAATTGCGGAATATTCATAGTCCAGTCGATGCATAAATGCAAACAAAGACCCAGAGCCATTATGTAATAACGAATCTCTTTCACCCATATCAGCGTAAAGAGAGAAAATTCGATGAATAGAGTTCCCCAGGTCCACACAGAACTGATCCATTCTATATTCGGATCCATCGGAAATGGAAAACGAGTGAGATTTTCCAGTCTAGAAGCAAAATAGACCGCCGAACCGTTAGCCCAAACCCAGCCTGGTGACTTGGTTACAAAGGCGTGATAATAAACGACGCAAAGTTGCAATTGCAAACAACGAACTCCCCAGACAGAAATTTTTTCTTTTGGTTTGTAATTTGGTTTTTTGCTTGCAAGAAAGTCATCCACCGACCAGATTGCTCCCGAATCGCTAAAAATGAGCCAGAATGCGAGCAAGCGCATCAGCGAGTCACCACTATTTAATAGATAAGGATTGTGATGATAAAAACTGGTGAGCATCACAAAACATATCGCACAACATAAGCGACTGCAAAATCCTAGTGTAAGACTGATTGAAGCAAGAATGAACAAAGCGTAAATAGCACAAAGCCACGCATCACTTTGAGGAGCCATGTTGAGCAAGTCCAGCACGACTGTGGGATTGGCTTCGGCTATCGAATTTGCAGAGATGATTGCTTTGGGACCGTACCAGGTAAATAAGTCGGGAAGTAAGAACAATGCAAATTGAAGCAAAAGCAATCCAAACATGATGCGAAACACCGCAAGACACTTTGGAGAGACATCCGAAAACCAGAATTCATCCCATAATTGAAAGAGCCGAGCAAAACTCATTTCAAATCCTCCGGTCTAACTTCATAAGCAATGAGCGGCTTGATTGAATAAACGCTGGGATTGCTTCTTTTGGACTCAGGCGGTGGAACGATTCCTGTATATCGATAAATACACACAGCGGTTGGCGGATTATCTTTTTGATTGTTGTTTTTGCGAGCTACGAATTTGGCGATGTCTTTGTACAAAAATGGATAGCGATCCGACCCCAAATTGTCGTCTAGAAATTTACGCCATCTCTCTTGAGTGACTTTATTGGTCAGGTTTACCCTGTCCAGTCTCTGAAACTGATACAACTTGCATACGCCATCCTGGTACGTGATGGTGGCAATGAAATTAACGTTTGCTTGAATGGGACTAGGTGCAAAAACGCTGAAATCTTGTTCTAATCCAAAGAACAAAAAGTAGTTCCAGAAGGGCTTGAGCAATCGTGCTGCAAGTAAATTGTTTCGCTCGAGACAAAGATAGATCAGACCAAAATTGAAAATAACAAAAAGGCTGATGATTATTTTTCTCAGCTTTTTCCATAGTTCTCTATCAATTAAAAGATCGGACCATTCCAAATATTAGAGGCCTTTTGATTTCTTCTCTTTGCGAACCTGTTCTGCTTTATCCTTTTTACCCTGTGCATCATAACAATATGCCAGTCTGTCATAGAGAAGTTTGGTCCAGGCATCGGAGACTTCTGCTTTGGTGGCATTTCCTGTCATCTGAATAGCTTTGAGATACTGACGTTCTGCGGCAGGAAAGTTGTGCTTGCGATCATAAGCTTGAGCCAGATAAGAGTGTATATTGACAAACCATGCGGGAAGTGGACGCTTTTCCAGCGGCTGAGCATAAAAAAGCTTGGATGCTATTTCACCATATTTGATGGCTTCATCATCACGACCCGAATCATAAAGAACATTATTCAAACGAACCAGATATTTTCCCAACTCGGTGGTACCACGAGCTGATGCCTTGGCTTCGTCCAGTTTGCTCATTAGCAATTTAGCTGCCGAATCTGGCAACTTTTGAGTGCGGAGCTCTTTTGCTTTGGCAAATTCTGTTTCAGGAAAAGTGGCCTTCACGTCAGGTTTCCCTTCGAGGAATTCCTTCTCAAAAGCGGTATCTTCAGCAGTTTTATCGACTTCGCTATCGCCGCCCTTTGGTCCGCCGCAGCCCTGCAATTGCACGATTATTGAGGCCGAAGCCAAGACAAGCGAGCCGCAAAGACAAAAGCTCATCAAAGATTCTGAAACGCTCTTGCGAATAATGGTCATGAAGCACTAGTCCCTTATAGTTATATGCTCGCAAATAGTAGCGCATTTTTAAGGACGTTTCCCCACTTGGCTTCCCTGCTCAAGCGAGCCAACCAAATCATGTCAAAGACTTGGAAATCTTCAAAAGCGCTGCTTTCATCAGGTTATTCTCGCGCTTGGTCGGATTCATTCTGTGATAAACCTGGCGCAATTCAAGTGCAATCTTTTCTTTGTTATAAGCCCTTGAAAAACTAGCCCTCGTAAGCACCTCGTCCATCAGAACAAAAAATTCTTCCACTTCGCATGGCAAGGGCAGAGCTGCTATTTTGGGCGCTTCCTGACTCTGCTTGTGTTTTTTACCCATGCGCAAACTGATTTGATAAGCCAGGATGCCGGCTGCACTAGCCAGATTCAGTGCTGGATAAATGTCGCTTGATTCGATTCTCACTTTCATCGAACACATGGCAAGCTCGTTTTCAAGCAGACCATTGCGCTCGTTTCCCAGAACCACAGCTAGCTTATTATTTTCTAAACAGGTTTCGAGTTTGGGTAAAGCATCTTGTAAATCGTCAAGATCCCGACTGCGATAGCGCCCCGAAGAAGTGGCCAAGGCAACGTTTATATCTTGCAAGGCATCTTCGAGACTTTCAAACACTTGCGCATTTTTAAGAACATCTGCCGCATCACAAGCCATCATGCGTGCCTCTGCGCCTCTGTAATTCTTATTGGGATTAACAAGGCGAAGGTCTGTAAAGCCGAAATTTTTCATAACCCGAGAGACTGAGCCTATGTTCCCTTCAAACTCGGGACGAACTAATATGAATGTCGGTTGTAATACCATATCTGGTGCCAATGCTCCCATAAACAGTCAAAGACTAATTCGAGCAAATCTGTCTTGAGATTCACTATAGTATAATTCCTGGTTGCAAAGGGTTTACGCCAATCAAAATGATTAAGACAAGACTTCTGTCGGCAATCAGCCTATTTTCCGCTCTGGTACTTCAACAAGTACAAGTGCCACTTTCGTGTGAAGCTTTACAAACGACTCAAGCTCAAAATTCAGCACCGCAATCACAAAGCCCGCAAACTAGCTCTGCTCCAGTTCGAGGCAATGCACCCTGTCTTGCCTGGATTGACGAAAATGCCCAACCAAAAGCTGTAGTGCTTTGCGTTCATGGACTGGGATTGCACAACGGCACGTACGAATCGTTTGGACAGGCATTGAGCAAACATGGTTTTGCAGTTTATGCCATAGACGTTCGCGGGTTTGGCTCCTGGATGGAGGCTAAGGGTCGCCAGCGCGTGGATTTCGACGCCTGCATGGAAGACATCAAAAAAACTCTCAAAGTGATTCGTCGTGCCAATAAAGGCTTGCCGGTCTTTATTCTAGGCGAATCGATGGGTGGAGCGATAGCGCTTAGAGCCACAGCCCTTTATCCCGAATTGATAGACGGCCTTATAAGCTCGGTTCCAGCCGCCGATAGATTCAAACAAACCAAAGCGACTCTACTAGTAGCGATGCATTTGCTCAAAGACCCAAATCAACCTTTCAATATGGGCGAAGACGTGGTCATGCAAGCTACCGAAAAGGAAGAACTGCGCAAAGCATGGCTCAATGACCCGCTTGCCAAAATGAATTTGACCGCCAAAGAGCTATATCAATTCGATATGTTCATGAAAGGCAATAAAAAAATTGCCCCGAGCATCAAAAATAAACCTGTTTTAATCGTACAAGGGTCAAATGACAAATTAGTGAGGCCCACTGGGACTATAGACCTTTTCAACAGACTGGCAACCAAAGACAAAAAGATTGTCCTGATTCCAGATGCAGAACACCTAATTTTTGAAGAAGCTCAGTTTAAACCTAGGGACATCGACACAGTCGTTTCCTGGATTCAGACTCACATGACTCAGATGGCAGCTGCAGACACCGCGCAATTAAGCCACCAAAACAAAAAAGAGGAAGGTCTTTAAATCAATGAGCAAACACAAAGACGGTCGCAACTTAGCAGTCTTATTAAGTGTAAGCGTAAGTGCAAGCGCCCTTGCTTTTTCGTCCAATTTAGCCAGTGACGCTAAAACTCAAACGGCTCTACCCTCTCAAGGGCAAGGGCAAGCGCAAACAAAAGCAAAAACGACATCAGCAAGCCCTAATTTGGCTCAGGGCAAAGCCTTAATGCAGGCTCAAAAATATGGCGAAGCGCTCAAATATTTTTCCAAACAAATAGAAGTTAAATCAAACGATGGTGAATGTCATTATTTGATGGGCAAATGCTATCTCAAAGCAAAAGATTTGAATCATGCAAGAAAACATTTTCGTATGGCGATTCGTTATGGCAAAGGCTCTCCATTCGCCAAAAAAGCCAACGACGAATTGCTCGCAATGCCCGGTGATCATATAAAACCGCGCATGGGATTTGATACCAGAATGCTTGCATCTTTATTTGGTATCGCTCGCGAGCGCGGAGCCGGTGAAGCAGCCAAACCGACTGTAATCAATTTCTATGCAGCCTGGGCAGCGCCTTGCAAAAAACTCGACGACGTCATGTCGAAGTATAAGCAAGAACACGCCAAAGAGCTCAACTTCATGAAAGTGGATGTAGACGATCCTAAAAACGATCAACTTGTAGACCAGTATGAAGTAAGTCCTGTTCCCACCGTGGTATTTCTAAACGACGAAGGCGAAGTGGTTTCCTATAGCGTCGGCTTCTCTGGCGAATCGAGTGTTCAAAACGGTATCAAAAAAATATTGAAGGATGCCCAGTAGAAAATTTCTTGCGGCATTAACGACTCTGGTTCTAGCTTTTCTGTTAGCCTGCGCCAATTTCAATCTGCCTGCGCATTGTTTTTTTTCCAAAAAAGAATCAAATAAAATAGGCTCCAATTATTTTCTTTCATGTAGCGTAAGCAAATTCGAACACAAAGAATTAAATGCTAACCACTACCCAGAGCACTCTGCCACCAAGCTTGCAACAGCCTGGCGAGACCTTTTGAGCTCTCAAAAATATTGCACGCTCGAAGACGAACTTTCTACCCAACAAGAAATTCTGGCAAAGCTAGGCGCGGGATGGCTTTCTAGCAATGTAAAAGAAGAAGACGACGTTTATATATTCCTGTCACTGCCTTGTTTTCCAAGCGATCACAAAAAAGAAGTATATTTGCTACCTTATGACACCGACCCCTCAAACATAGATAAATCGGCTTTACGCCTGGATCAAATCTTAGATAGCTTAAAAAGGCTCAAAGCGAAAAACACATTTCTCTTTATCGAAGGTCCTTTTGCAGGCGCTGTGGAAGCAATCGGAGCCGATGACTGCTGGTTTGGAGTCTACAATTTGATAGTGGACAAAAAAACTGAATCGAGCATAGAAAAAAACAAAAAGCTGGTCCTCGCCATTTCCAGCAAGGACAATCAACCAACCACGTCTGGAGCCTTTTTCCAAATTTGGGCTAAAGAATTGAGCAATCTGCCTGAAGCGACAAATTTATCCGTATTATTCGAGCGGGTCAAAATTAAATTGATGGCAGAGACCAAAGCCAATTGCAAAGTCTGCAAAGGTCAAATTCCCGTTCTTTACGGAAAGAGTCTGGCAAAGCAAGTAAATTTGGGTCCGAGTTGCCTTATTCCTTCAAGTTGTGAATAATTGCTAGACTCACTTTTAGTAAGGCACACATGTCAATATCGGTCTTAATCGTTGACGATCAAGAAATAGTCCGGGTCGGACTAAAAGTTGTGCTTGAAAAACATGTGCCCGGTCAAAAAGACATCGAAGTTGTTGGTGTAGCCATTGACGGTCTCGATGCCCTTGAAAAGCTTGAAGCATTAAAGCCCGATGTGGTCGTTATGGACATTGGATTGCCTTTCATGGACGGTGTCGAAACCACACGCAAAGTCAAAAGTAAAAACGAAAATTCAAAAGTGGTCATGCTCACTTCGCATCGGGACGACCGCCATATATTTGCTGCACTTGCAGCTGGAGCAGACGGATATTGCTTGAAAGAGACATCCGGAGAACAACTTTGTTTTGCCGTGCGCTCTGTTTATGACGGAGCAGCCTGGCTAGACCCGCTCATCGCGCGCAAATTGCTCAGCGCGTCTCTAAATAATTTAAAATCACTCGATGCCTCTTCAGTCAAAGAGCAAGAAACAAAAGAAAATAAAAAAGATATCGAATCACTTTCAAGTCGCGAGCTAGATGTTTTGCGTCTGGTCACAGACGGACTCACTAATCAAGAAATTGCAGAAAAGCTCGTTTTGAGCGTAGAAACTGTAAAGACACATATGCGTCATATCATGGAAAAATTGCGCGTTTCAGACCGCACCCAGGCCGCTGTTAAAGCTATGCGTGAAGGTCTATTCGACATTTAGGAAAAAAATTAGATGCGTAAAGAAAAAGATTCGATGGGCGAAATGGAAGTTCCAGACGACGCCTACTATGGCGCAAGCACTAAGCGTGCTGTGATGAATTTTCCAATCAGCGATTTGCGTTTTACTCGCTCATTTATTCGCGCACTTTGCCTAATAAAGTTATATGGATGCGCGGTCAATGAAAAAGACGGTGTCATAGACAAGAAAAAATCGGAAGCTATTCAAAAAGCCAGTCGCGAAGCAGCTGAAGGCAAATTCGATGATCAGTTCGTAGTCGATATTTTTCAAACTGGTTCTGGCACTTCTACCAACATGAATGCCAACGAAGTGATTACAAGTCGCGCAATCGAAATTCTGACCGGAGCCAGAGGTGGCGAAAATAATAGATCTCTGATTCATCCAAACGACCATGTAAATGCAGGAATGTCTTCTAACGACGCCATTCCCACTGCAATTCACATTGCCGCTCTTATAGACATCACAGAAAAACTCGAACCGGCCTTAACGTTACTCGAGGCGGCTTTCGAAAAGAAATCACAGCAATTCATGGGTGTGATAAAAACGGGCAGAACACATTTGCAAGACGCTACACCTATTTTGCTTGGACAGGAATTTCTTGGATACAAAGGACAAATAGAGCGAGCAAAAGAGAGGCTGCAATATGCCAGAACGCGCTTAGAAAGTCTGGCTCTGGGTGGCACGGCGGTGGGAACGGGTATCAATACCAAATCTCATTTCGCCAGAGAAGTAATTGAGTTAATCAGCAAAGACCTCAAAATCAATTTGAAAGAGACGACCAATCACTTTCAAGCTCAAAGCACTATAGATGAAATTGTCGATGCTTCAGGAGTCTTAAAAACAATTGCAGTAAGCTTACTCAAAATAGCAAACGATATTCGCTTCATGGGATGCGGACCGCGAGCTGGATTTGGCGAAATTCAACTTCCTGCAGTCCAACCCGGTTCGTCAATCATGCCAGGCAAAGTCAACCCGGTGATTGCCGAATCGCTTGCAATGGTTTGTGCCCAGGTTATTGGAAATGACGTGACTATAAACATAGCCGGACAATCGGGCAATTTCGAATTGAATGTAATGCTTCCTATTGCTTGCTACAACCTTCTGCAATCGATTAATTTGCTAGCAAGCGCCAGTCAGAACTTTGCAAATCAATGCATCGAAGGGCTCGAAGCAACAGCAAAAGGACCTCAAATGGTAGAAGCAGGACTTTCACTTTGTACGGCTCTGGTTCCTGCCATAGGCTATGACGCATCAGCCAGAATAGCTCACCTGGCTTATGAAAGCGGCAAGACTATAAAAGAAGTGGCAAAAGAAGAAACCAGTCTCTCTCAAGTCGAGTTAAATTCTTTGCTCGACCCTCATAGAATGATTAGCCAAAGCGACTGACCGGGTGTAATTTTCAGGCATTATGTACGGTAATCTGGCTGGTTCAGTGAATTCTGATCGCAACTTATATATATGTATACCGACCTGCGGACACAAAAAATTGAGCGAGTTAAAGCGTTTTATCAAAAACTCGACCCTAAAATGGACAAAGAATACTTCAAGCAGTTGGCTTTGAAATCCGAAACCTACTGCCCCTAAGGATAATCACCCTTGCGGTGAACACCTGAATCCACCTTGCGTGTAATAGCTATATTGCACCAGATTAGATATGACTGTAATAGGAAGCCCTGACACAGCCAAATTCAATCGGTGACTATTATGATGAACAGCATTACTGCCGAAACGACAAATAATTCTGTAATCAGGCTCTTAATAGCCGAAGATCACGAAGTAGTTAGATTGGGATTGAAACTGTCTTTGCAAGGTTTTGACGACCTGCAAGTAGTAGGAGAAGCTGCAAGCGGCACTGATGTCCTGGATAAAGCTGCCAGGCTCAAACCTGACGTCATAGTAATGGACGTAGGCTTGCCCGGTATGGACGGCATCAGCGCTACGAATCAAATTAAGAAACTATCCAATTCCAAAGTTTTGATTTTGAGCAGCCACACGGATGAAAACACGATCATGGCCGCATTCAAAGCAGGTGCAGATGGATATTGCGTAAAAGACTCGGCGGTCGAAAGCGTACGTCAAGCCATTCACAAAGTAGCTGAAGGCGGGACCTGGCTTGCTGACGACTTAGCGTTAAAGGCATTCAAATTAGTGAATACAAAACAATTTGCTGAAACTAAAAGATACTCGATTCTGCCCGATAACGAACTTGAAATTTTGAATCTAATTATGGAAGGAGCATCTGTGCAAGAAATTGCCGCCAACTACAG
The DNA here is from genome assembly GCA_026129135.1 of Cyanobacteria bacterium TGS_CYA1. Lineage (GTDB taxonomy): Bacteria > Cyanobacteriota > Vampirovibrionia > Obscuribacterales > Obscuribacteraceae > Aved-18. Next base: position 119,044 of record JAHCIQ010000004.1, on the reverse strand, counting down.
CATGAGCGAGATGGATGTTTACTCGTACATGACTCAAGTACTGCACCGTGTCGCCCAGGGCAAATCGAGCGTAGATTCAGGTCCTCATACAAAGAAATATTCAGGCGAACATGAGCTTGCTCGCATCTGCACAGATTGCAGCACCCCTCAAACTTCCTTTTCTGACAGATGCACCGAATGTGGAGGCACTACCAAACCAAACGAACTGATTGGTTCTATTTTTGCCGACCGTTATGAAATTCTTTCCTTACTTGGAGCTGGTGCCGGGGGCTCTGTTTACAAGGCTCGCCACAGATTCATGAAAAATCTGGTTGCTATAAAAATATTGCATGCAAGCCACATGCAAGAAATACAACTAATGCAAAGATTTTCACTGGAAGCACAGGCACTGAGTAAACTGAAGCATCCAAATATCACGACAATCACTGATTTTGGCATTACCTCAAATGGTTCTGCCTTCATGATCATGGATTATTTTGAAGCTGTCTCCTTGAGCAAAATAATAGACGAATATGGCTTCTTGAGCATCGAGCAAGTCATACCGATTTTCAAGCAAATTTGCGACGGATTGCAATTCGCACACGACCAGGGTGTAATCCACCGTGACCTGAAGCCCAATAACGTACTTGTTTCTAACTTCGGCAAGCCAGATATGGTAGTTAAAATTGCCGACTTCGGCACAGTCAAATTATGCAAACCGCTTGTGAATAACAATGTGGTAGCAACCGAAATGGGTCAGGTATTTGGCAGTCCTCTATACATGAGCCCCGAGCAGTGCCGTGGAGACGAACTCGACTACAGATCCGATATTTATTCGATGGGATGTCTCATGTACGAATGTCTGATAGGACTTCCACCAATAGTCGGAAAATCAGTAATAGAAGTCATGTACAAACACATGCACGAAGAATGTCCCCACATAGGCGACACCGAACAAGGTTCCTTGCTGAACGATTTTTGTCAGGGTCTTGTGATGAAAGCTTTGCAAAAGAACAAAGATCAACGTTTCAAATCGATGCAAGAATTGAAGACATATCTCGAAGGTGTGGTACTAGATTAAGTGTCACCAGCTGTTAGAGGAAAAGTCACAACCAATCTAGTGGTCTCGCCTTTGTTCACACATTCGATGGAGCCATTATGACCTTCTGCAAGTCTTTTGCACAAATATAGTCCAAGTCCGGAGCTATGCAGATATTCTTGTCCTAAGAGGCTTCGTTTAAATCGTTTGAACAAAATGTTTTTTTCATCGTCCTTAATTGGAGCTCCAAAACTTTCTACACCAAATTGAAATTCGTTTGCATCGCTTACAAGATAAAGATTGACTTCGCTTCCTTTCTTTGCAAACTTACATGCATTATGCAAGAGATTAGAAAAGATTCGCACAAAAGCAGTAACGTCCAGCTTTGCCACGAAAGATTCAGGAAATTCTTTTTTTACCACTTTAATGTCGGCACTCTTCAAAAGAAACTTGAAGTTCAGGAGCACCTCGTCAATCACTCTTAATAAATTGACATTCTCAAAAACGAATTGGCGCTCATTCGCCTCAATGTTGTACACATCAATCAAATTGGACAACATCAATAGAAGAGCCTGATTGCTTCTACGCAATGAAAGCAAAGAGTCGTAATAAATAGGTGGTAAAGCGTCTTTGGCACCGGATAAAATACCGGTCAATACTTGTTGCTCACCCACGAGCGGATTTTTGACATCATGAGCAAGAGCCGCAAGAAACTCGTCACGTTGCAATTTTGCATTGAGTCTGTCAGAAACATCGACAAGCAAGAGCATGTATTCATCGTTATCTCTGTCTACATGGTTATACGGCCAGAAAAACACATCTACCCAGATATCTTCGTGAACTGCTTTTGTAATTCCGCTCAAACGCAATTCTTTTATTTCCAATTGTTTACGATTTTCAATTGCTTCGCGAACCTGCTCTAGTTCCAAACCAGGCAAAACGTCACTAATGTGTTTTTCAGAAAAACCGTTTGCATCAAGTCCAAACTTGTTTTGGCAGGTGTCGCTTGCAAAAACAATTTTCAAATCACGGTCCAGTCGGACCACCAAAAGTTGTGATTGTTTGAGCGCTTCATTCAAAACCTTATGCTCGAGTTCGAGCGTTTGCATCGACAAGGCGGTCATTTTTTTGCGCTCGATTGCATGATTAAAAACTCTAGCCAGCAATTTTCCGTAGCTCGAAGCACCCTTGACCACGAAGTCTTGCGCACCAAGAGTAATAGCCTCAAGTCCTAGAGCTGGTTCGTTTTCGCCAGTCATTACTACTAAAGGTGTGGATTTGACAAATTCTTTTAATTGAGCAAGACCTGTAAGGCGCTCTGCATCAGGGAGATTCAGGTCAAGACTTATGAGATCGAAAGTTTCACTTTGAAGCTTTTTCAACGCGTCTTTGATGCTTCGACAAATAGTAAACTGAAATTCTCCAGGCGCGTTTAACTCGATAGCAGCCTGAGCTTCCATTGCATCGACTTTACTGTCTTCTATTAAAAGAAGTCGCTTCACTCGTTTTGTCGTCCTAATGAAACACAGGGAGTCTGTTAAAATGATCCCTGTCAGAATTAACTTACGCCAGACTTGAATTAGGAACGTCTTTTTCTTTTATAGCACACGCACTCGGATCTGCCAATTGCTCACCCAAAAGGAACTGACACCAGGGGCAATACCATTAAAATTTGGACTTCTAATAGACTATTCGACCAGATTATTTCTGATAGCTTTGATAGCTGCCTGTGTTCGGTCACTCACAGACATTTTTTCCATAATATGTCGAATATGTGTTTTGACAGTGTCAATACTTATTACAAGTTTGTCTGCAATTGCTTGATTTGACAGTCCATCGACAATTAATGCTAGAACTTCGAGCTCGCGGGAAGATAAGAATTCGGCACTTTGAAGACGCAAATTGCCTTTGCCCCCAACGCCTAAAGGAGGAGTTACTCTGGGCTTTGGAATAGCCAAATTTTCAGATGGTGGTTGGGGCGCAGTCCCTGAAGCTGTCTCAGTCGCTTAATTGGCATTTTTGGGAAAACTGCGGATAATCACAGATGCGATTTCGGAATCAAGCCACAAATCGCCTTTCAAGACGCACTGCATACCGTTGTACAGTCGTTGAGGAGACACATCTTTCAAGCAGTATCCGCTGGCACCAGATGAAAGTGCAGCAAGAATAGTCCCTTCATCTCCCTTTGAAGTTAGCATAATCACTTTCATATTTTTGTGCTTGGACAAAAGTTTGTCGGTTGCTTCAATCCCATCCATGATAGGCATCGCAACATCCATCAAAACTATATCGGCTGTACTAGAGTCAGCAAGGTCGAGCACTTCCTGCCCGTTAGAAGCTTCACCGACCAATTTTATGTTTGGCCACTGCGCTAAAAGCAGCTTCAAACCAGTTCTCACGATCTCATGGTCATCGACAATAAAAATATTAAGTTCGGCGCGTTCGCTCTGGCCAGTTGTCATCGCTTAAAGAACCATTACCTTATTTAATCTATTTCAAGACCCTAATTCTAATTTTAGTACACATACTTGTTTAGTCAGGGATTTCCGGATACGACACTTAGAACCAAACATTAAATTCTTTGCTTTGAATTTGCCAATCAGCCTATAGTGTTTGAATCGATGCTTATACTGGAAGACTAGAATCAAGACAAATCAGGAGTAACATTCGAAATGTCAGGCGTTTTTTATACATCTATGGGTTTAGCCTTATCTATAGCATTTTGCTCTGCGCTTATTCCTTGCAACGCCAAACAAATTCAAAAAAAACAAAATAAAACAACCCAGAGCACTCCGCAAAAAACGAAATCGCAAACACCATCGAGCTTCAATAGCTCTGCCAGTGGCGCATACCTGGACAGGTTGCGGGAGAAAATGGACAAGCACTGGTATTTGGCAGATGGGACACATCATGTCGTAATAAAAGCAATCATCCTTTCAAATGGCTCGGTCGAAAATGTTGAATTATCTTCGACACCAAAAAGCGAAGCCGCCGAGCAAGCAGCAAACGAAGCTTTTCTAAAAGCTCAACCACTCGAAGCTCTTCCCTCTGGTTCGGGCCAAAAGTGCTGCATAATTTTAAACATGGAATCTTACGCCGATCCCCATGGGGACAGCAGAAGGACAGTTCGCAGTCGAATGGAAGTAGTGAAACCGACATCGAGCGAGGCTCCAGATACCGCTCAAGAAAAACCCAAGTCTGAATGAACTTGAATGTATTTGGCAAAAACAAAAAAAATGCCGGTAAAAGGCGCCTAGCTCGCTTTGCCGGCACCTGGTATAAAAACGACCCTAAAGCACTTGGCGCTGAGATAGACACGTATCTGGAGCGTGCCAGAAACGATAGCAATTGCAATTTAATAGACACAAACCACAATCGTCTGGAGGCGATTATTTCGCCTCATGCTGGCTTCATGTATTCAGGACAAACGGCGGCTTATTCTTATTGTCGGGTTGAGGCTAAGAAAAAAGAGATAAAACGAGTTCTGCTCCTTGGTCCAAGTCATTATCAAAACATTTCCGGTGTAGCTCTTTCGTCTTTCGAGGCCTATCAGACTCCACTTGGTGATATTGTGCTCGATAAAAAAACGACCGATTTGCTTTTAGGATGCAAAAATTTCCAGACAAACGATGCATTGCACGAGCGCGAACATTCGCTTGAATTGCAGACTGCTTTTATACGTCACATACTTGGCGAAATCGAAATGATACCAATGGTGGTTGGCTCATTCAAAGACCAGAACCATATTCACCAGTGCGCCAGCAAGATTGCAAACATTCAAAAACCAGGCGACCTGTTTGTAATAAGTTCCGACTTCACTCATTTTGGACCACGTTACGATTACGTCCCTTTTTACGACGATATTTCGGCAAATATCAAAAAACTTGATTTAATGGCTTATTCGCTCATAGAAAAGCTGGCTCTAAACGAATTTCTGGAATTTCAAAGCAAAACCGATTGCACCATATGTGGTTTCAATCCCATTTGTTTGCTGCTTGCCGCTCTTTCTAAAAATTCGACTAGCGAACTTTTGCATTATGAGACATCGCGCGATCAAGGCAGCGATGACGATATGAACTCGGTATCCTATCTTGCCATTTCATTTCAAAACAGAGCAGAGGATAATTCTCAAATTAGTATTACAGATCCTGATAAACACACTCTTTTGCGTCTGGCTCGCTTTACAGCCGAGTATTTTTGCAACACCAATAAAAAGCCCACCCTGGATCAGTTGCCACCAGATATAGTTCTTAGCGATTTCATCAAACAGCCAATGGGTGTTTTTGTTACTTTCTTTTTGAAAAACGTTTCTCAGCACGAAGAAAATCTACGCGGTTGTATTGGCTATATTTTACCGATGATGCCGCTTTATCAGGCGGTAATAGACAACGCCATTGGCGCTTGCTCGAAAGATTATCGATTCTTGCCGGTGCACGAAGAAGAACTCAAAAATATAAAAATAGAAATCTCTGTCCTGACAAAACCAGAGCCTGTTGCCGACTACAAAGACATTGTCATCGGCAAACATGGAATTTTGTTGCATGCAAAAGGCAGACAATCGGTTTTTCTTCCTCATGTTGCCACCGAATATGGTTGGACTCTGGAAGAGACTTTAAATCAGCTTGCTTTGAAAGCTGGACTTAAACAAGACGCTTGGCGCAAGAATGCCCGCTTCGAAATCTTCGAATCAGTAATGTTCGAAGAAGAAATCTAAAAATCTAAAAATCAAATCTAAAAATCAAATCTAAAAAACAAATCCTCTGACCAGATAGAGCAACAAACTCTGCACCAGAGCAAATGCGATAAATACTGGAATGGTATTGTTTTTGGAAAATCTGTTCAGCTCTGCCAAAACGCTTGGCGCGGCATTGGTGTTTGCTGGGTCGAGCAATCTTTGACTCAAAACTACCCTTGGGTTAGAACGCCACAGTCCGTAAGATGACAGTTGTTTTTCGACTGCTTCAAAATCAGAGGCATTATCGCCATGCGCAACTTCGACTACTGCGAACTTGACACTATTGAGTGATAACTGCTCACATTGCTCGCTTACAGCTTTTGCAAGATGCGGACTTTTTTCAGCCACTTCTTCAAGGGCTAAGAATCGAGCTTTGAAATAAACTCGCTCGGTCCAGTCCATTATGAGCGGAAGTAAAAGAAAGCAAAGTACGTTGAAACAAAGAATTACAGCATAAGCACCCTTCATTCCGACTTCGTTTGTTTTGAGCCCGTAAGCCATTGGAGCGAGCATTACGACGCCCATGAGAAAAGTGGCTATGTAATAGTTTCTAAGCACTTTCGATGCGATCATGAAAAGACACCGCTCTAGCGAAGCAAAAAAGGTTTATGTAAATACTTTTTTCCCAGGACCATACATCTCTAACTGTCGGTCTAATAGACCATAGTTGTCAATAGATTAATCGTAAATTCAGTTCTATTTTTCTAAGTAAGAACAGCTATTTACCTAATGCTGATAACATAGCGGCTATGAAAAACTGGCATAAACGGCTCAGCATCAATACTTGCATCAATTCCACTTTGATTGCACTGCTTTTATTCGTGGCAACAGGCGCGAATCAGGCAGCATTTAGCGCTTTGAGTGGCGATTTGCCGCCTGAAAGTGTCAAAGTGATGCCGATGTCTGATGAAGAATCAGTCAGTACTTATATCCAGGGCGAAAAAGGCAGAATCGCCGTAAACGTCATGTATCCCTCGATGACTCGCTACGAGCGAGGCGCTCCTGTTGCAGTCGTGGTCCCGGGTAACAAACGGGCATCGGGTCTTTCAATTTCCTCGCACATCACCCAAGTAGGATTTTGCGAGGTTCGCTTCGCTTTTCCTGGTGGTGGTTTGAAAGATTTCCACACCGATGGCTCATGGGATGAGCGTGGACTCGAATCACAGAAAGTTCTAAAAGAAGTCCTTCTTTATGCAAGTTCGCAAAAGCCTGATATAAACGGCAAAATGATCTCAGACTTGATTCCAAAGAAAGTAGACACCAAAAATGTAGGTATTCTTTCCTGGTACGAAGGCGGAAATATCACTCTTGTCACATTGTCCAAATTCGCAAACGATCTTCAATCGATTCAGCCAAATCTAAAATGGCTTGCTTTCAGCGAACCACAAGTGGGTGCACTCTTTTACCCATCGATTATGGGAACCAAAAAAGAACTGATTGCAAATCCCTACTATAAGCATGGAAGCGCAGCCACAGGTCGCATTTGGCTGGACTTTTCCAAACTGCGTTATCAGGACGGGATTTATCGCAACAGCCTGGTTCGTGAAAAACAGAAAATGACCACACCCAAAGGCGTGCTCTTTTTCGACGACAATCAAAACGGCACCTGGGAAGAAGAAATCGAATTTCCAATTCCGTATGCGACATTGCCAAATGTGCACAAACAGTTTTATGCACCAGAAGTAGTGAGCGCCATCGTGCGTCTAAAACTGTTTGCACCACTGCCAGAGCCAAAAGTGGCAGAACCGCCTAAAGAAACGACTCCGCCCAAAGGCAAATTCATGGGGCTCGTCAAACCACCAAAAGAGCAACCCAAAAAAACAGAAGAGTTGAAAAAAGCGCCTGAAGACCGCTGGCCAAAAACTATTGCACGCTTGCACGAAGTAGAAGAGTATTTTACTGAGCGTGATGGCTCCCTTTATATAGACTCAGTGGTCAAAAATTTCCCCAATACTTTGATTGGCATCTATGCAAGCAAAGTAGACCTGAACGAGCAACAGGCGGACCATCCCAACATCACCTATTTGTACAATCTCTTCTTGAGCGCCAAGCCAAAATGGCTCAGACTCAATCCAGACCCCACTTACGCTGGTTTTGTGGCAGACATGAACGAAGGCAATTTCATCAACAATAAGCCTAATTCAGCCATAGAATCGGACAAAATTGAAGTTTACCTGGAGCCTGAAGGACTAGTTTCGGACCATTTATTTACCGAAGCACTGATTGCCGAAATGGCCGACCGTGCGGCAGCAAATAATCTGAAAGTGCCCTTAGGCAAAGTGATTCGAGCTTATCTCAACGAAGCGCGCATTAGAGGCACGATGAGCAAGAATCCTCAAATCAAGCAGGACAGCACCGCCAAGCCTCCAGAACAGAGCGCGCAAGGGCAGTTGCAGACTCAAACTGCAAACAAAGACAAATCATCATCGAAACCAAAAGTGGCTAAAGAACTACCTCGCGACAGCAATTTGCGAGATGAAGAGTGGGACTGGCCAGCCGAGTTTGATGAAAAGTAATGTGTTAATATAAAAGAGCGCAGGAGAAATAGAGAAATGCTTTCAAGCCCAGTCGAAATTGCCATAGTATTTGGAGTCGGACTTCTATTGTTCGGACCAAAAAAATTGCCTGAGCTTGGAAAAGCGCTTGGACAAGGCATCGGCAATTTCAAAAAATCTCTCACCGACGCACAATCCGAAATTACAACTCAGGTCAAAGAAGCAGACCGCGAAATCGAAGAGAAAGCAAAGGCTAAGGCTGAAGCCAACCAGTTAAGCTCTTCGGTGAGTGCTTCTACCTCCAATAGCGAAGATAAGCCGTCTTCAGGTTAAATGCCTCCGTTTAAAGTTTACGCCCCATTCACGCCCCAAGGCGACCAGCCCAAGGCAATAGCCGATCTTTCGCGTGGGGTAAAAAACAATCTACAATTCCAGACTTTGCTTGGAGTCACTGGCTCAGGCAAAACTATGACGATGGCACATGTGATTCAAGAAACACAAATGCCTGCTCTCGTGCTTGCGCACAACAAGACTCTTGCAGCGCAGCTCTGCAGCGAAATGCAATCGTTCTTTCCCGATAACGCAGTCGAATATTTCATCAGTTATTACGACTACTACCAGCCAGAATCGTATATTCCATCATCCGATACATTCATCGAAAAAGAAGCGCGCATCAACGACGAGATTGACAGACTGCGCCACTCTACCACTCGTTCGCTCTGGGAAAGACCAGATGTTGTGGTGGTGGCATCAGTCAGCTGTATTTATGGTCTTGGTGTACCAGAGCGTTATTTGTCCCGTGCACTGGAAGTATCCGTAGGCGATCGAATAGATCAACGCCAATTCATGCGTCAATTAGTCCAGATTTATTATGAACGAAACGACCTTGCCATGGAGCGGGCCAGATTCCGCTCCCGTGGCGACGTGCTTGAAGTATTTCCACCTTATGAGAAACGAGTAGTACGACTAGAATTTTTCGATGACAACATCGAGCGTATCGCAGTCACCGACCCGACCACAGGCGAAGTGAACGAACTTCCCCAGACAATTAAAATTTATCCCGCCAAACACTATGTTGCAGACGAAGAAGAAATAGATCGCGCTGTAGCCACTATCGAAGCCGAATTAGAAGATCGAGTGGCGGAACTGATGGATCAGGGAAAATTGCTCGAGTCGCAACGTTTGAAGCAACGCACCAGATTCGATATCGAGATGCTCAAAGAAGTCGGGCATTGCAACGGTATCGAAAACTATTCGCGTATTATGGAGAACCGTTTGCCAGGCACGCCTCCACAAACACTGATGGACTATTTCGTGCGCAAATACGGACAAAATGGTTTCCTTACTTTTATTGACGAATCTCACGTATCGCTTCCTCAAATAAGAGGAATGTTCGCCGGAGACAGATCGCGCAAAGACACGCTTATAGACTACGGCTTCAGACTACCGTGCGCTCGCGATAACAGACCTCTCACTTTCGAAGAATTCAATCAGCGCATCGGCAAAACAATTTATGTTTCTGCCACACCTGGTGATTACGAGCTTCAACAGAGCGAAAATGTGGTCGAGCAAATTATTCGTCCCACAGGACTAGTCGATCCATTGATTGATGTAAGACCGATCGAAGGTCAAATCGACGATTTGATCAAAGAGATAAAACAAAGAGCCCAGGCTCATGAACGCGTTTTGATCACCACGCTCACAAAACGCATGGCTGAAGATTTGACTGAATATCTGCAAGAAATCGGAATCAAAGTACGCTGGCTCCATAGCGAAATCAAGGCACTGGAGCGAGTTGAGCTCTTGCAAGAATTAAGACAAGGAAAATTCGACGTGCTGGTTGGTGTCAATTTGTTGCGAGAAGGTCTCGATTTACCAGAAGTAAGTCTTGTCGCCATCATGGAAGCCGATAAAGAGGGCTTCTTGCGCGCACAACGCTCTCTCATCCAGACCATCGGCCGCGCCGCAAGAAATGCTGCCGGACGCGTAATCATGTACGCGGACAAAATGACCGACTCGATGAAAGGCGCCATCGAAGAGACTGAGCGAAGACGCGAAATTCAACTTTCATATAATAAGGATCACAATATCGTTCCAACAACTATCGTCAAAGAAGCTACAAACACGCTCCTGTATTCGCTTCGAGGCGAAGAAGACGATAGTCTTGCTGAAGAAATTTTCCAAGTGAAAGAATCGAGTCTTCCTCTTGGCAACTCCAAATCCGAATCAAAACTGGATATCAAGAAGATCATTGCGAAATTAGAAGAGAAAATGAAGACTTACGCCAAGAATTTGGATTTTGAGAAGGCCGCCGAAATACGTGATGAAATCAGGGTTTTGCGCGAACACGACCGCGCAAAAAATAAATCGTAGATATAATTGCGTTAATCAACAAAGAAGTTGTAGTGACAAATTCAAATTCGCACTTATACTGGATTTTAGAGGTGTATTTGCCCAGCAAGTTCTACCGAATTTGTTTGAGTAATACGTTTCTTCGTGATCTTGGAGATCCTCCATACAAGCGGCTGAAACAATCAATTCTGATAGCCGGTTAATGCAAATATTATGGAAGTATTTAGATCCCTCTTGATTACGAGAAACGCACCTATGATGGTTTTACATGGATTTTCCGTTAGCACGGCGCTTTAAACTGGTCCCACATTCCAGGGACGAAATATAAAAAACAAAGGCCGCTTTCGACCCATCTTTTCAAAACCAAATATATGTACGCAGAAACATTGAGCACTGGTGCTACTAAGCCCCGTCCTGTTTTGCGTGACAATTTTGCGAAAATACCCAAATGGAGAGGCGTTGCTAAATGACCAAAGCGAAATCACCCAGCCGTGAGCGTGTAGTAAATGGAATGCTGGTAGAAGACGACAACATAGCCAAAAGAACCGAGATGGAAGAACTCGATTTGATGGACGACGACCAGTTCACAATTATTGACGAAGATGATTCCTCTATAGACGACGATGACGAGCCGGTTGAATTGCCCTCTACAAGGGAAATCGCCACCGAAGATTCAGTTCGTTTGTATCTGAGAGAAATCGGACGTATTCAATTATTGAAGCCAGACGAAGAAATCGAATTAGCTCGCAGAATTCTTCAAGGCGACATGATTGCCAAACGCAAACTGGTGCAAGCCAACCTGCGACTGGTAGTTTCAATCGCCAAGAAATACATTGGACGCGGGCTTTCCTTCCTCGATCTGATTCAAGAAGGTAACCTTGGTCTCATTAGAGCATCCGAAAAGTTCGACCACGAGCGTGGTTATAAATTCTCTACCTATGCAACATGGTGGATTAGACAAGCCATTACACGCGCTCTGGCTGACAAGTCGAGAACAATTCGCGTTCCCGTACACATGGTTGAAACCATCAACAAACTGAAAAAGGTCACTCGCCAACTGGCTCAAGAACTCAATCGCAAGCCGACCGAGCAAGAACTGGCTTCGGCAATGGATGTATCAATTGTAAAACTGCACGAAATCATCAAAGCAGCAAAAGAACCAATTTCGCTTGAAACACCTATCGGCAAAGAAGAAGATTCACGCCTGGGCGATTTCATCGAAGATGCCGAAACAGATCGCCCCGAAACAACAGTCACTCATGAGCTTTTACGCCAAGATTTGGCACGCATGCTTAATGAACTGACACCTCGCGAGCGTGATGTACTGCGTTTAAGATTTGGTCTGGACGATGGCAGACAACGTACTCTGGAAGAAGTTGGACAACTCTTCAACGTAACCCGTGAGCGCGTGCGTCAGATTGAATTCAAAGCTCTCCGCAAACTGAGACAACCAGGTAGATCGAGCAGACTGCGCGAATACCTCAGCTTCTCCTAATTAACTCCCACTAAGGAGAATAGCTAAAGCAAGACCAGTCGTTAATGCAACGACTGGTTTCTGCTTTAAATCCCTTTCCTGTAATTTATCAAGAGGTAGTATATACTTACCGACCTGACGTGATATCAACACAAAGCTTGGAGAAAAAATCGTGAGTTATTCCGATGAAAGCGCATCATCCTTAACACCATTCAACGGTGACCCCACAGGCGATATCTTCGCATCACAAGACGTGGTGGCACGCTCGCCCCTCACAAGCACCCGCGTTGTCGAAACCCAGTCGGGCTTTCTAATCGTCGTAAAAGACGTTCCCGAGAAAGAAAGACTTTCTCTTTCAGTCAAACGTCAAATCGGCACTCCGCCAACAAGCAATATATTGATGACTATGGACGAAAGCAAAAAGCTTTCTAATATTCTCTTTCAAACACCAGATACGGCTGACCAGGTACCAAATCATTTAAGAGAAACAAGCGACAGAATCGCCCAAGCTCCTACTTATGGATACGCAGATCGTCCAGATGCAGCACCTTATACTGCGATGCAAAATCCATTCTCCACTCAGCCCGAACTCGATACTTATGCAAGCCCAGCAAATCCACCAACTATCGATGAGATGCGCACTCCTTATAGAGTACGTCGTGGTGGCAGCAATCAAAAAGTGCGCACAGCATTTCACGCAGAAGCCATTCTCGACTACTTCACCAATGTCAAAAAACGCCAACTCGCAATCGGTGGCGTAGCACTGCTTGCTGTGGTTGGTATCGCAATTGGTGCAGTAGCGCTTTTCACTCCTTCTAAAAAGAAAGACAAAGAAACAGCTCAAGGTGCTGCCATAAATGCTCCAGATCCAGTCGAAACATTCGCTCGCTCTTTCGTCACCAACCTGCTCGATTTCAACCCATCTTCATATAGAGTCTCGCAAATCAAAGCAATGGCTGTTATGGAACCTGCTTTGATGGAACGTCACTGGCAAGAGACCAAATTCCCGCTTTCCAAACGCGTTTTGTCCAACTTGCCTGAAGGTCAGCAAGTCATCATCGACAAAGTGAGCAAAGAAGCAACAAGCGCAAGCTCTTACGATATTGAAATCAAAGGCTCAGTCACCTCACCTGGCAAAGATCCTTCACCTCTGGCATTGAAGTTGGAAGTCTCCAAAACAATGGACGGACAATTTATCGTCACAAATCAAAAGGATTTGAGCTCGACCGAGACCCAGGTAAAATCAGACGCTTCGACTCCAACAGACACCGATTCAACGGTTTCGACAGAATCGACAGATTCGATCAAACCGAAATCGACTCGTAAAAAAGCCTCGATAGATTTATCCGGAGCCAGTGCCCTCACACCAGAATCTGAATCATCGAGAACTACAACCACTGCCGATGCATCTTCCACCGAAGCAACTTCAGCAGACCCGCTCGCTCAAGAGTAGTTATTCGAATCTGATTGTTTGATTAACGGCTTCGAAAGTCGGCTTCGTTTTCTCGTACAAGTTGACCGGCGTGGTTGATACTGCACAATAAGCATTGCGGTCTTTAACTAGAATCAAAAGCTTTTGCTTGAGAATAATATCTTTGCCGGTGAGTATCATGGTGTGCTCGCGGGTCAGCCCCTCGTTTCCATTTATATTAATGGTATTTTCTGCAAAAGGGGTCATAGTTTTGATCTTTGGATCTGTTTTGAAAATCTTATCCATGGCATCAAGATATTGTTTGGGAGTAATGTCCTGATTCAAGGGCTCTTTACTGATGCGATAATCGACCACTCCTCCTTGCCCACTTGCTTGGAAAGGATTGGTTGGGGTAGGATTGGCTCCAATAGCCCAATCGGAAGGATAATTCAAAGTCAAAGAGCTGTTAGCATCGTTGTATTGGGGACCAACTTGCGAATAATCTGAACCTGCCTGTGGTGCCACCTCGGACACAGTGGACGAGCCTTTCATTTCTTTGAACCCTTTATTCATCTGGTTCAAGCCCTGAAGAATAAATATGACACCTACTATTGCAAGACCAATTTTCAGCCTGCCACTGAAAATGTTTTTGCGAGCTTGTTCTTTTAGTTTTTCTTTGTCGTTAGGATTTTCCATTTATTTACTCGAATTTGTAGCTGTTATAAACCTTAGCGAAAACTGGCTCCACATCAGGGAAAAGCTTTTCGGTTGTAGTACCTACCGAACAATATGCATTGTTCTTATTCACTATAACGATATACACTTGCTTGATAATAATCGGAGTATCTCCGTGCTTGAGCGTTTGAACACGCTTAATGCCTTCGACACCATTTATGGTGACTTTGTCTTCCGAAATTTTGTTGATGTCGTGAATGCGTTTTTCCTGACCGACCACTTTATCCATTGCTACAATGTAAGCATTGGCGTCCATCGCCTCTGGGACCGCTTCTTTGCTTATACGAAAATCGATTAGATTGTCGAGGGCATTGGCACGAAATGGCGTTTCGTTCGTAGCATCTTCTGCAACAGTCCAGTTGGCCGGATAATCGAACGACAAATTACCTTTGTCATCCTTGAATTTTTTTACTTCTTCGAGCGATTTCTTGACAGTGTCCGTAATCTCGCTGGCAGCCGGATTGTCAGCAGCCTTCATCTCTGCATAGCCCTTGCTCATCTGACTTATGCCAATCATGACGAAAACCATACCGACAAATGCCATGCCTAATCGCGTCCAGATATTGAGGTTGCGGGGTGGCTTCTGATCGGGATTTGGGCTGTATGGGTCGGACATTTGCGGGCTCCTTGTCTGTCAGCCCTAATTTTACACTACTCGTCGGTGTTCCAGCCCAAAAATACACACTCTGGCTTGCCCCCCTTTAGGGCGACGACAAAGTCATCCAGAATGTCCTGAAATTCACTATCGCGTTTGATAGGTTTCTTTGCAAAAAATTCACTCATCCATTCAAGAAAACGCATCTGCTCGGTTTCACCAGCAAGAGACAAAAAGAAAATCATTTGCCTGAATGCATACGCGCAATTTTTCTTTTGATGAAGTCTGGCTCTCCAATCTGTGATTTCAATTTGCTGCTGCTTGCAAACCCAAGTAAATATGCGCTTTGCTGTCGATGGCAAATTCGGCTTAAAATCTTCCAGGTCCAATGCGTTCCACAAACTTGCAAAATTATGTGTGGTCAAAATTTGGGCTTGCTCGATTATTGCACCATTACCCGCGGCTCCATGCATCTTCGATTGCCCGAGTGACAATCTTTTTCTGCATAAATTCGCAAAGCCCGGCGAAATGCGGGTCTGGTTCAAGGAGCCCGCATCGTCTAACTTCAATATGTAACCGAAATCGATTTGATAATACCTTTCGTACAGAGTACCCTGCAGTAATTTTGCTGCCTCCTTTGCAGCCTTCAAAAAATTGATAGTAAATTCGCCCATGAAAATATCCGCTGCTAGTTCGTCCACCAACGGAATATTAAGATCTACATCATTAGCTAGTGCACGAATTTCTTTCACCAACTTATTAGGCAAAATTGTCTCTGGAAAATATTCAAACACAAGCGTAATCACCATCTTAAGCGCCTGAAGAGTGGCTACTTTAGAATCATTTTTGTTTATAATCCAAGGCTCAACAGCCTGAACCCAAGGCAATTCTTCAAATTTGACCTGACTCTGCAAATTAAGTAACAGGAGTGACCGGCGTTTTCGAAATGCAAGATAAGTGGCCTGCAATATTTGCGAAAGCTCGGGATCTTCAGAGCGAGATGCGCGCAGCCTTGAAGTAAGCAAGGACAGTTGCGATGCCATCGCCTCACTCGACTTGAGAATCTTATCTTCTACAAGTTGCGACATTGGTGCTTCTTTACACATCGAAGCTTTTCGAATAATGGACGGAGGCAAATCATCACCAGCGATACCACCCCATTTTTTAGCTTCGTCCTTGGTCACGGCTCCCAAAAATTTGTTAAGGTCAGCCACGCCTTGCTCTGGAGCTTGGGTAGCAAGTCTATCGGCAAGTATTTGAGCTAAAATGTGATGCAACGGTCTAAGAGCCATAGATTTTTGCATTTGAATAGTTCTTATGCGTAGTTCGGAATTAGGCGCACCGTGAGCGGTGACATAAGAAGCAAGAATTTTTCTGATGTATCCAATGTCGCGACTTGTCAATTCACCGGGAGCCCGGTAAGCAATTTCAAGATAGTGGCGAAGTCTGGCAAAATTCTCTTTTTTATCTCTATGTTTAGTACACATGAGATGCGGCTGCTCAGAAGCTGACTGGTAGTCTTTCAAAAGAACCAGTGCACGAGCATTCCAGTCCGGGGCAAATTTTTTGCAGGGCAATCCACCCGTAGCTGTAGGCTGCCCATTCTTTTTGCGTTTGAGCTTGCCATGCTCATCAATCTCCAAAACCGGAATATCGCCATCGACAGTTTCTAAAAATAAGGACACGGCGCGATCATATAATGGAGTCCAAACATTGATTGCTTCATTCATTTGCAAAACAGAAATTTGTTTTTTCTTTTTACGCAAATTACTAACGCAATAAGAAACATCGCGCACAAAAATCACATCGCCTTTGAGCTCGCGCAATGGAGAAGTAGCAGGAGCAGGATAAAAACGCAGATGACTGAAGAAAGGACTCAAGCTCTCTATAAGAATGGTTGCGCGCTCGACTTCCCCTATGTCGAACAACCAGGCGGCAACAAGCAGCATGGACTCTTCTGGCACCTTGACGCGATAACAGCGAGACTTGAGCGCCTGCAACAGCTCCTGGCGTCCGTCAGCGCTAACATAATACACATTTAGCGGCAGTCTTACCTGTTCTTCCTCCAAATTTTCAACTCTCAGCCGCTTGCGCAAATCCTGCTCGAATGGCATAAGCTCGCCTCCAGCAGCGTATCTGCCAGTTGCAAACCCGCCAAAAATAACCTCGGGGGTAATCCAAGCAGGCACGTTTTTCATTGGTGTCCGAGACCCTATTTCCAGGCTACCGTTGATTATTCCTGAAATAACATCTTGCCATTGCCGTATTTTCTTAGCCGCGTTTTCGCCACCCCCAAACAAGGCTTTAGCCAATTGGTGAATGGCGTAGTGAGGATTGATTTGTTTTTTCTCTTCTTCTGACATTTTGGTTGGGACCTGGAGGCAGGATTCGAACCTGCTCCCGTCCGGTTCAGAGCCGGATGCTCGCCAATGAGCCTCTCCAGGAAAAAGTGAAGCAAAAATTCGGGTATGCCATTTATGTCTTACCCGGTTCATCCCAAGTTCAGATAGTTCAGGCAAACTGGGACAATGTTTAATGTTGTCCTGATATTGAATGCTGCTTGCGCCTGGTTGATGACCGGGATAATCTGGTTTGTGCAAATAGTGCACTATCCACTTTTTGCAAGCACAGGCAAAGACATGTTCATGCCATACGTCAATGCACACCGACAGCTGACATCATATGTAGTGGCAGGTCCGATGGTGCTCGAAATCATTACTGCGCTCATGCTCGTCTTCATGGCAAAGCGCGAAGACAGCTTGCTTTATTGGATTGGACTCATTGCTGTTATAGGCATTTGGGGTTGCACCGCATTTGGTTCCATACCGTGTCATGAGAAATTATGCTCTGCTGGTTTCGACGACGGAGTACACAAGATGCTCGTGTCAAGCAACTGGGTGCGCACTATTCTCTGGAGTGTTCGCTCAGGAATATTGTCTTATTTGCTTTATCGGGCGATACGATAAACTTTGCTAAAACTCAACTATCGTCAATCTCCGGCACGTCTATATATTCGCTCAACAAAGATTGAAACAACAGAACAAGCTCACGGTCCATAAAGTCATATTCGTCCGGAATATTGAGACAAACGATGCGCTTGCCTTGCAACTCGCCTTTGTACTTATTTCTAATAAGGCTCAGATGCCTCTTTTCCATTACGAAAATCCAGTCTGCCCAACCGATATGACCTGCGGTTATGCGAATGCGAGCGCTTTTGTCTGTCCCGCAAGATCGAACATCGTAATGTTGAACTCTCTCATACATTTTCTCGGCGGTGGCGCTTCGCAGTTTATTTTGACTGCAAACGAAGAGAATTTTGGTTTTGGAACTTTTTATCAATTGAAAATCCAAATCAGTTGCATTCTAACCGCAATTATTAAAATATGCATTTAACTGCATATTTTGCCCCCCTTTTTTATGCTTCCGGAGCATATTCTCAAATTACAGCTGCTTTCCCGCCTTTTTCAGCACTTTTGCCTGCCGAAAAGTCTACTTCGCGGCATTTAAATTTTCAGGATAAGATAGAAATATCCTGGGAGTTAATCAAATGACCACAACCATCATCTATAAAAATGGATTTTGTCTGGCAAGCGGCATTGGTTTTCTCACCCTCATGGCGGCCTTTTGCTACGGGAATGCGCTTGGCGTTCCAATCAAGGCAATGATGGAAAATGCCAAATATGAGCATTCTATGCTTGAGCGAAAATCGAATATAACGACTTTCGATGCAGATGATCCCAATATCGATCCAATGCTTGCACGAGATTTTGTGCTTTTCGTCATGAAGGACGCGTTTGACGCCAATCCATCCAGGGCAGCACAAAGCCATAAAACATCGCAAGGGTGGATGAAACCTGAAGCACACACGCAAATTAAGGGAATGTTTTGGGAATTTCCCGAACCTTCCAAAATCTGTTTCGTTAGTCAAAGCGCCGAGCCGACGACTAACAAAAAAAGTCCAGTCATCACAGTGAAAGTGCAGGGATATTTCCATGACCATCTTAAATCGCCTGGAAAGCACCACCCATTCAGCATGACCTTCGATGTGATTAAAAACAAAAACGGTTTAAGATTAAATGAGATAGGCGTCGACGACAAAGGCATAGAAACATTAACCGAGTTGGCTAACGAATAATGCTTAGAGTACTGTCAATCGCTCTTTGTTTGCTTTTAATCACTGCAATTAACATTTCTTCGGTCCGAGCTCAATACGGGCAAGGGTTCGATAGCGAAGAACTGCACGCGGTTGCACTCCGCGCGGGTGACGCCATGCGAGAATGGCACAAACAGCACGGCTCCTTTCCCAACCTCGACCAGGACGTGGATAAGGCACTAAAATTTGTCTGCGAAAAAGTGAACGGTGCGCCAGTCAGTTCGACCACCCAAGTAACCTACAGCGGAAGTGTGCATTCTATCGACAACATCCGCATGATTGTGGACCGTTCAATCACCAACGCGCCCATTGAAGAATGGAAAAGCAGACCGCCAGCGACATGGAATGCACCTGCCAATTCGACAGTGATTTTGACAGATGGAAAAAATCAATTTCTAATCTGGACCTCGGTCATTAGCGGCACGCCAATGCGCGATTCAAACGAGAAATGCAAATTCGTTTATGGCAAGCTAAAATCTGCAGTCAAAGAAGATGAGGATTCCGATACGTCTGAAGATTAACAAAGAGCCCCGAATTTCTTCGGAGCCCTTTGAGCGGGGGGATGACGATCGAAGTAAAACTATTCGGCTACGACAGTAATTTTGCGAGCCTTAGCTTTTTCTGGTTTGGGCAAGGTCAACTTCAAGACACCATTTTTGATAGTCGCTTCGATAGCATCTTGATCAACTTCGTCGGAAAGCATAAACACGCGGCGATAGTTTCCTGGCGGAACCTCGCAGTGAGCGAGTCTCATGCCTTCAATTTCTAAAGGAGTTGTCTTACCTTGAATCGTGAGAACGTTTTTTTCAAGAACAATGTCGATCGAATCTTCGCTCACGCCAGGCATATCAGCCATCACAAAAATTTTGTCTTGCGATTCATACACATCAGCTTGAGGAACGAAGATGCGTGTATTCACTTGTGGTTCGCAAGTTTTCAGTTCGTCTTTTTTTCTTTCTACTGTTGCAGTTTCCATAATAAAACCTCCTGAAAATTAAACAGATTGAATCGATATCTTCCGCGGAAGATCCGCTTGTGCACGGGGAAGTTCAATCTTGAGAATGCCCTGGTTGCAAGTAGCTTTGACGTCATCTGCATCGATTGCAAACGGCAGTTCAATAACACGGCTAAATTGTCCAGAAACTCGCTCACGTCTGTACCAGTGGCTGTCCTCTGAAACATCTTCGTGCTTGCGTTCAGCTTTCAGGGTAAGCGTTTTATTGACTACTTGAAGATCTATATCTTCAATATCTACTCCTGGAATTTCTGCCACCACAAGAGCTTTGTCTTCCGAAATATATGTATTAAGAAGTGGAAACTCAGAGTCGTGGGCAGCAACGCTAGAGAGCAGGTTATTAAGCCTGTTGTGAAGGATATTCATTTGTCGAGTATCGAAAAATGATGGTGAAACAAGCTCTTGAAACAACATAATAATTGCCTCCTTTATTGTTAAATCGGTCGAACTCCAAAATTGATCGAGACACTTTCAATTTATCGAAAACCTTTGCCCACCCCGTTATCGTTAACAAAATTTTTATAGCTGGCAAAAAAATAAAGGAATGGTTAGCAATTTTATTTCTGCAAAACTTGCGATCTACATTTTTAGTGAAGACCTTTCCAATATTTTTAAAAGGAGGTAACACTATGAGTAGTATCAGCAAAAAAATCGTGATGCTGGCTATTTCTCTGGGTCTAAGCGTTTCTTCCCCCGCCCAGGCTCGGTCGGTTTTTGACTTGATGTCTTCTGATTTTGATTTCAAATTTCCTTTTATGCAGCTTGAAGAAATTTATTCACCGCGCATTGAAGCAGACGCCAAAGGCGATTCTGTAAAAATATCTATCGAAGTGCCCGGCATCGAAGCAAACAACTTAAATGTTACAGTTACCGATGACGAACTTTTTGTCAAAGGTGAAAGAAAAGAAGAAATCGATTCCAAGTCGGATTCGGGCGACAAAAAGGTTGCGAAAAAGTACAACTCCTTTCAACGAACCATTTCTTTTCCATGTCGCGTAAATAGCGAAAAAGCCGAAGCCAAGCTGAAGAACGGCATCTTAACCGTAACTGTTCCTAAGGGTCCAGACAACGGCAGACGCGGAAAATCGCTCACAATTCAGAGCGAATAATAAATCTGTTACTCGATACTAAATGCAAGAGAGGCTGTACGCAATCATGCGTACAGCCATCTCGTTTCTCCTCGAAAAATGTCAATGGGTTCTTGCTTGAATTTGGAAGCTCCCAGTTTCTCGAGGGTCTTCTGGGCTCGGTGGCCCACATAGCTATTTTCGTCTTCCGTGAGCGAAAGTAATATTTCCTCTGGCAAATTGGGATCTTCTGCCATGCCAAAACGCACGGTCGGATCAAGGTCACGCGCTAATTGCCGCAAAAGGCTAACAGGACAAGATGGACTTGAAGCTACAGCAAGCCTAACTTCGGGATCTTTATCGACAGCCAGGTTTCTAAGAAGGAATTCGGGAGTGCCAGGATTTTCTGCCACGCGGCGTCTTATTTTTGCGTCGTTTTGTCCTGCAAGATTTTCCAGCTGATAAACAGGCGTGGAGGGATTTCCAGCAGCCAGATAGAATTCAAACCATGTTAAATCACGCATAATTTCTCACCTCTTTTATCAAAGAAGAAATTACAAATACCAACTAAATGCTCGTTGCAAGGGCAGTTCCAACTTGAAACTGCCCTTTTTGTTTTTAATCGGCTAAAGAGCCGTTACCTTATATTTCAGATTTCATTTTTTGAATTTAAATCAATCCTCCATTGGGGGGTGAAAAACTGATTTGCTTTCGGAAGGAATACTGTGACCTTCCAATACTTTTTTACCAAAAATTTTTTTGATGTCAACCGGTACAAATCATTTTTTAATCATTTTGAATTGGAGGCAATTTGGCACCCAGTCAGCCATTAGCTGATAACATCTAATGATGAAAATCTGGGTAGATGCAGACGCATGTCCTGTCGCAGTTAAAGATATTATTTCGAGAGCCGCTCACCGCAAGTCTGTCGAAACTGTTTTTGTTGCAAACAAAGTTTTGCCATTAATGCTGTCACCATTTATTTCGTTCGTGCAAGTCGATGCAGAACCAGATGCGGCAGACAAGTATATTGGTGAAAATGCACTTGTGGGCGATCTGGTTATCACCCAAGATATTCCCCTAGCGCATATTCTGGTGCCAAAAAATATTGTGGTGCTAAGTCCGCGCGGGTTGGTATTTACGCCAGACAATATTGGCGAGCGCATTTCGATGCGAAACTTGATGCAAGATCTGCGAGACAGCGGAGAAACGACAGGCGGTCCAAAACCTTTTGGTGACAAGGAGCGACGCGAGTTTGCATCGTCTTTCGACCGTGCACTAACAAAGTTAACCATAACCAAACAGTAGAGGAAATGTTTTGTACATTTCCTCTCTGTAGATTAGACCGGAGCAGGTCGAAGTAAAAGTATTGTGGTCTAGCCAAAAAGTTTGAGAAAGCCCAAAAATCCAGGAGAATTCTTAGACACCTTTCGCAATGAGACTGTTAATCGTCGCCCGCCCATTTCATGATTGGCTTGAACCTCGGAAGCAGCAACCGCCTCCTGGCGAGAAGACATCACGACAACAGCAAAGCCTCTTGCGCCTCCCCGATCATTTCTAACCAGTGTCACGGTCTTCACTTTTCCAAAAGAAGAAAAGAACTCCAACACTTCGTCTTCAGTAACTTCAACAGGCAGGTTGCCAACCAAAAGGCTAGTACTCATAAAAAACATCCTTAAATAGTTGCATAATTGCGCAACTGCGATACAATACAAATATATCATTGATATCATCAATCGTCAAGGTCACCAGAATGCCTAAAAATCAAACTCAGCAGCGAAAAAAACTGACGGAACTTAAATCCGAACTGTTTAAGGCTTTAAGCAATCCAGTTCGAATTCGTATTCTCGATGAGCTTAGAACCGGAGAGAAAACTGTAAGCGAAATAAGAGACAAACTTGAAATCGAACTGCCGAATGTTTCTCAGCAGTTGACCGTTTTAAAGACGAACAATCTCGTATTTGCTCGAAAGCAAGGAGTCAACATTTACTACTCCTGCTCAAATCCAAAACTATTCAAACTCCTCGATGTCGCAAAGGAGATTTTTCAGGCTCAACTGTCTGACTTGCAGGAAGCATTGGGATAAAAATGCGTGAGCAACGCTAGCCGGGAAACTCAATTAACACTTTCAATACGCCTTTTTCCTGAGCGTGCGCAAGAGCCTCCACTCCCTTTTCTAGAGGCATTTGTGCATCTATCAATGTGCTTGGATCAATCTTGCCACTGGCAATTTGCGCAACTGCTTTATCCATGGGACCGCAGCGTGAGCCAATCACGTTTATTTCGTTGACGACGAGCATCGATGGATTGAATTCAAATGGTGCTGCATAAGTCGAGTTGAGAACGAGATGTCCCCTGGGTCGCACGAGATTCATCGCTGTCTGAAATCCTTGTGGATTACCGGTGGCTTCGACAACGACAGCGTAAGATTTTTCAGGTGCGGAAAATTGGTAAGTGCCTCTAAAATTAGCGAGCCGCTCGATGCGCTCTGGATGCCTGCCTACGAGGTGAACCTCGTATCCGCTTTTATCCAACGTCATAGCGATTAATAAACCCAATTTGCCATCGCCAATTACACAAATTGCATTGTCTGTATTCAAATTCAGTTGTTCTTGAATTTCCAGCGCGGCGGCAACCGGCTCGGCAAAAACGATTTTGTCCAGAGATATATCTTTTGGCACTTCAACCAGACTGCTGACTCTTGCAGCAAGATACTCAGCAAAAGCCCCGTCTTTGTTTACTATGCCAATGACAGTCCTATTTGGACAATGATGCATGCCACCATTTTTGCAGATATCGCATTTGGTGCACGCTTGATTGATATCAGCTACAACCCTTTTGCCAATGAGTGATTTATCTTGGGCATCAGATACAGTGCCCACAAATTCGTGACCAATGGTGCCTTCAAAATGGTGATAGCCCTTCAAAATTTCGAGATCGGTGTTACACACACCAGCGCGCTCGATTTTGATCACGGCAACATCTTGCGCCGCCGCAGGCTCAGGGACTTCTTCTATTCTTAGCTTCCCATTTATAAATCTAAGCGCTTTCATTAATGACCGGACTTTTCAGGCTCGATTACATATTTGCCACTACGTCTCATCCAAAATCGGCGAAAAGCAATTATCGCCCAGGCAATTTCCACCAGTCCAAAGGGCCATGTCCCTTCCAAAAAACCGTAAATTGAAGCCATAATGCTTACAATAGCGAAGCCTAGAACGTACCAGTTTGACTTTGGCTCAAGAGCGTAAAAAACCAGACCCAACATTACAGAAATTAGTCCATAAATAGTCAACAAATCAAACTTCATTAGACGCCCCCGAACGCTTTTGAAGATTATAAGTGAATTCACTCAAATCGGCGAGATAGGGCATAATAGTTATATTATGAAACTCTCAAACAAGCCGCTAACTAAGAAAGAAAAAGTCATCTATACCGTTGTCGCTATTTGCCTTACAGTGGGCTTAGTTGGCTCTTTGATGCCGTGGAACAATCCCTGGATTAACTTCATGTTCCGCCCTGGCATTCTCTACTTGCTTGCAATAATTTGGGGTTTTTATTTAGGTTTGACCTATCGCCATCCAGAGAAAGAGGCGTCTGCTCAGGAACTAAAAAACGACCAATATACGAAAGTTACAAAAAAGAAAATAGTACCAAATGTGAAACCATAGCGAATTGGATAATACTTCCAAATGAGGGCGAGAGCTTAGAAGACGCCGCACGCAGAGAAACTTTCGAAGAGACCGGCATTGAAGTTAAGCAATCGTTGGTTTCATTGGGACACATCGAGTACACAAAAAGCAGAAAGCGCGTTCATTGCTTTGCAGCAGAAGCGATTACAGCGCAGATACCGGCTACTCTATCTTGGGAAATAGACAAGGCAGAATTCATTACGCTAGATGAGGCCCGCAAGTGCATTCACCCGGACCAGGCAGCGTTTTTGGACAGGCTGCCCAGATAAGTTTTATTAGAAGATTAAAGTGGAATTAAGCCCAAGCGGACTGTCTCTCGAAGGTTTAGTCTAATGAAAGTCACATTGAAAAGATTTTTGGCGATATCGCTAATGTGCGCAATAACTTTTTTGTGCAGGCCACAAAAGGTTTACGCTGAAGACTGGTCGATACAGGTTTACGAAGCTCTTGCGCCTTTGCATGCACTTGCTGCTCCGGGCGCAAATAACGGTGTCGAAGTGATTATGAAATCGACACCTGCTGGTAAGTTAGAACTTTGCGCAATAGGCTCGAAAGCGGAACCGATGCCTGAAGCCGTAAAGTTGGTGGCAAACGGGGTGCGCAAAATCAACGTGCCGCCGCCTTCTCCGCTGAAGAAGTATGTATGGTTCACAGTGTTTTTCAAAAATGGAAAATATCAAAACATCGGCGGTCCGTTTGCTCTCGACAGTATCGAAGAAAATCTTCAATACTCAGTGGGCATGAAACAAAAACCTTATGAACGATTGATGGAAGACAGAATTCCCGCCTCCGATCCCAAGAAATACCCCATGAGTAGCACAATGGTGACAACAGTCTCACATGTCAAAATCTCACCCAAAGGCACAATAGAAAAAATATCGATCAGCGCTCCCAACCCTGATGCACAAAAATTCGTCTATGGTCTCATTGGCGGCAGTCAGCCTTTCCCCGCACTACCGGCAAATTATTTAAAGTCACCTAATTTCGACATTAATGTAATGTGGAATCGAACCGAAAATGGAGGCTTTTGTCGCGTAGCGGTGAAACACGCGAAATAGTCGGACTGAAAGCAAACTGCAAGATTCGTTTGAAAACATAGTGGCCGGAGACTCTCCGGGCTATACACCAGCCCGCCGACATAACAGGAGGGTCTCCAAACCATTAACGAAATTACTTGGTAAACAGGCTTGAGAAGGCTTGTTTGATAGGAAGCAGAAATGGCAGTAGAAAAGCACTTGCAATAATTCCTGCAGTAGCTCCGATGCCCCATCCATAAGCGCAAAGCAAAACAATCCCAACCACGTCAAACTCAGGCTTTCCACCTGGGCAGCCATAAGCCATGGCGATGTTAAACGCCCCCAGATACGTCGCCGGGATACCAGTCATAAGTGCATAAATTGCAGAGTTTTTTGCGTGAAAGTCGAATAAGTCTCTCTCGCGCAAGACTGGAAAGAGCACGCTCTGAAGCACATTCAGAACAGTCAAACTTATTAGAAAATACAGAGTGCTTAAACCTAAAATGCTTAGAGCGATAAATCCAATTTTGTCTAAATTGACTGATGCCATCATTGGCAACACGAAGCCAAAATAAATGACAGGTCCTGTCCATAGAAATATTTTTTTGCCCCAGTTGGTTTTCATCCGTTTCTTCGCTGCTCCTTGATGTTTCTCATCTTAATGGAGTGCGGCTAGACTTTTGCTGGTGGCGAAACAGTTTCTTAGGTGTCTGCCTGCTTAAAAGTCCTAAATCAGACCTGAAAAGCTCTAATGCTATAGCTTCTTTCCTCAAAAGAAAACTGGATGTGCTAATAACTATGGTCTGTTGATACTTGAGATAAGCTCTAGGGCATGATCTTTCTAAATAATGTAATAAGAATATGCATAGACAAAACGGAATATCTTTAGTTGAATCGGTAATATCGGTTGGGTTAAGCGGCATTTTCATTGTTATGCTGTCCACTATGCTTGCCCAAACACTGCAATTAATGAGAGCAAATCATGACGAACTGATTGCAATTAGCGCTGCGGAATTACTAATTGAAAATGCTAAAACAACCCCTTATAGTACTTTAAAAAATCTAGCTAGCACTGGCACTCCCTTTGTTCTCCAGATCAACAAAAAAAAATCTGATTCACCACTCAGGATTTCTCCTGTTCAAATCGATCTTGAGGATTCGAGCAAAGTTTTCGGCGCAGTGGATGGAAGCAGCGGAAATCTAACTATCTCAAATAAGTGGCAGTTGAACTCCGGAAACTTCTTTGACGCGGAGGCGACGGAAGAAGTAATCGATTCCACGACAGAAACTGGCAATCTTGATTCTATCAAAGTAGTCGTAACTGTGGCATACAAAGCTACGTCGGCAAACAACACATCAGCCTACTCCAAAAAGCTAATACGAAAAGCTTACGTTTTTGCGGAAGGTGGTGACTTCGAATGAAAATGAAACGTAAACAAACAGGTTTAAGTTTGGTCGAAACCATGGCTGCCATGTTTGTGTCGTCGCTAATTGCTGGTGCAGTAATTGGTACATTGAGCCTTATAAATTCGACCAGCTTTCGGGCGTATAACAGTCTCAGCTCGATAACAGCAGCAAAGAGATTGGAACCTTCATTAAAACAAGAGATTCACATGGCAAAATTCTTTGGCGATCAGCAAGGAGATTCCTCTACAGCAAATTCGTTTCCTGCTCTATCAAATCCAAACTACGTGCCGCCTCCGGAGGAGGGCGATTTAACTCCAGATTCTCAAGCTACAATATTTCCCATTGAGACCAGTAACACGGTCTGGCCGCCGAGGCCCTATTATTTAGATGAGCAAACACTGATTTTTCAAGTTCCCGTTTTTGATAATAGTTACAGTTATCCAGAGTTGGCGGATGGACAGCCCCCAGCATCATCAAATGGGAAATGGGATGTTGACACTTATGTGTACAAAGTCCTCGCTGACAAAAACAAGCCAGGAAAGGGACAATTTGTCCTGCAAAAAACTATTTTCAAAGGAAATCATTCTAGCAACCCCAGCTTTGTGCCCCCAATCGCATCAAACAATCCACAAACAGTTATGACTGGAATTGTAGGACCTGTGGATCCCAACGCAGCCACAGATCCAATCGCCAACACCCCTCCACCCTTGGTCTTTTCTTATTTGATTGATGCAGACCATAGGGTCGGAAAGCCAACGGCATTAGAAACAGCGAACATTCGAGGTGTTTCTGTAACAGTTGAGCTTTTCAACAACGATGCATCAGCAAGAAAAGATTACACACCTTCTACTCTTGCAATTTGTTCCGAATTTTTTAAACGCGGCAATGGAGCATCCGACTAATGAAACGAATGCGAAAACTAAGTAGGAAGCAAAAAGGAGTTTCTTTAATCTTGGTCATTGTAATGGGCACTGTTGCTGCACTTATGGCTCTAGCCGTTATGGATTCCCTAATTGCAGCTTACAGAAGTATAGCTAATCGCCTTGGCTCTCAAGAAATAACAGGCGCTGCGGAATCTTCAGCTCAGTATTCCATAGCCTACATTAATCAGTATGCAGCTGAGAACGGCGGAGATGTTCACGCCATTCTAGATACACCAATTCTAGTACCAAGTGAAGTGTCTGGCTCATATCTGCAAAGTCCACCGATGGTAAAAAGCTTATCCAATCCAGATACATCTCCTGGCTGGACAGCATTTCAAAATTCGGCTATTTGGGACAGCAATAATCCTTCTACGGATTACTTGCGATTAAATGTCGTAGCCACAAACGGAATAGATAAAAGCGGTGTAACGGTAATTTTGGGACCTAATGGGTATGGCAAAAATCTTCCTACTGGCAAGAATTCCTTTTTCTCAAATGCAATTCTGAGTAGTAATTCTACTACCCTTGGTACCAATGTAAACATTGCTCTCCCAGATAAAAGCAATATTCCTGATGCCCAAGAGAGAGCCAAATATTATTCTCAAACCGTATTGCAAAGCAATGGAACCTTGAACTTGAATGGAAATTCTATAGGTGGCAGTATTTCTGGATTAGATGGTATCACTTCGGATGCCAGCTCCAAAATATTTGGAAACGTGCACAGTACAAATTTGCCCAACAATGTATTTACACCGGAAACCAACGTACTTGGAGATGCTAGTAGCAGCGGTATAATACTTGGCTCAGTCGATAATAATGTTTCAGCATCGGATATGGTACCAGCACCTACACCTAAATCTAATGGTAACGCAAATGTTGATCTAAACTCTAAACAAATTTCGCCAGGCGGAGATTCTTCACAAGTGTATGATTTAGGTTCCGCACTTGTTTTGAATAATTCGACATCTATGACAATTAAGCCTGGCAATTATATCGCCGACTCAGTGAACATCGCTCCCGAAAGCACGTTAATCATCGATACTAGTTCTAATCAACCTGTCAATATTTATGTTCGAGGTAAAACAGCTGACGACAGTTCGATTTCTATAAGCGCGGACGGCATCAGCTACTCGCAACCATCCTCGGCTAAAGTAACTAGCGTACAGCTTTATTATAATGGGTCAAAAAAAACGGCGATCGATTTAAGCAACTCCTTCAACGGTTTGGTTTTTGCACCCAAATCGGACATAACTATCACCAACGTCAGTTCTAATACAATAGATTTGAATAGTGCTGTTGTAGGCAAAAATGTTTCAGTTCTCTCCAGCCAAGGCAAAATTAATTGGACTTATGATCCAACTTCTACAAATGCGTCTCTGGGACAAGGAGGAGGAGGTAACAACCCCATTCCGGGGTACAACGATTTACGCAAACCTACATTTTTTAACGTGCTATCCTGGCAAGAGCTGTCTAAATCTCAGCTACCCTAAGAGGGTACGATACTACATTTGATACCACAAAGTTTCAAGCATAATTCTCAATCAACGTTGTGAAACTCTCATCGATTGCAATTGATTCAACCTCACTTAAGAAAGTCAGCAAGGTTATTGGAGACCTTTCCAGCGAAGCAGCATAAATCTTGTGATGACCGTCCAGTAAGAAATGTGCACAACAAAATGGGTATTCTACGAGGTCATCATAGTCATCAAAATCGTATCGCCACTTTGTGTCTAATATCGAAACAGCTAACGCAGTAGGCTTCTCTCCATCTCTAATTTTATTTCGGTAATATTCAACTCGAAGGTTATCTAACTTAGTTCGATCGAACATAGGAACAACAAATTCAAAAATTGATTTTGACTCGTCAACCTTTATAATCTCTGTTTGATAATGTTCAATTGGTCTAGCACCAAATTCTTCATCGCCCCAATCATCGTAAGACTTATGAGCAAAATGATCATCGTCAGTTCCGGGTTGAATGAGCGCAGGGTAAAGCTCTAGTAAAAGAGCGCGATAATTTCCGCTAGGGATTAACTTAGTTACTGCATAGATCTCTGTCTCTCCAATCTCTAGCAAACCACGGTTCAAGTGATCCGAAATTGCTCTTGCATCAATTTTAGAAAAATCAGCAGGAATTCTGCGAAACATAAAATCGCAAGTTTCACATACTACGCCTAAATAAAACGTTGGTTTATCGTTGACGTACAAATAACGGTCCCAACCGTCGGCAGGATAATTCTTTGCAGCAGGACGTATAAATTTAACTATTGGTTGAGCATTCTCAACGCTGACATGCTTGCTAGCGATTAAACGAGTGGTAAATCCTGATTTCATGGCAAGAATTGTACTGCACGATACAGACACTTATTTAATACAAGCCTAAACTAGAAGTCGAAGTCCCAAGGCTTCCAAAATAGTCCCTTTTCAGAGAATCTATGCCCGAAGATTCCCCCAAAAGCATTGTTGCAGAGCGGTATGCGGTCGAAAAGGAGATCGGTCGCGGCGGCATGGGCGTTGTGCTCAAAGCACACGATAAAACGCTCGATATTACCGTAGCAATCAAGCTTTTGGGCAAAGATCCCACGGGGCAGGGTGCCGCTCGCCTCCAGCGCGAAGCAACCGCTGCCGGCAAGCTTAAGCACCAAAACATAGCCAGGGTTTTCGATTTCGGGCAGACGACCGACTCGACCCCTTACATGGTCATGGAGTATCTCGAGGGGCAGACGCTTGCTGATTTAATCAAGGAAAAGGGAAAGTTGGACTGCAAAACGGCAATTCCAATTTTCGCCCAGGTTGCAGCGGCAATGAGCTACGCTCACAATAATGGGGTCATCCACCGCGACATTAAACCATCCAACGTTCTTTTGGTCGAGCTGGGACAGTCTGTCATGCAGGTTAAACTGCTCGATTTTGGCGTAGCAAGCATCGTTAACGAGAATCAGCATCTGACTCGCACGGGAGCAATTGTCGGAAGTCCGCTCTATATGAGTTCGGAGCAGACACTTGGCGAAGAGGCTACCCCAAGCTCCGACATTTACAGTTTTGGCTGCCTTATGTTCGAAACGCTTACCGGAGAAGTACCTTTCAAAGGAAAGTCGGCAATTGAAACAATGTCTATGCACAGAAACATGGCTCCGCCGCTTTTGACCGACTTCATCTCGGTGCAAAAATTACCTCAAGACCTTGTGATGCTCGTGGATGAGTGTTTACGCAAATCTCCCCAGGCTCGCCCAGAAAACATGATGACGATCGCGGAGCGATTAAAAAGTATCCAGGAAAAGCTAGAGAACGCATCTGTCACTCCTGAGATGATTCAGAAAATTTCTCGTCAATATTTCAAACTAAGACTAATTCAATTCTGGAAATCCAGATTTGGGGTGCTGACGGTGCTGGCGATTTTGTGCGCGCTTTTAGCCTTCGGTTATTCCGTCTTTAAATCGGAACACCGTCGAGTAGCAGAAACGAAGAATGTTCCCAAAAGATCCGCAATCGAAAATCCATTGCTTAAAGATAATAATATGCTATCACCGAAGGGCACCATTGGCAGTGGTCTCAGATACATCGATTCATCTGACTCCACGGTAAATGCCGATAATTCGGTGACAGACAGCGATTTAATTGTTCTAAAAAATAAACGTGTGAAGACAGCATATTTGGACCACGGAGCCTTCGACGGTTCTGGTCTCCAATATCTTAATCCTGATAGTCTGACTTATCTATCGATCAAAAATTCTGGGGTCAAATCAGAAAGTCTCAAATATTTACGGTCAATGAAATTGCTTCGCACCTTGCAAATAGGCTCCCCTTTTATTTCTGATGATGCATTGAAAAATCTGCAAGGTCTTTCATCACTCGAATTTCTCAATTTATGCTCGGACAAAATTACAAATTCCGGAGTCAAGAATTTAGAGTCTCTTCCAATTCAAGAGTTCTCTATCCAGTCAATTGGTATCACAGACGAAGTCACAAACTCCTTGCAAAAAATGAAAAACTTGCAGAAACTGCATCTAATAAAAACTTCTGTTGGTGACGATATTGGCGTTCGCGTCGCTCAGATTTCTAAATTGAACGAACTCTATTTAGCTGGCACTCCCAAACTATCAGCAGCTAGTTTCAAGGCACTTAGCAAACTCAATTTAGTTTCTCTAGGATTGTCAGGAGTGGAGATCGACGAAGAAGCATTCAAAGAAATTGCTAAAATAAAAACATTGCAAGAGTTGGTGATTGGAGATGCTCGATTCGATTCTAGAAACCTGCATTATCTAGATGATTTGCCAGAGTTAAATTACCTGGATTTTTCCAATAGCACAAGAATTGACGACGATTTAATTGCAAGTCTTGAACAATTCAAAAACTTGAAGATTCTATATTTTAACTATTCCAATATTACTGAAAAACAGTTTCTCAAACTTACGCGATTACGGCATCTTAATCATTTAGAAGTCTTGAATACAAATATTTCGGAGGAAACATTCGAAATATTCAAAGATACTTTCAAGCGAGTCTGGAAGCGCGATCTCGAGCTGGAAGGAAGCGAAAAGCTCTAAATTACTCTGGCTTTTGCTTGCTCAATTCAAGAATAACTTTCCTATCGTACTTGAATGGATACGAAGATATCCTCATATAGCCCGTATACGGGTTACTAAACAATGCAATCAAAAGCACATTCAACGACAACGAAAGCGCAACAAGTCCGGTCATCAATAATTGAGCTTTGGCACTTTCCACTTCGAAGAAATAGGTGAACAAAACAGTCAGCAATCCCCCAATTATGACGACAGCCCACATGACTTCGTGCATTCCCGCCTTTGCAATCTGCAAACGGTACCTGCGACCATCTGTCATATCTTGCAAAACCTGCAACATTTCAGAGTAAGCTTCGGTACCACGCACGGTGCTTGGCTCATAATCAGTAAGTGTCCACCATAATTCTCTAAAAGGCACTTTGCCAGCCTCATCAAACGAACCATCTCTCTTAACTGAATCCCACTCGACTTCATCTACAAGTTTCAAATATTCTGCCAAATTCTTGTGAACTCTATTCCTGACTTCAGTGGGCATAGTGTATGACATATGAAACAAGTCTAGCGTAGAATCAGCTTCTTGCTGAGTCATCTGTTTAGCTACTTGATACTTCGTCTGGGTGTCAACAACAATTAGTCCCAATAGTACCGAATATAGTGTCCCTACAATTGAAAGCATATAACCAGCAACTTCGTGGTGACGCTTTAAAAAGCCACCTGAGACTCGTCTGCGAACAAGCATCACCCCAAAAGATGCAAACAAAACCGAGCCACCAACTACAGTGATACCGAATATCCAGGCGTCTATCATTCTGGCTCCTTGAAATTTTTTACCAAAAGAAGTCATAACTGATTAGTCATGACTTCTTCATTAATCTAACATTCACAATTAACTGAACTACCGTTTGGCCAATTTCTTTTTAGCTCCACCGTGACGTTTGTTAGTCTGTTTGAGAGCAGCTTCGAACTTTTTATGATTTTCCTGCTCATCGGTCACTGCGCGCAAAATTAAACTTTTACCGTCCTCGCCCATAGTTATTTCTACGGGAACATCACAACTCATATTGAGAAGTTCCATAATAGGTCTATCAATAACAAGGGCCGAACTATTGCCCAATTTAGTTAGCCTTTTAATAATTGCCATAATTCGATACCTATTTCATCCAGGGAGATCACATCTTGCGTGGTGCGATCTTTATACCCATTAATACAATATTCTAACACTCGTACGGACGTTTTATAGCACATATTCTTCCATAAACGCAAGAAACAGCTTCGTGAGAACCACCTAGGACGAGTGTAGCGTACTAAATTTCGAGTTCAACTTGACTGGAATATGATTCTAAGAAGTCCGCAACCTCTTGATTTGTAACCTTTTCCGAGGCTACCCTAACAACAAACTCAACAAGCTCATCTTCGCTAACGTCTAATGCAATATTGTTCATTTGAAGAAAGGTAGTAGTTGCCGAAATAGCAGTTCTTTTGTTTCCATCATTAAAGGGATAATTTTTAGACAAACTAATAAGATAGGCTGCTGCCATTCCGAATATCGACTGATGCAAAAAATGTCCATCGAAAGTTGCTAGCGGAGCAGAAACCGCTGAAGCTAACAAATTGCTATCGCGTATACCTGCAAGCCCACCTCCGTTTTCCCGAAGTTCAAAATCATGAAGCGTTATGACTTGCGGAACAGATAAAAAGATTACGGAACACATCTCGCTAAAATTCCCATTGTAAAGCCTAAAGACAATTTCCTGTTTTGCATGATTATTCTCCAGAGATCACCACCATTATCATAACTTTGTTAATACAAAATATAAGCATACGCTTAAACATTAAACAATTTCTTCAAAGCAGATTGAGATAGTACCGCTACAAGCACAGCAGACGAATCGAGCATAACATCCTCAACACATGCACTGCGCCCTGGCACAAACGATTGATGCCATTCGTCACTAATTGCATAAGCGACAGAAATCAATGTGGCGCCCAGAATTGTTTTGTCTTCGATCACATTTTGCCATCGCTTTGTTTTGGACGAATCTTTTTCTGCTTCTCTAGATTTCAGCGAAGAAGTTAGAAGTGCCCATCGAACTAAAAAATACAAAATAGCAAATTCGCTAATGTGACCCATTTTGCGCACAAATATATTGAAACCGCCAAAATAAACCTCAGTCGCCTGACTGGAGTGAGCCTGGTGCGAAAACGCAAAGATAACTCCCATCCAGGAAATAACCATTAACCAGCGTAGCAGGGGGGATTTCACGTATTGTCCTTCGTCTCATTGAAAGATATAAATATACTACTGTCCAGGTTCCCCATGGATGTTTCTTTGAACTTCCTACAAGCCACATGGTGTGGCTTTGGGCTTAAAAATGGGAACCGATGCAGAACTTTGACGCGCAGTACAATCAGAATTTTAATCAAGAGATGCTGCCCTCTAATGATTTTGCCGCGCTCAATTTTGGCAGAATCGACCAGGGTATAAGTCAACCCTGGCATGCTCAGCGCCCTTTCGAGCAGACGACTTCGCAATATTTACCAGTTTTGGAAACCCACAATAATCACATACCATGCCGGAATATTCCGCCACAGGATTATGGCGTCTGGTTCAGACAGCCTCAAAACGCCGATTACTCGCAAAGGTCTGTTTATCCTCCCGGATACTGGGATGCGTATTGGAAAAACTATTTCCAAAACTATTATGGCAATAATCGTGAGCCAAGCTACCCTCAGCAGTACACCAGACCACAACAGTACGACCGACCGGCACCTTACAGATACGACCCTCGCCAACAATACGAGCGCCCCGATCCACGCGAGCGCCCGGAGCAAAATGACCGATCTAATTTGAATTTTTCGCTTCAAGGAAAAACTATCGCTCTGGTTCCCGGTCACGGTGGTCACGACCACGGAAATACACACGGCGGAACTCAAGAAAAGAAAACGGCGCTTGAAATTTCGCTGCGATTGAAAGCAACGCTCGAGCGCCTGGGAGCAAAAGTTGTAATCTCGCGCGAAGAAGATGTTTTGGTGTCTCCAGGTAATCAAAAAAGTTTCGTTGAACAACAAAGACCCGACGTTGCAATAGCTATTCATACAGACGCTGCAGGAAGTAGCGCTTTTGGCAATATGACCTTGTGGGGACTTCCGACCAGCCGCGAGTTTGCCGAAACTATGCAATCGGTCCTGTCGCGAGTAACAGAAAGCAACCGTCCGGTCAAACAACAAACTCGCACCTGGAATGGTGGCAGACTTGCAATCGTGCACGCCGAGAATGTACCCACTATCTTGCTTGAGACCGCAAATATGCAGAATCAAAGAGACGCGCAAAGAATTCAAACAGCAGATTATCAACAAAAATTAGTGGATGGAATTGCACAAGGAGTCTTTGAATACTTCAATAGAAATACTCGCACCAGCCGCAGATGAAGTATCCGACGTTAGTATCATATTTAGTGCTAGCGAGGTTGTTTTTTCGAACTCGATTTAGAAACAAACTTGTTGCCGCGAATGGAAAATCGCCAGAGTTTGTCTTGTGCCACCGAAAGTCCGATTCGAGGAGTGATATCTATTGTTTCATCAATTTGAAGCGACCCGCTCGAAAGCCACAAGGCAGAGTCTGAATTGAGCAAATCCAGCCCATTCATCTTTTTATCTATCTGCCACTGGCGACACAGTTTACCCGGTCCGTTCGCCCCATCGAATTCAAGTGCACGTATGAGCACAGCTCCTGCTGTACCGTCGGCTTCAGTGACGACATTCAAGCAGTGGTACATGCCGTAGATAAAGTAAACATAGGCGAAACCCGGTGGTCCATACATGATTTTAGAGCGGGGGGTAATGCCTCTATAGGCGTGACAGGCTGGGTCATCTTGTGTATAAGCTTCGGCTTCGACAATACGACCGGTCAAAATGGTTCCGTCATCGAGCCGGCGACAAAGATTTATGCCAAGCAATTTTGGCGCGATTTCAAGGGTCGAATCCCGGAAAAGCCGCCTGGAGATGGGTTTTAACTTGCTCTCTTGCCCTTTCGCCATATAGAAAGTATATACGCCTATAAAAGCGAGAATTGCCTATAAATATATCTTTTGTAAGATAGTTGAGAAAATACTCATCTGTCTGTTAAACTGAAAATCAGGATCTGAGGCTGTAGAAAGCCGTCAGGCGCGAAAGAAAGGTCTCAAGGTAGTGGACAACGAATCGCAAGAATCTCTTACTAATTCCGATAAAGAAGATCGAAAAGACGAGTTTCTAGACGCCATAAAGCGCCATATTTGCCAGGTGCTGGGCTTCGACTATGTATTTATCGACTTTGCTTCGGGCAGCGAAATCACCAAGATTATGGAGTTTTCTGGCAACGAAACGGATTCTGTCGCACGCAAATTTGTAGACACACTTTTAGACGAGCACAAGCAGCCTATTTCGCAGTCCAATAGCCTGGTCGCTCAAACTGTGCGCACCACTAATACGGCGTGGATAGGTAAAGCCTTTACCAAAGAAGACCTGGCTCGCGGGAGTCAGGGAGTTCCATACGCCATGATTCCGGTATTGGATACATTTTCTACCGGTAACAAAGTACGTGGAATTATTCGGGTTGTTTGTTTCGATGCTACTCGCGAAATCGAATTGCAGGATATTTCGACCCTCAAATTGCTTGGCGAACAAATGGCCAGCAGACCGGGTTTCTTTGGAGAAACCCATGGAGAGCTGGCACCATCTACTACTCAAAAGAACGATACTCTGGATCGCGACGTCATTTTAATCATTCACCCTGACAGGGTAGCAAGACGCAGATTTCATCGCATTTTAGGCGGCATCTACAATGTCATCGAGCTTGATGCCACCAATAAAGCGATGGCTGTTTTGAACACCGAACGTGTCGATGTCGTATTGCTTGATTCCGGTCCAAAAGAAGAATCGAATCTTTCATTTTGTCAGGTCTTAAAAAAGAATGAAAACTGGGAACACATTCCAATCGTTTTGACCAGCAGCGACAATAGTCCTTCTGCTCGGGTAGAGGGGCTGAACGCTGGAGCCGACGATTGTTTGAATGAAGGATGTCTCGAGAGCGAGCTTGCAGCACGAATCAAATCTGCACTTCGCCATCGCAAAGTAGAGCGCGAATTGTCAGTGCAATTAAACCTGCTTGAAGATTATGCTCAGCGTTTAGAAAAAGCGCACGAACAGCTTGATCGCGATAGACAAACACAGATTCAAAAATCGCATTTACTAGAACAATTGATGCGCGAGTCTGACGTCTTGCGTCATCAAGACAATCTCCTTCACAGAATAAGTAATAACATCAGACAAAGTTTTGCTATTAGCGATAATCTGTCGCAGATGCTCGAAGATCTTGCTGGATTCTTCAGTCTGGACAATTGCTTCGTGGTTTTGCCTGCCGAACACAATGAAGACGAGCAAGAAGAAGACGCTATCCGGGTCGAGACTGTCACCGATAAAGCATATAAAATCATCGATTACGACAAAGATTTAGAATGCTTCAAGGTTTTCAAAGATAAATTCCCTTCTGACCAGCCCATTATTTCTAACGATGTAATGAATGATAGACGCCTGGAGCCGTTCAGAAAGAGTCTGGCACTGTTTCCTGTGCAGTCGCTGTTTTATATTCCTATTACTTACGAGAAAAAATTGCTGGGGCTTCTAGTGGGATACAGATGCGAAACGAGAGCCTCGTGGAGCCGTATCAACGAAACTTTTATGAAGTCGGTCGCCGACCAAGTGGCAAATGGCGTGGTGAACGCAAGACTCTATGCCAAAATTCAACGACAGGCCACCACCGATGGTTTGACACGTTTGTTCAATCACCGAACCGGACAGGAAAAATTAGCAGAGCAATTGAAGATTGCCGAACGTTATCAAAGAAATCTTTCAATCATTATGCTCGATGTGGATCATTTCAAATCGATAAACGATCGCTTCGGACATCCAGCTGGCGACACAGTTTTGAAAACAGTGGCGCATCTTATTCACGCTAATTGTCGTGACGTAGATATACCTGTGCGTTATGGTGGCGAAGAATTTTTGCTCGTACTGCCTGAAGTAAATCAAGATGGTGCAGTAGTGGTGGCAGAGCGTATCAGAAAAGCACTGGTAGACACTGTCGTATCGCACGAAGCTTTAAAAATCACTATCAGTGGAAGTTTTGGTGTCGCTGCTTTTCCAGAAGACGCAGACCAGCAGCAACAACTGCTCGATCTTGCTGACAAATCGCTTTATTTATCCAAGAGACTTGGCAGGAACCAGGTGCACACGGCATCTGATTTGATGTTCGCTCCAAATGACGAAAAGGACGAGCCATCGACTCGCGACGTAGCAGACCAGGTAAAAGAACAAAAAGGCGTGGGCGATTTTGTCGCTCCTGCTATTTCGCAACAAGCTATGACTCAGGACGAGCTCGTGCCTGAAGTTGTAGATATGGTTAAAAGCCTTGCCTCGACCCTTTATTCCAAATCGGAATATAACAAAGTTCACCATCTCGAAGTCGCTCGCATGAGTGAATTGCTTGCAAAAGTAATGGGTCTTACCGCGCAACAAGTCGAACAAATCAGAGTAGCCGGACTTTTACACGACGTTGGTTTACTCAAGCTCAAGCAGGAGGTTCTGGACAAGCCTGGAATGCTCTCGCTTGAAGAACGCGAACTGGTCAATCAGCATGCGGTTCTTGGAGCAGATTTATTGAGACCCGTGCGCGCTCTTCGCGAAATTTGCAATGTAATTGAATCGCACCACGAGCGGTGGGATGGCACCGGATATCCAAAAGGCCTTGCTGGTGAAAACATTCCGCTTGCCGCACGTATCATTTCTATAGTCGATGCTTATCATGCAATGATTTCTGACCGTCCATATAGAGACGCGCTCACTATGGAAGAAGCGATGGAGGCACTGAAAGCCGGAGCCGGTAAACAATGGGACCCTTTTTTACTCGAGATTTTCTCGGCAGTGCAAAAGAGCGTTCAGGAAGGTAAAGCCGGTTCCAATCCAACACCTGTTGTTATGAACGTTTCGCCAGACGCCGAACATTATGAATCAATCGAGCAATCTTTGGATGAATTCGAACATGAAGACGACATAGATCAAAATGCGACTTTGCCTCCTTCGACAATATCGACTCCAAAAAACTCGGTACTCAATTCAGTACTTGGACCGGCAGCCATCAGAGGTCCTGGTCTTTCTATTCCAGGCTCAAACACTCCCAATCAGGCCACGATAAAAACCGGTGAAGTACCTATAGTCAAAGAAGAGTCCGACTTGCCGCCACGCACCGTCGAGCCCCCACCTCCATTGCCTATGCAGGCGCAGGCGCCACCACCGCCGGTATCGGGACTTGGTTTCAGACCGATTACTCTAGATGAAGACGAATCTCTATCTTCGGGCAACTGGAACCCAATAACTATTCCTCGCATGGATGCTCCTCTGCTTCAGCCCGAAATCGAGCCCGAGGCACCGGACTCACCAGGCACACCAGGTCAAGTCGATAGTCAGCCTGCGGCTAATCCCCCATGGCAGGCGCCTACGCACGATTTGAGCGGACAAGAACGCGAGCCAGAAGATGATGAATCAGAGAATGAAGGCGGATTCTTTTAAGATTTCTTTGTGAATAGGGGCTCAAACGAGGAAGCAGGTGTAAAATATCGCTTCCAGCAAGGGAGCTTCTCAAGATGAACATCAAAGATTTTGTCGACCTCAATTTCAGACATTTCAACGCTGCAGCACTGAAAGACGCTGCCGAAGCTTATGTCGAACATATGAGCGAGGGCGGCAAAATGTTTCTTGCGATGGCAGGAGCAATGAGCACTGCCGAACTTGGAATTACGCTTGCAGAAATGATCCGCAAGGACAAAATCCACGCCATAAGCACCACTGGCGCCAACCTAGAAGAAGACATCTATAATTTGGTCGCTCACAACGACTATAAGCGTATTCCCAACTACAGAGAACTAACCCCCATTCAAGAACAAGAGTTGCGTGATGCTGGTTGGAATCGTGTCACCGACACTTGCATTCCCGAAGAAACAGCCATCCGCAAAATGGAACACCATTTGCTCAAAATCTACCAGGATGCCGAGAAAGCTGGTGAGCGCTATTTCCCTTATCAATACATGTACAAATTATTGAAAAGCGGTGTACTCGAAAAAAGCTATCAAATAGATCCAAAACACTCATGGATGCTTGCTGCAGCCGAGAAAAACATCCCTGTTTTCACTGGCGGCTGGGAAGACTCGACCTGCGGAAATATTTTCGTCTCGCACATCATCAAAAAACAACTGGCATCGCATAGCATTATGAAGTCAGGTACAGAGCAGATGCACGCTCTGGTCGACTGGTATCTCGAACAAAAAGAAAAAATAGGTTTCTTCCAAATCGGTGGTGGAATTTCTGGAGACTTCCCGATTTGTGTCGTGCCTCTGATTCAGCAAGACCTGCAGAAAGACTGCAATTTCTGGAGTTATTTCTGTCAAATTTCAGATAGCACCACGTCTTATGGTTCGTATAGTGGAGCTACTCCAAACGAAAAAATCACCTGGGGTAAACTCGAACCAGATACTCCAAGATTCATCGTCGAATCAGACGCGACAATCGTTGCGCCCCTAATTTTCCAATATGTGCTCGATAGCTTCTCTACTGGCGCAAGCAAAGAAAAGGGCAAAGCGGTTGCAGCAGCAGCCAAATAAATGTCCAAAACCTCTTTATAGTTAGAGGTGTCTTTTTTGCCTGTTTTCATCAAAAAGTAAAGTTGCTCCCTTTTTCTAACATGGCAGTTAAAGAACATAACAGCTAGAAGTAAATGGTAGTTAGAAAAAGGGGCCGTTTTTCCTTTTTGTAGAGAGGGCATGAAAAATAGACCATCGATTGATGATGAGATTTGGGTGCTTTCTTTGCCAAAAATTTGATATCTATTTCTGGGCAGAAACTAGATTTGCCGATTGTGCGGGGGCTTCTTGCTCGGAATATAGAGGCGTGGACAAATAACGCTCGCCAGTGCTTGCGGCAACAGTAACAATGATTTTGCCCTTATTTTCGGGACGTTTGGCAATTTCTATTGCTGCAAATACATTGGCACCAGTAGATATGCCAGCTAAAACACCTTCGGTCCTCGCCATTGCACGCGCTGTGTCGTAAGCCTGGTCGTTAGTCACTTGGAAAACTTCGTCTATCACCGACAAATCAAGGATGTCTGGAATGAAGCCAGCACCAATTCCTTGAATTTTGTGAGGACCTGGCTGAATTTGCTTGCCCTCGCGAGTTTGAGTAATCACCGGACTATCGGCTGGCTCCACTGCGATGATTTTGACATTAGGATTTTTCTGCTTCAGGACCTGACCTACACCAGATATGGTGCCACCGGTGCCTACGCCAGCAACGAAGATATCTACTTTTCCTTCGCTGCCTTCCCAGATTTCGATTGCTGTGGTTTCGCGGTGAACCTTCGGATTGGCAGGGTTTTTAAACTGCTGAAGCATGTATGCGTCTTTGTTTAAAGAAGCAAGTTCTTCGGCTTTGTTAATCGCTCCGCGCATGCCTTCCGTTCCTGGAGTCAATACAAGTTCAGCTCCAAGCGCCTGAAGCATTTTTCTACGCTCGCCGCTCATTGTTTCTGGCATAGTCAAAATGAGCTTATAGCCTTTGGCAGCAGCGACGAACGCAAGAGCAATACCGGTGTTACCAGACGTAGGCTCGATCAACAAAGTCTTCCCTGGTGTTATTTTGCCTTCTGCTTCGGCGGCTTTGATCATGGCACTGCCGATACGATCTTTGACCGAACCAAGAGGATTCATTGATTCCATTTTTAAGGCGACAGTGGCTTCGACGCCTTTGGTCAAATTATTGATTTTGACCAGAGGTGTTTTTCCGATTGCTCCGGTCAAATCATTATTCAAGCTCATTATTGCTGAACTCCAGCACTTTTATCTTTCTGATCTTTCTCAACATCGGCAGCGCCGTCTTGAGCGAGCTTCTTGAGTGGGTTGCTAGATTCGAGTTCGGCTAATTGTTTCTCGCCGATTTCTTTGAAAATTTTGCCTTTCTTGTACTCTTTTGAGTCAGGCGCTTTGCCTTTCATCAGGGCTTCGCCTTTGGAAATGGTGGCACGAGCATGCTTCATCGAAACATGATATTTCTTCTGCATGCGCTTTTCATCGTCGGTCCAGTTACCTTGTGGCGATGTATTTTCATAAGGACTGTTAGGAGCGTTCAACTGTCCGGGTGTCAGATTGGTAGCACCATCTGCGGTAGGCAGATTCTGACCAAAGAAATTGTTGACCTGAGCAAAAGCGTCTTGAGCCGCGAAAAAGAATCCGGCAATAAGAAGGGCGGACAAAGTTGATTTGGACAAAATTTGCATTTTTAGTACCTGAGTGGTCTCGACAATACTTTAAGACTACTAGTTTACTAGTATTAGGGACTTGTCATATGGATTGTTAAATAAAGGATATTTCAGACCGAAGCGGCAAGAAGCGGAGATACGGTGCTTTTCGACTGC
Organism: Cyanobacteria bacterium TGS_CYA1; assembly: GCA_026129135.1. Lineage (GTDB taxonomy): Bacteria > Cyanobacteriota > Vampirovibrionia > Obscuribacterales > Obscuribacteraceae > Aved-18. The sequence continues at coordinate 75,929 of JAHCIQ010000004.1, read as the reverse complement.
GCAAGCTTCTCAAGAGCAAATGCCAAACGTAAAAGTTTGTCGTCGCAAAGCCTTGGAGCCATTAATTGCAGCCCTATTGGCAGATTCTTCTTGTCTAATCCAAAAGGCACCGAAATTGCCGGCAATCCAGCCAGGTTGGCGGGAATTGTGCAAATGTCGCTTAAATACATTTTTAAGGGGTCTTCAGTCTTTTCACCGAGTTTAAAGGCTGTATTTGGACATGTAGGCATGAGCAAAGCGTCGAATTTTTGCTCGAAAAATAACTTGTCATATTCTTCCAACAACAAACGACGGACCTGTTGAGCTTTTTTGTAGTAAGCGTCGTAATAGCCCGAACTCAGCGCGTAGGTTCCAAGCATGATTCGACGTTTTACTTCCGGTCCAAAACCTTCTTGTCTGGAAATAGAATAAAGACTGTTCAAGTCTTTAGCGTCTTTGGCACGTGCACCATATTTGACACCATCGAAACGTGCCAGGTTGGCGCTTGCTTCCGAACTTGAAATTAAATAATAAACTGGTAAAACGTGTTTGTTGTATTCCAGACTCACTTCTTCAACAGTGGCGCCTTCGGCTTCTAGACGCTTGACTGCATCGAGCGTCGCTTCTCTGACACACGAGTCGGCGCCTTCACCGATGGTATCAGCAATCAACCCGATTTTTCTACCTTTTAAAATCTCTTTGGGCGATTCTTTTTTCAGCGTTTGTACAGAATCGACGCTTAGAACAGGATATCCAGATATTTTAGACGCATCAATCGAAGTCGAATCTTGTGGGTCTTTTCCTTGCATTTGACTCAAAGCAAGAGCAACGTCTTCGACTCTTCTTGCCATAGGTCCGATCTGATCGAGACTCGATGCAAAAGCTATAAGTCCAAAGCGCGAAACCACACCATAAGATGGTTTCATTCCTACCACACCACAAAAGGACGCCGGCAATCGAATAGATCCGCCAGTGTCAGAACCAAGCGAAATCATGCTGTAACCGCTTGCACATGCAATAGCAGACCCGCCCGAGCTTCCACCTGGAACACAGCTCAAATCCCACGGATTCTTGGCTGGTTTCATGGCTGAATTTTCATTAGACGAACCCATGGCGAACTCGTCCATATTCACTTTGCCAACACATAAAGTGCCCGCCGCAAAGAGTTTTTTGACCACAGTAGCGTCGTATTCAGGCTTGAAATTTTCTAAAAACTTACTGGCGCATGTTGTCGGATATCCCTGAACACACAAGTTGTCTTTCAGTGCTAATGGTATCGCTGCCAGTGGCAGTAACGTCTCGCCATTGGCAATCTTATTATCGATTGCTTCTGCCTGCGAAAGGGCTAACTCGTCTGTGTGACAGATGAAAGCACTAGTTTTGGAATCGTTCGCTTTGGCATGCTCCAAAAACACTTTAGCCACTTCGACCGCTTTGATTTTCTTAGCGCTCAAAAGCTCGTGTATGTCTGAGACTGACTTACCGAGAAGTTCTTTCATACTTTTACTGATATTTTTTGAAGATCAAACTGGCGTTATGTCCACCAAATCCAAAGCTATTCGACATGGCGACATTTATTTTTTGACCGGTCAAAGCTTTGTTTGGAACGTAATTCAAATCACAAGCGGGATCTGGATTTTCCAAATTGATTGTTGGTGGAACAGTACCAGTGTCTATGGCCATGATTGAAGCTGCAGCTTCAATTGCCCCAGCTGCACCAAGCAAATGTCCAGTCATAGATTTTGTCGATGAAACGAGCAATTTGTGCGAATTTGCATGATCGCCAAAAACAGCTTTGATCGCAGCAGTTTCTGCTTTGTCTCCAACTGGAGTTGAGGTGCCATGAGCATTTACATAATCTACATCTTCTGGTTTGAGATGCGCCATATTGAGCGCCATCTTCATTGCGCGTGCGGCACCATCGCCGTCAAGACATGGCGAGACGATATCGAAAGCGTCGCCGGTCATACCATAACCGACAATTTCGGCGTAAATCTTGGCGCCGCGCTCCTTGGCATGAGTAAGTGATTCGAGAATCAAAACTGCTCCGCCTTCACCCATTACAAAGCCATCACGATCAACGTCGAATGGACGGCTTGCGCGCTCGGGTTCGTTGTTGCGGGTGGAAAGTGTTTTTGCAGACGCGAAACCGGCCATGCATAGAGCTGTGATTGGAGCTTCGCTTCCGCCAGCAAACATTATGTCGGCTTCGCCACGCTCGATAATTTTGAAAGCGTCACCGATAGAATGAGCCGAAGTGGCACAAGCAGTAACCTGACAAAGGTTTGGTCCTTTAGCACCATGAATCATCGATACCCAGCCGGCTGCCATATTGACAATGAGCATAGGCACCGTAAATGGTGAGCATCGGTCGGGACCGCGAGAGTGAAGCACTTTGTATTGAGCTTCTATAGTTTGAAAGCCACCGGCGGCAGAACCAACTACAACTCCGACTCTGGTGGGATCTTCATGCTTGAGATCAAGCTTTGCATCTTCCACAGCCATTTTGCTTGCAGCGATGGCAAATTGAATGAAGCGGTCGGTGCGGCGAACCTGTTTTGGATCCATATAAAGGTTTGGATCGAAGTCAGGGATTTCGCCGGCAATTTTGCAGGCAGACTGCAATTCGACCGGCACCGAGGTTATAGCCTTGATGCCGGACTTACCGCTAATTGTATTTTGCCAAAATTGGTCTTTGCCAATTCCGTTAGGGGAAATGGCACCGATACCTGTGACAACTACTCTTTGAGAGGTCATTTAGACCGCTATTAGAGATGCGAAGAAATGAACTTAACCGCTTCACCAACGGTGGTAATCTTCTCAGCTTCTTCGTCGGGAATTTCCATTCCGAACTCTTCTTCAAGAGCCATAACCAACTCGACCTGATCAAGAGAATCAGCGCCAAGGTCTTTGGTGAAGCTGGCTTCCATGTTAACTTCTTCAGAGTTAACGTTGAGCTGTGAAATGGTTACCTTCTTTACTCTCTCGAAGGCTTCCTTCTCGTCCATGTGTATTTCTCCTGTTCCTGAATCTATTAATACAAGTCGACATCGTAAAACTTGGCATTCTTCGTGCCAAGGGCATTTAGGATATCACGATAGACACAAATAAATGCCCTTATTTTTTGCTGTTTATTACATAGTGAACTATGTGTACAAACCGCCGTTAACTTCGAGCACTTGGCCGGTCACATAGCTTCCAGCACCGGCAAAAAATAGCACTGCAGCTGCAATATCAGCCGGTGTGCCCATTCTTTTCAGAGGAATTTTTTCCTTAAATTTGTTTATGATTTCTTCGCCAAGAGCTCTTGTCATATCGGTATCGATAAATCCAGGAGCGACGACATTTGCTGTGATTGTGCGCGAAGCGTATTCAAGAGCAACTGTTTTGGTGAAGCCAATCAAGCCGGCTTTGGCGGCAGCATAATTTACTTGACCGAAGTTGCCATGAACACCAGTAGTGCTCGCAATATTGATGATGCGTCCCGAGCGTTGCTTGGACATCACTTTGAGAACTGGCTTCGTCACTTTGAAGGCGCTGGTCAGATTGGTGTCGATTACAGCTTGCCATTCTTGTTCAGACATCTTCATATAAAGATTGTCGCGAGTAATACCGGCGTTATTGACCAGAATGTCAATTTGCCCCCATTTTTCCATTACTTTCTGGACCATGGCTTCGACCGACTCAGACTGAGTAACGTTACAAACACAACTCAATGTGCCGCCACCAAGGTCTTTCAGCTCTTCAGCTGTTTTGTTGCAGGTTTCTTCGTTGATGTCGCTAATGACTACGCGAGCACCCTGAGCAAGGAGGGCTTCGGCGATCGCTCTGCCGATTCCACGACCTGAACCTGTCACTATTGCCACTTTGTTGGTTATTTTGGCCTGGCAAGCCTCTTTTTCTTCAGCCACTACGTTTGCGCTCATTTCTCGACTATTCCTTATTCTTGAACCAAAATCAATCGTAAGGATAAGGGGTAAAACCCTCCAAAGATCGCCAGCCTAGAGAAAAATTGACTCTGCGTTTCAAATGCCCTTTAAGTGTTTATAATGTACAGGTATGAAAAAAAACCGCCGATTACAGCTCTGTGCATCTCTTGCCGCTTACTTAAGTTTGAATCTCATGGTCCAGACTGGCTCATGTCCAAAAGCAAGCGCACAACAGAACATTTATAACAGTCAAAGTGCCGACGGTCAGAATTTCGGCAAAGCGCGCCAGATTATGGAACGCGCCAAACAAGCTTTCAAAGCGGGCGACTACAACGCAGCGGTAAGTCTTTGTCAGGCGGCGATGCAATTCAATCGCTCCGACAAGAATATTACTCACTTGCTTGCCATGTCATATGCCGAATCTGGCGACAACTACAATGCCAATTTGTGGTTTCGCTCGACTTTGACGCTCGATTACAACTTTATCGAAGCCCGCAATAACTACGGACTTTTCTTACACAAAACTGGCAATAAGAGCGACGCCAAAAAAGAATACAAAACTATCATCAAAATAAATCCCAATTATCCCAACGCGCACTATAACCTTGGCACCATTTTGCACGAAGAAGGTGACCTCGATGGCGCCATTGAAGAGTACAGAACCGCCACAAGACTGCACCCCAACTATTTTGCTGCTCAGCGTGATTTAGGTACTGCTACTTACGAAAAATATGAGCGTGGTGGTCTCAAGGACATTCAAGAAGCGCTTGGTCCCCTGCTTGAAGCAGCAAAACTGATTCCAAAAAATCCGATGGTTCACTACCATTTAGGTCATATTTACTGTGCCAAAGGCGACTTAGACGAGGGCGAACGCGAATACAGGACATCGTTGCACTGGGAGCCGCAGTTTGCTGCGGGTCATTTCGAACTTGGCAAGATTCGCTATTTAAGAGGCGATGCATTTAGATGCATTACCGAAATGAGAGAAGCACTCAAAGTAAATACCACTTATACCGAAACCAAAAATTTCCCTGGTCTGGATCGACGCGAGTTGCAGGGATATCTGGCTAAAGCTTATGAGGCGGTGATGAATTACCCGCAGGCAGCAAAAGCCTGGACCGAGGTAGCGCAACTCACGCACGACAACAAAGCGATTCTGGCTCATATAAAAGCGCTCACCAAGCTGGAAGCAACTAAAGAGAAAAAGAAAAGCAAAGGACCTGTTTTTGACGAACAGGAATTTCATGCCATGATTCGCAAAGGCATCGAACTGATTGATGAAGGCGACATGTCCGAAGCCAAAGCAGTTTTCAATCGTGTGCTCGAAATGAATCCAGCGTCCTTTGAAGCCTATCAAAATCTCGGTCAAATCCAGGAAGCCGAGGGCGACTTGAATGGTGCCACCGCCAGTTATCAAAAGGCAATCGAGTACGCACCAGACTTTCCCGGGCTTTATTACAATATGGGATTTCTGCTAGAAAAGATGCAATTGCCCACAGAGGCTGGACGGATGTACAAAAAATATCATGACCTTGCAGGCAGATATCCCTACGACCCAAAGCATGTCGTAGAATTGCAGCTGGAAGACGTTCGCAACGTGCAGCGAGGTAAAGAGCGCGAGCGCCTGGAGTTTTAGGAGTCGACCAAAATTACGATGGCTAAGTCCGTATCAACACTTACTCTGAAAAAATATAAGCAAGAAGGCAAAAAAATTGTTTGTCTCACGGCTTACGATTATTCGACCGCAAAAATTCTAGACCAGGCTGGAGTCGATTTGATTCTGGTCGGCGACAGTCTCGCCATGGTGGCATTAGGTCATAAAACCACCCATGCAGTGACGATGGAAGACATGATCCATCACACCAAAGCAGTTACTCGTGGTGTTGAGCGTGCACTCGTGGTGGCAGATCTACCTTTCATGAGTTATCAGGTAGACGAAACACACGCAATATCTAATGCCGGTCGTTTCATCAAAGAGGCTCAAGCTCAGGCAGTCAAACTCGAAGGCGCCACCGAACTTAATTTGCAAGTAATATCACGTCTGGTATCAATGGGAATTCCGGTGATGGGACACCTTGGTTTCACGCCCCAGTCTATTAACGTTTTTGGCGGCACACATGTGCAAGGCAAGAGCGCTGACGACGCCATAAAACTCATAGAAGATTCACTTGCCCTCGAGCGCGCAGGCGTATTTGCCCTGGTACTGGAAATGGTGCCATATTCTGTTTCTAAAATCATCAGCCAGAAATTGCAAATTCCAGCAATCGGTATAGGTGCTGGCGATGGATGCGATGGGCAAATTCTTGTGACAGACGATTTGCTTGGAAAATACACAGATTTCAAACCGCGTTTTGTTAGACGTTATGCGTCACTAGACGAAGTTTGCTCTGAAGCAATAAAGAATTACGCTTCTGATGTAATGACGAGTAAATTCCCAAGCGCTCAAGAATCATTTTTCCTGTCTGAAGCAGAAGAAAAGCTCTTTCAAGACAAATTGAAATCTGCTTCAAAGAGCTAGTGTTTTAAAAATTTCGTCTGTCGTCCAGGCCACAGGGCCTGGACGCAAGACATAATGCACCAGACAGACCGTGTTTAGTGGTGTCCACCTTCGGTGCAGGTTTTAGCGCAGCTGTTGCAAGAATCGACACAGGCTTTCAGTTCTTTGTCGTTCAATGCTTCGCAAGATTTGGCACACTCAGAGCATGCTTTAGCGCAAATCTTCATCAGGTCGGCAGATAGTTTGCTATTGCGCGAACTCAGATCTGAATTAGCCTGACAAAGAGCAATGCAATCTTTGAGCGTGTTTATATGTTTTGCATCAGCATGCTTTCCACCCTTTTTCTGGCAGTAAGCCAGTGCTTTCTTGCAAACCTCAGCGCAAGATTTGCAATCGGTTTTGCAGCAACTTTCAGTTGCATTTGCTTTTTTGTCTTTGCAGCAGGCATCTTTGTCTGCAGCAAAGGAAGGCAGGGCGAATATAAGCAACGCCGCAACAATATACAAGAATTTCTTCATTACAGATTCTCCTATTATGATTTGAATAAAAAACTCGAAAACTCGATCAATGAGGAGCTTTTTAAATCAATAGAGATCTATACAAAATGAATAACTTGGATCTTACGGGTCCGGCTTCTAGTGCCAGTATTCCTTTCGGATTTTTGTCCTGGACATCGATGCAAGAAAGGATGTTAGAAGATGCAAGACCTGCGGTCGATGTAGAAATCTCTCTTCTTAGATTGTAAAAGCCAGCAAGAGACTGCGTTTCTTTTACTGGTCCATTTGCGGGCTTGCAGCAGCAGGCGCTTGGCAGACAACACGAGTTTTCTACTACGACTTTAGTAATAACCTGTTCTTTTTCTTTAGAACAACAGTCGGCAAAAGCTGGCGAATGCCCAAAGCCCAACCCCAGGAAAAACAGGGTCACAAGGACTGTCAGGAAAACTTCAATTTTGGGAAATTTCTGCATTTTCAAAGCCTTTTCGACTTTTCAATTCATCTAACCTTGTTATATCACAGCTCGATTGACTTGAAACATTAGTTTCTCGATTTTGCTTTTGACATGAGAAATTCAACTCGCTTGATACGCTCTGCCATTGCTTTAGCTTTGGATGCATTGCCTGATTTTTCGTAGCATGTTTGCAATTGCTTCAATGTGGAAAGCGAGACTTCCTGATCGATTCCGAAATTAGACTCAAGCGATGAAAGCGACATCAAAAGATTTTCTTGCGCTTTTTTGTAGTTCTTTTTTTTCATTTGAATAGAAGCCAAAATGTTTCTGGTTCCCACCGCTTGAGAAGCGCTTTTGCCATATTTAGCTTCAAAAAAATGAACAGCTTCACCTGCCACTTTTTCAGCTTTATCGAGGTCGTTTTTCTTCATCAAAACCAGAGCCAGCTCTGATTTGACCATATTCGACTCGAGTATTTTCATGTTATTGCTGGAACTATATACAGCAATCGCTTGCCGTAAATACGATTCAGCATCGCCGTATTTTAAATTGTTGCCTTTGATTGTCCCAAGAGTTTGATATTCAATACCAAGATTCATATCGTCTGCCGCTAGTTTTTTCGAATCTATCGAAACGAGCTTGTCTGCATAAGGTTCGGCTTTAAAATAATCTTTGAGCCGGTAATAGTGCAAAACAATCGCCCACAAATTCTTGCTCATTTCTGGATGCACGTCGCCGCTGATAAGCTCGCGCAAGCGAAGCGCGTGTTTCATCATGTCTATTTTGTTGGCCGACGAACAATTGAAATAACTATCTGCAAGGTCATCCATGGCTGACATCAAGCCATCGCTCAAGCCCGAATGTTTTAGTTTGCTGTTTTTTGTTTTCTTTTCCTGCACCAGTTTAATCAATGCCAGGTAGTAAGTTTCTGCTTCAGAAATCTGCTTTTCCATCACACAGGCATTGCAGATATGAGCCATCGTCTGCAATTTTTGATTGGAGTCAGATCCTAGCTTGGCAGCTGGCGCGAGAGCTTGCTGATAATATTTTTTCGCTTTTTCGTTATCGAACTTATTTTCGGCTTCCTGCCCCTTATGCTCGAGTAACTGCCATTGTTTTTCGGTTTGAGGAGCGATTTGAGCAAAAGCACCAGTGAAGCAAAGGTTCGAACTGATGCTTGATGCCACCAAATAAGAAACCAGTGATAAATGAGAGCGGCGCATAAAATATAAGTATCTATCTATAGATTTCAACAAAAGTAATAATTAGAGATCAGTGAAACTGAGAGAATTATAGATGAAATTGCCTCTTACTTCTGCATTCAAACATACCGGCATAATTTCTTCTGCGCAAGCAGAAAATACATGCATCGAAACAGAACCTCAATTGGATCCAGTTCAAGCAAATTTCACAAGCGAGCCGCATCCGCTTTTAATTGGTCTTAAATTCAAACACGGTCTGCGCCAGTATCAAAACGAAATACTCGATCTGGTCCAGGACAAACTTGCACGACGCAAACGCGACGTACATGTGGTGGCACCTCCCGGCGCTGGCAAAACAATCATTGGTCTACAAATTATAAGCACGCTGCAAAGACCGGCCTTGATTCTCTGCCCTAACACTACAATTCAATCGCAGTGGGGCGACAAACTCGATTTATTCCTACCAAAAAATTCCCCAACCAAAGTTTCTGAATTAATCGGCACACACGAAGATAAGCCGCTCAAGCCGATCACAGTTTTGACTTATCAAGCATTATCCATCCCCGGCAAAGAACAAGATTATCTCGAACAATTGGCTCATAAGTCATGGGTCAAAGAACTGACATCATCAAGACGCTTGAGTTACGGTGAAGCCGAGCTTCGCATTCTTGAAATCAAACAAAATAATGCCAGTGCGCACAAAAAAGAAATCGGTCGTCATTTGAGTCGCTTACGCAAAAATCTGACCGAACACCTCGACTTGAAAGAAGTCCTGCATAAAAACGCTTTAGAGATGGTCAAAGACCTGAGACGACAGGGTGTCGAAGTGGTCATATTCGACGAATGCCACCATCTTACCGATTACTGGGCTGCAATCATGCACCACATTTTAAAAGCTCTGGACGAACCAATAGTGGTGGCATTGACCGGAACACCACCAGATGGAAAATCCGGCAAGCAAGAATCACGTTATGCTGCAATTTGCGGCAAAGCAGATTATCAAGTTCCTACCCCAGCCCTGGTGCGCGAAGGCGGGCTTTCACCATTTCAGGACCTGGTCTATTTCGTCGAGCCTTCTGCCAATGAGCGTATGCACTTCGAAGTGCAAACAAAAAAATTCTATGAATTCGTAGAAAAAATGCTGAAAAATACTTCTTTCATCAACTGGATGAAAGAAAAAGTTTCCGAAACCCAAAAAGAAAATTTCGCTCCCGACGACGAAGAGCACAAAGATCAAAAAGATCTCGAAAGACTGCAAAAAATCAGCGAATCTATTTTAAAATGTGCTGCTGCAAACGTAGAGTCCGAGCTTGCCTTGATAGTACGCAATAAAGTTGGCGCTCGCTCTGCCTTGCCCCAAACAGAAGACTTTCTACTCGTATTGGAAGAATATGCTTCAACCAATTTGAAACTGAGTTCGCTTCCAGAAAAACAAGCCGATTATTTTGAAATCAAGCACGAACTGGGCAAATTAGGCTATGGCGTAACCGAAGGCGGACTGCGCAAACGCGCTTCTGTTCAAGATCGCATACTCGCTTTCAGTACCAGTAAATTCAAAGCAGCAGAGCGCATCTTGAATATCGAATCAGAATCACTTCAAGATTATTTGCGAGCTATAGTTGTTACAGATTTCGAGCGTATGTCTGCCACCACTTCGATGACAGACAACTATCTGGAAGAAGAAGTCGGTGGTGCAATCGGAGTTTTAAAACATCTGGTAAGCTCGCCCATTTCAGAAAAACTCTACCCCTGCATGGTGACCGGATCGATAGTCCTGATTGACAGTCGCATTTCTGAAGAATTTTTGAAACTGGCAAATCAGTATCTCAAAGAACAAGGCGGCAAGCAGCTTGATATTGAAATCAAAACACTACCCAGTGGAACTATTTGCCAGGTGACATCAACCAGTGCCGCATGGGAATCACGGTTATATGTGGGTCTTGCCACCAGAATTTTCGAAAAAGGACTGACAAAATGCTTGATTGGAACTCGGGCCCTGTTTGGAGAAGGCTGGGACAGTCAGGATTTGAATACACTGATAGACCTTACCACCACAACTGCATCGGTATCGGTCAATCAATTACGCGGTCGCAGCATTAGAATAAACACCAAGTCTAACGACCCGCGCGACAAAGCAAAAGTGGCAAACAACTGGGACGTGGTTTGCGTCGCCCCGGAAGTGGACAAAGGCTTGAACGATTACGAGCGCTTTTCTAAAAAACATACTCAGTATTATGGTATCGCAGACGATGGTCAAATAGAAAAAGGCGTCGGGCATGTTCATCCAGCTTTGAGCGATATCTCTGACGATCAACTTTTGACTTCGTATTTAGAAATAAATAGACAAATGCTCATTCGAGCAGCCAATCGCGAAAAGGTATACAAGCTCTGGCAGGTTGGTGAAGCATATCAAAACCAGACTGTTTCTTGTCTCGATATTCAAAACTGGAACGACGGTGTGAGCGACACTCTGCTTGCGCCGCATTTAAAATTCGACCTGACCTATCAAGAACACCGAAAACAAATGCAGCGCGAATTATATGGTATGTTCGCAGACGGACTCTACTTATCGGTTGCTCTTGCTCTGGTTGCTTACTTCTTAAACAATGCATTTTTGACTTTGGGCATAATTGTTTTAATCGGGCTGATAGGATATGCCACCATCAAGCGATACCAGATACGATATCGCAAAATCGAATCTGACACTTTGACTTATATGAATCCTTTATTGCAACTGGATCAGATATGCAAGGCTCTTCTTTCTAGCTTGAAGCGCATGAAATTAATAAGCGAAAAGCTCACCTCAAAAGATATCGTCATGCTAGAGCGAGCAAGCCGGGAGCTTAGAGTTTATCTCCAGAGCAGCGAAACAGATGCTCGTATTTATGCTCAAGCATTGAAAGAAATCCTGAGTCCGCCTGGTCCCAAATCCCTTTTGATGCCGCGATACCAGTATATGAGTTTGAACAAGAATCCCGCCTCGATTTTCAGGGCGTATAAGCACGGGCGCATGGAATTGAATCTGGAAGGTTATTATGCTGTACCTACCATTCTTGCTCGTTCAGCCAAAGGTAAAAAGGCATTCGAAGAGGCATGGAATAAGCGAGTGAGCCCGGGAGCCGTGGTCGAAGCAGAAAAGACCAGGATTAAAGGTCAGTTTTATTCAAATCACAAAATGAAAGTGTACGAGCGCTGGATCTGGCAATAACGAAAATAACGAGACTTGTCTTTCAGTTCTAGTAGCCGCGCAATCCTTGCAATCCAAGATTCATGATGGTGTTGCCGACACCATAACCACCATAAGGCATTCCGCCCATTCCCATTCCGGTTCCATAGCCATAACCAGGCATCATGCCAGTACCATAGCCGTAGCCAGGCATTCCGTAGCCCGAACCATAAGGCATGCCATAGGCTGAGCCGTAAGGCATTCCACCATATCCATAGCCTGAGCCATAACCGCTTCCGTAGCCATAACCCTGTTTTTGCATCATTTTATTCATCATGTACATGCCAGCAATTGGCGCAGCCACACTGGCTCCAGCTCCAACCATTTTGGCAAGACCGCTCATTGCCCCTTTTATTTTGGGATGTCCACCACCACCAGAATTGCTAGAATCCTGATAATCGTTTGCACTGGCAGTTTGAGAGCTTCCGGTGACCTGGGAGCTGGCACCATTTTGCTGACTCAAGTCGACATAAGAGTCTGTCGATTGCGGCGTGGCAGTTGAGTTGTATTGAGCTTGTCCGTAGTAATTTGAATCTTGATATTGCTGAGGCTGTTGATACTGACCAGTCTGTTGTTGATATTGCGGCTGCTGTTGATATTGCTGGGGCTGTTGATACTGCCCGGCTTGCTGGGGCTGTTGATACTGCCCGGCTTGCTGCTGGTATTGCGGCTGCTGTTGATATTGCTGTTGATACTGCTGGGGCGCATAGTCTTGCGCCTGATTTTGATATTGGGGTGCAGCAGTGGACGAACCACCGTTGTCCTGACTGGTGTCCCAGGCATTGTTCAAATAATTGTCAGTCTGCCCTTGAGCCCAAAGCGGAGCCTGAACCGTAAACCAGACGGCTAATGCGAGCAGTAAATAGCTTTTAGTTTTCACTTGAAAGGCTTCGAATTAGTAATAACCATAAGGATAGTTATACATTATAAGGTTGTCAATAGCTAGAACCTTGAATTTACTACTGGTTCAAGCCTTCAGGAAATTCGGCAGAGCCTGTAGCGGTAAAAGTCATCGGTGCGGGTGGTCCAAGTCCGGGAATGCCACCAATCCAGGGAAGAGGACTGCAATTGATAAAGGGTCCGATGTTGTAACTTGCCTGAACTTTGTACTCATAAGTATTCGTGTCCGGTGTTGCAGCCGAAGCCAATTTGGTATTAGTTGCATTGGTTACTGCAGTCCCGCCGCCATAGGGCGTTGCAACGATGGTCAAATTGATGCCGCTTCCGCCTATCCCACCGATGGGAACCATTTTGGCAAATCTTCCCAGTCCCGAATTGACGAAAGTGGCAGATTCGGTCTGGACTACAGCAAGCGCGTCAGTAAATGTGGCTTGGGTCGATGCTCTGCTAGCGCATTGTTTGGCAGCCATGTAGGCGGTAGCCGAACCCATCGCGAATCCCAGAAAATTTATAAGGGGAAACAAGGTTACCAGGAAAAACACAATCAGCGCAGGCCCGAATTCAGCCATGTTGGAGCCGCCAATCTGGTTGCGTCGCGGTCTTTTATGTAAGATTTTCATTTGGTTCATTTGTTAGCATAACCCTCGTAATTGAAATATACCCACTGGCCATTTCATTATTTATGCAAAAAAAATATAGAGCCCTGGAGTTTTTTTCTGGCATAGGTGCATTCGCTCAATTAGGGGATGAATTTGGCTTGGAAATTGTGCAAGCATTCGACCAGGGACAAGATGCAAATCTGGTTTATGAATTCAATTACAAGCAATCCCCTTCAACACGAAACTTAGACTCAATCAAAGATAGCCAAATAGAAGAAGCAGATATCTGGTGGATGAGTCCATCCTGTCTGCCTTACACTCGCAAAGGAAAGAATGCCGATATCGAGGACGCCCGTGCTCAATCGTTTTTAAACCTTACTGGTTTAATTCCCAAAATCTTACCCGAGCGAATATTTATTGAAAACGTGCCTGAATTCGAACAATCAAAAGCAATGGGTATCCTTGAAAAAAAGCTTAAATCCGCCAACTACAATTTCAAAACGTTCAATTTGTGCTCTACAGAGCTTGGCACGCCAATGCTTCGTCGAAGATTTTTCCTTGCCGCCAGTCGGACCGGACCAATCGAGGATATCGAGATTGAAGCCACGGTCCAAAGACCACTGAGCGAATTTATAAACAAAAACGCTGATGCTTCACTTTACCTTGATCAAGACACGCTTTTGAAACTCGCTGCTTTCGACATCGTGAATGGTTCGAGCCCACGCACCACCTGTTTTACCAGCAGCTATGGCAAACAGCACAAAGCTAGTGGATCGCTGATTGAGGAGAGCAATACTAAAATCAGATATTTCTCGGCAGAAGAGATTCTTTCTTTGCTTGGATTTTCTTCTGATTTCAAATTTTTGACTCAAATGAGCAACAAAACAAAGTGGCGTCTTGCAGGAAATTCAGTGGATACACGCATAATTAAACTCTTGCTTAAAGCTTCGGGACTGTAAAATAGAAATAAAAGTCATGAGCGAACTTGCAAACGATAGCGGCAACGAAAAAAATGACAAGCATTCCAGTGCTTGTGCCAGACTGCGTCTTGATATCGAGCAAAATCAAGAACGATCTTTGTTGTCGGTCAATTCTATAAGCGTGATAACGCGTGCAGTCGCAGGTTCAAGCGAAAGCAACGATTCGACTGACAATGCTGAAAATAAAAATTTCAATTTGGAAGCGAAGCGCAAATTTTCTGGCACCACCGGCGACACCAGATATGCACTGGGAGTAGATTTTGTCATTACTGCCTTGCTTGCTGTTGCTGGTATCACCAAAGTAAGGCAAGACCGACAAGAGACACCAAAAGTCAACGAGCACAACGAAGAGCCGAAAAACGAACCTTCACCAATCGATTATTCGATGACTTCTTCTAGCGGCTACTGGCCAAATCACGAACAAAAACGGCAAACAATCATTATTGGCATCAACGATTGTCTGAACAAAATTGCAGAAACGTTATTTCAAGACCCAAACCTTGGATGGCTAATTGCCGACATCAACAAACACCGCATGAGCGAGCGCATCGAGGGTAAACTACGAGTGGTGTCAATTGCAGCCCTTCAATTGCTCGATATGCCGCTTGCAGATGAAATTGTTCAATTCAGAAAATCTCGTCCAGCTGAATATGGTGCAGAACACCTGGTCACAATCGTTCTACATAACACCATCGACAAGACTAAACTGGAAGAAACGCTTGCACCAGTGGTGCCAAAACTCACTCAAGACTGATGACAACTCAAGACTTTATGTCGTACTCTTCGTCGACCCAATCGAGCGCTTCTTCATCGAGCAACGAAAGCTCGTCTGGATCTATCAATCCCCTTTGTAGAGCATGAAAAACAATACGAGTACGCGGATTGAAAATTTCCATTCCACAAGACTCTTTCAAATGGAATTCTTCTTCTTTCACGAGCTTATTCAATAACATAGACAAACGATTTTGCACTCCCCGCACGCTTATGTGCCTGCGAGCGGCAATTGCCCTATCTGTCAGTCCAACTGTGATATCGAGCAATGTTTCATACTCACTATCGGTAAGTGTCTGGTCTTTCGACTTGAGCCTTGATTGGACTCTTTGCACCACCGGATCGATATAAGGAACCTGGTCATCTACAATCTTATTGACTGCTTCAGCCAGTTTTTCACTGGATTCGCTTTTGAGCAAATAACCATGAATAGCTTCGTCGGGCACGATTTTTCCCAGACTTCGCACATAAGTTTCTCGATGATATTGCGACCAAAATAAAATCGAAACATTTTTGTCATTGCTCCAGATTTGTTCTGCAGCTTTGATACCATTCATCTCCGGCATGGAAATGTCCATAATAATAAATTGCGGCGCCAGTGACATAGCCATCCTCACACCATCGGCACCATTTTCTGCCAGATGAATTTCTGAATCTTTATAAAGCGCGGCAAGAACAGTTTTTGCATGTTCTCTTAGCGCCGGAACGTCTTCTATAATCAGAAATCTGCTTTTACTCATCATTTTTTCTCGGGAAGAAATATTTCAACAACACACCCCTTGCTTTCGGATGGTCTCCAATGCACACTTGCGCCGATGATGCTTGCTCTTTGTTTGATATAGAGCATTCCTCGCGAAGGGTTATTTTGATTATCTTGTGACTTTAGACCTACACCATCGTCTTCAATAATGATTTTTATTTGGGCATTCTCCTGGCGAACAGATATTCTCACTTTCTCAGCTTTTGCGTGTCGACAAATATTATTCTTCAATTCTTGAACTATCCTGTAAACCAGAGTTTGTTCGATAAGCGAATATTTGTCAAAAACACTTTTGTCCACCAAGAATTTGACTCTAAGTTTGTAATTTGCATCCTCCGCCCCTTTGCGCAAACAATCTTCTATCGAAGCAAGCAAACCCAAATTTTCAAGAACAGTAGGACTTAAATTGTCCATGACCTCTCGAATATTGCGCGAAGTTTGGTCTATTTTGTCAATCAATTCAGCTTTTGACTTCTGGTCAAGGTTGTCTTTCAATTCTTTTAAATCGTTCAAAATCTGATCATGCAAATCTCCAGCCAGAGCTCTTCTTTCCAGCTCATCATCGCGGATTATATTGAGTTGAAAATCGTGCAATTGCTCCGTTCTTATTTTCAACTCTTCCTTTTGTTTTAAAACAGTATCTTTCAAACTTATTATTTCAGCTTGAAAATATCCTGCCACCGCAAACAGCGCGCCTGAAACTACAGTCAAAACCATCTCGTAATCAGTCAAGAAGAGAATATTTTTGCTGTTCAAAAAAAGGTGCAAGGCAAGAAGCACAGCATTTATTTGCAAAAATAATACAAGCTTCTTTTTCTTTGCCAAAAAGAAACCACTAAGCGCAAACACAAGCAGGAAGCAAACAGCCATCCCGCCTGGAGTGCTCATCTTATATTCAAAAGATCACGACAAGAAATAAGCGCCATGCGTAGAGCCTCGACAGTAGGATATCTGTCGGAAGGATTTTTTTCGAGCGTCTTGAAAATGACTTCTTCCACTTGAGGTGGAATATTCAAGTCTGGTCTTGCCTTTTTAATGGCATCGGCTTTAACGTTTACGTGTTTGAAAATAGTTTTGACCACGTTTTCATCTGCAAGTGGCGGTCTTCCGACCAATGCTTCGTACATAACACAACCAAGCGAATAAATGTCGGTTCTATTATCGAGCGCATCGCCTACGCACTGCTCTGGACTCATATACAAAGGACTTCCGATGATATCGCCAGTTTGAGTCAATTCCTGGGTTTCATGGTCATTTTCAGTAACAACTTTGGCAATACCGAAGTCGACCACTTTGACGATATCTTTGTTCGTATCTGTATCCATTAGCAAGATATTGCTTGGCTTGACGTCACGGTGAATAACACCTCGCTTGTGAGCGTGCTCGAGCGCTTCGCAAACCTGAATAAATATTTTGAAGAAACGGCTTGGAGGCAGACTCTTCAAACGAGCAATCTCGTCTTTGAGCGTATGACCTTCAACCAATTCCATAACCATATACGGTACTTCGCCCTGAGTAAGACCATAGTCGTGCACGACGATAATATTAGGATGTTTCAGAGCTGATGCCGCTTTTGCCTCGATTTCAAAACGCTGTTTGCTATTTTGTTTTTGAGCGATATGCGGATGCAAAACTTTTATAGCCAGAATGGCATTTGTTTTTCTATGGCGAGCCTTGTAAATAGCTCCCATGCCACCAACGCTAAGACGCGAAATCAATTGATACTGATCGGGCAATTTGATATCGAGTGAAAGAAACGGATTTTCCTGCTCGTCGTCAGTTAATTGCTTCGACGACAATTGCATGGTGCCTTCGCCTTTGTCATGCAAAGCCTCGAACACTTTGCCCATTTTAGGAGCGCTATTATAGTTAATCAGCGTTTGAGCAAGAATAGCAACCGCCATGTTGGCGTTGATGCTTTCAGGCAATAGAAAACATTTGAAACTTGCAAAAGAAAATCGTCTCAAATCGAGCATGAAATCCCAGAAGTTTCCGACCGGATTTCCAGTATTCGTTTTCTTCATCATCATGAACTCAGACGACTGCGGACTGAATCTGACCAGAATGTATACATCCACGAGAATTGCTATCGCCAGACACACAATCAACAAGTAGGAACTTGCATAACCGTTCAGTGTCATGACCGACAATGACTTGAGCCACCCTTCCAGGGTAGGATTGAAAGTATTGCCTGTCAGTTGATCAAGAATACTCCATGAAAGTCCGACGAGACTTACGCCAGCCGCAATCCAGCGATTATTCAAAAAGAAGAAAGCCAGACCAATGCCACTGGCTGTGATACCGCCCCACACGGCGTGGCCGACAATCAGATATTGTTTATCTTTCAGGTCTGCAGTTGGAAGCCATTGAATCGGATGTTCCCAGGTCTGCTGGCTGTGAATGAACGAATCGTTGACCACCGAAAAACCAGCGCCAAGCATGACTCCCATTACCAGTAAATCTGTCATGCCAAAAGTCCAGAAAGAAAATTTCCGAACATAAACCAGATAACTCAGAATAACGAAAAAGAGACTGCACTGTTCGATAAAAGGAACGATGTAATTGCGGGCGCTTGAATCTGGCGCAAGCATAGTAATAAGTTCGAGCAACAAAACCAGCGCAGGCATAGTTGCACCGACAAAAAACATCAAAGCCGCAGTGCGAAGAGTGATACTGCGAGTCAATGACGAAAGCAATAGCACCGCTATCACCACGGAAATATTGAAAGAAAAGGCAGTGATACCATTTACGCCAGTGTAAATAAGTATGGTCCCTAGCCACAAAGCAAAGCCAAGCCAGAGCACCACCCAACGTAATGGTACGGTAGAATTTCCCAGCTGGACCGAGCCCCAACTGTTGCCTATATTTGAAGGTTTTGCACCGTCTGCTTTCAACCTTTCCCCTTAGTAGCTGATTCCTCTTGAAGATTTTTTGCCTGCACCTCTTTCCAGGTTAATGCTAAAGCCTTACGATAAGCTTCTTTAGCAGTCTGCCAATTGGTATTAGATGCGGTGAATTTTTCTTCTGGCGATTTGAATAAAATAGTCAAAGCCATATCGTACTTATTTCTGTTTGAAGTGAAACCATCTACAAACCGGTCTTTCATATCGTCGAGCTTGGATTTTTCTCGCGCCGCCTGAGCACTTGGAGTTGCAGAGCTCGTGAGCATAGTAGCCTCGAGATTAGCTTTCTTTGCCTTACTTTTGCCTTTGTTTTGCCCAGCATCATCTGGTCTTTCAACCGCTCTATCTCCAAGCTCCACAATTAAAGCACTAAAAGCCAAAGCGGCAAAGAAACTAGTCAGAAATGAGACATTGCCTACGGTAAAGCCGACGTCCATTCTATTTTCCTTTCACAATGTCACTAAGCATCTGACAAAATTCGCCTGGCGGGTGATATCCGCCAATTTGTCCTTTTAGTTTTCCATCGGGAGCCAAAACTAAAGTGCATGGAAATCCTCTCACTCCAAATTTTTGCGCCAACATTTGTCCGTCACCCTGTTCAGCATTGGCTTTCATACAAATGAAGGATGTATTTATGAATTTTGCTGCTTTTGGCTCTTCATAAACATCGGCATCCAGTCTTTTGCACCAATGACACCAATCAGTGTAAACATCGACCAAAACCCACTTTTTCTTAGCCCCCGCTGCCTTAAGTGTCTGAGAATAATTATTTGACCAGGCAATTTTGGAAGACCCAGATTCTCCTTTTGCCATTGCTTGAGGCACCGTTACAGGCAGAACCTGGCTGAATACAGCCGCTAAAACCCAAAGACAAAGGATCGCCGGTCTTATCAAGTGCTTCGAAGCCTCCGAACGCAGAAAGGTAAGCTGCTTCTATTGTGCCCAAGTACACATTCGATTATTTCCTATATTTTGAATAGAAAAAATCTTTTGGATTCATTTTGTACTTATAGAATGTGGGGTATGTTTTAAGGGTGTTCAAATTAGGGGCGAGAATTCATGAGGCGACTTAAGGCTACAGCCATCAGTACCGCGATGACGTTTTTATGGGCGGTGCAAGCCTTTGCCGCAGAACCCAAGACAGAAAAAATCCAGGTCGCGCTTGACATTCCCCCGAACCCGTTTCTGGACCAATTGTGCGTTGTTGCCAATTATCTGACCATTGGCGCCATAGTTTGTTCTTTCGTTTTTGGCGGCATCTGGCTCATGCAGAAAAAGGATGCTTCTGAAGAAGACGAAGATGACGATGACGACGAAATTGAAGTAACTCCGATTGCCTCTCCACCAAAGCAGATTGAAACATCACCAGCTGAACCTGCAAGAATCGAATCTAAAACAGATGTAGAAGCTGCTCCAGAAATCATTGTAGAAGTTGAAGAAGCAAAAGCGGAAGAACCGATAGTCGAAGACCCAATAGTCGAAGAACCGAAACTCGAAGAACCGATAGTCGAAGATACAAAGGTCGAAGATAAGAAAGAAGAAGAGGCTCCGACCGCCACAAAAGATGCAAAGGCGGAAAAAAGTGGAACTGCCAAGAAAACTAGAAAATCAAAAAAGAAAGAATAAGCTCTTTCCTTTCACCACCAAGTTTGTCTGGGCGTTAACATGTCCACTTTTCTTATCTCTGGCATCTTGTTCTTTTTTAGACAATAAAATTTCAGCTTCGGATCCAAGTCATCTCTCCGACCAGTGGAAAGCGCATAATCAGTGGTGGGAAAGCATCGAAGATGGTGATTTTGCCCTTTATGTAAAACAGCACGACAAATCGATTGAATATTTCGAAACCGCAATTAAACAAGCCAGTAAGTTTGCTGTAAACGATCCACGCATAGCAAAATCTTACGTCTCGCTTGGTCGTGCTTATCTGGAAAAATCTGATTTTGAAAAAGCGAGCGAGGCTTTGAAAAAAGGTCTTGCGCTCAAAGAAAAATTACATGGCAAAGACAGCAACGAATTGTCGGGAGTGCTGACAACGCTTGCGCTAGTAGAATTAAAAATGAACAAACCAGATGAGGCGAAAGCTTATAGCGATCGCGCAACTGAGTTGAGAAAAAAAGCAAATGATAATTCGGGCTCAAGCGAAATCAAATATGTGCGTGGTCTACTTTCGAGTCAAACGAAAGGCGCATCGAATGTTGAGATTACACAGAGTTTCGAGTCTGCGATAAAAGAATTTGATGTTGATTTCACAAACAAAAAATTATTGCTAGATACTGTTGCCCTGGACAATTATGCTGATTGTTTGACCAATTATCGAAACTGGTTGAGCACTCAAAAACAGCAAGCAAAAGTCGACACTCTCAACAAAAAACTCGATGCCGTCAAACGTTATTTGAACGAGTTCAAATCCAGCTCTTAAAAATCGAACTAATTGCGCTTGATCGAAATAGCAATCATTTCACCCTGATCCTGCGGAATCGTAGTGATCCTTATTTCGGCATCACCAAAATCTGGCGATGAAAAACGCTTGTCTTGCGGGCGTGTTGTAACTGACTGATCCATTCCAGCTAAATGTTTATAGCAGGCAATCATCATTGCTGTAAGTTCGCCAGGAAATGCTACATCTGCAAGAGTTTCACCGTCAAGCATGTAGCGCAATGTCAATCCGTTTACATCTGGCTCAAGATGGATGTCTGAGCAGTTCAATTCGATTGCTTTTTTGAGAATATCCTGAGACAAAGCAAGTATTGTCGGTTCCAAAACAACGGGTTCGGGAGCGATTGCAGCGACAGGCGCGGGCGGCGGTGCTACAGGAGCAGCAGCGACAGGCGCAGGCACTACTGGTGGTGCCGGTTCTGGTTCTGGTTCTGGTTCTGGTTCTGGTTCTGGTTCTGGCTCTGGCTCTGGCTCTGGCTCTGGCTCAGAAACAGCTTGAGGCGGCTCATCTTCAGTGAGCAAATTGACCACTTCATCTTTTGGATTCAAATTCTGGTTTTGCGGAACAACTTCTATCTCCTGCGTAAGCTCGGCAGGATTAGTGAAAGAAAGTTCGGATTCTACAATTTCTTCTAAGAAGGATACTTCTGGTTTTCTCTCAATAATTTGAGACAATTCAGAGGAATCAAAAATTTCCTGAGTTACGTTAGCAACAACCTCTTCCAAGTTTATTGGGGATTCCATTTCACCAAAGACGAAATCGGCAGGATCAGTTGAGTGCAGCGGCTTATCATCTTCACTTTCGTCTGAATCTGCAAACAATGATGATACTTGTTCAGTAGATGATGCAGCAGGTTTTTCACTAACAGCCGGTGGCACCGTATCTTGTTGCGAAGACTTCGGTGGCTCGGGCATCTTCAATTCATCTTCGATTTCAACATTCGCACTGGCATTGTCACCAAACAAATAATCGACGGGATTAAACTGCTTACTAGACGACCGCAACTTAGGAGTGGGTTCGGGTTCGGGTTCGGGTTCGGGTTCGGGTTCGGGTTCGGGTTCGGGTTCAGGAGCTGGCGGCACCGCAGGTGGTTCTTCTTCAACTAACTCGGGCTCTGGTTCCTCTTGGACAAGAATGGGTTCCGGTTCTTGTACAACTAACTCGGGTTCTGGCTCTTGCTGCACGAGGACCGGTTCTGGTTCTTGTTCAACGAGGTCAGGTTCGGGCTCTTGTTCGACCAGATGCGAAATCGGCTCTGGCTCTGGCTCTGGCTCTGGCTCTGGCTCTGGCTCAACCACTTTAGCAGCAGGTGACGAATCTTCGTCCTCATCTTCATCTTCATCGTCAAAAAGCGAACGACCAGACTTACCTTTGGGCGAAGCTGATGCCGGTTCTTTCTGCTCCGCCACAGGAGTCTGTGCCAATGGCTCTGGCTCAGGTTCCGGTTCCGGCTCAGGTTGGTGCTCAGGTTCTGGCTCAGGCTCAGGCTCAGGCTCAGGTTCAGGCTCGGCAATAACAGGTGCTTCACTTACAGGCTCTGGTTGAGGTTCTGGCTCGGATACTTCTTCTTCCGCAGAGTCATTATCTTCATTATCTTCTTCGTCTTCATCCTCTTCGTCGTCACCGAAGAGAGACTTTACGCCACCTTTTTTACTCTTAGATTTAGAAGCTTTGGCGGCTTTTCCCGTTTTCGACTCTTTGACCGGCTCGGGCTCGGGCTCCGCTTCAGCACTGCTGCCATTTTCGCTAATGTCTTCTGCGGGAGGTGCGTACATCTGTTGCAAACAAAAATCAAAATCGTCTGCAGTACAGACTAATTTTTTGAAATTACCGCTTTTCAGGTAATTTCGCACTGCATCCGCGGCGATTAGGTCATCGGGATCTACCATCGCAACTGTCGATTGGGTGCCCTGTTTGCTCACAGGCACGAAACGATATTTGCGCATAACATCTTCTGGAACGCTTTTGAGCAGCTCATCGTCAAGCGTGGTTCGAGCAAGTGTGATGAAGTTGACGCCATATTGCAGCTCTAGAGCATCTTTGAGCTGTCTCTCATTGACCAGCCCCATGTTAGAAAGCACAAGAGTAAGCCTTTCGCCGCTTTCTTCCTGCGTCTTTACTGCATCTGATAATTCTTCGGGCGTAACCAGGCCTAAATCAATAAGCAATTCACCTAGTTCGTTCCCTTGCACAGGCATTAAGTCCAAAACCGCCTAAAAATACTCGCCCATCCTAGCTTGAAGGTAAATATACCCTCCCCGAGAGCTAATATGCTCTTATTATTACTAATTTCTCGAAAGATTAGTTTTACGAGTGCACTTAGTAATCGAAAGGCAAGCGCGAGGCTTGCCTTTCCGGCTTCATTATTTTTTCTCGTGCTTACTGGACGTCAAGAAGCTCGACGTCAAACACCAGAGTAGCGTTTGGTGGAATTGCTCCAGCAGCTCCACGCGCGCCATAGCCTAACTCAGAGGGAATAGTCAGCTTTCTTTTGCCGCCAACCTTCATTCCTGCGACTCCCTCATCCCAGCCTTTGATTACTTCGCCAGCACCAAGATTGAATTTAAACGGTTGACCGCGGTCGACCGAGCTATCGAATTTGGTACCATCGGTAAGCCATCCAGTGTAGTGAACTGTCACTCTCTGACCAGCCTGAGCTGTGTTGCCGTTACCTACTACTTCTTCAACGTATTGAAGACCCGTAGGTGTGGTTACTTGATTCATTGGTTCTCCCTCTTGTTTTTTCGAAATCGCAAATTGGGTCTGAGTTTCAGTATTGTTCGAAGTTTCGGTTTGATTTTGCGTTTCTTTCTGTTCGCAACCAGACATCGCTACTACCACCATCAGTGGTATCATTGCCCGTTTGACGAGTGTAGTATTAATGATGGTGCTCACCTCTTATCAAATCTTGTACTTCGGTATCGCCGGGAAAGCGTCCTAGAGAGTGTTTTGAAAACAACAACTTGTCGTTGAATTCAACCTCGAAGACACCACCTGAAGATTGTACCAGTTCGGAGTCTATTCCGAATTTTTGTCTCAGGTCTGCCGCCAAACTGACGGCACGGTTCTTGTAGCCTCAAGATCCGCAATATGTGATTTTGACTGACTGCATTGTGTGTTCCTTATTTGTATGCTGGTGTACCATGTCTAAGATACATGTGAAGACTCTCGTAGTGAGAAGCTTCTTCTAAAACGATGTTTTCGTACATCAGTTTTAAAATCAGATCTTTGGAAAACTCTTCCAAATGCTCTTCGTACATTTCGATATGGCTTGCCTCCATAGCGATGTCTTCTTGAAGCATTTCTTCGAGTGTTTGATCACCGGGTTCTTCCACTTTCTCAACTTTGACCGATGGGTGACCATCGAGTGCAACGATTTTCTCGCCCAGTTGAATAGCGTGATTCATCGAATCTGTGGCGAGCCCTCTAAAAAGCTCTACCAGGGGACCGCGACCAGGACCAATCACAATAAAGGAATGGTGCAAATAACGGACCATTGCGGCGAGTTCTTTTTCAAGAGCCATATTCAGGCACTCGACCACTCTTTTTTTATCTACTTTGGTATGCATATTGTTTTCTCCAAGCAAACTCCGAATCACGTATTTTACAGCATGGTCCCTGATTCTTGTGGCTGTTCGACCAACAGGCTTAATGTTTGCGCCATTTTTTGGTCAATTCTGGGAATAGATATTTCGAGGACTAAACCTTGACAAACGAACGTACTAGAGTACTCTCATTTTTCATTCCATTTTTAATTGGGGGCGCATACTTCTCGATGGTCGCTGTCACTCAATTGCGACAGTTACCAAGTGAAATTTGCGGATCTCTTGATTATTTGTACGCTATATACCTGGCATTCCTAGATATGGGACTGGCCTGTGGTATAGGCGGGCTCTTCGTTTTAGCCGTTTGGGAGAAAATAGCGCCCGTTTTTGCACCCGTTTTTGCAAAGGTTAGAGGAAAATTTAAAAGGGAATAGCTCTTTTAGATGAAATTACATCATTAATTTGTCAGTCATAAGGCTCAAATGGAGAAGTGGAGCCTCATTTTTATTTGATTAGAATACGAGGATATTTAATGAAATCACCTATTCAAGTCGTATTTAGAAATGTCGGACGCAGCGACAGAGTTGAACAAGCAATCAGAGAAAAAGCGGAGAAGCTGGAGAAGATTCATGACCGCATAACGGCTTGTCGCGTCACAATCGAAATGCCACACAAACATCATACAAAAGGTAATACATTCGAAGTCAGTTTGAATTTAAGTGTTCCAGAAAAAGACATAGTTGTGAAACGTACATCAGAGGCTCAAACCAATGGTGACGATGGAATGATGAGCACCGTCCGTGATGCATTCGATGCTGCCAAAAGACAGCTCGAAGAACACACACGCAAACGCAGAGGCGAGACCAAAGCACACGAAGCTCCACCTTCGGCTCGAATAACACAACTATTTCAAGAACAAGGTTACGGTTTTCTAGAGACCGTAGATGGAAGAGAAATCTACTTCCATTCTAATGCTCTGGTCGATCACAGCTTTGACGATCTGCGCTTGGGCTCGGAGGTTATTTACACCGAACAACAAGGTGTAGATGGACCTCAAGCTAGCACAGTTCGCTTGAGAATCTGACGAACAAAAGAACTAACTAAAAACTAAATCAGTCTAAAATGCTGTCGGGGTTGGGAACTACACCGGCAGCAATTTTTTTGACGTGATCCAGCACTTCCTCTTCGTGACGAAAAGCCATCTGCCGCCCGGCATTGTACAAAAGAAAAATCAGAGATAATGCACCAAGCAAATAAAGCCAGACTAAGGAATCGCCAAAAGAATTAAAGAAAAATGTTTTGATAATGATGAATGTACCGATTAGTCCACCAAACGCATAAGCAGTGTACTTAGTGACGACAACGCCTGGAGCATCGACCATTCGAACTTCTACTCTGGTCTTTGATTTATTGCCGATTTTTATTTCGCTCACACGGCCCTGCAATTCGCGAACATATTGACCTGGCATACCAAAAACTTTTTTCTTCAAGGTAAAATGCTTGCCTAATACAAAACCTTTGAAGGTCTTTCCACCAGGCGTCTCGCCAGGTTCGAGCACGTTAGAAGGAATGTCTGCAGTTTGTTTTATCTGGTTGAGAAAATCATCTGCACTCATACACGCTTCAAAAGAATGAGTGTATTTTGCACCCAAATAATCGAGAAAGAAAACATTGTTTTGATTTTCGTCCGGCATTCAAAATGAATACCCTTTTTAGACGAACGTCAAACCGCAACTCTAGTTCTGCGCCCGCATGCAAGCTCTAGCAAGAACTGCTCTATTTGCGCTTCCTGGTGTTTTCCTTCGTTGAGCAAAAGTTGGGTAACATAAAAGCTGAACATCACGATGAGGAATATCATTACAAAATCGTCGTAGCCACCAGGGGCGATACCATGCATCATCGCGGATCCGACTTTGGTGACACAAAGAGTCATGACTGCCATGAACCAGGTAGCGAAAATAAGGCGTGCCATCGTGCTCATTTCCATTCTGTACTGTATAAGACAACCACCATCCATGGGAACGACGCGACCTTGAATATTGCGCACAAAGGGGTTGAGTCCGCTTGTATAAGCGAGCTTGAAATTGCTGTGGCTGACTTTGCCTTTGAATCTTTTGCATGTCAAAGTCGATTCTGGACGGAGCGAAGCAGCTTCGGTCACGCGCGAAAGCATCGCAAGAATTTCCCAGGCTACTCGTTGCGATTTTATTTGAACCAAATCTACTGCATGATTTTGTTCATGCAAGACGTCCGGGGAGGGACGACGAGAAGTCAGTGTTGACATGGATTCCCAGACTCCATACCTACCACTTGACAATTTAGCATTTAATTGCAGATATACAAGTAGTTACTAAGAAAATCTAATAAATATAGGAGAAATAGGCTATTTCGTAGTCGTTAGTTTCCGGATTGATAATAGAAATGGAAGGGTCAAATCGCTTGCCCATGCGAGGATCCCTGGTAGGTCTCGAAATGATAGCAATTCTGCCGTCTTCAAGAATCGAGGCGCTTTTTGATTCATCTAATGGCAAGAAATCCAAATCTTGAAATACCGCCCACTTGCCATTCATCAACTTGAGAATGGTACTGTCTTTGGTCAAAATGAGCGGATTGTCTGCTTTATCGAAGAATACATTTACGATGTCTAGAACCTTATATTCAGTGATCAAACGCCCCTTATCACGACATGTCAGATTGAAAATCAGTTTCCTTGGCACTCCTCGACTGTCTTTCAACTCAGATTTTCCAGTCCAGTACCAAGTCCATTGACGCTTATGCTTGTCACAAACGAGTGAATCTCCATGCTTGCCCTGATTTTCACTAACAAGTGTGGTTTTGTTGGATTTTAAATCGAAATTGTAATACGAGTTAAAAGCATCGAGGATCCAAAGCTTATCTCCACTGATACTTTCAATGATAGGCGTAGCAGATGAGCGATCTGATTTCTCCCAACCTGGATAACTCAATCTTACTAGCTTGGATTCGGGAAGAGATTGAGCTCTCCCTTTGTTGATATTCCATTGCAAGAGTCTGTCGCCAAATAGAACAAAAAGCCTATCTCGATCTAAAAACGGCTGAGGAACGGTGTAAAAATTATTGTCGTGGCAAGGCAAAGGTATATTTAGTGTAGGTCCAGCTCCCATCACAACTATAAAAAACTGCCCTTTGGATCTGGTGACGAAAAGTATTGCTTTATCGAATTGATTCCAAAAGCAAACCTTCTGATTTGTCGCGCAGATCTGGAACGGTTTAACAGTAAGGTCTTTAAGGTCCATTTTATAAAATGATAATTCGTCTTCTTCCGGACACTCTTCTACGCTATTAGCAGCTAATATGCAGTGCCCGTCAAATTCAAGCAATCCGATCAAGCATTCAAATTTTGAAGGCATTTTATTTATGACAGTTTTTGAAAGACGAGGTTTGAGCGCAAAGCTCTTTTCCTCGATTCGATCATTACTCTGTTTGTCTTGATCAATTTTTTTTGTACAACCAGCCAACAACGCAGTGCAGGCAATACCTGCCAGTACAAGCATCAAATAGCACTCTCGATTTTTCATTCAATACTATTTTAATTGAAAAGGAAAACGCATCACTTCATATTCGTTCTTTTCCAGGTCAATGATTTTCAAAATCGGGTCGTTGACCTTCTCTTCGTCTGGATCTCTACTGAATTTCCAGTATAAACATATTCTGCCGTCTTCTAGCACGACTGCATCTGCCCATGAACGAGTCTTTTGAGAAAACTCAGGACTCTCAATTAATTGAACAAATTTGTCTCCAACCAATTTTAAAACGGCTCCACTTTTAGTCCAAACCATCGGTACGTCATTTTTGTCAAAGAAAAGGTTTTGGATACCAGTTAACTCATATTTTGAAACAAACTGCCCTTTTTCACTGCATACAAGGTCAAAGAGAACAGCGTCTAGAGTGTGTCCCAAATTCTTGTTTGATACGTGCCAAGTCCAATTACGTCCACTCTTGTCAGGCGCAAAGTTGAAATTGTGATTTTGAGACCCTTTTTTCACAACTGTCCTTATTCGCGTTTTCAAATCAAATAGATAAACACTTCCAGTATCATTGCTCAACCAGAGTTTTCCGTTTTCAAAATTGTCAATAAAAGGAAAACAACAACTTCCCGGCTGAATTCCGAAATCAGTCTTTATCTCAATGCATGGTCCAACTTTGCCATTCTGGATATCCCACTGCAAGAGCCGGCCACCCCAATAGATAAAGAGTTTATTTTGATCTACATAAAATCTCGATTGATTAACGACTTCCTTGTTAACAAAAGGCAGAGGAATATTAGTGATCTTTTCAGCATATTTCAAGATTACGGAAAAATGTTCATTCTTCGAAACAAGAAAAAGTGCACCTTTGTTAAACGAAAACACACCTTCGAGTTTTTGATTTTCACCTAGGATTGCATTTTGATAGGGGCTCACAGTCAAATCTTTGAGGTTTAACCGATAATACAAAAGCGGTGCTTCATAGCTTTTGCTATCAAGTAATTCTGTAACTAAAATGTACTGTCCATCGATGAACACCAAATTATGTAAAGTTTGAGTCTTACCTGGAAAGTATCTAACTACAGTCCTGGTGCATCGAGGTTTAACTGGTGGATGTCTCCTTTCAGCTCTTTCAGCCTTGGGCATTTCCATAGTTCTTGGTGCGCAGCTAGATAACACAAATAGGCAGGCAATACCTGCCAGTACAAGCATCAAGTAGCGCGCTCGATTTTTCATTCAATACTATTTTAAAGCGAAAGAGCTTTGGAGACTCGACTCTTCGCCCACGCATCGTCCATCGGCAAAATACTTGTCCCACCAGCACTGGAACATGAGCATGGTCCAGAGCTCTTTGCGGCGGTCGGCGCGCTTCTGCATGTGGTCTTCGAGAAGACTGCTTACTGTTTCCCACTGGAAAATATTTTGTTCGCCAATATATTCGCGCGACAAAAGTCTGTCTACTAGAGGCTTCAAGTCTGACTGCAGCCAGCGAGCAACTGGAATGCCGAAGCCTTTTTTGGGTCGCTCCACTATGCTTTCGGGCAGATACTGCGACGCTAGCTTGCGCAAAAGATATTTGGTTCTGAAGCCCTTGAGTTTCAAATCTGGCGGCAACTGGCGTGCAAACTCGACTACTGGATATGCAAGGAATGGAACTCTTACTTCAAGTGAAGCGGCCATCGAGGCACGGTCAGACTTCACGAGTAGGTCATCGGCAAGATAAGTAAGCAAATCCAGGTGCATGATGTTATTAATCAGGCTGCCTTTGCCTAATTTGCGTCCAACATGACCAAAATAATCCCAGTCAATTTGGTCTACTAATTTTTGATAGGTCACAGGCTCGGCTCCTGCAAGCTTCTGCCTGAACTCTTTGACGAACAAGTCTTTGTGTTTTTCAGGCGCGATACTGCCCATCCAGCGGAAATGGCGCTCGGTAGCCTGTTTGTCCACACTGCCCAGAAAGCGTTTGACTTTGAAATCAAAACTCAAATTGTTGTGTGAAACAGGAAGCATCGAAACCATAGGATTAATAACTCTGTGCAAGACACCAGATGGAATGATGTTGAACATAGAGGCAAGGTTGTGAGCCAGATATGTCGGGTAACCACCAAGCAGTTCGTCGCCCGCATCGCCCGATAGAGCTACGGTTACGGACTCTTTGGTCATTTTGCTCAATAGATAAGTTGGAATTATCGATGCATCAGCAAGAGGTTCATCGAGATATTCCCAGAGCTTAGAAACCGACTGCACAATGGCTCCAGATGTCAGTTTCTTCATTGTGTGGCTCGTGCCAATATGATCGGCTACGGCTTGTGCGTGACTCGACTCATCGAAAGATGATTCTTCGAATCCTATAGAAAAGGTCTGCAATTTGTGGCCTACATGCTTGCTTGCCATGGCAGTAATGAGTGACGAATCTATTCCGCCAGACAAGAATACTCCAAGTGGAACATCTGAAATCAGACGCAATTTGATGGACTCATCGAGCAAGTCTTTTAAGCGAGTGAGCGCTTCTTGCTCGCCCATCTGATTTTCTGTCCGTGGAATTTGCCAGTAAGTCTCTGTTTTGATTTGTCCGTTTTCGACCAGCAAATAAGATGCGGGCGGCAATTTGTTGATGCCAGCAAAAATGGAGCGCGGTGCAGGCACATATTCAAGCGCCATATACTGGCGCAAAGCGAATGTGTCGACTTCCTTTTTGAATCCAGGAAAAGCCAGGATACCTTTTATTTCGGAGCAAAAGACCAGATGGTCGCCAACTATGGCGTAATGCAGAGGTTTTTCGCCCATACGGTCGCGGGCGATAAGGAGGCGCTTCTTGTTTTTGTCGTAAATGGCGAAGGCAAACATGCCTTCCAGGTGGTCGAGACAGGCAAGCCCGTGTTCCTGATATAAATGTAAGATAACTTCGGTATCAGTGCCGGTTTTGAATTTGTAGCCCTTTTGCAGCAAACTTTCTTTCAGTGCCTGAAAGTTATATATTTCGCCGTTGAACACAATCCAGACCGAATCGTCATGGTTCGATATAGGCTGTTTGCCGGTGCTTAAATCAATTATAGATAGGCGGGTCATTCCAAGGGCAGAAGGTCCGACCACTTGCATGCCCCATTCGTCAGGGCCCCTGTGCTTTATCGAATCGCACATCGAGGCTAGGGGAATGCGCTCGCCGGTCTCGACAGGGTTCCCCGTGAGATTCATATAACCGGCAATTCCACACATTTTGTTCTAACCTACAACTAATAAGGACGCTAAGACGCCACATACACATGATGCGACAAATCATTACTGGGAATATGAAAAGTTCTCAAGGTGGAGCATCAAATCGCTAATTAAAGGCATAATTGACAGATGCCAAGTTTAACACCAATAACCGAATCAAATACCGCCCAGGTCAATGTAGTTGACTGTGCGCCAGGCTCAGACGCAAGCAGAGAATTGCGCGAAGAGATGACCATACCGGAAATTTCTGTAATTATTCCGGTATATAACGAAGAAGACAACCTAGAGTTGTTGTATGACAAGCTTCTCATTTCGCTCACTTCGACCAAGCGCACCTGGGAAGTAATTCTCATCGACGATGGCTCTAAGGATGCATCTTTTGCCGAATTGAAGAAATTGGCGGCGAACGACAAACGTATAAAGGTAGTGCGCTTTGTGCGCAACTATGGACAGACCGCGGCCCTTGCTGCAGGTATCGAACATGCCCAGGGCAAAGTAATCATCCCGATGGATGCAGACTTGCAGAATGACCCTGCCGACATCAAGGCACTGCTCGACAAAATGGACGAAGGCTACGACGTTGTGTCAGGCTGGCGCAAAGACAGAAAAGACGGGCTCTGGCTCAGACTCATACCTTCATGGACTGCAAACAGAATTATTTCGTACATATCGAAAGTGAGACTGCACGATTATGGCTGTTCGCTCAAAGCTTATCGTCGCGAAGTTATTAAGGATGTTCGTCTATACGGCGAAATGCACCGCTTCGTTCCAATCTATGCAACCTGGCAGGGTGCAAAAGTGACTGAAATTCCAGTTACTCACCATGCAAGACAGTTTGGCCAGTCGAAGTACGGCATCAATCGTACTTTCAAAGTCGTGCTCGATTTGATTACAGTCAAATTCATGTCTACTTATTTCACCAAGCCAATTTATGTGTTCGGCACGGCTGGCATGATGTCCTTCTTGATCGGTCTTGCAGCTTTCGCCTGGATGCTTGTGCTCAAATTCGCTTATCACACTACATTCATTGAAACACCACTGCCGGTGCTCGTGTGTATGTTCGTGATGCTCGGCGTTCAGTTCATTTTAATGGGATTGCTTGCTGAAATATTGATGCGTACATATCACGAGTCGCAAGACAAGAAGATATACAGCGTAGGCGAATCGATCAATATCAAAAGACAATAACAATGATCGCAGGTTCCACCAAACCGACAATCACAGCTCCGTCTCTGGCAGAACCTAAGGCGGCTGAAAGAAAACATGACTGGCAAAACCTGCTTTTGTTTACGCTTGTTTTCAGTCTTGCCTGTTTGACTTATTTTTCGTGGCTCGATAAATTTCCGCTCTTCAATCCAGACGAGGCTCTCTATGCAGAGCCTGCACGTGAGATGAATGAGCTTGGAGAATATGTCACTACTTATTTAAATTATCAAGTTCGCTACACCAAACCGCCATTGTGTATCTGGGCAATGGCAATGGCTTACAAAGCATTTGGAGTCACCGAATGGGCAGCTCGCATATTTAGCGCTGCATGCGGATCTATCATGGTTGGTGCCACTTATCTTTTAGTTCAGAAATACATCAATAAAAAGACTGCTTTATTGGCTTCGATATTTTTGATTACAGCACCTCTTTATCTAGCGTCGTCAAAACTGGCTATTACAGACATTCCGCTTGCACTCTTCGTCACTGGAAGTCTTTTCAGTTTCTTTCACTCGTATGAGCAAAAATTGCAATCGTACAAGTGGCTTGCCTGGTGTTTGCTCGGACTTGGTGTTATGACTAAAGGTCCTGTTGCTGTCATTTTGTGTGTTGCAGTCTTGTTTTGCTATCATCTTATAAACAGAGATTTGTGGCCAGCTCTAAAGTATTACAATCCAATTGCCGGAGCACTGGTAGTTGGAGCTATCGCACTGCCGTGGTTTTGCTACGAAATATATGTCACCAAAGGTGAGTATTATCACGCCTTCTTGGTCCGCGAAAACTTGCAACGCTACACGAGCGTGGTCGATCACAAATACCCATGGTGGTATCACTTTGCTGCTATGTATGGTGGCTTCATGCCTTGGACATTGCTTCTTCCAGTGGCATACTTCAAGTATTTAAGACCAGGCAAGCCTCTTTCTCAGAAAGCTCGATTCGGTTTGTTTGCAGGTGTGCTGTCGCTTGTGATTTTGCTGTTTTTCAGCTCCAGCGTCTCTAAATTATTGCCTTATACATTGCCTGCTTTTCCAGCCAACGCCATTCTTGCAGCGCTTGGCGTAAGCTATTTGTTGAAGAAGAAAATTTACTGGCCAGTACAATTAGGATTTGGAACTTTATCTATAGCTTCTGTTGCAGCAGTTTTTGCAGCACCATATATAGTGGACAGAATTCGTGATTGTCCCCTTGCACTTGCCTATGAAATAGTCGGTGCCGCATTTCTAATCGGGACAGTTTCGTTTCTCTGTCTAGTCTTTTCGCGCCTGACCAAAACATTGACACCATCGCTACTTGCACTTGGTACATTGATGATTGGTTGTGTTGTTTTTGCTGGTCCTAATGCGATTGGCATCTTTATAAAAGACTGGGAAGAAACGCCTTTGAGCTTCGTTCAATACGCAGCAAAATCGAGCGAGCCCATTATTATTTATCAAGTGAGAAAGCCTTCTGCCCCATTCTATGCTTTGCGAAAAGTAGAAGTGATACAAGATTTGCCAGCGATGGAAAAAGCAGCACCAGCGATAAAGTCTGCCTACTTAATCGCGCGTTCTGACAAAGAGCCCGAACTCAAAAATGTTCTTGGAAAGCGCTTCAAAATCAGGGTTAAACAAGGCCGTTATATTTTTGCTCAAGTAGAAAAAACGCCGGAGCTCTAAATAATGACTGGAAGAAGAATTTTGATAACAGGCGGCGCTGGGTTTATAGGTAGCCATCTTTCTGAGCGCTGCATAGCTAAAGGCGATAGCGTGGTGGCACTGGATAATTTCAACAACTTCTACAACCCCGATGTAAAACGCAAGAACATCGAATATCTTCTCAAACATGAGCGCTACAAAATTGTCGAAGGCGACATTAGAAACGTCGACGACTTAGCCGAAGCGTTCAACCACGGACCGTTCGACATAGTAGTGCATCTTGCAGCCATGGCTGGTGTTCGTCCATCAATAGAACAACCTGCTCTTTATATGGATGTAAACGTGCTTGGCACCCAAAAACTTATTGATTGCATGGTGGCACAAAAGAAACCTCCCTTTTTCGCAATGGCATCTTCGAGTTCGGTCTATGGAGAACGCGATGGTGAGCCATTTAAAGAAACCGATATTACCGACAGACCCATTTCACCTTATGCCGCATCGAAAGTGGCTTGCGAAATGATTGCTCACGCCGCCTTCTTTGCGCACCAGCTATCGACTGTCTGTCTGCGCTTTTTCACCGTCTACGGACCGCGTCAAAGACCAGATCTCGCTATTCACAAGTTTTGCAAATTAATCGACGCCGATGAGCCCATAGAGCTCTATGGCGATGGTACCACTATGCGCGATTATACTTTTATAGACGATATCGTAAGTGGTATCGAAAGCGTGATGGAACTGGCAAAAGGCGAGCCTATTTTTGAAATTCTCAACCTGGGACGCAGCGAGCCAGTAAAACTATCCAAAATGGTCGAATGCATCGAGCACTCGCTTGGTAAAAAAGCCAAAATCGTCTACAAGCCGCGCCAAACTGGAGACGTGACCAATACTTTTGCAAATATAGAAAAAGCTCAGAAACTTATAGGCTATAAACCAATGACCAGTATCGAAAAAGGCATCGACGCCCTGGTAGCCTGGCACCAGGAGAATAAGAAATCCGACTCATCCAACCGCATTAAAGCTTACTCATCAAAAGGCTCTGGTTCAGCCTCTAAAGAAGCATTAGAATAGTCAAGACCACAAGCAAGGGAATCCTGTGCAGACCTTAAGCAAGCCTAATAAGCCAAAGCAACACCCAGAAGCTCCGATCGCAAAATCGAAGCTCATTTTGCACAGCGCGGTGTTTGCCATTGGCTTGTTCTTAATCGTGAATGTGGTGATGCTTGCAATACTTGGTCCGCCCCGTGCGTATTCGAATAATATCTGGAATGGCACAGGCTCTATTGATATCACAATCAAAGATTATCGAGCCCTCCCAAAAAAACCTGACGTAGCCTTGCTTGGCTCATCAATCGTCATGTATCCATTTTGGGCGATGGACTTCAATAACGACAAAAAAAATACAGGTGATATTTTTCATCACCATCGCTCTTTTGCCTTGGAGAAAGCGCTCAACACAGGCGATAAAAAATACGAAGTATTCAGCCTGGCCATTTTTGGTCAAATGGCTTCAGACGTCTACATTTTCGCAAACGAGCTGTTCAAACCAAACGAAACTCCTAAAGTTGCGGTCTGGGGTATTGCACCACGCGATTTTTATGATGCCGAACTGGCATCCCCCATGAATACAATAACTTTTCAGCGCATGGTTGGACTGGAGAATCTAGGACCGTATGCAGAGCAGTATCTACCCAGCTTCCAGCAAAAACTGGACTTCATTTTGTCCAAGGGAATTTATTTGTATGGACAACGCTGGTACGCTCAAAAAGAAGTGCGCAAAGGCTTCAATAAAGCTTATAACAGTTTATTTGGTGTGACTGAAACTGAATACAAACCTCAACAAGGATTCGCAGTACAACACCAGGGCGCTCTGCCAGATCCAAAATTCCTCTGGGATTTGTCGGTCAAAGAATACAAATCGCGTTATCGCAACATCGACACCGAAAAGCTCGCTACCCAAATGAGCTTTTCTAAGCAGCTCATATCTATGTGCAAAGACAAAGGGGTCAAACTGATAGTGGTGAACATGCCTCTGTCCGACTCCAACCGCGGTATCATGCCCGATGGCTTCTACAACGCTTATATCAAAGAAGTAAGAGCACTCGCCGAGGCTGGTGGTGCCGATTTCGTAGACGTTGGTGCTGATCCACAATTCGATCGCATGGATTACTGGGACACTGCCCACATGAATCATTCTGGTGGCTACAAGCTCGTAGACAAACTGGCACCAACAATCAAAAAATATTTGCCTTAACTACAAATTCATTTAGGCATCATCATGTAATAGACTGCGCCACCAATGGCGAGGGCAACGGCAATTACAAGCAAGACCAGGTTCATTGCGCCTTGCGATTCCATCTGGTTAGACGTCTGGCGCATGTGGCTCACAGAAGCGTTTGCGCGGCTTGTATCTTCAGACATCTTTTTCTCACGCATTTGACGCATCTGCTCACGCTGCGCTTCGAGCTTGTCCATAGCCTGTTTGTGCGCGATTTCTTTGGCCGCTACACGGCCAATCACATCTGGAAGTTGATCGCGAATCACTTTGTCTTCCAGAATATCGACAGCGCCCTTACTCATCGCACTCTTGACCAGAGCGCCATCTAAAGTGTCCACGGACACAAGAAAATGCGTCTCGGGATGAAGTTGTTTGAGCTCGGCTAGCAAAGCAAGTCCGGCTTCAGGTTCGGGTGATAAATCTATCCACACTAGTTTTGGATGAAGCTCCATCACGCGTTCTCTGGCATTCTGACGCTGGGCTGATCCGGCATGACTCAAGTCGACATTTCCAGAAACAATCGCCTCAAGCTGTTTGAGCTTGCCCTGGATGTCTTCGCACACGATTAGAGTAGACAAATTCACGTCGATATCCTCAAAGCCGTAAAGCCATAAATCTATAAGTCTATTTTATAGGCTTGACTTCCCGGTCCATTAAATCCTTCGCGGCATTAAATACAGTGTCGACAGATATCTGTGCCATACACCTTTTGTCTATTTCTTCCTCGTGACAGTGCCAGGTCTGCCAGTAGGAACGCTGGTAAAAATCGTCGCTCGTGCTGTATCCAAGCGGTAAATGAAACTCGCCCTTCAATTCACTTATAAGACACTTCTCAAGACATTCTGGTGTCTTGAGACAAATCAAGTTATCGAAAGGGCGCTGGTAAATGCTGTTATATCTAAAGAGCATGCCTACTACAAAAGACTGGTCGGGGCGTCCAATTATCACGCTCTCCATTTGCAATTGTTTGATGCGATTTGCCAGTTCCAGACAGTATTTTGCCGGCCAACATTTCATTGCTCCTGCAGAACCAGCTATGAAAAGTATCTTTTGCGATACAGCTTCCATCTTCTTGAAAGCAAGCGGCAAGGATAATCTAGAAAGGAGGGGGGATGCCCAGATCCTTGCTGATTTCTCGCACGACATCGGCGATGCAACAGGCATAAAGCGCTGGCAGAGAGACTATAAGGTCTTCCAGTCCCTGCGATATTGGTGAAAGAAAATAAGAACTCAAGATTTTTTCCGGTCGGATCTCTTTATTCTCGACATTATCGTATAAACTTGACTTACAAGGACTTTTTTATTTGATGGAACAGACCCAGGAATTAGTCAACGCCCCAAACGCCGAAAACAAGCCCGTGCGGGCTTTGATTCTACCAGGTGGTGGCGGTCGCGGCGCCTATCAAGTTGGGGTCATAAAGGCTCTTTTTGAACACGGTCTTGAATTCGATATGGCCTTTGGCACGAGTATTGGAGGCATAAACGCCACATTGCTCGCTCAAGGACAATTGAAACGCTTAGAGGAATTGTGGTGCAGCATAAAAAGCAGCGACATTTTTTCTTTGCCATCCGCTCCACAAATCGGACGTTTGATTCTGGGACACAAACTGGGACTGCTCGATACAAGCCCGCTTGAGGCACTGCTCAGACGCGAACTCGATTTGAACAAACTGAAGAAGAGCCCGATGAAAATCGGCTGGTGCACCACCGATTTATGCAGTCTAGAGACTCGCTTTATTACTATCGACGATATCTTTTCCACAAACGAATTAATGGATGTGTTGATGGCTACATCAGCTATTCCTATGGCTTTTCCACCTCGCCATATTCATGGCTCCGGACTTTGGGTAGATGGCGGACTGGTACGTAACACACCTATGGAAATGGCTGTAAATTTGGGTGCAGATGAAGTTTATATGGTGCTTTTGCACCCCGAGCAAATTAATGTCTGTCCGGTCAATATGTTCGAAGTGCTCGTGCGTTGCCTCGACATTGTCCTTGACGCATCAGCCCGAAAAGAAGTCCATTCAATCGAACTGTACAACAGATTGATAGCAGGCGGTTCGGAAGAATCGCGCGGTAGAAAGAATGTGAAAGTGCGAGTTTTCCAACCTCGCAAACCAGTCAATACCACATTGCTCGAAATCGACCCCGAGCGCTCACGTAAGCTCATAATGCAAGGCTATAACGAAGGCTGTGAATTGCTCGATCTTTATGAAAAGACCGAGCATCTGCAAGTTTAGTGAAATCTAGTTGAATTTAGTACTGAAATCCGTTTTTGCGAATGTGAATCATCGACTCGGGCTCCGTGTTCAGAATTGAGCCATCAACTACTTCGCCCAGAACGAGATTATGATCGCCTGCGTCTACGACATTGTGGACTTTGCAGAGTAAATAGCCAATTGCTTTTTTGAAAACTGGAGGACCAGCATGCTCGACTCTGTCGAGACCCTGAAAACGGGCGTGAGCTTCTTCTGGGGTTTTCACCGGCTTGGCGAAGTTCTTGAATATGTCCATGTTTTCTTTGGACAAAATATTTACTGCAAACTCAGAACCTTTATTCATAAGACTTGCAATATGACGAGATTTGTTTATTCCGACCGATACCATAGGCGGTGCGAATGCAGCCTGCGTAATCCAGGTAGCCAACATTCCATCCAACTCTTCACCATCTCTTGTGGTCACGATATAAACGCCATTTGCAATTTTTCCTAATGGCGGTCCAACTTTTTCCTTCAAATCGGATTCACTGAGTATGGTGCTCATTCTCTAATCATCTCCTTGTAGCTAATGCTTTTGATTCTTCGCTCTGGGGTTCTTGGTCTTTGGCTTCGTTTACCACTAAGGTTTCGTCAGCCGACTTTTTGATTCCCTTTTTTTTTCGGCCAAACCAGATCATGATATTTTTTGCCAGCTTGCCTGAATCATGATAATGTCCAGAATTTTTGCCGATTAAGATTCCGGTGACAGGCTCGATTGAAAGATTTTTCAATCTATCCGAATCAAGCAGAACCTCTTGAAATAGCGAGTTTTCTGTCAAAGCAGGAGCTTTCTTGTTTACCAGCACCGCATCGAGAAGCGGACCTATCGCTTCCAGTTCAGACTCGGTGCCGGGCTCTCTTGCGTGATCCAAAATAGCCGCAACGTGGTCGCCAACCGTGTATCCAAGCGTTTCTCCAACCTGAGTCAAAACATTGCAGACATAGATTTTTTTGGCTTTCGATTTTCGGATTGCATCACTTACTCCTGGCACGAGCAAGTTTGGAATGATTGACGTATAAAGACTTCCCGGTGCAATTACAATAAGCTCGGCAAATTTAATCGCTTCAAGCGCATCTGGAGTGGCTTTTAAATGTCCCGGTTCGAGTCTCAATTTTTTGATTCGACCGCAAGCTTCGGTAATGTGCGATTCACCATCAATAACTCGACCATCTTCAAGCTCAGCTACAAGCTGAATCGATTCGAGAGTCGATGGCAATACACGACCACGCATATTGAGCACACGACCGGCTACTCTGACCGCTTCCAAGAAATCGCCTTTGGTAAGTGTATAGAGCGCAGTCAAAAACAAATTGCCGAAACTATGCCCTTCAAGCCCGCCGCCCGACTCGAATCTGTAGTTAAAGAGCTCGGTTACAAGCGTTTCTTCATCAGCAAGAGCAGTAATGCAGTTTCTAATGTCGCCTGGGGGTAAAACGCCAAGCTCGGCTCTCAATCTGCCTGAACTACCACCATCGTCACCGACTGTAACTATGGCAGTAATATTATTGGTATAGCGCTTCATTCCGCGAAGCAGTGTAGGAAGACCAGTACCACCACCGATAACAACTACTTTTGGCCCGCGCTCTAAATGTCTTCTTCTATACAAAACATCTGGGATTGACTCTGTTTGTCCGTACGCTTGAACAATGGAAATTATCATTCTGATGATAGCAATGCCGACCGTGACACCACTCAAACTTATGAGCACGATGCCTGAAGCTCTGTGAGGAATTACGTCTGTTGCATGTTCCAACATCTCGCGCAAAAAAGCGCCTGAAACTGCGATTGGGTGATATCCAAGCAAGAGCAGAATGCCAATTACTATTCCAAAAATACCGGCCATCAAAATGACTATCCAGCGCTTCAAACCTGGAAGCATCAATGATCTAAAGCGGTATAGCGGACCTTTTTTCATGCCTTCATTTCCGCCACGTCTAGGTTGCTGTGCTTTTTGATTACTTCATAACCAGGAAAATCCTTTTGCAATCTTTTAAAAAGACCTTCGACAATGGCTGTAGAACGATGCTGTCCGCCAGTGCATCCGATTGCCACCACGAGCTTGTTAGATTTGCCGGCAATCACCGCTGGTAGTGCACACTCTATAAGACCGACCAGATTGTCCAGGGCCTTTTGCGCGAGTTCTTGAGTCAAAACATAATCTTGCACGGGCTTATCGAGCCCGGTGAGCGGACGCAATCCTTCGACCCAATAAGGATTGTCGAGAAAGCGCACATCCAGAACAAGGTTTGCATGCGGAGTTTTAGAATGCTTAAATCCAAAAGAAATAAGCTGAATTTGCACCGGGGCACTCGAATCAATCGAATTTTCGGACATTGCCGCTTTTAGCCTACCATCGACTTGCTTTTAGAAATATTGATGGTCTGACCGTTCTCTTCTTTGAGTTGAGACTCAAGCTCGATAACGTCGCCATCCGAAAGTCCTTGCTTAGCCATTTCCAGGTCGCGCTGAATGGCTGAAACTGCTTTGTCGATAAAGAGTTCACCGTCGAGGTGGTCCATTTCGTGCTGAATTGCGCGACACAATAAATTGTTCTCAGCTTCGAGCTTCAATTCCTGACCATTCAAATTCTGGTATTTGACTATGATTTTGCGGGCTCTGCGCACTTCAAAGTAAACACCCGGAAAGCTCAAACAACCTTCCTGACCAGTCATTTCGCCTTCCTGACTGATGATTGTAGGGTTGATAAAAACAATTGGACGTCTTGGATGCTCTTCGCTTCCTGCATTGACGTCGATGACCATTATTCTTTTAGATACGCCAACCTGTGGAGCAGCCAAACCGACACCATCGTTTTCGTACATAGTGTCGAGCATGTCCTGAGCCAGTTTGCGTACCGACTTATCGAACATTGTAATCTTCTTATTGGTAGCTTTCAGGACCGGGTCCGGATAATATCTAACTTTGAGCTTGGCCATTGCCCTATTGCCTCAGAATAATTTGTCATCCTTGCCGATAATACCATAATCTTGACATTAAATCATCAAAACAGGCTTTGTATCTAGATTCATGAACTCTCAAAAGCAAAGAAAAATATATAAACTTTCCATATTTTTACCGGCGCTTTGCTTCTGCACCCAGTCAGCATATAGCGCCGATTGGGGCTACGAAAACGACAAAGAGCCCGAATCGATACCAAAGACTCATCCAAAGCCCGATCAAGCTCCTGTCAAAAAACCTCTGCTCAAAAGACCCAAAGCCGAACCGGTGGAACAGCGCGCCACTCCGGGCAAACTGGTTCCAGATGCCAAACCTGCGCCTAAGCCAGAAAGCAAAGCCAGTCTCAGTTCGGTCACGAAATCTTGGCTTGAAATGCTTGGACTTATAAATCAGGCAAGCGGCGAGCTGCCGGAAAAATTTCCTCCAGACAAACTGCCCACTCAGTTGCAAGGTGACCAGCGTGAGCGCTTCGAGACCCTCTTAAATCAAAATAACAAAGACCCCGAAGTGGCGAAAATTCAAAATTACTGGCCTACAGTACGTCCATTCATGAACGATGTTGACCACAGAGACAATTACAGATTGCTCTTTCGCTCTCTTTTACGCACCAAAGCAAGCAAATTGCCAGATCAAAACCCGCTCAAAGAAATGATTCAGGAGTCTCTGGGTCCAGACAGAATTGCAATTTCGGGAAACACGTCTTTGAGCGAGGACGCAATTGGCGCCTATACCGACATGACTTGCCTTCTCTATGAAAAAACACATCCAGGCAAAACTGTAGACGCAGACGATAACCGCGCTGTTTTTGCTCAATTAGTGCGCAACAAATTCGAGCATGCGCCCACCGAAGCCGATAAGAAAGCGATGAATGCCTTTCCCTTGACCTGGTCGATTTTTAGAATTCTGTATACGAGCGCAACCGACGAAGAGCGAGACAAAATGTCGAAAGAGCTTGCTCAGGGCGGCAAATTTGCTCATATGAAAATTACGGACAAAACGCTCGCCCTTGTTTTGAGTCAGTTTCCTAAAGACAAAACAGCTAGCCAGACGGCTTCAGGGAATGATTGATTTGAGCATTTTCATGCCTTCGGGAATGAAACCATAAATCACGCCGGCACTTGCAATAAGCCAGAAAATGATACTCAGCTGAATGTGCCTGTCTTTAGCTAGAACCTCTTCTGGAGCGGCTGTAATCGTTTTGGTAGTGGACAAATATTGATAACGAAAAATGCCGTACGCTGCAAATGGCAGACTGAGCATCATCCATTGACCATAAGGCGAAAAATAACAGTAGATGGCGTATGAGGTCAAAAGCGATGGCACCACTACGGCTTCCATGCGATTGAGCAACTCGACACTGTATTTGTCGAAAACTTTTCTGTGCTCTTTAGCTTTGTCACCCAGTATCTGTAATTCCTGGCGACGTTTTTCCAGCGCCAGAAACAGAGCACCAAGACTGGTGCACAACAAAAACCAGGCAGAAAGTGGCACATGCGCAGCGGCACCACCAGCTAGCGCTCTAAGAACGAATCCGCAGGCGATAGAAAAACAATCGAGTATCGGTTGATTTTTCCAGGACAGATTATAAACTACTTGCAAAACCAGATATGCCACAAGCACCAATGCCACCGCTGGTCGTACCATAAAAGCAACCGTAAGACCAATAAGCATGGCCGCGATTCCCACACCAGATGCGACACCAGGAGAAATTTTTCCAGAAGCGATTAAGCGTTTCTTTTTGGTTGGATGTTTGGCGTCTGCTTCGCGATCTTTCAAATCGTTCAAAACATAGACCGAACCTGAAACTAGGCACAAACAAAGCACGCAAATGGTGACCGATATCAAGGCATTGGTATCAGAAAATTTATGACCAAACAGAAGCGGAGTATAGGCGATTAAGTTCTTGGTCCATTGTTTTGGTCGCAACACTCTTATGGAGGCAACGATTATATTCGGTTTTTTATCGTTTGCTTCTGGTGTCATATGTGATACTACTTTATTTTTACCGGGATGCCACTCACGCATAAAAAGACTTGCGATGCTAATGAAGCCGCTAATTGATTCACTCGCCCCAGCGCTTCTCTGTATTTTCGTGCCATGCTGTGCTCGGGGATAATGCCGGAGCCAACTTCATTTGTCACAATCAGAAATTGCAAATCGTCTCGTGAAGCCATGATGCCGAAGGCATTTTTAGCTTCGTCCACGATTTCGTCTTTGTCCTTGTCCTTCTCGATAATCAAATTGGAGACATAAGCAGACAAACAGTCGAGTACAACCACCGAAGGACCTTCTGGCAGTTTTTGCATGCAGGCGCCAATTTCGCATGTAGTTTCAACCGTGCTCCAGTCGGATGGACGCCTTTGTTTGTGAGCTTCGATTTTTTGCGATAACTCGCTATCGCCCGCCAACCGTGGCATTGTAGCAACATAAGTGACGGCAAGATTAGCCTCGCGTGCCAGTTTCTCGGCAAACGTCGATTTGCCGGAAGAGGCACCACCTGTGACTAAAATGAGATTTGTCAGTTCCATAGTAAATCCCGGAAGCTCGGGTCATATATATTTACCCAGCAGTTTATCTATCTAAGAGAAATAGAGATGAAACTAAATTATTATCAGATTTAGACACATTGCCGGTTAGCGCCCGACATAACAGATAGAATGATGATTGTGACTAGCAATTGGACGAAA
This sequence comes from Cyanobacteria bacterium TGS_CYA1, assembly GCA_026129135.1. Lineage (GTDB taxonomy): Bacteria > Cyanobacteriota > Vampirovibrionia > Obscuribacterales > Obscuribacteraceae > Aved-18. Next base: position 31,503 of record JAHCIQ010000004.1, on the reverse strand, counting down.
CAGGCATGAATGCTCAAGCTCAAAACCAACGTAGAGTTGTAGTAACAGGAATGGGGATGATTACCCCTGTAGGCGCAGGCAAGGACGACTGCTGGAAAGCATTTCTCGAAGGACGCAGTGGAGTGGCAAGAATAAGTCGCTTCGATCCCGAGGAAATGGACCTCGATGTCAAGATTGCCGCTGAAGTAAAAGACTTCAATATTCAAGACTTTTATCCGGACCGCCGTAAATGGGGTTCGATGCTCAAAGAAATGGATCGCGTTACTTTGTTTGCCATGGTGGCAGCCAAAATGGCATTTGAAGACGCTAAGCTCGACATTAAGCAAACCAATCCAGACCGAGTTGGAACATTTATCGGGACAGGCGTAGGTGGATTGATTACAACCACATCCGACTATGTAAAATTGATGGAAGGTGGTCCACGCAAACTTGGCTTGCGAACTGTGATTCGCTTGATGCCGAATGCACCTTCTGGTCAAGTCGCAATCGAATATGGAGCCGGGGGAAGAGCCAAAAGCGACTCCACAGCCTGTGCTTCGGGTCTCGACTCAATTTTCGATGCTTACATGTATATCAAAGACAATCGCGCAGACGTCATGATTACTGGTGGAAGCGAAGCTTGTTTGAACCAGTTCACTGTAGCTTCATTCAATAATATGATGGCTCTTTCACGTCGCAACGACGATCCACAGGGAGCCAGCCGTCCTTTCAACAAAGATAGAGACGGATTCGTCATAGGTGAAGGTTCTGTTATTCTCATCATCGAAGAGTTGCAGCACGCACTTAAACGCAACGCCAAAATTTATGCCGAAATCAAAGGTGGCGGCGCAAGTTGCGATGCTACACACATCGTCGCTCCCCATGAAACCGGTGCAGGCGCATCGAGAGCAATTCGCGAAGCGTTGAGAGACGCACAGCTCGAGCCGCACGATATCGATTACATCAACGCTCACGGTACATCGACACCGCTCAATGACGAGCGCGAAACGCTTGCAATCAAAAACGTCTTTGGCGAACACGCGTACAAAGTCGGCATATCGAGCACAAAATCGATGGTCGGACACTTGCTTGGCGGCGCCGGAGCAATTGGTGCTGCCGTAACTGCGCTATCGATTTCGGAGCAGAAAATGCACCCGACCATCAACTATCATAATCCAGACCCGCTCTGCGATCTTGATTATGTGCCCAATGTGTATCGCGAAGCCAAAATCAAAAATGCCATCTGCGAAGCACTGGGATTTGGTGGTCACAACACAGTGCTTGCGATGTCTCAGTACGTTAAATAACTAGTTCAGTTCGAATACCAATTTCATTTCTTTGCCACCATTGAGCAAACCGAATGCTTCTTCGTATTGATCGAGTGAATAAGTTTTGTCTGTAATTATTTTGAGCAGTTTAGGCTGAAGATCAAGGCGTTCGGAGCGCAAGAGTCTGAGCATCGTTTCCCAGGTGCCGAACATTTTGCGGCCGAATATGCCTTTGACGTTCACACCTTTCCAAATGACACTACCTGCAATATCAAAGTTTTGCAGAGGAGTGCGAGTGATTCCCAGAAGCAAAACCTCTCCGCCATTTTTCACTACTGTAAAAGCGTCATCATAAGCCGATGGCGAGCCTGACATTTCAAGCACCACATCAACACCATTTGCAAATGATTCGTTCTTTTCTACAGAAGTAAAAAATTCTTTCGAGGACTTTGATATGTCAAAACACTGATCAACACCGAATGCTGATGCAAGCGCAAATCTGCGCGATGTGTCCACCGCTTCGGTAAGATAAATGCGAGCAGCACCGAATTCTTTGCAAAGCATTGCAGCCATCAGTCCAAGCGGACCAGCTCCAAGAATAGCTACTGATTTGCCGCGCACATCAGCCTCATAAACGGTATGGACTGCGTTTCCAAAGGCATCCAGCATCGATCCTATTTTAGGGGGAATCTTCGAAGTGTCGCCGTCTTTACCAAGCAGAATGACATTTTTGTACGGGACACATACATATTGTGCAAAACATCCATCTAAATGAACGCCTTTCACTTTTACTTTGGTGCAAATATGTTCGTTGCCTGTTCGGCACTGCAAGCAATGTCCGCAAGACAAATGCATTTCGGCCGTTACATAATCGCCTTTTTGCACTTTGTGCTCGTCTGGAATGTCTTTGAACTTTTCTTCAATGCCAGGACCGAGTGCTTCGACCGTGCCACAAAATTCGTGACCAATTACAAGTGGCTTGAAATCGCCGTTTGGCAAATAACGGCGCATCTCCTTTTGAATGCCTTCAGATCGCGAACTTAAATATATGCTTTTGTCGGTTCCACAAACGCAAGTAGCCTGTACCTTAATCAGTACTTCATCTTCCTTCACCTTTGGCACGTGCACATCTTGTTTCAATGTGAGCCCGTCAACGCTCAAAGACTCTTTCACCAGGCACTTCATATTCAAGTTAGGGTTCCTCAATTGCTCTAGGTTCTAAATTGAAACACAACCTTAGCGCAACTTTAGTTGTCAAGATTCAAAAGCTTGTCCACAATTGTTTTTGAGCATTGGGAGGCTAAATGATGAACTTCGACCCTAGATTCTGCGACGAGACTTTTCGAGCGCAAGTTTTCATCAACAAAATGAATCTCGCCTGTGATGCATTCGCTGAGGCAACCATTACACGCATGATTAAAACCGGATCCGGTGGACCTGAAAATATGGATATCACAGACCAGGGTCTGCGTTTCGTCCGATACATCATGTGCAATCAACCAGCCGATAACTGGTCGACATTACCCAATTTTAAAGATGAAAATAGTGTGCGTGAAATGGCGCGCAAATTCATCAGCCATTGGGGCTCGCCCATTAGCGCTGTCGAAGCCATGTATAAGATTATTGGGTAATCTAAGATTATTGGGTAATCTAAGATTATTGGCTAATTACATCCCTAAGATGCTGTAACCGCAGTCCACGTGGATTGTTTCGCCGGTCACGCCGCTTGAGAGATCCGATGCCAGATAAAGCGCGGTTTTACCGACTTCAGCTGCTTCGACGTTTCTTCTGAGCGGAGCTTTAGATTCGACGAATTTGAGCATATCTCGAAATCCTGCAATCCCCATGGCAGCAAGAGTTTTCACCGGTCCAGCCGAGATGGCGTTGACACGGATATTCTTTTCGCCAAGGTCAGAAGCGAGATACATAACGCTTGCTTCAAGCGCGGCTTTGGCGACACCCATGACGTTGTAGTGAGGGACTACCTTTTCAGCACCGTAATAGGTCAATGTGGTAACCGTGCCGCCATTCTTCATCATTGGAAGTGCACGTTTGGTCACTGCCGTTAGCGTATAGGCGCTGACGTCCAGAGCAAGTGCGAATCCAGCGCGGCTTGTGTCGACAAAATGTCCTTCGAGATCTTCTTTATGGGCAAATGCGACAGCATGAATAATGAAATCTATCGAATCCCAGGTCTTTTCGAGCTTTTGAAAAACAGCGTCAATCTGGTCGTCTTTGCCAAGGTCGCACATTTCAACGAAAGGCGATTTCACTTTGGCGGCAAGCGGCATGATTCTTTTTTCAAGCGCTTCACCCTGATAGGTAAAAGCAAGTTCGGCACCCTGCTCGTAAAGAGCTTTAGAGCAGTACCAGGCGAGACTGCGCTCATTTGCAACGCCGAAAACGATTCCGCGTTTTCCAGCCATCAAGCCTTGTGTTTGGATAAGTTCTTCTTGCACTTCAGTGCCACCATCGACTGCAGTCACAGCTCACTTCCTCTTTAAAAACGTTGAATCATTTGAAAACTTTGAGGCAATATTCTAACCCAGATAGCAAGGGCTTTTCAAGCCATCATTGTCAAGCAGGTCTATTTGAAACATTGAAGAAAACTCACCTGACCACTTGATCAACTACAAAAGGTTCATACAAATCTTTATTAAATGCCTAAGACTTGTTCCCTCTGCGAGTTTTCTAGTTTAGAGTATGCAAAACTATTTCAAGCTGGCTATAAAAATAGGTATCTAAGTTCTTGTACAACATTTTTGTATTGATTAAGCAGGTTCCAGATCAGGGCTCCAAAGCTGGAATCAACTCAGACGGGACCATCGACCGGGCTAAAGCCAAGCGCATGCTCAATCCGTTTGACCGCTTCGCCCTGCAAGCTGCTTTGCACATCAAGAAAGAGTATGGCGGCGTCGTCACAGCCATCAGCATGGGACCGCCTCCGGCTGTGGAAATTTTGCTCGAAGCGATGGAGCACGGCGTGGACCAGGGCGTTTTGCTCTCCGACCGTCGGCTGGCAGCATCAGACACACTTGCAACGGCCTACGCTCTTTATAGAACAATCGAGCATGTAGGTAAGTTCGACTTTATTTTCTGCGGTCTGCAAACGACAGACGGTGATACCGCCCAGGTTGGACCTCAGCTGGCAGAACGTTTGGCTTTGCCTCAAGTAAGTTATTGCGAAGACTTTTCTATAAAGAATGGCAAACTGGAAGCACGTCGTATCATCGAAGGCGGCTATCAAATTGTAGAAGCAACTCCACCAGTACTCGTGACTGTGGCTAACTCTTATCACCATCTGGAGTACAAGAGCTTCCGCGATTCGTACAAAGTCCAGCAACTAAAGCGCAATCCCGAAGAGATGGCTAAAGTCATTCGCACTGTAGACCTCGATATTGTTGGAGCGGATCCTAATAGATGCGGACTGAAAGGTTCTCCCACTATTGTTGCTATGACCCAGAAAGTGGGCGAAATCGGCGGACATTGCAAAATGCACGAAGGTCAAGCTCCTGAACAACTGGTTCAAGAAACGCTTGCTGCGTGCGACTACAAAGCCCTTTTGAAAGCAAAATAAACGGAATCAAAGAGTATGCCCGAAGAACAATACATAGAACCAAAAGGTGAGTCAGGAGCCGAAGTCGCAGGCGACGAGCCGCTTATCGATCTTTCGCAGTTCAGCCCGAAAGGCGACGTTCTTGTAATCGCCGAACATATATTGGGCGACCTGCAACCAGTAACTCTCGAGTTGCTTGGTGCCGGCAGAATTCTTGCCGACAAGATGGAAAAAAATCTTCTTTGCATAGTTCTTGGTCATAATCTTGGCGAAATGCCTCGTCTGCTCATCGAGCATGGCGCAGACACAGTTTATGTAGCCGATCACGAAGAACTCAAACTTTATAGAACGCTGCCTTACAGAAGAGTGATTTGCGATTTTCTAGAATCTCTTCCTGAAGCTCCTCACACTGCACTTCTTGGCTCAACCACTACAGGACGTGATCTGGCACCACGTATTGCAGCTCATTTCGAGACTGGACTCACTGCCGACACAACCGAACTCGATATCGGACCTTACGAGCATAAAAGCAAAGTCGATCCGACCAAGATAGGTTTGTATCCAAACTGTCTTTACGCTATTCGTCCCAGTTTTGGCGAATCGCTCAAAGCACGTATTCTTGGACCCTGGAAAAACCCACAGATGGCTACCACCAGACCTGGTGTCATGGTGCCACTGCCACGTGATTCGAAACGTAAGGGCGAAATCAAACAAGTACCAGTAAATTTGAAAGAAGAAGATTTCAGATTGAAAGTAAAAGACATCGTGCGCGAAGTTTCTAAAGGCGTAAAACTGGCTGATGCAGAGGTTATCGTCGCTGGTGGATTTGGTCTTGGAACTGCTGAAGGTTTTGAATTGCTCAAACAATTAGCCGATTGTTTCGAGAACTCAGCCATTGGTGCATCGCGTAAAGTAGTCGATCTTGGCTGGATTCCTTATCAACACCAGGTCGGTCAAACTGGCAAAACAGTAAGACCCAAACTTTATATCGCATGTGGAATCTCCGGTGCCATCCAGCACCGCGTGGGCATGTCGAAATCCGCCACCATTATTGCCGTAAACAAAGATCCCGACGCTCCTATATTCGGCTTTGCCGATCACGGCATCGTAGGAGATGTTTATCAAATATTGCCGGAGCTGATAAAGCAGTTCAAGGCAGCACAAGACGGAAAAGACAGTACTCAAAATCTAGATAATTCGGGGGTTAAGGCAGTTGTCGGAGCGCATTGAATATGATTTATTACTGGTTGGCGGAAGCCCGTCTAACCTGGCTTTAGCCTATCACTTTCTGCAATTGGCTAAAGGCAGCGACCGCGAATTTACCATTGCCATCATCGAAAAAGGTAAGGAATTCGGCGCTCATGTTATGAGTGGAGCTGTTTCCAATCCTCATATATTGCAAAAAATCTGGCCAAATTACAAAGAAATCGGATTTCCGATTGAAGCCACTTGTACAGACAGTGCGTTCTCGGTACTAGGGGTCAAAGAAAAATTCGACGTTCCAGCCAAGCTTTGCCCCAAATCTTTCGATAAGCAAGGTTACCTCGTGTTGAGCCTTTCACACGTAACTGCGTGGATGGCAAATCAAATCGAAGAGAAAGCCAAAGAAGTGACTAATGTCACAATCGATTTCTTCACTGGTTTCTCGGCTCATAAAGTAGCAATCGAAAACGAGCGTGTCGTAGGCGTTGCCGTTACCGAAAACGCTACATCAGAAGACGATTATGTTTATGGCAAATACACCGCCTTTGGTGACAAAGGATTTATTTCGCGCGATGTAGTAGACCACTACAAATTGCGTGACTGTCCTCAAATCTGGTCTGTTGGCGTCAAAGAAGTCTGGCAGGTCGAAGGCAATTACGAAGGCAAAGTCTGGCACACACTGGGCTTCCCCCTGCTCGATGGAACATTCGGCGGCGGATTCGTCTACGGTATGAAAGACAACAAACTCACTATTGGTATGGTCATAAGCTTGAACAGCAAAGACCCCAATATGAATCCTCAGCACAAATTGCAAGAATACAAAAAGCATCCATGGCTGCAAAAATTGCTCAAAGGTGGAAAGCTTTTGAAATATGGTGCTGCTCTTCTTCCAGAAGGCGGATACTACAGCTTGCCTAAAAAATTCCAGGTTCCAGGCGCATTACTCTTGGGCGATGCACTTGGTGTTCTTGATGTGAAAAACCTGGCTGGTATCGACAGAAGCCTGGAGTGCGGATACATTGCTGCCGAAGTGATGTATGACGCATTGCTCAAAGACGATAAATCAAACGAAGCTCTTGCTCCTTATCAAAAGAGATTGGAAGACAGCTTCGTTATAAAAGAACTCTACAAAAACAGATATTTCCGCTACGCATTTATCGAAAACGACAAGCTTTTGCAAGAATATCTGCCTGATATCGCAAACAGCATCGATAAATCCAATGCCTGGATCGGCGGTATGAAAGTATTCTTCAAGCATCCACTTGGCGCCACCAAAGATGGTATCCGTTCGCTTGGACTGATTGAGGGCAAATTCGATATTGGACCGATTTCGTATCAACACGATTTCAAATATATCGATCCTGGTTTCGTCGCTCCTAAATACGACGAGCCACCATACGACAAGACTACGATTTATTCGCGTCCAGATGCTGTTTTCTACGCAGCTACCAAGTATCACGAAGGCAATCAGCACATTGATGAATTCAATTCCGAGACTTGCGTCAAATGCATCAGCAAATACGAAGGCTTGAACAAAACTACTCCTTGCGTTGCTGACTGTACTGCCGAAGTTCACCGCGTAGATATCATCGACGAAGTAAAAAGACACGGTATGTCTTTAGAGAACTGCGTACACTGCCGTACTTGCGAAATTGTCTGTCCCGAAGTCAACCTTCGTGTCAAACCAACCGAGCAAGGTTCGGGACCTAACTTCTCCGGTCTCTAAACAAAAAATAAAACCAAGTCGCTTATTTCTTTCTGTCGAAGGCTCTTTGTTGTTCTTGCTCGACCGTCTGTAAAGCATCGTACACATGCCTAAAGCGTATGCGCAAAGACTCTCGACTTTGAGCACTACCAGTAAAAGCCGCAAATCCTTCGGATAAAACTTCAAGTGGCGAATCGTAATAGCCTGTTGGATACTTTCTCAAAGACATTCGATCCATAGTCTCATCTTTCATCTTAACTGCTTTAGTCGGATCTGAAACTTTTTCACCATTAGGACCAAGGGGATTACCCTCGCGATCAACTTGATACCAGCCACCAGCAGCACTTTTACAATCAGGTTCGCTCCTTGCAAAAAATCGACCATCACGAGTTTGGATTGCATAATTGTAAGGACTCTCGCCCCGATCCGGAAATTTAGGATTTGCAAACTGAATGAATCCTAATTGATTCAAAACAGATTCAGGTAACTTCCCGTCAGGAAAAGCATTAAACTGCTGATTATGTCCAATTTCATGGCGTATAGTGCTGGCAAGACTTTCACCTGGTCTTCTTGTGTCCCTATCGGTAGGTGGAGATTTCGCTGCAGCGGGATAAATAAATAGTTTGGCTTTATCATTTGGGCCATCTGGCGGCAAGTAAGAAGCAAGATGGTTCTGACTCTCACCCTTTTGATCCTTGAGGGGAGCCCTGTCAGCAAACGTCACTTCTAGAGGTATTCCGTTTGCTGTTCTTTGACTTGGCGCAGAAGCCGCAAGCGCATTTTCCAAGGCATAAAGCTCTGGCAAGCTAGGTTGTCTAGACCGAATCGCATTTGGATCATTTGGATTCTCCAAGGGACGTTTGCCTTTGTCTGCGCGACAGAGATCGTCTTGATTCCCCGCAAATTGATCGGGAGATTTTATTGTAATTCCAAACTTAGCCTCTATATCCTTAATACGTTTCTGAGTAATTTGATCAAGATTTTCTTTGATCTTTGGCAAAGAATCACTTGAAAGTGGAAGCTCAAGAGGAATCGAATGCTTTATTCCATCCGCTCTAAATGACAGGTTGTATTTTCCATCGCGTATCGAAAGATCGACACCATAAGTATTTTTGATTTCTTTTACAAAATCTGGTGTCAGACCCCCATTTAAATTGCGATCACCTGTCCGTCTTCTTTCGCCAGTCTGAGCAAGACGAATATCTGGAGGTCCATCATGCCTTGTTTCACCTGGTCCATGCGCTAATTGAATATTTGAGCCTAAATCAGCAAGTAAATCTCCAGCAGGAGGAAATGCACCCATCACCGCAGATGGTGCACTGCGCATTTTTAAAATGTCATTGATCTGACCAAGAGCATCTCTATTGCTGACACTGGTAAAAAGTTCTCTTAGAGCTCTTTGCGAATCAAAACCAGAACCAGCAGTCAAAACGTTGTCAGTTCTCCCGCTTGCATTATCTGCGGGCGGTTCTGCGACATTGGACGCCTCGGCAGGCGCATCTGGGGGAGTTAAGGCCATCTAGTAAGTAATACGACCAAGGGCATAGACAAATTTCAACATTATTACTGAACGCCCCAGTTGTCAAGCATTTTCACGCCCGAGCGCACGCGCCCTTGATTTTATTTCGAACGTTTGTTATAAATAGAGAAAGACTCATCCCAAAGAGGCGGCGTCATGAAAAACTTTTTGAAAATCCTGCTTGTTCTGGTCCTTCCAATAATCGTCGCAAGCTCAACTTTAGGTTCACATCTAATCAATTTGCCCCATACATCAAATGCCTCGGTTAATAAAGAGGAAAGTCTAGAACCCGAACACCTAATTGGCGTCACGAGTTTGGGACGTCTTGAGCCTCTGGGAGAAATAATCGAGGTGGCGGTTCCTGCCGCTGCTGCAAACGAACGCATTGGCGAGTTATTTATTAAGGACGGCGACACCGTCAAAAATGGCCAGGTCGTGGCTGTAATGGAGTCTAGTAATCAAATCAAAGCAGAATACAAAGAAGCTTTAGAACGGATATCTGTTGCAATCGCTCAATTAAAGAAAGTGAAAGCCGGAGCTAAAGCAGGCGAGCTGCTGGCCCAAAAATCTCAAATTGAACGACTCAAATTAGAGCTCGAAGGAAAAGACCGCGAATGTCTCGAGATTGTCGAGCGCTCACGTGCACAAGTTGCCTTCGATGAAAACGAATACAAGCGTTTCAGTGCTCTGGTAAGCCAGGGAGCAGTGACAGTGTCGCAATTCGAGTCTAAAAGACTGGCTCTGGAGTCGAGCAAGTGTCGGCATTGTGAAGCAATTGCAGAGCGCGAGCGCATAAACAAAACACTATTGGCCCAAATCGACGAGGCAAAAGCCACTTACGAAAAAATTGCCGAAATCAGACCCTGCGACATTGCATACGCCGAAGCAGAAGTATTGGCAGCCAGAGCCCATGCTGAAAAAATGCGCCAGCAATACGAGCTTACGCTAGTGCGAGCCCCCATGGACGGTCAGGTTATTAAGGTGATAACCAAGAAAGGCGAAGCTGCTTCGAACAAAACTCTTTTCGAATTAGGCAAAACAAACTCAATGGTGGCAGTAGCCGAAGTCTTTGAGTCAGATGTCCATAAAATCAAAATTGGCGACAATGCCACTATATCTGGTAGCGCCATTCTGTCTCCCGTTTCTGGAAAAGTAATTGAAATCGGACACAAATTGATCAAGCAAAAGGTCTTCTCCAGCCAACCCGGAGAAAACTTCGACGACCGTGTAGTAGAAACCAAAATACTCATAGACAAAGCGTGCAATCAACAAGTTAAGAATCTAACCAATGCTCAGGTGCAAATTCTTTTTGAAGAAAGAAAAGAAATCAAAGAAGGTACAAAGTCATGACTTCTGCACCTTTATTATGGTCACTAGCCTGGCGACAGTTAAGCAGACAGAAAGCCAAAATGATTACTGCACTATTGGGAATCGCGTTTGCTTGCGTTCTCATATTTGTTCAACTTGGATTTGAAGGCGCGCTCTACGACAGTGCACGCGCGCCATACAAGTATCTAGCAGGCGAACTTGTGATGGTCAATCCAAATTTTGAAACATTGTATTCAATTAGAAGTTTTGCCCGAAGCAGGCTTTATAGAGCACTTGGTGTAAGAGGTGTCGAGTCGGTAAAAGAACTGAGAATTGGTCGTGGTGATTGGAAAAATCCCGAAAATAAAATTAAACGAGCAATCCTTATCTTTGGAATCAAGCCAGACAATCCGGCAATTTTATTTCCAGAAACTACTGATACCAAAATATTGAACTCGCTTGGTACTGTCTTTTTTGACCGCAACTCGAGGCCCGAGTTTGGCTCTATTGCGGACAAAATAAAAAAGGGACAAGCGGTTATAACAGAGCTAAATGATAAGAAGGTAAAAGCACTAAATCTGTTTAAACTGGGCACTTCTTTTACTGCAGATGGCAATATTTTGTGCAGCGATTCGACTTTTCAGGAACTATATCCACACAGATTTTCCAATCAAATCGAATTGGGAGTAATTAAAATCAAACCTGGATATTCAGTTGCAAAAGTCAAAGAAGCTTTATCGCAGCTAAGCGGAAATTCAGTAGCTATACGCACCAGAGAAGAACTGGGAGAAATCGACAAAATCTACTGGGAAACAAGCACTGGCGTTGCTTTCATTTTCAGACTCGGAGTTGTTGTAGGATTTGTGGTTGGTGTCGTAATCGTTTATCAAATACTGTCTTCAGACGTTATAGATCACTTGCCTGAATACGCCACACTCAAAGCAATTGGCTACACAGATAACGCTCTTCTTGCCATAGTCGCACAAGAAGCTTTTATCTTGTCAATCATTGGGTTCATTCCAGGATTATTTGCATCCTTCTACATTTATGACCTGTCCAATAAAGCAACTGGCATGCCAGTAATGATGAATCTTGAAAGGGCAATTCTGGTTTTCGTCCTCACCCTGAGCATGTGCATGATATCTGCTTTTGTCGCTATGCGAAAGCTTAAGAAAGCTGACCCTGCCACACTCTTTTAGGAGAAAAAAAATGATTATAGAAGTTCAAAAACTAGACTATTTTTTCACTGAAGGTCAAATGCAAAAACAAGTGCTCCACAAAATAGATTTAAGTGTGAAAGCAGGCGAAATAATAATTCTTACAGGTCCTTCTGGTTCGGGCAAAACCACCCTGCTCACACTTATAGGAGGTTTGCGCACCGCATATAATGGCAGTATAAAAGTCCTAAACAAAGAACTTGTCCAGGCTGAATATCAAACTCTTGTGGAGACGCGCAGAGAAATTGGGTTTATATTTCAAGCCCATAATTTACTTTCTTTCTTGACTGCCGAACAAAATGTTTCCATGTCACTTCAATTCGACCCATTTCTAGACGAACAAGACAAAATTGCTAGATCTAGAGAATGTCTTTCTGCAGTAGGTCTCGAGCAAAAATACAAAAGCTTTCCCGACAGTCTGTCTGGCGGTCAAAAACAACGAGTGGCAGTGGCACGAGCTATTGCACGAAAACCAAAACTGATACTTGCAGACGAACCGACAGCCGCACTCGATAGTCAGTCAGGAAGAAAAGTAGTAAGTCTTATGCATGAAATGGCGAAAAGAGATGGAACAGCGATCATACTCGTGACCCACGACAACCGCATACTCGACGTGGCTGACCGTATCGTAAGAATGGAAGAAGGCAAAATAGTAAACGAAAACAACGTGTTAGACTATCTCCATGCCTAAAATAGTCAACCACGAAGAATACAAGAGAGAGCTGTTATCCAATAGTTATGAGGTTTTCGCAAAGAAAGGCTATTCGGCCCTTACCATGCGAGACCTGGCAAAAAGTCTCAAAGTTTCGACCGGCACTCTCTACCATTATTTTCCAAGTAAGCTCGAATTATTCGAACAATTGGTTGTTTTAATTGCCGAGCGCGATATCAGCAAGATAGCTTCAATAGTGAAGGTGTCACAATCTACCGAAGAAAAACTAGATCTTATTTTTGACTATCTAGAGCAAATCGAACCAGAATGTCAAAAGCAAATGCTTATAATGATTGATGCACTACGCGAATTAGGAACTGAAGAAGCTGGCAAAGTGTCTGGGTTCGAACGTGCCGATAACATCTACATGAAAGGCATGTGCGAGCTTTTCGACCTCGATGATGACACATCAATCTTTCTTGGATGTGTCATTAACGGCTTAGTTATTGAACGAATGATAAATCCATCGCAAGTTTCGATCCAGGCTCAAAAGAAATTCATTCTGCAAATTTTAAAAATGAACAAAAAATTCTAAACGGAATTCTTGTAAATGGTATCACCAGAAACTTTCAACGACAGATACTTAATCATTTCTCTTTTGGGAGAAGGGGGAGTCGGAAAAGTTTTCAAAGTGCGTGACAATCTACTAGACAAAGAATTCGCACTGAAAGTCTTGCACAAAGAATCAAACGAATTAGCCATCGCTCGCTTCCAGAAAGAAGCCAAAGCCGCAGGCAGACTAAAGCATTCCAATATTTGTAATATCGTCGATTTTGGTGTCGATAACAAAGGGCACCACTATATGGTCATGGAATTTTTAATAGGCAAAAGTCTGGCAGAAATGATTTCAATTAGACCCATTCAACCAGAACAAGCAACATTGATTTTGAAGGAAATTTGTCTGGGTCTTGCTTTTGCCCATAAAAATGGTGTCCTCCACCGCGACTTAAAACCTGCCAATGTCCAAATTTTGAATGAAACTGAAGAACTCGTTCAAGTTAAGTTACTCGATTTTGGAATGGCTGGGCTGATTGATGCTGATAGCAAATTGACTCAGACTGGTGCATTGGTTGGCAGCCCTCTCTATATGGCTCCCGAATTGATAGAAGGAGAAGCTGCCAGTGTCCAGTCGGACATTTATAGTCTAGGCTGCTTGTGGTTTGAAATGATTACAGGTCACGCTCCATTTCGTGGAAATTCGATTCTAGAAACGCTTTCGATGCACAAAAATAAAGAAGTACCAAAGCTAGATTCAAGCATTGAAATTGCACCTGAGCTAAAAGATCTTTTGTACAAATGTTTGAGCAAACAAAAAAATAACCGACCAAACAAAGTAGAAGAAATCATCGAGATTTTAGATCAGAAAAGAGAATCAGACCACGATCCAGAAATAAAAACAGAACAGGCGACAAACCACAATAACAAAACAGCATTATTTCTAGCTTTGACCATTCTTGCAACGCTTGCAGTTTTTGTGCCATTTATATTCCTTTTCAACTTCAACCAAAACCTGCCTGAAAGCGCAGCGCCAAATTCAAAAACATCTGGTCTTGAATCTGAGCAGCTGCCCGACACGAAAAACATAAAAGTATCACCCAATCAAAGCGTGGAAGATGAACAAATCAAATTCTTAAAGAACAAAGGTGATAATCGTCTGGTTTTACGAGATTCTGAAACACTGACTGGCAGTGGCTTTAAAACAATCAAAGACAAGAACATAGACTCTCTGGATTTAAAATATACCGGCTTTGAAGATCAGAACGTCATTTACTTGAAAAACCTACCCAATTTGAAAAACCTTGAGATATCTTCGCCGAAGCTCACTGATGCATCAATGTCGAGCTTTGCAGAATTGAAGACTTTGCAAAATCTAGATCTAGAATCAGACAAAATTACAGACCAAGGTTTGAAAAAACTAGGCAAGCTCACTAAGTTGAGCAAACTAACTCTTCGTTGTGAGTTGATGACTTTCGACTGGCTCAACGATATCAATCTTCCAGAGCTAAAAGAACTTTTGCTCGAAAAATTAACTCCCACCGGCTCTATCAAACCCGGTCTGACCCAGTTTGCGAAACTACAATTTTTGAAACTGGCAACACCTGGAATAATCGACGACAAAATAATTGAAGCGCTTGAAAGTACAAAAATCAAATACCTTTATCTGGAAGAACAAAAGATTTCAAATAAACAAATGCAGTCGATTTCGAAAATTAAAACTTTGAATTCGGTGCTTCTATCAAACAGTCAGGTGTTGCCCCAAGGAATACAGTACCTTGCAGCACTGAAGAATTTGGACCAACTGGGCATGAAGCAAAATCAGAATATAAGCAAAGAATTGGTCCAGGCAATCGCAAAATTGAACTTAAAACAACTGGATTTTGCCGGAAGCAACCTCTCTGACGAACAACTGCCCCTTTTGCTCAGTAATTCGAAACTGGAGTATTTAATTTTGAGGAGCAGCAACGCTAGTCAAGAGTCCGTAAGGCTCTTCAGTATAGCTTTTCGGTCCAAATGGAAAAGAGAGTGCAAAATCGATTAATTTGTCGTAGGCTTGAATAACACTAACTCCTGGCAGTTATGAGGTTGCATAATGAGTGGAAAGAAGTCACAATTAATAGCTTGGACGGGCTTTTCGTTACTGCTTTCTGTCTTTATAACCTTTTCTCTATCCAGCGTAAATGCTCATAGCAGTGGGGTGGAATCGGATTTAAAATCCACGCGTGACGCTTTACTGAGACAAAGAGCCGATATCGAAGAGGCTATAGACAAAAAAGCTGGTCAAGTAGCCAGTCTACAATCCGAAATGGACCGCTTGCGTGCTTACTTACGCGATACAGACCACGCTTTGAGCAGCGTTGATGCAGCTCTTAGAGGAAGATAAGATGAAAAACACAATCACAAATCTGCTTTTGAGTCTCTTATTTCTATCTACTGCTAGCCCCGCAATCGCTGGTGAGCTACTAAGTGACAATCAAAAATCTTCGACCTGCGCCATTAGCTGTTCTCAACCAATGGAAAACACTTGCGATACTATAATTGCCGTATTGAAAGCGACGACCAAAGCTGTTGCAGACAAAGACTATGTAGAGCTTGCAAAATATCTCGATGAGAATTGCACCACCTATGATGTCTGCACCAAGAAAACTGTGGTCGGAAGAGAAAATATCATCGCAAACGTCAAAGCCAAAATTGCCGCTGAAGAAAAGAGACTTAAAGTTCCAGCAATTTCATTCACTATCGATCAGCCTTTTGCAAAAATAAACGGTGACAAGGCAGTAGTTACATTCGTACTGAAAAAGGAAGTTGGCGGTGTTAATCCTGCCATTTTCGAATCACACGTAACTGATGTATTTGTAAAACGCGATGGTGAGTGGAAAAAGCTCCACTACTGTGGCGGCGACTGGAAAAGGGTCAAGTAACTTCGCTTGACGCAGCTTCGAATTTAACCTGTTACTAATCCTTTGCCATCGCGCTTTACTATAAGCGAATTTGGAACGGCTCGAATTTTTTTGTCTAATTTCAAATTCCAGGTATCAACTATAAAAACCGACCTGGTATAACCGAGAAAGTGCGAATTCTCAAGAATTCCTTTTCCGAAATCGGGTAAATCTTCTGAAGAAATCCCATCTACATTTAAACTGATTATGTAGTGATGCGATTCTGGAAACATAGTCATTTTTTTTCGGACCAGATGAAGCGCTCTGATCTCGTTGATCTGCCCCACCCAATTGACCAAAATCTCTCTAGTCTCATTGTCTAATTCGTGTTCTAAAAATTCATCGGTATCTTTGATCGAAGCTCTTTCTTTGAAAGCCTGGTCAATCTCTTCTTTTAAGGCCTTAAGTCCATCTATTTCATTTTCGCGCTTATGTTGGCTGAAATGCTGAATTGCAATTTGTTGCGCGCTTTCAGCGAGAAGCAGATTATAGCGACAACTTCTGAGCAAATAGTTGGAAGCATCTACATTTTTATGCGATTCGATTTTGTTCTCGACCAGATAACGACCAATCTCATAATTTGAAAACGGACAATTCGGCTCTCTTTGTAAGATCTCATGTCGAACTGCAAGCGAAAGCTCTTTCTCGGATAAATCACTCAAAATATTCGCTTTTGCTCGCATTTCATCAAGAGTCAGTTCTTCTTTTTTAGATTTCTCGTTCAATTCGCCAAGAAAATTTTCCATCTCTTTTAGATTCTGATGTTTGTGAGCCCAAATTTCCTTCTGGCTCTCGTACCAGGTCTTACTCATGTAAGCTATCAAATCTTTTAATTCGTCACCAAGATAAATTTCAGCACTCGATTCTCCGGTCGGCAAGGGAGCACACAAACTCACTAATTCCTCATCTGAAATGTTTTGATAATAGTCCAGGCTTTTACCATACTCAAGACGGGCCTTGAGTGGAGGGTGGGTATCACCTTTAGTCCCTTCGTGTTCGAGCGCCTCTAGAAGCCATTTTCTAAGCTCGTGAGTGGGAATTGTATTCATTCCTTGTTGCAGTTGTAAATAAACATCATTAGGAGGTTGTTCTGAATAGCGCGCTAGTTTAAAAACCTCTTCACTCGCTTTGTAATAACCGTGAGCTCTCAAATCGCACACTACAAGAGATTGTGCATTCGCTTCGATACCTGCAAGATCAATGGCAAATTGGTCGGCTTCAAGTTCGTGCTTACGATTCATCACAAGCGATTTAGCACTTAACCGGGGAATATACCAAGCGAAAAAGGGGCGAAAAAGAATATTTTTCTCGTCCAGATTTTTAAGCAGATTACTCCAGCGCACATGAATGTTATAAATCCATCTGCTGGTTTCGCTGTGATTATTGCTCAAGTGCCCGAATTCGTGCGCGACAGTCGCAATAAATTGCTTGTCGTCCTGCGCCATCATGAATGGCAGTCCCAAAATCAAATAATTGGTGCTGCCACCAAAAAATCCCGCTTTAGGAATTTGAACAACAGCGGCATTATAGTCGTCAGTCAATAAAACAACGTCAGCCTGAGCATTCACTTTGGAAGAAATATCATCAATCAAAGAGAACAGTTTTGGATACTGTTCTCTCTTCAATTCAATACCTTCGGGTTTTTGACTTTTGACGAAGAGCGAACCAATAATTCCAAGAATCAAAATCCCCAGAATCAAAGTTAGTTTTGTACCTCCATATCCATGGATATGCTGAATACAAAAAACAATCGCAAGTACCAGGATTGTTAATATTCCACCAATATAAAGATTTCCCAGTCGCGCGAAATTAACTAGATCTGTTTCATACGCTTCATAATCTTCTTTAGACTTTTTTTCAGCCTCTTCAGCAATTTGATCAAACTGACTGTAAGTAATGCTTACTTTGTCTGCAAGAGCTTCTGAAGTAGACCTTGTGTTGTAGTGGATTATAGGCATAGCATCAGGCTACGACTTCTTGTTCGACTTGCCTTCAGTCACAGTGGTTTGCTGATGATTAGCTTTCATGAAGTCGAGCACGAACTGATTGACCATTTTACCGATGGTATCATTGACGGTGTTCTTGTGAGTTACAGTCTGATCGCTGTATGTCACAGACTTCACTTCCTGTCCGTTGCGCATGATTTTTGTCCACTGGGTCAAGCTCAGTTCGACCAGTCTGCAGTCAGAACCTGTCTCGAGTACTTTCACTTGCAAGATTGCATCAACAGGCTTAGATTCTGCATGTTTCAAATCGATGATTTTAGAAACTGGAATAGGCAATTGTTTGAGCTTGTTCAAAGCAGTTTGCTCAGCGGTAGCATCGCCGTAGTGTCCGGGGATACCAAACGAAATTCCACGAAGACCCTTGAGTGAGGGGGTCATCAAATCGTCACGCATTTTGTGACGATGACCTTCCATCTCAGCCAAGGTTGGAGATTTTTCGACAGTGGTAGTTGACGAAGACGAAGTGGTGGTCGTGGTTACCGTTGTCGATGACTCTTCTGCTTGAGCGAGATTGAACGAACAGAGAGCGACCGAAAGAAGAAGACTTACCTTGAGCGATCTTGACAACATATATTACCCCTTATGAAACGCGCGTAGACCACGCCTTACTGTCTTACCCAGAGACGGCTCATAGGATATCAGATTTTTCTAAAGTTGACTCTCTTTAGTACTGATTCGGCATCGCGTTAAGACTGTTTATTGCCTGCGAGAAGCCTTGTAAATAGGAGCCCATGTTAGCTCCGCCCGTTTGCGGGTAAGAGCCTGAATTCGAGCTTACACCATACTGATTCATCAGGTTTCCAAGTTGCGACATATTATTGTACGAACCGCCCTGCGGCGACATGCCATACCCAGCACCGCCATTTCTACCCATAGCCTGACTCATCATGCTCGATAAATTGTAGGAAGACGGGCTCGTGTCCATGACATGACCGCGATAAACATTGCCGTACATAATAAGTTTGCGCAAAAATTCGCCACGCGATCCGTAGTCGACCGACGCAGCAAGCACATACATGGCGCCCGAGCTTTGCTGAGTGAATCTTATATCGCTTTCTGTATAGCCTTCGCGTCTGGCTCCATTTGCCATTTCTGAAGCATCGCGCGTAATTATCTGTTGCTCGATGACATTTGGCGCTAGCTGTCTAATTTCGTTTTTGACTACGTGCTGCTGAATCTGATTTCCAGAAACACCGACTTCGTTATTGCCCGAAGTTGAAACTTCACCAAAATGCAAGAAAACTGGAATTTGCGTACTGGACATCGCCGACGATACCATTTGCATCATTTGCGAAGTGAGACCCATCTGTCCTGCAAGTTTGCTCATACCATAGCTTTCGCTTGCCGGAATCATCATTTTGACTACAGTAGGCTCTAGTGTGATGCCACCACTAGCCGAATGTTCGAAAGCGAAATTGACTGTGCCCTCACGACCTGGTTGCAGAATTTTTTCAAGCTTAGAAGTCTCAGCCGCGTCTTCCTGCATGGAAGCACCGCTCGTGCTAAAACGCCAGACCTTTATAGAACCGCCCCAGTTACCAGAAAAATCCATTGGAAACGAAGAAGTGATATGTCCTGAAAATCGAGATTCACTCACTTGTGCTTGTAGCGGTTTGGATTCAGCACTTTTATCGAGCTTTGCAGTTTCCATTTTGAGCGGAGGAAACGAAACGTTTGCTTCTGAAGCAATCTGGTCGATTCGACCAAAAAGCATCGGAGTTTTTGCCCTGGCTGCGACTGCTGAGCCTTGAGATTCAACCTTGCCTGACAACGACTCCTCTTTTGCACTCTCGGCTGCAGCAGCCGGTCTGGACTGCACAGATTGAGTG
The DNA here is from genome assembly GCA_026129135.1 of Cyanobacteria bacterium TGS_CYA1. Classification (GTDB taxonomy): domain Bacteria; phylum Cyanobacteriota; class Vampirovibrionia; order Obscuribacterales; family Obscuribacteraceae; genus Aved-18. The sequence continues at coordinate 11,764 of JAHCIQ010000004.1, read as the reverse complement.
GATTGAGTGGATTGAGTCTGCCCTGTTTTATTATTGTCGTCGCTTTCTTCCCAGTCGAATGTGTTTCGCTGGGCGCTTACAGGCAGGCAAAATGATAAAGCAAGTAAAAGACTGAAGATTTTTGGCATCATTTAAGTATAGCCTCAAGTACGGCATTTATGTCCTCAAGCGAGTCGAATAAATAATCTGGCTTCTGTTCCAACAAAGCTTCGCGGGTAGTGACACCAGTATTGACTGCGATACTTACTGCACCAAAATGCTTGGCGCACATAACATCATAAATGCTATCGCCAATAACCGCCACCTCATGTGGTGCAAAAGTGGTGCCATAATGTTCTTCGGCACGTTTTGTAGCTATTGCAGGCAAATCCATTCTGTTTGCCGAATCCGAACCATAAGCGCCAATAGGGAAAAATTTCCAGAGGTCGAAGCGGTCCAGTTTCAGTTTGGCACCACGCTCGATATTACCTGTGAGCAGTCCCATTTGAACGTGATTATGATCGTCTAGTAAATGCAAAAGTTCGGGAATACCCTTATGAATGACATATCGACCGTCTTTCTTCAATTCTTCTTCCAGCAGTTCGATATAGAGTTCGTACATTTCCTGCTCGCGAACTTTATCGTTATCGGCATCGGGAGGGCGTTTGGCAAGCTCGAGCATTTCACGCAAAATTTGCGGGTCGGTTTTTCCAGACATGCTTACCGAAAGCTTGCTTGCATCCACCTGGAATTTTTCCATCAAAGCTCGTCCAATGGCGCGCCTTCCTGCACCATCGGTGTAGATGAGTGTTTCGTCTATATCAAAGAGCGCCAGGCGATTCATTTATGGCCGGGATTGCTACGTCGTTTTGATTTTGAATGCCACCATATTTGGCTGGATCCAGTTTGCACAATTCATCGAATGTTCTTGCCTGGTTTCTGCCACCATTCTTCGCTACATAAAGTGCTTTGTCTGCTGTTTCAATCAACTCGGCAGTGGTGCGTGCATTATGCGGGAATGTCGATGTTCCAAGCGATGCTGTGATTTGTCCAAGTCCTGGAATATGACTTTGTCTGATTCTGTTGCACAGACGACCTGCGATCATCGCGGCTTCGGCAAGCGATGTTTCAGGCAGAATGACACCAAATTCTTCGCCACCATAACGAGCGGCAGTGTCACCAGAACGCAGGCTGGTGTTAAGGATGGCACCAATCTGACGAATTGCAGCGTCTCCAACAGGGTGACCGAAATTATCGTTTATATGCTTGAGCTTGTCTAAGTCGATCATAATGAGCGAGCAATGTGTACCTTTTCTGTTTGCCAGACGAAGCTCCTCATCGAGACGTTTTTTGAAATAAACGTGGTTATAGAGACCGGTAAGACCATCGGTAATAGACTGGTGATGGACTTGCGCGAACAGATGCGCGTGAGTTACTGCCATCGCCAACTGGTCGGCGATTGCCATTACAAGCTGGACTTCGCTCTGAGTCCATTCTCTAGTTTTTTCACATTGCTGGACCATGAGCAGACCAAGCAATCTATTTTCATTTGAAAGTGGAGCTGCTACAAGCGACTTTGCTCCAACCAGATCGATAAATTGTTTAAACGGAATACAACGGCTATCCTGAGCAGTGTCGTGAATTACTGCTATCGGAATTTCCTGCATAGTGGTCGATTGGTCTGTTTGAACAGTGACTTCGACATCGTTCGATTCAGAAAGCAAAGCTTCCAAGTTGATACCAAGTACGGTATTGCGGATGGATACGCCATTTTGTTGATTGGGCGAGAAGTCCAGATTTTCTGGATAAATACATTTATCAAGACACGGCTCGAGCCCCTCTTTTGTGAACTCGTGCGTGACTACAAGCGGCTCTTCCGAGCGAGGCTGAATTATTTGAACGCGGTCTACGTTCATTGCCCGCAACAACTCTTTAGTCGAAGTATTCAAAATGACGTTTAGATCAAGCGAGCTGCGCACCGATTTTACAATCTGATTGATGAGCACTTCCTGCTCGACCATATTTTTGGAACGTTCATACAACTGAGCGTGTTTTACAGCAACCGAAACCTGACCTGCAACTGCTTCGACCAGCTCGAGTTCGGTCTGCGACCAGACACGAAGACGGTCACACTGTTGCACTAGAATAATTCCCAGTGGTCCATGTTCTGTGGTGATAGGACAGGCAATGAGCGAACGCACCGAATTCCAGTCGTCACCGCGAATGAGCACAGGTCTGAAACGTTCCTGGCCGTTGATTAGATCTATAGATGATACTTCGCCTTGCTCGATTATGGTCCGAAGCAGACTGAATTTAGGCATAGGTACAGTCAATTTTTGCAGCGGCACGCCACCCGCTTCTGAATTCCACCAGGTATGGTCGAACAAGAGCTCGTCGTCTGCAATTCCCATCGAGCTTGTTTCGAGCAAGGCAAGACAGCATCTGCTTGCGTTCAAATTTTTGCCAAGCTCACGAACAGTGGTATCGAGCGTTTCGGTCAAACTCAAAGATTGTCTTACCGCACGTGAAATATGTTGAACCATGAGCTTCTGCTCTTTGTCCGAATGCAGAGTGCTTGCCATACTATTAAAAGATCTGGCAAGTGTTCCAAGTTCGTCATTAGTCGTGACCGCGACTCTAGCTCTGAAATTGCCTTCGCCAATTGCTTTTGCTGCTTTGGCAAGTGAGTTGACTGTTCTGTTTATCTCTTTAGTGAAGAGATAAGCAAGACCAAGCGAAGTGCCAATAGCAAGAGCGCTCATCAAAATCATTATGTGTAGCCAGTGATACGACTGTCCAAAAACAGAAGGACTTGGCACACCTACAAGAAGCAGCCAGTTATAAGGCTCGACTGCATCAAAGGCATAAGTGCGAGCAATCTTGTCTGCAATTCCGACAGTTTCGAGCGTTCCGCTCTTAGTATTTTTAGATGCGAGCACACAGCGCGACTGCGAAAAATCTTTGCCTTGCCAAAATTGATTTTCTAGTGTCCGGGCAACCACTCTCTTTTTGTTGTCTACAACAGTGATGACAGTGCCTTCGAGTCTCTGCAATCCGGCAAAAAGGTTAAGGACAGATTCTGGTTTCACGCTTGCCACAATGAATCCAGACAATTCGTTGCTTTGACCTTTCATCACTGGAGCCACCACTGCCAATGCAGGTTTTTGAGTCCAGGGAGAATATATAAAGGATGATATTTGCGGACGTTTGGTCTTTTCGACCTGTTTCAAAATAGTTTTTTGCTCTGCGCTGAAAGTGGCGGTAACTGATTTCAAAACGGTTCCTTGATTAGCAGCAACCGATACTGGCTTGCCGCTTAAATCGAGCAATGCCATTTCGCTCCAGTCTTTGTGCAGAGCAAGAGCTGTTTTAATCGCGGTGCAATTGGCGTCGTGACTGGACAGACTGTTAGACAAGCTTTCCATAGCGCTGACTGCACTTACTGAACTCATTTGCGCTTGAATCCACTGACTCATCGAGCGCGAGCCGATGCCTGCCTTGAAAGAAGTCGAACGAAGAGTTTCTTTCTGAATGAAATCATATTGTTTGAAAAGGAAAAGACTGCCCGAGGCTACTAGCGGAAGAGCGACTGCCAGACACAAAAGCACCATCCGCATCCGGATGCTGACGTTTTTAAAAAACTTGTCAAGCGCCTTAACTCGCATAAGAGCAACCTCTAGTTGCAGAAATTATAGAGGTGATTCCAGTAAATATAATATAGGTGAAACACGCAAATATCCTAGTTATATGCGCTTTAAGTGGGAAGAATACGAAAGTAGAATTATTAGTCAAAATTAGTATTTCTCGATTCTTGCTATGGCGTCGATTGTTTTGTTGAAATCCAGCGGAACTATCTCGTCGAGAGCCTTTTTGGGATCGACCTCATACAAGAGAGAATGATTTTCCATTTCCAGACGACTGAATTTGCCTGTAGCAAGCAAAGTATCAACCTTGATTAGTTGAGCAAGCAAACAAGTCCGGTCCTCTTGCAAAGCTTTCAAACAAAGCCTGAAAGCCGAGCGGGCTTTGCCTTGAGCGAAGGATGCGCAACTTGCTGCAGCAAGTAAATCGGCTTTTAGTTTGTTTTCGCTAACTAGATCCGGCGAGTTTGCGATGTTCAAAAATTCTTTTCTTGCATAATCGAATTTTTTCAAATGATAGGCAAGAGTGGCGTTCAAGAACGCCGTATAAAGAGAGGTTCCGTACTTAGAATTGAGCTTTTTGAGATGCTCTTTCGACTCTCTGGTCAAACCAGCAAGATGATAAAGATGCGCTAATCTACAAATGCTATTTGGCGAGTCAGCACTTATTTTGCTCGACTCAATAGACAAGACCACTTCCTGCAAACGCTCATTAGCAACTGGTCTACTCAGTTTGGAGAACCAGCCGCGCACTGCTCGTGTATTTGAAATAGCAAGAAGCAAGAACAGCATTGAGGCGTTTAAGCCTAAAAGTATTGCAGTCTTGGATTTGAGATGCATGTCTGAAGCAAGTTCGCTCCAGGGACCAAAAGTCACACCCAGAGCCGATAGAACTGGTACGCAGATAAGGCTGTAAGCGAACAAGAAAGCGGTTGCATATCCAAGCAAAGTCGAAAACCATGGATTTGGACGCAGCAAAAACACTGGCAAAAGTGCCAGTAGAAATGCGAAAAGAACAATTTCTCCAGACAACAATGCGAAAAGCGACTGACCGGTCGACCAATTTTGAGCGCCTTGAATATCAATTAAATAGTAGTAGAGACCCCAGCTGCTAAAGCTAGCTTCGCCGCCCATCGCACGCACAATCGACTGCGTCGCGAATGCCTTGAGCGCATTTGCCAGAGGAAATATAAGGAAGAAAACGACCCGCCACAAAAGTCTACGATTATCTTGCGACAGACTTTCAGAACAAAGCGAATGACGAGAACCTATCACTTTCCACAAGGTGGACACGGCAAGCCACGAGGCAACGAAGTTTACCGCAAAGAGTAGGTAATTGGTCAGGTCTTGTACGGACATGGATGCCATTATAGGAGTCGGTCACCTGACAAGCCTGAGAATAAGTTATTGATCCAAGTTCTTCAGGGCTTCCTGTGCGGCTTTCCAGAAGACAAAGAATTAAGTTCTGGTAAGATATCATGAGCCTTAGACGGATTAAACCACTTTAAGCTGTTCGAATGAACTATTAGCTCGTTCAAAATTTCAATAGCTTGCTCAGTTTGTCCAAAACCCGACAATATGAGCGCTTTTCGCAATAATGGATCGCCATACTTGGGCGCCAATTCAATTGCTTGATTCAAAAGTTCGAGCGACTCCATCTCTTTTTCTTTGGAGCGAGCTATATCAACCAAGGCTTCGGCTTTCAAAGTCAGGGCATGAGCTTGAAACAGAGGTTCGTTTGAAGTTGCCTCAATCACATAGTTACAGTGCTCGAGAGCCTTTGATGGAAAATCTTTTTCCAGTTCTATTTCTGCAAGAACCAGACGTGCAGGATGGAAATTTTGATCGACTTCAAGACACGTTTTTATCGTTTTTCGTGCCAGAGAAAAATCTTTTGCGGTTGCATAAAACAAAGCAAGATCGAAATAGTTAGCTGCACTTGGCTCAGTACTAATTTTCTCTTTCAATATTTTTTCTTGCAAGACCCACTCTGGACTTGTTTTCTGTCTGTACCATCCAACGGTATATTTGCTTTTAGCAATAAAGATTACGAAGGCTAAAAGACCCAGATGCACTCCGGCTACGATGGGCAAAGTTTGTAAATCGGCATATTTGTATATCTTGTAAAAATCGCCACCTTTTAAGAAATCCAAAAGTGGATATAAAACTAGAGTGAAACCGAAGTTAAACATAGCCGCATAAACCCAGAAGGTTGTGATTGCTGGCGATTTTTCTATATACGCTAAAAACAGAAAAAGAAATCCGAATAAACATTGAATTCCTGGACCACAGGCACTCACTATCATTGACTGAAAGTGGCTTAAGTCGCGGTCTCTAAGCACTGACCCCATCCAGACACCATACTCAACTTCTTTTATCCCAGCTCCAAAAAAAATGATCGCTGCTGCATGTCCACACTCATGAAATGCAGTCATCAAAGGCTGAATACAAAACAAATTGAATCGAACTAACATTGATCGATCGAATCGAGAAACAGTATCATCGAACAACCGAAATCTTTGCTCCCATGTTTCTTTTAGAACAAAAAAGAGCATGGGAAGCCAGATATAAAATTGGAAATTTAATTTCAAATCTGGAAACAATACCTATCTCCCGAACAATTTGAGCATCACCACAGTAATGGCATATAGCCCAATCAAAGCTCCCATCACCATGAACATCGAAAATGCAGTAGGGTCAGGCGTTATCACAAGCGCCACCACTGACGCACCAAACACGGCATAACGCCAGAATTTTATCAGTTTGTCCGAGTCTACAAGTCCGGTGAAAGAAAGAGCGAACAAAACGATGGGCAATTGAAAACAAAGTCCCATATATAAAAGAATGCTTGAAACGAGTGAAATATAAAAATCGAGCCTCTGATTTATCACTGTCACGCCCGAGCCAAAGCTAGTGAAGAAGTGCATCATAGGTGGCAAGAGCAGATAGTAAGCAAATGCAGCACCACAAACGAAAAGAATCGGTCCGCCAACTAATGCCGGGGTAATTATTTGTTTTTCTTTTTTGGTAAGTCCTGGAGCCACGAAACGACAGACTTCTAACAGGATAAAAGGTGATGCAATAATGATTGCTATATAGAAAGCCACTTTGCAGAAGACTACAATTGGCTCTTCAACCGAAAGAGCTTGAAATTTGATGTCACCAGCTGGTTTTTCCAGAAAGCGCAAAACGTCTTTGGTTACAAAAATAGCTATGACAAAGCCGGTAATAATATAAAGAATACTGCGAATCAAACGCTGGCGGAGTTCGTCTAAATGCTCGACCAGAGTCATTCCCGGATCGCCATCGAATAATCTGTCCAGGCGACTTTTTTCTGGAATTTCGTCGTCGACTTTTTCTTGTTCATCCACTTGCTGGTCAGACATAATTCCAACCTCTTTGCCTGGATGATTCGTAGAGAGCCATTGCACATGAGCTTGCAACATTGAGCGATTCGCTTGCTTGGTTCATCGGAATGAAAGCTTTGATATCTGCTAATTCTTGATTTGCTTTATCTAGACCATTTCCTTCATTGCCAAAAACTAGTGCGCATCCACTCTTCAAGTCGACCTGATCAAGACTTTTTTGAGCGATTGGACTCATGGCGATAACTTTCAAATTATGCTCTTTGCACTTTTCTACAGCGTCTTTCAAACTAAGATTCAAAATCAAAGGCATTTGAAATAAAGCACCACTTGCACCACGCACCACTTTGGGGTTGAAAGGATCGACACACCCTTTGGTCATGATTATGCCAGATACACCCATGGCAAGGGACGATCGCACTATCGTTCCCATATTACCCGGGTCTTGGATACCGTCTAAGATTACGACCAGCGGGTCTTTTAAATTCAAGAAATCAGCTTTGTGTTCGGGCGTTTTTATTACAGCAAGAACACTTGCCTCGGGCACGTTTTCCAAAGTCGATAAGGGCTTGAACATAGAGTCTTCCACCATAGTGATAGACAATTTGCCAAGCCCGTGTTCAAGCAATAAAGCTTCCAGATCGGCTTGTTCAGCAGCTTTGTAGAAGCTTTTGCTTATGATGACGTGTGTAATCGATGCGCCTTTAGACAGAGCTTCTTCAATCAGCTTACGACCTTCAGCAATGAAAAGACAATGCTCGTGCCGACCTTGCTTTGTATGCAGGCTGCGAACTTTTTTTAGAAGCGGATTGGATGCGCTCTGTACCGAGACAAAATCCATCGCAAAAGCTTATTTGGCCTTAGCCGTTGCCTTTGCTTTGGTGTGTTCGGAAGCTAAATCAACCAATTTTTTGAAAGCGTCTTTATCGGAGACTGCCATTTCAGCAAGCATTTTGCGGTTGATTTGCACTTCTGCTTTCATCAAAGCGTTCATGAAGCGGCTGTAACTCATCCCGTGCTGGCGGCAAGCTGCGTTGATACGTGTAATCCAGAGACGACGGTAGTCGCGTTTTTTATTGCGTCTGTCACGAAAAGCATTTCTCCATGCTTTCATGATTGTCTGGTTGGCGGCTATGAACAGTCTTGAGTTCGAACCGCGGAAACCTTTAGCGTACTTGAGGATCTTTTTGTGTCTTGCTCTCAAGACACTTCCTCTTTTTACTCTGGCCATTACTCTCTCCTTCTTTATATTTATCGAATTTAGCGAACATTATTGCCAGCCGTCGGGGAGGAGTTTTTCCCTTAGACAAGGCTATATGTACTTTTTTGGGTCTTAACGAAGATATTTGCGATATGGAAACATCGACAAAACGTGTTTTTCAACGTCTTTGTGAACGGCAGACCATCCACGCAGTTTGACTTTGACGCTTGGTGACATCCATTCGTTGATGTGCCTTGTACCGGATTGCTTGCGCAATATTTTGCCGGTGCCAGTGATTTTGAATCTACGGGCGGCAGCCTTGTTGGTTTTCATCTTTGGCATGGTTATATTCCTGAGATCAATTGATCAATCAAATAACGACTATCTCGCAAGGAGACAGACGAAACAGAAATAATAGCATTATTTCTAGACTTACAGTGTATATAGGCTTTTCGAAACTTAACCGAGTTAGCCGCTCTATTTTCGTGGCGAGATAGGCGAGATGATCATAATAACGTTCTTGCCTTCGATTTTTGGATCTCGATCAAGAGCACCAAGGGTTTCGAGGTCTTTGGCGAATCGGTTCATCAAATCAAGCGCCATGCCCGAGTGTTGCATTTCGCGTCCACGAAGCATGATTACAACTTTCACTTTGTCGCCGTGAGTAAGAAACTCTTCTGCTTTACGGTGCTTGACTTGATAGTCGTGCTCCTCGATTTTGTATCGCATCTTGAGTTCTTTGACGTCGGCAGAATGCTGTTTCTTTTTGGCTTCCCGACCTTTTTTGTCGAGATCATATTTATAGCGACCGTAATCCATAATTTTGGCTACGGGCGGATTGGCATCAGGCTGCACCAGAAACAAATCCAAACCTTTTTCTCGGGCTCTTTGCAAAGCCTCACGTGTGTTAACAACACCTACTTGAGCACCGTCTTCGTCAATAAGCCTGACTTCCCTTACTCGAATTCTTTCGTTCAAGGGCGGTAACTCTCTTTTTTGGTCCATGCGACGCGGATCTGTAACCAATTACACCTCTCAATAACTAAGTAGATTTATTTGCCGAAGGTGGGACTTGAACCCACAAGAGCTTGCGCTCACTACGCCCTGAACGTAGCGTGTTTGCCATTTCACCACTTCGGCCCGTAATGCAATATTACAATAAATCTGTTTTTGGAAAGCCAAGTTCTCTAGAGAATTCTAGGAATCTGACATGTAAGGAAGCAAGGCTATGTCGCGGCAGCGCTTGATAGCCAGGGTCAATTCGCGCTGGTGTACAGCACAATTGCCGCTGATGCGACGGGGAAGAATTTTGCCGCGCTCGGTTACATACTTTCTCAAGCGGATTGGATCTTTGAAGTCGATATATCTTTCTTTTTCTTCGCGCTCGCCGCAGAAGGTGCAGGGCTTGTGACGTCTCATCTGGCCGCCTTTCATGCCGCCGCCACCGCCAGAAAAATTAGGTTTCATCATGATTTTAAATGTCCTTTAATAATTGAATTGCTTAGAATGGAATTTCGTCTTCGGCGAAAATGGCATCGAGATCTTCAGCGCCAGATTTTTTAGAAGGAGCACCAGCTCTGCTGAGTGCTTCTACTTTCTGACCCGAAGCCTGAGCGGCACCTGCTCCAAGAGCTTGACCAGTACCCAGGTTCTCGACCGAAACAGCATCGATTTCAATGTCTTTTCTTTTCTGTCCTTCAGCCGTGGTGAAGGTGTTGATTTGCAATCTGCCATCAACAGCTACAGTGTCACCTTTCTGCAACTCGGTCGAACAACGCTCTGCCAGGTCGCGCCATGTAATGACTTTGACCAGGGCGGTTTCGTTTGGTTGACCTTGTCTTGGAGTGGGGTTGACGGCAATGAAAAACTCAGTCACAGCCACGTTTGTGTTGGGCGTGAAGCGCTTTTCAGGAGCTTTGACCACTTGACCGGAAATAACGATTTTGCTGATGCTCATATTCGCGCCTCTATCTTAAGAAGTAATCTCGGCAGCCACAGGAGGAATGCTCACAATAATGGAGCGGATGATTTCTTCAGAGATAGTCATCATGCGTTTGATGGCAGAGATTGATTCAGGCTTGCCTTCGAAAATGGTGCTGACGTAGTATCCGTCGCGCATTTTTTTCACTTCGTAAGCAAGGCGCTTTCTGCCTTTCTTGTCAGTCATTTTGATTACACAACCTTCTTTGGTCATGAATTCTTCGACTTGCTTGATGACGTTGTCCAGTCCTTCTTCATCCAATGTTGGACGTACGATGTAGACTGTCTCGTACAAATTTAGTTTGTTTGGTTGTGGCATATTTTTACCCTTTCGGTCATGTGGCCTGTCACCTACGACAGGCAAGGGAGTAACGTATATCGCCCGCCTGCGGCGAAACCGCAAAGTGAGCAAAGACCAGCCATAAAGCTGGCAGAGCGTGATTCTACCATGTTGGAATCTCTCTTATGGTAGTACAATTACATATTAGACAAAATTTCGGTGAGAAACTTAATGAAACCGACAAGCCCCCTGCAAAGAACCAGCCAAGCTCTAACGATTCTCTTGAGTTTGATCAATCTTGTTTTGTTGTTTCAAGCAGAGGCCAAAGCACAAGCACCTAATCAAGCTTTTAGTTATCCGCAAATGCAAGCGCAACAACCTCCTGTTCGCGGCATGGGCTTTCCGGCACCAAATGCGATGCCACAAGGCAATCAGAATTTCAATGTCTGGAGAGCATTTCTTCCACGCCACATCCCAATCGGCACAGTGCTTTCGGGTACCATTGATGCAACTTTGTCTTCGGTCAAAAGTAAACCAGGCGATGTATTTGCTATTAATCTGAACGAACCTTTGATGGTCGAAGGACTAGAAATGGTCCCGCCAGGCTCTCGAATTCTAGGCTCAGTGCTTCACGTTTCACCAGCTAAATTTCAAAGGCACGGAACACCAGGACAAATAGACGTAGCTCTTCAGACTCTAGTTTTTCCCGATGGCAGTCATACTCCGTTTTATGGATTTATCAATTATAATCCGGCTTATGGCAATGGATTTGATGCGGTAGCACCAGCAAAAGTAAGACACGCTGGAACGAGCTGGAGCGATTACGGAAATCAGGTAAAAGGCATGGTGGGCTCGTTTGGCGAAGGCATTGCCTGGGTCCACAACAAAAGAATGTTGGGCAAAGAATTTCTGTTACCCCAAGGTCAGCTCTTAGCCATAAAAACGAACCAAATGATTGACCTTTCCAAAATGGAAAAGCCTCCGGCATCTCTTCAAGCTAATCAACAGTACATGACGCCACGCACACCAGGACTTGCCGGTCAGGATCCTGATTATCATTACTATAATGCTCAGGGGCAGGGGCAGGGGCAGGGGCAGGGGCAAGGTCAAGGTCAAGGTCAGGTCCCGATGCAGGCACCGCCTCCAGACAACAGCATTTTCGATGCTCCCATAAATGGTGGCACCCCTGGCATGAATATGAATACGAACCCGAATCAAGGTCCGGCTCAAGGTGATCCTTTTTAGTTTGTCCAAAATCCCACAATCAATTAGCAGTGTCTTTTTTCATGGTCTTCTAGAAAAAGGAAAGATGCGCCCC
>JAHCIQ010000003.1 GCA_026129135.1 Cyanobacteria bacterium TGS_CYA1 | reverse complement strand
TTTGCTTTTGGCTCGATTCTATTGAAAGGTTTCAAAATTTCTATCGAGGCTTGATCTGGAAAAACGAAAGAAAGAAATAAATCACTTTTTTCGAATTCTTTCCATGACGCATTTAAAACCTCTTTTGAATGAACGTTCTCTTCTATTGCAATCCAGTCTGAAGATTTTTTCTCTGCAAAACCAGGGGAATTAATGGCACCAAATAACATAGCAATAGAAATGCCGACAAAAACCATATGAATTCTCAAGCCAAAACTTTCCCGTCAAAGAACAGCACATATAAATTTAGCTGCCAAATTATATCGATGAAATGGTGTGACCCTCAAAGTAGACCATTTGGTCCTGACCGACTAAAATAGGTGACGACATCTATGCTTGTTTGGCTTCTGGGGGGGACCAACATGCGAAAAACACTTAAACCACTGGTATTTGCGGCCGCGTTGGCGCAAATATTCGCTAGCAGTGGTTTCGCAGAAACCTCTTCCCAAAAACCCCAAGAGCTTTACGACACCTATTTTTTCAGCTCTAGCAACCAGACTTTAAAGGCACGCGGCGCCGCCATATCGGGCAGCCCTGGAGCACTTTTAGAAGATACGGGCGATTCTTATCGTTTGCTCAAAGGTATTGCAACCATTAAAACGGCTCAGAGCCCCATTTCCATAGATTTAGGAAAAGGTGTTAAGCAGGTCCCAGCAAATTCGACTCAAACTCTGCAAGCGATTGATTCAACAGGCGCTAACCAGCAAAGTGCCGCGCCCCCACCACTTCACAACCAGGGCGGAAATCCGCTTTTTATTGTTGGAGACTGTTTGGGTCTGCAATCGCTAGGAAAACAGCATGCTATTTCGATGGCTCAAGGAATGGTTTTGTTTTGTCCTCAAAACGACTTGACCATTCATTTGCCGCTTGGCGAAATACGAAGCAATACTGGAAGCAAATTCCTGGTCAAGTGCGATGCTTCCGAAGTACGGATTTTATGCTGTTCTGGCAACGGGCTTACTTATCATTACGCGAACAAATTCAGACACATTCGTCCCTCTCAAGAATTTGCGGTCTTCGATCATCGACCTTTTCAAGCCGAAGTATTACCATCAGATGGAATAGGCAGAAAAGACATCACTATGCATGATATCGATGGACAAACGATGACTGCTGCAAGCAACAGTTTTTCGGTGGTATCACTTTTGAAGAGTCCTAATTACTTAGGAAGCTGGCAGAGAAAAAGCTCGTTAGACAAACGACTGACAAAGAGCATCATAAAAACAGCTGCAGTTCACGCAGCTGCAGCACCAAGCGTTCAGGACTTCTATAGAAGTCCTCGCTTGCAGGACAAAGCCATTTCTCCATCAGCATCTTTCAGGAATTAGAAGGTGAGTCGCTCAAGCAACAATTTTCTAAAAATCTCAAAATGGGCAATTTTGCTAAGCGGTCTTTTCACGTTAGCATCAACTCCTGCATTTTCACAAGCCACTGTATCTGAGGGCATTTTCTTGCGCTCGTCACCTAGCCTTCTGCCAATAACTCTGCAAAATAATGGTCTTCATGTTGCAGCAGCAAATCCTGTAGGCAACCCCTCCATTATTCCCACCGACCAGACGCCCACTCATATTGGCGATGAGCGCGAAATGCTCGTGCCACCATGGAAGGCGACAATGCTCGAGAAGCTTCCAGCAAGAATGTATTTTTCTTCGGTGACCGAAATATCGCAAAGATTCGAGAGCAACGTTTTGAGTTCGGTCAATAACCCGCATCGCGACTACGCTTTTCGTGTGCTTCCAAACGTGACGATGGGTTATATGCTGCGACCCAAGACAAGTTTGTACGCAAATTATTTTGTGGTCAAAGACGTTTTTGCAAACACTGGATTTTTGAATTCAGTTACATTTCAATCTGTGTCTGGTGGTTTGCAACACGATATTGCTATCGGCAAGAAAACCAATCTGCAACTCAATTATCAGATAAGACAACTATTTCAGGGACGTGGTGTCAATCAAGCCGACATGATACCAGGCTTCACGCTCACTCATTATTTCAGTCCCAAACTCATAGGCTTTTTCAACACTCAGTTGCAGATGCGAAGCCACTATATTTTCCAGGGACCAACTCGCGAAATCGATCCGTTTTATACAGCCGGTCTTCTTTATAGAAAAGGCGACTGGGCATTTACTTCAACATGCACGCTTGTTAATAACTTCAGAAACAGACACGCCATTCCCCCTATCCCGAACTCTTCGATAATCTGCGATTTTGAAGCAGCACGACCAGTGTCACGCAAGCGTATGCCCGGACTTGAAGCGTTTGTTCGCGCAGAGCCAATCTGGAATACACAGTCGCACAGTGCGCCAGGACTTTCTGGCTTCGACTTCAGATTATTTGGTGGTCTTCGCTACACTTTGTACAAACCTTCTGTTTATCCGCAATTGCATGAACTTGAAAGACAATTGAAAGAATCAGAACATCAATAAGGTGAATTTGCTTGCGTTTCGAGCATTTTTCTGGTTTAATTACAAAATATGGAAAGAGACTTTCTAGCTTGGCTAACCGGGCACGACCTGGAAATGGTCACTGCCAAAGACTTATTAGGAATTTTGAAAATTCCTGCAATTGCAATCTGGCTTCTCACTCTACCATTGGGAATTTATGCTAATTTCGCCGACAAAGTAACTGCTTTTATCATAATCGGCGGTTTAACCGGATTATTTGGTCTGATGACTTTGTTTTCTAGATCAGAGAAAAACCGCTTTATCTCAGCTTTCTTTTTTGTACTGGCATTATTGACTTTACTATTTCTTGCTGTTTTTCGGGCAGCCGAAATCTCAAATAGATACTAAGTATTATTCTGAAGATTGAAAAAGAATTGAATTAGCAATAACTCTATTCTTCAATCGTTTGAGTTAACTGACCTATTCTTTGATGTGATAGTCCCATCAGTTCGCCGATGTCTAGCATGCCGCAATTAAATTTCCTATTTAGTAGCGATGCAACTTTTGCAGTTGTTCTTTGAGATTCCAATTGCAAACGCCTCTGCTTTTCATGAACCTTTTCGACCGTCTTCAATGCCCGGCAAACTTCTTGCGGTAAAACCAACTCTTCGACAAATTCTGCCTCATAAGCATTATCGACAGAAAGACTTAAAGCCTCTCGAATTCTAATGCGGCCCTGTGTCAAAGACTTGCTCTGCGAATAACACCCTGGTATCTGTTTCACCGAAATAGCCCACCATCCAGTGGTATCATCTAATTCGAAAACAACTGTATAAGTATCATTTTTCATTCTCAATCGAGAACCCTTCTGCTGAACCTCAGCACAAGCAAGCAGCCTGAGTGAAATTCTCAAATCTCGGTTGTTCATACAATACCATAATTTGTCTAGCTAAACTAGACAATTTTTAAAAGGAGTAGAAAGTTCAAATTCGAACTTTCAAACTGAAACGGAGGTTGTCAGGCAAGCAGATTTCGGCAGAGTTTCCTAATTACCTAATGGATACTGAAAACCGGGATGAATTAACCGATTTGAGCATTCACGGACACGAAAAATGCACATAAAATGTTGTATCCTATGGCATCGCTTTGACTGAGTAAAAGCATCCATGGAGGAGATATGAACTCGAAGCACATTCCTTTGTTACTCTCGATTTTAGCTGCCGTTACGCTTAATTCAAAAGCAATGGCAGAGGCACCTAAAGTTGAATTTCCAGCGGCAAGTCCCACTTGCACATTGAAACAACGCGTTGGCTTGACCGACGTCGAAGTGGTCTATTCAAGACCAAGCGTGAAAGACCGCGCCATTTTTGGTGCTATGGTTCCTTATGGCAAAGTTTGGCGCACAGGCGCTAACCAAGCCACTAAAGTAACCTTCAGCACCGATGTAAAACTGAATGGCAAAGATGTACCAGCCGGCACCTACGCCTTAATGACAATTCCAGGCAAAGATGAATGGACTGTGATTGTCAATAAAGGACCCGAAGGTTGGAGCCCTTATAAATACGACGAGAAGCAAGATCTGGTCCGCTTTACAGTAAAGCCGATTTCAATGCCCTGGTCGATGGAAACATTCACTATCGATTTCAACGAGATTCGCGATGAGTCAGCCAAACTAACCATGATCTGGGATAAAACCAAAATTCCAGTCGACCTCACAGTCTCTTATGCAGACAAGTTGACCCAGCAAATCAAGGATGTAATGGCATCGAGCGAAGCTAAAAAGCCTTATTTCCAGGCAGCTAACTTCTATTACAACCATAATCTCGATATGAATGAAGCCAAGAAATGGGTAGATGAAGCACTCAAAGAGCGCGAAGCTCATTACATTGTTTTCTTGAAAGCCGAGATTCTGGAAAAACTGGGCGATAAAGAAGGCGCTGTAGCTGCCGCTAAACGCTCGAAAGAGCTTGCCGAAAAAGCAAACGATAATGGTTACATTCAATTGAACGAAGCTTTAATCAACAAGTTGCAATAACTCAATTTGAGAAGCGTTCGTACCAATATCGGTTATTTGAATGCCAGATGGTGGCATCGTTGTTTAGCGCTTGTGGTGCTATTTTCAAACACGGTGCCACTATTTGCAATGTCATCCTCGGGAGTTGAAATACAAGCTGTTATGAATAGTTCGAGTTCGAGTTCAAATTCCAGTTCTAATTCCAAAGCAATTTTGCGCGAACTTGAGTATTTTAAACAGCTAGGCAGTGTCCTTTATATTGCAGCTCACCCCGACGATGAAAACACCGAACTTTTGACTTATCTATCACGAGGACGCAAATACAGAACCGCCTACTTATCGCTCACAAGAGGCGATGGCGGACAAAATGTTCTTGGCGCAGATCTTGGCAATAAACTTGGCATGGCTCGCACTCAAGAGCTTCTTGCTGCCCGAGCTTTGGATGGAGCGCATCAGTTTTTTACTCGCGCTATAGATTTTGGTTTTTCAAAAGACTATAAAGAAACACTGACTGTCTGGGACAAACAAGAAGTATTGTCAGACATGGTTCGTGTAATACGCACTTTTCGTCCCGACATACTTGTAACCAGATTTTCTCAAAGTCCTGGTGGCACACATGGGCACCATACTACTTCTGCAAGTCTTGCATGCGAAGCATTTAAACTGGCAGGAGACCCCAAAGCGTTTCCAGAGCAAAAGCTCGAAGCATGGCAACCAAAGCGAATATTATGGAATGTGGGACGTTTTCAAAAAGATCGAGTAACCAAAGATCCAATCATAAAAATAGATGTATTTGGAGACGATTCGGTCACTGGCAAATCTTTTTATGATATCGCCAGCGCAAGCAGAGCCGAGCACAAAACCCAAGGCTTTGACACTTTTAAATTGCCTTTCGTCCAGGGCGAAAAGCGCCAGGAGTCATTTCAATTTATAGCAGGCGAACCCGCTTCTAGCGATATCATGGATGGTATTGACACAACTTGGAGCAGATTTAACGGCGGCGATGATATCGAGAAAAACGTCTTAGATATTATCTCCAAATTCGATGTCAAAGACCCATCCAAAAGCGTTCCAGCTTTATTCGAACTTCGCACCAGACTTTCTAAATTGCCGTCGAATTTAGTAATAAAAGAAAAGCAAAAACTGCTCGACCTCATTTTGCAACAGTGTATTGGTATAGAAACAAAGACTACTATAAAAAATGCGGACGTCATTCCAGGCGAGTCTATAGAGCTTCACCATAAAGCCACCATCGCTTCCAGCTTAGAAATCCCAGTAGTCTGGAGTGGACTGAACTATCCTCTTTTGAATAAAAATATAAAAGCTGACGTCACCCTAATGCCTGACCATCCAGATTCAATCGATTCAAAAGAAACAATGCCAATAAAAGTAATGCTGACCCAGCCTTACTGGCTCTACAAAGAAGGCACGCCAGGTATGTTTCATGTCGAAAATCCGGAGTTAATCGGCATGGCAGAGAACCTGCCCACATTTCCGATAATTCATACTTTCAAAATCGGAAAAGAAATTCTCAAACTTGAAGACGAGCCTGTTCAAGAAATTAAAAACGATAAGAACAATCTGGTCATTTCAACTCGCAAACTAAATGTGATACCACCCGTTTCGCTATGGCTAAATCCAGAAGTTGCTATTTTCACTCCACTTTCATCGCAAGATATAGAAGTAAAAGTCCACGCCGCACGCGCCGGCATGAAAGGCACGCTACATCTTGAAGCACCCAAAGATTGGAATATCGAGCCAAAGAGTCAGTCTTTTCATCTTAAACAAGCAGGCGACATAGAGAAATTTATTTTCAAGATAAAAGCGCCATCTAAAACCCAAAACGCAAAAATAGTGGCAACCGCAGATATTGGTGGCACTGTTTATCGAAACCAGCGCCAGGAAGTCAACTACGCTCATCTTCCCTTACAATTGTTTCAACCTCCAGCTCTTTTGCATGCAGTATGTCTTGATTTGAAAAAAGCAGGTAAAACAGTCGGATATTTACCTGGTGCAGGAGACAGCCTTCCAGAAAATCTCAAACAAATGGGATATGTGGTCAAATCTCTCGATGATGCCACTCTCAAGAGACAAGACCTGGATGATCTAGATGCTGTAATTCTAGGAGTAAGAGTATTCAACACGAGAGAAAATATAGCTAAAGCGATGCCATCGCTTTTGTCGTATGTCGAAGATGGTGGCACTCTTATAGTTCAGTACAATACCTCAAACAAGCTCAAGACAGAAAAAATAGCACCATACGACCTGAAAATTTCAGCAGACCGAGTAACCGATGAAAAGTCAAAAATGACATTTTTGGCTCCAGATCACGAGGTTTTGAACAAGCCAAATAAAATTACGCAAGCAGATTTTGATGGCTGGGTGCAAGAGCGTGGCTTGTATTTTCCAGACAAATGGGACGAGCATTTCACGCCCATTCTGGCTTGCAACGATGCGCAAGAAGAGCCGAAGAAAGGAGTATTGCTGGTCACTAGATATGGCAAAGGTCACTACATTTACACAGGTTTGAGTTTCTTCAGAGAACTTCCAGCAGGCGTTCCTGGCGCTTACAGACTGTTTGCAAACATGGTATCAATCGGCAAATGACAGAAGAAAAGGAAGAAGAATCTACAACCGGATTGCCCTGGCCTAAAAGCTGGAAAAGCGCATATATTCTTGTAGGGTGTAACTTCGCATTCTGGCTGGTTCTACTGGTTCTCTTAGGGACAATTGGGCAATGAACGAACTCGACATTGCCGTATTACTAATAACTGTATTTAGTATCACAGCCATAGGTATTTGGCAGACAAGAAAACGAGATAGTCTATCCAGTTATTTGAAAGGTGCAAAGCAGACACCCTGGTGGGCTATCGGCTTGTCTGTGATGGCGACTCAAGCAAGCGCCATTACTTTCTTGTCCACACCTGGACAGGGTTATTTGAGTGGACTTGGATTTCTGCAAATATATTTTGGAGTGCCTTTTGCTCTGATTTTGATATCAATCTTTTTTCTTCCAATTTATCATAAGCTCAATGTTTATACAGCATATGAATATCTTGAAAAAAGGTTCGACCACAAAACACGCTTATTAGGTGCGGTTTTGTTTTTATTGCAACGCGGTATTGGTGCGGGTCTTACAATTTATGCACCGGCGATTGTACTTTCTACTGTATTTGGCTGGTCGATTCAGACAACCATTATTTGTTGCGGGCTTTTGGTCACTTTTTATACTATGCTTGGTGGCACGGATGCAGTTACGGTCACTCAAAAATATCAATTGAGTGTAATTTTCGTGGGCATGATTACGGCTGTGTGTTTGCTCATTTCAAAGCTGCCACCAGAGTTATCTCTCCTTGATGCCATGCATCTTGCAGGTGGTTTTGGCAAACTGCAAGCTGTAAACTTTTCGCCCGATTTAAATGAGCGCTACACTTTGTGGTCAGGATTATTCGGGGGCACATTTTTGATGCTCTCTTATTTTGGAGCTGACCAATCGCAGGTTCAGCGATATATCTCGGGATCTTCTATACGCGAAAGCAGGCTTGGACTCTTATTTAATGCATTGTGCAAAATTCCTATGCAGCTTTTCATTTTGATGATTGGCGTATTGATGTTCGTTTTTTATCAATTCAGAGAACCACCGTTATTTTTCGATTCAAGAGCTGGAGCGAGCCTAACTACGTTTCACACAGATTTCAAAAAATCACACCAATCTGTTAAACAATCGCTTGAAACCTGGCTCCAAGCTAAACATCGGGGCGACACTGCTTCAAGCACAAAAGCTTTCGAACAGGCTAAATCTTCATATCTCGATGCAGAGCGCGTAAGACTGGACGCAGTCAAAGAAGTTGCCAAACAAAAAACTCTTAAAACAAACGATGCAGACTATGTCTTTATTTCTTTCATTTTGAAAGAGCTGCCACACGGTGTCATCGGTCTTATGGTAACCTCTTTCTTTTTAGCTGCACTATCATCAAAAGCTGCAGAATTAAATGCTCTTGGCGCGAGCACCACTATCGATTTTTATATGCTCAAAGTAAATAAAGAAGCAACTGACATCCAAAGCCTCAAAGCTACTAAAATATTCACTTTGGGCTGGGGACTGGTGGCAATTATGATTGCCCTGGTGGCAAACTTCTCAGAAAATCTCATTCAGGCAGTCAACATCCTTGGCTCTATTTTTTATGGCGTGCTGCTTGCCCTCTTTGTAGTAGCATTTTTCCTTAAAAGAGTCGGTGGCACTGCTATTTTCTGGTCGGCAATCGTAGCACAAACGCTCATATTTGCATTATATTTAAGCGGTACGATGTCCTATTTATGGTTCCCGCTGATAGGATGCTCAGTCTGCGTAATTTTGAGTCTGTTGCTTCAACAAGCAATTAACAAAAAGAACCCAATCGAGAATAAAGCCTAATGAGCGCTCCCATAATATGTTTTGGCCAACAACCTTGTGGATTTTTCCCAAAGCGATTTCTGGTGGCAAAAATTACAGCTGCTCGTAAGCTGCAAGCAAAAATTGGAGGTGAAATTGTTTTCTTTTATCATGATAGCGACCACGACCCACGCGAAACACGTACGATTTTAAGACACCGGACCACTAACGAAGAAGCGAAACTCAACTTCACTTTCGAAAATAAAACACAGCGTAAGTTTTCGCCTCTCTATCTGAAGAGAATCGAGACACTCTGGCACGACAAGACTATTTTGCAATTGCCAAACTATTTAGACCACCCTCAGATAGACATTTTCAAAAGTGTTTCTACAAAGAACGTTTCTGACTTCTGCCTTGAAATGTATAAAAAAATGAAGCTTTTGGATGGTATCAAAATTCTAAAATCGAGCGACAAAGAATTTCGCAAACAGGCTTGTGATATCAAAGAGTTTTATGCTGATATCGAATACGATGGCGAAGTGGTACGGGCAAGATTTGCAGGCGACCATTTCAGTCTGCACGAAGGCGGAGATAAATTCATCAAACTACCAATAAGAGACTTTTCCAAAGATCAAATAAGCCCTACAAGAGATTCACGCCTTAAATGGATGCAATCTGTCATCCAGTGTACGCATTATGTTTCTGGGGCGGGCGAACAAAACTATATTCGCAAAGATGACGCTCCCGAAATTGAATATGTCACACGCGATGAGATTGAACGTGCAGATGAAGCGTTTACTGAGATAATGGAATCAAGCTATGAGTAATATTTCCAACCCAAAGCGGCCTCTTCGAATAGGCATCACCTGCTACCCCACCGTTGGTGGGAGCGGAGTTGTTGCAACCGAGCTTGGAATCGAACTAGCAAGACGCGGTCACGAAGTACACTTTATTTCGTATGAACGACCTTTTCGCCTGCCCGAGCAAAGCGAAAATATTTACTTCCACAAAGTGACAATCAATAGTTATGGACTGTTCAAGTATCCAGACTATACTCTGCCATTATCGGTAGAAATGGCAAAGGTCAGCTGCAAACACAATCTAGATATTTTGCATGTGCATTATGCCGTTCCTCACGCTACTGCTGCCATTCTTGCTCATTGTATGCTGCCGGAAGACAAACAACCCAAAGTAGTGACGACCCTTCATGGCACCGATACCACTTTGCTTGGCGCTGATCCTGGGTATGGTCCTGCAATCTTGCACGCGCTAAAACAGTCTGATGTTGTTACCGCCGTTTCTGAATTTCTTAAAGCAGAAACAGACCGAGTAATTGGATTCAAAGGCGACATCAAAGTAATTTACAATTTTTCTGATTTGCCTGCACCAACAAGACCAAAATCAGATGTCAGAAACGAACTTGGCGTCAAAGACAATGAAGTGATGATTATTCATGCATCCAACTTGCGCCCAGTCAAGCGTTTTGATTTGCTCTTAAAAGCGGTGGCTGGTATCAAAAAGCGTGATGCTTTCAAACTAGTAGTGATAGCTGGCGGCGAATTTGCACCTTATCAAAGAGAAGTACAAGAGCTTGGACTGCAAGACAAAATTGCTGTACGCGAGAATGTATTGCAGATAGAAAATTATTTACAGGCAGCCGACCTTGCTTTGTACACATCCGATAGTGAGAGTTTTTGTCTTGGCATTCTGGAAGCAATGTTATTCAATTGTCCAAGCGTGTCCACCAATGTTGGTGGCATTCCAGAAGTAGTTCAGAACAATAAAACCGGTTTGCTCGTTCCACCAGGCGACGCCCAGGCACTGACTAATGCTTTAGAAGCACTAATTGACGATGGTCAAAAACGCAAAGAACTAGGCGACGCTGCTGCAATCGATGCTAAAGCGAGATTCTCGAGCGATGTATTAATTCCCCAGTACGAAGATTTATATTACTGTCTAATCGCCGACTCGGCACAAAGCAGCTGCAGCATGAGCGGTAAGTCCTTCTAATCTGGCAAACTGAGCCGTTTCTTTGCCCAAGTGGCAGGCTTTGTCACTCGATTTCATCCATGATTGAGCCCTTAAAAACACAAGTGGGTTCAGGGCACCAGAATATCTGGCAGCACCACCTGTGGGGAGGGTATGGTTTGGTCCTGCCATATAGTCGCCGTGGGGAACGCTTGCATAATAACCCATGAAAAGCGCACCATAATTTAAAAGACCAGGTTTTAAATTTTCTGGGTCTTTAACCTGTAATTGCAGATGCTCTGGTGCCAGCTCATTCACTTTGTCTACACAGTTTGCAAGCGATGGCAATACCACGATTGCATTGTATTTTATTGACTGACGAACAAATTCGGGCAGGTCGAGTTTATCAAGACTCTTTAAAATTTCTTTTGCTGTAGCTTCAGCAATTTCTTTTGAATCGCTAAACAAATAAGCCCGAGCGCCCGGGTCGTGCTCGGCTTGAGACAACAAATCAAGCGCAAGCCATTCCGGATTGGCGCCACTATCTGCGATGATGGCAATTTCGCTTGGACCGGCAAGCATGTCTATACCAATCTGACCTTGCAATTGTCTCTTGGCTTCCGTCAAATAAGCGTTACCTGGCCCTACAAGCATGTCTGCACGTTTGACAGATTCAGTTCCAAATGCAACCGCAGAAGCTGCCTGCGCCCCGCCTAATTGATAAATTTCGCTTACACCACAAACTTTAGCTGCATAGATAATTTCGTCGCATACACTAGGCGTCAGGATACAAATTTCTTTCACCCCCGACACTCGAGCAGTCATAGCCGTCATCAGGGCTGTAGACGGAAGCGGATATCTGCCAGACGGCACGTAACATGCCACTCTTGAAACAGGTTTAAAATCCATACCTGTTTGAAATGTGCCATTGTCTACGGTGACAGGCTTGACAATACTCATAACCGCAATGGCGTATTCTTTTATTCTTTTTGCCGCTATATCAATGACATCTTTCGATTCTTGCGGCAGTCTTTTACAAGCGGCATCCATAGATTCAGCATCTAGAAGCCAGTTTTTCGTTACTTTGTCATTGAGCTTCGTTGCCCATTTGGTCAAGGCAGCATCTTTATCTCGACGAACAGATACAATGATTTCTTTTACACGTTCTTCGATAACGGACTCGTTTTCCTCATCGCGCATAGGGGCAAAATTCAATGCGTCATCGCCGCAAAGTATCGGTATCATTTTGCCCTCCCAGACAACTCGCCTTCAATCTGTTTCCAACTAAGACCTTCATCCACAGCCAGTACACTTACAAAATAAAGCAAGTCGGCTATTTCCCACTGCAAATTGTCGAGCGACCTGTAATTCATTACTTCGCCACACTCTTCTGAGATTTTTTCAAGCAATAGTTTTCTGTCTTTGAGTAATTTGGTCGTATACGATTTCTCCGGCATCTCTTTTTTGCGCTCGGCTATTTTTTCGAACAATACCGGCAATGAAAATCCCGGGACAGTCTGATTTCTAGTGAAACAACTATAACTGCCATCGTGACAAGCGACCCCTTCTTGCACGACAGTAAAAACCAGCGCATCTCTGTCGCAATCGGTGCGACACGAAAGAAGAGTCTGGCTATGACCGGACGTAGCACCTTTTTCCCACAGCTCTTTGCGCGAGCGACTGAAATAAATTCCTTTACCTTCTGTTAGTGCACGCTCAAGCGATTCTTTATTGCTGTATGCAAGCATCAATAATTTTTGATTCTGATCTTGAACCACTGTCGGTATCAAATTGTCAGGACCAAATTTGAGACAGTCTATCATTGCTTTAGCGAGATCTATTCGTCCTGTGTATAAAGCCATACCGACCTGGACATCAATTCCATTCTGACTGAGTTCAATCACCTCCTGGGTATCAGCCACACCGCCTGCCACGGTGAGAGGCTTATCCAGACTATCGCGCAGTTGTTTGACAGCTTCGATGTCCATACCGCCAAGTCCACCCTCGGCTTCTACATATGTGCTCAAAAAACCATCACAATATGGCGCAAGCCTTTTGGCACGTTCTTGCACAGATTCGTTGGTTGAATTTGTCCAGCCTTTATCGACTACTTTGCCATTTTTGTGGTCGAGTGCCACCATTACTTTATTGGTCGGTAATTGCTTGAGCAATTCGGGCTCGGCTTTTGTTCCGATGATTACTTTGCTTGCTCCTGCACGCAGATATTCTTGTGCAATCTCGACATCTCTAATGCCGCCGCCAACACGAGCATCGCAAACCTGGCAAATTTGCTTGATTAATGCTCGGTTATCGCCTTTGCCCATAGCAGCGTCTAAATCTATCACAGCTACTTCGCCATATTTATTGAATTTGCGCGCAAGCTCTAGAGGAGTGGTATCTGATTCGAGCACGAACTCTTTGCCCTGACGCAACTGGACGGCTTTTCCATTTATGATGTCTATGCTTGCCACTAACATATGCGTACCTGCACCCCCTCTTGATTGAGTATGTTCTTAATTGCGCCAACTGTGTGCGAGCCATCATGAAAAATGGTTGCAGCAAGCGCAGCATCGGCGTTTGCCTCTTTGAATACATCAACAAAACTCTCTGAATTTTTAGCGCCACCAGAGGCAATGACAGGTACTGGCAAATTAGAAGCGAATTCTTTTACCAGTTCTAAATCGAATCCAGATTGCGTACCATCTTTGTCCCAAGATGTAAGCAATATTTCTCCAGCACCAAGTTCGACACATTTTTTTGCCCAGTCGAAGGCGACCATTCCTGTATTTTCGCGTCCGCCTTTGATAAGCACTAGAGCAATACCCTTGCTGTTTCTTTTAGCGTCGATTGCAACTACGCAGCATTGCGAGCCGAATTTTGTCTTTATATCAGTGATCAGCTCTGGATTTTTAACAGCCTGGGTATTGACCGATACTTTGTCGGCACCAGCTTGAAGCAGAGCTTGAACATCGTCTATTGTGTTTACTCCACCACCCACGGTAAAAGGAATAGACAGATTTCGAGCAACGCGCTCTACCCACAAAAGCATAGTGGAGCGTTTTTCATGCGAGGCAGTTATATCTAAAAAAACAATTTCATCGGCGCCCTGGTTTTCGTATGCTTTAGCAAGTTCGATGGGATCGCCCATATCGCGAAGCCCCTGGAAGTTAACGCCTTTAACCGTCCGTCCGTTAGCGACATCAAGACATGGAATTATTCTTTTGCACAGATTATTTTGCGACATCACTCAACCATTTTTGCATTAGAGTTTGACCAAACGCACCGCTTTTTTCTGGATGAAATTGAAAACCAGTTATATTATCGTGCTGCACTGCAGCACAATAGCGTTCATGATACTCGGCACTGTAGAGAGTATCATTTTCGTTTTGAGGCACAGCATAATAAGAATTGACGAAATAAGCATAACCAGGCTCGTAACCATTGCTCTTAGCATTATCGAGCTTGTTCCAGCCAATCTGGGGAACTTTTCCCTTAGTAAATTTAACCACAGTTCCTGGTACCAGTTTAAGTCCAGCCACCCCGGGCGTCTCTTCACTCTGGTCGAACAAAATTTGCATTCCTACGCATATTCCAAGATACGGTGTTCCTTGCTTGACCAGCTCAATTATTCGCGAAGAAAGCCCACCTTTTTCTATAGACTGCATCACCGCGCCAAACGCGCCCACACCAGGCAAGATAAGTGGACGATTTCCGTCTGGCATTTTGTTCTGGTCGACTTCGTTGACACTTACATCAAGCCGGTCTAATAAGCGCAAGACGCTTCCTTTATTGCCACCGTCTATATTTACCAGGTCGACTTCAATTTTCATCGAGCATTCCTTTGGTGGATAAATACTCATCGTTATCAAGCGATTTCACGCACTGCTTAAGCGCCCTGCCGCATGCTTTATAGACGGCTTCGATAACGTGGTGGTCGTTGTCTTGCGCAATAATGTGCACGTGCAGAGTAGCTTTCAATCCGTCTACAAAACCTTTGAAGAATTCTCTGAACAAATTGGGGTCGATACCACCTACGGTGAAATTACCGAATTTGACATTCCAGGTAAGATTGCGTCTGCCACAAATATCCATGGCACAGACTGCAAGGCTTCCGTCCATCGGGAAAGTAAACGAGCCCGCACGCTCGATGCCAGACAAACCGCCAAGTGCTTTGTAAATAACCTCGCCAAGAACTATGCCACAATCTTCTATGAGGTGGTGGGGATCGACCTCAATATCGCCTTTAGCTTTTACGCTTAGACTGAATCGACCATGACAGGCAAATGCTTCTAACATGTGCGACAAAAAAGGTAAATTTGTGTCGATGTCTATTTTGCCAGAGCTATCCAAGTCGATAGTCATTTTTATTTGAGTTTCTTTGGTGTTGCGCTCGACTGTTGCCATACGGATTTTAGGCGAAGCCTTTTCCATTATTTTGCTCATAGTCCCAAAAGCTCCTTTAGCTCATCAACTGAATTCAATACTCTAGATGCACCAGATTTGGTTAATTGCTCGGCATCAAGGGTGGTGGTGACACCAAATGCTTCGAGCTTTATAGACAATGCCGCCGCCACGTCGTCCACAGAGTTTCCGATATAAATGGCATCGGTCAACTCATTTTCCTGCATGCACGCAGCTAGATAATCCCCAGATGGTTTCACCTGTAAATCAGGTCTGTCGCCAACACAATAAATCTGGTCGAAGAAGGGATCGAGTCGCTCACCCCACACAGGGTCATATTCTATTCGGCACCGTCCTGTCACTACAAAAACCTTGTGGCGTTTGCGCAAAGTTTCAAGCAAAGCAAGGTCGCAAATTAGTTCTTCTGCCTGGGTAGCAATTTCTCTATACATTGGAATCGCTGTCAACACGATATCTTCTATATCGGCTTCAAAACCGCGTCTTCGAATCAATTCCTGGGTTGCAACCCAATCGTCGTTATATCCGCCTTCGGCTTTGAGCGAACGCAATTCGCCTTCCTTCAAAGGAATGCCCGTATACTGCTCGACTAATTTTTCGACTACTTTGGCAAAACTTTTTGAGGTATCCACAATAGTGTCGTCGAGATCGAACATGACACCAAACGATTTGGAAAACTTATCGAGCACTTGCAAGAATTTTTCATTCTCTTCGCTTGTACCGGTAGAGACACGCACCATGCCATCGATTAACTCGCTGCGGTCGCGCACAAGCACCGATTGTTCGCGGCAATATTCGGTAAATCGCTTAGCCAGAAAGCCCATTTCAATCAAAACACTATTGCTCTGACCGCGTTTTACGCGGTACCCTCTTTGCTCTATTTCGCTTGCTAAATTATCCAATCGAATCAATGAATCTTTGACCTCCATTTTCACCTGCTCTGCATTCTCCAGTAATTTTTGCGCCATCCATACCGCCGCTGCGTTCACGCTATATGGCAGTTTTACTCTCCCTAGAATTTCAATCAACTCATGCTTGCCAAAGACCATTCCAAGCCTGAGTCCAGCCATACCCCAGGCTTTTGAAAAAGTTTTGAGCACGAGCAGATTATCGAATTCTTTAATCAAAGAAAGACAGCTAGTATCGTTGTATTCGCCATAAGCTTCATCGATTACAAACAGAGTTTCAGGATATTTTTTGCACCAGCTCGAAACTTGCTTACAATTGAGCACCGCACCTGTAGGATTTTCAGGCGACGCAAAGAAAGCCATTTTTGCCCCCGACGCAAGTTCAGCTTCAATACCCTTAATATTGAACGACAAATCGCTATTTACTTTTACAGCGCAAATAGTTGCGCCAGCCAGTTTCAAACTGTGGGGGATAATAGCAAAACATGGGTCCGAAACAATTGCGCGGTCTAGACCAGCTTCAATAAATGAATAAGCAATAATCGAAATGCCTTCATCGCTTCCATTGGTCAAAATCAAGTTGTCTTTTGAAATCGAATAATAATCTGCAATTTTTGCATAAAGCTTGTCATACTCGGGATAAGTGTTGAACAGCTCACAGGGCAGATCTGAACAACCAAGCAATTCGGCAAAGCCTTTGGTATTTTCGTTAAAATCGAGACGCGCAAAGTCGTATCTTCCCTCTTGCGGCTTTTTATAGGGTGGAAGACTATTTATTATTGATCTTGGCGTAACCGGCATCGAAACTCATTCTCCTAAAGTAAAACAAACAGGGTTAAACAATTTTTTCCAGTTTGTATTCAAGAATGTCTCTTGCTCCCCAGGCGACAAGTTTTGGAATTAAGCTTGGTACCTCGTCTTTGTCGACTGCAATTTTCACTGCGTATCCAGAACCTTGATATAGTTCTGATACCGTGGGAGCCTTCATGCAAGGAAGATTTTTTACGATGCTTTCAAAGTCGGCTTTATCTACGTTCATTTCTAGCAAGACTTTCTTACGCGCAGCAAGCGAACTTTTCATCAACATAACGAGTTCATCGAGCTTCTGCTTTTTCACTTTATTTTCGAGCGCCTGGCGGCTGCAAATAAATCTAGTGGTCGAGCGCATTACTTCGTCGATGATAACCAGCCTGTTCGATACGAGCGTTGCACCAGTGGCAGTGTTATCTATAATCAGGTCGGCATCTTCAGGCGGCAACGCTTCAGTAGCACCATAAGTGCGAATATAAATGGAATTGAGTTTCTTGCTTTCGATATATTTTTCAGCAAGACATTTGTATTCAGAAGCCAAAACCAGAGTACGCTCTTTTTGGGCAGCCACTATATCAAGCGATTCGGGTGCAGCCACCACAATTCGCACAGGGTCGAAGCCAAGGTCGAGCAGTTCGACCACATCTGCTTTTTGCTCGACAATCCAGTCATAACCAGCAAACCCACAATCGTGACGACCCAACGCCACCAGATTTGGAATATTTTGAGCCTTCAAGAATTTGCCTTCAATTAAAGGGTCACTCGACGTGGGGCGATAAGATCTCGACTCTTGATTGAACTGTATACCAAGTCCTTTAAGCAAAGTAAGTACTTTGTCTTGCATACGCCCTGTGGGCACGGTCATTTTCAAAACGTCTTCACTCACTTTCGAGCGCTCGCCTTGCTTTTGTTTGGTATCTACTGCTGTTTGCATTTTTTCCACCCATTTTTTCTACGTACAAAAAAGCCCGCCTGGAGCGGGCTCTAACACTTACAAGATTGAATTCAATCTAAAGACCTGTCAGACCGCTCCTGATTCCAAACTTATGATGATGATGCGCATGACCTGCACTGGTCATGTCGTTCCATTTATAGAATTTGGCTCGGGCTTCTAAAAGCATTTGCGCCTTCCGATTTCTGACAATCCCAGGTTAACACCGTCAAAACTGCCTGGCTACGATTAGCTAAGCAATGTAACATGACAACCACTTCATCTTTGCAACGCCCCCGAGGGTAACAGGCTCTACTTTCTGACCGCTGCCACACCTTCGGAAAAGGAGAACGCTTCGGCGTATTGAGGCTGAATTACAAAGTTTCCGTTCTTATCTATAAAGCCCACGACGACTTTATCGGTGTTTTTAGGGTCGATAATAGCCACTTTTGCCAGACCTTCGCTAAAACACATAGCAGAATGAAACTTCGGCTCGATTACCATTTTGCCTGTTTTGTCTATGTATCCCCACCATCTTTTGTGCTCGGGCGACTCATCCGCAATGCACACGGGCGCAAGCCCTTCAGAAAAATGCCTCACGTCTACAAATTTGCTCGACGGAATTTGAAATTGGTAATTGGTATCCACAAAGCCCCAGTGTGGATTCTTGCCGGCTGCCCGAGCCGCTGCAAGACCCTCTGAAAATGGCAACATTTCAAGCCCATTGGTGTTGATACTTCCGTGTCCAGTACTCCAGGGACCTTCGCCTTCATATAAAGATGGATCGTCATCTACTTTATAATGTATTTCAGGCTCCGGCTCATTTGGCGCCTCTACCACATTGCCCTTGTGGTCGATGTATTTGTCGGCATCGGCACTCTGTGAGATTAAGGTCACTTTAGCTTTTCCATTCTTAAAAGCTTTGGCATAACTGAATTTTTTGTCTATAACGACTTTGCCGGTCTTATCTATAAATGAATAGGTGTTGTCGGGAGCGAACATTTTGAAGCAGCAAACGACACTGATAATGCAACCGATCAGTTGCGCTCCCATCAATGCGCAAACACCTAAGGGAATAGCGAACTTAGCCGATATTTCAAATATTCCAAGAGTTTTGTATAAATAAATCAAAATGAAGTTCGCCGCAAAAAATATCACTGCGGTGCCACCTATCACAACTATAAATATTATTGGAACAGCAGCAACTCCGCCACCAAGGGCGGTGATAACACTGGTCAGTGTAGCTGCATAAAGCGCTGCGCCAAAGCCTATCGCAGTAGTTATGCCTTGCAAAGGCACGAAAAGCAGACCACCAATAACTTTGTGCTTGCCGAGCGCAAATCCAGGCACCCTTGGAAAAACAAGGAAATACACAAGTAACGAGCTAACTAAAGCCGATGCGGTACAGATTAAAACCGGGATTAACAGATTCATTACTCAATAGTAGCAATTTTGTAAAACGGGATAAAGGATTTAGCCTAAAATAGAAATATGAGCGAGTCTGATCCTCCGGAGAATGTATACAAACATTATCGCCTTTGCTTTTGGATAGGCTTCATTTGCCTTGGAATTTGTGCAGCTCCTATCTATGTTGGTTGGAGTTTTAGACCTAAGCCAATCATTCAAATGGCAATAGGCACTGTTATTTATTTTGTAATTGGTGGCACTATTGGTGGCTTATCCACTTTAGTAGTTGGTTTTCCACTAAACTTGCTTTGCGATACGACTAAGTGGAGCCGAGAACAACGCCGATGGTTTTTGGCTTTTACCGTTCCTTTCGTCACTTTCGCCCTCTACATAGCTTTATTTACAAGACGAGGTGAATGGTTCGATCCTATTAAATATCTGTTCTCCATCGGCTTTCCGATTGCACTTACTTTATGCGTTCTTGTATTTGGTCTCGACAAAATAGCTCTCAAGGCAAAACCATTTCCCAATTTATTTAAAGCAAAAAAATTACTAATCGCTGGCGCTTTGTTTTTTTCGATTTCAATTCCAATCTGTTACTTCGGTCCCATGAATCGCGGTACTCCTCAACTATATGATTACGCCACAGAAATCGTAGATTCGTCTCGTATGAGCACATCTAATGGTAAACCCTGTATGTATCAGATGGTTTCTTTCTGGTTCTTAACAGGAAAGACTCACCTTTTGGATGGAAAGCCCGTTGACATACCAGAATTCAAAACAATCGAAGATCCCATTTATGCCAGTTTAGCTCCAGTTCAAATTCCTGACGGCAGGTTATTACAAATTCAAAAAAGTCAAATTTATCTGTTTGACTCGGCAGGTAAAAATGGTGTCCCGGGACCACGACTGCTCAAAGAAAGGGAATTCACCCAGGAAGTCTTATTAAACGATGGGCAGGTTTTAATAATCGGAGGCATAGCAGGTGAACACCCCAGCAACGACATTGAAATTTTCGATTACAAAACAATGAGACTAACTCTGTATGGAAAATTGAAAATTCCAAGATATTCATTTGAAGCACTCAAACTCCGAAACGGAAATGTCATCGTTATTGGTGGCATAACATCACACAAAGTTTCGGATGCTGGAGATAACCTTACTTCGACAATTGAATTGATTGATATAAACACTAAGCAAGTAAAAATAATTGGTCAATTGCAAAAAGCACGAACTAATGCGCTTGCTTATTCGTACGATTTTGATAAAGCAGTCATTTTCGGCGGTAACTTCAAAGATGAGGCGCACGATCAGAATTTTCTCAATGGAACAACTGTTTCAGAAATCGAACTTTATAATGGCAAGAGCACTGAATCTGGTAAGCGAATGTACCCTCCACAAGCATGGCTTTGGAGCCTTATTGACACACTCAGAAGTCTTTCTCGCAACGAGTGACTAAATTCATTTAGCCAGCTTGATAGCGGGCGGCACCCAATCTCCATTCAATACAGTCTCATATGGTGCGTATAATCGCATTGTTACACCAAGAACGCCGGATGCAGGCGCAGGAAGCCAGTTAGCTTCTTTGTCTTTACCTGGATTTTTATGTTGAATATAAATATCGAGAGAGCCGTCCTGGTTTTTAACAAAAGGCATCCAGGAACTTACAGCGAATCTATTCAATTCGTTCGCCACCTGAAAACCGGCAGCATCATACATAGTGACTGACCAGAAGGCATGAGCTTGTGGCATCGCGTCTTTTTCGAAATGAATTACATAATTTTTGTCGCCAGAAAGCAAGTTACCGTCTACGTCGGTCAGATTGAGTGGATAAACTGCATCTTCTGGCTGATTAGCTCCCAGACCAACCATCGAAACTATGGCGCGCTTCAAATAATAATTGCCATAAACACCCATTGAATCTGTGTTCATTGACCAGCCATTCACAACTCTTCCAATCGATTTTATTTTGCTTAGCATGAGCGCAAGACAATCCTTAGCGCCACGAATAAATTCGTCCTGAATACTTTTATCCAATCTGTTTAAATCGAATTCTCTGCCCGCAACAAATCCAAGTGTTTCAAGGCGTGCAATCATTGACCAATCTGTCAAATGAGCAGGATTGGCTTTTAATAGTTTTGCAGCCATTGAAAAATAATCGTGCACAGTCATTGAGTTGACGAATTCTAATGGTGGCGTCTTCATGTCTACGGATTCGTCGATAACTGTTTCAGGCACCACATTCGATACCTTGCCCCAACTAGAGAGCGGAGTTATTTTCAAAGCATCCTGAAGCGCATTCACATTTTTGTAATCGTCTGGACCATCTGTTTTCAATCGACCAATTACCCAGACATAAGCAGTAGGAGCTTGAATTGCCAAGACACCTTCTGGCAGATTGCCCTTCCAGCCAGGCGGAACAATTGCATAATTTTGAGCTTGAGTTCCCGATGTGCGCCATCCAGGAGATGCAAAAACGTCTGTCCACATATCAAGCATTGGCAGCAAATAATAACGACCATTTGTATCGGGAATAGAGATTATGAGGGGCTCTTTGCTTAAATCAAGCCAGGCTGAACTGTATAAAGTGTCGAAATTAGGTCTTACAACGACTTTGAAATCGGCATCTGGAAAAGTCCTTGCATGCACAAAACTATTAGCAGGGCCGAAACCCATCTTCTGACCAGCGGGAAGATTGGTCATCTGGCGACGAGTGACTTCCATTGTAATGAGCGGATAAAAGTAACAGTAAGCCTGCGAGCCAACTTCATATGCTTGTTCAGGACTTATTTTGGAAGATGCAAAGGTAGATGTGGTCATTTCTTCTCCACGCTTGATGTTGCGACAAACAGTGCTCCATTTTAGCATCTCCTTCTTAAGTAGGAGGCATTGCCAAACACCTTTTTCTATACTGAATTCTATATTGAATCGACGCTCAATCAAGGAACAGACAATGAAACAAGACATCGAAATCCAAGGGCTCTGGCATAATCAGCATAAGTCCGAAATTGACTTCAGTCAGAGCTCTAACGGTCAGATTACAGGCGTTTTTAAAACACATACGTCTGATGGTCACCACGAATATCCGCTAACAGGCTATGCTCACAACGACGTAATTGCATTCTGCGTAAATTTCATCGAACATGGCTCGGTAACAGCCTGGGTCGGTCAAATATTTCACGAAAAAGGAAATCCGGTATTCAACACGCTCTGGCATATGTCTGTTGAAATGGGAAAAATCGAAGCAAAAGACGATCGCTCCTGGAAATCAATTTTGTCGGGTTCGGACAAGTTTTACAGAGGTCCTGCCCTTCTACAAAATGATGAAAACGCAGGCGAAGGCGAAACAGAAACAATTAGCGAATATCCGCCTTATCTTTATGGTGCCCGTAAATTTTCAATATATTGAAAAGGACATCATTCTCGAGATAAAAAAGAACATCCAAAAGACTGATTTCGCCGCATAGTCAAAAAGGTATTCTAAGTATGGAACCAACGATTAGAAATAAAGATTTTTCCGGCTACTGGCCGAAGCAGGCGCCGGAACACACAGGATAGGCAAGGTTTAAAAGCGTCAGCTTCCTTGCCTATCCCTAAATATACACGAAGGAAAGAGCAATGACTTTTATCAATCGAACCGATGCTGGAGAGCAGCTTGCCGAAAAAGTAGAGGCATATCTAAGCGAAAACAAGATAGATAAAAAAGACATTCTGGTTGTGGGTCTGCCTAAAGGAGGAGTGGTGGTCGCCCTGGAAGTGGCACGCAAACTAAGCTGCCCCGTCGACGTTCTTGTTTCTAAAAAGCTTCCGTACCCTAATAAACCAGAACTGGCAATAGGTGCTGTGTCTTCAGATGGTTTGACAGTTCTGAATAACGACCTTCCAAAAAATCGTCCCTGGCAACACTATATAGAAGGGCAGGAAGAAGAACTCTTATATCTTTCCAAAACAATCGAAAACAAGTTATACAAGTTGACCGAGCGCAGCAAACCATCTTACAAGGGCAAAACTGTCATCGTGGTGGACGACGGTATCGCAACTGGTATCACAGCCGTATCGGCGCTCAAAACAGCCAAACAGCGAGGAGCCAAATCAGTTTTCCTCGCAGTCCCTATAATGAGTCTGGCTAACAGAGACTTTTTAAGCGAAAATTGCGATGCACTGATTAATATTTCAGCTCCCGAATATTTGGTATCGGTAAGTCGCTACTATCTCGACTTCAGACCAATACCAGAAGAATTTGTGCTCGAAGCAATGAAAGAAAGCATCGGTTTTGTAGCATAAAATAAAAAGGTAAAAACATGAAAGTAATAGTTGCTGTAGACGATTCGCCTTTTTCAAAAGAAGTCATTCATTCGCTTCTATCCAGACCCTGGTCAGACAAAACAGAGTTCAAGATCTTAAATGTGATCGAACCGATGTGTATGGCTCCAACCGATAACGAAGATAAAGAATTTCAAGAATCACTAGAAAAAATGAACGCCTTAAGAAAAGAAGCTGCAGAAAAGTTTTGCGAACACGCTGTAAAACAAGTTTCAAAGCATTTCCCAGACCATAAAGTGCTTTGCGAAATACGCCAGGGTGCAGCTAAAAGCGAAATAGTAAACGCTGCCATCGATTGGAAGGCAGACAAAATACTTATCGGTGCGCACGGACGAGACATTTGTCCGCATAATCTAATTGGCAGTGTTTCAAGAGCTGTCGTGCATTCAGCACCCTGTTCAGTTGAAGTGGTGCGAACGCACGAGCATGCTACTTAAGCAGCATCCGAAGCTTTGCCAGCCAGTGCTTCTTGTGTAGGACGGACGACCAATACGGGTCTGTCGGCATGACCACAAACTGCTTGAGAGACGCTTCCCAGAAAGAATTTGCTAAAGCCTTTGCGTCCGTGCGATCCAACTATAATAAGATCTGCATTCCATTTTTTAGCATCATCGAGAATAGCGCTTTTAGCAAAATCCTCATAAACAGCCTTTTCGACCACTCCACCATCGAGTAATGGCAGTAAGTCAGCTTCGAGTTTATCGAGTAGTTTCTTGGCACTGATAGTATTTTGCTTAACTACATCAGTCAAAATGGGAGCAGGTGCAAAACTCATATAATTGTCAACGAGCAAGGGCTCGACAATATGTACCATTCTCACCTGGGCATTTTTAAGCCAGCCCAGAGTGCGCATAAAATCGATAATACAACCACCAAAAAACGCGTCTTCGACTGCTATTAGTATTTTCATTCTTCTATCACCAGATAATCCAACATTACAAGTTTAGAGATAAAGTCACTATTTCGACTCCTCCTGGAGTGTGAAAATCATTCATCCTGCAAGTTGATGATCGCAAGACTTTATTGATTCAAAATCAGAAAAGTTAGATTGGGGACAGCATAATGAAACTATCAATTGGCATCATAATTGGTTGCACTATTTTATTGGCAACGCCTGATCAAGCTCAAGCAAAACCCTTTGATGGCGCGACAGAACTTGAAAAACAAGGCTGTATGCATTGTCATTCTCTGGACGGTGAAGGGGGCATGATTGGTCCTCCTTTCGACAATATCAAAGAATTTCGCTCTAAACAGTTTATTCAAAACAAGCTTTCCAAACCTGTCAAACATACAAAAAAGTCGCATTCTTATCCTGTACCATCAGACTTGATGAATCACGTTTACTTAAAGGAAGAAACAGCGCTAAAAATCGCTGATTATCTAATCAACTACAAAAGTAAGTCTACCTGGCAAGCAAAAGGGCATGGTAACATCGATAAAGACGAAGTTCCTCTGGGGGCTGGTTTCAACCCTCATGTAGCGACAAAAGAAAGTCGACTGGGACAAGCTCTTTACCGAGACAAAGGTTGTGCCGCCTGTCATTCAATTAATATGATTGGCGGAAGACTAGGTCCATCACTTGATGGTGTGGGCGCAAGACGAAGCAAAAAATTCATCGAGAATAGAATCACTACCGGGGCGACTGTTACTTATGGCGACAAAGAATACAAGCCATCCGAGTACATAATGCCATCAATGAAACTGTCTCAAAAAGAAGTGCGAATGCTCACTGAGTTTCTTCTTACTCTCCCTGTAAAGAACAAAGAATAAACAGTCCTGAATCTGGCGATTATCATCCCTTAGGATGATTCGAATAAAGCCAATTTTCAGTCGCTGGCGGGATAGCTATAACACGCTCAAAGGAATA
Source organism: Cyanobacteria bacterium TGS_CYA1 (assembly GCA_026129135.1). Taxonomy (GTDB): domain Bacteria; phylum Cyanobacteriota; class Vampirovibrionia; order Obscuribacterales; family Obscuribacteraceae; genus Aved-18. The sequence goes on along the minus strand of JAHCIQ010000003.1, from coordinate 467,260 downwards.
ACCTGTGAGTATCGGCAACGATAAAGACAACTCAAGGACGAACCAATGAAACCCCGGCTGCTTCTGGCACTCTCAGGAACTAAACAGTCTCTTTATGCTAGCGAACTTGCCTTTAAGTTGGCTGTAAAGACTGAAGCATCTGTCACCGCTCAACACGTGATAGATACTTTTACTAGTTGGGAATTCTTGAAAAATGACCAGCCGGGCTTGTTGAAAAGCGACATGTATAACCAGGCTTACCTCAATTTAAAAAAATCACAAAAAGAAATTGCCGACGAATTGATAGCGACCTGGCAATCTTTTGCCGACAGACAAGAAGTGGAATACAAATGCTTTATAGATGAAGGCAACCCTGTTAAAGAAATTTGCAAAAGGGCAAGAAAAAACGACATTGTAATAGTTGGGCACCGCCAGCGACTATACGACACAAATAATGAAGATCCCTGGCACGGAGTCAAATACACCGTAGCCGAGGGACTGGCACACGATTGCACCACGCCTGTTTTAATCGTTCAAAAACCGGTTTTACAACTGTGGAAAAAGGTAGTGATGCTCGAAACGCAAGACTACAAAAATGAAAAATTTCTGGAAGCATGCCAGGGAATGTCAGCAATTCTAGGTGCAAAAACAGTCACAAAAGAACTAGAGGATATTTCACGCAACGACAATCGTGCACTGCTTGTAATACCAACACGCATGGTCGACTCTAAAAGAGTTTCTGTGCTTGGCGAACCTGCCGAATTATTGGTGCGCAGACTATCTTTGCCTGCAATCTTGCTCTGGCCGGAAGAATCAGCTTATTCAATCGAAAAAATAGACAACAATATCACTCAAGAGGTTAACTATGAAAGTTCTTATTCCAGTAGATGACAAACAATACGCAAAAGCAATTAGCGATTTTGTAGTCAACCATACCTGGCCCGATAATGTCGAATTCAAACTTCTATTCGTCTATGAATCGATGCTCTTGCAGGAAGTAGTAACTCCTCAGGCTTTCGAGCAACTAGAAGAAGCTTCGGAATACAGACAGTCTTTTGGACGTTCTTTAATTATGGACGTAGGCACACAGATTCGTCTCAAATTTCCGTCGGCAAAAATAGAAGAAAGAATGCAAGAAGGCGAGCCCAAGTTGGTTATTCTCGACTTGATTAAAGAGTGGAAGCCCGACCTGGTAGTCATGGGATCGCACAAGAAAGGCGTTGTGGAAAGGTTCTTCCTTGGCAGTGTGTCTCTAGCCGTGCTTACCCACGCACCATGCTCGGTGATGACAATTAAAATTCCTAAGGGAACAGAAACACACGAAGAAGCTCAGGCATCAACTTCTGAAAAAGCAGAAAAAGAGATTGCCGCCAAGTTATAAGTCGAGCATCACCGGGCACCGTTCTACAAAAATTCTGCAACTTTCATCAACATCGTTTTTGTAGAACTTTATTAGCTCTACTATTTGTAGATCCTTTTCCTGCAAAAGCGAATCAGCGAAAAGCGGTCTCGATTCTGGTGGCAAGTAAATATCCATATACTCATCAACCATTGGACTTATTAAGTTCAGAACATCGTACATTCTAATAAGCTGACACAAAGAAGCAAGTTCAGTTGCTACAAGCGCTTCTTCTTCTTTGCCATCTAAATAGCTTCGCACCAGACCCTGAATGTTTTCTACTTCTTCGCAAATACTTGCAACATCTGTATTGGCGACCGAATATGCCTGATTATAAATATCTTGCTCCAGTCGACGATTATTATGCTCGAGCTGAGCATATTCATCCAGAAACTCCAAATAAAGATTAAAAGGCCAATGCTCGCGCCCAGCAAAAATCAATGACGCTTCTCTGATACTCAGATTGCTGTTGATGATTTTGGCTGAAACTTCCTGCAGTTCTTTGATTGGGGGCATTTGTCTTCTAATAACAGTCGATTCTATGTATTGTTCCCCATCGACACAAGCGACAATCTCGACAGCCAAAACTTAAACAGGTGCCTAATTCACCCCAGTTCGAAAGTCGTGACGCCGTAAATTTCATCGTAGGGCAAATCGGGGGGTTTGCCGTAATACATGCGTGCACATCCGAAACTCTCAGTCATTTTGTACTCGTTTGCAAGTGCGAGCGCGCTTTCGTTTATTTCAGGTGCGTCAAGAAATATAGGCATACCTTTAGCCACCGTATTCAGTGCTCTAAAAAGCTCGTCTGCAACATCTTTAGACCTGGCAAAAAGAGGACCTATTTTCCAACCCGTATGACACTGCCTTATAGTGCCAAAACCGAGATAATCGCTTTCGTTCTTGTAGCAAAATGACTTGCTATCAGGCATCGAAAGCCAATTAGACAAAAACAACTTTCGGTCGAAACCAAAACAGCGCTTATCAATTTTTTCAATCGACTCAAAATCTGCTTGGCTAATTTTACGTACGCGCGACCGTTCGAAATTTAGTTCCCGCCCAAGACCTTGCATACGTAAATTGCGATGACTGAATTTAAATCCACCTTTTGCATAAAATGGCTGCATATCAAATACACCATCCATTCCAATAGCAGCATCGCTTTCAAGTCTCGACAACAAAGTGTCTCGCCTTTTGAACCACAACTCTCTGCCTAAGCCATGGCTGCGCAAATCTGGTCGAATAATGAAAAATCCCATGAACCCAAATTTACCGTCATAGGAAACCGTCGAGCCAGAACCGATCATTTCACTTTCGCCATCTGCGCCTTCACGTTCTAGAGCAAGATAGCCCAGCGGATCAGCCTGCCAGAAGACATCTGCATCCTTCAGACCAGGATTCCAGCCTTCCTTTCGCGCCCACTCGATTGCAGTATCAAGCTCTGCACGGGTCATTTGTCTGACTTTATCAATCGATTCTATTTTCATTTTTCTATCATAAGTCAATTATACCTGTAAAATAGACTCTTAAATTCAGATTTCGCCAGGCTCGATTATGATGAAAAGACTAACGCTCATTTTGACATTACTCCTGCTTCTGAGCACCTTATACAAAGAGGCTTTCGCCATGCTAATGCCTTATCCATACACAGTCGAGCGCCTATCTAAAGATGCCGCACTGGTCGTGAAGGCAAAGGTTCTATCTATTGAACCTGTAAAATCAGTCAAAAGCATGCCAACCTATTCAACTTTCTGGAAACTAAAGAAGGCACGTCTAGAAATCATATCGAGCATCAAAGGCAAACCTGGTGGAAAACAAATCGACTTTGTTTATCGCTCCGACCAGAGAAGAGAACGAAATAACGATGCAATTCCAGACATGACCGCAGACAACGATGCTCATTACAATTTGGAATTGAACAAATCGTATATTTTATTTTTGACCAAACAAGCAAACAGCACTACGTATCATCAACTTATAACAAATCCTACTACGCGCAGCTGGGAAGGATTTATTCCAGCTTTTGATGACAAGCCTGTTGTAAGCAGTTTGAATTGCCCGCAAATAATTTTTAACGAATTAAAAAAACAGTTAGTAAGCGCTAACGACAATGTGGCTCAAAATGCTGCATTTGCTCTTTTGGCAATGTCATCAACAACCGATTTTGGCTGTGATTGCACCAATGATTACTCGCGCAAACTGGTGATGCAAGACATTTTTGCAAATAAAGGCATGCCACACAAAGCACTAACGTCTGCCAAAAACCTTCCGGGCTTTTTATACAGCTTCAATATTGGTCCTTATCTTCGCGAAGATCAAACGGCTCGATATATCTGGACAAAACAGCCAATATTTTCTAACTGGTCCAGTTCGCCCAAAGTAGATTCTTCTAACCTGATCCCTGCGATACCTTTTTTGATAGAACTTGCAAATTCAAATCGAGAAATGAAAATTCGACGCGATGCAATATTTTGTCTGGGAACAGGACGCACCAATAACAATATCAAAGTAAAAGTTCAGCCGCAATTGAAAAAATGGCTCGAATCAAAAGAGACTGGCATTAAATCAGCAGCATGCTTGGTTGCTGCTGATTATCCAGAATTGATTCCGGCACCTAAACGAATGGAATTGCTCAAGGATAATTACTCAGAGATTCGAGACGCTGCCACGCTATTTGTTGCAGTTACCCAAATTGCAGACGAGCAGACAGTGGGACAACTGGAGAAAGGGCTTCAGGATCAGGACTCAAAAGTAAAAGGTCACTCAGCGCTCGCTCTAGTTAGCCTTCCAATTGATAAAACCAAGAAAATATTATTGAACAACTTGCGCAATTCCGATTTTGGCACTGCGTTTCTTGCAAGAATTGCAGCTTTGGATCCAGCTCTGGTTCACAAAGAACTGGTCACCGAATGTAATACCAAGACCGATCCATCGTCGGAAGTGCCAAAGAACGAAGCACAAATATTTTTTCAAAATGCGCTTGGAACAAATCCTCACTATCTGGTGAGAAGGGCAGTCTCCAATTACTTAAAAGCATTACCTCCAGAAGAGCTTAAAAAAAAGAGCAATGCAGAGCTTGTTGATTGTTTAAAAGACCAGCCTGAGTTTAAAATTTAGTTTTTAATATCAATTATTGAAGCGCTTTGATTTCGTCGAACATTTTGCGCTTGGTCAAATATTGCTTCAATTCTTGTTTTATATTTCTTCCAGCAAATTCCACAGCCTTAGCTTCGCCGCACTTTTTCTGCCAACATGCACCTCCATTGCGAAATACCGAATGTCCCTCGGGTGTGGTGCTGATTTCTTTTCCATTCCAATCGTAGACTCTCTCGCAGTTGTATCCAGCATATTTTCTTGGAGCAAGTTGCTGAATGATTGAGATGCGGTTCTCTTGCCATACTCGTGTGACAGTTCCAGCGGGAAATAAACTGGTCATATTATTCATTGAGACAGTAACTTTTGGTTTGACTTCAAAATTCATCACCACTGTTTTGATTTTTACACTGCCATCGCTGTTGGTGACAGGTGCAAGATAGTGGTAATAAATATAAACTAGCTTATCTGAGCCCACATTGCCCGACTGCGTCCATGGGCTTTGCTCGCCATTCTCGTCAAGATGCCACCATCCATTATTGCTGCGAATGAAGCCTTTGCGAGATGCAAACGGTCCCGGTCCAGAATAGAAACCCATAGGAGGCGGGTCGGTCCAGAGAATTCCATTGGTTTCTTTGACTTTGACTCCTTTTGGAATTTCGCCCCAGAGACCGGCGTACCAACCAGGTATTTTGTACCATGCCGAATTTTCGATGGTGGCGCCTAGCTTCTTTTGAATCTCTTTGGTAAATAAATCAAGATTCCAATTTGAGCCAGGTCCAACCGTTTTCGCTAAAGGCAAAATAGATTCGGATGCTGCAATACTTTGTGAGCACTTCGCATAAAAAGGTCCAAGCTCGGGACCAAGCTCTTTTATCTTGCTCTGAATTAATGCGTCATTTATTTTGGCAATTTCCTGTGAATTCCCAAGACCCTCGTACACTTTAGCAAGTCGTTCTTTTACGCAGCCTGTCATATAGCCGTTTTCGCCATAAGTCAATTTTCTTATCACAAGTGAACGCTTCAAAAGCGGCTCAGCAGCCTTGAAATTTTTCTGCTCAGTATACACATCTGCAATACGCTCAAGTGCCGATGCATACTTGTCGCTTGAGGGTTCTCGTGCAAGAACGCCATCGGCATCCATGATTGTGAGCCATTTTTTGAACGCAATCAGCGCCTGTGGGAATTGCTTTTTGCCATTATAAACATAACCCATGTACTCATAGCATCCTGCGAGAATATCTCGATTAGCCTTTGCATTTGATGGCATTTCCAGTATCTGGATAGCTTTTCGCAGCGGCGGCTCCGCACTTTTGTAATTTCCTTTTTTTACGTAAAGGTCGCCCAACTCTTTCTGAACACGTGCTTCTATAACACTATTCTGTCCTTTGTTTTGGCGAGCCTCGGCTATTGCATTGTTATAAACTTTTTCAAGCTCTGCAATTTTTCCCGAGCCCCAGAGGCGACTGGTGACTTCGAGATCGAGAGCCTTTCGCACGGCTGGCATGTCGTTGCCGATACCAGCCAATCTTTCGTCTGGCATTATCATGATGGCACAAGCAGTATTTCGACTACCTGTTGCTGGTTGCGATTTTTCCTGCGCACAAGTTGCAGGGGCGAGCAAAAACGAAACGGCGATGCATAGCATCAAACGTGCATGATTATGCATTTGAGTCATCCTCAAACAAAAAAGTGGTAATAGTAAGGTGGACTAATAAGCGACGCGCGAAAGTGCGAGTCAACGCAAGTATAAGCGGGCTAACTTGGATGGGTCAATTAGGGTTTAGGATAGTTTTTACTCATTAAAGAACACCACATGATGTCCCTCTATTTCACCGATGGCTGCCTCTGGAGTTGAACCATCCGGAATGGTCAACTCAAATTTCAATATTGAATTATCTTCAAAAATGACTAAAAAATGTGTTTGGTCTTCATCAATGTCTATAACCTTCTTACCGATGAGCCCGCAAATTTGATCTCTAAAACCTTTCTCGCCCATCGAAACAGCATGCTTATTTGATACAACGGTAATTTTGCTATATATGGTTAAACCACTTCTCAAACCAAATGATATTGAAATCCAATCATGGATAAACATTACCTGTTCAAGCTTTTTACCTTCCAAAAGCTGCCAAAACTTCGCCAATCTATTTTTAACCATCAAAAATAATATTCCGGAATTTTTAAAAGAACAGCTTTATCAGTGGTTCTATCTTTTAGACGCCTGGATATAAATATGGAGACTTCATTTTCGAAAATTATTTCGACGTCGTCTTCATCTACTTTAGTATCAATCACCATCTTATTAATTTGTTCACACAAGGCATCACGCCATCCTTCGTGATGAGGATGAATAAATCCAACTTTCTTTTTGACGAAAAGCTTGGCCAAGACAATTATTTCATAATCATCAAAAAGCAATTGCAATTCATTTTCGCAAAAAGTAACTGCGATAAGCTCTTCGTTATGCAATAAAGTAAGTGGTTCGCTCATTTTTCAGGACTACTTTCTTGGATGTGGACCTAAAAAATCCTGCAATTTTGCATAAATTTCATTCAAGACAATTATGGAATTTTTGGAAACTTCTTCTTTTCCCATTTTCTCCAATAACATTCGCTCAACTACCCATTCGCGAATCATCGCACCTAATGGCAAACCGCGATCATAAGCCATACCTTGCAGTTCTCGAATTGTGCGTTCTTCCAATCTAAAATTGAGTTGTTCACTTTTAGCGATTTTTTCCGTTGCGGCGCGACCAATGTTCGCACGCCACGTTGCTCGTTCCTCACTCGAAATACTACTTTTTGACTTTTTCATGACTCGCTCTTGTAATAAAATCGGTAAATCGTGGAAATTTTGGATGCGTGAAAAACAACTGTTTCGCTCTGGCGTCTTGCTACTGCCACTTCAATAGGCCAGGGCCTTGTTCCTGTGTGTGCCACATACATATCTTGAGGATTTCCGTGTTCGTCATCGTGCATTTCATAAATACGTTGTGTGAAATTAAAATCTGAAAGAACGTTATCGATTTCCGCTTCGGTAATCCCATGCTTGTATGCGCTGGGCAGAATTCTATACTCTTTGAACATGAGCACAATCCTGTATAACATATTGTATAACAAATCGAGCCAGACAGTCAAGAACAAACTGCGAAGTCTCAATTATTAAGACGTCTCCCGTGGATTTTTAGTTCAATTTTTTAAGTCGAAACAGACAAGGTGCGATAATAAGCCCGTGCAAATTTACGAGAGCTTGAAATGCCCAAACACTATTGGATAGCGCCCCACTGGATAGACTATGTTAGTTGTATTTTGAAAAGTCGGTGTCTAAACCTTTTAGCAGTTCTGCTAGTGCTGGCTGCCTTTTCTTGTGCGTATGCCCAAGACGCTCCCGATGCAGCACAGGAAACACTTCGACAAAAAGAATATGCAGAAGGCACAAAACTTTTCAAAGAGAAGAAATATGCAGAAGCGCTCAAACACTACAAGAAAGCTGCCGATACAAGCACCGATGATGGTGAATGCGCAATTCTTGCCGGACAATGTTATTTTCACTTGAAAGATTACGACAAGGCATTGAAGCAGTATCAATTGGTAGCAGAAAACGGCAAACGCATATCGGTAAAAAACAAAGCGCAAAAATGTGCTCAACAACTTTCTTGCATGATGAAAGGCATTTGTCCAGGCAACTGTCTCAAGCCGAGCATGAAAGGCTGGCGCAAAATGAAAGTTGCAGGCACACCCGATAGACTGGTTTGGATGGTCTATCCGTATTTGGACCCGGCTGGCAAAGGCGGCTCGGAATACTGGAGCAACGACCACATGGGCGAAGTCATAGAATACGTCAACGGACGCCCGAAAAACATGGGCAAATGCCCGATTTGCAATGGAACCGGAAAAATTACGCTTACTAAGTAAATTCGATTCAGAAGTTCATCTGAAAATCATCTTGCATTTATACGATTGAGCCATAAACCCGGAAACCAGGCAAAATTCCAATGTTGGCTCAAAAAATCCTCAGAGCGCTCGACTCTGATAATGCTTCCAAGTCATTATCTGAGCTGAGCGAAACCGACAATCAGTCAAGCCTAGGCAGATGGATACCTTTCGTAGTGCTTCATGCGCTTGGCGCGAGCGTATTTTGTTTTAGCGTCACAAGCGACGTGGTGACACTTGCCATCGCGCTTTACTGGGTCCGAATGTTTGCTATCACTGCCTTTTTCCATCGTTATTTTGCGCATCGCTCTTTCAAAACTTCACGTATTCTTCAATTCGTTTTTGCATTCATAGGCACGGCTTCGTGTCAGAGAGGTCCGCTCTGGTGGGCGTCTCACCACAGACACCACCATAAATTTTCCGACAAAAAAGAAGACATTCACTCTCCCGTTGAAAGTGGTTTTGTCTGGTCTCACATTGGCTGGATAACGAGCGAAAAGAATATTCCTACAGATTACGAGCGCATAAAAGACTTTACGGCTTATCCCGAGCTTGTTTGGCTCAACCGATTCGACTGGGTGCCGATTGTGGTCTTGAGCCTGGTTTGTTATGCCATTGGTGGGTTCAAATATGTAGCCTGGTTGTTTTTATCTACAGTCATTTTGTTTCACTGCACGTGTTTAATCAATTCACTTGCCCATCTGTCAGGGACCAGACGCTATGAGACAGATGATTCTAGCCGAAACAATTTTGTTCTTGCCCTCATTACTATGGGCGAGGGCTGGCACAACAACCACCACAAGAATCCGGGCAGCGTTAATCAGGGACAAAAATTCTGGGAAATAGACCTCACCTACATGATATTGAAAGTTATGAGCTGGTGCGGGCTTGTCTGGGATCTCAGAGTAGTACGATGAAAGCTAAGGTAGCAATCATTGGCGGTGGCATTGCAGGGCTTGGATGCGCAAATATTCTGAGCGAGCAAATGCATGTCACTTTATTTGAGAAAAACGAAAGGGTGGGAGGGCACGCAAATACTGTCGAAATTAACGAAGACGACCGCACTATCCCTATCGACACAGGATTCATGGTTTTCAACCAGTCAACATATCCTAATTTTACCAAGTTACTAACCGACTTAAAAACGCCAGTTTACCCTACCGATATGTCGTTTAGCGTTCAGCATTTTCCGCTCGACTTAGAGTGGTCGGGCACCGGTATCAAGCGAGCATTTGCAAAAAAATCCAATTTAGTAAATTTGCGATTCTTGCGCATGGTGCAAGGTGTGGGACAGTTCAATTCTATGTGTCATTCCATTTTAGAAAAATGGCACCAGGGCGAATCGACCAATTTAACTATCGAACAAGCAATTCAAAACGCAAATGTGCCCAGAGAAACCCTAGACTTTTATATCCTGCCAATGATGTCTTCGCTCTGGTCGGCGACACCCGAAGTGGTATCAAAATTTCCCATCATTCAACTGGCGAAATTTATGCATTCGCACGGATTGCTCAGTATTTACGGCAAGCTCGATTGGTTCACCATCCAGGGTGGTTCGCAAACATATGTTAAACAGTTGGTTGAACAAACGCCCGCCAAAATCTTGACAAATTCGGCAGTCGAATCGATAGAAAGCTCAGATGGAAAAATAATCATTCGAGCAATTGGTGCAAATCACACTTTCGACTATTGCATTCTGGCTTGTCATGCCGATGAAGCGATGAATTTAATTCCTGAATCATTCGAGCGGGAAAAAGAGCTTTTGTCCAAGTTTAAGTACAGCAAAAATCTAGCGACTTTGCATAGCGATGAAAGTGTCATGCCATCGCACAAAGGCAACTGGGCGTCTTGGAATTATAGATTCAAGAAACAAGGCTTCGAACTCAGGTCTTCAACGCATTATTGGATGAACAGCTTGCAAAATCTAGCGAGCAAAAAGAATTATTTTGTCACGCTAGACGAAAATCCTGACGTTGAGCCTAAGCACATAAAAGTACAAATTCCTTACACGCATCCCATTTTTACAACAGACACGCTAAACGCCCAAGATAAGTTAAAAGGCTTAAATCGCGAACAAACTAAAGGTCTCTATTTTACCGGAAGTTATTTTGGTTATGGTTTTCACGAAGATGCCTATGCATCGAGCGTAGAGTTGAGCCGATTGCTTTTGAGGAAACTAGCTTCATGAAATCGGCGATTTACGAATTATCCATAGAACACCATCGAATGTCACCAAAGCGACACAGCTTCAAAAACCGACATTTCATGCTCTTTCTTGATTTAAGCAAACTCGACGAACTGAGCAAAACACTTCGCTGGTTTAATCACAACAAACTCGGGTTGTTTAACTTCAAAGACTCCGATTTTTTATACGCAGGAAATGAGACCATTCAAAGCAAAGTGACGCGCTATCTGCAAGAACAAAAGTGTGACATCGAAATAGAAAAAATCTTCTTGCTTGCAAATCCAAGACACCTTGGTTATGTCTTCAACCCTCTTTCTATCTATTTTTGCTTCGATAAATCGATGGAGCTAAAAGCGGTTGTATGCGAAGTTTGCAACACATTTTATGAGCGTAAAGCTTATCTTTTGACCGAAAACGATTTGACTGACTCGACCTTCAAAGCGCAATTCGACAAAGAGTTTTATATAAGTCCTTTTACTAAACTTGACGACCAAATTATCTTTGAGATTACAAAACCAGCTGAGTCGCTTGGGGTTCAAGTAACGACCAATCGACTAAGCGAAACTATTCTGGTGGCATCAATGCAAGGCAAGCGGCGCGAATTGACAGATGGGGCGTTGATTGAGTGCATGTTCAAATATCCTCTGAGCAATTTTATGGTGACCTTCGGCATCCACGCACACGCATTGCTTTTGTGGTTTAAAGGCGTGCCACACCTTCGCAAAGAATCTAACCCCCAATTGCAGACAAAAATTCTAAGGAGCATGAAAGAGCGTGAAAATATTTAGAGATATCGTTTTGCAATCTCTCACAGCCATGCCGCAAGGCAAGCTTTCTTTGACGTTGCCTGATGGTAGCAGTTTAAACAATCGCTCCATGTCAAATGGAATAGATGCCAATATTGGTATACGGTCAAACGCGTTTTTCGACCGCTGCATCAAGTACGGTGCCATTGGTTTTGCAGAATCATACATAGCAGGCGAATGGTCAACATCTAATTTGACCGAGGTTATAGAATGGTTCATCGCGAACGCCGATGAATCGACTGTGCTTGAAGGCTCAAGAAATAAAAATAGCTTTCTAAACTTACTGCACATCATAAACAAATACGCGCACTGGCTTCGACCAAACACAGTCAGCAAAGCGAAAGAAAACATACATGAACACTATGATCTTGGAAATGAATTCTTTTCTCTTTTCCTCGACCAGACAATGACCTATTCGAGTGCGATTTTTGCAAATGCCAGTCAAAGTCTGCAAGAAGCACAAATAAACAAATACGAGACCATTTGTAGAAAGCTCCTACTCAAGAAAAGCGATCATATTTTAGAAATTGGCTGCGGTTGGGGCGGATTCGCTTGCTACGCTGCAAAAAAATATGGTGTCAAAATAACGGGTATCACGATTTCGCAAGAACAATTCGAATATGCTAAATCTCGAATAGCCGCTGAAGATTTGAGCGGGCAGGTTGAAATATTGTTGAAAGATTTCAGGCACATGGAAGGCAAATTCGACAAAATAGTATCGATAGAAATGGTCGAAGCTTTAGGCGATGCGCAGGTCGACCCGTTTTTCAAAGCATGTTCCAACTTGCTTGAAAAAGACGGACTGGTTGCTATACAAATGATCTCAAGCTCTGACAGCCGCTACGAACAACTCAAAAATAGTGTCGACTTCATCCAAAAACACATTTTTCCAGGCAGCTTACTTCTCTCACTTGAAAGAGTTATCCGTTCCACCAGTACGACATCAGATTTGCAGTTGGATTCTGTTAGTGACTATGCAGAGAGCTACGCAAAGACGCTTCGTATGTGGCGTGACAATTTTAATGCAGCAGAGTCCGAGATCAGAAAATTAGGATTTGGCGATGAGTTTATTCGCAAATGGAACTACTATTTCTGCTATTGCGAAGCTGCTTTTGCCACCAGACAAATTGGACTTCTGCAAGTCGTTTTGACCAGACCCAATAACAAACTTTTAGCCCAAGCGAGAGCCCTAAAATGATTGACATCCTATCAAATTATGGACTTGTAGCAATTGCAGCATCATTGATGATGACTATAGCCTGGATTGTGCATCTCAAATACAAGAATGGCTCACTGGGCGATATTCCGTGGTGTTTTGGCAATATTTTATTTTTTGCTATGCTTGTGCAAGCAAACCACAACTGGTCTGCGGCTCACTTCGTGATGCTAGGCATGATTACCTTCTGGAGTCTGAGACAAGGCATTTATTTGACCAAGCGCATTTTCAAAGACCCATACGACGAAGACGGACGATTCAAAAAGATTCGCAAGGACATCAAAAGTCACGAGAATCTATGGTTCTTTGCCATGTTTCAATTCCAGGCTGTTTTGCAGGTTCTTCTATCCTCTTGCTACGTAGTGTGCGCTCGTGACTCTGGACTTTCACTTGGACCGATACAGATATTTGCAATAGTTCTTTTTTCAGTTTCGTCTGTTTTACAGACAGTCGCAGATAACCAGCTTGCTAAGTTCTCAAAAGATCCAAAAAACAAAAGATCAGTTTGCAAGGTTGGACTTTGGAGATACTCCCGTCATCCAAATTATTTCTTTGAATGGTGCATCTGGTTATCCTTCGCCATTTTCGCATCGAACTCACCGCTTGCACTGCTTGCTTTTTTGAGTCCTCTCACCATTTATATAGTGCTTACTCAAATGTCTGGCGTGAAACTATCTGAAGAAGTTTCGCTTTCTAAGCGAGGAGACGCTTACAGAGACTACATGAAAGAAACAAGCAGCTTTTTCCCGATGCCTTCCAAAATTCAGAGAGGCGTCAAATGAAAGCAGTTTACGATTTGATTGCAACTGGAATGGTGCCCGACTTTGCTATTAGATTTGGTATCAAACAAATGCTGGCACAAAAACTGCAAGAATTAAAACCGAAAGACGGGCAAAATGCAAAAGATACTATTCGCGCATTTGTCAAAGAGCTTAAACAGTGCCCGATAGCCTTGCACACAGACACCGCAAACAAGCAGCACTATGAGCTTCCTGCCGAGTTTTTTCAAACAGTCCTTGGGCACCGGCTCAAATACAGCAGCGGATACTGGCACCAGTTAGAAAATAACTCACTTAGCGCAGAAGAATTGAACAAAGCTGAAGACGCAATGCTTGCTCTTTATCTGGAAAGAGCACAAATCAAAGACGGGCAAAACTTATTAGACCTTGGATGCGGTTGGGGTTCTTTCAGCCTTTATGCAGCAGCTAAATTTCCTGCGTCTAAATTTACTGCTCTGTCTAATTCAGCTGTGCAACGCGAATTCATAGAAAAACGGGCAAAAGAGCTTAAAATCAAAAACTTGACCGTCATCACCGGCAATATAGCCGAGGTTGAACTCCCTGAATTCAAATCAAAATTCGACCGCATAGTTTCCATAGAAATGTTTGAGCATATGAAAAACTATGAGCTGTTGATGCGCAAAGTCGCTTTGTGGCTTAAGCCCGGAGGTAAGCTTTTTGTTCATATTTTCACGCACAAAGATTATGCCTATCATTATGAAAACAAAGACGGCAACGACTGGCTGACCGAAAACTTTTTCACTGGTGGCACAATGCCAAGCGACGACCTGCTCTTACACTTTCAAGACGATTTAAAAATAGAATCGCAGTGGCGCGTCGACGGAAGACATTATAGAAACACAGCTAATGCCTGGCTCAAAAAGATGGACGCAAATCAAACCAGTCTCGAAAGTCTATTTAAAATCACATACGGTGATAACAGTTACAAGCAGTGGTGGAACTACTGGCGGTTATTCTTTATTGCATGCGCGGAACTCTGGGGCTATGAAAATGGCTCAGAATGGATTGTGTCGCATTATTTGTTTTCTTCGAAAACCTAAATTTAACCTACAGAGCTAGAAACCATTACAATTTTAGGTATACTTTCCAGAGTCACTGGAGGAAAAACGTGCCCAAGATTATCGTTAATGAGTTCTTGACCTTGGATGGTGTTATGCAGGCTCCAGGCGGTCCTGACGAAGACAAAGAGAGTGGCTTCAAACATGGTGGCTGGCAATTCCCTTATGACGACAAAGTTATGGAAGAAAAAATCGGCGAAGGTTTCGATGACGCCGATGGCTTCCTGCTTGGACGCAAGACTTATGATATTTTTTCGAGCTACTGGCCAAAATTCGATGACCCCAATAATCCAATTGCCACCAAACTCAATTCGCTGCCCAAGTATGTGATGTCGCGCAATCTCAAAAAAGTGGACTGGAATAATTCGACTTTGATTTCGGACAACGTCGTGGAAGAATTGCGCAAACTTCGAGAGAAGCCTGGTCGTAGCATACAAACCTGGGGTAGTAACGACGTGCTTCAAACGTTATTCAAAAATGATTTGATTGACGAGTACCGTCTCTACATTTTCCCACTGGTTCTAGGCACTGGTAAGAGACTTTTTGGCGATGGCACCATCCCAAAAGCTTTCAAACCAATAGAATGCGTTACAAGCCCTACAGGAGCAACTTATCACCGCCTCGCTAGTGGTGGCAAACCTACGTACGGAAAGATGGGACCTTAGTCTTATGACTAAACCGGATCCAAGAAAATTCTATCCGCCATACGATAAACCTATTCTGACAAGTTTCAAGGGCATGTACGATCGCGTATTCATTGCGCTACATCCTTTTATTTCAATTAGGGGAATGGACCCATCGCAAACGGCTCCGCTTAGACACATCTACAACCGCTCCGAAATCGATGGACCGCTTACGATTGAAAAAATCAATAGCTTGAACGAAAAGGCTCTGAGCAACTGTTCTGTCAATGAAAAGGCTTATCGGTATACGGAAAAACTTTATGCGATACCTAAGAATTGGTCCCAAGTGATTAGCGATACCAATATTGGAGACATAAAAGATCTTAATCGAGTCTTGCTTACACACAATCAGGCAATAAAATCAGATTTGCGAGACAATTCAGATAGACTTGCAAAATTGACTTCATACTGTGCCAAAAATCATCTGTTCTTCCCGACAGCAGGAGCTTTTCCTGTGTTCTGGGAAAACAAATTACTCGATTTACTCTTGCATTTTGAAAATCAAAGTGCCTACTTCGGTGACGAATTTGACTTAAATGGAACCGTTCTTACCTTGCAAGAGGTCAAACTGAACACACCGTGGCTCTATGACACAAGCCTAAAGTTCCAGGTACAACGTATCTTCACGAGTGACGTAAGGCTATTCGTCGTTGTCGATTGGGATAGCTACTTCTCGCTAATTTGCCTCAATGAAATTGAAGATGGGTCGGATTACATAGAGTCGCATTTCGAAGGATTCTGGTGCGATGAGACAACGGAACATTCGTGGTTTTTATAACAAATTCTGTTTTTCTCTTATAATTGAAGAATGCGAAAATCAGACTTGCTGCGCCTATCTTCAATATCCTTGGCAATCGCATCGACTTTTGCTTTGAAGGTCCACGCCTTAGAAGTTGACTCACGTATAACGCAAGCTGGCTCATTCAAACGCGGAATAGAAAATTTCGCATCCCCGCCGCCTCTGATTTTAACAGGAGAGCACGGCTTTAGGTTCCACTGTGGAAATAATTACAAAGGCAGTCCCGGCATCAATGAAGCGCAGGAAGCTTTTAAGTCAGCAGAACTCGGTAATTATATGGGTGCATCCCAAACAATGTCTTTAGCTATCGATAATTACGATAAAGCTGGAAATGTCATTGAGACCCGCAAACAAAAATTTTGGCACGGAGGAACGCAACTTGATAGAGGGTGGCTAGTAAAAAGAGCATATTACTATCGAAAATGCGGCAGAGATGAGCTAGCCCTCGAAGATTTAAATCGCGCTATCAATGATTCCCGAACAAATGAAGAGTCGCTCGCCTTTGCCGCGTATGAGTTAATACGCTACAACAAATTTCAAGATGCAGAATTTGCGCTCAAACGTCTAACTTCGACTTCAAATGGATGGATTGAAGCCGATTACAGATATTTACTCGGTCTTTGCCAGGAAATGCAAGCGAAAACAGATAACTCGGCAGACAACTATTTTCTTGCAGCACAGTTATTTTTGGTCAACGACGAGAAAGAGGCTGCCAATGCCAGCCTTGAAAAGGTCCGCAAACTTAGTTCCGATTCAAAGCTTAAGAACATCAAGCTTATCGACTTAAAGTCTCCACGAGGAAATGTATCAAAAATACTGTCAATTCTCGATTTTCTCGTTAACTCACAAAACTGTTTTGATACTAAGAAACTTTCCAACGTAATTGGTCCTTCATTTGGTATTGACAGTAAAGGCAACTTATACAAATCGATAAATAGCGTGCTTCCGCAAATAATTGTTGGCGGAAAGATATCTGATAAAAAGAAAAAACAGATTTCGATTAGCATTTTAAAACATCAATGCAGCATTTTCAAAACCGACGTGATACCATTGCTTCGAGGTAGAGTTCCCCTTTTAAAGCCAGGCGACAAGCTAAAAAACCGTACTCAATATTCAATCCCCTCGGGACGTATAGTTTTTAATTGGAACAGTACCGGATTGCAACAACTAGCATCCATTCAAGTTCTAGATAAGAGCTCAGGCGAACCACCATGGCGAAGCCCTTTGGATAATATGTCTTTTTCTGAAGAACTTGATTGGGACCCAAAAGAATACATCAAAAATTCCGAAATGATTTTTCTTGGCGAATACAAAGGTCCAGACAACTCGTTAAAATCCGGAGATAGAATAGATTTTTTCCGTGCGAAGTATAAACCTGTTACTTATGTCAAAGGTCCAAAGCTCTCAGTTGACGCACCAATTTGGCATGAAACCCGGATTGGCGGCAAAGCTCATAGAATGGCGTTCGGCGAAGAAAGCGATAACTTTATTCCCCGATATGGCTCAAAATGGATTCTATTCATAGAAAATGCTGCACCCGATAATGGTGCCTTTCGCACTTTTCGCGGTGCCCGAGGTCGCATTCAATTTACTGAAAGCAATTGGGATCGACTGATGAAAGAGATCGAAAAATTAAAGCAAGCCTATTAGTGGCTTTGCCTTACTGCGTTCTCAAGGTTCATCATCCTATTTTTCAAATTTAGCGCGTGAGCAGTTTTCGGTTTTAACTTCTCCAATACCTCAAGAAGTTCGATTCTAGATTTCGCGCTAAGAATAAGGATCTTCGGCGTTTCGTTACTACAATTAAAAGAGACCCTTTCAATGCCAGGCGGAAGCTCGATGGCTGTCATTAATCGGTTATAGGGATCCTGCGAAACCTTAATACAAGATTCCAGTTCTTTAACTGCCTGGTCATCATCATCTTCCCCGTGCATTTTATTTGCAGTGTCGATAAGTTCGTTGATCACTTTAGCTCTTTCAAGTTCTAAAAGATTTTTTTCGCGTTCTGTGGGGTCAGCCATGGAAGAAAAATGTCTTAGCTTCGACTGTCTAACCAAAAAAGCTTTAGCTATCATTCCATTTCGATTGTAGAAATTTTCAATCTTATCAAAATCGCTTTGAGACAACGTTCGCTTCGAATAGAAAGCATTTTTCAACTCAATTAATTCTTTATCTTTCAAGTCGCCACTATCAGTCGGTAACAGCAATAACCTGAGACCATTTGGATTGCCTAAACCACCGCCAATGCCTGTGCTCCCCTGAAAGCGTCCAATTCCTGTCGATTTATTTTGAATTGACTGCGGATAGCCAATCGCTTCTGAGACAGAGCAAAATGCAGTAAGCAACAGCGAACACGCTTGCGCTGCCCATCTTAGTCTGTCACGAATAGGTCGTAAGACTTTAGGACAATTATCAGTTTTGATAGTGCCATCTTCTCGCAAGTAAAAGTTATAACAAATACTCTCCTCTTGTTTCGAAACTAGAAACGCATTCGCCTCAGACGTGGTCATGTCCGAAATGTTATAGACCTTTTTATCGCATTGTCGGCACAAGCGCTCGCGCTCATCGCCCGTCATGCTACTCCAGGCCACCGGGCATGAATATGAAAGTAAGAGATTGTCGAGTGGGCTATCTGTTTGGTTTTGCATTTCTCTTAAGTATCATTTACCGTGACTTTTGCTCTTCCATTTTTATACTTTCGAACTTCTCGATTTCCTCTCGTTTATTTAACTTGTCAAGGACATTATAAAAGTCTCCTTTTAGATTACTAAGCACGTAAATCATTTTTTCGTACGCACGCATAACTTCTATAGCGGCACGATAATTGGAATAAGCATCCTCGTATTTCTTCGACGCAGAATAGACTTTGCCAATTTCGGCATAAGTCTTACCGACACGATAATCTTTTGCGCCAAATTGCTTAATTTCTGCTTGAAGAATTTTTTTCAACAAGCGAACGGATTCCTCGCTTTTCTCACTTTGAGCAGCAAGCACAAGTGTGTCTATAAAGCTATCTAATACTTGCCAGCTCGACTCTATCGGATAAGGTCCTCCGCCCATGCGGCAAACATTCAAATCATGGTCGGGCGGAGAGAAACCACCAAGACTCAAATCAGTTCCAAGATAGGTATCCAAAACCTTTTCGCTCTCTCTATAGTCCTTTTTATATAAAAAAAGATACTGAAAATGGTGCGACATTTGAACCTGCGGCAGAAGTTTATTTTTGCCTGCGACGCTGTTAGCCCGTGACTGAGCTTCTTTCATTAGCGCTTCCGCTTTATCAGGGTAACCCGCCTTTGCAATCAATGAAGGGACTGTGCTTGAAAGAATTTGGGTGAGATAAGGGTTCTTCGCATTCTCGGCAGAATATGCCGCTATGCCTTTGCGCACATGCTGAACTGCTAAGTCTATTTTATTGACCTCCGCTTCGCACATCGCAAGTCGAATCCACAAATCAGACGCTTCGAGAGAATGAGTTTTAGATGCCAGTTCAGCAGCCACGAGAGCAGGAGCTAATGCATCTGTATCGACAGAGTTCTTTGCTATCTTTCCGTTTTTTTTTTGTTCGCTTTGTATATAAGAAATTATGGACAATTGCTTTGGTTTTTCGGGATCAAAGATGTCCATCAAGGTTACTGCTTTTTGTCGATAGGCTAGTCCTTTTGCCATATCTGCTCTTTCGATGGACTCAGCTAGCCCTATGTAAGTCTTGATCAAGATAGTTTTGTCAAAATCTGAAACTTTGTTAGATGTTGCAACGACCTTATTCAACAGTTCGATCCGATGCTTCTCGTCAGGTCCATTTCTCCACTTACCTGCCTCATAGTAATGAACCGCAGCATCATTGAATCGACCAATCCGTTCGCATAATTTTGCAGCTAGCTCATGTTCGCTGATAAGTCCAAAACGTTTCGATCTGCTGATTACTTCCTCAATTAAATTCAAGGCTTTTTCGTTCTGACCGACTGCGCTGTAAAGTTCTGCAAGTCTTGTTTCTATTTCCAATGCAGCAATCTTATCTTTGTCCGATCGGACGAGCGTGAACACTTTCTCAAGAATAGAAATAGACTTCTTGTTTTCGCCATGCTCGATATACACATTGGCAAGATTCAATACAGTCGATAAGTTAGATTTTGACAGGACGAAATTACTAGCCAACGCCTTTTGCAGATAATTATCCGATTTTACATATTCAGACAATTTGGCAGAGTTATAGGCAGCATCTAAATAAACTGAACTCTGCCCATCGATATTAATTTCGCAAAGTGCTGCATTTATGAAAAATTGTGCGCGTTTTAGATCACCTGCTTCGTTATAAGCCTTGCCTAAAACGCGTGTCCTGTCTTTGAAGGTAACAGTTTTTCTATTCTTATCGTCGTGAGCTGGTTCAGTTGAACGCAAAATACTCCAGTCGACCTTGCGACCAGATTTGTAAGAATTATAAATTCGCTCTGCAGCAATCATCGTCCAGGCGGTATCAACTTTTGAAATTTCGCGCGAATCGACAATACTTTTCAGGTTCAGCAAGTGTTTTTCTGCGTCTAAATACCAGTTATGATCAGTCATTTTGCGAGCAATATTCAAATTAATTGCAAAAAGATTTTGACGACAATAGTTATTCTCACTCAACGTGTGGCTACTTTTGTAAGCATTAAGCAAATTTTGCGCTGCGGACAATGCAGCAGACTTTTTGTTAGCCTCAATTGAGGTCATGCAACTTGCAGCAGTCTTGAAATTGTTTTGAAAGTCAGATGAAAATCCTTCACTAACTAATTGATCTTGATTAGAGAATCCTATTATCCGAGGAGCCGCTTTAATGGACTTTCCAGTATCCAAAGCAGACTTGGCGGCTTCAACATCCGAAAGTACGGGAAAATATTCTGGCATTCGATTCATTAGCATCTGTTGTTTAGGAGCCAGGCGTTTGTAAATTGCTACTATCTTATTCAAGTCTTTTTTGGCTAACTCTGCGTTACCTTGAAGAGATTCAACTCGCGCCTTAGAATATAAACCAAAGGCTTGAGCTTGGACTCGATAATAGCCGGCATCAGAGATTTGATCTTGCAATTTTTGCAACTGCTCATTGTATATCTGCAAAGCTAAATCATTTGCACCAACAGACTCTAGATATTGTGCTAGCCAAAAACTATCCTGATGAAAACTGGTTACCTGTTTAATCTGTTTAGTAGCTATTCCTTTAGCAATAGATGCACTTGCATTGTGAGCACTTTCAGAAGGAATCAATGAATACGATTCGAGCACAGTAATTGCCGAAGGCAAAACAGGACGTTTATTAGGAGCTGGAAGAAGAAGATATTTACAGATAGCCTCAGCCTGCTCAAGTTTGCCTAGAATGATCAAATTCTGAACAACAGCTTTTTGTCGAAATCTGATATTACCAGTAGGTGGGTTTGTCTTAATTGAATTGATTGCCTTAGCCAAGAATCTATCACCAGAATCAAAATCGCCTATGGCATGACTCACCAACATGCAATTCATGTAGATAGATAATTTATTTTCAACCTGATTTTCTGCAAACTTATTGGCTCGTTGACAATGCGCTTTGGCTATTAGATCGCAGTTCAAGCTGCTCTTTTCAAGCAAATTCGAATAATTGAAAGAATAATTCAATTCGTTATCTAAAAGAGTTATGAGATCCGGATTGCCTCGACGGTTTCTATGAGTCACCATCTCTCGCTGAATATCTAAATCTTCAGTGTCGCCGTTAGGATAACCTATCTCAACAGAAACAATTGATCCCGCCGGACCACTGAGAATTCTTTTGATCTGTTCAAGAGATCTGTTCCTAACATTTTCGCCGTTAACACTCACCAAAAACTGTTCTGAGGTTCGGTTGAAATGTGGCGGAAATACTCCTACTCCAATACATAAAGTTTTCTTCAAACGAAGCCGAATGAAATCATCAGACGAAATAATTTTGGCATTTGATTGAGCATTAACAGGTAGAGACAACTCCACCTCAAATTGCATCGCCACCAAAGTCGCAATGAGCATCAGGAAAATTGGCAACGAACGACTATACTTGATCTTTCTCCAGTCGATGGTCATGCTTCTAGTTTAAATTATCTGGCGATTTTGTCACTGGTAGGATTCCCCCACACAGCTAAGCCCGCTGTATCACCCAACGCTTGTCGTCATCTGATAGTTCGCTAGCTGCAATCACGCAACGGGATAGCACGGGTAGAACTTTCACTGGGTCGCAAAGATAGACCCCCGCCCCAAACGCTGGATTCGCTTCGAGAATTGCCCAGCCCCGACCTTCGATAAAGCCAACATCGAGCACTACTCCCGGCGGCATTTGAATTGCAGTATCTTCGAAGATTGTTTGAACAAAAGCAAACGCTTCTTCGGACTCCGTATCTGGTGGCACGTTAAAGTCTAGCTCACCATTTCGCAAGTAAATGCTAAAAGTCTGAGGCTGTCGGTACAAGATAAAAAAACGATATTCTACCTTCCAATCGACAATTTCTGAAATCAGTACTGGAATGTCCGTCGGAAGCAAATCAGAAGCTTTTATGTCTTTGCCACTGGAATAGACGCCAGCAGAAAAACACTTATCGTCCGCGGGCTTGGCAAATATTCTTTCCTTTTCACTGCGCGCTCGCTCCAGGGTGGTTATTGTCACCGCGCGCTTTGTATAAGTTTGTGGCAGGCGCGGCAACCAATCAAAATGCGGCTCAAGCAAAGAAAGCCCCAAGAATTCTGCCATCGCCGCTACAAAGAGTGGCTCTCCATAAGCGATAACATCGGTTCTACCCGCAAGCGCCTCAGGCGGACGCCAGCTTTCAAGCTGCATGACCTGCCAACCAGATGCAAGAGCGGCCTCTTTCATCTTTTGGGTATTCACGTTAGGTCTTGGTGGCAGGAGAAGAATCAATGCAATCTACTTTGCAATTTATATTTTTATTGACTCTATAATCTTATTAAACACTGGCTCGTACTCAGGATAACTCTCCGCGGTGCAGGTGCAATTAACCACATAAGAAATGTTATTCTTCACCACATAAATAGACATTTGCTTGGCTATAAAATCTTTCCCGTCGCCCATTGTTTGTATGCGCTTAACGGACTTTTCACCGCATATGGTGGTATCTTCGGTCGAAACAATTTGATAGTGATCGTCGGGGTTTTTAGCCATAAACTCTGCGGTTCTCTGAGCAAAATCTTTTGACGAACCAAGAGCCTGTTCCACTGCCGCATTTAAATTGGCTTTTCTATTTGGGTCCTTTGCCTTGAGCAAGTACGGAGAGCCAAAATCCGGTACCTCCCAACCTTCAGGATAGTCGATGGAAAATTCGATTTCGCCATGCTTGAAGGTTTTCATAACCGGCAAGTTTTTCTGGGAAACTTCATTACCTGAGGCGGCGGATGATGTACTTTCTTCCTTTGATATGGCACTGAGGTTAGTCATCGCGCTAACCAAAGCGACTGAACCAACAAGCATGAATACTTTTTGTAGATACGGCATCAAAAATCTCCGTGAGCTGAGCTGGCTATAATTATAATGCAAAATTCATCGAGAGAATAAATCAACCCTTGCTTCTCTTCGCCTGACTCACAAAAATAAAACAGCTAATCAACAATGCCAATATTGCAAGTCCTAATTTTATTGGCTGATATCCATTAAAAAACAGCTCATCCACGGCCTTTGCATTCTCTTTCATCCGATAATCCAAGCTCAAAGAATGTTCGCCATCGTACCATCTACATTCCTCCAAAACTCTAGTGACATTCTCAATGCGTCCTGTCTTCGCGTCAAAAATGCCTTCAAGCATGACGTTAACACAGTTAAATCGCAAAACGCGCTGAATAAGATTCGAATTACTATGCATCTTCCTTTCTAAATTACTGACCGAAAATGAACTGCGATCCAGGGGCTCGAATTCTACCTCTCCTTCAGAGAAAGACATCCTAAGTGAATTTTCCGTCCTCAAATAATCAGCATCTTCCTTTGATAAATACAAACCGTAATCTTCGTACTCCAGATGCAGAAAGCCCTTCACTTGAACGTTTTTCCCGTCGTATTTTTCGGGATTAGCAATAATTGAAATCATTGAATCCGTGATAAAGCCAGACTCATGATGAGTCCAAACCTTCGAACATGACGGTTGACTAGAGACAGTAAGAAGCAAAGTCAAAACGCTGCAAAATGCCGAAGCGACTCTTAAACATTGCCTAGTTATGATTATTCTGAACATAAGCTAATTGTCGTTATTTAGCGATTGTTCGTCTTTAGTAATTTCACTAGTGAAGACGAAAGACTTCGATGCAAACTGTTCGTCCTTATTTTTGGGTGTTGTTGGACATAATGACCCGAGGCAATGAACTCAACACTGCCATAAAAACTTTCCATCCCCGCATGCGCAATCGAATAGATATGCTTCACCTGTTCCAAAGTTGACCGATTCCATAGGATCTGGTCCTTCGTTTAATACAGCAACAGCACGCATCAACTTCTTGCATTTATTGCAGTGAGGCGTCTCATCACTCTGAATCCATTCAGGCGTACCGAACATATTTCCAAGAATATTGTCAAAAGTAGAGTTGGACTTTTCCACATAATTTAGCATGGCAGTGTAAATATCCTCACCTGATGCATCTGCCAATGTTGCACCATATGTAATGTTACGCAGGCATCCATCAGCTCTTGGCGGTTCCAACAATACCATGTCCTCATCAACAGGAACCAGTATTACTTGATTTGCGCCGCCATCTGGCATCCATGTTTCACACACTCCGGGATCTCTATCGCACATAAACATCAAACACAAATTTTGCGTTTCATTTGAATGAGCCGCTACCATCAATTGCCCAATAAATTGCATTGGTAAATTGCAGGATTTACAATTCGGCCAACCGACCTTTGAATTCTTTGGTACTAGGGGTCTCCCTCCAAATCTATTCCTAGGTTCGCTTTCCTCAGGCGCGGCTGCATTTATCAGCAAAGTATATTCCGCCATGACTAACCCGATACCTTCGCAATCCCGGACTTTACCATCATTGCCGACTTCTTTTGCCCTTTTGCGTGTTTGCCACGGCAGACTCCACATGAGCCGCCATTTTCCGCACAGTGTTTACAGTAATGGCAGTTTTTGCAAGCCCCGCAAGGCGAATATCCATAACACTTACCAGCAAGTGCTGGCTGATTTCCAGACAAAAAGAAGACTACAAGAGCTATTAAACTCGACAACTTCATCATTAAATCCTCGCCTGGCGAATAAACCAATATGACACATAGATCTTTCAATGTCGGTAAGCTAGACAACCATCCAGCTAATAATTATCCTGGATAGAACCATGAATGCCTCTGAAGACCTCCAAGAACACGTCAAAATCCTCGCCACAAACGAGGGCAGAGCCATTGGCACACATGGACATGAGCGAGCAAGAAAATATCTTACCGCCAATTTAAACCATTTAGGTATGACTCCTTATGGCAAAACGTTCGAACTTGAAAATCAAACAAATGATCTCAGTCTGGTTAACATTATTGCCATCGCCCCTGGTTTAGACAGCCAAGCGTCACCAATTTTACTTGGGGCCCACTACGATACCTTTGAATCTTATCCGGGCGCAGATGATAATGCTGCTGGCGTAGCTATTTTGCTTGAGATCGCTAAGAGCCTAATCCAATCGCCGGCGTCTTGCGACGTTATAATTGCTTTCTTCGATGGCGAAGAATTAGGTGGAATCCACAAAGACATGATGGGCTCAACCAAGTTCTACTACGAGCAAAGCACACGACCAATTAGATGTGGATTGATTCTGGACCTGGTTGGACACGACGTCCCAATTCCAAACCTGGAAAACATTATGTTCGTTACAGGCATGGAAAGCAGTTCTTCGTGGTCGAATCTTTTGCGTGAAGCGGAGGCCGATAGTGGTATCAAATGGGCTGCCGTCCTCGACTCATACGTGAACAGTCCCAGCGACCATTACGTTTATGTGCAAAACAACTTGCCGTATCTATTCTTTTCATGCGGAAGATGGGCACACTACCACTCGCAAACAGATACCTACGAAAAACTAAACTACGTCAAGATGGCACATTTCAAGAACGCGCTTCTCAACCTGGTTTATTCAACCGCAAACCAGCTACCAATCCTAGGCGGGTACGACAGCACAAAAGACGAATTGATCTTTCTCAAAAAGAATCTGCTTCCAGGACTTGGTAATGCAGACATTCCACTGGAATCAAGGCAAGACATCAATGAATTGGCGAGATTTCTTTTGGGCAATTTTGATATCTAAAACACAGCAGCGATCAAGGGTTTTCCCTATACATCTGGTTGACCTAATGAGCTAAAACATTAGTATCCCTATCTCGATTACAAAATTATGGTCAGATTTTGCACATTGCTTCTGTCAGTATTCTTTGCCGTGCAATCAGCTTGGGCACAAACACCACAAAAGCACCACTATCCTAAAGCACCATACGTTCCAATCGTTGAGCCCAAACTCAGCAACTCTAAGACTTCTAACGTCACCAAGAAAAACAACACAATTAATAAAAAACAGGTTGCACCAAATTCTGGACTAAGAGCAGAGAATAAACCAGACCAGAGAATTATAGATTACAATGCGAGTCTAAAACTACAAACAGAAGGTATTGCATATTACGAAAAGCACGACTGGCCTAACGCCTTTAGAAAATTCAAATTAGCTTTAGAGAATCGCCCTGCAGACGCAAACAGTAAATATGCGATGGAGAAAGCAATAGAAAAGTTGAGAACCTCCGGTGGTGCCTATTCGCAAAAAATAAAAGACGAAATTAGAATTGCCCAGGCGATCAAAGAAGAGTACACTTGCCCGGAGAATATAAAATACTGTGCAAGTCACGTTGCTGACAGCAAATTTTGCTATTCACTCATTAGACGCTTAACATCGGCACTCAGCATATACGAAATAGATGAGAATATGCCCTTCAATTTAAAATACGAGATAGCTAATCCACCCCATATGGATTCGCTAGCGATAATCAAATCCTCAGGCGACCTAAAGGAAGATGCAAAAGTAATCGAGGCATTTGAATTGGCTATGCCTTTCATGCGCAGCTTTTGGCAAGATATTAGCTCGATGGAAATAACTCTCCAACATATTACGGCAGCAAATCCACCACTTAGAACTCCAGAATTTATAGCACTTGAAAAATGCAAGGACAGATGTTTGACTTTCTTAAAACGCGGAAAACAGAAGTGCGAACAAAAAAATTTCCGCCAAGCCATAATCGATCTTGAGACGGCAAATAGATGTGCGATGCCTGCATTCAAATATTTGGTCGAACAGCATTTAGCCGATTGTTATTACTTTTATGCTCTTAGAATTGAGGATACAAATCCTAAGCTAGCTCATGAATACTTAAATAAAGTCAAAAAATTGCAACCTGAGCGGCTAACTTCATATTAGCTCCCTCTTTTAAATTCGTTTTTTCGTAGGAGGCTAGCAACCTCTCGAGTAGCGCCCTGTATGGAACAGCACGCTCAACAGCATTAAGCTCAGCTCAATCGGTTCTCTCTTCTTGAATTTTAGATGTACTAGAATACTAATCTTTCAATAATAGTGAGTTCGCGTCCAGATGCAAAAGCATATAATTAGATAATGAACCTGCCGATTACTGTTATAATTTGCGCAGCGACAGCATTGATTAGTGCATCGCTCATTTATTATTTTGTTTTTCCACGTTTGCCCGGCGTCAAGTTAGCTGGCAAAAAAATAGTAGGCGGTATCATTTTTGCACCACTGCAAGGAACCGTCACTGCAGCAGCGTTTGGCATAGCACTTTATTTTTCAACTGTAACCAGCATATTCACCGCGCTTGGTGGCGGAGTGGCAGCAGTACCACTGATTTTCACCTTGAGCCTTGGCATCACGGCGGTAATTCTCTTTTTCGCGAATCTGGCGTTAATAGTGCTTTTCAAGGCACTCAACTTTATTATTATCGATGGCAAATACGGTGCAACGCAAGCCGTGGTTATTCTGATGGTAACTCAAGTGACAGCCTGCATCATTGTCGGTATGGCTTCTTCAATGTTTATCAAAGTCGATAGCAATTTCACGCTTTTCGATGACAGCTATTCCTACATTGATACCAAAGGCAGAGTAGCAATCAATCAGAAATTTGATAGTGCGATGCCTTTCAAAAACGGCGTTGCCGAGGTCGCCAGGCTTGATAGCCCGTCCTCAAAAATATTCATCGATAAAACAGGAAAAGAAGTTCCCGCACCTAAAACAGAAAAACCCAAACGCAAATTCACGTTCGACGACGATCCAGAATTATATGAGTCAGATGAAACAGTAAGCTTGTCCCCGGATACTACTATTCAGACTCACGACTTCGAGATGACACCATTTTCTGAAGGACTGGCAATTGCACGCGAACTCAAAAAAGGCGGCGACTGGGGATTTGTGGATTCCAGTTTTCATTTTAAAATACCTTGCAAATTCTCCGCTGCTCGTCATTTCAAAGACGGGCTTGCAGCAGTCGAAGTCAGCGAAAATGGTGATCGTAACTGGGGATTTATCGATAAATCCGGTGCCTTTGTAATACCACCCAAATTTACTTCGGCAAAATCTTTTCACGATGGTTTAGCGCTTGTATCAGTAAACGTTAGCACTAAAAAAGTTCCACACGATGGCTACGGCTATATAGATAAAACCGGCAAATTTGTCATAGAGCCAAAATATGAATTTGCTAGCTCATTTTCTGAAGGATTAGCATCAGTACGCAAAAGACGCCCGTTTTATTAATTTTATTATTCGTAGACCGCATCGCGGTCAACAGCTTCAAAGAAATTGGCAAGTGCAGACAAAAACTCTTGATTCGTCTTCAATTCCGCATTTGATTTACGCGCTTTCAAAATTTCGATAACCGGTTTAGATGCTTCATGCAACTTGGCTCTGCTATCTGCTTTTAGATAAACGGTTTTATCCAAAACAATAGTGATACTATCCGAATCTTTCATTCCAGGCGCTTCTAGCATATTTTCTATTTGACGAAACAAAATGCGCACAAGCAGATTTTTCCCTTCTTGAGGAATGCCAGAAATGTCCATCTGTGCCCTGGCGAAATCAGCATCGCGCAATGCCTGACACAAATTCTTGACAGTGCGTGGCTGGGTCAAAAGATCTGCCGATTTCGTTTTGGGCGTAGTGTCAATCTTGGCGAGTGGTGCATTTAAAATGCTTACCACTGACTTTTTCTTCCAGATTTTGCCCATGTCAAAATTTACTGCCACGTTTAAATTGGCGCGGTCCTCGGGCAACGACCTGTATGGAACAGCACGCTCAACAGCCTGAAGTGCTGCCATGTCGTACAATGGACAGCCAGAGCTTTTCTTCAAACGCACGCATGTGACGCCACCGTTCCTTTCGATACTGAAAGCGACTTCTGTCGGTCCTGGCGAAGAGCATTTAGGAGGAAAGTAGTTGCGCATCACCCTAGTCTGTAAATATGACTTATATCCCTCAATTGTTTCCACAGAAGCATCTGCAGGTTTTGCTTGAGCCAAAGCCACCGGGGCAAAACATGCCGCCGAAACACTGATAAAGCTCATCAAAAGCCATATTGTAAATATTTTCATGCCCGCCACCTGCTCGGGAGTCCAAAGCCATGATGCCAGACACTAACGAACTAAATCTACAGGGTATTCCCTAATTCGGATACCTGGAGTTCATAATCCCAATCTAGATAATTTAATCTAGCCGAAATCGTGGAGAGAAACCGACCGTCATATTTGTCGTTAAATCATTTTGGAAACAAAAACGTCTTTGTGCCGGTACTTCATGCGATGCTGCAACAGAATCATCGACGAAAATAATATACATTAAAAGCCCTAACTAACTTTCCGTAGTCGTGATTCGTACCAATCTTAGTATGGAATAGACTCCTTGTGTCAAGGAGAAAATCATCGAATGAACCGTAGAATAGTAGTCGCCTTTAGCTTGTCTTTGATCATTCAAGCGTTCATAGCGCCTGATGCTCTAGCCGCAAAACCAGCTCCCTTAGCGCCGCTGGATAATGCGACTGTAGACTCATACCTTGCAAAGACACGTGCTTACATGAAAGCCGGCGATGCTAAAAGCGTTCTGAAGATTCAGGAATTCATGATCAAACACTTTCCAAACGAGCCAGCCTTTTATCAAATTGCAGGCGAAGCTCAAAGCTCGCTCAATCAACCACAAAAATCGATTGAACTATTAGACAAAGCGCAAGGTCTTCTGAAAACCAATCCCCATCCACGTTTTGGCATTCCGGGCGGAAAATTGCCACTGTGTATTGCTCGTGGAAGGACTTATTGCAAAATGCGTAATTTTTCAAAAGCTCTGGAAAATTTCAATGAAGCAATAAAATTAGATACAGCTGGCAAATACAAAATGTTGTATGCCGTACGCGGAATAGTGCATCTGGAGCTAAACCAAAAGAGTGAAGCGAAAAAGGATTTAGAGCAACTTAAAGATGTTAACCTCGACCATTTGACTTTGTATGATGCTGCTATTCTGGCATGCAAACTCGGTGATTATCAAGAAGCTCTAAATTTCGGCAAAAGATCTGTTGCTAAAAACGGCGAAGATCCGTTGTATTTAGGCAACTGTGCCTACTACTTTTTCGAACTAGGTAGAGATTCAGAGGCATTGGAATTTTACAAGAGAGCTGCTGCTTCTCGAAAATCCAAAATGAGTGCATATGCTGACTATGCCTGGCTGGAAAAGATCTCTGGTCATATTGATGCAGCGGAACCTCATGCTAGAACGGCGATAGAACTATTCCCGGAAACAAAAAAGACATCGTCTGAAGATATGAATGCCTGGGTAAACGCTGCTACCGCTTACATAGTTTTGAATCAATTTGAAGAGGCTAGAAATACGCTGGCAGAACTCAAAAGACTGTTCCCTAATAGTAAAGAATACTACCGGCAGGAAGGAAGGATCTTAAAGGCTGAAGGTAAACTAGACGAAGCACTAGAAGCTTACTCCAAATATTTAGCTAATGGAGAAGCCTGTCGCGGATACAGTGAGCGAGCAGAAATACTGAAAAAACTAAATCGTTTAGAAGAAGCAAAGAAAGATCTACAATTGGCAAAAGAGAAAGGCTATCTTCCTGCGGAAAAAGAAATTTCTGAGTTGAGTCAAGAATCCCGATAGAACTACTATTCACTAATGGGTTTATTTGCAACTAGCGTATCGTAAGAAATACGACCAACTTCGCGTAGAAGAGCTACCTGAGCCAAATTGAAGTTAACCAGAGAAGTTGCTTTTTGAATTAGAGCTTGTGTGTAATCTTCTTGCGCTTTTAGAACATCAATATTTTTCGCCAGTCCATTTTGATATCTAATTTGGGCAAGATTCAATTCTTCTTCCGAACTTTTTACTTGAGCTATAGCCTCTTCTATTTTTTGTTCGGTCTGAAGTCCGGCTAGATAAGCACGTCTTACTTGCGATGTGACAAGATTCAATTCTTTATTACACTCGAGTTGAGCTTTTCTTGCATTCATAATCGCTGCATAGGTATTTGCAGCATCTACTGTTCCCATACCTTCCAGATTCCAATTGACCTGATAGCCTACTGCAAGAAGTGGGGTAATTTGTTTGTTGCGTCTTGTGATTGCACCATTCAAGCCAACAATACCTTCGTGATTCGACCCAAGTGTTTCGCCAATACCTAGCCCATTTAGATTAAACTGAAACGTAGGCGAGAGTTTTGATGCCGCTACTTTGATATCCTTTTTAGCAGCCAAACGCTGTTCTTCAAATTGTTTGAGTTCGGGTCTATTTCGAATCGCAATATCTATTAGTTTGTTTGGACCATCATCTTGTGATACCAATCTGGTTTTTACCAGAGTTCGAGTTGCAGGCGCTATGTCTATATCTTGAGATTGATTCAAGAATTCGCTCAATCTTATAGCCGCATTTCTACGCTCTATCTGCTGATCTATAAGTTTCTGGCGGTCTTGTGACAACTGAGTTTGGGCTTGCAAAACTTCGAGATTGGTTACAAGACCACCTTCTTTTTGATCTTGATTCAGCTTGAGCTGCGAAACAGATGTGTCGACCGCTCTTATTCGAACCTGCAAAATCGCTTCCTGCAACAGTAAATCATAATAGAGTCGCGCCGCTTCAAGCAATGCATCGTTTATGGTGGCATGCCTTGAGTGTTGAGAAGCGCGATAAAGATTTCGATCGCGCAAAGTAGAATATAGAACCTTGCCACCACGCCATAGATACCACCTGAGTCCTGCCTGAGCGATAATTAGTGTATTATCGAACCGAAGCGGCTCTGCTGTCGTTCCAAACGGAACATTGGCTGTACCGTATAAGTAGTTATATCTATATCCCAGATTCGGGTCGGGCAAAAACTGTCCCATGCTCGACAAAAGTCTTCCTTTGCGAATCTTTTGCTCCATATCAGAAATGCCGATATCAAGATTTGAGTCGATTGTTTTTCTAGCGACATCTGCAAGAGACATGACTTTTGACGAACTTGAGTCCAGTCCAAACGGATCTAATTTGCGCTCTAATGTTATCAAAGCACTCAAACGAGGACTGCCGATTCGTATTCGCTCGGGACTTTCTGCATCATCGAATAATTTGCTTATAGATTCAGTTTCTTTACGCAAATTGACCGGGGACTGAAGGGTGATTGGTCCACGCAGGTTAGTAGTCTGCTCGTCTTGAGCAGCACAAGGTTTAAAACTGCTTGAAAGCAGAAAAGAGAACAAGAGAGCTTTGCTTATGAATTTACTATTTTTCATGCCAGTTGTTTCCTGAATCGTGCTGAACTCAATGAAAGAAAAACGATGGCAAAAACAGCTAGAATAACCACATTGGGCCAAATAGCCTGAAAACCAACACCTTTCAGCATGATTGCTTTTACACAAGTAACGTAGTAACGAAGAGGGTCTAGACAAGATAAATCTTGCCAGAATTGAGGCATGCTCTCTATTGGAGAGAGAGCACCAGATAATTGAATTACAGGCAAATTTATGAAAAATGAAGTCAATAACGACTGTCTTTGATTAGCTGAATAGGCAGCTAGAGCAATTCCTATTGAAATACCGACGATGATTGCAAGAAATGAAACTGCCATAAAGAGAAAGAAGTTGCCACGAAAGGGAACCCCATAGAAAACCACGGCAACGAAGAGACTTATTAAAACGTTTACCATGAGCACTGCAGAAAGTGGTATCACTTTAGCTGCCAAAATCTGAAACGAACTGACTGGAGTCATCAACAATTGTTCGAGGGTTCCGGTATCTTTCTCTCGAACCACAGCTGCGCTAGATACAAGCGTACTCACTAGATTTAATACCAGTGCTAAAACGCCAGGAACGAAAAACCAACGGCTTTCGAGTCCCGAATTGTACAGATAAGTAACCTTCGGCTGAACCGCACTTTTCGGGCTTTGAGAGCCACTCTGTAGCTTGTTATTGAAAGCAGCAAGTATTTGACTTATATAACCACCTGCGATACCTGCTGTATTTGCATCGACCCCATCTAAGAATATCTGCACTTTGGTGGCATTTCCTGACTTCAAATGTCTTTGAAGCTCTGGGGGGATGATCATCCCAGCTTCGAGCTTGCCGCCTTTGACTTTATTAGCAAGTTGGTCTTCATTTGCACCTGCGTCTTTTAGGTCGAAAACCATATTACTTACTAGATTGCCAATCAACTCGCGGCTTGTGGTCGAATTTGAATAATCGATCACTCCCAGGCGAAGATGCTCTACTTCAGGACTCAAGGCAAAACTATAAAGAGTAATCTGCATTACTGGCATAAACAATAAAAGAAAGAGCAATTCTCTGTCTCGAAAAATTTGTCGAAGCTCTTTTCTTATTAATGCTTTCAGTTGAATGGCGTAATCCACAATACTCACCTTCAACTGCTAAGCTGCATTTTGGACATTACTTTGCGAGCGCCATTGAAGATTAAAAGCGCAGCCAGTCCCAAAGCCACTAAAATGTAAAACTGGTCGAAAAAACCGCTGCCTCTTACAAAGAAATTTCTGCAAGCCTCAACGTAATAACGAGCTGGAAGAATATTAGACAAAAGAGAAAGTGGAAAAAGAATGTTGCGTTGTGGATATAAGAATCCAGAAAGCAACAAAGAAGTTGTGAAACCGGTTGTAGCTACAAGCTGCACAGCGGCACTTTGAGAATTGGTGCGAGAACCGCCAAGTAATCCAAAACAAACTGATGAAGCCAAAAACAATATTGTAGCAAGAGCGAAAACTAGCCCGTTACCAACAAAAGACAGTTGGAACAAAATGCATGAAGAGCCTATCAACACGATAGCTTGCGAGATTCCAATCAGCAGATAAGCTAATGCTTTTCCTGCCATCAATTCGAATGATGTTATGGACGATGCGTAAAGCTGCAAAACCGTTCCTTGCTCTTTCTCTCTTGATATACAGAGCGTTGATAAAAGACAAGGAAAAATCCATAAAAATACTGCAATAGAGCCTGGTGCAACAGACAAGCTCTCCTTTCTTCCAGGATTGAACCACAACCTAACCTGAGGCACTATCAAGTTTTTCTGTTGCTCCATTGCACCACTGCGCAGAAAATACTGCGATGTGGCGATGATACTATTTTTAATAACGCGTGCATTATTGACGTCAGTCGCGTCAACTAAAACTTGCACGCTTGCGCTGTGATTGTTGCGTATGTCTCGCGAAAAATCTGGAGGGATGATAATCACAGCTCTCGCTTTGCCCAAATCAAGCGGGTCGGTGTCCTTTGTTCCTGACCACGGAACTGATACCATCTGTCCGTTATTGAAAAGAGTGTGAATGTATTCGCGGCTATAAAAACCAATATCGTAATTTCGCACAGTAACTGGAATATTCTTTGCTTCCAGTCTCGTTGCAAAACCATAAAGAATTATGGCAAGAGTAGGTAAGAAATAAGCAAGCGCCACTGTCAGTCTGTCTCGACGAAACTGAATCAGTTCTTTTTTGCATTGAGTAAGTATTTTTTTCATGCAGCGCTTGCCTCTGCGTTGGCAGTCGATTGGCGCTTGACGATACCAATGAAGGCGTCTTCCAAACTAAAAGGTAGTCTGCGACTTGAAAAACACTCTATGCCCTGACTATTGCAGTTTTCTATTATTGATTCAAGCTCAATATCGGGATGGTCTAAAACCAAGTGAACGGCATCTGCAAAAATCGAAACTCGCCAAGAATCAAGTTTAGTTTTTAGCATATTGTATGCGGCTTGATTGTCTTTGAATCTAAGCTCGATAAGCGAGCCTGGCTGCTCGGCTTTGATTTTTCCAGGTGCGCCTTGAGCAACTAATTCTCCTGCCACCATGAATCCAAGCTCACTGCAATGCTCAGCTTCTTCCAAAAAGTGTGTTGTCACAAGAATCGCTGTACCCTGTCTGGCAAAATCACGAATCAACTGCCACATCTGTCTTCGCGCAAGCGGATCTACACCTGAGGTGGGCTCGTCTAAAAATAATACTTCTGGTTGATGCAATACCGCAGCGCCGAAAGAAAGTCTTTGTTTCCAGCCACCTGGCAAATTTCCTGTAAGCCGATTCTCTTCGCCGAGTAATCCAGTATTTTCAAGCACCCAATTGAGCCTTTTACTCCTTAAATCCTGGGGAACACAATAGACTCCACAATAGAATTCTAGATTTTCAAGTATTGTCAGATCATCATAAAGAGTAAATTTCTGACTCATGTATCCTAGCTTTTTGCGAAGCAATGCACTTCTTAAATTACCTTTCTCACCGCCAAGACTCATTTGCCCTTTGCTGGGCTGAAGCAGTCCGCAAAGCATTTTGATAGTGGTAGTTTTGCCAGCGCCATTAGCGCCTAAAAGTCCATAGATATGTCCATAATCTATTTGGAGACTTACATCTTTCACCGCAGCAAAAGAACCAAACTCTTTATAGACGTGTTCGGCTTTGATGGCAGTGCTATTTGATGGCGCGCCTTTCTGCACAAAAGGAAAGCGTGCTGTTGTTTCTTTCACTTCGGCGTTCTTGAGCTTACTTACAAAAACATTTTCAAGCGTGGGCTCTTGGGCAGAAATACTTAAGTCCAAACCGACAGATTCCTTTTGAATAATCGATTGAGCAATATTCAGATTGTCTGTTAAAACGTCCAATCGATCACCAAATTCTTGAATGTCAGTAAAATGAGCTTGAGCTTTGTCTATGCTCGTGTGCAAACGATTGCTCAATTTTTCTAAATCATTCGAGCGCAGTTCAAGACGTTTGAGATTGAGATTATCTTTTAATTCTTGCGGGCGTCCTTCATCTTGAATAGAGCCTTCATGCAAAAGTATCAAACGATGACAACGCTCGGCTTCGTCCATATAAGGAGTAGCTACAGCTACAGTTACTCCTTCCTGCGTTATGGAAGCAAGTAAATCCCAGAATTCGCGACGAGATACAGGGTCCACTCCAGTTGTTGGCTCGTCTAAAAGTAAAAGTTTAGGTCGTGCTATCAAAGCGCAACACAATGCCAGCTTCTGTTTCATACCACCAGATAATTGACCCGCAAGACGATTTGAAAAACGGTCAAGGTCCATTAGCTTTAGATATTTATCGCGACGCTCCTTCAAATCGTTCTTACTTACCTGGCGCAAACCAGCTACATATTCAATGTTTTCATTGATGCTCAAATCGAGGTAAAGAGAAAATAGCTGAGTTAGATAACCAATTTCAAGTCTTGTATCACGTGGCTTTTTGCCCAGTACAGTGATATCTCCCGAAGTGGCATCAAGAATGCCACCAAGCATGTGGAAAGCGCTAGTTTTACCAGCACCATCCGGACCTACGATGCCAAAAATCTCACCTGGATATATACTGAACGAAACACCCTTGAGAACCTGTGTCTCACCATAGTTTTTCTTTAGATCTAGCACTTGCACTACAGGTACCTGAGTCATCACATATTCTTCTTTGAAACGATTTCAGCATCTGCCGGCATACCCGGTTTAGCAAAGTGTTCTTTCTGGTTGATACTGATTTTGATACCAAATACTTGCTTAACCCGGTCGTCTTTAAAATAAATGTTTTCAGGTGTAAAAGTTCCTTCAGGGTCTATTTGAGTTACTTTTCCTTCGAAAGACTTACTTGGAAAACTGTCAAGAAATACTTTTGCTAGCTGTCCCACTCTGACTTCGCCTATTCGCGCTTCCGGAACATATCCGCGCAAATACACCTCGTCTAAGTTGATGACAGAAAGCAATGTCTGTCCAGGAGTAACAACAGCTCCTGGCTCCACGGCACGCGCGGTGACAACTCCATCTATTGGCGACTC
Source organism: Cyanobacteria bacterium TGS_CYA1 (assembly GCA_026129135.1). Lineage (GTDB taxonomy): Bacteria > Cyanobacteriota > Vampirovibrionia > Obscuribacterales > Obscuribacteraceae > Aved-18. Next base: position 430,018 of record JAHCIQ010000003.1, on the reverse strand, counting down.
AACTGTAAGATAATCTATGCTTGATTGAACTTCGTCGCGCCTTGCTTTGACATTTGTTATTTCATGCTGAGCAGATTTCAATTTGTGTTCGGCTTGAATAAGCTGCTTTTGCAAGGTTTCCATTTGACTATTGCGCATAGGAGGATTCAAGCGCATGCTGCGAGCCTGCAAAAGAGCAGCCTGACTCTTCTTAAAATCGCGTTGCGAGACAAGAAGAAGGGCTTGCTTAGCTTTTACAGTTGCCTCAGCGGTATCACATGTGGTTTGAGCCTGGTCGTTTTCATCGGTAGAAACAGCTCCACGCTCGAGCATTATCTTGTAACGTTGCTTTCTTTTCTTAGCTAGCTCGAGCTCAGCTTGGGACTGTTCCAGAGCGGCTTGCGATTCCGCTACGCGTGCCTGTGCCAAAGCGACGCTCGACTCTGCTTGATTAATTTCAGAAGAAGCTTCTTCCTTAGATTGCTGAATCTTTATTTTAGCTTCTTCAATTTGACTTTTAATTGCTTCAACTTGATAAGCCGCGTCAGTTTCTTGCTCCTTCGCCATCAAAATTCGAGCATTAGCGCCTCTCATTTGAGCCTGAATATCGTCGTCGCTTATTTTTACTAGCAATTGACCTTTAGTAACAAGGTCGCCCTCGCGAGCTGCCACAAAGTCAACTCGTCCACCAATTTTGGGACCAATATTAGTCTCATAACCCTCTACTCGACCACTTACATGCAGTTTTCCGTTTTCTGCTGGTCTATTCTTCCAGTAATAGAAGGCAAACGCGGCGCCCAGCAGAACGACTATTAAAATGATTATTTTTGGTTTTTGTTTCATTCGCTTATATCTACCGGCGACAATTTGAATTATAATACCGACCGGTATGTATAAACGTCAAATAAAGGAACCTCAATCTTGTCTAAGAAGAACATCTTAGAAGCCAAACCCTCGCCCCGACGCAGAGGACGCCCTCAAAGCAAACGTGATGATATCGTTACCGCAGCAGTAGAAGTGTTTCTAGAGCGCGGATACGCCGGCACGAGCATATCTGAAGTAGCAAAAGCCGCCGGAGTAATAAAAGCCACTATTTACAGCCATTTCAGAGATAAAGAGCAGCTATTCATTGCAATTATCGAAGAAATTACAGTCAAAAAAGTAAACCTGGATTTCGATGCTATGTCCAACTTGCTGCCAGAACTTACTCCGCGACAGTTTATCGAGAAAATGTACAAAAAATTTTCGATGCTTGAAAAAGACCCGCAATATTTACGCCTGGTAAGAATTTTGATTGGCGAATCAGCCAGATTTCCAGAATTGCCCGAATTGTATCTGAGAGTTGTCCTATTAAAAGGTATGGCGCTTGCTACCAAGTATTTTGACTTGCACCCAGAACTAAAGGTAAAAGATTCATTTGCAGCAGGCCACATTGTCGGTGGTTCATTCTGGTCCTTGCTTGTATGGCAACAGATACTTGGAGGTGCAAGAATAAGACCTCTCGAATCGAAAAGAGTGAAGAATATGCTTATAGAACTCTTTGATTCCTAGAAAAACCTAGTTAGGATCCTTCAACATCACCAGATGCTCGCCTTTGAGCAGTCTCTTGGACAAATCGCCAACGGTGGTTTCTTCTTTTGCGCAGCCCTGACTGAACACAACTCGCGTTTTATCGTTTAACCAGCTCTTGAGCAGCTTAGTCGCTTTTGCGCTGTCTATTTGCTGCAAAAGTATTGCGCCATAAAGACGGGTTCCACCGCTTTTCGAACCAAGCAATTGATCAATCTGAGGTCTGGCAGCAACGCCAGATTTGAGAAGAACTTGAAACGCAAGCCAGGCACGAGAGGGTTGATTCGAGTCGCCTTGCTGAAAATGATCTAGAACCTGCGTATCAAAAAGGAGCAAAGCACTGTCTGTAGTGGCTTTTGATTTGTCGACATTTGCATCACCCGCAATGGCTGGCTGCATAACTGCAATTAAAATACTCAAACAAATTTGAATGGCGTTTTTATTCATTTGGTCATTATATCGAACAAAAATCGAAAACAACCAATTTTAGCTAACGCTGAGCGGCTTTAGCTCGAACCGAAGACAGTCCACCATCGACTGAAATAGACTGTCCTGTCACAAACGCACTCTCCGCTCCCAACAGCCAATCTATGACACTTGCAACTTCGCCAGGAGATGCAATTCTGCCAAGCGCGTGCATGTCAATTGATGCTTGAAATTGAGTTTGATTCGCTCGCAATGATTGTGTAAGCGGGGTTTCAATCATTCCTGGCGCGACGCAATTGACTCTTATTTTCTGCCTGGAGTAAGATGCAGCTGCAGAGCGCGCCATCCCTTCTATTCCTGCTTTGGCTGCGGCTATTGCCTCGTGATTGGAAAGACCGATTTTAGCAGCAGCAGATGACACGAAAACAATAGATCCTCCCGTTGCCATCATGGCTTTAGAAGCGAATTTGAGCAGCGCAAACGACGAGTTCAGATTGGTAGAAATTGTCTGAGACCATTCCTCGACCGAAGTTAAATGTGCTGGTTTGAGAATTAGCGAGCCCACGCAGTTTGCCACTCCATCGAGCCGTCCATGCACAGCAAGGGCAGAATTAACGGCTTCTTGAACCTGATTATATTCGCAAGCATCAACGACAACTGGATGTGCATTAACAGTGGAAGCAAGGGCATTCAACTTGTCTTCGTCGCGACCGGCAATTACAAGTCGCGCGCCCCGCTTTGACAACCTCATACACAGCTCACGTCCGACTCCTCCATAGGCTCCAATCACTAGGTATACCGGCTCGTCTGAATCACTTTTTTTATCCATCATAACTGCTCCTTTTTAAGCGAGCATAGGTGAATCACATGAACGCGAGCTGAACGAATCAATTATTAGCGATGGTATGATAAACATCTGCATCCATTCGGGAGAAAGTATGTCATTACCTACCAGCATCAGCGACGATGAGCGTTACAGAGGTCGTCTGCAAGAGATAAGCTCTGTTTTCGACATTCCCCCAGAGTGGCGCAATAGTCCAATAGAAAAACTCATTTGTTCTGAAAATTTTGGTCAAAAAATCGAAGAAGGCACAAAACCCGAACTTTTAATTGCAGCGTGTATCGAGTTCCGCTACGCCTTGCCGATTCCACGCATGTTTGCTTATGTAATTCGACGAGCCAGCGGAAGGCTTGTAGGCTCGGAATTCAGTCTTGCTTATATACTCTCCGCAGGTGTTCGCCACTTTGCTTTGATTGGACACAATGATTGCGGGATGACAAAAGTTCTTAAGAAGCAAGACGATTTAATAAGCGCATTGATAGAGCAGGGCTGGCCGCGCGATCGTGCCGAAGACTTCGTTCATTCTCAGTCGGAGCGTCATATGATGAAAGACGAAATTGACGGGCTGCGGCGTGAATACATTCGTCTGCGCCGACTCTTCAAGAAGGTGACTATTGCACCGATGTTTGTAGACCTTGCAGATACCAAGTTATTCATTCCAACCTGGTATAACGAACTTCGCGAACTTGACGCGGACAGTTTATCCGACAAGGTTTTGGACATAGACCTAATTACTCTTCAATAAGCACAAACAGAAAAATATTTACTGCCCCCACTTCTTGACCTCGTTTCGGTTCTGCTCATACTGTCCCCAGAGTCTATTGTTGTAGGCTTCCTGAGCATTTTTTCTCTGGCGACGTTCGCGACGTTGCATTACCTGATCAGGAACTTTACCTATTAGCTCCTTGTCTTTAACCGCTTCTGGTGGCTTATCAACAATTCTTCCGTTATCGATAAATTTGCCATCAGCTGTTCTGAAATCCTCATTTTTATCGTAGAGAGGACGTCCATATTTGGCAAATTTTGCGGTATCGAATGCGGTGTAGGCGACAAAAGGTCTTTGTGCCATACGCTCGTGCATAATTCTATCCGTTGTTTTGAAAGCTTGCATAGCAGACCTTTTCATCATGCGCTCGTCTGAAAGAATTGATGCTGCGCTTGCGCGATCTAAAATTGTATCTGAGGTGTAGAGATTATTTTTTGCTTCGTGCTGCATGTCAAAAGACTGCATACGACTGCGTGCCACCATTTGCATTGAATGCTCGCCGATATGAGCCAAATGCATTTGACTAAACGCATTGTTCTTTTGAGTATGGGTCATTTTAGGATCGTTCCAGACTTTATTCAATCGATTGGCAAATTCTATCTCTCTGACCAAATCGACTGAATTCCAGAATCCAGGCAAACAGCTCAACACTGTGCCGTCGGAGGCAAGCAGGAAAGTCTGCAAATTAGTGGGACCTGCGCCATTAGATGTATTAATGGCATTTCCTCCAACCTCATGCCTTCCAGAAAATCCCGCGGAGGCATCATTTGAAATATCTTTGTAGCCGCAGACTAAATAGTCTTTTAATACGGAGAAAGCTGGTTCTTGCGAGAGCGACACGGCTCTCAAGCTATTTGCGGCACTTCAGGTAGCGCCGCTGAGATTGCCCACCAGATGGACCCATAGAACCATTTTATGCTGTCTTGCAGCTTGTGCAAGAGCACTATTGAGGTTGGTATTCCAGCGAATTTCAGATGTAACCTTTTGAATATTTTCTTTTGCGACATCACCGGGCATCAGCATCATCTTCTTTTGCTTACCGCGCCGCCCCTGGCGTCCCTGCATCTGAGGGCGCTCGCCTACTTGATTGAACCCTTGCTGATTCATGACTGGCTGACTGATCCGGGTCACGCTCTGGGCGTTTGCATCGCCCGCGCTTGTTAGACCAAATGCGGCTAAGGCAAGCAGAGCCGGAAATTTCAACTTAGACATGGTCAACCTCGCAGGATTATAAGGATGCGGCGCAAAAGGTTCTACTACTAGTTAAAACGATATGTGCGATGAAAAAGTTCAATTTTCCTGGCGATTTAATTATTAAATCTATTACTTGGGATTTGTGACCCCCAAACGCTTAATCAACCACTTTTTGACCCGCGGAAAGTACTTATATAGATTGTCTGTATTTTCATTGCGTCCGCCCATCATCGAGCCAAACATCTCAGCACATGTCTCACGCGGTCCCCAATCGTCCAATTTGGTGAAATTGCCGACTTTGGGAGCGATTTCAGCCGGAATGTGTTTCTTGTCTTCATTCCATTCTTTGCGAAGCTCGGGGTCTTTAGACAAAATCATCATGTCATCGAGCACCTGAAACAACATATCTCCAACCTGGAGCTGAATATATTCAGGCTTGCGAGCTGGTCCCAAATCGGTCGTTCCTCGCTTCTTGGGTCTTTCATAAACACACATATCAAGTCCATAAATACGTCCAGGCTGTTCCGCCAGTGTTGGAGCCGGGTCCTTTTCTGCTTCAGGCTGCTCTTTCATCGACTCTGGCCACCTGTCGGTCATGTTGGGCGAAATAATTACCCTTGCTTCAGTCGCATCGAGCTTGGTGCGAAGGGGCTCGGGGAGCGCAAGAATTGCATTCTTGACGGCTTGAATGCTCGCTGGACTTACAGCAGGATGCTTGAATTGAGGCGGATTAACGACAATACGACTCAACAATGTCGACTGGGCAGCAGACTGCGTTGCAGCTGGCTGTGGCGCTGTCGTAGCTGCCTGTGGCGCCGTATTATTCAAGGGGTTAGGTCTGCCAGCGGTAATTGAAGCATCATCTTCGGAAGGAGCGCATCCAGCTGCTGCACCATATACGACACCAAGAAATAAGGCCCATTTAGTGAAACTGGTTGTCGCTAATTTTTTAAGCAGCATGAAAACCTCCGAATTTTTCGATTAAAAATTGAACTCATTATAGTGCACAAGGCCTTGTCTGTTCGTTCTCAGAAAATGTTTTTTCCAGATGGAATTCGGCTAGGATGCTTCTAAAAGCCTCAAGTTGACAACTCGCAACAGGTGTAATACAATGTGCTACAGAAACTCAAGAAGGTAACCGATGCGTCGCTTGCCTTCCTCCTACAACGACCACAAAATTTCAGACGAAGAGATCGAAGAGGTTTTTTTCGGCTTACTTCTGCCAAACATCCAAATTCCACTTTTAACAAGAGATTATGGAGAAAGAGTTCTAGTAATCGGTGTCACTTCCTTTAGATTACCGCTGGTCGAAATTGGAATAGAAGATAGAAACTCAGAGTTGGTAGTTTTCCATGCAAGAGAAGCAACGCAAAAAAGCGTCAAAGCCTATGAAGAGCAAACGAAAAATAGAAGATATCACTGACGAAATGCGTCCCAACAAAAAACTATCTTCTAAAATGGAAAGTCTTTTAGCCAAAGAAAAAATGTTAGTCCGCAATCGCATAGTTGAAAGAGGTATTATTCATTTCAGAGCCGATAAAGATTTTATGACTGCCTTGCTGGATGTAGCGGACCAACTGAAGGTTGCACCTGGTACTTTATGTCGTCGTTTAGTTTGGGATCAATTGAAAGTTTTACGTTTCTCTGCGAATGCTCGAGACGAAACTTCTTTTTTCACAATTGCTAACGAACTTAGATCAGAACAAACTGAAATAAAAAAAGAACTTAGAAAAATTCGCGAATTCCTGGATGATACTCAACATCATTAATCGCGCAACGCATTAAGCTTTACGCCAAGATTAGCCATAATATTCTCGGCACTGCCCATCACAACAGCATCAGCGCCTGCGCTTTTCAATGCACCTACAATCTCGAATGGTTCAGGCAAAGTCAATCGAGATTTATCAAGCACTGGAAGTTCGTGCGAGGATGACACTAAATCGTATGCTTGCTCTACAGCATCTGCATCGATGTGATAAGCAAAACCAATCTTGGTGATACTAAATTCAGTGGCATACTTGGAAGCAGTAGCAATTTCCGAAATGGCATCGGCGATATAAAAAATGCGCCCGCCATCTGTTTGCAAGGATAAATATTTAAAATGGTCATAGCCTTTGCTGAAACCGTCTCGCTTGCCTAGCATTTCATCGATAGAATCTTTTATCACCAATCCCTGCTCGGTTGCGATCCAGTCATCCAGAATCTTTTGATCAAGTGCTGACGTAATAAAGTTCTTGCAACCATCCATGCTGAGCTTGTGAAGCAATTCAGGCGCAAAATTGAAATAGCTACATTTGGCTCCAGCCACTCCTGCAATGTCATTGTACAAATCAGCTGCAGAACTTACATCCTCAAGCAAATTGGCTTTTTCTTCGTTGAATAGCCGCATTTTTTCGGCGCAAGAATAACCAGATTTCTCGAACCCGAAATTAATCAGCGTTTCTATATCAATCGATTTTCTGTTTTGTTTTGAAAGTCGAAGCCAATAAGCGGCAGCAAAGGCGACAGGATTCACATGCATTCTATTTATGAGAACGCCATCTCGAATCCACATACATGCTGTTTTTTGCACAAAATTTTCCTCGGCGCAAATTATGCTCATACAATAACATTTGTCACGCTATTAAGAATATCCTGGCTTTCGCCCCAAAGGTTCCTTCATAATGGAATGACTCCCGGTACTGGAGAGAAGCGGCCGAAACTGTTAGATTGCCGCGCGTTAGTGCCAAAAGAAGTATAAATGTACAATAAAAGTAAAAAGCTCCACGTGGGCAACCTTTCGTTCAACGTATCGGAAGAGAAGTTACAACGAGTCTTTGAACAAGCAGGTCCTGTTTCATCCGTAGCGATTCCCTTAGATCGAGCAACTGGACGCCAACGCGGCTTTGCATTCGTCGAAATGAGTTCAGCTTATGCAGCTGCAGACGCAATCACCATTTTGAATAGAACCGTTCTCGATGGCAGACTAATCGACGTAAACTCTTCAGAATCGCCAGATCGATCTAAATATCGCTGGTAAGCCTTCAGAATTTAGCTACGCTCACGTTATCAACTTTGTCTACTTGCTGTCGCGCGATGCTATCGTCTGGTGTTACACCAGCTGCAGAGAATACCTTATCAACCTGACCAGCTTTCTTTTTCGCCATATTCTCTTTGGCAAAAAGCACTCCCTTTGGTGTCAAAGGGGTGGCACCACCGGCGGCATTAAGAACCCAATCGCGCAACGACAATAATAAATTCTCTGAAAACTGACCTTCTTCATAAATTAGATGCTCGGCATCACTATCGACAATGAAAGTCTTACGACTGGTAGCAATGTTTTTAAACAACAAAGCTGTCTCGGTCGGCTGACTAAGTTTATCTTTCATGCCCTGCACGAAAAGTACAGGCATTTTATCGATTGAATTAGCAATAAGCGGCAGTCTTTTGGTGAACATCAAAAACTTCATGGCTTCCACAACAGTGAAGCGTTGGCGACGTGATTCAAGCTGTGCAAGCTCCTTTCGGAGCTTTTTGTCGTCTGTAACACGGTGAAATACGGAGCCAACAGCCAATCCACGCTTTCTCGAGCGCAAAACAGTCATGTCTAGAATCTGGTAAACGGCAACCTTCTTCATGCCGGTCACTTTCCAGGTAGGGGCCGAGCAGATAATGCCGTCTATATAACCTGGATATTTGTCGGCGATTAACATGGCAAAAGTGCCGCCAGTGGACTCGCCCAGTACAAAAACAGGGATGTCGTTATTGTCCTTCTTCAACTGGTCGGCAGTGTCCTTGACCAGGTCCATAGTCGCGTTGAAATTTATCTGTTCTTGCTTGCCATCTTCGCCGATAGCGTTGGCAAAACCCTTAACGTCTATAGCTTTGACCATAATGCCATGAGGAGCCATGCTTTGAGTCAATTTGTCATAGGTTTTGGAGCTTTGGGTTAGCCCCGGAATGCAAATTATGGCAGCTTTGGCGCCCGCAAGCTGCTCGGCTCTCACCATGAGCGGAGTGCTCAGGGACAAAAACAGCGCAATTAACGATAGGATGGCGAATTTTTTCATTGCAAAGACACGATTATAGTAATAGAAGTTCAGCAAACAAAAATGTTTCCGCTCTCAGTATTTAATTTCCCTGAGAGTAGTTTTGAAAAACCTCTTTAAACTATTAATTAGATCAACTGCCGCTAGCTTTGTACTGTGGGGCGCTTTCGGGTTTCATACTGGTATACGTTTTGCGGGGATTATGCGATGTCAATGCAATAACTTTTTCATCCTCGAGATTTGGCTCCTGTTTGAACATTTCAAGTATTTCTTTCCTGAACTTGAACACCAGGATGCCAACTACTGGTGTGCCTATACAAACAATAAAACCGACAAAAAATATTGCAACCAGAATCATGTGGCTGGTGCGATCGACAGATTTGCGCAGCTCTTCTAGGTTCGCATCAAGACGCGTCAAATGATCTTCTACTTTTTGGACCGGCGCCGGGAGTTGCGTAATAGGCTCTCGAAGTCCCGAAACACTTGAATCTAGCCCACTCAAAGTATGGTTCATATTCGATATGACATTGTGCATATTTTGCAGCTGATTACGTGTTTTTTGAATTGCTGCATTAGTTGCAATGACTTCACGCTTGGTACCAGATAATTCTGCCTTGGTCGATGTAACTTCTTGTCTGGTATTCAACAATTCATCACGGGTGGTGCACATTACTTTGCGAGTATCTTCAATTGACTTATTGGTACCATCGAGCTTTTCGTTAGTTGATTGAATTTTCTCTGATGTAGTAACAATGCTGTTTTCAATCGAGCGCATATCTTTATTAACTTCTAAAAGTCTCACATCCACAGTGCGGACGTCTTCGCGCAAATCAAGCATCGGTTGTCGAATACCTGCAATCGGACCTTGTAAGCGCATGATTTGTTGTTCTAGCTTTACGATGGTCTCCTGCATTTCGGTAATTGGTCCATAAAAAACTCTGAGCGGATTCAGTCCAAACCCTGCCGATTGCTCTATAACTTTTGAGAGTGGTGGTGCTTTTTTAGGTTCTAAATCTTTCTTGTCAGTATCTACACCAGTCGATTCGCTTATTGCATCGGCGACCTTTTTGTCGAGCACTTCGCTAGATTCAGTCTGCGACGACGGTACAGCTTGTGCGCTTGCACCGTGCGGCAAAGCAAGGACCGCCAGTATAAGTAAAGCGAATGTGATGCGTTGTATCCCAATCATGACCTATCTCCACTTAGATAATGGATCCTTAGCACCGTTTCAAAGCTGAATGCCGCGTCAGGGAATTTACTGTAGAACTTTACTGTAGAGCTGCACCACGGTAGTAATGTTCTGCTCAACGATAGGATAAGCTTCGGGATCCGCCTGATCATCGAGGGCTGCAACTTTGAGCCACATTACAAGAATTGCCATCTCAACTGAGACCGAAATCATGCTTTCTTCGCTCAGTCTTTCAAAAAGAAAATCGACTACTGAAATTGCTCTGTTACAGTGCTCATTCAATTCTTCATCAGTAAGCTCCATGTGTTTGATGCCGAACTTATGTTGAAGGTTCAAAATTGTCTCGACGCTGGCAAAATCAGCCTCGCCTTCGAAATGTTCGACAAAATCGAGGGTTGCTTCCACAATAGGATTCCAAACCAGGTCGAAATCTCTCGTCCAGCGCATGAATTCTAGTTCTGTCTTGTCTCGCGACATCGCAGCGCATTGCAAAAACCAGTACGAAAGGGCAGCAGCAAAGGCTGCGGGTGCAATTCCACCAATCATGGCGCTAACTACGGCGTAGTCGATGATATTGAGACTGTGCACATAGCAGGCGCGAACCAACTCCAAATTTTTATCGACTGTCTTGGATTTTGCTTTCTTGGTTGTCATTGTGGCGCCAGCACACGGGGAAAGAGCCATTATATAGGGATGTAGTTGGCAAGAGCTTTTAGTTTCGTGGTTTAATTGCGCGTAATGGGTTCTCATAATACCGACTCGAATAAACGTGCCGTCGTTGTAGGCGGTGGTCCAGCAGGTTTGATGGCTTGCGAGGTGCTTGTCGAAGCTGGAATTTGTGTCGACTTATATGAATCGATGCCGACACTTGGACGTAAATTGTTGCGCGCCGGACTTGGCGGTCTAAATATCACACACAGCGAAGATTATGCAAAATTTTGCACACGCTATGACGACAAACAAGTTCAATTGCAAAAATATTTGGACGAGTTTGGACCCGATGATCTTCGAAAATGGGTCCACAAGCTAGGTATCGATACTTTTGTAGGAACATCAGGACGAGTATTTCCAAAAGAAATGAAAGCCGCACCACTCTTAAGAACGTGGGTGCATCGCTTGCGCAATTCCGGTGTCAATTTTCATTTAAATCACTATTGGTCCGGCTTTGGTGATGGTGGCAATTTGATTTTCGAGTCGCCCTCCGGAAAAATTAGTATCACAGCCGATGCCATTGTGTTAGCACTTGGTGGCGCCAGCTGGCCACAACTTGGCTCTACTGGAAATTGGGCGCCATGGCTAGAAGAGCGGGGCGTGAACATATCGCGATGGCAAGGCGCCAATTGTGGCTTCGATGTAGAATGGTCCAAACTTATGCAAGAAAAATTTGCAGGCGAGCCACTAAAAGCGATATCATTAACATTCACCGGGCTCGATGGCATCACTCAAACCAAACAAGGCGAACTACTCATAAAAGAATATGGCGTAGAGGGAAGCCTTATCTACGCATTTTCCAAACAGATTCGCGAAGTAATAAATGAGCAGGGAAAAGCCTGCATCTACCTGGATTTATTGCCAGCTAAAACTCTCGAAAACGTGCTCAAAGCTTTAATGCGCCCACGCGGATCGAGATCTATTTCGCGCCATCTGCAAAACTGCATTGGAGACAATGCACTCAAGAAAGCTTTGATATTTGAAATCTTGAACAAAGAAGAATTTTCAGATATGCACGTGGTTGCAAAAAACATCAAATCGCTTCCTCTGAATTTGCTTCGTGCCCGTCCTATTGAAGAAGCTATTAGTAGCGCAGGTGGTGTCTGTTTCGAATCTCTAGACGAAGATCTAATGCTGAAATCTTTGCCAGGCATATTTGTCGCTGGCGAAATGTTAGATTGGGAAGCACCGACAGGTGGATATTTACTCACTGCTTGCTTTGCCACAGGTAAGGCTGCGGGGATAGGAGCGAGGAAATGGTCGGGACGAAAAATCTTTTTTTGATAATTTTAGTTTTTGCGCTCTCGTCCCAGACAGCGATCGCGCAAGTTAATACATACGCGTTAATAGAAGCGCAGCATCTAAATTTAGTCATGAATGCAGCACAAAATGCGGCGATAATTCAAACCGAAAAAGAATGCCGCAGTCGAATTATTCCAAAAAAATTCCTTATTGCGGTTAGACGCCTGAAACGAATTCAGGACTTGAAGAAGTTAGTTTTCGTGCTGGAGACAATGACGTGCGAACTGAGCGAAGCAGGGCTTGAAGAAATTTACAACCCGATAGAAAAATGCTTTTTCCACACCATTGACATTATTGCAAGCAAACAAACACCTCAAGCACAGGATGCGCTCGATGATATAAGAAGAAACTGCAGGAGTGTTGGTGATGCAGGAGGTAGTTTGGTGTTTAAACAAATTTGCAGAAATCATAAAATGAAAATCTTGGAAATGCCAAAAAGATTTACAACTCCTCAAAATGAAAAATATGAATAACGACATTTCAATAATCGAAGAACTGATTGCAAGTTACCAACCGATTAATGATCGCGAAAAACGGCTAACAGTTGAAGAAAGGCGTGAACAGCTATTTAAGCGAATTCCTACTGACCTTTACGCCAAATTAAATCAAGCGATAAGGCAAGAAATTTCTGCAAGTAATTTTAATATTCAAGAATTACTAAACGACCTTCTCATTTTTACTGAAATTAAAATAGACGACTTATTATTATTTTGGTTAGAAACCTTAGATTCTAATTTATACGGGTTTCTATTTCGAGATGCCAGTGATGAAACAGAAGACAAGTTATTCTCGGTTTTTAGTTCCAATTTTTCTGATGAGAATCTCTATTTATTGGAATATTTGCCATGGTGCAAGAGTCAACGCGCTTTTGAACAATTTGTTGAATGGAAGAAAAATCCGCCGAACTGGAATAAAAGATTGCATATTCCAATTCACCAATACACTGAGATTGCTGGATGGGAACTTGATGAATACAATCAAAAACGTCTTCTTTTCTCACCAATTTGTTACGAGCTAGATATTGATTATAGAAGGTTTTCTTCATCTGAAAATAGTAAATGTCCGTTGTGCCTGAGATCTTTACTTCATTTGCAACTGACACCAACTGCGATAGCTGAGATAGTTCCAGGTAGTCTATTTAAATCGCACGTACAGTTACCATTTTGCAATCTATGCTGCCGCTTCAACTTCGGAAGCTTGAGTCTATTGAAAGACGAAAAAGTAAAAATAGATACTCGAAATATCTACAAAGGAGAGGTTCCAGACTGGATTAAAAAGGAGAAGGAGTTAGTCGGAAATTTAGTTCTAAAAACAGAGCGAAAAGTCAGGAATCCATACTTCGCCGCTCCTATGTGGTCTAAATATAAACATTCTCAGTTGGGTGGTTTTCCAACTTGGATACAAAATCCCGATTATTTAAGATGTCCGACTTGCAATCAAAAAATGTTCTTTTTTATGCAATTCCAAGAAGAAGAGGTCTTCTCAGACCAATACGATGGTACATTTCATTTCTTTCTGTGTACAAAATGCAAAGACCGATTTTACGTCAAGCAACAGTTTACTTAAAATCAATCATTTCAAGCTGGTGGCTCAGACTTACTCTCGCCTTGCTTCATGATAAATCCGCCAAGCGCTATCGTTCCCCAGCCCACCAAAGGAAATGTTGGGAAGAATCCAAAAACGTTGCCACAAAAGAGAAAGATGCCAACGATGATTACGATTATCCCAAGAATTTTCATCCGGTTCGCCCCGTCAAAGAGAAATATTAAATGGATACCTTTATCAGTTCTACCCGGTTTGAGCAGGCGCTGAACCGGTGAATATTTAAAGTATAATCTTGCCATGCCTATTCAAACTTCTGATACCTGCCAATTTTGTTTTCGTCCGGTCGCTCAGCCTGGTGCGGAGCCGAAGACACAATGGTTTCACGTTTGCAGATGCAATCGCCCCTATTCTCCAAACTCTCAGTTTTCTATCGATGTTTGTTGTAAGTGCAAGCGTCGAGTACCGGCGCATACCGATAATTCGCATCAATCGCCTGGTTTGTGCTCGTGCCCGAATCCTGATGCAAAGAAATTAGCCTCCACATTAAAGCAAGGCGAAAGCGATCCTGTTTCCCTTGATCTTGCATCAATCAAAATGCCAGAGGAAAATTTTCCTTTAGATAAATACGCTCCAATTGCATTTCTAGGAGATAGTCCGCGCGCCACCACGTTACTTTGTCGCGACAGAGCTCGTGGTGCAAAAGTAGTTGTGAAATGTTTCAAGCGAATTGCACCCGCTATACATGCGACATTCTCAAGCGAAGCCAAAAAGAATCAGCCCCTTACACATCCAAACATCGCAAAAATAATCGATATCGGCATTCAGGGCCAGACACCATATTTAGTTTCGGCTTACAAAGACGGATTTGACATCGACCAGTATATCGCTATGCATGGAACACCGAGTCCGGATGTAGCAATTAAGATTTTGATTGGAGTCTGCGAAGCACTAAAATACGCTAAGGCGCAGGGCATTATGCACCAGGATTTGAGACCTGGAAATATAATATTCGTCGACGACATGAATTCAGAACCGTCAGTGGTGCTGACAGATTTCGCGTTGCCTAAATGCAAATTTGCAGAAACCCCGCTAACCGGTTGGGACGCCCTTTATCTTTCCGGTGAAGAAGCACGCAATATGGACTTTACGGATAATTGCGAAGTATATAATCTGGGAAATATTGGTTATGCTCTTTTAGCCGGACGTGCACCTTTTACTGGCGGCAATTATCAGGAAATAAAAAATCAGCACGCGCTGAAATTGCCACCACGAATTTCTAGCGTTAATAATGATCCCAGCCGACCAGGCGAACTCGACGAGATAATCGAAAAGTGCCTTGAGAAGGATCCAAAAACCAGGTTCGAATCTCCGGCAAAGCTAATGGAGCGCCTGGAAGTATTTCCTCGTCGCGTTCAAATGCTTATAGACAACGCGATGCTGGCCAGAAAGCGAGCCCAGGTAACTAAAATTGCAGGCATTGCTGCCGCAGCTATCGCTGTTTTGAGCGCAATCGGATTTTTTGCTTTTGTACACTAACAAGGTTATTTACAGTGGTAGATTCTTATACAATTTTGTATCGACCTGTAGGCAGAAAAGAACTAGACCTTATCAAAGAGTCGGGTTTCAAGCGCTTTCCGCCGCGCTTGTTTCACCAGCCGATTTTCTATCCAGTTTTAAATGAAACCTACGCTATTCAAATCGCACGCGATTGGAATTTAAAAGATGAGGCTTCTGGATACGAAGGATACGTAACTCGATTTGCTGTAAACACTGATTTTCTTTCTAAATATTCAATCGAAACAGTCGGTGCACAAGATTTACACGAAGAATATTGGATTCCAGCAGAAGACCTGGATAATTTCAACGACAATATTGTCGGAGAAATCGAAGTCACTCACGAGTTCAAGAATATCGAGTAATTTCTAAAGAATGATATGGTCGCTTAATTGCGATTGACTTGGAGGCTGGCGATTCATCGTACTGACAGGAGTTTTATAGCTTCTGACAGTAGAGGGACGCAACCAGCTTCCCAGCAAATCTTCAAGCAATGTTTTTCCGCGTGCAGGAATTTGTTCTGGATTTTGCACATCTACAATCGATTTGATCAGATTGCCATGCACATGCTTGGTTGCTATGGTCATAAGGCAACGACCGTTCTCTATGCGAATATTTAACAGCTCATAGCTGTCACTTGGAAAAATTTCGACTGATGAGAACTGAGCCTTATCTTTTTGCTCCCCGAAAGCTTTGATAGATTTGTGCAAAGCTAGAATCTCATCAGCGCCACCATGCTCGATACTGGAACAAGGTTCGAGATCGTATTTGGCAATGATTTTGCAAACTGCTTTCCAACAAAATCCGACTACCTGCGGAATCATATTCTTGTGATTTGCATGCACAACCGTTTCTTCTCCAAAAGGAGAATTAATTCGAACATGAAACTCGCCTGATGGTCTCTTGTCCAATTGAATGGACAGTACCGCATTTGGAGCAAAAATATAGGTCTGCTCAAAATCGGTAATATTTGATTTCGCCAAAACTACAAGGTCATTTCGCAACTGATTCAAAGTCTTGCAGGGCAAAGACTTAACATCGGCATTCATCATGTGGCTCCTTTGGTGCATTATTAGGAGCTCAAATGTGAATAATTCGCAGAAAAGATCCAGATACTCTAATTATACTGACTTTCTGCTTCGAAACATAGTTAATTGTCAAAACCCTAGTCAAGCGTGATGCCCCAGCTTCGTCTATGCTATCTAGCCGTTATCATCTACTCCAATCCAGGCCTGCATTGGCAAAGGAGCTTAATCATGTACGGACTTATTCGTCGCGGCTTAGTGGGCGGACTGCTGATTGCAGGCGCAGTGACGGCAGCCAGTCGTTTAATACGCCAATATTCGTTCAAAGACAAAGTCGTAGTAATAAGCGGCGGTTCGCGCGGTTTAGGGCTTCTATTGGCTCGAAAACTCGGTAAAGAGGGCGCCAAGCTCTTTCTTATCGCTCGTGACCAGGCTGAGTTAGAGCGTGCCCAGATTGAATTACAAGAATCCGGATTCGATGTCGCAATAAGGGTTTGCGATGTTACAAATCAAGACGAAGTCAATGACACTGCCGCTTATGCGATGGAACATTATGGTTCTGTCGACGTTCTTATCAACAATGCCGGTGTCATTCAAGTGGGACCGATGGATTCGATGACTACGACAGATTATGAAGCTGCTTTGAAGACACACTTCTGGGGTCCGCTTTACATGACGATGGCGTTTTCACCAGGAATGCGCATGCGCAAAGCCGGACGTATCGTAAATATTTCTTCGATTGGTGGCAAAGTCGCGGTACCGCATTTACTTCCATACGCTGTAAGCAAATTTGCTTTGCTTGGCTATTCAGAAGGGCTTCGAATGGAGTTGTTGCGTGACAAAGTCTATGTCACTTCAGTTTGTCCGGGCTTGATGCGCACAGGCAGCCACATTAATGCCCATTTTAAAGGGCAGAACGAAAAAGAGTTTGCCTGGTTCAGTATTGGCGATTCTATGCCATTTTTGAGTGCAGATGGCGACAGTGCCGCAAAACAAATCGTCGAAGCTTGCCGTCGAGGTGACCCCGAGTTGATTATAACCTTGCCAGCTCAAATATTGAGCAAACTGAATGGTATCTTCCCTGGTGCAGTTACAGACATAATGGGACATGTAAACAAAATTCTCCCCGCATATGGTGGCATAGGTCAGGCACAGGTGAGTGGCAGAGAGAGCACAAGCGAACTTTCGCCAAGCGTTTTAACCTCAATGGCTGATGCTGCTTCACTTAAAAACAACGAGGTCTAATAGTCGACATGATTAAGCTTGCACGAATGATTCAGCTCATCAATGCTGGTGCGGTTGCCACCAAAATGATGAGCGATACCATGGAGAATGCCGACAATGTTGGTATGCCTTCGGTTGATATTCCTGCGGTGTTGGGCTCAAAGGCCAATTACGAAATCGATCCGCCCGAGGGCAGCAATAAGTGGACAACTGGTGCGCTTGCGCACTATGCCCTTGGGTCGGTTGTTTTTCCTTTGGCGTACGAAACGGTTTATAAAAAAATCTCACTCTGCCCTAAACCAATCAAGCCTCTAACCTGGGGATTACTGCTTTGGGCAGGCGGCGCTTTTGGAGCATTATCAAAAGAAAAGACTAACTAGCTTCCTTGCTAAGAATGTCTCTCAAGCGCATCAGGTTCGTGCGCTGTAAGTTTGTGGCAATTTTTATCTTAAATCCTGATGCCGGCGCAAAATATGGCTTGCAAACAGGAGAAAATAAGCTAGCGATGAAGATGAATAGATAGAACATGTCTCCTGTCAACTACAATCGAGAGCAAGTTTTGGCGCTGGCGCCCGACGAAAGCTCGCGCAAAGCGGGGGAAGGGCTTGCCACCACTCGTAAATGGTCCAATCTGGGAATTGATGACCGCTCACTATGGGGGGAGTGTCAGGGTAGCGGATCGCGACCGTACCAGACATGCATCGACCTTGCCGAGCCGGCTTTCAAATGCACTTGCCCCAGTCGCAAATTTCCTTGCAAACATGGTCTTGGACTGCTTCTTCTTTGTGTAAACGAGCCTTCGGCAATACAACAAGGCGAATCACCAGAATGGGTACTTGCATGGTTGGAGAAGCGTTTCGAGTCCAAAGAGAAGAAAGAACGCAAAGTCAAAGAAGGTCCTACATCTGTAGATATAGAAGCGCAAGCCAAGCGCCAGGCTAAGCGTCATGCCAATATCGAAGACGGACTTGCCGAATTAGATAGATGGTTGTCAGACAGAATCAGGCAAGGACTTGCCAAAGTCCAGTCTGAATCTTATGAATTCTGGGACGGTATGGCAGCGCGTATGGTGGACGCACAAGCACCAGGCATGGCGAGAATGATCAGAGCATGCGCGTCTATAGCTTCATCTGGAGAAAACTGGCAAGAACGACTCTTGGAGCGTTTGTCCATAATACATCTTGCCGTGCAGGCTTATGGCAGGCTCGCAAGCCTTAGCCCCGAGCTTCAATCTGAAGTGAAGCAAGTCATGGGTCTTACAGTCAATCAGGACGATATTTTAGCTAGCGAAGGCGTTGCCGACATCTGGCAGGTGATGGGTCAAAGTATCGAATTGGAAGATAAGCTCAAAGTTAAACGCAGCTGGCTTCGTGGTGGCAAAACCAATAAATGGGCGATGGTGCTAAATTTCGCGTATGGTAATCAACCGCTTGATGTAAGCTTGATGCCTGGAACTTATATACTTGCAGAGATCGCATATTTTCCTTCAACGACACCAATGCGTGCCCTGGTGAAAAAACGAGATGGTGAGCCTTTAGCAGGTCCTTTAAGTCCGGTCTATGCAACCGCGGATGATGCTCTTAACGATTATGCAAGTGCGAAAGCAAGTAATCCATGGTTGGAAATATTTCCGTTTGCAATCGAGAACCTGTCACCACAGGTGGTGAATGGCTCCTTTTGCTTGAGAGATACTGCCGGAAATTTGTTCAAGACTAAAATAGATAGATTGAACAAATTACGCCTACTTGCAGTTAGTGGTGGCAAGCCAGTAAGTGTTTTTGGCGAATGGGACGGCGAGCTCTTGAGACCTTTGTCTATAGATACCGGCGGTCGTTATTTCGGTCTTGAAGCAGGTGGAAAACAATGACTGTAAAAGATAATCTTGTTACAGCAGCACTGCTTGGCACCGAGAATTATTCACTCGAGCCATTGAGCAATGTCGATGAAACTTCGCAGCTAGAAACACTTATCAACAAAGCTTTGACCAGTGAAACATTGACAGTTGAGTCTCGCTTGTTGAGCGCATCTGCTTTGATGTTTTCGTATCGAAGAGCTGGTTATATTCCCTTGAAAGCAGAAGACTCCAGCGAATTCGAGCAAAGTGAGAACGATACTCGACCAGTCATAGCTGAAAGATTATCGCAAGCTTTCAGACAACTGACCGAAGATTTTCCTAGATTATTGGACGAATGGTTCAAAACGATAGACCAATCGGCGAAGAAATTGCCAGAAGATTTATTACCAGAACTGCTAGATTTTTTAACAACTCACAAGCAACCACCAATAGATCCAAAGATCTTGAAGCGAGTTATTGGACCGCGGGGAGAATGGCTGTGCAATTTGAATCCAGAGTGGAAGATTCTTGGCGACAAAATAATTTCGGCAAATCCAAGTTTGTTCGAGACCGGTGATTTTAATGCCAGGTGTAAGGCGCTTGAACTTATCCGCGAAGAAGACCCCGCCCAAGCCCGTGACCTGATTAAAAATACCTGGCAAGAAAATATACCAGCGGAAAAGACTGCATTCATCAAGATGCTAGAAAATAAATTGAGTGCAGAAGATGAACCTTTACTCGAATTTGCTTTAGACGATTCTCGCATGGAAGTGCGTCAGGCTGCAGCAGATCTTCTTGCATTTCTGCCAGATGCTGCTTTTAATCAGAGAATGTATGAACGTTTTAAAAACATCGTCAACATCAAAAAAGGAATTCTTTCAAGCAAAATTGAAGTAAATGTCAATTTCGAATACAACAAAGAAATGAAGCGAGATGGTATCAGCCAAAAGATCGACTATGTCCAGGGTGAAAAAGCAGGATTACTGGTCCAAATTCTAAATTACATCAATCCCGAACACATAATCAAATCGAGTGGTTTTGCTGCAGACAAGCTTTTAAAAATAATTACCGAAAGTGAATGGAAGGATACGCTGCTCACTGGATTTGCGCAGGCTGCAATTAAATTCAAAAATCAAGAACTCTTGCTTTCAATGTTGCTGTCGGATATTCCGTATTTGTTGGAAATAGAAATGTTTGGTCAATTACTAGATGCCAATAAAGAAAAAGTGGTGGCAAGCTGGGTAGAGAAAAGCAGCGGTAATGTTATGGCTGCGCATAACGGTTTTAGACACATAGAGTGCATCAATCGCATGGAATATCCATGGAGTCGCAAAATGAGCGACAAAATCATGACTGCCATGCAAAAAATGCTTACAGAAAAAAATAACGAATATTTCCTGGCGCCACTTGCATTGACTGTTGCAACTTATGCAGACAGTTCTATATTAGATAGTCTAGACAAAAGCACGAGCGACTGTGCTTATCTTAGTGATACCAGTATCAGTCGCATTCACTCTTTAATTACGTTAAGAAAAAACATTTTAGCGACAAGTGCATCATCTTAAAGGAGACCGAGATGACCGAGACAGCCACCAGAGTAAAAAGCGTACTGCGCGAACATGCAGAGCAGCAATATGCTAACGAGTTGGCAGAGTTAGAGCGTGTCGATAAAAAACAAAAGCCTCCAAGTTGGAAGTTGTCTCCCTGGGCGGTATCCAAATATATTCTTGGTGGCAAACTCGAAAATGGCTTCGAGATAGCGCCTAAATACATCGGCAAAGAACGTATTGTAGAAATAGCAATCGCAACGCTTGCGACCGACAGAGCGCTTCTTCTGCTTGGGGTTCCAGGTACTGCCAAGACCTGGCTTTCTGAGCATCTTGCAGCAGCGATATCTGGCGATTCGACAATGATAGTGCAAGGAACAGCTGGAACACCCGAAGAGGCTATACGTTACGGTTGGAATTATGCAAAACTTCTGGCTGAAGGACCAAGCCTCCAGGCTCTCGTGCCATCGCCTGTGATGCGAGCAATGAGCGAAGGAAAAATTGCTCGCATAGAAGAATTGACCAGAATTCCTGCCGAAGTGCAGGATACTCTCATCACTATTCTTTCTGAAAAGACTCTACCTATTCCAGAATTGAATGAAGAAGTTCAGGCTAACAAAGGATTCAATGTGATAGCCACAGCGAACGACCGCGATAGAGGTGTAAACGATTTATCCAGTGCATTGAAGCGGCGCTTCAACACAATTGTTCTGCCGGTTCCAGATAGCATCGAGGAAGAAGTAGATATTGTCACTCGCAGAGTAGAATCAATCGGCAGAGCCCTCGAACTGCCAGCTGAAGCACCAGCACTTGAAGAAATTCGTCGCGTGGTCACTATTTTTAGAGAACTGCGCAATGGTATCACCGAAGATGGCAAGACCAAAATCAAGTCACCTACAGGAACAATGAGCACGGCCGAAGCCATTTCGGTCATAACGAGCGGAATGGCGCTTGCAAGCCATTTTGGCGACGGAAAAATGATCGCACGCGATATTGCCGCAGGGATAAATGGTGCTGTGGTAAAAGATCCTATTCAGGACAAAATAGTCTTCAAAGAATATCTCGAGACTGTCATAAAAGAACGTGATGGCTGGAAAGATATTTATCGCTCTTGTCGCGAAATGTCCTGAGGTCTAGGTCTTGCCCAAAGCAGAAACAGATGATGTACAAGTATTTGGTATCCGTCACCACGGACCTGGTTCTGCACGCAGTGTCTTAGCAGCTCTAAAAGAACTCAAGCCCGATTGCATTCTAGTAGAAGGACCACCAGAGGCAGATTCACTGGTAGCCTTCGTCGAGCGCGAAGATATGAAGCCACCAGTTGCATTACTAATATACAGTCCAGATAATCCCAAGCAAGCAGTCTATTATCCATTCGCCCAGTTTTCGCCAGAATGGCAGGCAATCAGATATGGTGTCAATAACTATATCCCGGTCAAATTCATGGACCTGCCCATGACTAATTCGATGGCACTGGAAGAACAGCGCAGGAAAGAAATATTCGAACTGATTGAAAAAACGCTCAAAGAAGAAGATGATGACGATGATGAAAACCACAACGATGAAAGCGAAGCAGATGAAATAGTTAAAACCAGCGAAAGCTTTCATCCTGAATCTAAAGACAAAATGCCTTCAATTTCTAAAGACCCACTTTCGTGGCTTGCTCGCGCTGCAAACGTCTCAGATGGCGAGCGCTGGTGGGAGCAGATGGTCGAGCAAAGACGCGACACTAAAGATTTATTTGCCGCATTAAACGAAGCGATGTCTGGATTGCGCGAATCGCTCAAAGACGAGCCCGCAGACAAGCACGATGCAGACGAACCTTATCGCGAAGCTCACATGAGACAAACAATAAGACAAGCTCGAAAAGATGGCTACAAAAATATTGCCGTCATTTGTGGTGCCTGGCACACACCTGCACTCTCCAATATGCCACCAGCTGCAGAAGACGCAAAACTACTTAAAGGCTTGCCCAAGACCAAAGTGGTGGCAACCTGGATTCCCTGGACTCATAGCAGATTGTCTTATGAAAGCGGTTATGGTGCAGGAATAGTTTCACCCGGATGGTATCAGCACCTCTGGGACCATGACGAAAAAATAGTCGAAAAATGGATGAGCAAAGTAGCCCGCTTTTTACGTGACAAAGATCTCGATGCTTCATCTGCCCATATTATTGAAACAGTACGCCTGGCAGAAACACTTGCAGCAATGCGCGGACACTCGGCTGCAGGGCTCAGTGAGCTGAACGAAGCGACAAAAGCAGTGCTTTGCTTTGGAGACGATACACCTCTCAAGCTCATTTATAAAGAACTGATTATCGGTGACAGGTTAGGCGAAGTGCCAGCCGAGACACAAGGTACGCCACTTGCAAAAGACTTAGAGGCTCAACAAAAGAGCTTGCGAATGAAAGCAGAAACTGGCGAAAAAATACTCGACCTCGATTTGCGCAAAGACATTGATAGAGGAAGAAGCCATTTATTACACAGGCTAAGCTTGCTTGGGATCAAATGGGGCATCATCGAAAAAAGCAAACGCAAGAGCGGCACTTTCCATGAAGTGTGGAATCTGCGCTGGGAGCCAGAATTTTCTATTGCTCTCATCGAGGCGAGCGTCTGGGGGCGGACTGTGCTTGAGGCTTGTGAAGCAAAAGCAAAAGACCAAGCCGATAAAGACCCGAGCCTCCAAGATTTGACCGAGTTATTAGACCAAGTTTTGTTAGCCGACCTAACGAATTCTATTCGGTATGTGATGGAACAAGTAAAATCGGTGTCAGCCACAGCAAGTGATATTTCACATTTGATGCATGCACTGATGCCACTGGCTCAAATTGCGCGTTACGGCAACGTGCGCAAGACCGATGTAGAAACAGTAAGCGAAGTGATAGCAAGCATGGTGGCACGCATTTGCGCAGGTCTTCCTGCTTATTGTTCGGCACTGAATGACGATGCTGCACAATTAGTTTTCGAAAGTATAATTCAAGTGAATTCTGCTATTAGTTTGCTTAACGAGCAGGACCAGCTAAATCTCTGGTATGAGTGTTTGCAAAAATTGCTTTTAGACGCGAACATGCACGGATTGATTTCTGGTCGAGCTGCACGCCTCTTGCTTGATGCAAAGGTAATAACAACGGACGAAATAAAACGATATTTTGGTCTTGCACTTTCACTTGCACAGGAGCCAGGGCGCGCAGCATCTTTTGCGGAGGGCTTTTTGCAAGGAAGCGGTCTGGTTTTAATACATGACGTGGCATTGCTTGAAATTGTCGATTCCTGGGTTAGTGGGCTTGGCGAAGAACAATTCAAGCAAATTCTTCCTTTGATGCGCCGCACTTTTTCTTCATTCACTCCACCCGAACGCCGCCAGATAGGCGAGCGTATAAAGCAAGGGCAAGTGGTCGCAAGAAAGCAGGAGAAATCGCTCGATATAAACCACGAGCGTGGAAGCCTGGTTTTACCCACGGTGGCATTACTGCTGGGTCTTTCTTTGGAGGGCGAGTGAGTATTGTAGATGCCGAAGAACGCTTAAGACGCTGGCGCCTTATTCTTGGTAGCAGTCAGTGCGACGGCATAGGTATTCAATTATCTACTGACGATGCACGAATAGATGGAGCCTTATCGGCTCTGTATGATACTCGCATTGAAGAATCAAAGCCAAATGAAGATACTAAATCTCAAGGACTGAATGCGGGGCTAGGCTCGTCTGCGCCCAAAATTGCAAGATGGCTGGGAGATATCAGAACTTATTTTCCTACAAGCGTTGTGCAGGTTATGCAAAAAGACGCGCTCGAGCGCTTGAATATTCAAAAAATGCTGCTTGAGCCAGAGCTTTTAGCCTCTGTAGAAGCGGATGTTCATCTGGTATCGACTCTGATATCGCTTGGTCGGGCGATGCCAAACAAGACTAAAGACACAGCACGACAAGTGGTGCGCAAAGTAGTAAATGAGTTAATGAGAAAATTAGCCAGCCCCACAAAGCAAGCGGTGATGGGCGCGCTAAACAAAGCTCAGCGTAATTTCAGACCGCGCCACAACGAAATCGACTGGCACAGAACAATCAGAGCTAATCTCAAACATTATCAACCCGAATATAAAACAATTATTCCAGAGCGAAAAATCGGATTTGGCAGAAAACGCTCCAGTCTTGCCGACATCATTTTGTGCGTAGACCAGAGCGGATCGATGGCGACATCTGTTGTATATTCAAGCATCTTTGCTGCTGTGCTTGCATCTTTACCCGCTATAAACACATCGATGGTGGTATTCGATACTTCAGTCGTAGATTTGACACCAATGCTGCAAGACCCGGTAGAAGTCTTATTTGGAACACAGCTTGGCGGTGGCACAGATATTAATCGAGCCCTTGCACATTGTCAGACTCTTATCAGGCGTCCCACCGAAACAGTACTTGTAATGATCACCGATTTGTTCGAAGGCGGAAATCAGCAAGAAATGTTGAAACGTGCAGCACAAATCGCAAAAAACGGAACTAAAGTAGTTTGCCTGCTTGCACTCAGCGACGAAGGCGCACCGATGTATGACCATAAGAATGCGGCTAGCTTCGCCTCTTTCGATATTCCGACCTTTGCCTGCACGCCTGATTTGTTTCCAGACATGATGGCACAAGCACTGCTCAAACAAGACTTGAACAAATGGGCTGCAAAAATGAATATCGTCAGTCAGCGCAAATAGGATAAACTACTGAATTAAAGTCAGAGTAAATAGTTCTTTGACTGGAACAGCTTTTCGTGAACGTTCCTTGTCTTTTGGAAATTCAGCCCAGTAAGGTGGATATGCATGTATGCCTTGATCGCCATTTAGTTCGGCTACGTCTTCCTTCCAATTAGTCCATCTAAATGAGCCGTTATATTCACCAAAGTCAACGTCGAACATTGCCGCCACAAAATCACTGTAGCCCATATCCAAGTTTTCCCATCCAGGAATATCCCCAGCATAATAAAAAACCTTTTGCGGTGCACCAAAAAATCCATTGTCCACGGCATAAAATCCGCCAATTGCATCGTCAGCGACAAGAAGATACGGCACCTCATACAAACTCGTTTCGAGGGCTTCTTCGTTCCAAAAGGGAAGCGAGCGATTCAGTTTTTCATGACCAGATCCGTATATACGAAGCCAACCATGGTCGACTAATATGCCACCAGTTTCATAGATTATCGCGCCCATAGGAGATCGCGTGGTCACCTGAGCTTTTACCAGGGCTTCTTCACGTTTTTTTTGCGTCACAGGTAATATCTCAACATGATTCCTGCCGGACTCAATCCATTCTTGGACATACGGCCAAGCAGGCTCTTCAAGATTAATCAACTCTTTGAGTGACCTTAGTTCCATGACTTAACGTTTCATACTAAGTGAAATGCGCTTGCGATTGACGTCAACCTCAAGTACTGTTACCTGCACTTTTTGCTGAACAGTGACGACTTCACTAGGATCTTTGACGAATTTATTTGCTAATTCGCTTACATGCACCAGTCCATCCTGGTGAACGCCGACATCTACGAAAGCACCAAAAGCAGTGACATTAGTGACGATTCCAGGCAACTTCATTCCTTCTTTTAAATCGTTCATAGAATGTACGCCTTCGGCAAATTTCATCGCTTCAAGCTTGGCACGCGGGTCACGACCAGGCTTTTCGAGTTCCTGCATAATGTCGTTCAATGTCGGCAGACCAATTTTGTCATTGACATATTGCTTGAGGTCTATTTTTTTGCGAGCATCAGAATCAGACATAAGTTCGGCTAATTTCACGCCCTGATCTTTTGCCATAGATTCTACTACGCCATAACTTTCAGGGTGAACAGCGCTTGCATCGAGTGGATTTTTGGCACCGCGAATACGTAAGAAGCCTGCACTTTGCTCGAATGCTTTAGGACCTAGACGAGTGACTTTTTTAAGCTCGGCTTTGGATTTGAAAGGTCCATTTTCCTGGCGATATTTGACGATGTTTGCTGCAATCTGATTGCCCAGTCCAGATACGTATGAAAGTAACTGTTTGCTAGCTGTATTCAATTCAACTCCAACAGAGTTGACGCAACTCATGACAGTATCATCGAGACTTGCTTGCAGTGCCGACTGGTCCACATCGTGTTGATACTGACCAACACCTATCGATTTAGGATCGATTTTAACCAATTCGGCTAACGGATCCATCAATCGTCTGCCGATAGACACCGCACCGCGTACAGTAAGGTCGTGATCTGGAAATTCGTCTCGAGCGACTTCTGATGCCGAATAAATTGAAGCACCAGATTCGTTTACCATCACTATTTGTGGTGGCTCAACCTTGTTTTTAGCCCAGTCTATGCTTCGGACAAACTCTTCTGTTTCGCGACCAGCGGTACCATTACCGATGGCAATTGCAGTAACATTGAATTCTTTAACAATATCTAGAATCTTTTGCTCAGCTTTAATTTTGGCTTGCTTAGCGCCTTCGCCAGCACCATCCATATGAGGATAAACAACATCGTGCTTGAGTAAGTCGCCTTGCGGGCTCAAACAAACGAGTTTGCATCCGGTCCTGAATCCTGGGTCCAATGCCACCATAGACTCTTGCCCCAGCGGCGGTGCCATGAGCAATTCACGCAAGTTCTTGGTAAAAACTTTTATAGCTTCTACATCTGCACGTGTCTTTAGTTCTGCTCGAAGCTCCGACTCCATGGATGGTGACAGAAGTCTTTCATAAGCATCTTCGATTGTTTCTTCAATCAGGTCGGTGCATTCGCCTTTTCCTTTGATAAAGATATTACGCATCATATCGAAAGCAGCTTTGTAATCTGGATAAACTGCAATCTTCAAAATATCTTCGGCTTCACCACGATACATCGCAAGGATTCGATGAGATGGGGCAGCAGTAACCTTTTCACTCCAGTCGAAATAGTCTTTAAATTTTTGACCGTCTTGCTCTTTGCCCTTAGCTAAAGTCGATGTGATGACGCTGTTCTTCGCCCAATACTGACGCAACTGTTTGCGCAGCTGTTCGTGCTCGCTCATCCACTCAGCCATGATATCGCAAGCACCATCAAGTGCCTGCTCGACATTCTCGACACCTTTTTCTTTGTCTACAAAGGCTTCGGCGGCTTTGTTTACTTCTTTGATTTTATAGTTAAAAATATCCAGCGCAAGTGGTTCAAGCCCCTTTTCGCGAGCAACACTTGCTCTTGTTTTTCGCTTTGGTTTGTAAGGCAAATAAATGTCTTCCAGTTCGTTAATTCCCGAAGCAGCGTCAATTTTCTTAGACAATTCATCTGTAAGTAAATTGCGTTCGCTCAGTGATTTAATAATGGCTGCCTTGCGCTTGTCGAACTGAATCATGCGCTCGTTGGCATCTCGAATGGCTGTAATAACAACCTCATCAAGAGAGCCAGTAACTTCTTTACGATAACGAGCGATAAAAGGAACAGTGCAATCTTCTGCCAGAAGTTTCAAGGTGGCGTCGACCTGGCTTTGATTAACTTTTAATTCCTGGGCGATTTGATTGGCGTAACTAGCTGTGGTCATTGGTTCTAAGTTCCTGAAACGATTGAAAGATGATACAAGGTTTCGCCTCTCTTAAGTGGTAAAAAACAGCTCACTGGGGAACATTTGGTGTATGCCTGACGATTTAAACAAAGACAGCCTTATACAAGCGGTTAAAACGCCCCCGGTAATGTTTGCCATTATCTTGGCTCCAATTGCCTATTTTTGCGATTTCTTGCCGAAGCAGAATAAATTCATATTGCCCCTCAGCTTTGCTGTCATTTTTTTACTACTTGTATTGATGTCTAAAGACAAGCCCAATCGAGCGCTCTCTCTGGGACTGGCAACTTTATGGGGAATTATTGCGGTTATTGCGCTCTTGGTAGGGAATTTGCACTAAGGTTGTCATGGGATTTCGAAAATTCCGCTGGTGGCACTAAATAATTGTTGCCTTCAGTTGCCTTAAATGGGGATAGCAATCTTTCATGACCCGAATTTCACGGCTCAAAGTCTATGCCAGCTTACTAGCTATATTTATTTCTTGCTTTTTGTCATCGCCAGTCTTTGCTGACTCTCCCTCAGCACAAGAAAACCAGGGTGCCGCAGTAGTTGTTAACGGCAAGAGACTATTTGTTTTTTATTCAAGTTTTGATGGTCTCTCACCGCTCGAGCGAGCGGAGCGAACATCGAATATTTTGAGACAATTGTCTGAAGAGCCCGACTTTGACATAAATTCTATCGAAACATTAGAGACCGCACAAGGTACAGACATTATGTCTGGAACCAAGCGTATTGCCACTGTATGTGGTGAAGATGCAAGAATTGCGCAAAGCTCGTCGTCAAAATTGTCGCGAGATTTTGCAGCTAAAATTCGCTATGCTCTTGCTCAAAGAATCGAAAAGGTAAATGCAGGGTCTATTGCCACCGCTATTGGTCTTACTGCAATTTGCACCATTATTCTGATCTTTATAGTTGCTCTTGTATCAAGACTCACAACTTCATTGTTCATAAAGTTGAAAAACTGGCGTGGACATTACATCAAAGCAATTAAAATACAACAAGCCGAATTGATAGGCGAGCACGCACTATACGAGCTGGTCGTCAGTCTGGTTCGATTTGGACAGATAGCACTTATCATAATCATAATAATTGGCTACGTATTGCAGTGCCTGTCGTTCTTTCCTGGAACGCGTTATCTAACCAAAGCAATTATTGCTAATGCCATCGCGCCGCTCCATGCTTTTGTAGATGGCGTGATTGATTTCATCCCAGAAACACTTGCACTTATAGGCATTATCGTTATTGCATATCTGGTAAATAGTTTTGCTCATTTCATTTTCAACGCACTCGAAGATTCGACTATTCGCATCGCCGACTTCGACCCCGACTGGGCGGAGCCAACATATAAGCTCGTGCGAGGTCTCATTTTCGTGATAGCAATAATGGTGGCATTGCCATATCTGCCTGGTTGGGGTTCGCCTGCATTCAACCAGGTTGGTCTGTTGCTTGGCTTACTGGTATCACTTGGATCCACTGGCGTTGTAGGTAACGTAATGGCAGGTACAGTGCTTACTTACACTAATGCATTCAAGTTGGGAGATAGGGTAAAAATTGGCGACTGCACTGGCGACGTAGTAGAGAAAACACTTTTCGTCACTAGATTAAAGACTCCCAAAAACGAAGTGGTATCGATTCCAAATGCCCAGATATTGAACACGAATGTAATGAACTACTCGGTGAATGCAAGAACTGGCACACTGACTGTCTACACATCCGTAACTATCGGGTACGAGTCACCTTATGGACAAATTCAGGATTTGCTTATTAATGCGGCATTGGAATGTCCTGGAATCGAAAAAGATCCAAAACCATTTGTGCTCCAAACCTCACTCGACGATTATTATATAACCTATGAAATAAATGCATTCACCAAACTTGCAAGTGAATTACCGCGAGTTTATTCTGATCTGCATTTAAAAATCCTTGACAAATTCAACGAAGCACAGGTCGAGATCATGTCTCCACAATACATTTGTTTGCGCGATGGCAATCTCACTTCCATTCCACTAAATTACATGCCAAAAGATTATAAGCAGCCACCATTCGTGGTGGACCTGACCAAATCGAACCCAAATTCCTGAACTATTTCGATTCTAACAATTTCATCGAATTGGCTATTTTTATTAGGATCTCACTATCGCTTTTGGCTCCTCGGCTTGGATAACCGACGCGATAAACATACGACTTATCTGTCCACTCTATGCAAAAATCTTTGAGATTCTGGACATATGCAGTTTTGCCATTTATCAGTTTGACTGCGTGCTTTGTTTTAGTAGCTTTACCCTTGCCACCACTGGTAAAGAAAGTGGTGTCGGCACTGCAAGTACCAAGCCAGATTTCATAACCATCTTGAAAGGGACCACCACCCACCCCGACGGGTCCAATACACGACGAAGGCAACCAGGTCGGAAGCATCACTGGTGTTTTTGAATCCTTTAGTTTTTCAACTGCCGGACGCAGAACAGTTGGCAACTTATTCGATTGAACCTTGATGTCAGCTCCAAAAGCAGAAGCGTTCAGACTGGAGACTAAAAGAACAATCATAGCCAATTTATTGAAAGACATAAGGTCTCCTTTTAAAATCAAGTCAGGGCTCAAACTGAGCTGCAAGCAGTCTTGCATAGATGCCATTTTGTTTTTCCAGCTGCAAGTGTGTGCCTTGCTCGGCAATTTTACCTTGATCTAAAACCAGAATTTTATCTGCATTTCTGATAGTTGACAATCTGTGCGCTATTACGATGGTGGTGCGATTCTTCATCAGATTATTGAGTGCTTTTTGCACATAAGCTTCAGATTCATTATCGAGCGAACTCGTGGCTTCATCCAGAATCAAAATCGGGGCATCTTTAAGGATGGCTCTGGCAATAGCAACACGTTGTTGCTGACCGCCAGATAGTCGCACGCCGCGCTCACCAATCTCGGTATTATAGCCATCGGGCAATGCCATAATAAAATCATGACAATAAGCAGCTTTTGCAGCTTCTATTATTTCTTCTTCTGTAGCGCCTACTTTGCCAAGCCGAATATTTTCACCCACAGTAGTATGAAACAAGAAATTATCCTGAGTCACCATTGCGATTTCCCTACGAAGCGATTTCATCGTGTACTCAGGCAAAGCTTTTCCGTCTATATAAATGGCACCATTAGTGACATCATAAAATCGAGGGACTAAATTAGCAATTGTAGATTTTCCAGCTCCAGAGAGTCCGACCAAAGCAACCACTGTTCCAGACGGAATATCGATTGTAATATCGTCCAAAACCCGTTTTTCCTGACCTGGATAAACAAAGCCTACTTTGTCCAGTTTGAGATTGTGCGAGCCTTGAGGCAAATCGATTGCACCAGGCGAATCTACCATTTCTGGCTCTTTGTCTAAGACTTCGAAAATTCTAGTAGCAGCAGCAAGTGCGGGTTGCACGATTCCGTTAACACGCCCCATTGTTTTTAGCGGAGAATACAAAAGAATCAAGGCGATAATAAACGAAGTAAGTGCACCAATTGTAAGTTCGTGATTCACAACCTGATGACCAGCGACATACACGACAGCTGCAATACCTGCAGCACCAATCAAAGTAAGAATAGGAGATTGAATCGCTTCTGATTTTGTAGCCTTAATCATGCTGCGCAAGAAATCGCGATTTGTTTGTTTGAACTTGCCGATTTGATATTCTTCTAAATTGAAAGAAGTAACAATCTTGGAACCTTGTATAGATTCTGTCAAAACTGCAGAAAGGTCGCCTATGGCTTCCTGACCACGCTTTGATGCTTTCCTTATTTTAGAACCAAGATATGCGACTGGTGGCACAATCAAAGTAAAAATAGACAGTGCGATCAAACTCAAATACCAGCTTTGATAAATCAAAACGAAAGCAAGCGAAATGAGTGTGATGAATCGCGATATCATTGTTTGAAACGCTTGCGATATCGCGTTCTCGATAATGTTTACATCGTTAATAATGCGACTGACGAGTACGCCAGATTTAGTGGAAAGAATATAGCGAATTGGTTGTTTTTCTAAATGGGTGAAAAGCTCATTGCGCAAATCGGCGATTGCGCTAGCTCCTACTTTTCTTATGCAATAAGTTTCAAGAAACTGAAAGAAGCCCTGAACAACAGCAATTCCCATCACAGCAATAGGAATAAAATAAAGTTTGGATTTATGACCTTCAACCAGAATTTTTTGTACGCCCTGACCCGCGAGCAATGAAATGACACCATCCATGGCACCAGATGGAATTGCAGCAAGCAAGCCGATGATGAACATCGTCAGGTACGGCTTGATATAACTGAGCAGACGTCCATAAAGTTTGGCGCCTGCCATAAGTCCTTGAGTAAATCCGTTTTTCAATTCGAACTTGCGACCTCAAGGAACTTGTCTATCTCACTTGCACAAGATTTTACGTAATCTATTTTTTTCTCGCCCATTTCAAGTTGTGCTCTAAGGCTCAAAAGTGTTTGAGAAATTTCATTGCGCAGTCCAGGCACGTCGAGCATATCTTTTGTGTATCGAATAAATTGCTGGGCGCGACAATCGAATTGAATCAATTCAGGGACCAATTGCCGATTAGACAGAATGTTCGGCATCCCGAAATTTTTAATCGTTTTGACAAGGATAACAAGAAAATAGGATATCCAGTTGCCTCGATAGAAAATTATCATCGGCTTGCCAAACAATGCTACTTCCAGTGTAGTGGTGCCAGACTTGGCCCAGACTACGTCTGCGGCGTTCATGGCGCTGAAATTATCCTCATTTTCAATCAGGAAAATTGCTTTACCTAATTGTTCGTTTAACACAGATGAGCTTTTAATCATGCTCTCTGCAATAGAACGCAATTCAGCACCAGCCATCGACAAAATGAACTGTATACCTGGACGACTAGAAAGAAGCTCTTCCATAGCCAGTATTATGTGCGGCATATGATTTCTGATTTCAGATTTACGACTGCCGGCGAAAATTGAAATTAGCTCATTATCAGGATTGAAGCCAATTTTCTTGGCAAATTCTTCTCTGGTAGGGTAAGAAGAAATTTCGCCAATTTGCTTCAAAAGCGGGTGCCCTACAAAGGTTGCTTGGATCCCTCTTTGTTCATAATATCGCTCTTCGAATGGAAAAATTACAAGCAGTTTAGAAACTACTCTAGCTAGAGCCTTGGCACGCCAGGGTCTTGACGCCCAGACCTGGGGCGAAATGAAATACAAAATAGGAAGACTGGCAAATTTTGCCCGCAATTTTTTGGCAAGACGAGTATTGAAGCCACCAAAATCCACAAGCAAAACAAGGTCTGGTTTTGATTCTTCTACTTCTTTTACGATGCGCTCTTCCATCGCTAAAATCCGCGGAATGTGCTTTACAACCTCGATAACACCAATCACATGAAAATCGTTCAGGTTATAAATCAACTCTGCCCCGGCATCTTCCATCTTGGAACCGCCCATTCCGCGAACTTTGAGGTCGGGATAGATTTGTTTGAGATCTTTTATGATGGCAGCAGCATGCTTGTCGGCAGAGGGGTCACCAACTGAAATCAAAATCGATTTTGACATAGGACCGACCTAACCTGACACCCTGCCGGTATGCAGAGCAACAGAACCGCCAGCTAGAGAAATATGCTTGACATCGACCAGCCCCGCGTCACTGAAAATCTTGCTGATTCCCTCGGGTTTTGGATATGTGGTTCTTGATTCCGGCAAATAAGTGTAGGCTTTGCGGTCATTCTGCATGACCTGACCTATTAATGGCACAACCATATCGAAATGGATGGCGAAAAGCGGCGCAAAAATAGGACCTTCTGCCTCGCCCAGATCTAAATTGAGCACAAGCCCGCCTGGCTTTACAACACGAGCCATTTCGGCAATACCTCTGGGCAAATCAGTTAGATTGCGAAGACCAAAACTGATAATGGCGCCATCGAAGTGAGCGGCTTGAAAAGGCAGATTTTGAGCATCGCCCTCTACCCAATTCACGCTTGGAGCAATTGTCCTACCCGCCTTCTCTAAACGCTGAGCGGCACAGGCAAGCATATTGCCCGAAAAATCCAGTCCCGTGACAGAGTCTTGTTTTTTAAGCTTACTTGCGATTCGAAGGGACAAATCGCCCGTTCCGCAGCAAACGTCGAGATAAGAGCGACTTTGCGAACCTGTGGGGCTTCTGAGCAAAATCTGGACTGCGCGCTCTTTCCAGAGTCGGTGCATGCCAAAACTGATTACGTCGTTCGTAAGGTCGTATTTTGCAGCAATACGCTCAAACTGCGCATGCACGAAAGCGTGTTTTTGTTCTTGCGCAGGCAATGCCATGGCTATTTGACCAGACCGAAGCCCAGCACTATGCAGCATAAGAGAAAAGCGATGCTGAAGCCCCAGGTTATACGGTCGAGACCTGCTTCGGCGCCACGTTTTGTCGAAAACATGGAGGCTGAGCCGCCAATACCGCCCATACCTTCGCCTTTTGGCGAGTGGACCAGAATCAGGGCGATCATTCCTACGGCAAGCAGGGTAGTGATAACTAGTAATGCGATGTAAATGGGACTCATAAGCTCGAAATTATACCCCATTGGCTCGCCAAACAAAGTTTTGTCAGTGTCTAAGTAAAGTGTTTTGTCTTAGACATAAGGTGTGTATATAAAACCTGATCGACGCGTTGGAAATATAGTTAATCGTGAAAGTTTTAGTAGCTACAGTCGAACAAAAGCAGTTTGACGACATTTTAAACATGCTCGAAAACAGCTTTCAGGAAAGCACGACATCCTTTTTTGTGGATCATGCTTTGTCTCCGCGCGATTGTTTGATTAAGCTGCGCAACGACAATTTCGATGTGGTCATTCTCGATTCGTCTTTAACTGGCGAAGATCCAAGCAAGGCTCTTGCCAAAATCCATTCTGCTGCACCCAGAAGTTCGATTATCATCATTTCAGAGTCTCAAAGCGAAGGTGAAGCGCTCGAACTGATAAGGCTTGGCGCTCAAGACGTAATTTCGCAAAGCCAACTATCTCGCAGCGAACTAATCAAAACTATTTATCGTGTTTACGAACGGTCGCTTGCAAATGTCCAGGTTCTTTCTCAAGCCAGCGACCTGATTTTGAAAAACACATTCGATGGCATCGTGGTGCTCGACTTGCAGAATCGCATCATGCTCTGGAACCATGCGATGGAGCGCATGTTCAACTACAAGCATCAAGAAGTGCTAGGTAAAGTGCTTTCGGACATTCTTGCCAATATAGTCGTGTCTTATGAAACCTTCGACATCGACGAGATGAACATCGAAATAGCTCGCACTCTGCAAGGTTACAGTTTTGTCGGACAAAACAAGATGCTTGTGAATAAAGGGCAGACATATCATTTTCAGCCCTACTATTCGCCATTGCACAGCCGCTCCAAGAGAGTGGTTGGAACTATGATCATTTTTCGCGATATGACCGAGAAGATCAGAAATGCTTTGGAGATTTCAGGCTATCGCGAAAGTACAAAACAACTGGCAAATTCAATCAGTAAGATGATCTTTATTTCCGACTCCGATGGGTCGCGCAAATATTTCAACAAAGCCTGGCTTGATTTCATCGGCATCGAATCGAATAGCTTGAACTATGATACCTGGCTGTCTAACATGCATCCGCAGGACAAAGCAAAAACTCAATCGGTATGGCAGCAAGCAATAAGCGAGCGTGCAGCATTCAATGCCGAATACAGAATGAAACGAAACGACAATTCTTACCGAACCATCATGGAGTCGGGAACTCCACTTTTTGGCGATGAAAATGAATTTCTTGGACATCTTGGATTTTGCACCGATATTGGTGAATCAGGTGTGACTAATTACAGACAGGACAGTCAGCAAAATCAAAAAATCAGCTCACCCAAACTGGTGTTCGAAACTATATCGCGCTCGTCTGCAAGAGCGGAAGAATCTGTTTCGACCATGGACAATTCACCAATTGGTGTTTGGAAATTAGACACAAATTTTGTCATTACTAAAGCACCACCTGCAGTAGTGGACCAGCTGGGGCTCAAGCCAGGAGATCTCGTGGGCAAGGCTTTTTACGAAGTGGTACCAGCTGTTAGCAAAGAGTTCTTGCAAATGGTATTAGCCAAACAAGAAACTTTGCAACTAAACGGACAAAAAATAGAATATGGCGAAGCTAATGGCAATGGACGCAAACATGTATTCTGGGACTTAGCAGCGTGGCCGCTTAAAGACAAATATAAGCAAGTCATTGGCGTTTGCATATCAACTATGGAAGTCGAAGAGAAAAACGTCAGCGACAAGCAAAAAGAAGACTTCGTAGCTACGCTCGTGCATGACTTGAAAACACCTTTAATAGGAGCTGATAAGACGCTCGAACTATTGATGGATGGAACCATCGGCGATATGGACAAATCGCAATCTGAAGTTTTGACCATGCTCAGACGCAGTAATCAAGGCATTTTGCGGATGGTGCAGAATTTGATTGAAGTAAATAGATACGACTTTTCAAAACCAGATCTCGCGCTTGAATCGACGTTTGCTTTCGATATAGCGGCAGACTGCGTAGAAGAATTATCGGTGTTGGCCAGTCAAAGAAATATAGAACTTACAGTCGAATTGCCACGCAATCATGGAAGTGTCACTGCCGATGTATTTGCAATACGTCGAGTAATTTTGAATCTACTCGATAACGCTATAAAATTCACTCCTCAGGGAGGCAGCATAAAAATCTGGGGCGAAGAGACACCAAATGTAGTGAGCATTTTCGTTAAGGATTCAGGCATCGGCATAGCAGAAGAAGAATTACCATTCATGTTCGAGCGCTTCTGGCGCAGCCAAAAAGGCAAGGGTCAAGCTGTTGGGACAGGGCTTGGACTTTACCTGTGCAAACAAATTATGGACGCGCACGAAGGCGAAATAAATGCAGTAAGCAAGGAGGGTGGAGGTACAACCATGTCAATTTCGCTTCCACGTCGTTCATGATGGATTCCCAACTACCACCCAAAGATGTGCCCCGCGACCTGAGCGCAAGCGAATATTTTGAGCTGGGAAAACAATATAAAGCGATAGGCTGGATTGGTCATTCTAGAAAAGCTTTGCAAATGGCTATGGAGTGCGACGATAAAGGTAACATTGCCCAGAAAGCTCTTACCTTCATGAAAACAAGACTGCCACTAAAAGAGGTGCCACAAGAAGCCGTTGCAGCAAATATTGAAGGCTACAACAATATGCTTACAAACCCAAAAGCCGCAAAACAAATCTGGTGGCGATTGACTGAAGAATATCCAGACTTCGAGTGGCCCTTTAGTAATCTTGCCAGCTTAATATTGAACGAAGGCGACATTGCTGAAGCAAGGAAATTGCTCGAGCAAGCTATTCAACTGAATCCTTGTTATATAAACGCACTTTTGCATCTAGCAAATTGTGACGCCATTCAAATGGACTATAAAAACGCGATTACATATATAGACCGCATTTTGGAACTTGAACCTGAAAATGAACAGGCTCTGGCTCAAAAACAAACAATAAACAAAGTTGCACGATTGACTGGTCAAGGACAGGATCTGGGAGACTAAATTTCTATGGGTCACCACGAAAAACTGAAAGAAGGCGTCAAGCATTTTGAAGAGGGTGATTATGTCTTGTCTCTTCAAATACTGAAAGAAGCGCTTGAAGAAGCACGAAAAGAAAAAGCAAACCCCGTAGAAATAGCCATTATCCAGACAGAACTCGGCTCTACTTGTAGCGAAATTGGCGATTTCGAGACAGGCAAAAAAGAATTAAATGATGCTGTTGGTGAGCTGAATAAAAGCAAAGACAAGTCGAATTTTAAATATCGAGCAAAAGCCAAAATCAATTTATCGAGTATTTTCATGAAAGAGTCAGAATATAAGAGTGCTATTGCATTGCTTCGCGAACTATTAGACGATAAAGAACTAAAAGACTGCAAAGAAGAATTGGGCACAGCCACAGACCAGCTAGGTGAAATAGCATGGCGACAGGGAAATGCTCGCGATGCCGAGTCGTATTTCAAGGAAGGGCTAGAAAAAAGAGAGCAAATCTTCGGTCAGAAAGGGCGCTATTATGGAGGATCGCTTGGTAATTGCGCGCTAATTCTGTATGCCGATGGTCGATTGCTAGAATCGGAGGAAATGCAAAAGCGATCTTTGCAAATAAAAGAAGACGCACTTGGAAGAGTGCATCCAGAGCTTGTCTGCACACTTTCAAATTTGGCAATGATTAGCCAGCGCTTGCGCAGATTCGAAGAAGCCGAAACACTGCTTAAACGAGCACTTACTATTTGCGATACTGCTTATGGTGCTAACAGTCTTACTAAATCTTTCGTATCAAACAATCTTGGTGGCATTTTTCTCGAGCAAGGCAAATACAAGGATGCCGTTGGGTACTTCGAAATAGCTCTTGCAGCACGTGAAAAATTTCTTGGCAAAAACAATCCAGCACTGATAAAAATTATAAATAACGTAGCCCTCGTCTACAGAAAACTGGGACGCGACAAAGACGCACAAGCCATGGCAGACCGCGTCAAAGAGTTAATTGAAATCAGTATCAAAGACGAAAATCATAGCGATCCCATGTCGTTCATTCTTCTTTCTGATTTACACTCGAGAGAAAAGAATAAAGAAAAATCAATCGAAGTGATTGAATCGGGCATAGAGCGCATGAAAAAAGTCTATGGCGAAAAGAGTATCGAATGCGCCAATATGCATGATTCTGCTGGCAGTATCTATGTCACTTTCAAAGACTATTCAAGTGCTCAGGGTCACTTTGCCAAAGCAGTGAGCGCAAAAAAAGAAATACTTGGAATGGATAATCCAGACCTTGCAAAATCGCTGCGTCATCTGTCTCTTTGCTTGTCTATGGAAGGAGATTTCGAAGCGTCTAATTTAGTCAAGGCTCAAGCCGATATCATAGACAAAAAGCATTCTTTGCCTGACAGCACCGAGATGCTCATGCGCAAACAAGTAGAAGTATTCAAACAAAAATATGGTGAAAATCACAAAACCGTAGTCGAATCTCTGCGTATGCTTTCATACACTCTGTCAAAACGCGGTCTGCACGACGAAGCGAATTTGGTGCAAAAAGAATATCTCGAAAAACTCACTGTCCTTCATGGCGACAATACCCTGGAGCTGGCTCAAGAACTGATAGACCAGGCTACAATGGCGTGGAGCGGGCAGGAATTCGAAAAAGCGATTGAGCTTTCAGCTCGCGTACTGGATATTTTTTCCAAAAATGAAGAAGCAGTAAAATCAAGTCTTCAGTATGCTGGCACCTATGAGCGCATTGCTACCTTTTATGAGTCGGCGCAAGAAATTTCGATGGTGGAGGGTCTGCTCAAAAAAGCCATGGAAATTAGAATGCAAAAACAAGGTGCAAACCACTGGAGAGTGCGAGGCTTGTTGATGCGACTTGCTTCAATATGTCGTTCGCAAGACAAACAGGAAGAAGCACAAAATTACGATGAGATGGCAGACTCCATTCCCAAGCCGTCCGATGAACAAATAAAAGCCGACATGATGGAAGAATCGCAATACATGTTGCAGCGCATCATGGGCAATTTAACTGAACTTGCAAAAGCTTATGAACAAGAAGAACAGGAAGAGTAATAAGAATGTCTGATGAAATCACGCTAAAACTCCAATCAAAAAAGAGTGTCGCAGCGCAGCTATTCTGGCTGAGCTTCGTCGGTCTCTTTCTGGAGCTTGTAGTCATTCGCTGGCTGGGTTCTGAAATAAGAGCTTTTAGTATCTATAAGAATTTCCCTCTCATTGCCTGTTATGTCGGACTTGGATTTGGCTTCATGCGCGATGCCGAAACTAGCAATCGCAAATTCAATCTTTTCACATATTTTCCTTTCTTACTTTTATTATTCGTAGGACTAGTAGCCACATGCGACTGGACTGGACTTACCTGGGTAATGGCACCAGGTATGAGGTCGCAGATAAGTTTTTCCTGGTGGGATACCACTCACCCACCGGCTATGGCATTGAGCGATGTAACTTCTTATATGGCGATATCGCTCGTTGTATTCTTTTTCTTCATCACTCTTATTGCAGTGACCTTCGCAGCCATTGGAGAAAAACTAGGTAAGCTCTTCAATGAATTCAAATCGCTCGATGCTTATGCAATAGATCTGGTTGGCTCTACGCTTGGAATTCTCACTTTCGCGTTTCTATCTTTCTTTTGCACACCACCATCTTTATGGTTGGCTCTAGCTGGAATTCCAGCCGCTTGGATAATTTTAAAAGACGAAAATTCTAAAAAGATTCCAGCAATCATCGCTCTTGCACTAGCCGCTGTAATACCACTAGCAGTGCCCAGCCGCGGCGTCGTGGGAGCAGATGAATTCAATTCTAAAGCGCGCACCATGTGGTCGCCTTATCACCGCTTTGAAGTATCTCCAATATTTATAGATAAAAACAAGAGCGAGCAAATCGGACAAAACATCACGGTAAACAAAGCCTTTTTCCAAGAGCCTCTCAACTTATCCAAAGACTTTATCGATAAATCTTCACGCAAAGAATTCTTAGAACAATTTGCCTTTAATCAATACAATTTGCCCTATGAATTGATAAAACCAAAGACAGTCCTCGTTCTTGGCTCAGGCACCGGAAACGACGTTGCAGCAGCTCTGCGTCATGGTGTAGAGCATGTAGACGCGGTTGAAATCGACCCTTTAATGGCAAAACTTGGTCACGAGGTGCACCCTGAGAAAGCTTATAACGATCCGCGTGTGAATGTAATAGTAAACGACGGTCGTGCTTTCTTGAGACAAAACCCCGACAAGAAATA
This sequence comes from Cyanobacteria bacterium TGS_CYA1, assembly GCA_026129135.1. Lineage (GTDB taxonomy): Bacteria > Cyanobacteriota > Vampirovibrionia > Obscuribacterales > Obscuribacteraceae > Aved-18. Next base: position 388,983 of record JAHCIQ010000003.1, on the reverse strand, counting down.
TGACCTGGTCCTCACCGGGTTGCTAGATTCGCATACAGTTGCAGGAAACTCGCTTTCAGTGCGTTTGGACGATTATGTCTATACTGCAGATGGTCTGCGCGACGCGCTCAATCACGTTGCACCTGGCGGACTTTTGAGCATTTCATACTCGGCGATGGAAGATTATCTATCCAAGCGTATTGCGTCCAACTTGCGCATCGCAGCTGGTGACACAACCAAGCCAATAATATTCAAGAAGCGCGAAACATCGGTCTGGCATTTGATGGCTCCTGTAACGCCAGAACAAAAAATGAAAATAGACGCGCTCAAAGACCAGGGTTTTGAAGATTTCACCGAAATGGATACACAGGGTGTTCGTCCATCCACAGACGATTGGCCATTTTTGTACCTGAACCCAACTGCCTTCGACCCGCTTTATCTAGGGGTAAACGTACTCGTTCTTGCACTTGCCTGGCTTGCTTGTGGCAAACGTGTCAGAGCCAATGCAAACCCAGCGCGCTGGCAGCTTTATTTCCTGGGCTCCGGTTTTCTATTACTTGAGTTATCAATTATAGATAGACTCGCTCTGGTATTTGGCACCACCTGGCTGGTCAATTCTATTTGTATTTTGTCTGTTCTGATTGCCATCATTTTGTCCAACATGGCAATTATCAAAAAGCCAGATTTGTACAAACCTAAAATACTCTATTCCGGCTTGATAATTACTCTCATACTTACATATTTCACCCCGCTCGAGCGCTTTACCTCGATTGGAATGGTAGTTGGTGGCAGTATTGCGGCGATATTCTCGGCGATACCAATATTTTTTGCTGGACTCATTTTTTCGGGTTCATTCAACAAAGAAAAAACACCTAGCGTTGGTCTTGCATTCAACATGCTTGGCGCCGTGATTGGTGGCTTGCTTGAATATGTGGCAACCTATACTGGAATCAGAAGTCTGCTTTTGATAGCAATTGTCATTTATGGAATCTCGTTTTTGTGCATGCTCAAAATCAAGGATTCTCAGATTGAAAATTAGAGTCGCGCTTTCAATTCTTATTTCCATCTGCTCTATGACTCTTGTTTCATGTAACAAGAGTACATCCACGACCAAAGGCGTCGAGGTCGTCACCCAGAAGAAAGAAACTACTTTTGAATCAAAAAAGGAACCTCGCGAAACAACCGAAACAATTGGCGACTACAACGTAAAAATGAAATCTGGCACCAAAACCTTGAAAGGTTCGGTCGATATCAGTCACGAAAGTGATTCGCTTTTGCACATTGATATAAAACCTGATGCCCAAGCTTCTTTATTTGAACCGGATAAATTTGGGCCAGAGAAATTGATGGTCGTGCAGGTAATCAATCCAGGATCTGTATATGAATATATGATTATTCCACTCGATGTCGAAAAGGCGAAGGTAGACAAAGTCTTCAAATGTTTCAACGATCCGCCAGAAATCGTAAAAGGTCCAAAGAACGGTGAATTCACTGTAGTATTTTTAGAGCCTTTTCCAGATTCGGGGGCAAGACCCATAGCACCATGCGTGGCACTAAAATATAAAAAAGGCGAGCTCACTCTAGATACTCAAATAATGAAAGAACGAGGCAAAGAGGCTGAGCTTGGTGATGTTCAAAGCATCAAGGATGCTTTCGAGATGCACCAGGATCCAGATGACGTGCCAGCTGAATTAGCTGATGAAGTAATCAATCGATATTATCTGGGCAGAGCTAAAGAAGCTCGACAATTTTTCGATAAAGCATGGCCTAAGAAACACAAGGGCAAGGCAGAAGCCTGGCAAGAAATAATGGACCAGCTCTACGAAAGCCCTTACTGGCCCCAAATACGAGCAATGAACAAATTGTAGCGAAACTATTTTTCAAAGGAGAGCAGTATGGCTATCATGAAGAAAAAAAGCAACAAAAAACTGGCATCCTCTTTGATTCACACTCACTTTCCCGGACTTGAAATTGACGAGCTTTATACAGCGCAGCGAAAATTTCCAAGTACGCTCAGAGCAGATTTGCAATTAGCTCTAGAAGACATTTTCAAGAATCAATATGAAGGAAAACTAGTCGGATTGTTTCGCAGCTATCCTGTGGGCGGACTTACTTTATCTACATTTTTAGATGATAGTCATGACCCGGTTCTGGTTGGGCCAGTTCAATATGACGAAGTAGATACAGGAGAAAAAATTCCAGCACGATGCTTAAAAAACGGTCTGTGGTTATCGACTTTCAAAAACATTCCATTTGCATTGATGCTGACCATTTCTGACAGATATTCGGACATCGATGGAGTAAACATTGAAATTGTGGTTCCCCCGGGAGCAGACGGGGAGGCGATGTCTTATGAATTTCTTGAAAATCTTGAAAAACTCGTTTATGCCGCCGGTTCCTACAAAGGAAAAGTGATTTCTCTAGAACAAGCCTCGCGCTACTCTGGCAAAGCAGGTTCCGTGAAAGTGCACAAACTGAGAAGTGTAGACAGGCATGATGTAATTTTACCTGCCAAAACTTTAGAGCTGCTCGAGCGAAACATAATGGACTTTATCGATAGCCGAGAACAGCTCAAAGAACTCGGTATGCCAGTCAAAAAAGGGCTTTTATTCTATGGACCTCCCGGAACTGGCAAGACTCATACTATCCATTATCTGGCGAATAGATTGCCCGAGCATACTACTTTGTTGATAACAGCAGCACAAGTGGGTCTGCTTGAAGAATACTGTCTGCTTGCTCGCTTCCTTCAGCCGGCTTTGATCATTATTGAAGATGCCGACTTAATTGCAAGAGAACGCGAATCGATGAATAATCCATGTGCCGAGAGCCTGCTCAACATGCTTTTAAATGAGATGGATGGTTTGCGCGAAGATGCTTCTATCATGTTCATTCTCACAACCAACAGACCCGAGCAAATAGAATCGGCTTTATCCTCAAGACCAGGTAGAGTCGACCAGGCAATTGAGTTTCCACTGCCCGATGAGATTGGAAGAGAAAAATTGATCAAACTTTATTCGTGCAAAATGACTTTGACAGAAGAAATTATAAAGATGCTGGTGCAAAAAACCAGTGGTGCGACGCCAGCCTTTATCAAAGAATTGATGAGAAGAGCAGCGCAATTTCAAATCAGATCTGGCGATAAAGAAAAGCTCAATCAATCGATTTTCGACCAGGCTTTGGAAGACATGCTTTTTGCAGGTGGCACACTCAATGTCAAATTGCTTGGTGGATCGATAGGCAAACTTACAAATTAACTTCTATGCGTAATCTGCAATACCGACAAAATTTCGCTTTGCGCTTAATATAGAAATATCCTTCTTTTTGTAACCGTCCCCGCGGGTATTTCATACTATGTTTTTACAACATTTAGCGCGCCTTATGGCTTTCAGACAACAGCCATACATCGTCTTTGCCTTAATCGGTCTTTTTATAGGAATGGTTGGTTATACCATCGCCTATGTCTACAATGCCTGCGAAGAGCACAAACAAGCTGTGATTATTGAAGTGTCTCAGGCTTCAACTGCTATCACTGACCAGTTCCTGGATGTAGTCTTTGGCTCTAATTACACCAAACAAGATGTGTGGCTTTCTAATGTTCATTCGATGATGACCAAAAAGGCACAGGCTAAATTTGACCAGATTTTTCTACCTGCAGGTGGCGAGATTTTTCAAAACAACAAAATCTGTCTCGTTCCTGTAAATGTCTTAGTAGTTCCCAATATAGATAATCCCGTTCTGCAAGTGATTCGCGTCGAAGGGCGGGGGACCAGAGTCTCACGACGAATGACTATTCTTGAACCGTCTAAAAACAACATGCCAATCAAGGAGTTCACACTTGATTTAAAACTGCGCAAAAAGCACGGCAAGATACTCATTGCCGACTTGAATGTTTCAAACTCTCCTGACGGTACAAGCTTTGAACAATTCTTGCGCGATGCCTATGTGGTGGAAAACCCAGAACAATTCAATAACAATTTTACTGCTGCAAACTTTTACGCTCCCAGACACTGTAAAGCAACTGGCATCACACCGCGCCATGGCGGTTTTCTTATAGCTTTGTACAATAACCCAAGATTTGTTCTGGCACGTCTGGAATTGGTCAAATATCACATTTTCAATAATCAACTCGCTTCTGCCGAGAATGAATTGGCTTTTGCCAAACAATGCAGTACTGGATCTGAGAGCGCCAAACTAATAGAGCTGTACGAGGCGTCAATCAAATATGTACGCGATGGAAAACTCAAGGCTTCCCAAATGCCACTTTATGCCACCATGGGCAGTGATTCCAAATAAAGACAGTTCTAAGCTGAAGGCTGAGGAGTCTTTCTATCCAGATGCTTCTGCAAAATAATTGCAGCAGCCTGCATATCAACCAGTCCTCGTTCTTTGCCAGTGTTCACACCCTGAATAACTAGAGAGCGAATAGCCGAGACCGTGCTCAAGCGCTCGTCTTCATAAATAATGGGAAGTCCAGAGGCACGTGCCAGCTTACTTGCAAACGATCGCACCTTTTCGGCTTGCTCGCCCGAAGAGCCATCCATGTTGTAAGGCAAACCAATGACAATCTCTATGGCACCATGACGCTCGGCAATCTCTTTGACCCGACGCACATCATCTTTGATACGGACGCGCTCGATGGTCTCAAGCCCCGCCGCTGTGTAACCAAGCGGGTCTGAGATGGCTACACCGATGCGCTTATCGCCAATGTCAAGTCCTATAATTCTTGGTTTTGCATTACTCATGCCCTAATCTTACAATTAAATTCTTCCCCTAGGAATGCCATTTCGAATTATTGGCAGCGTTTGTTCTCGGGACTTTTGGGGGATGATCATATTGATGTTTAAATGGCCAGGAGAAGTCGATAAGGTTCAACGTCTGGATGCCAGACCTGATTTTGCTACGCTTAAGCGCATCATGGCGCAAAGTTCGCAAAGGCAGGGCGTCAAGGCGACTTTTGGCTGGCAAGAAAATACTTTGCAGCGCGAATACCAGCTTTCAGTCAAGTATATGGCTAAGACTTATTCGTTTGAATGGACATTGCATTTTGTCAAAAACGGCGAAAAGGTCAAAGTTTGGACCGAAGTAAGTGATAGCGCGACCACAATTGTCGACCGCATCATTCAAAGCGTGAACAATCCTGGCGAAGATCAAAAAACCTCTACAGGTCAACGACCCCAGCCATTCGAAATGACGACTGCACGCATGAGTGCCGCGCGCAAGATTTTAGAAAAAACATACGATAGTGTTCCTTCAGAAGAATTAGAAGAGCTGACAGTCAAAAAAGCTGCACTCAACGGCAATTTGAAGGTTCTTAATATCACTAATTTACTTCAGTCAATTTCGCTTGGACGCATGTCCGGGAAACTCTCAATCACACGTCCAGGAGAGTCCGTTCAAATATTTTTCAACGACGGCAGAGCGGTACACGCCGAAGGCAATAAAGGTCAGGGCGAAGAATGTTTCCTCAAAATAATAAGCTGGAAAACAGGCGATTTTACTTTTGAAGAACAGGTAGCGACAAAGGAATCCACTATCAACCGCAGCCTCGAGCTTCTAATTCTTGAAGGCGTCTTACTGATGGACTTCAACGATTTCCTCGAAGGTGCCGGTTACTCTCCAGAAGCCGTTCTGCAACGAAGTGACCCTAATTTGTCCGAGTCACAGTTTGAGGAGATTGTGACCAAAGGCGAACCTGTAGATTTGCGCTTGCTCAAGACAATTTATTTGCAAGTTGACGGCAAAAAAACAATTGAAGATTTGTGCACTATCATTCGAATGCCAGACAGCTTGCGCATTCACGCCTTTACAAATTTGCTCAAAACAAAAGTACTGAAAATAGGGTCTAGCAAACCAGCCGAAAAGAAGACCAAGATTAACGCCAAAGTTTTCGATTCGTCTGCAATTTCGTCTATTCACAATCAGCTGACCAACCAGATTTCTGGTCTTTATACTTACCAGGCATTTTTGTTTTTGACCGATTATGCAATCAAATTTTCGCCCAATCAAAATTTAGCTCTTCTTTTGTGCAAACTGCAAAATTCGCCTTATCAAGAAAAAGCCAATCCCGGAAATACAAGCCGAATCAATATCGCCAATCAGTATCGCGATCTTGTAAAAACCATTGAATCGGTGCCGGAGTTCAATGGTGTGGTTTTTCAATACGACGGAGGCGACATTGTTGTAAGCATTTCCGGTCTTAATAGTTTTGCAGCAGCAAACATTGCTGAGCGTGTGCTCAGAGCAACACAAGCCAATCCATTACCAGGCAAGCTCCTAGTTAAGTCAATGGGCGTTGCATGCTTCCCACACGATGGATCGAATTTGGGTCTTTTGCTTGGCGCTCTTGAAGCGGCGCAAGAGAAATCGCAAAAGAAAAGCGATTCGCCAATATTTCTTGCCAAAGATTTGTAAGGCAATTTCAGATCAGTACTAAATCTGGTGCTATCGGGCCAGAGCCGCTGCAATCGGAGCTGGTGGAGCGACGTCATGACGCATTGCTTCTTCGACTTCCTCTGCGGTGATTGCCCAGACGTATAAGCAAGTGTAAAAGGCGGCGCGTATATATATGGATAGGGCGGTGGTGAAAATGAGCAAGACCATCCAGGCGGCTCCCGCTGCAATCACAGGGGGCGCGGTCATTGGAATTTGCAGATAATAGAAAGCCCCAAATCCGCTAACTCCGATTGCATAAACCAGAGCACTGAAACCACGACAAATGACGTCAACGCCAACTTCGCCCACACCAATAGTGAGCAAATTACCCTGAGCCATTTTGTCTGCACGTTTCATTGCACCTACAAAAGAAGTGCCTTCAATAACTATGGCAGGAAGAATTAAATGTTGGGCGAGGGTCCAGAATATTTCTATAATTCCAGCCAGGAAACTGAAACCAAATCCGAACATACCACCCGAATTCTGTTTATGGCGAAGCCAACCAGCGATTCGTTTGGCTATCAATGTCACAATTCCCAACATGATAATGGCTGGAAGGCTGGTAAGGACAGCAAGGGCAGCTGTAGAAAAGCGTCCCGAACCTCTGCCTTCGGTCAAATGACTATATACAAGGGCAGTAGTAATTCCTTCTAGAACTCGGTTTGTAAGCCACCAGACGCATAAGATGCCTGTGACTGCCATGACCGCATCGTTTGAAACGGCTCCGCTCAGCCCAGCCATTCCAGATGGGTCCATTGGACCATTGAGTCCCAGAAATCCGATTTTCTCATGAAGGTTGCCGCCTGGAGAGAAAATCTTGCCCCCCTGGGTAGCGAACTGGTTTGCAGCTGAGGACTGTCCGCCAAACCCTGTCTTGGCTTGCAAGAACATCAAAATGGCGAAGAAGAAGTTGCTCACGACAGTGAGAACGGAGGGTAGCAAAAGGCGTTTGTCGTGCCAGCCCATTTTGACGCTGGCCCAAATGAGCCTAAATCCTCGTCCAATTGATTCAAACATAGCTAGATTTTCCTCGGCTGAGCCTTTTGCGGAATTCTCTTGGGTTTTTAGTAAGTGGGTTTTGCCCGGTTTTGGCAAAACTTGAAAAACAATTTGCCGCCATTATTGTATACAGTTGCCAAGAGAATGTAAAGCGTATTTAATATTACAGCCTTATTTATTATATTTACGCATTTAAGCCTTTTGCGCTTGCAAATCGTCCTTTTCGTAAAGATTGTCGAGCAGTTCTTTGTGTTTTTCGATTACGACTTTTCGTTTTACCTTCATAGTTGGGGTAAGTTCGTTGTTTTCGACCGAAAACTCGTCTTTCAAGATGCAGTAATGCTTTATTTTTTCGAAGCTCGCTAGTTTGCTGTTTTTGGCTTGAACAGTCTTATCTATTTCGGCTCTGAGCTTATCATTTTCGATTGCATCTTCAAGGGTGGTGAAACTGGTACCACCCTTTTCCAAGAAGTGCTTGACGCCTTCTTGATTGAGCGAAATCAAAGCAGTGATGAATTTGCGTCTGTCACCATATATGACGACATGCGAAATCAAAGGCTCGCCTTTGAAGAGGTTTTCGATTAGTTGCGGAGCCACGTGCTTACCACCAGACGTGATGATAATATCTTTCTTGCGGTCGGTAATTCTTATATAACCATTGTCGTCGATTTCGGCTATATCACCGGTTTTGAAAAATCCGTCCTTGTCGAATGCCTCTTTTGTCGCTTCTTCGTTTTTGTAATAACCAGCAAAAACATTGTCACCGCGCACCAGTAGCTCATTGTCTTTTCCAAGCTTCACTTCGCAGTGAGGAAGCGCTTTTCCAACAGTATGAAACTTGTTGTCTTCGAGTGTATTGCAAGCAAGTGGTGCACAGGTTTCGGTCAGTCCATAGCCTTCGATTATTTGCATACCGATTGCTTCAAAGAAGATGTGCACTTCGTTAGCAAGCGGAGCTGCGCCAGAAGTCATCATGCGAAGTCTGCCGCCAAAGCGTTCTCTGATTTTGGAAAATACCAGTTTGTCGGCAATCCGAAGCTCAGTTTTATAAATGCGATCAAGAATGTCTGGAGCAACTTTTCCTTTCACTTTTTGTCTGGTGGCACGAGTGCCTATGCCAATCGCCCAGCGCGTGAAAGACTGTTGAGCAGCTGGAAGATGGCGAATCTGAGCTTGAACGCGTTGATACGCTTTTTCATAGAAGCGTGGTACCGCATTCAAAACTGTAGGTTTCACCTCGGCTAAATTTTGAGGCACGTTTTCCATCGACTCGGCATAAGCCAATGGAATACCTTGAAATATAGTGAGAAACTGCCCTCCCACTCTTTCGTACACGTGCGAAAAGGGGAGGAAAGACAAAGCCACATCATTCTCGTTGAACTTGCAAAGCTCGCCCATATCTTTGAGCACGGCATAGATATTGCGATGTAAAAGCATTGCACCTTTTGGAACACCAGTGGTTCCAGAGGTATAAACGATACTTGCCAAATCGTTTTGGTTTACTTGCTCGCGCCTTTTAACAAGCTCTTTGTCGTCGATCTGGCCTTTGCCTAAATTTGGAAAATCGAAGGCGTTATAAATCAGAATCTCGTTTGGTTTGTCCAGACAATCGCCTTCGAACATAGCAATGAACTTTAGCGACTTATGCGGAATCTCACATGATTCGAGAATCTTGGCTAACTGCTTTTCGTTTTCTACAAAGATTCCAGTAAGGTCAGCATGATCGATTTGAAAAGAAGCTTCTTCGGAATTGAGCGTGGGATAAATGGGAACAGTCACCGCTCCACACGAAAGTATCGCCATGTCTGCCCAGGTCCACTCTGGTCTATTCTGGCTCATGATACCTATCTTGTTCTGAGGTTCGACCCCACATGCCATCAGAGCACGTTGGAATTGAGCAGTTTTCTCGCCGTGAGTTTTCCAGTTCATATTCTGGTACGAACCGCCTTGCTTAAACATGATTGCAGTCCGATCTGGCGTTTGTTCTACGCGTCTCCAGAAAATGTCGACTAAAGTCGTTTCGGCTTTATCGCTCACGAATTCACTTGCTCCTTTTTCACTACGCACTCATTGAGCCAGCCGAGATACTTTTCGCAGCCACGCTCGATGGGAACGCTAACAATTTCAGGCACTTCATATGGGTGCTCTTCATGGATTTTATTTTCGAGCTGAGTCCAAACATCACTGGTAGTTTTGATGATGAGCAGCGCTTCGCTGTCTTTTTCAACACCGTCTTTCCAGCGATAAATCGACTTCACTCCCGAGATCACGTTAACACATGCAGCCAATCGTGAATTGACAAGCGTTTCGGCAAGAGTGTCTGCCGTTCCATCTTGAGGGCAGGTCACTAATACCACTATTTCGCTCATTTTTATTTTTGACCCCACAAAAGATCTTCACCTACCGAGCGCGCAAAGGCGCTAAGCGTATCAGCCATTTTAGAAAACAATTCTGGCTGTAAACGAGGCATGCGATAACGCTTACTCAACCGGAGCACCACCGTTGGTGTTTGAAGTTCGTCACTCAAAAATGTCGCAAGCGGACGGGCTTGTAAGTCCATTTCGGTTTCTAGAACCGGCTCGAATGCAGCCAGTCTATTTTTGAGCATGTGATAGTAATTGTTGCAAACACTGCTTTGACTGCCGTGATAAGTCATCTGGATTCCTGCAGTTTCACGACTGCTCGAACCGAGCACAATCATCACCATACCAATTTTTCCAGTTTTAACGATATCTGTAATCGCTCTTCTAAAAGGCGTCTCCAGATACCAGCAAGGGTCTGCCACTGCACAGAAATTAGAAATCATGGCGTGACAATCGGACGATTTGTTTATTACCGAACTTAGCGATCCAGTAAATGAATCTGGCTCCATGAACTCGCCTTCATGCCAGTATGCCGTGGCGTGAGGAGAAAGGACCAGGAACGGAAACTCGCCACCCATAAATTTGTAGTCGGGCTCACCATGCGGTGGAAGCTGCTCATATCGCTCTGACAACTGTGCTTCGTACTGAATTGCCCAACTGGCAGGGGCGGTGCGTGGCTGCTCTTCGGCGATGTATTCGATTGCTTTGTCTATATCGTTGAATCTAGCTTGCGAATGCGAAAGTACCCAGGGGCTGAACGGAGAGGGACCAACCACTGTCACCATTTTTCCGCGTCTGTGGGCGTAAAAAATTTCCATGGCTACGCCAACGTTTGATTCTTCCAGATTGGCTAGAAGGGCATCACTCTGGTCGATTAAATCCAGTGCACGTCTGACTCGCATATCATTAGTCTCGCCAACGCCAACTTCGCGGCTGTCTTTGCCTGCGCTCGGATTTATGTAAGTGATACTGAGTGGGTTTACGACCTTGAAGCCATAGCTTTCAAGTCTATTGAAAGCAAAAGAGCGCCAATCTACTGCATATGAAGCATACGAGGCTCCCGAACCCATGCGAAGCTCGTTTTTCCAATCGCGCGCAAGTGCAATGCCATCTTTGTCGTTGATAGTATCGCCAGTTAGATAAACAGAAGCTAGCATCGCATTTAATCTCTCGTGTACTCTATTCTAGGTAGCATGAGGCTCCAACTATTATTCCACTATATACCACGCCAGGCAAAATCAAAATCCATATCAATTGGCTATCCTTGGGCATCAAGCCTATATATCGCAGGTCAAAAATGCACCCCAGAAAACATATTTCATACCTATTCTTCCTTGTAATAGTCACATTTTTGCCAGTTCTTGCAAGTATTTTCGGTTGCTCGACGCAAGGGGAGCAGACGGCTCAAGCTGAGCAACAGACCTATTTTGATTCGAATACTCAAACAAGTGCCGACCAGGAAGTGCTTGACGCCCAAAGCAAACAACAAAGCAAAGTGCACGTTACCTTTGAAGCTGTGGTCTACAAGTTATTGCCAGACGATACTCAAGGCATTCCTCACCAGAAATTTCTTTTGCGCTTGTCCAATAACACAACGGTACTCATTGCCCACAACACCAATTTGGGCAGCTATTTGAACATTCAACCTGGCGATGTTGTCGATGTGTCAGGTGAATACATATGGAATAAGAAGGGCGGGCTGGTACATTACACCCACCCTTCCACAAGCAGATATAAGCAAGGCGGTTACATAAAAGTCAGATCGCGCGTCCAGTAAGCGTTTCCACTACAAATTGGCAAAATTGCGCATCGGTACTAATGGAAGTGCTACTAACTAAGTATCGCTTGACAAGCCCGTCGAGCACTAGTTGAAAAGTAGATTATTTTTCCTGAGAAATACTTTAGGAAGAGGGCAAATGCCCGTTGGTGCTTGGTTTTAGTGTTGCAATGATAATTAAGAGATTCCTATCTTTTCTTTCAATTGAGCGACTGCACACTTATACTCAGGTTAGGTTACGGACAGATTGCGGACCACACATAGATAAGGTTTAAAAACCATGCATTTTGTATCCACTATTTTAGCCCTGTCGACAGCTCTCACAAGCGCCATCGCACCTGTGAGCGACACCAAGACAGAGTCACAAATTCTTTTGTCATCGGCACTGCCGACCAATGTAGTCAAACCGGCTGAAGTCGACAACAACCAAGTTTTGAATGACTTCGACAAAGCGGTCGAACAAAGAGAAAGACGTAAAAAGTATCAACCCAACCGTGATAGCCAGGTAGTTGATTCGAAAAAACAAGACAAAGTTTTGATCTTAGGCGGCCCTGAAGTTTTCCCGATGTAGTTTGTGTCTGACGCAAAGACATCTAAATATCGCATCTCAGATTTAAAATGGCACAGAATCCGCAAGTTCGAGTCTCTGGTCTTTTTGTTCATGTTTTTTGCCGTGCCTCTATTTGCCCTACGTGTGGTCGAATACACACAAGTGCAATTACTAGTAGCTGCAGCCGCCCATGATTTAGTGAGCGACCTGCACCGCTGTAAGAATCTTTCATCGCAGCTCAAGCAGACTGTAACTGTACAAGCAGCTGAAAGCACTCCGAGTCTGCTTGCAGGCAAACGGCTAGCCATCTTGATTCCCAATGGGTTCAAATATGTAATTAAGGTGGCTGGTCAAATCAAAGAAGAAATGACTCTGGCAGAAGGCATGCGTCTTGGTGGTCTTGTCACTTTCATGCCGCCAGCCGGCGTGCCAGAAAAGCCATCATCATTTATTTTGTCGAGCGACTACAAAACGACAACAATTGAAATCGACGCCCGAGGCGACATCTCAGTGCCGTAGAAAATTGTGAAAGAAATACAGCAGTTTTTCTTTCACAACAGATCAGATTGAAATGGTGCTAGTCAAATCAGTATTTCATAACCGAACAATCGACATCATCAGACCAGGCATGCAGTCCGCCTGTAAGATTCAAAATCCTGCTGAAACCAAGTTCTTTCAATATCGCGCTGCATTCGACACTTCGCTTGCCAGTACGACAATAAACCACAATATCTTTATCGTTTTTGAACGGTTCAATTTCCGAAATACGCTCTTTGAGCTCGCCTTTGGGGATATGAATAGGGCTTATCGCTTCTTCGATATTAGCAATTCTCAATTCATGCGCGTCGCGAACATCGAGCAGAATAAGCTGGTCTCCTCTGTCAAGTCGCTCTTTCAATTGTGTGGGGCTGATTTCCATGCATGTATTCTAAACGAAAACGTCAGCCTCTGAATTACAGGAGTCTGACGTTTTCATACTTTGTTAGTCGATGTTCTTACTTCTTGAACATTTTTTTGGTTTTTTCGCCCATGGCTTTCATGCCTTGACCCATCTTTTTGAAGGGCCAAACAATGGCGTTGCCCACTTTTTTAGCTCCAGCTTTGACTTTGTTGTCTTCTGCTGAGGCGGAATTGGCGCAAGCGAAACTTACTAAACCGGCAACTAATAGTACTGAGAGTACGCGCTTCATTGGATTTTTCCTCACATCTAGCTCATCGTATCAATGCTTTTATAACACAGATTGTGGCTACTGGCGCAAATAATAGCTGCGCAATATATAAGGTGTAAATATTAGGAATGCTTTAGGCGACCCAATTGATCTTTGCTCATCTTCAAAATTTCTGTTTTTTGAGGAAAGTCTGGAGCTTGAACTGCAAACTCGACCGCCTTTTTGAAGCTTTCTTTAGCGCGTCTGTGGTCGTTTGCGCCCATATGAATGGTGGCATTATTGAAGTGAGTGGCCGCCAATTGCATTCTTATTTGACCGAGCCATTCTGCTGACTGCGATTTTGTAATTCTGCGCATCAGACCCTTTTCTTTTGCAGGGTCGCTGTATTCCTGATACATGTAATTGAGCGAACTCAATGCGCGCTCGTTCCAGACCAGTGTTTGTTTGATATTTCCCTCGACCTGATTCGCCATGCCTGCGCATGCGCAAAGCGGTCCCATGTTTATTGCTTGCTTTGGATTGCTTCCATTTCTTTGCCACTCGTCTTCTGCAACCACAAGCGATTCCTTGAACAAACCGCGTTGCAAAAGACTCTGGCTCAACGCCATCGCCGCCCATCCAGTACCGTTTGGCATGAATTTGCCAAGTTTTATGCCAAGCGTCGCAGTTTCTTCAGCGCGCTTCCAGGCTCCCATACGTGAGCACATCATTACTGTACCGAAAAATCCAAGCCACAAGAGTGTACGAGCAGTGTACAGAGCGACGACCAGAAATCCAGTCATCAAAATGCATGTCATCCACTGAATAGGCTGGGCTGTAATAGCCTGCACGAACTGGCTTATACAGTAATAAGAACCACCTACCAGAGCACAAAGAGAAAGTGTAAGAGCGGTGATGAAAAGTGCCAAACCCAGATTGTCGTACTGCTTATTACTGGGAGTATTGTTTACTGGAAACTGTTGCCCCCCAGAGGCACTACCCATATTTTTTCTTGCCATTTTTCTTACATTAGCCGCTTCGTAGGATTTTGCCTTCATAATATCTACCGGGTTTTGGTGCAACGAAGACATCAAGAGATGTCAGGTACAAATTTAGCACCGACTGCATACTGCTTGTATTAATAAATGGACAACTGTGAATTCTTATTGTATTCAAGATTTTTTAGACGAACTGAAGCTCAAGCCTTTTGAAAGCTTGCATCAGTTCTGGCGCGAGCTGGATAACAAATATCCACCTCAAAAGGTCAAGGAACTCGAGCGTGCCTACGCGAAACTCGAAGAGAACGATGAAGCGAGCTTTTACGAAGCAATATTTGCAGATTTCGATCTCGCGCTCACTTTCTCACGACTGAGAATAGACCTGTATAAAGCAACCACCGACTGGCTTTGTGCGGTACTTGGTGAAACAATGCCCAAACATATTCTCGATGCCGGATGTGGAAATGGAATTTTGACTTGTTATCTGGCAAAAGTTTTTCCCAAAGCCAGAGTGACCGGCATCGACATTAGCGAAGCCGGCATAGAACAGGCGCGCAAACTGGCAGAACAATTGTCTTTGACAAACATAACTTTTGAAGTGGGCGATATCAAAGACTATTCTTTTGTAAAAGCTGATACCAATGATGATACCATCAAATTCGATTTGATTTTGACTGTGGCAGCCCTCGAAGTCACTTCGCCTTTTCTAATCAAGCAACTGCACCGCTTGAACAGACATCTAGACGACAACGGCATCATGCTCAACTTCGAAAAAATATCTAACCCGCAAATACAAAAATTTTTCGTCCAGGCTCTGGACGAATCGAATCTGCAGCCGGATTTAGAAAAATCCGGATGGCTCAAATACGAAAACGCAGACGGTGACGAAATCAATCTTCCAGCTTTTGCCTCTTACAAGAAAGCAGATAAAAAGCCTGTTTCAAGCGAAATTTTACAGTCATTTTTATTGACTGAATCAAATTTGCTGAGCGAACTGGATTTATCTTTCAAGCAAGAAGCATTGTGCGAATTGCTCTTCAATCAACTCAATCCCAAAGAACTAATTCGCGCATACAAAGCCGATTTTCATGATGGTAGCGGCACATATAATTTCGAGCAATGGCAGTCAGGACCATTTGCTCTTTTATACGAGCACACCGACCAGGGATATAGAAATCTGCGCATCAAGCCTTTATATCTTGCTTGTGACTTCAGCTCTATTTTCGATCAATGGCTAGAACAAACGGCTAACTACGCCGACCTGGAGCAAATAAAGTAGAGAGTGGCGCAATTGCACTCAATACAAACAGTCCAGGATGAAGAAAATAATTGGGTGGCCCGTAAAAATAGAGCCCTGCTCCAGCAAAAAGAAAAGTCCAAAGAGGATGTTTCCAGAACCATTTCAAAATTGAAATACCCTGAGGAACCGCTTGCGCACCAAATCTAAGCTCTAAAATTAAAATGGCCAGAACAAATCCAGAAAGCCAAATCGCGATCTGACTCTCAACTGCTACCAGAGGATGATAAACGAAGTATAGATGCTGATTCATCTCTGGCGTGAACTCTTGCATACACGCATACTTGATGATGCCAAAGCGCCACATCTGAATATATATTCCCCACAAAAACAGGGCTGCAGACAGCCCAAGCCAACCCAAAATTCTGATTGGGTTCAAAACCCAAACAGGCAAAAACTTAATTGCAAGCATTTCGCCACCCTCTTACCCGCCTAATTCGAACTTAGCACCGCCATGAAAATGGCGGAAGTAGGCAGCGATTTGAAAGGCACTTATTTTTACAGTTCTTCGTGTTTGTGTTTGTGTTCGTGTTCGTGTTCGTGTTCGTGCTTAAACCAAACCCGGGATAAAACGCCATTTAACCTGTTTGCAATATTCTTGATAATGTTCTTCTCGCATCAAATGCTTTTCCTCTGTTAGCGCACGCCATACATAGAATAAATTCAAAACAATGAGTATGAGAACAGGACCCAGAGAGTTGGCACCATTTGCCATAAACCATGGCATCAGAGCGAACCACCAGAAAATGTTTTTTGCGATATAGGCTGGATGGCGAACGATTTTGTAAGGCCCGCTCGATATAATGCCGCGATTAGTTAGATTCGAGAATCTTAGCCCGAACATAACTGTGGCAAGACTGTAAATTGAAATTAAAACGAGACAAATAACTGACACTACAATTAATACCGCAGGACTTTGAAGGTAGAGATTCATTTCATGTGGATCAAAACAAATATGATTTAAAAGCATGGTCTCGAAAACCAGGTTAAAAGGCGGATAACAAGCCAATGCAGATATCCAACCGCAAGGGCCCGGATCGGCAGAAGTAAATTGAGTATCAAGCAATCGGCAGGAAGAAATATAACCAAGCATCGCAATAGTAATGTCGACAACTATAGTAAATTCAAGCAATGGCATGCAAATTTGTCTGGCTAAAAGTCCTTGCGGAATATTAGCAAGACTGGGATTAGAGCCTAAAGTCTGAATGAGCGACAAAACGTTTATTTGCCAGAGTCCCCAGTAAGTACTGCAACTGACAGTCATGAAAGGGATGAAATAGGACTTGATTATTATGCCGCGCAATAAATTGAGCATATGCTCTCTCTTCATATCTGCAGATTCGCTAGTCTGCCCTGCAAGTCCCGGCATAAGAATCTGAGCTAAAAGGAGAATTTCATCTGTAGGACCGTCTTTGTCTAATTTGGAAAATTTTTCTACCAGAATAAAATACGGCAGCGAGCCAAGAATAATAAAAGGCACGAATAATATATAAAAGGGCAAAAAGGAAAGAAAAAGTAGTGTCATCGGCACTACCACCAAAGCAGAAACAAGAAAGCAAAGCATGAGCGCAAAAAAACGGGCAAACACTCGTTGCCAGGCTGATTTGTCTAAAACTCTCCCATTTTTGAAATCGAAATTTCTTTGATGCGTTTTGAATACGAAAACTTCTGTGCATACCATGGCAATAAAAATAATCAGCCAGCAAAGCGGTTTATGCAGCGGCCACAGTGCTTGATGTTCGACACCATGAAAATTCAAAAGACAAAAGGTCAAAGACAAAGTACAAAGAAGTATGGCTAATAATCCCACATATCCTGTGAGCGGGCTTTGTGTTTGTCCCAGGCTCCAGGATGTATGCGACTTTAATTCTTGCGACATTTATTTGGATAGAACCGGTAAATACGCTTTGTAACGTTCTCGAGCCAGACATAAAAGGGCTTTGTCCAGGTCGGTGCCATATAGATTGATGAGGTTGACCATCGATTGCGCACAGTTTATGAGGTTCTTGGGCGAACCGTATAAATCTGTAAGTACTTTACGCAGATATTCATCTTTGAGATAAACATCCATTATCACTTCTTTAACAGTGTCCGAAGGAGTTTCTGGACCTAGATCGAGATTAATGATATTACCCAGGTCGCATAGCTTGGAAAGCATCAGCCTAGTCAATTTGCGTACTTTGGCTTCAGTAAGGAAGCCGCAAGCTAAAAGAAACTGATAGAGCGAAATGCGGTCTTCTTCACGTGCTTGAGCATGCACCTTTTCTTTCACGAATTCTGTGGCATCGTGTGCGGTGACATATCCGAATTCTAGCATCAAAGAAAGACCAGATATGGCTGATACCAGGTTGTAATCGAGCCAGTTGAAACTTTCTACAACCGTATCGATATTCAATTCGTTCTTTTTGGCAAAATTGGTTGCCGTTTTAGCTTCGCGTGAATCGAGTATTTTGCCCAGGACTAGCAGGTCTAGAAAACTTATTTGAGTATCTAGCTCGATGCGTTGAGAAATAAATTCAAGCGGCATGCGCTTCAGCTTCTCGATAGCCTCTTCATGACTGATTTCATCGTTTTGCAATTGAGACTGCATTTTAGCCACTGCATCGATCAAGCCTTGAGGAACTCCAAGATCGATAGCCAGAATTTTTCCAATAGGCAGTCCGCAAAGCTTTTGCAAATCGAGAGCCGATTCAAGCTCGCCGGCGTCTATCAGTTCGGCCGAAACAAGCAACTCGCCCATGCGAATATTCTGCTTTTCTAAAATTTCATCATAGCCCATATGGGCAAGAGCATCTCGAACGGAAGAGCCTTGCTTACGCGCCAAGGCAAAAGCATCTCTGGCTTGTTCAAGGTCTATTTTGCCTTTGCGCAGCAGCCCATGCAATTCGAGCAGTTTAGGCAATTCGTCATTCGCTACAAGACCATGCGCCACGAGACATTTACCGATAGGCAATTTATGACTTTCGACCAGGCGCAAAGCCATCTCTAACTTTTTGGGAGAAACAATATCGAGCGCACTGAGAAAATCTCCAATGCGCATATCTTTGTTTATGTTGGCGTCAATTTCGCTCATACAATTTATATCTACCCGCTTTTAAACTGGGCAATAACTTCTCTAAAAGCCTCGTGAAGACAATTGGTTATTGGTCCGGGTCTTCCCTTCCCGATAATAGTTTCATCCACCTGGACAATACCAATAATTTCTTCTGGCGTTCCAGAAAGGAAAAATTCATCAAGTTCGAGAACTTCGTCTCTGGTCAAACGCGCTTCGGCGGTTGGAATGTTTTTAATACAAGCAAGCTCGATAATTTGCTTCTTAGTGATTCCAGGCAAAATATGTTTCGAGGCAGGAGTCAAAAGCAGTTTACCGTCTTTGATTCCAAACAAAGATGTATGGCTGCCTTCACTAATATAGTTATCGTTGTTATAAAAAACCACTTCCATGCAATCTTGCTCTCGCGCGAAACTTGCAGCGATGCAGTTAGCTGCAAGACTGGTAGCTTTTATATCGTTTCGACCCCAGCGAATATCTGGATGAAAAACGGCTTTTACTCCAGTTTTGCGCTGTTCGGCAAAGGGGTCATCGAAGGGAGTGAAAAACATAAAGCAATTTGGTGTGTAATGCAAAGGATAATAATGTGTGCGAGGAGCCACTCCGCGCGTGACCTGGACATAGGCAAGCGCGTTTTTGAGCCTGGATGCATCAAGCGTTCTATTTAATTGCAGCTCGATTTCGTTTATATCGGCACCAGAAATTTTGAGCGAGAAAAGGCTTGTCTTAAGCCTGGCTAAATGGTCTTTGAGATGCAGAAAATGACCGTTATAAACTCTGATAACTTCATATACAGCATCGCCAAAAAGAAAAGCTCGATCAAGAGCTGGAACTTTTACGTCGCCAACCGGCATAATCTCGCCGTTGTAGTTAGCAGTTAGACTCAGGTATTCGTTTATATCCACTATGGAGTCTTAACCCGGGGCAAAACAATAGAAGGAACACTCGTTAGAGCCGTTAATTGAAGATCGCCTGCAGATGCGCGTTTTTCTTCTTTGGTAATTTCGCTTGAAAGTTTCTCGACATTGGTTTTTTGCGGATCGAATACAACTACTCCTTCATAAGGGCGAATGATTGAGATATCCGCTTTGAATACTCCCTTGGTCTGGCGCAAATGCTTAGCCACTCTTCTTATACAGGTCACGCAAGTAGCGCCTTTCAAATTGAAATCGAGTCGAAGATAGGGCGCTTTGTCGATATCTCCTACCTTAACTATAGACTCGTTTTTTTTAAGTCCATCTTCTGCACTGCATATTGGACCAGCCAAAAGAATGGTCGATAGAGCCAGAACTAAAAGGGCGCCTTTGTGCATCAATTCATTCCAAGTAAATTCGAGATTTGAGATTGAAATACTATAAGTACAATTGCAATTACGATATTGAAACCTACAACCATGGCAAGCAAACCAGTCCCAACCATCAAATGCCAGCAAACCATGGCATAGCGTGGCTCCATTGCGCGTATAACGCCAAAGCGAGACATCACAAATCCAAGAATCGCCATCACTAAAAGTATGTCTGCAATCACATAGCAAATTGCTGCGATAGACGATAAATTGAAAGCTGGCAATACCGCAAAAACAAGCGCGCCAACAAGAGAAAATACAAGCAGGTTTGTGGTGGTCGTGTCTGACTGTCTGAATGTGAGAGACTTGTCCGAGCTTATACGACTTAGATAATCGAAAGTCTTAGCGCAACTTTCGAACGCGTTTGCGCGAGGAAACTGTTCTCCACCATCTTTGGGCTTCAAATCGACTTCTGCGCCCTTGGTGGCTTCTTTTGCTTCTTCTGGCTTTTCTTCTGCGTTACTCACGATAGACCTCGGCTCATTCTTTGGTAAATAATGGAATTAAAAGCTACATTCCCCAGCACAATGCAAATTCTATTGATACCAGTGCATCAAAGGCAAAGATTATCTTTTATATCAGCCATTTTATCGACGTTTTTAAGCGCGAACCCGGTTTGCGCCAACAAAAATCATGACCTGACCCCAATTCAGAGTATCCGCAGAGAATATCAAACGAAGCATTTCGATAAAGCCCACGAAATGGCGCTCAAACTTTTGAAAAAACAAGAAGAGCGCCTGGGTAAGGATAATCCCGAATTGATTGAAATACTGAATCTGGTAATTGCTTCGGCATGTGCCGGCAAAAAATGTGCGGACACGACGCCCTGGCTATTGCAACTACTCGAATTACGCAAAAAGGTGCTTGGACCAAAGCATCCGCATGTCGCTGTTTCTCTAGCCATGCTAGGAGAAAATGCCGAGATGAAGGGAGATTTGAAGAAAGCCAGACAATATTATGAAAAGGCGCTTTTGATAAGAACTGAAGTAGAGCCTTCACTGGTTCAAGCAACCAAGCGCAACCTGGTCCGTGTAGATAAGAAACTGGCCCAAAAGTGACCAAAATGTGGCTAAACGAAAACCCCAAAAGATAAAATTCGCTTGACCTTTGGGCTAAAAGGGCTTAAATTAAAATTAATTTAGCAACCTTACTAATGCGACAAATGCTCAATTTGCGCAGAAGCAATATATTAGATTTGTCGCCATTTGCTCAAGAACTTGAGGACTCAAGCCATGTACAGGAATTACAACCGTGATTTGCAGCGTAAACGAGGAGCCGTTTTAGGTCTCGTAGTCGTTAGCTCACTGGTCTTAGCCATATTAGGCGTCGGGCTTATCATGCTCATCATGCAGCTTGGCGGTGGTCAAGAAATTCAGCACGCGACAGATTCTGGCAACCTGAACGTGGCGAAACAAGTGCTTCGCCATCCTGGTATCAAGTTGCAATCGGGCGACGAACAAAACATTTTCGGCGACACCATTGATCCTGAGACAAATGAAGCAAATCTACTTTATTACAACAGACTTGTTGCTCAAGCACTGCTTATTCAAAACAACGCAACAGTATTAAACACAACCAACGCCAATAGTCACTCTGGCGAAATGATGACTCTGGTAAATGGTATTGCAGGCAGATTGAACGACCAGCTCGTTTCTTCAGGAAACTTCGATAAACACTTCCAAGATACTGCTTCAAATCACGCAATGCGTATGTTCGAACAAATTGGAAACAGCTTGACCCATGTCGGTCAAAATCACGAAGTCTCTCTCATGGCTCGGGGAGCTGCAACCAACGTACACATAACAAATGCACAAATTCTCAAGCAAACTGGCAACACACCTCCTAAAATCGACGATTTTGCCATAAGCGGTCCCGATGGGAAGCTTTATCTCGTCGGTTATAAAAAGTTGAGCACTAATGGTGGCAGCGCATTGTGGGGCGTACCGCTACGTCCGACTCAGCCACCACACCTGGTGTCTGACAAAAATTTCGTCACCAATCAACCTCGTGGACCGATTCCTGCATTCGTTCCGCCCAACTCTTTCAAATCAGCAGGTTTGACCAAAGATCAAAAAGCCAGCAATATGAACACAAGAGCTCTTTCAAGCTCAATTGTCGGTTCGCTTAAAAAGATCTGGCAGGCACAAATTCCACGCGGTGTCATTGTAGTAGACAATAAAGGTGCATTCTGCGGAACAGTGACCAAGGGCGATTTCGATATTTGGGTCGACAAATTAATGGCCCCAAACTATATCGAAGTACTAGGACCCGATGCAGCTAGTGGACTCATTACTGATGATTCAAATGGTTCACTGCAGAATGTCAAAGACTTCGTCGACTCCAACTTCGATAGTTTGATGAATGGCGACCAGGCGGCAAGAGATGGTCTGGCAACCAGACTAGGCAATGCAGGCATAGATGCATGGGGCAATTTCCCATCCAATCCAACTGCCAACGCTAATAACCCCGATTTTATCCGTTTCATTCACGACAACACTGCAACTCGTTGCACCAACGGTGCTTCACCTGTAGCAACGTCAGCATCGAGCCAAAAATGCAATCTTGGCAAATTCATGTCCACCTACGGTCAAGGTTCTGGCGGTGGAACTAAAAACAACGATTGCAACTTGATGGCTGTAGAGAAATATCACGTTGACCTTTGCACGGTTAGAGCATCGGGTGCTGAATGCGCAAACGTTAATTCGCAAAGCGCCAATTCAGGGTTGAAACTCTATCCTGAAAGCGGCAACTGCGGATTCACAAACGTGACTCAAGGAACACTTGCTCAGCTGCTTGCTCAAACGAACTCTTCGTCTGAGGTTACTCAGCAACTGGTTACTTATATGTACCAGATCAATCCTGAAGCAGAAGACATAAGCAACCAGATTGCAGGAGTACTTGGTTCGATCGTGACCTTCGACAAGATTAGCTATATCTATCGAAATCCAAACAATAACAAGCTTATTTTGACCACTCAGACACCCCCTTGGCCGTTGCCAGATTTGAACAATCCAAGCATAAATCTGCCTGATGGTCCTACCTCCAAGTATTACCGCAATGTGAATATGGATGCACTCACCAATTGTGACGGTGAATGTGGATATCCTCACCCCTGGGACTGCCCAATGGGTTCACAAGCAAGTGGTCAAGACTGGTCGGAATGGACACCTTCTTCTGGCTTCAGAAATATTCTTGGTGTTCTGAAATTCAGAAACAGAGCTGATGGCGGTGGGACCTTCTGCTGCCCTTGCTAAGCCACTGTGGAAACATGCTCGCCACTGTAATATACTCAGTTAGTCCTTATTTGGAGTAACTTTCAAATGCTCGTGTCAACCAGATTAGCGATTTCACTACTAGTCGCATTTGCCTGTGCATTTCAATTCGTTCCACGCTCAGATGCTCAGCATGCCGATAGTGGAGGAAAAGGCGAAGGTTTCTGGCAATTATTGAAGGCACCCATGAACGTTCCTGAAGTTCCAAACTATACAGGTCAAACCACATTCGTCGGTGGACTCATGTACCCCAACAAGAAAGGCGGTCCAACAGTCTCGATGCATTACAGAGTACGTGAAACGCCAGACCAGGTCATAGAGTGGTATGAAGAAGCGCTCAAAGCTTACAAGTGGGTAGGACGCAAGGCTCCGGTCACAAATAAAGGGCGGTCATACGAAGCATTCAAAGGAAACAGCTCGGTAACAATATCGGCAAGCGATTGCGCGGTCAAAGGTTTTCGCACTGACCTTAGAATGAGTTGCAAAATCGCACGTTAAATCAATGCACAAAAAACTAATTTTAAGCGCAATTGCTCTAACGCTCAGCTTCACCCAAGCGTTAGCTTTTACCAGCGCAGAAAAGCCAGAATACGATTTACTGCGCAAAAAAGCAGAAACGCTTACATTTGCAGAAAAAGACCTGGTTAAGCTTGAAGCCTTCATTGCAAAATATCCGCATAGCGCAGAGCTTACTTATCTTCTAGGCAGATATCTCGAACAAAATGGATATGAAAGTCTTGCAGCCGATGCGTATTCTAGAAGCTCGAACTTAGATCCGAATTTTCTTTCGGCACGTTTTCATCGTTTAATCAGTCTGCTTAAAATAAACAACGAGGAAGACGCGAAAAAAGAATTGAACGAATGCATGCGCTTGCTCAAATCGAATCCCGGCGATCTGGCAAAACTGGCTTTGCTGCTTGAATCCGGCGGGCATTTCGACCTTGCTCAGCGTGTGTACGAAGTTGCTGCCGACGCACCAAGTGCGGTATCAGAGTTGAGTGTCACCGTAGCCGAGTTACGTTTTCGTCAATATAAGCTGACTGAAGCAATGAGTGCTCTGGAAATAGCGCTCAGAAAGAACCCCAAAGATCGCAAAGCACTTTTTTTGAAAGGTAAAATCCTTTGTCTGCAAGGCAAGACAGAGCCTGGCATGCAAGCTTTCCAACAGCTTTACGAGGTAGATCCCTGCCACGAAGGCGTTTCATTCATCATAGCCAGAAATAATTTGCGACTAAATCATTCCGACAAAGCTTTGCTTGCTGGAATGGTAGCGATGATGTGTTACAGCAAGGATCAACATCAATTCAACGAAGCAAAAAAACAAGTTGAATTGAGCTTGAGAAATCTTACTGATGCAGAGTCAAAAACTCTTATCGAAGCTTTTGCGACACAGCTTTCATCCATTGAAAACCGAGTATTCTTCCGCTTCTCAATTGGAGATGTCTTTGACCGTCTGGGCAAATTCGATAGTGCAATCAATCAATATCAATTGGGAGTACAGGACAGCAAAAGCTTGAACAAAGATTTTGCACCGCTTTTAGCTCGTGGTCTTTTTCGCTGGGCCAAGGACGAAGAAACCCACCGGCACGATTTTCAAAAAGCTCTCCACCTCTATGATCTCGCCAATCAGCTCACTCCATACGATCAAGAAATCACGTCTAATCAATACAGACTTTCTTTACGTGTAAAAAATGTAAGCAATGACCCGGCCTTCAAATTCAAAATGTGGCTGAGAGAATTGATGGATAAATAAAGTCACAAGTTTCGCGTCTTCAGGGATTGGCAGTAAGCATGACTATAGGCTCTGTGGCTCTAGCATGCATTGCTCTTCCGTTTTGAAAAATTGACACTATTTGAATCGGGGCGGGAATGTTTATGATTGTCTTTGTTTCGACAACCACTTTGCCGCTTTTGTCTTTATCGAAATCTACTTTTTCGACCGCAATGGAAGTTACGATACCATTTGGCGAATAAGCCGATACAACGTTTTGAGCCGCAGTGGTGGCAGCGCCAGCGTTGTCCTGGTGGGCAGCCGCTCTAGCTGCGCGTTTAGCCATTGCATCGTTAACGATTTGTCCCACCACAATGGCTGAAAGATCGATGATGGCTAAAAACATAGGTATGATAATAAACAGTCCTACTGTCACTTCAACCAAGCTCGCGCCACGTTTTCTTTTCACTAGTTTTTACCTTGTTCTTCTTGTAGTCGATTACTGGTTACGGTGAAAATTACCGGCTGATTTATACCAGCCACAGGCATGATGAATGGAAGGGATAGAAACGGCATTACTCTTGCTTGAGTGGTCAAAGTCACAGTTTCAGGTGTTCCCGAACGTACGGCTTTATTGGGCAATGGATGCTGAATTTGTCCTGGAGTAAGACCGACAAATTTAGCTAGACCGACACCCAGAAACTGAGTGTCGATTTCGGTCAAAGCTTGACTGGTCTCTATCGGTTCTCTCACTGCTAGTTCGCGCACTTCCAGGTGATTGAGATACCACACAATGCTATAAGCAAAAGCCATGTACATGAGGTCTATGAGCGGAAAAAGAATAATGATGAACAATATGAAAATAGCAGGCGCGGTTTCAGTGAGGGCGCTGCCACCAATTTGCCTTTTGGACTTTGTGTTTAATTTGTGCGCCTTGCAATTACGCATGATCCAAACTCTAAATAAGAGAGCCGTAGTAAGTGTAAACCAGAATCAAATACATATTAGATTCTGCCTACCCACTTGTCAAGCCAAATAGACTGCATTATCTGCGACCGCAAGCCTTTTGCCGACGCTCAAAAGTGAAACTCGTAGTGGGAGGCGGACCCGAGTAACCGTAGTCTTCACCAGGAGTAACCCAGGCGTCGGAGCCTGGTCCCCGCTCGGCTTTGGCAGTCTTGACTGCTTTGGAAGACTCAACAGGTCTATTTTTGAGCGCCTTGTTCTGTGCTTTAATCGAACCCACTGATTTGAGTCCCTGCCAGGCTTTGTATTTGAGCGATGCGTCGTGCCCTTTGCTGTAAAGCCAATAGTATTCACGTTGAGCTGCTTCGGTTTGATTTGTTTGCTGATAGCAGAGCCCTTTGTAATATCGAGCCAACTCACTTGACTGGTCAGCGCCCGAAAGAGCGTTGAGCTTATCTAGAGCACTTGCGTACTGACCCTGGCCATAAGTGGCGATTGCGGCTTTGAGTGCCTCGGAGGTCTTTTCAGTAGCCTGTGACCCACCTGCACCAAAGGTGAAAAAAGCTATGAGTGCAGTTAGAACCCCAGTTTTGATAAATCGAAAAGTCATAGGTCAAATATCCCGAAAGTCGCATGCTATAAGACTATTTTTCCATTGTGGCAGCGTTTTGAAACTTTATCAATGACCAGAGACAGTCTTGGGTAGAATATTCATATTGTGGAGCGAGCATTTACTAAACTCAGATTTTTCAGCCTAGCGCTTGTTTTGATGAGCGTTTGCGCCTGTTCTGTCAAACCTCCCGAACAGGTCAATTTTTCGGTGAAAGGCTCTGTGGGCAAGGACCAGGCGCCAAAACTCGAATATTCGATAGACACGCATCCAATTGGTGATATCGAAGCAGATGTATCTAAAGACAAAAGCAAAAAAAACAAACAGCCAGCTCAGTCAAAGGAACATAGCGAAGAAACCACTGTCGAGCAAAAGCAGCCGCCAGTCACTTTCGGCAATACTCTTGCTTTCAAGCGTGGCAGATATTTGCCGCAAAATAGCGCTCAGCACTCTGGACAAAACATTAGCGGTTCTTCTAACCAGGCGAATTCACAATATGCTCCAGACAGATTGGCTCGCGCTGCCGTTATCAAATCGTATGCCCCCGTGCAAGTGGTGCCGATTGGACTGGATGCATTTTGCAAAACGGCCTGGATGAATGGACTTTTGCACGTGCGCGTGGCACTGCTTGGACCTGAAAATAATGTCAAAACATTTTTGCAAGATTATCCTTCGATGAAAGTCACTTTCAGAGACGAAAGTGGCAATCCTCTAAACGAATATACGCTTCCTGCAAGCCTTTTCAAAAAAGCAGATCAAAATACTAATTTTGGCACACCCACTTTTGAATACGAAGGTCAGGTAGCCATGCCCCTGGAAGCCTATGAACAATTCTGGCAGTGGACCCTTGAGTGGGAATGAAACGAATTCAGCTCAGTTGAATGCCTCTCCTAAACAAGGAGAGTCGCTTTCCTGGATTTTATTTTGCATTTTAATTTTATTGCTCAATAGCTTTCAAAGATTGAACGACTACAGGTGCATGGCGGGCGACATGGGACTGTATCTGCAATGCGGACAACTGCTTTTAGCAGGAAAGCGACCATATGTAGACTTTTTCGACACTAATCCGCCGTTGATTATGTATCTGAGCATGATACCAGCCATGGTGCAAAATCTTCTGGGCGGAAATATCGTTTTCTGGTTTCAAATAAGCATGTTAGCGATAAGTTTAATCACAGCTTCAATTCTTGCACTGTTCTTGATTCAAGCCCCAAAACGCTATTTATTTCACGCCGGGCTGGGATGCATCTCGCTTATGTCGGTGCTTTCCATGTTCGATTTTGGTCAGCGCGAATATTTGTTTTTCTTATTTTTCTTGCCTTACTTTTTCTTTTGCATAACGCGCACCAACGGGCAAAAACCAGGTGGAAAATTCTATCTGCCCCTTTCAATTGTAATTGGAATATTGGCAGGAATCGGTCTATCACTCAAACCCCATTTTCTGATTTTTCTGCTTTTTCTAGAAGGCTGGACTCTTAAGAATTGCGGCTTGAGCTATTTGAAATTCATGCTTCGTCCAGAACTCTTAGCCTGTATTCTGAGCGGTGCACTGTATGGATTACATTTTTTGTTCTTGCCTGCCGATATCAAATATGGTTTTTTCGACAAACTTATGCCAATGATGGTCACAGGCTTTTCTGCTTATGATTCGGACAAACCTTTCTTCATGTCTGGCTTATGGGCTCCGCTAACAATTTACAGTTTAATTGCAATTGCTCTTCTTGCTATCAATTTCAAGAAAATGCCAATTGCTTTTCCACTGCTTTTGATGCTGGTAAGTTCAATTCTGCTCATTGTCATTCAAGTAAAAAACTGGTCTTACTATGGCATACCACTTCTTGGATTCAGCACTCTTTCCTACATGATACTCGTTTTCAATATAACTCCAGGCAGCAAAGCACGTTTTGCTCAAATCGCTTGCCTGGCGGTTTGTGCCATTTATTCAATGGCTCAATTCTTCTGGACGAATAAAGTTGCAAGTGCAATGGATTTTAGTTTCGCCCCGGTAGTAAAAAAATTCGCTTCTAAAAATGACAAAGTACTTTTTCTCGATACCACTTCTTGCCCCTGGTATGCATTTGCATCCTATGAAAACATCATGCCTGCCTGTCGCTACATGTGGTTGTTCCCTGTTAGCATGAGCGAATACGAGCTCAATCAAAAGAAAAATGAGCGCATAAAACCAGCTATTTTAGCCAGGGAAGAAGAAGCGATAAAAAACATTTTGACTGATGCCCAAAAGAACAAGCCACCACTTATAGTGTGCCGCAAAACTAATGCTTACAAAATGCCAGAACAAACCAATCTATATTTGTTCTTAAAAGACAAAGGTCTGGCGCCCCTTTTCAAACAGTATAAAATCCAGCAGGAAGACGCTAATTACGTTTACCTGACTCCAAATCCAGATTAGTATTTAAGTTTTCAGGTAAATTAGTCGTTTACCGACATTACTAGTTGCGGCGTAGGAATATGGTGGTCTTCGCGCATTGGTACAATCGCTGTTCCTACAGAAAAGAACTCGAGCACGTGTGAGCTCCACCCATAATTACCTTCGGTAATATTTACACCAACGATACCTTCAGCATGGACCTGCTCGGCTTCCACCTGCATACGCTCCATAGCTAGCTCTCGTGCATCATAGAGCCCCTGGGTGAAATTAGTCATTTCGACGTTTTTGCCTATATTCTGGAACCATTGCCCGATACTTTGATAAGCAATATGATAAACACAATTGCCCATCACCATCCCTACGGGTCTGTATCCAGAGCGCAGCAAAGTCCAGAAATCTTGCCCCGATAAGTCGCTTGTGAAAGGCTTACCGTTTGGAGCCCTGAAAGATTTATCGCCGTTTTTGTTATAAACAGCAGTTCCGATTGCGACAAATTCTGCCAGATCTTGGTTCCAGCTCATATGCTTTACATGCAAGCGCACTCCTACTATACCGTCGGCATCGAGCTCTTGCGCTTCGGCTTGCATACGTGTCATAGCAAGCTCGCGAGCGTGATACAAAGCCTGAGTCAAAACATCCATTTCCATGTTTTGCATCAAACGAGGAAATTGAAAACCAATATGATAAATCGAGCTTCCTACTACTAGACCCGCTGGCTCGAAACCGGCTTCTTTGATCAATAGAAATTCGTTCACCGATAAGTCTGAGGTGAAAAGAACACGCTTACCACCCGTTCCTTTCATGTGCTTCAGACGCTCATGTGCGTGCTCTGGAATTTCATTCTCATTTGGATCCGGCATTTATCAGTCCTCGTTACCGTAGTATTTTTTTATTGAGTCAAACGAAATTATTTCCGATTCTAATTCGCGCATACGACTTGGTCTGGCAGATGCAAGCTTTCTATCAGCTATGTTTATGCAAAATTGAGGAGACAATTTGGACAATTTTTCTTTGTCGTTAGGAATGTAATCGCGATCTTCTATGACACCAGTACCGATGGCAGTCATATGAATAATCATGTCCCATTGAGTCGCATCCTTTTCGTTCAATGGAATATGCTCTAGGTCGTAATCGACCTGTACACCCACAACTCCGTCGGCGGCGGAATTATTCAAATCTGATTTTAAATGACTCATAACTAGATGACGAGCGTCGTAAAAACTCTGGGTGAACAATTCTATTTCTTGATTGTTATTTTGATTGCCGCCCCACCAGGCGTAAATCTGTCTTTGCGTTGCCCAATTGGTAAAAACGTAGTACGAGCAAATACCAAAAGCAAGACTCACTGGTCTATAACCACCGGTGAGCAATTGCCAGAATTCCTGTCCACTCAAATCGCAAACGAATACATCGCGGTCGCGCGGCCAACCAGGTATTTTCACTGCTGTTCCAACTGCAGTAAACTCGCGCAAACTACTAGACCACGACCGTGTGCCAGCGTTTATTTTTACACCAATAACACCATTTGCACCCATCAAGCGCGCCTCTTCTTTTAGACGCTCGACTGCTTTATGTCTGGCTTGCAAAAGTGCTTGACTGACTGAAGTCATTTCGCCAGTTTTGAGCCTGATTCGAAAAAAGCTTCCAAACAAGCTTATGTTAAAGAATGCAGTCCCCATCACCTGACCAATTGGGACAATATTTTGCTCTCTGGTCAGAAGATATTCTTTTACCGAAAGGTCGCTTGAAAAAAACTTGGACCCCGATTTCAATTGCGCTTCGATACGCTCTTTAGCAAGTATCGGAATTCCACCACGTTCAAGCTCGGCTCGAGACGCCTTTTGAACCTCTTTATAACGCTTTTTATCTTCGTCGTTTTTAGGCATCTAGAATTTGTTACCCGAGATAAAGCGAGCTAGCGCTTCGCGCGCAGCAGAACTCTTGGCAGCAGTTTCGCTCAAATGTTGGACGATAGCATCAATACATTCTTGTACCTGCATGTCGACACTGCTCAAAGAGATTCCTCGCACAAGCTTTTGTTTTTTGGCTGAGACAGAGCCTTTCTTGCTCACCACTAAAATGTAAGCACTCTCTTCGAATTGAACGGTCAATTCTTCTAAAGGTCTGTCTTTGGAAAAAAACATACCGCCGCGTTTGATTTTTACATGCTCAGGCAATGTGGTTTCTAGAATGGCACACAAAGTCTCCACGTGGTCTTTCGCCTGTTTTTTGTCCGAGCTGAGCATACTGGCAAGAATGTCAAGCTGGAGCGCTTTGTCTAATTCGTCATCCATGGCAAAATTTTAACAGATATGCAGCCGATCAGATTAGTGGAACGAATCGCTCACAAGATAAGCGGCGATTCCAAACGCGACTGCTACGTTGAGCGACTCTTTATGCCCACGCATTGGCAGGTGGCACAAAAGATCGCAGTAATGCATGACCTGGGGAGACAAACCTGAAACTTCGTTGCCTACCACCACACAAAGCGGTTTTCTTAGCTCATTCCTGGCTATGGCATCTGTTAAAAGTGTGCTATTTTCGTTGCGTTCGAGCCCCAAAATCTGCACACCTAGCGCTTTTTGATCGAGGATAAAATCGAGCGGATTAACCTTGTATTTCCAACCCAATGTTTTTTCTGCCCCAAGCGATACTTTCTCGATTTCCTTACGTGGCGGCGAACCGCTGATACCACTCAAATACACGCTTGAAAAACCAGCGCCATCGGCGGTGCGAAATATAGAACCCACATTCCATAAGCTGCGCACGTCTTCACAAAGAACACTCATCAAGGCAGGGCTTTGAAACTCCGCTCCACCCTCGACTATGTTTGCTTCTTTGCGACGCTCGAAGCTTGCTTCCATTTTCTCGATTGCTTCCTTTTCTCTAAAAGTAGCAGTCAAATTGCACGAAGGACATGTCGCAAGCCAGTGTCCTCGTTTGTTTATTACCTCTTGTTCTGCCTCCAGGTCCAGATGTGCTCGACAGCCTGGATAAGGACAAATAGACTTCATGATTTTCATTGAGCCGCGGTATACCAGGTTAAGGAGCTGAAAATCTGATCGATTTCCCAGACGAAATCATGAAATTTTTCGGGAGGCGATATGAACCAGACTTCTTGAACATAATTGCCGGTATCGTATGTGGTATCAAGAATTAAAGCTCGACTCATCAGGTTTTCGTTCAGCCAGAGCCCTTGCAGTTCAAGAACATTTCGCGGATTCAAAAAAATAGTCCTTGCTATTTCTCTGGAAAAACGTGCTGGCCAACTTGCTTGCTCCAACAACAATTGAATACCAAGAAATTCTTGCTCAGACAAAGGATGCGGTGGTTTACGCAAGAGTTCCAAAAAAGGGTTCTCTTGACTCGATAGAAAGTCATAAGTCTTTTTACCGGGCGAACGCAAACAAATTCCAGCTCGCTCGTCTCTTGGCGAAACAAAAAATTTTTGCATTTGCAAATAAGCGGGTCGCGCTGGCTTTGTTCCAGCTATCCAATCTTCAGGCAAAGTAAGAGTAGCTGTAAGCTGATTCTGGCGGTTTGGAATTTGAATCACTGTCATAGAATTGTTTTATCATCCGGCACGATTTATAATCAATCAATATGCTTAATCTTTACCTATTGCGTCATGCAAAATCGAGTTGGGATAGCCCGAATCTTTCTGACTTCGATCGTCCCCTAAATGAGCGAGGCAAACGTGCAGCACCTTTTATGGGTGAAGTCTTCGCCAAAAAAGGGTGCGCACTCGATTTAGTGGTCTGTTCTCCAGCAAAACGCACGCGCCAGACCTGTGATTTATTTTTGCAATCTGCCAAATTAGATCTTCGGGTAGATTATGAAGATGGAATCTATGAAGCAAGCTGTCGTTCGCTTGTAAATATAGTCAAACGTCAAGACAGCGAAACCAAAAATATTTTGATGATTGGACATAATCCCGGCTTTGGTGAATTGCTTCATTTTCTGACAGGACAGCGCGAACATTTTCCAACAGCGACACTTGCTCGCATAAGCTTTGACTTTGACGATTGGCTGCATGTCAATAACGAATCAGGCAAATTCGAATGGATTCTAAGACCCAAAGAGCTTAACGGATACAACGCTTGAAAACTAGGGGAAACCCTATTTTGAAATGTGCCGACCTCACTTAAGCTAAAAATCCCCGTCGTCCCCCTTTTATATCAGTAATGCTCGCCTCTGGGCGTGAATAACTTGCTGAGAAATTTAATCGCCACCATATGTGGTGATGTTTTTATTCGAGGTTTTTACTATGAGCACACCGATTGTCGAAAATGAGCAGTCAACTAAAACACCTGGCAGTTTTCTGGAAGACTTAGCAGAAAGTATCGAAAACAAAGATTCATCCAATTTTTCAAATCCACACGATTCTGGAATCTGGGTAGTTACACTAGGAGTGGTTCTTCCGGGGTTGTTGCTTGTGTCTGCTCTTGTGACAAACCATCTTCAACTAGCTCTTTTATTGTTGAAACACCCAGTCGAATCTTTGTGCGAATTCGCATTGCTTCTTTTAATTCCAGTAGCCAATTTAATCACCTGGAATTCTCTAGTTAAAAATGACTGCAAAAAAGCTATCCAGCGTGGACTCCTAAATGGCATGGCAATAGGTACAAGTGCCCTGACATTTTTTGTTTCAATCGCAGCAGTGATTCTGAGATATCCGACTCATTCGCTCGACGGCACGAAACACGCAATGGAAGTAGGATTGATTGCAATTATCTTTCTTCTATCTGGATTCGTTTCTATCTATCTGGCACGCGCAGTAAGAGATTCGCGCTCCACTCAAAGCAGTCGCAAAAAAGCAATGGCATACGTGGTATCGGGTGCGATACTATCATCGCTCACCCTATGTTTGGCTGAAGCAAAACCCATATTGATTAGATCTGCTGAATTCCTTGCTGTTTCTGAACTCGATGAAGACGACACCTGGAAAAACAGAGGCTATCAAATTTTGCATTTTTTTAAACCCGAACGAGAGCTGACTATGGAATGCGCCAATCAAAAATCGATTGGAATCTCAGGAATGTTCTTGCAAATAGACAACGTATCGCTGCGACAATTGTATTTCCAGATTACTGGAAAGCCTTTTAGAGAAGACAACTCTTTGAACTTTGCCACCATGCCCGATGAATATTTGAGCAAACATGTAGTGGGACTTCCTGTTGAAGGACTGAGTTTGCACCGCTCCGAATTATATGGTCGTGTAAATGCAAGCTCGGCATCGAGTACCTTCTACTGGACTTATGTATTTAAGAATCGTACTTTCGAAGGTCAGGAAGTAAGAGCCGAGATTGGCTTACCAGAAGGAGCCGTCGTATCGGGAATGAGCATATGGCAAAAGAACGGCATGGCTCAAGAAACCGTTTTTTCGCCCAGTGTCAAAGATGAATCGGCTAACAGCTGGATCGAAGCGAGTCATCAAGCACCTGCGATCGTGACCGATCTTGGGCGCGATAGAGTATTGTTGCACTGTTATCCAGTACCTGCACAAGGTCAATTAAAAGTAGCGCTTGCAATTACAGCCCCGCTCAAAATACATACTCCAAACGATGCAAGTTTGTGTTTACCACATTTCATCGATACAAACTTTTCACTCAAAGGCAATCACGAACTAAGAATTGCGTCCAAAGATTCGATCAAAACAGGACTCAAAAACATCGTTGCTTCAAAATTAAGCAACGACGAAAATGTATTATGTGGCAAACTGAGTCCTGATGATGTTTCAGCAAATACAATGGCTTTGCAAATCAATTCTGTTTTTGCAAATTCAATCACCGCAATAGACTATCAAGACAATCAGGTCAATTATATAACGCAGACTCTCACTAAACTTCCATGCCTCGCTCCGCAAAGCCTGGTGGTTGTGCTCGATGGTTCTTGCGCAATGACCGAACATCTAGAAAAGATCAAAAACGCCCTTTCTCAACTGTCACCTGGAATCAAAACACAAATTATGGTGGCACAAAGTGGAGTGGAAAATTATCGACCAGAATCGCTCGAAAAAGCTTTGAGCAACCTGAAACCGTCCCAATTTAGCGGCGGTCAGGACAATCTAGCAGCAGTTATTAAAGCTTCAGAAATTGCAGGTGAATCAAAAAATGGAGCTGTTCTCTGGATCCATGGTCCTCAGCCAAGCTTCAATAAGGAAATCTATATAGTAAGCCCTTATGTAGCAAAACCGCG
Organism: Cyanobacteria bacterium TGS_CYA1; assembly: GCA_026129135.1. Taxonomy (GTDB): domain Bacteria; phylum Cyanobacteriota; class Vampirovibrionia; order Obscuribacterales; family Obscuribacteraceae; genus Aved-18. Next base: position 353,897 of record JAHCIQ010000003.1, on the reverse strand, counting down.
ATTCTTCGAATTAGCACTGGACAATGGCATTATGGAGTCTCCTGAATATTTCAAACAACACAAAGAAGTAGGACCCTTTCAAGCCATTTCGCGAAATGGCTCGCCAGCTCAGGATTTAGAACGCTTCTTCTTGAGATGGAGGCCAGGCGGTCATGAATATCGACTAGCTTTTTCAAACAGCACACAAAGACCTGAGAATCGCATGGCAACTGCAGAGGAGCAAGCTCAATTGCTTGCGCTATATGCAAAAAATCTTTGTCAAAGCCAACTAGAGCAGGGTCAAACCAGACTTGCTATCAATACTGCTGTCAATCACAAAATTGTGTCGCCAGTTAGCATTGCATCTTCTAACCTCAAAGGTACCGATGAGAATCAACAATCGCTGTCTAATCTCGTTTCAAAAGAGAATAGCGACGCATTTAAAATCAAGCCACAAGAATCAAACGCTTCAAACGCGTCCGCTAAAGCAAGCGACGACTATTATTTAGATTCGCAAGTTGCAGCCGCTCCTGTTTTGCAAGGGACGACCAATGGCACCATCGGACCACAGGGCTCCGATTGCACGATGGGAGTTAATACTGCAGGAACAGTGCGAGTGAATAATTTAGCTAATCTGGAAGCTTTACTGAACGTCTTTTCTCTTTCGATTGAAGCAATAGCAATTCTCTGGGGCTCAATCACGATTGCTAGCTGCCACGCTCGCTTCAAATCGACTAATATAGACAAGTTCTGGTTTGGCTCCATGAGCAAGATGGCACGCATTAATTGCGGTATCATCGTCATCCTGGCTGGAATGAGTATGCCTGGATTGGTGAACTTCTTAGTTGCTTCGGCAAGAGATGCTAATCTGTTTTCTTAGTTTCTTCTGTTTGAATAGGTTCTTCTTTTAGAAAGAGTTTCTGAATCAAGAAATCGAACGAGATTTTTCCAGCCCCGAATCCAAAACAGATAACTCCTAATAATAGAAAGAAGAAGGGGTCTGCCTGGAAGAATTTTTCCTGATGCTCAAAAGTAATATTGAGCGCGTCCTTTTCAGCGGTGAGGTATGCCACAGTCATTGCAATGGCAATCATCAATCCAAAAGGTCTTGTAAGCAGACCAATGGCAAGACAAAGCCCTCCAATCATTTCGACCCCGCCTACAAACCAGGCATTGAGGTCAGGCATTGGAATGTTGAGACTGGCAAAATATTCTGCAATATCTTTGTGGTGAGCGAGCTTACCTTTTCCTATAGTGAATAACTGAATACCGAAATTCAGCCGCATCGCTAATAGAAACAGATGCGAAAAGCCAGCCCCGACTTTATTCAATAATCCGTAGAGGCGAGCGACGATTTTATAGATTGGTGAATTTTTCATTGTCTGATTTTAGCAAGGCGGCTCGACCATCTCAAAGAAAAAGTTGTCAACTGCGTATTTTCCCCACTCTAGAGCAAAACTGGGTATGGGGGGATTCCCATTTTGGGGTAGTTTGGGGTACAAATCAGCCCCATTTCTCGCCATAATGAGTAGTGTAGTCGGCAAGCGGCACAATCGCCGACCCAAAACAGGAAACGAACGAAGTGGTAGAGAACAAAGCCAATCAAGAAGTCGCTGAAGCAAGCCCAAACGCTGCTTCAACCGGTCGTGATGGTTCAGATGCAACCCAGATTGCTTTCAAGCCATCAGACAATCCACTTCAGATACAGGCTACCAATCTTTTAACCTCACCTGATTCTCGCGAAGCATTTCGTGCCAATACTGTTTCACTAGCTGCAATAGATCAGACCAGCATGACTTTCCGTCAACCAAACTGGGGCACCTGGGACAATAGCAATCCTGCCAGACAGTTCGACCAATTTGCTCAAGCTGACTTCCCAGTCCAAAGAAGAGATGTAACCGACAATACTAACGGTAGTCTCGATCCTAAATTGGTAACTGATTTCACCCAGAGCATGAAAAAGCTTGCAGAGGACAGACCGCAAGATAAAGAATTACCCGCACGCTTAAATCAATTTTTGAAACGTGTGACAGATGGCGAAATCAAACCAGCCGATGCGGCAAGAATAATGAACGACCTCATGGCTTTGCAGCGTGGTGATGGCGTCACTGCAAATGGGATTCAAAATGCTGATACTAGAAGAGCTTTTGTATCTGGTTTGCTAGACAACTTAGCTCAGCCTGAAAAAATCAATCAGACCGGTACCAATACTTGCAACGCCACCACTGTGCAAGAACAACTTTATAAACACAATCCAGCCGAAGCTATTCAAAGAGCCAGAAGAATGGCCGAAACTGGAGAATATACTGCTAATAAAGTAGATGCCAAAGGCGAAAGAACTAACGAGCAATTCACCGCCAAACTTCCACCAAGCTATTTCAAAACAATGGATCAGCTCGCCAAAGGCGACCAGACTGACACAGAAGCTTTAAACGTAGCAACATCTGGTGTTAGCGTCGGTATGTTGAACCACTTCTATCAACAGCGTGGTTTGTACTACAACATCGAAAAAGGTGGCACTCAGCAAGCCATTAATGGTTCTGACACAAACGGCGAATATCTTGCAAAATTCACCAACGGCGCTTTCACTCAGGACAAAACCTTAACTGGTGGACCTGATACCGACGCTTATGCTGTAGCCGATATGGGTCGTGCAGCGGGTCTCAAAGGCGCTTTCGTATTTGCCAGAGACAGTTATCTTCGCGACAACAGAGAGCATACTGGTGTTGCAAGAATCAAGTCCGATGCAGATATGCAGACAGCAATGGATAATTTGCAAAGAACTGCTGGCGTTAATTCAGCCATCATGGTTATGAATGTAGGGCATGTTAGCAGCCAGATTGGTGGACATGTTGTTTCAATTACCAGAACTCCAGATAGACAATTCAGAGTTTCAGATCAAAATAAAAACAGCGCATTGGAAAACGAAGTAAGAGGCAGTTCCACATTATTTGCATGGATGAATAATATGGATGCTAATCGCAGACCAACAATTCCTCCAAGCGACCAACTCGACAAAATCAAGCCAGGAAAATCGATACCTACATACGATCGTCCCGGTATCATCTCTGGAAACGACTGGAAAACATTCTACGGCGACAATCAATTCGATCGTTACCGCGAGCAACAACGTATGCAAGATCAAAACCTCAATCAGCATCAAATCAAAAAAGCAGATGCCGAAGGCGGAGATGCAGACAAACAACAGCAAGATGCTATCAAACAAGCCAAAGCTCGTCAGGATGGAGAGCGTCGTCAAGTTTACGCAGCGGAGATTCGCTCCCAGATTGCCTCGCTTGAAAATCGCTTGGATGCTCTTCGTGGTTCTATGGAACGTGCAGACAGAAGCCAAGCAAGTCTTCTTGCTGGCAGAGTAGCCGACCTCAACGGCGATTTGATGAAATACACAGCCTGATCACTATATATAGTTATAAATTTAGTTAGCCTAAGCCTTCTATTGACAACGTTATTTTCTTCGTATCCCTCGCCAGGACTGGGATTGGCACGATCCTTTGCAACCCGTGCTAGTTATTGAACTAAGTTAATAGGTATTCAAGGTATGGGACTGGCGTACACGATTGCCGGTAGAATTTCATTCTGCCTAATATCTCTTGGAAATCAGAGGAATCTTGATTGTGTCTAAGCTATTTTTGTCTTTGCTAATTCTTGCCGCAGTTCAGGCGAGCCCCAATGCAGTTCTTGCCAAAACTCAGGCGCATGAATCTCATGAAGTAGAACACGCTGTAGCTCACGAAAGACAAGCATCACAATCACACCTAGTGGTCAACGCTTCTCCCAAACAAGTATATGAAAGTATCATCAAGCTGAGACTCGAGAGCAATAACAAAATCAAAGAAGTCGAAAACAAAGGCAACACCTGTCTTATAGAAGAAAAATTCGACAATCTTCCAGTGATAGGCAAAGCTTTTTGCATTTACAAAGAAACTTATATCCCATACAAAATTATCGAATATTCGATGGTGAACTCAGATAAGTTCAAGGCTTTCGAAGGGCGCTGGAATATCGCACCAGCAAATGGTGGCAACCATACTTTGCTAACTTTGACCACTTATATCGATGTCGATATCAAAGTCCCCTTCGCCAAACAACTGACAAAAATTCAGACTATGAGCGGCGTCAAGCGCAGACTCAAAGCTGTCAAAGAACTGTCCGAAACCAAAAAACTTTCAGCCGCTACAGTCGCCACCCTATAATTTCGGCGGCAACGAAGACCTAACTTCTTCCATACGTCTGTTCAATTCTTGAAGATTGGCGTATTCAGCCTCAAGCGCTCTATTTTCTTCCTGCAGTTGCTCGATAGAGATTGGACCACTGACACCAGGAGCGGTGGCACCCTGATTGACTGGCTTGATAGAGTCGAGTTGCATCAATACAGACGCGGCGAATCTATTATGGGCGTCAGCCCGCTTAAACAGCGATTGTTGCAGATCATTGGATTGAGAATAATTCTGATAAGCTTTCATGTGTTCGGTATAATCGCCATCGCGATTAGCAGAAGCAATAAGATTGTGCACACTGTCTGAAATTGCCGCACCTTTTTGGATAGATTGATGATTGAAACTACCCGCACCTGTTTGAGTCTCTAAAGCCAATTTTTTAGCATCATTCCACAAGCTTGCATATTGAGCGGAACTCTCACTTTGACTTGCAATTACTAGTTTGCTCATATAACCAGACAATTGAGTCTCGGCGTTAAACAACTGTGTTTCGAGGTCTACCAGTTGCTGACACTTGAGCTCGGTTTTCAACTGCAACGGCTTGAAGAGTGTGCTTGGAGCCACACTTAAACCTACTGAGCGAGGATTGATGCTCGGCTGGCTGTGATAAGTCTGTGAATGCGAAAAATAGTCTTTGCGATGCGCGGTATAAACTGCAAGCGCCTGCTGATATTGTTTGAAAATGTCTTGATAGGCCTGCCAGCTAACTCTTGTAGCACTTGGATCGGCCGCTTTGCGGTCCAAGTCCTGAGCTTTTTTGGCAAGCAACATAGTGGTCTGTTTTATCTGCCTGCCCTCACTTATCAATTTATTAGCCGAATCGATACGGCTGCAATCGCAAGCCTCTTGGGCATTAGTCGAAACCGCCCCAAAAGTGAATAAAAGAGCCAGAAAAGTGGGTACAGAGATCTTCTTACTAGTCATCGTTTATATATTATCCATCATAGTGGTTAAAAAATGTCTGACGGTCTCGATACGCCAGAAAAAGAGAAAATTCCGCCCTACCCGAATCTGGGTCCAGGGCAAATGCCGCCTCCAGGTGCAGGACCAGGTCCAGGATTAAATCTGCGCCGAACCGAACCCCAGCGCCTGGCACCGCCTTCTTTGAATCAAGCTACTGGCGAAGGTGACCAACCTTCTCCGACCGAACTTTTTGGCATTCCGATTTCGCCTTTGCAAGGTCGCTACGAGTTCATCACTGTAATTGGTGCAGGTGGTGCAGGTGTCATATATAAAGCCAAACAAAAGCCTCTGGGACGCCCTGTGGCAGTAAAAATGATCCATTCCCACCTGGTCAATGTCACAGCTTTGAAGCGCTTTTTGCAAGAAGCAAAAACAATTAGCACCATGCACCATCCAAATATTATTTCGGTGCACGACTTTGGTGTTTCGGAAGACAACCAACCTTACATGGTGATGGACTATGTCGAAGGCACCACACTTTCTGACTACATAAAAAAAGAAGGCGCACTAGAGCCAGAATTCGCGGTGAATCTAGCGATGCAAATTTGCGATGGTTTGTCTCACGCTCATTCGCACAATGTTTTGCACCGAGACCTGAAACCAAACAATGTCATGCTCGTGCCACTTGCTGCAGGCGAACACCATTTGCGTGTACTCGATTTTGGTCTGGCAAAATTATTTGCCGAAGACGAACAAGCAGATCATCTCACTAAAACGGGCGAAACGGTTGGAACTCCTGCATACATGAGTCCTGAACAAGTCATGGGCAAAAAGCTCAGTCCGCGCTCTGACATTTATTCATTAGGCTGTTTGATGTATCACTGCTTGACAGGCTTCGTTCCTTTTGGTGGCGCTACAAAAATGGAAACGATGCTCAAACAATTGAACGATGCACCGCCGCCTTTCAGCGAATACGACATAGATGTAAGCGAGCGCCTGGAAGAACTTGTGATGCAGATTCTTTCCAAAGACCCTGCTGCCCGACCAGAATCCATGTCTCAAGTTAAAGAGCGTTTGAAGGCTTTGATAAGCTATCACTCTTCTGGCAATGTATCGGCACTTGCTCGCAAAGAAAAGAAAAAAGCTCCTGCAAAGAAAATCGAAATAGAACCGAAGAAAATTGCCATGATTGCCGTACCACTACTTTTGGTATCAGTAGCAGGACTTGCAACTTTCTTTTATACTCAGCAAAAGCCGGCTCTCAAGCCAGATCAAACCACTCAGGCTTCAAACATCGAGCCTACGAAACAGAACGCTCCTGTCGTCGCAAACAAAACAGAACAAAGCGAAGAGCCTTCAGCAAGTGCAACGACACCAGTTGCATCACAAACCAAAGTGGAAAAGCCTGTCGAGCAAGGTCCAGATTACAAACCAGACATCGACGACGAAGAATTTCTTGGAAAATTTCAAGGCAAGGAAGGAATTCGTGAATTATCGAGTGATGGCCACGACATACAAAATCAAGATCTATATTATGTCGCCAAGCTCAAAGATTTGAAGATGCTTGATTTAACCAAATCTCAGTCGATAAACGATTCTGGTTTGGCTTATCTCAAAAATATGCCTCTCGTGTCATTGTTACTCGGCAAAACAGGCGTTACAGATAAAGGACTTGATTCTATAGGCACACTCAAATCACTGATCACTCTCGATTTGAACAACACTTTGATTACCCCAAACGGTCTTGGGCAATTGGCTTCCTGCCGTAATCTTCGAAGTCTGGACTTGCACCAGACAAATTTGAAGAACGGAAATCTTGATGGGCTCAAAGGCTTGAACAATTTAGAAATGCTTGTATTGGGTGAAACAGGAGTGAATGACGCCGGATTAAGTGCACTAACTAACATGAAGATGCTCAAAACTCTTTATCTGAACAATACTCTGATAACCAATGCTGGATTGAACAATTTGAGCAATCTAGAAAATTTGCAAAAGCTCGATTTGAGCGGGACAAAAATAGACAAGAGCGGTTTGAAAAAACTTTCCAAATTACCTAACCTTTCAATTTTAAATTTGAAAGACGTAAAACTGGATAAGGATGCGATTAGCGAGATGTGCAAGTTCAACTCTCAATTGAAAGAAGTTGATTTCACTAACACCGGCATTACCCGTGCAATGATCGCACCCTTGCAAAACAAGTTCGACGGACTTATACCAAGAGGAATATAACTCTCTAATTTGTATTAGCTTTTCCAGATTTTGTTTTTTTCATTCGAGCCCGAATCGAGCGCAATCTTGTCGAATTTGGAAAGCAACAATCCCACAAGCATAGCTTCTTGTCTCTTGTCGTCCAGGTTCACGCATGGTGCACTGAAAATATCTACCAGACCCAGCTTTCGCTTTTCGTCCAGTTTGGCAATTGTATCTTTGTTAGTTTCGTTTTCACGCATTAGTAAGTAGCCCCACCCGAGCGTTGTCGTAAATTAGCTCATAGGCATTTAAATGAATAATAATTGTCAAGTGTGACGAAAGTGTACCTTTCAGGTAGGAGATTTGACTGGTTTCTGGCAAAATAAAAGTCTATGAATCGCTTCTTCAGATACTGCTTGCCAGCGCTTTGTGTTTTGATCCTTTCGGCTCAAGCGTCTTTTGCCGCTGACCAGGCGTCCACAATCAATTCGCTCGAAAATCATTTTTTCGAGCATACTTATCCGCAAGACAATGACGAAAAGCGCGTAGAACGCCTTGAAAAGCTGGTCTTTGGCGAATCAAAAACAGGAGATATCCAGAGCCGTCTTCAGTCTTTGTCGTCTTCGATGCCAAAAGACACCGATGCATCACAGCTTGCAAGCAATCCAAATAACCAGAGCAATCAGAATAATCAGGTTGCCCAAAACAATAATCAAGCTCCCCCCGCTCAGGACCAAAGTGCAACAAACCAGAACAGCACACCTGATGATCCAAGCACAGATTATCCTAGAGTCGATGCTGCTGAACACCTGCTTTTAGGCAAGACATTTCCAAAAGAACCTATTAGCCGCAGGCTAGATCAACTTGAAGCCAAGGCTTTCGGCAAGCCTTCAGGCAATCCGGATCTGAGCGATCGTGTAGACAAGCTCGATGACTACATTCAGAGTCGTTATCACCAGTCGATTGCAGAACTTACAGATCCTAGAAAACAACTTCACTATTCATCTAATAGCGACGACGTCAACTTAAGACCAGTCAGTCTCAATCGCAATCCCCAGTATCCTAGCGAACCGTCGAATGCTCCTTCGGTCAATGCACCACTGCAAGATCAAGTTAGTTGGATGGAGCAAAAAATCTTTGGGCAGTCAATGCAAAACTCTCCCATGTCTTTGCTAGACAGAGTCAAACGTTTAGAAGGGCAAGTATTTCCAGGCGAAGCAACAGACACAACAGCTTCGCTTCCGATGCAAGTAAAAGTGCTCATGAACGCAGTCGAGCTCTCGGTTGTGGCACCACCACGACAAACCGCTCAAGCGCCACAATTCAATCATCAAGTTGCGTACAATCAGCAAAGCTACGCACAGCCTCAATATCAGCAACAGCCCCAGCAACAATATCAACAACCGCAACAACAATATCAACAACCGCAACAACAGTATCAACAACAGCAAGCCCAGCAAGAAGAGCCAACCCAGAGCAAAGGTCATCCCTTCTTGAAGAGTCTGGCAAAGACTTTGATGACTGTAGGATCGATGGCCGCAAGCTCAATGAGTTATGGTGGCATGGGCGGTATGAACAGTATGGGTTATGGCGGAATGGGTTACAACCCTATGGGTTATGGCGGCATGCCGCTCAACATGGGCGGAGGACCGTCCGGGTTCATGTGGTAATAAAACAAAAGACCCGGGCGCAAACCCAGGTCTGAATGTTTTTGGAAGTACGATAGACTATTCGCCTTCGAGTTCTCCAAGGCTGAACGAATCAGGATGAAACGGTGTATTGAAACCGCTTACGACACCATTTCTGGTTCCGTAGTACAACCCTTTTGCTCCGCCTACCAACAAGCCTGCTGGAAGAGTAACAAGGCTAACGACTAGGCACACAGGACCTGAGTCTTTACCACCCATTTTTTCGCCGACTGAGTCAGCTGCGCCTTGAGTCAAGTCGATATATGATTTGACTGATTCTCTGACAACTGCAATTGGTGTACCAACAACAAGACCAGCTCCCATGCCGCCTACGCGGGTGAACATGAGGGATCCCTGGGTTACCATATCTAAGCCATCATCGGCTGCTCTGGCTGGTGCTGACACTGCTAGAGTAGCCACAAGGGCCAACAAAGCTCCAAATTTTTTCACTACCTGTATCCTCCTAGTACCTCGGACTCTTATATAGTAGAGCCCTTTACTATTCTATGCCTCATTACAACAACACTTACCCTACTGTTGAAGTTTAAATTTATTACGAGATCCCGAGTGCATGCCATTGTAGAGAATGTCAAGTGATTGTATAATCACGCATGGAAGCCGGATATTGCCTATTTTGCGTATTTGGAGCAACTCCAGGGAGAGATCGAGAATGTTGGCTGAAGGCGAAGGCGCTTTATTTGGTTTAATCGGATGCTGCATGGCGCTTGCGATTGTAGCCATCCTGCAGAATCTGGGATTGATTCCCTTCTTTTTTTACTAGTGCTTAGATTTATTATTTGTTTGTGCTTTATCGGCTGCATGTCGGCGTGCACCGATGCAAATCTAGTGCCTTCAAATGACAAACTGACTAAAAATGTCACTATCCAGCTAGTGGACTGGCACATCATTGGCCTTTGGGTGGTCAATTGTCCTTCCGCCTGGATTTGCGTCAATAATTACAATAACGTTGGAATCAAAAATATCACTATCCGCTACAAGACTTACGGCTATCAGAGGCAAGTTCTGGACACCGGATTATGTACAATCGAGCAAAAGGTGCCCGCAGGCGGAATGAAAAATTTCACCGAACAGGCTCTGGGATTGGTCAACATCGAAAGCGACATGCTTTCAATCGAACTGATAAAAGTAGAACGAGACTAAGAAGACAAAAATCTATTTAACGGTACAAACCTTCTTTGTACATCGAGCGCACTATCAAATATCCAATAGTGGCATAAACGAGCAAAAGCATTAGCATCAACAAAAGTGGTGCCTTTCCGAAGATACGCAATAAAGGTCTGACCAAGAAGTCTATTAGAAACAGTCCGGTCGCTGTACCTGGCATTTCGCCCCCTGCTCGAGATGGATCAAGCGCAATTGTAAGGGCTTGAGGTCAGTAAACCAATGGTGAGGTTACGAACCGTTGATGTGTTTTTAAAATTTTAGTGCGATCTGAAATCGTGACCCGGAAAGAACGGGCTCAAAATCTCAGGATTGAGTACCGCGGCTACGCCAAGCAGTAAAAAAGTACAAAGAAGAATTGATACCAAAAGCACCATATACCTGTTTGCGACTCCTGTGAGATGACTTCCTTTTGAATACATTCTCACAGGATTCGTTTAAGGCTCGGTTAAGACAAACCGTCTGTGAGATTAGAGATGGTGAAGGTCCACATCGATGTGTAGCACGCCACTTGGAAGTTGTGACACAACAGTGACAACGCCATCATCGTGTGAAGAATGTGATGATACACTCGGTGATGTTTTGTTACTATTCTTTGCAACGGTCGGTTTCTTGGGCTCAGATCCTTTCGAATACGAAGACACAGTCTCTTTCTTCACGATTTTCTTCTTGGGTGTAGTCGGTTCAGCTTTCTCTTTTCTAATCTCTATTTTTTCGCTGGAAGACGTTTCCTGAGCGAACTTCTGCTTAGTTACAGTTGGGTCGTTATATGCGACAAGCACCTTTTGCGGTATCAAATCTTTTGCACCGGTCACGGCAGAGGCAATGAGAGTCGGCGCCTCAGCTTTGTTTCCAAGATATGCTTGAGCATCGATTGGTGTGCGAGACAAAACCAAAGTTACTTTCTCGGTCCCAGGATTATCATCGAAAGTGAGATATCCAGTTTCAGGAAGTGTATAGTCCTTGCCTCTCTTGACCTGATTGTTCTCGCCAGTTTGAGGGTCGGGGAAGAGAACCGATTGTTCGCCGCGACTTCCGCTCGATAACAGAATGTATGCGTATCCATCAATATTCGACTTGAGGTGAAAGCGGATGCGATCGCCGTTTTGGAATTTTTCTTTGTTAGTTACTTTGTGCGTGGAACCTGCGCGGTCAAGTTCGATGTAGTACTGAACGCCAGTGTTCAAGGATTTTTCAGGACTCTCCATCTGTTCGAAAAACAGTCCTTTGGCTCCTTTCTCCAGACAGAATCCAACGCCAGTTGAAGCAACGAGCGCCAGTGACAACATCATTGAAAGTCCAATCTTCTGCATTAACACGGTTGTTTCTCCTAAATCATGGCTTGATATGGCTGATGCGGCATCTATTAATAAATATGCTAACCGCATTTGCCGGTTTGGGTCCAGGCGTACCTTCTGGATTTAAGGCAGGAACTCCAGTCGAATCTGTAACAAGATTTGCTTCTATTCCATTTACTGAATCGAAAGCTTCGTTTCCGAGCAGGCTTTCGGCAGTTTTGAAAATTGATTTCAAACCTTTTTGACTCATTGGTTTTTCATCCTTACCTGAGAGCAAATCCAGTTTGGTCGGGCTTGCAAGCACAAGGAAAGTGTCGAGTCCAGGAGAATTCGAAATGCGAAAGCCGACAAGTTTATGCAATTTTTCGTCAATCTGTTCATCTGTACTTCCCGGGATGGTGAAATGTTTTCCCTTGGTTTTGCTTGAGTCCTCAACAGATTTGCTTGGATAAATTAGGTGGACTTTCGAATTTGGATCTTTGGAGCGATACAGAACGTAAATGAAACATTCCCTTTTCACAGTGCATTTCAGGTGCAACAAATCGTTCTCTTTATAAATTTCGCCAGGTGGCTGCAACGACCAGTCGGAAAGGACACCGCTTTCAGCCCCTTTCTTATTCATTTTGTATATGTCCATTTGCAACGGAGGTTTTGTCGGAATGCTTACCCAGTTTGCAGGGACGAAATTAGCTTTGCTGTAAGGCAAGTAAAGTATCAAGCCTAGCCCGGAACAAACTAGTACGAGAACGACTAGTACGAGCAAAAGGGGCTTTTTTGAATCTGTCAGAGGATAATAAGATGATCGTGCCATTCCAAAATTATAAGTTGAATTATGCTTGTAATTTGCTTTAAGCTAAATCAATCTACAGACACGCGCCTGTAGCTCAGTGGATAGAGCATCCGCCTTCTAAGCGGGTTGTCGAAGGTTCAAATCCTTCCAGGCGTGCCATTTTAAATTGAATCAACTCGATGTATGATGCTAATGGATCATTAGCTCAACGGTAGAGCAGTTGCCTCTTAAGCAATTGGTTCTGGGTTCGAATCCCGGATGATCCAAAATGTGATTCTGAAAATTTATCGCGTCTTTGCAAGTAACTATCCATAGGATATGTTGGTAATACAAGCAGAGGCGGATTCTTTACATGAATGGTTTTGGCAGAGTTTTCGGATTTATTTTTGCCATGTTCTGCGCATTCTTTTTTATGAATATGCGCAACACCATAAATAAAGCAGATATGGTCAAAAAAGCCGACTTCATAGCCATCGCCAATCTGCGCGAACCGGTCCCAACCGCGCCTGAGAACGCTTGCAGCAAAGGGCATTACGTTTTCAGAGGCGACTGCACGATTGAGCGGCCCATAAAAGGTAATTTGCCAAATTCGATAAGCTTTTATAGCGCTGGCAAGGGCTGAGGCGGCGTTTCAGGCATCAGCCCCGGGCGGGCAGTAATTTTTCTCAAACTAGACGATAAAAAGAACTACTATCTGATTCGTGGACCACGCTCTGTCTATACGCTTGAAGGCGACAAGGTGTGGTGGTCGCACGGCTCCGATTTGAATATGCTTGAGCTCATGCCTGCGAGCAAAGTGATTCTTGACATTCAAATGTTAAGTATGTGACACGTAATTGAATACGCTGCGCTATACCCCTTTTGACAAGAGGGGAGGCAAAGCAAAGAAATGGGCGATTTTTTTAAAATGCTTATTGCACTGATATTCACGGCTTTTGTTTTTGTCACTGGTCGTGGCGGGCTGGACAAAACCAGGTTGGTCAAAAATGCCGAAGCATCGGCAGTGGTTCAAATTCGTCGTGTTGTTCCAATTTCGCAGTCTGAACAAGTCGTGGGTATAAAGTATCCGCTAAAGGTGGAAGCTGAGCTTTTGGAGCCTATCACAGGCGAACTGCCCGGTTTCATGTATTTGTACATGCAACGTCTTGGTCCTTCGAGTTCAGCAGACATCATGCCTGGCAAAGCAGTCGTTTTCGTAAACAAGGACGAGATGGGAAGGCTCACTTTAGAAAAGGGACCACAAGACGTTTTTGCAATAACAGACGACAAAATTTGGTGGTCCAGAACCAATAAATTCGTCTTTGTCCGTCGCACTCCGGTCAATGAAGTAAAACAAGATATAAAAAGTATCACCGTTGGCAATAAAACGGCTAACGGTGCAGCTATACTCTAATTTGTGTTAGGATCGCATTGCCGATTTTTGCACATCAACTATGACTAATTCCATCCGAAGACTCTTATTCAGTTTTTTAGCATTACTCATCCTGCAATTGCAGATGCCACCATATGTGGAGGCAGCAATTACAAGTGTTGATGGCAAGCCGCAAGGTCAGGCCAACTTGAACAAGGTAGGAAGCCTGCTTCTTGCTGACGGTGTCGCCATTTTGACCGAAACAACACTTACCATCAACGCCACTCAAAACGGCCAGACTCAAACCGTTTTACAAGGAAACGTTTTTAAAACAAACGTTTCAAGTTCTGGCAATGTCACCGGTTTCGTGCAATTCAATGGTGGCACGATGCTCTCACGCTTACAGCAAAATACGCATGAACGTGTCAGCAGAACCGATGGAACCAAGCAATCTATCCAGATTACAAGCGTAAGCCCCCAGGTCATAGAAACTAAGAATTCAGATATTCCAGTTCCCCAAGTCAATCACGTGCACTCGCCTCACGTTTATACTTTCGAAATAAGTGCAGGAGAGGAGCCAAAATGCATATTGCGCCCGACCTGTCACTGCCTTCTGCGCAAAAGATTCGTGATGGCTTTGATAATGGTTGGCCTGGTTTGTGCAATCACACTTCCAATCGTAATACCGCTTGCAGCTGGCGGTGGCGGAAACAATAATCAATGGTGGCGCAATAATGGCGCAAGCCCGGGCGTTGCTGGCAGTGGTGGATATTTAGCACCCGGAGTGGTTTCACCCGCGGCAGCTGGCGGAGCACCTGCAAGCAGCGGTGGCGGCGGCGGTGGCGGACCGGGAGCTTAGTTTCCCTGAACTACCTGTAGTTTCAAGCGTGCTCTTGAATCTTCCAGTTCTTTTTCTGACTCGACTATAATTTGTTCCATGTAAGAATGGCTGACTTTGCGCTTTTTATTGATTTGAAATCGTTTTTCGATCATTTTGGGCATCAAAAGAATCGATTCGATTGTTCCTAGCATCCATGGGATCAATTGACCACCACGCAAAATTACGACAATGAAGTAAAAAGCTTGCCAGAAAAATATTTGAGGCAAGAATTTGATCAAAAGCGGCATCGGAATATTTTTGACGATGGTATTTATATTATTTCGGGCTGAGAGTTTTACCACCATGGGCGAATAGCCACTTCCAGTGGTGCCACACCCCAGATGATAAATTATGGCACTTGGCACGTAGAGACACTTATAGCCAGCACTTTGAGCTCTAAGTGCGATGTCTACGTCTTCCAAATAAGCAAAAAAATCTTCGTCGAACAGACCTATATCATCGAGCATCGTGCGTTTGTAAACCGCTGCGCCACCGCAGGCGCCAAGGATATATCTCTGGGTGTCGAAACGACCGGTATCTATTTCGCGGTGTCCTATCCGTCCAGGTAATCCACCTCTTCTGTATCCATCGCCAACGCCGTCTAAAAGTTTATGGTCGTCGTAGGCAAGCATTTTGCAGCCGACTGAGCCAATTTCAGGATGGGCATCGAGTACTTTTACAAGTTCGCTCACCCAGTTTTTATCCACCACGGTGTCATTGTTTATCAGGGCAAGATAATCACCAGCAGCTGCTTTTATTCCTGCGTTTACAGCTGGTGCAAAACCTGTGTTGTGCTCGTATTTAATCAGTTTGACCGATGGATAATTTTGTTCGATAAATTCGACTGAATCGTCTTTCGATCCGTTATCCACTACATATATTTCAAGCTCGCTATAAGTCTGTTCCATGAGCGAGTCGAGACAGCCCTTCAGAAAGCGCTTCCCGTTCCAGTTTGGAATAATGATACTAACAAGCATGGTTGTGGTTTATTTTAAGGCGCAAGCAAATCCTGGGCTTTACAAATATCTCACAACCATGCTCGCAGAGTTTGGTTTGCTGAAGTCGTGTCGAATCAAATAGTTAGTAGAAGCGGAACATATTTCGCATCAATCCCGAACGGTATCTACCGTGGTTATTGCCCCAGCCTCTTTGCCAGTTATTCTGACGCCTGCAACCGCCCCTGCCCCAGCCATTGTTCCAGTTGCCATTTCCATTTCCATAGCCGTTATTCCAGAATCTTTGGTGACATCCGTGGCGGTGGCGAGCTTCGGCAGGCGCTGCAAAAAACAGATTGCAAGCGATTGCTCCAAGCGCCAGAGCTATAGTCAAGTATTTCATTTGCACCTCACCATTTGCTGAACAAGTTTTGTGTCGCATTTGAAAACCAAAATGTTCCGAGCTTAAGACATGTTAATCAGACCTGCTCGATTCCATCTTTATTGATGTAAACTGCCATTGTCATGACAAACAGAGCTGCGCGCAAAATCCTACTGGTCACACTCGAACCTGTGGCAAAATCGATGGCAGGACCTGCTATTCGATGTCTCGAATTAGGCAAGCAATTAGCCAAAGAATTTTCAGTCACAGTGGCATCTCCGGTGAAAGTCGCAACAGAAAATGCTCTGGATCTGGGGCAAGACCAGCTTTCAAGCCAGATAAGATTACTTAGCGGTACAAGCAAGACTGCACTATATAACGAAGCGTCTTTGTGCGACATACTCGTCATACAGTCGAATGTGCTGCGTCCTTTTCCAAAGCTTGCCACTATGGGCAAGTATCTGGTGGTCGACCTGTACGACCCTTATTTGTTTACTGTTTTAGTGCAATACAAAGACAAAGGCAAAAGCGGACTTGCAAGTTACCGGCTGATGCACAATATTTTGGAATCACATATGGTGGCATGCGATTTTGCCATGTGTGCTTCCGAGCGGCAACGCGACTACTGGCTTGGCAGATTTTGTGGAATAGGGCGTCTGACTCCAGATATATACGCCTTCGACCATTCGCTTCGCAAATTAATCGACCTGGTTCCTTTTGGTCTGCAAGACAAACCACCAGTAAAGACCGGTCCCGGCATCAAAGGTGTGGTGAATGGAATCAGCGAATCGGACAAAGTGATTTTGTGGGGCGGCGGAATCTGGGACTGGTTCGACCCGCTCACGGTGATAAATGCCGTTAATAAGATCAAAGACAAAATTCCAAACGTAAGACTTTATTTCATGGGAGTGAAATCACCTAATCCAAAAGTGGTGGTGATGGACATGGCCAATAAGGCAATGGAATTGAGTCAGCAACTAGGTTTAACCAATAAGTTCATATTTTTCGAGGAAGGATGGACACCTTACGACAAAAGAGTGAATTGCTTGCTCGATGCTGACATTGCTGTTTCTGCCCATTTCGACCTGCCCGAAACTCGGTTTTCGTTCAGAACTAGAATGCTTGACTACCTTTGGGCTGGTCTTCCTATTCTGACCACTTGCGGAGACGACTTATCTTTGTTGATTGAACAAAAGGGTGCTGGAATTTCACTTCCTTATGAAGATGTGGATGCGATGGCAAAGGCAATGGAAAAAATATTGCTTGATGAAAATTTCGAGCATAGTGCTCGTGCTGCATCGAGCAAACTGGCAGAGGAGTTCACTTGGCAGCAAGTGAGCGAAAAATTAGTTAGTTTTTGCCGAAATCCTTATCATCTTCCGCTCTTTTCAAAGGTGACCATGCCATCTATTATTGAAAGAGCCCAAGCCGTGTATGCACGCGGCGGGAAAGACTTGATTATAAAAAGGTCGAAAGAAGTCATTCAAGACATTTTTCGCTGACATAAATGAAAGGAATATCGATGGCGCAAGACTGGCTCAGTATGGAATATCAGATTGCTCAAGAAGCAGTAAGCGAGCTAGAAGGCGTGCTTGTGTTTCTTAAGCAAGAAGAAGGCAAAGAGTCAGTGCACGATATGCGGGTTATGTTCAGACGCTGGTATTCGATTTGGGGCGTCCTTCGTCGCGATGGCTGGGAAACTGAAAAATACAAAAAAGGCTTGGGTCGAGACATTCGATTGGCCTACAAAATTCTAGGCAAAATACGAGAATACGACGTAATGTGCAGCCTGTCAAAAAAAATAGGGCTGTGCGACGACGTGGTAAATGCATTTAGAAGAAAGCGCGACAATGTCCGCGAAAAATTAGTCAGACAGTTATCCAAAATCGATCTCAGTAAGCTTTTCAAGAGATTGCGCCGTTATTTGACCGAGCGCGAACAAATACTTGATATCAAATTCAAAGCACGTTCAAGGTTTTTACGGGTTGTAGGGGGCAAATCGAGCGCCAAATCCGGAAAATCCAAGAACAAAATGAGAAAAGCACGCAAAATGGTCGAAACAGAAGAACATTTCAATATCGTGCTTGCCGAGCATGAAAGACGCACTGCCGATTTAGTCGCACGTGCTCATACAATCGAGGAGTTGCACGATGTGCGCTTGAGCGTCAAAGCATGGCGCTATTTACTGGTCGAGTTTTTCGACACCACCCACCCGGTACTGGTCAAAGCCCAGCAGTATCTTGGAAAAGTGAACGATCTCGATCATCTCGCCAGTTTCCTTGAAACAAAGAAACTGGGTCTGGAACCACATTTGATTAAAAAACAAATTTCAATAACGCTTAAAAAAAGAGACGAAATGCGCTCTAAGTTCGATCAGCTGAAAAGGTCTCTACCTTACGGATTCCGCCCTGGACTTCCTGGCATGCAGAACACAGCTTCTAACCGCGCTTAATAAGTTATCCTAAATTTGCTGTTTTTAGACTTCTGGCGGCATACAATAAAGGTTGAAATTGCCGAAGAGGTTGCCATGTGGCGCACAAACCTCTTTCTATCCGATGATGACAAGGGATAGTCTGATGCCGAAAAAAAAGAAACTGACAATTCTAGGTTCCGGAGCCGCCGGACTTACTGCTGCAATCTACGCTGCTAGAGCCAATCTCGATCCGCTTGTGATTGAAGGCATGCAAGCTGGTGGACAGTTGACCATCACGACCGACGTGGAAAATTTCCCGGGGTTCGAAGACGGTATTCTGGGTCCAGACTTGATGACACGCATGCACAAACAAGCAGAGCGTTTCGGCACCGAGTTCATCTACGACAATGCCGAATCTGTCGATTTGTCCAAACGACCTTTTGTAATCAAAACAAGCGAACAAGAAATTCACACAGACGTTTTGATTATTTGCACAGGCGCTACAGCTAAATTGCTTGGACTCGAAAATGAATCCAAATTGATGGGACATGGCGTGTCGGCTTGCGCTACTTGCGATGGTTTCTTCTTCCGCGACAAAAAAGTTTTCGTGGTTGGCGGTGGAGACACGGCAATCGAAGAAGCTATCTTCCTCACCCGTTTTGCTACCTCTGTCACTCTCATCCACAGACGCGACTCTTTTAGAGCCTCACGCATCATGGTGGACAGAGCAAAACGCAACGAAAAAATCAATTACATTTTAGACAGTGTGGTAGAAGAAATAGGCGATCCAGCTGAGCATCAAGTGAAGTGGATCAAAGTAAGAAATATCAAAACAAATGAAGTGCAACAGCTTGATGCAGATGGAATCTTCATCGCCATCGGTCACCAGCCAAATACAGAATTATTCACCGAGCAACTGGATCTCGATCCTTCCGGCTATCTGCTTACAGAAGGCGTAAAGACCAAAATTCGTGGTGTTTTTGCTGCCGGCGACGTAATGGACAGTGTCTATCGCCAGGCCGTCACCGCTGCTGGAACCGGATGCCGTGCGGCTCTTGAAGCACAATGGCTACTCGAAAACGAAGAAGATGCGGAGGGAGGTCAAAGCGAGCAAGCTGCAAAAAAGCATGAAGTCTCTACAGCAGCTGCGGTTTCGACCTAAATCTCAGTGTTCGACCTCAAAATAACTAAAGCAAGTTATTTGCGTGATCTAGCAAAAGAGCACGAAGCGTCGAGCCATCCATTTCTGCAAAATCCCACTCTAAACGCAAGACAGGCAATCAATGTTTTGTTCAATTATGATGCGCACGCTTCATTGCTGCGGCGCTTGCTTTTGAATGCGGCAGGCAAAATGCCTGAGCCTGCAGTGGGATTTATTCTGGAAAATGTTCGAAACGAATATGGAAATGGAAACTATGACGGCTGCCACCAGGGACAGTTGCAAGACCTCATGCAAAAACTCAAGCGTATAGAGCCTGGCTTCAAAGCACAAAGAGTCAGTGACGGTGTGCGTCAGTACATGCGCACAGTGGTAGATTACTATGATCCTCAATCCGACCGCGGCACAAGAGACTTCTATTTGCCAGCAGTTATTGCAGGCGCAATCTCGGCTACAGAAATAATGGCGATTGACGAATTCAGCTCTCTGCATCAATCGTTTCATGCCTTCAATTTAGAAAATCATATCTGGTTCGACCATGTCACGGTCGAAGCCGAACATTGCGACGAAGCGCTTTGTCTGGCTGAATATTTTCTTTGCAAAAACGATCACAAAAAAGCTGTTGAGTATGGCTTCAAAGGCGTGCTCGACGCGAACTGC
Organism: Cyanobacteria bacterium TGS_CYA1; assembly: GCA_026129135.1. Taxonomy (GTDB): domain Bacteria; phylum Cyanobacteriota; class Vampirovibrionia; order Obscuribacterales; family Obscuribacteraceae; genus Aved-18. Next base: position 333,849 of record JAHCIQ010000003.1, on the reverse strand, counting down.
CATTTGTACAACGGGTTAATGGAAAGCACCAGTTTTTAGGACTTAATTATGCCGGTATCACCTCTTCTGGTTGGAAAACACATTGCTATGGTGGTGCGACAATTCAGCCCCCATGGTGGTCTCGAACTTTATACGCACAAGCTTGTAGAGGGGCTTTTAGCAAGCAATCTAAAAGTCACCGTCGTTTGCGAAGAAAATAAATCAGACTACAAACATCATAATTTGCAAATACTCACTTATGGTGAAATGGAAAAACCAGGCACCGATGGTCTGGCTCGCGACGAGCGTTTTCGCTATGCTTTTCGCAACAGCAAAATTCTATTGCAAAGACACAAAGGCGAATTCGACCTCATTCACAGCCAGCACTTACCATGTCCAGAGCCCGATGTAGTGACGTTCCACAACCATTCGGTCAAACGCTTATCCAGCGTGGGCGAAACATGGGAGAAGCTTTTGAACGAATCGAAAATCGCACTGGCAAAGAGATATAAAGCTCGCAATACTTTTGACAAATATCTGATGGACAATGCACTTTGTCGCATTTTCGTTTCGCAAGTAATGAAAGAAGATTATTATCAGGTCTTCGGTGCAAGCGACGAAGATCCCTTTGTAATTGCCTGTCCAGGCGCATCTACCAATACCGATTATTCGACTGTTACACGAGTGGAAGAAAACGAATTTACTTTTGTTTTTTCCGGCAGAGGATTTCGCAAAAAAGGTCTGGACATTTTATTTAGAGCCTGCCAGATACTAAAAAAGCAAGGTCAAAAATTCAAGTTGCTCGTCACCGGAGTACGTGACAGACTCGAACTCAAAATCAGAGCAAAATGGCTAGGCATCGAGGATCATGTCGAATTTCTCGGATTCGTTCATGATATCGAACGTATTTATGCAAGAGCAAAGGTGCTGGTGTTACCATCAAGAGTAGAACCATTTGGAATGGTACCAGTGCAAGCAATGCAGCTGGGACTTGTGCCAATAGTCAGTCGAGCCTGCGGCGTGTCAGAAGTGCTCAAACACAACTATGATTCATTGATTCTGGAAGATCATCTAGACCCAGGCGAACTGGCATCTTTGATGCGCACATTGATGCTAGATGACCAACTTAGAGTGGAGCTTTCAAACAACGCTCGCCTGTCTGTCCAGAACATAAACTGGCACAACACTTTAGAAGCGACGCTTGCAGCATACGAAAAGGCTCTTTCGACACCACGCAAAACACAAGTGGTGTCTCAAGCCAATATAAGTGAATTTGCCAGAGGTTTGAATGAGTAAGAAAGCAAATAGACTCGCCGACGAAACAAGCACTTACTTATTGCAGCACGCATACAATCCAGTCGACTGGTATCCCTGGAGCCAGGAAGCGCTCGATGCTTCGCGCAAGGAGGATAAGCCGATACTTTTGTCCATCGGATATTCAGCCTGTCACTGGTGTCACGTGATGGAACATGAATCTTTCGAAGACGAAGATACAGCAGCTTTGATGAACAAACTTTTCATCAACATAAAAGTAGACAGGGAAGAACGCCAGGATCTCGATGAAATTTATATGCGCGCAGTCCAGGTCATGACCGGACATGGCGGCTGGCCTATGACTGTCTTTTTGACTCCAGATTTAAAACCATTTTTTGCAGGTACTTATTTCCCGCCTGAAAACAAGCATGGAATGCCATCTTTCAAAAGGGTGATGCTTGGAGTTGCACAAGCGTGGCAAGAAAGCAGAGCCGACATTCTCGAGAGCGCCGCTGAAATTACCGAACATATAGCTAAGCTCAATTCGATCACTAATCAAAGCGAGAACGAAAACAGGTCTTTCAACAAAACTATTTTCAGCCAGGTCTTGCAAAAAATTAGCACTAATTTCGATCCTAAGTGGGGCGGATTTGGCGGTGCACCTAAATTTCCTCATCCATCGACTTTACAATTGTTGTTGCGCATAAAAGAAATGACACAAGGTGACGAGCAAAAACAAGCCGAACAAGTGCTTGAAACAACACTCGACAAAATGGCATTGGGCGGAATTTGGGATCATTTGAGCGGTGGTTTTGCACGTTATTCTACAGACAGACGCTGGCTGGTTCCGCACTTCGAAAAAATGCTCTACGACAATGCCTTGCTTGCACCGGTCTATTTCAACGCTTATCTTTCAACCAATAAAGAGTTCTATAAAGAAATCGGATGCGCCATTCTCAATTTCGTGCATAACGAATTGACCAGCGACGACGGTGTTTTCTATTCCAGTCTCGATGCCGATAGCGAAGGCGAGGAAGGCAAATTCTATGTTTTCACTAGAGCGGAAATATTAGAGATTCTGGGCAAGGGCAAAGAAGAAGACGAGGGTAAATGGTTCGCCGAAATCTATGGAGCAACTGAAGAAGGCAACTTCGAGCACCACACGAACGTTTTGCATTTACAAAATATTCGCACAAAGAAAGAGGCAGAAAGAGCAAAACCTTTGATTGAGAAACTGCTTCAAGCACGCTCGAAGCGAGTGCGTCCTGGTCGTGACGACAAAATATTGACCAGCTGGAGTGCGTTAATGATAAGCGCGCTTGTGTCTGGTTATAGAGCGACCAAAGAGCAAGTTTTTCTTACGCGGGCAAAGAAAGCAGCTGCTTTCTTGCTTTCTAAAATGGAACAGGATGGAAATCTGGCTCGGACCTATGGGCGTGGAAAAGCCCGACTTACAGGCTATTTAGACGACTACGCCTATCTGATTCAAGCTCTTCTCGATTTAAGCGCGTGTGATGCAAATCCTTTATGGTTCGACAAAGCTCTCTTGTTGACGAAAAAATCAATCGAATATTTTTACTCAAGCGAGGAAAAAGACTTCTACTACACTCCTATCAATCATGAAAGTCTCATTCTGCGCCCCAAAAACTATTTTGATGGTGCTGTACCTTCAGGCACTTCTGTTTTGTGCATGAATCTGATTAGACTTTCCAAATTGACTGAAAATGAAAACTTCGACGAAATTGCTCTTGCCACCATTGGCACTTATGCAAGTTTGTTTGGTCGCGCTCCAGACCAATTTGCAAACATGCTCTGCGCTCTAGACATGCATCTTTCAGAGGGTAAGGAGATTGCCATCGTGCTCGACTTGAATGATAGCGAGCGTCAAAAATTCTTAGAAACAGCACTTTGTCGCTTCGCTCCAAACGATGTGGAACTGGTGAAGACGGTTGATGCTAACCACTCTAGCCCTTTATTTGATGGACGTGATTTGTATGGAGGCAAATCGACCGCGTATATTTGTCAGAATCACGCCTGTCAAGAACCAATTACTGATATTGATGATCTCGCGGCCGAATTGCATTGTCACTTGGTAAAATCTAGCCAAAAGGAGACAAAAAACAAATGACCCCGCCTAAAGACTTCTTTGAAAAACTTACCTTTATCCGCTCGGTAAAAGCGCCAATCCTGGTTGCAAGTCTTATCTGGTCTATTCTGGCGCTGACATTCTGTTTAGCTATCGCTGCCCAGGACGTTGTAAGAACTGAAAAATTGACCGAAGCGACATTCCTGCTTGGTGTGAGCACATTTATTCTTTCTGTGGGGCTTGTCATTCTTTTATATCAAGTACGCCGACTGCACAAAAAATTGAATGCAGTGGCCGAACTTCTTGAAGAAATGAACAAAGAAAAAGAAGTCTAGTATTTCAAAAAATCATTTCACCGAAGTGCTAGGCATTTTCTTCAGCGGCACGATTGGATGATTCAAAAATAGCTTCGTACGCTTTCTAACATCAGGATCCATGCGCAAAGCCATCTCTAGCGCTTCTTTAGCCTGGTCCTCCCAGTTCAACCGCTTATACAGACCATAGAACAAGTAATAATAATCAGAATTCTTTCTATTTTCCGCTGCCGAATAAGTTTCAAGATATCCAAGAGCTTCTTCTAAATGTCCACTTTCAAGTGACGCATAGGCATTAGTCAACAAAAGCTCGTCGTGGGTTCCAAAAACCTGTCTTGCTTGAGTAGCGATTTTATAACCCAGGTCTTGCATCTTGGTGGTGCCAATTCCTATACAAGCTCTTGCAAGCGGCACAAGCACGTCGGCGTTAAATCGGTCGAGCAAGTGAGCTTGCTGCAATTCGATAAAGGCAGCATTTGGATTGAAATCGGCTAAATAACAACGACCCAGGATCAAATGCAAGTTAGAACTATTTGGTTGCACTTTGACTGCTTCACTGGCATTTTTGCGCGCAGTAGCAAAATCGTTCGTAGCAATTGCTGATTCAGCCAGACCAGACTGCATTTCCCAGATGATTTCAGAAGATAGATTTTGCTTGTCTGCTAAAGCCAGACCTTCGCTGAAATATTTTTTCGCATCTTCATATTTTTTTCGTTTCAGTCGCTGAGTACCAAGTACCAGATCCAAAATCGCCCTATTTTCCTTGATTTCGCCCTGCTCCTTGAGCAAATCTTCAGCGCGTTGCGCACCCTTATCGAGATCACCCTGAAATGCCTGAGCCCAGATATCCATGACCTGACTGCGCCTGCTTAGGGGATTCAGCCTTAAGGTCTCGCTCCACAGTCTTTTGTCATCGTGCCAGTAATAAGTCCGCCAATTGGTCAGTCCACAAAACAATAGAACCAGTGTACTTGTGACAGCGATTAAAACTTTTGGTTTTTCAAAAAATTTCAATGACAATAAATAAGCCAGAATAGCCGACAGACATGCTGATGCTATGTAAAAACGTCTATCCGAAACAATTTCAGGCTGCACCATGACGAAGTTAGGCAATAGCGAAATCACCAGAAGCACAAGTGAGAATGAGACCACGAGAGTGGTGCGAACTCTGTAAGCCAGATAAAGGAGAGCAAATGGTATCAAAATGCCAATCACGCCCAAAGCTTGATTTAAAGCAGGAATTTGCAATTGCGGCGGATCCAGAGTGAATCCATAAGGTATGAAAAATACTCTCAAATAATACGTAGAAAGCATTTGCCCCTGGCTGAGCAAATAAGACAGCGGGTCAAGCTTCTCTAGCCCAAAACCATTTCCAATCGGGGCTACGTATCTGACGAGCAAAACAAAAGGCACGACAAGAGCCAAAAACAACTGAGCAAAAAATTCATATGGTCTGGTGACCAACCAATTTTTGTAAGTTTCCTTTTGGGGCTTCATCAATATGGTCAAGGCAAGAAAGGCAGCTGGTGCAGTTATTCCTTGAGCCGAAGACCAGGTGGCAAGAATGACGAAGAAATAGCCAAAGCCATAACCAAGTAATCCAGGTGTGATTTCTTTAGTCAAAAACCCCAGCATGAAACAATGCAGACTGGCTAAATAATAGAAAGTGACTAAAAGAGTAGATCTGGCAGATATATAACTCACCGTTTCGCTTGAAATGGGATGGCTTGCAAACAAACAAGCTGCCACCACAGTCAAAAGATAGGGATTGAATGCGGCGGATTTTTTCCAGGTATGCTGCTGATATCGAGCAATTCTGTAAACGAGTCCACCCCACAAAAGACTATTGCCTAAATGGAGCGCTACGTTTATCGAATGATAAACGGATGGATATTTCATGCGCACACCCTGCACGTCCAGTGCCAGAGTGCCTCTGAAAAGCGGCTCGCTGAGCGGGCTGGTCAAACACTGGGTCAATGTCTCCAACCAGAATTTAGGCCAGTCTAGAATTGCTATTAACGGCCACAAATTGAATTTGTCCATATAGACAAATTTATTCCAGAGACTTTGTAAGTGACTGGCAAGCACTACTGCTGCCACCACATAAGCGATTACTCCAAGATATTTGTAATTGACTCTGGGCTCAGTCACTTGATTCTCCGCCTTGTAAAAGACTTGCTGCCCCACTTATATTTTTGGTCACTTGAGGCGGATTGCCTAGAAGCTCTATTCGCGAGGCACCAGAAGCATCGACTTTGAAGCTATCTTTTACAAAAACCCTGGCCTTCGACGCACCATCTATACTCAAAGTGCTCTGTTTGCAAATGAGCTTTTCTGCGTTCAATTCGCTTGCACCAGATAGATCCGCACTCAAATCATCACACGATCCACTGCATTGGAGTTTGGATGCACCATCGATACTTATTTTGAGCGATTTTGATTTGACGTCGTTCATAGTGGAATTACATGCGCCAGAAATATCGACACCGTCTATGGCAGGTAGACCGACGGTTATTCTGGGCGCTGAGGCTACGCGAACATTATCGAATGCTATTTGCAGAGTACCGTCTTTCACATCGGTCTTGATTTTGGCTAAAGCATTGGGCTCGGTAGTGACACTAAGCGAGCAGGCTTCCTGAACCGATATATCTAAAATACAACTCCCGTCTATCAATATAGAAGAAAAAGAGTCTAGAACACGCGTCTCTGTTTTTAGAGCCTTATTTTCAGCTGGCTTGTTATCAATGCTGCATGCCGAATTGAGAGAGAAACAGGCACAAAGTACAAACATAGTAAGAATGGTTTGGTGAGCCTTTTTGGATTTCAAGAATTACTCCTCGCTCAATTTCTTTCCCTATTTTAAATGATAAAATGGCGACATGGAAAACAAAGAAAAGAACGCCTCTCAGGCTCAAAATGCCAAAAAGGTTGCCCGCGCTGAGCTTATGCAGTCCTGTAAAGCTCTCTACATCCCGCTTGCGTTATTTTTGTCTTGCGTAAGTTTTGCTGCTGGAGCCTTTCTGATTAACGAAGGCGAAGCATTTGGCTGGCTCTTTATCAGCATCACCGGATTTTTATCCATTACTGCTTTTATCGCTCTTTTCAGTTTCCAGAATCCTTTCAGAGCCAAGGGCATCATCACTCCCTCAAAGCCTGACGATAATTAGTCCTATTTTTGTTTTGATTTGATCAACTAAAACTAAAAGGTCCCGCATATTCTGCAGGACCTTTTGATAATTGCACTTTTGTCGATCTGGCGTCTTGCCAATTAACGTTTCGAGAATTGGAAACGTTTGCGAGCACGTTTGCGACCATATTTTTTACGCTCTTTCACTTTAGAATCGCGAGTGAGCATTCCCTGCGAGCGAAGAGCTGGTCTGTTAGCCGGATTGGCTTCGGTCAAAGCACGAGCGATACCATGTTTGATGGCACCCATTTGACCGACGATGCCACCACCTCTAACCGAGATCATGACGTCGAAACGACCGACTGCATCAGCCAATTGAAAAGGAGCTTCGAATACTTTCTCGAGTCCGTGACGTCCGCCTACATAATCTTCTACGGTACGACCATTGATGGTGGTTTGACCTTTACCTGGCAATAGTCTTACTCTGGCTGTTGCAGTTTTTCTGCGACCGGTTCCGTAGTACTGAATAACGCTAGTCATCTGCTTGCTTTTCCTTTTCTTTTAGCGAGATAGAGTGTAAGTCTGGGGCTTTTGCGCTTCGTGCGGATGTTTGTCACCAACATAAACTTTGAGTTTGGTGAATTGCTCACGACCCAAGGTTGTGTGGGGAAGCATGCCTTTGACTGCGCGCTCGATAATCAATTCTGGTTTTCTGCGACGGACAGCAGCAAGGGTCTCTTCCTTGAAGCCGCCTGGAAAACCGGAGTGGCTGTAATATTTTTTCTGAACTTCTTTTTTGCCAGAGACTTTGATTTTCTCGGCATTAATTACTACGACAAAGTCGCCGCAATCTACATGAGGTGTGAATTCAGGCTTGTTCTTGCCTCTGAGCATGACCGATACTTCGTTTGCAAGATGACCCAGAGTTTTTCCGTCTGCATCGATCAGATACCACTGTCTGGTCACTTCACTTGGTTTGGCTACATAAGTTTTCACGGTCTTGGTCCTATTCTGTTGTTTCTCTAGTTTTCGTCTTTGAACAAATTGTATTCGTCTGGGTAAGTCACTCGATGGAGGGTGAGTCCCCAGGGTGGAGCAGTGGGTCCGGACAAATTACGGTCCAACTTTTCGAGGGCGCAAGCTATGCTTTCGATGCTTCGCTTGTGAAGTCCAATCTCGACTAGCGTTCCCACTATTATACGCACCATATTGTACACGAAGTGGTCGGCTCTAATCCAGAATTCAAGCTCTCCTTCACCTTTGTTCAAGATTTGTGACCGCGAAACTCTGCAAACCGGACTACTTTTTTCTCTTGCACTCGAACTCGTGGACCTGAAAGCACTGAAATCATGACGCCCCAAAAGCTCAGAAGCCGCACCAGTCATGGCTTCTACGTCGAGAGGCTGTCTGACCAGAAAATGGGTATCGCACATCAAAGCAGATGCGTGTTTGCGATTTAAAATTCGATACACATACTCTCTTGACAAAGCCTCGCGCCTGGCGCTGAATTTGTCAGGAACCACCTGAGCTTTGACAATAGACATGCCTTTGCCAGTGATACCGTTCAAGCTCGATTCGAAACGCTCGAAATCAAGTTCTAATTCTATTGGCCAATCGAAATGAGCTACCTGACCGCGCGCGTGTACACCAGAGTCTGTGCGTCCAGCCAAAATTACAGGAAGTCGTTTTTTTGCCAAAGTGGCTAAAGCCGATTCCAGATCTTGCTGAACAGTAATCACTCCCTTTTGAGTCTGGGAGCCATGATAAGCTTTCCCGTTATACTCGATTAAAAGAGCAATGCGTGGCAATTATTCAGGACTTTTTCGAACTAGACTAATTGGATGATAGCCAGTTGAACATTGTCGCCGCGTCTTTCGCGATATTTGATGATGCGGGTATAGCCGCCTTCGCGCTCTAAATATTGAGGAGCGATTTCTTCAAATACTTTGGTGACCACTTCGCGATCATAGAGATATGAATTCACTTGTCTGCGCAAATGTACGGACTTGAGCACTTCTTTCAAAGCGTCTTTGTCTCCGCCTTTGGCTTTGTCGTAAGCAGCCTTGTAGTCTTTGATAAAGCCTTTTTTGCCTTTGGTGATGAGCTTCTCCACTTCAGGTCTCAAAGCTTTCGCTTTGGCAATAGTGGTGATTATTTCTCCATGACGAAGAAACTCTGTGGCTAAGGTTCTCAACACAGCTTTTCTTTGATCGGCAGCGCGGCCTAACTGGTGACGAGACTTACGGTGACGCATGATATCCCTCTTTTATTTGTCCTTGTTTATGTCGTCAAGGGTAAGGCCAAACTGTCTCAGTCTTTCCATGACTTCGTCAGCCGATTTCTTACCGAAATTCTTGATATTCATCAAATCGTCATAGGAGAGCTTGAGCAGCTCGCCAAGCGAATTGATGTTGGCACGCTTCAAGCAGTTGTAGGCGCGAACTGAAAGTTCGAGCTCTTCAATCGAGATTGAGGAGTGCTTGCCTTCTTGTGGTGCAGGCGCAGCAGTGGTTGCCACCATTGGCTTGCCAGACAATTCGGCGATTGGAATTAAGTGCTCGATGAGCTGACGAGCAGCTTGCGAAATAGCTTCGGAAGCGTCGATAGCTCCGTTCGACCAGAGTTCGATGGTCAGTTTGTCGAAATCGGTTGATTCGCCAACACGTGTAGGCTCGACATTGTATGAAACTTTGCGAACCGGCATATAGACTGCATCAATTGGAAGAACGTCGATAGCTTGTTTGAACTGGCTGTGCGCATCAGCTGGCACATAACCACGACCACGCTCGACAGTGATTTCGGCGCGGATTCTGCCGCCTTCTGCCAGTGTGCAAATCTGCCAGTCAGGATTGATGATAGTGGCATCAGCTGGGCAGAAGATATCACGGCCGGTGACAGGACCTGGACGCTCTACGTCGAGGTGAAGATATTGAGGCTCCTGGCTGAATGTTTTAACAACCAGACCTTTCAAATTGAGCATGATGTCGATTACATCTTCAACTACACCTGGAACGGTGGTGAATTCATGGGTGATGCTTTCGATGCGGACTGCTGTTACTGCAGATCCTTCAAGGTGTGAAAGTAGAACGCGACGAAGCGAGTTACCAACTGTGGTGCCGTATCCTCTTTCCAGAGGCTCGATTACAAATTTGCCGTAGATAGAACCATCAGCATGAGTTTTGTTTTCCAGACATTTGATTTTGATTGGCTCGCGAGGGCTTGTGTTAGGCATATAACCCCAGCTCGAAGAAGGCTCGGGGGAAGTGCTTTGAGCAGGTGTCTGACGCGGAATCATTCCGCCCGAACCACCCGGTGCACCATATCCGCCACCCATATTGATTCCGTATTGTCTGTTGAAATCGTTGTTCACTTGTTATGCCACCATTTCTGTTTGCTGTGCCAATACTATTGAAAAATCCAATTAGACGCGTCTTCTTTTAGGAGGACGGCATCCGTTGTGAGGAATAGGAGTTACGTCTTTAATCAATGTGATTTCAAGTCCTGCCGCTTGAAGCGATCTGATTGCAGTTTCGCGACCAGCTCCTGGTCCTTTGACCAGTACTTCTACCTGACGCATACCTGAGTCCATCGAACGACGGGCGACGATGTCTGCTGCTTGTTGAGCGGCAAATGGAGTGCCTTTCTTAGCGCCCTTGAAGCCGACAGTACCAGCCGAAGCCCAGGCGATAACCTGTCCTTGCGGGTCAGTTGAGGAAATGATGGTGTTGTTGAAAGTGCTCTGAATGTGGACAACGCCTTGAGGAACAATGCGTTTCTCTTTCTTCTTAGTGCGAGCCTTTGCCACCTTTGCCATAGTCTTTTAGTCCTTTAGTCTTTCTGTCTGTTGGGTGAAGTTAAATTTTAGAGTAGATTGTCAGTATTTGTTGATTTTTGAGCTCAATCAATACGGAATGTATATCTACTTTAGATGTTATTTGGTAGCTACTTTCTTATTGGCAACAGTCTGACGCTTGCGACCGCGACGTGTGCGGGCATTGGTCTTGGTGCGTTGACCACGAGTAGGTAGACCGCGTCTGTGACGTTGACCACGGAAGCAGTTGATCTCGATCAAACGTTTGATGTTGAGACCTTCGACTCTGCGCAAATCGCCTTCGACGGTATAAAGTCCGCTTTTCTCGATTTCTTCGCGAAGACGAGCAACTTCATCGTCGTTCAATTCGTGTACGCGTCTTTTGTCCGGAATGTTCAACTTGGCGCAAATTTTTTCTGCAGTAGTTCTGCCAATCCCGTGGATGTAGCAGAGTGCGAATTTTGCGGTTTTGTTGCGGGGTAAATCGACGCCGGCGATTCTAGCCATGACCTAGTGGTCCTCCAAATAATTTATTTTCTCTAACTCTCTACTAACGAAATTACCCTTGGCGCTGCTTGTGCTTGGGGTTTTCGCAGATTACAGCAATACGTCCTTTGCGACGGATTACTTTGCATTTTTCACAAATTTTCTTCACAGAAGCTCTAACTTTCATGATTTCTACCTTTATCGGTGTTCTTTTCAACTGAAATTGCCAGCCTCAGGCAGTGTTCCTGAAGGGCATCTCAAGCCGCAACCTTGGGGCTTCCGGCGAATCTAGCAAGAAGATTTCACCAAAGATCCCAAGACGAATATGTAATTGTACCTTATTCTCTGATTCTGTAGGTGATACGGCCGCGCGTTAAGTCATATGGAGTAAGCTCTACACGCACTCGATCGCCTGGAAGAATCTTAATGAAGTTCTTGCGGATCTTGCCTGAAATATGCGCCAACACTTTGTGGCCGTTGTCGAGCTCTACCCGAAACATGGCATTGGGCAAGGATTCCCGGATTGTCCCTTCGAACTCGATTACGCTTTGCTTTGCCATCCGGCTTCCTCGTTGGGTCGCTTGGTGAGCACTTCAGGCTCGCCTTCTGTTATCAAAATTGAGTGTTCAAAATGTGCAGATGCTTTGTAATCTTGCGTTACAACCGTCCATCCATCTTGCTTGGTGCGCACTCTGTCACCACCCAGATTAAACATGGGTTCGATGGCTATTACCATACCAGGTTTTAAACGAGTCTTGCTACCAGTGCGATAGTTGAAAATGAACGGTTCTTCATGAAGTACATAGCCGATACCGTGACCGCCATACTCGCGGACGATACCGTAAGCACCAGCATTTCCGACATCTTCCACCGCACCGCCGATATCATCGAGGGTGGCGCCTGCTCTTGAAGCTCTTATGCCGGCATAAAGACTTTCGCGCGTATCTGTAATCAATTTTTCTTGCATCTTGCTCACGCCGCCAACAGCCACTGTAGTCGCTGTATCTGCAATGAGGTCGAGCTTCTTGCCATTTTCTTCGCGCTGGAAAGTGACACCAAGATCGATGCTCAACAAATCGCCATCTTTTAAAATGCGGGATTTATTTGGGATTCCGTGAACTACTTCTTCGTTTATAGAAACACAAAGTGTACCGGGAAAGTCTCTATATCCTTTGAAAGTCGGGATAGCTCCTGCATCTCTGATAGCTTTCTCAGCCATTTGATCAAGTTCTAAAGTAGATATCCCTGCTTTTGCGCTTTTCATGAGCATTTCCATGATTTCACCGGCAAGTTTGCCAGCTTTGCGCATGTACTCCAGGTCTTTATCAAGAGTTACGATCATCTGATGCCGCCTTGTTTAACTAAACCGCAACCTGGAGCACTTTCAAGATTTCTTGAAAAATATGCTCTGGAGTATCGTCAGCATTGAGAGTCTTGAGCACGCCTTTGGCTTTATAAAAACCAATCAATGGCTCGGTTTCCTTTTTGTAGGTCTCAAGTCTGCTTGACACCACTTCCACTTTATCATCGGATCGATGAATGAGCTGTGTGCCGCAAAAATCGCAAGTATCTTCTACTTTGGGCGGAGCAAATTTGACATGGAAAACGTTAGCGCAAACTTTGTTAGGACAGGATCTGCGACCTACCAGACGCTCTTCGAGCATGGCAAAATCGATTTCCATATCGATTACGGCGTTAAGTTTCATATCAAGTTCTTCGAGCAGCTTATCGAGACTTTCAGCCTGGGACAAGTTGCGTGGGAAACCATCGAGAATGAAGCCTTTTTTCAAAGCTGGCATCGATAAAGCTTCTCTGAACATCTCAATCAAGACCGGATCCGGAACGAGCACACCCTGGTCCATGAATGATTTAGCTTTCATGCCAACTGGAGTGTTTTCTCTTATGGCTGCGCGAAGCAAATCACCAGACGACAAATGCGCCAGGTCCAATTTAGCAGAGAGCTTTTTGCACTGGGTGCCCTTACCCGAGCCTGGTGCGCCAAGAAATAAAACTTGCATTGCTTACTTAAATCCCTTTTCCTAAATACTTTGTGATTCGTCAGACTTTCTAAACAAGCCTCTGGCCTGATATCTAGCCGACAGTGCATGAGTGACGATTTGTTTTTGAGTATCCACCGCCACACCCACGAGAATGATTAAAGACGTGCTTCCAAGTCCTTGTAGAGTGGTTACCTGCGTCCATTGCTCCGCGTGTATAGGAAGAATGGCGACGATACCAATAGCGCTTGCGCCGATGAATACGAGGCGTCCTAATGTAGACTCGAGGAATTCGGACGTGGGTCTGCCTGGTCTTATGCCTTGAATGGCTCGACCCTGTCTGCGCAAATTTTCCGCCATGTCTTTTGGTTGCAAAATAATGGATGCGTAAAAATAAGCAAAGAACATAATCAGAATGAAGTAAATGACCGAATGCTCCCACCTGTAATAAGAAAGCATATTGATCATTTCGGCTGAAATGAATCCCCAGGCGTTTTTCGCCCAATCTTCTTTGGCAAGAGATTCTATCCCTTTACCTAAAAATGGAATCGAAGCCATGAGCTCGTAGATGACCGTACCTGGATCCTTACTCTTGCCCTGACTGACGAATTGCATGACAGTAGTAGGGAACATCAAGAGCGAAGATGAAAAGATGATTGCCATAACACCAGAAGGGTTGATTGGCAAATAGAGATAATCGTCTGGTGCGGCAACAAAGACCTGACGTCCCACGTTCCGCCTGGCTCCAAGTACCATGATTTTGCGCACGCCCTGCTGCAGACATACGATAAGAGCTGCCATGGCAAGGAAGAACAATATCAAGACAGTCACGCCCCAAACGGGAGACTGTCCGGTTTGCACTGCGTCATAAGTGTTTTTGACCATCACGGGCAAGCGCGCGACAATACCTAAGAAGATCAGAAGCGAAGCACCATTTCCGACACCACGCTCAGTTATGAGTTCACCCAGCCACATGATGAAAAGAGCAGAGGCTGTCATGATCATTGCTGACGTAACGATGAACCAGAAGCCTGGTGTCAGCACCACCGGCGGAGCCTGAATTTTCATCAGCAGGTTGGCAAGCATGACCGATTGCATGATAGAAATGGCTACCGTGGCTAAACGTGTTATTTGCTGTAATTTCTTACGACCTTGCTCGCCTTGATTTTTTTGCAAGTCTTCCAATTGAGGAAAGACCTGAGTCATGAGCTGCAAAATAATCGAAGAGGTAATGTATGGACCAATACCAAGCGAAAAAATTGACAGCTTGTTCAAGGCGCCACCTGTGAACAAGTCGACCATGCCAAGTAGGCTTTGAGCATACTCGGGGTGTTTGAGAAACGCGCTTGAATCAACACCTGGAAGAGGAATGTGTACACCAGCTCTGTATAGCAGGATGACACCAAGGGTGAAAAATATTCGCTCCTTGAGTCCGGCAGCTGAGAGCATTTTGAATAAGTCTTCAGGACCGCCGATCTTACCTGGCTTACGCCTTGGTGAATTCACTTTGTAATTTTCCTCGTACTTTTATGATTTTGATGCCAAGCCAAAGATAAGAAAATACCTCTAGGCTCAGTTTATGTCTAGAGGCATTATTCAAGGATTTGAAGCCTTAAGGGGCTTATTGACCACCAAGTGGGATACGTCCACGCTTTTGAGGTTCTGGATGAATAACTTCATAAGAACCGCCAGCTTGCTGGATCTTGTCAATAGCGCCCTGGGTAAAGTGATGAGCGTGGACTTTGAGAGCCACTTTCAACTCACCGTTGCCAAGGATTCTCAAACTATTGGTGGCACCAGAGTGCAGACCAAATTCAGCGAGATTTTCTGGGTTCAACTCGGTGTTAGCAGGAAGATTGTTCAAGACACCAACGTTGATGGCAACCCAATCACGTCTTTTTACTTGATCGAAATTGTGGATCTTTGGAAGACGTCTGAACAAAGGAGTTTGACCGCCTTCAAAACCAAAACGCTTGGTTTGACCAGCTCTTTGACCTTGACCGTTATGGCCTCTGGTTGAAGTTTTGCCATGACCCGAACCACGTCCGCGTCCGACTCTTTTTGTATTTCTGGTTGCGCCCTCTTTGGGTTTGAGGTCTGTGAGGTTCATTTTCTCTCCTTATGCCTTGCGCCGTTAATACGACTCGGCTTCTTATTTTTGATTGAACTATTTAGCTGCAGTTTTTGCTTTGGCTTGCACTTTGGCTTTGTGTCCGCCAACTTTCTTTTTGCAATCCTTTTCGTCGCTTGCTTTCGCTTCGGTTACTTCAACCAAATGAGACACTTTGTCTAACATTCCATTGATAGATGGCGAAGTGTAGTGCACAGCAGATGTTCCAAATTTGCCCAGACCAAGAGCTTTTACGATCTTTTTCTGAGTTTCGGTTCTGCCGATCATCCCTTTTTTAAGGGTAATTTTTACGATGCTGCTCATGTTTCTCTGGCTCCTAGTTAAGCATTTGCTTGAGGGTGATGCCTCTCAAACTGGCGGCGCGTTCAAAAGTACGCAGCTCTTTTAAGCCGTTTACAGTGGCGCGGGCAACGTTCAATGGTGAACGCGAACCCAGTGATTTCGACATGATGTCGCCGACTCCGGCAAGCTCGAGCACAGCGCGTGCGGCACCACCGGCGATGACGCCAGTACCTTTAGCGGCTGGTTTGAGCAAAATGCGGCTGGAGCCTTGTTTACCAACGATCTGGTGAGGAATGCTCGTGTTGATCAAAGGCACGTTAATCATCGATTTGCGAGCATCTGATACGCCTTTTTGAATTGCGACGATAACTTCAGCAGCTTTGCCGATGCCGATTCCAACTTGACCTTTGCCGTTGCCTACTGCGACTACGGCGCGGAAGCTGAGTTTTTTACCGCCCTTAACTACTTTGGTCACGCGACGAACTTGAATGATTTTTTCTTCCCACTCAGATTGCTCGCGCTCACGACGGGAGTCTTCTTGTCCGCGACGATTCGACTCGCGTGAAGACTGACGACGTCCTTTTTTAACGCCATCGCCACCAGTGGCCTCTTCGACCGGACCGACCGGAGTGTGGTGCTTTTGCTCTTTTTCCATGAGTTCCTTTTTTCCTCTTTAAAGACTGAGTCCGGCGGTGCGAGCACCTTCGGCAATAGCGGCAATGCGTCCGTGATAAATGTATCCGCCGCGATCAAAAACAACGGCTTCGATTCCTTTTTCTTTCGCGCGTTTGGCAATCAACTCGCCGACCTGCTTAGCAGCATCTTTGTCCCACGATTTGCCACCTTTGAAGTCTGCATCGAGGGTGCTTGCGCAAGCCAGTGTTTTAGATGTGGAATCATCCACAATCTGCGCGTAAATGTGTTTGTTAGAGCGATAGACGCAAAGACGGGGACGCTCAGTCGATCCGTAGATACGGCGTCTGATGCGATTATGCCTCTTCACTCTTGCTTGCTTTCTGTCTGCCTTTGTAATCATTTTCTTCTTTCCTGGTGCAATTTTTGCGTGTTATTAGTGCTTTGTCCTAATTATTTGCTGCCGGCAGCTTTACCGGCTTTCTTCCTGATTACTTCCTCACTATATTTGACACCTTTGCCTTTATAGACTTCTGGTGGACGTCTCGATCTGACGTCGGCGCAGAAATCACCAAGGACTTGTTTGTCATAACCAGTGATGGTGATGACGTTATTCTTTCCGACTGCGACTTCGACTCCTTTTGGAATTTCGATTTCGACCGGGTGTGAATAACCAAGAGCCATGTTCAGTTTGCGACCTTCAACAACGGCGCGGTAACCTACTCCGATAACTTCCAGTTTGCGCTCGAAGCCTTGCGAAACTCCGACAACCATGTTGTTAATCAAGGTGCGAGTGAGACCGTGCAAACCACGAGCCATGCGGCCGTCGGTTTCTTCTTTGCGCTCGATTTTAAGATGTCCATCTTCTTGCTTGATAGCCATTTCCGGACGGAAACTTTGCGACAGCTCGCCCTTGGGACCTTTGACAGAAACTTTATTGCCATCACCCAGGGTGACAGTTACTCCTGCCGGAATCTTGATTGGTGCTTTGCCTATGCGAGACATGGATTTATCCTCTTATATATTCTTTGAAAAAACTACCAGACGTAAGCTAGAACTTCGCCACCCACAACGTTTTTGCGAGCTTGACGGTCGGTCATCAAACCACGGTTGGTGCTGATGATTGCAACGCCAAGTCCACCAGATACACGAGGCAGACGATCTGAAGATCTATAGATGCGAAGTCCTGGTTTGGAAATGCGCTTGATACCTTGGATTACTTGCTCGCCTTTGGGGCCGTATTTGAGAACGATACGCATTCTCTGTTTTGGATTACCCAAATCTTTTGTTTCGAAAGAAGAAATGAAGCCTTCGTTGCGAAGCAATTCAGCCAAAGCGATTTTTTGCTTTGAAGCCGGCATTTCGACGACAGGTGACGATACCCGCGTTGCATTGCGGATATGAGTAAACATGTCGGCTATGGGATCTGTTACTGGCATTTATTTTTCTCCTACCAACTCGATTTGGTTACGCCGGGCAGTAAACCTTCGTGGGCCATTTTCCTAAAGCAGAGGCGGCACAGTCCGAAATCACGGAAGACGCCTTTGGGACGTCCGCAAATGCGGCAACGATTGTGCAAGCGCACTTTTGGATACTTGCCTTTCAGGACAAGTTCCTGGCGCTTATGCTCTTTGTCAATCATCGATGTCTTAGCCAATTTTTTTTCCTCTCTACTTTTTAAATGGCATTCCTAATTCTTTGAGCAATGCAAGACCTTCTTGATCGGTTCTTGCAGTTGTGACGATAGCGATATCCATGCCACGTGTCGCGTCGATTTTGTCGTACGAGATTTCAGGGAAGATAAGCTGCTCTTTGAGGCCTAAAGAATAGTTGCCTCTACCGTCGAATGATTTGGGGGACAATCCGCGGAAGTCTTTGATACGCGGAAGGGCAATGTGCATCAATTTGGAGAGGAAGTAATACATGCGTTTTCCGCGGAGCGTAACGCTCACGCCGACAGGCATGCCTTCTCTCAATTTGAATGTAGCGATTGATTTACGAGCTCTTTTGATAACCGGTTTTTGTCCGGCGATTGTGGTCATGTCGCTGACACCACCCTCAATGGCTTTGGCCGATGAAGTAGTTTCGCCAATGCCCATGTTGAGGACGACTTTCTCAATGCGCGGTATCTGCAGCTCGTTGGTGTAGGTGAACTGCTTTTTCAAATTTGGCTTTACTGTTTTGTCGTAATGCTCTTTTACGTCGATCATTTTTGGTTCGTCCTTCTGATTAGTTGTCTAGAATCTCGCCTGATTTCACACCCACTCGCACTTTTTTGCCATTTTCAAGCACTTTGTGACGGATACGGGTCGGTTTTTTGGCGACGGGATCGTATAACTGAACTTTGGATGCGAAGATGGGAGCTTCTTTCTCCACGATTCCGCTTTGTGTTTGCATCGAACCAGGACGAGCTTTAGTGGCTCTTTTAATCACGTTGATTCCCTCAACGATGATTTTGCCCTGGGCTGGAAAAACTTTGAGCACTTTGCCGATTTTGCCTTTGCCAGCTTTTTCGGAACCGGAAATCATCATCACCAGGTCGCCACGTTTAACGTGCATTTTAGGCACCAGGTTGGTGACGCCTTTTTTCACTAACGCTTCAGACACAAGAGCGATGCCACCAGCTTTGATTTTGGCGGATTTAGCCGCTTTAGCGAATCTGAGCTTGTTAGGCTTTTGTGGCTTCTTGTTGGATCTTTTTTGTCCGGTTTTTTCTTGAGCGGAACTCATTGTTTTTACCTCTATATATCTTTGTGACCTAAATAACTTCCGGTGCCAGTGAAATTATTTTGGTGAAATTCTTGTCTCTGAGTTCGCGGGCGATAGGTCCGAAAACGCGAGTGCCTTTAGGGTTGCCATCTTTTTGAATGATGACGGCAGCATTATCGTCGAAGCGAATCGTGGTGCCATCTGGGCGACGGACACTTTGTTTTACTCTGACGATTACGGCTTGAACAACGTCTGATTTTTTGACAGGCATGTTTGGAATGGCTTCTTTTACAGCTGCAACGATTTTGTCGCCGACAGATGCATAAGTTCTGTTGCCACCAAGCACGCGGATACAAAGAAGTTCTTTGGCTCCAGTGTTGTCAGCGCATGTCAATCGAGTTTCTTGTTGAATCATTACTTGGACTCCTTAGTCTTTGCAGCGGTTGCAGCCAAGACGTTGTCTTCTGCAACTTTTTGAATCTCAATTACCTTCCAAGTTTTTTCTTTGGAGAGTGGTCTGCACTCTTCGATTTTCACTTCGTCTCCTGCTTTGCAAGCATTGGAGGCATCATGAGCTTTAAACTTGGTTGTTTTGACAATCTGCTTCTCGTAGCGTCTGTGAGCTACGCGTCTCTCCACAGCAACCACGACGGTTTTATCCATCTTGTCTGATACCACGGTTCCGACTAAAACTTTCTTTGGCATGACTTACTTACTTCCTTTAGCTTCTGTTTTCTCAGACTTCTCGGTAATAACGGTAAGAAGTTGAGCCAGTCTTTTCTTGGTTTGCCTCAATTTAGCAGTGCTCTCCAGCTTGCGCAGCGAGTGAGCGAAACGCAGACTGACAATTTCCTTGCGGGCATCAGCAACCTGTGTATTCAATTCTTCTTGCGACAGATCTCGCATTTCCTTGATTTTCATTTGATCCTCACTAACTTCCAAGTTGGCGTTTGACTACACGACACTTGACCGGCAGCTTTTGAGCAGCAAGTTCAAGCGCTTCGTGAGCGTCTTTTTCGTTAACGCCTGCCATTTCAAACATTACGCGACCAGTTTTGACCACAGCGACCCAGAATTCTGGGTTACCTTTACCGGAACCCATACGGACTTCGGCTGGTTTTTTAGATACTGCTTTATCGGGGAAAACGCGAATCCAGATTTGACCACCACGTTTGACCGAACGAGTCATGGCTTTACGTGCGGCTTCTATCTGACGCGAAGTAATCCAGGCTGGCTCGAGAACTTGCAAACCGTATTCGCCAAAATCAACTTTGACGCCACGGGTTTCGCAACCGGTCATACGGCCCCTGTGATGTTTTCTGTATTTGGTTCTTTTCGGCAACAACATTTCGACTAACCTGCCTTTCTGGATCTTTTGCCAGATTTTTGCGGAGCGCGCTCCGGTCTATCCATATTCTGTCTATCGCGATCCGTTTGGACTTTGATATTGGGAGGAGACCATTGACCTGGCTCGAGTTCGCCTCTGAAGATCCAGACTTTGACTCCGATTACTCCCATGAGAGTGCTTGCTGAAGCGACACCATAATCGATATCAGCTCTCAGTGTTTGCAGTGGAATTCTTCCTTCTTTAGCCCATTCGGTTCTAGCGATTTCAGCACCGCCAAGACGTCCTGCAACCATGACTTTGATACCAACGGCACCAGCACGCATACAACGTTGCATGGCTTGTTTCATGGCTCTTCTGAAGGCGACCCGTTTTTCCAACTGCTGGGCGATTGATTGTGCCACCAGTTTGGATTCGAGGTCCACACGATTGATTTCGAGGATATTGATTTTGACATCAAGTCCTTTGCGGCTGAGCATGGCACGAATCTTACCGGCCAATGTCTCGATACCCTGTCCGCCTTTGCCGACAACGACACCAGGTCGAGCAGTATAGATATCGATTGTGACCTGGTCGACTTTGCGTGAAATCTCAAGCTTCGACACACCAGCGCCTTCCAATTCTTTGGTCAAGAATCGGCGAAGACGATTGTCTTCTTCGATTAGAGGAGCAACTTCTTTTTTCTGAACCAACCAGTTGGACTGCCATCCTTTGTGGATGCCGACTCTGTAACCGTTTGGATGTACTTTCTGACCCAAGATCCTGCTCCTTATTTATACGTCTGAGAGAACAACAGTGATATGACTTGTGCGTTTCAAGATAGGCATGGCGCGTCCGCGTGCTCTGGCTCTGAAGCGACGGGGCAAGGTGGGACCTTGGTCTGCGTATGCTTCGGTGACGACCAATCTTCCGGCTTCTTCTTCAGAAATCGGATTTTCTTGGTGGTGAATGAGGTTGTACATAGCCGAGTTGACTACTTTCCAAACTTCTTTGGAGGCGGCATAAGGCATGAACTGGAGCATTTCCAGAGCTTCACCGGCGGATTTGCCGCGAATCTCGTCAATTACGCGACGCACCTTACGTGGTGACATCCTTATCCATTTGGCTTTTGCTTTGCTTTCCATGACTTATCCTCTTTTGGCTGTCTTGTCGCCACCGGCATGACCTTTGAAAAGTCTAGTGGGAGCGAACTCACCCAGGCGGTGACCGATCATTTGCTCGGTTACATATATCGGTACGTGTTTGCGACCGTTATAGATGGCGATGGTGTGACCGATCATGTCGGGCACAATCATTGATGCTCGTGACCAGGATTTGATCACGCGTTTTTCGCCTTTCTTATTCATCTCTTCGATTTTTTTGTGGAGCGAGGGATGAACGAACGGACCCTTTTTAAGCGATCGAGACACTGTAACCTCCTGAGCTACTTCTATTTAGTGCGTCTTTTAACGATGAATTTATCCGAAGGACGGCGACCACGGCGGGTTTTGTAACCCATTGCCGGTTTGCCCCAGGGAGTTTGTGGTTTACCACCAACAGGCGAGCGGCCTTCGCCACCACCGTGTGGGTGATCTACAGCGTTCATGGTGACACCACGGACGGTGGGCTTGATACCCATCCAACGGGTGCGACCGGCTTTACCTATTCGAACGTTTTTGGCATCAGTGTTGCCCAACTGTCCGATGGTAGCCATACAATCTACAAGCACCATGCGCATTTCGCCTGAGGGCAAACGCAAGGTGGCAAATTTTCCTTCTTTAGCCAGAAGTTGGATCTGGGTTCCAGCCGAACGACCAAGTTGTCCGCCTTTGCCAAGATTCATTTCAACGTTGTGAACCATGGTACCCAGTGGGATTTGTTTGAGAGCAAGAGCGTTGCCTACTTTAATTTCGGCATTGGCACCACTCATAACTGTTTGACCGACTTTGAGTCCGACAGGAGCCAGAATGTAGCGTTTTTCGCCATCTGCGTACTGAAGCAAACAAATTCTTGTGTTGCGGTTGGGATCGTATTCGATCGCTTTCACCTCAGCTGGAATATCGAATTTGTCTCTTTTGAAATCGATGATGCGATATTTGCGCTTGTGACCGCCACCACGGTGACGCAAAGTGACGCGTCCCTGGTTATTTCTTCCGGCGTGCTTCTTCAATGTCTCGACCAGAGATTTTTCGGGAATCGACTTTGTGATTTCCGAAAAATCGGCCAGGGACATATTGCGACGTCCGGCAGATGTTGGATTGACTTTCCTTACTGGCATGGTGAATTTCCTTCTTTATTACGATTCGAAAAAGTCGAGAGCATCACCTGCGATGGTGACATAAGCTTTTTTGCCGTCTTTAGGAGCGCGACCATGGCGCTTGCGACGTGAGAAACGATCTCTGGTTGCAACGGTCGCAACTTTGACCACTTCGGTTTTCTTGTCGGGGTAAAGCGAGGCAATGAGCTCACTTAGAGCGTTCTTGATCTCGACTTTATTGGCATCGGGACACACTTCGAAAGTGTAAGTGCCGACTGCAGCCAACTGAGCCGATTTCTCGGTCAGAATAGGTCTTTTGATGATTTGAGAATTTCTTTTATTCATGGCTCTTTATTTGTCCGATTTCTTGGCTTTGCTTTCTTTTTTCTCGCCGGATTTTTTGGTTTCGGCTTTGGCTTCTTTAGCTGGTTTCTTAGCTTCGGTCGCTTTATCTTTGGCTTCGGCTTTCTTTGCCGGTTTTTCTTGCTCTAAACCTTTTTTTTCTTTGGCGGCTTTGGGAGCCTTAGCTGCTTTTTCCTTTTTAACGGGAGCAACTTTTTTAGGTTTGCCAGATTTTTTCTCGGCAGTCTTGGCTGCAATGCGCTCTTGTTGAGCTTTACTTGGAGCCAGTCTTTCATTTAGTTTTTCAAGACTTCCCTGAGTGAGAACGATTGCTTCTGCATTGAGAAGGTCTTTTACACTCAAGTTAGAAAGACGAACCGCTTTCAAATTTTTGATATTGCGGCTAGCCATATGTGTTTTTTCTGATTGTTCAGCCAATTTTTTGTCGCCATCGAAATCGAGAGCGAGCAATACTTTTTTGCCTTCAACTTGAAGATCTTTCAAAATCTGGTTAAAACGTTTGGTATAGCCTTTGGTCTCTTTGCTGTCTGCGAATTCTTCGAATCCTTTGACTACAACGAGCTTCTCGAAGCAGAAACCAATCGCTTCACGCAAAGCAGCCACTCTCATTTTTTGTGGCATGTCTTTGGAGTAGTCTCTTGGCTTAGGTCCGAATGTGACACCACCACCGTTCCACAATGGTGAACGGATAGAGCCTACGCGAGCTTTACCAGTACCTTTTTGACGCCAGGGCTTACGACCGCCACCACGTACTTCAGCACGGGTCTTAGTGTTGGCGCTTCCAGATCTGGCATTAGCCAGTTCTCTTACTACAGAAAGGTGCATTGTGTGCAGAGCGGCATCTCTGTGATTTTCGTTCTGCGCTGAGGTAAACGCCGAATTTTTCAATTGGACGTCGCCTACTTTCTTTCCTTTGAGGTCTAATACTTGGGTGGATGTCATTGTTTTATCTCTTCTGCTTTTGACTTTACGGTCTACTTAAATAGGTTCTAGTTCCACTTTGTTTTGGAAGGTGTAATAACAAGAAGACCCCCTTCAACTCCGGGCACTGCGCCCTTCACATAAAGGAGACCTTTTTCTGAATCAACTTTCACAACTTTGAGGTGGCGCTGGCAAACATTTCTGTTGCCCATTTTGCCTGGCATGTGAGTACCGCGGTAAACGCGACCTGGTGTGGTACCTGCTCCGATTGAACCCATTGAGCGATGGAATTTGGAGCCGTGAGCCATTGGTCCGCGACCAGCATTCCAGCGTTTGATAGTACCTTGCATACCTTTACCGATTGAGCTTCCGCGCACATCGACCAGCATGTCTTCTTTCAAGATACTTTCTGGTTTGATGGCATCACCGATGGTGAATTCATCTGGATTATCTACACGAAACTCTTTAAGAGGTTTGACTGCAGGCACAGAATTTTTCTTCAACGCGCCCATTTCTGGCTTATTGAGTTTCTTTTCGGTGGTCTTGAAACCGCCAACTTGAATGGCAGAGTAACCATTGTTTTCTTTGCTCAATTTAGCCGTCACGATATTGTCGCCCAGTTGAACGACGGTTACAGGCAAAGCAAGACCGGTCTTGTCATAGACCTGAGTCATTCCTACCTTTTTGCCTAACAGACTTAATTTCATCACTTGCCTCTCTTAGAGTTTCACTTCAATGTCTACACCAGCAGGCAAATCAAGACGCATAAGCGCATCAGCTGTGGTGGGGGTGGGATCGTTAATATCAATGAGTCTTTTGTGTACGCGGATTTCGAAATGCTCTCTGGATTTCTTGTCTACGTGGGGTGAGCGCAACACGCAATAGATTTTTTTGCGAGTCGGCAGTGGAATAGGACCGCAAATTGTGGCGCCTGTACGACGGGCTGTATCCACGATTTGATCCGAAGATTTATCGAGCAATTTATGATCGTAGGATTTGAGACGAATGCGAATGCGCTGCACTTTTGCAGCATTTCCATTGGTCTCTGTCTTTTGTGCCTTCGCACGCGCCATGTTTCGTTTCTCCATCTACATATATGTGGATTGCTTAGTGCCAGTCCAAGCTAAATTAACGCCGTCTTATACTTGAAGCCCTCACAGGACTGCCGTTTCTGGCGACGAAAGAACAATTCTATCTATAATGATAGCGATCTGATTCTAAATTTTATCTTCATTAAACAATTGAATTTACGCCATTTCGGGCTCTTCTCTCTAAAACCGCCTATCTACGCCACTTGCCAAGAATATGAGTGCTAAATTGCTTCATACAGTTATGTTAAGCATTCACTACATATCAAGGAGATATGCTTGTTTTCAAGAGAGAACTGCTTGATGTAGGTCAAACATCTCATTTTCATTTTGGTCCCAATTTAGCTCGGGTTGTCAACGGTAAGCATTAAGGGAAGAAATGCTTACGCTTGGCCAAAGACAAAAAATCCCACCCAAAATTGAAGTTAGATATTCAAACAAAAAACGAGCACCATTTCTGATGCTCGTTTTTGATATTCGATACTCGATGATCGATTTATATCGTGAGTTCTTTCGATTAGGAAAGAATGTCTGATACAACGCCTGCGCCGACGGTTCTGCCGCCTTCACGGATGGCGAATCTCATACCTTGCTCAACGGCTACTGGTTGAATGAGTTCAACTTTCATAGATACGTTGTCGCCAGGCATAACCATCTCAACGCCTTCTGGCAATTCGATGGAACCAGTTACGTCAGTTGTTCTGATGTAGAACTGAGGTCTGTAACCGGGGAAGAACGGGGTGTGACGACCACCTTCTTCTTTGCTCAAGACATAAACTTCAGCTTTGAATTTGGTGTGTGGTTTGATTGAACCTGGCTTGGCAATAACCTGACCACGTTGAATCATTGTTTTGTCGATACCACGAAGAAGTACGCCTACGTTGTCGCCTGCGATACCTTCGTCGAGAGTCTTTTGATACATTTCAACACCGGTGACGGTGGTCTTTTTGGTATCAGCAAGACCGATGATTTCGACTTCATCACCAACTTTGCACTGACCGCGCTCGATTCTTCCTGTAGCAACGGTACCACGACCGGTGATGGAGAATACGTCTTCAACTGCGAGCAAGAATGGTTTGTCGATTTCACGCTCTGGGGTTGGGATGTATGAGTCGATTGCTTTGGTCAATTCGATGATTTTTTCTTCGAAAGCTTTGTCGCCTTCGAGGGCTTTGAGAGCCGATCCACGGATGAAAGGAATATCGTCGCCAGGGAATTCGAATTTAGAGAGCAATTCTCTTGCTTCGATTTCTACAAGGTCGAGAAGTTCTGGATCATCAACCATGTCGCATTTGTTCATGAATACAACGATGTGTGGAACGCCTACCTGACGGGCGAGCAGAATGTGCTCACGGGTCTGGGGCATAGGACCATCGTTAGCCGAGATGACGAGGATTGCTCCGTCCATCTGAGCGGCGCCTGTGATCATGTTTTTGATGTAGTCAGCGTGACCTGGGCAGTCAACGTGGCTATAGTGACGAGTATCTGTTTGATATTCTACGTGAGCGGTATTGATTGTGATACCACGTGCTTTCTCTTCTGGAGCAGCATCGATCTCATCGTATTTTTTGTATTTTGCTTGACCCTTCTCAGCCAAAATTTTTGTAATTGCTGCTGTCAGGGTTGTTTTACCATGGTCAACGTGACCAATAGTGCCAACGTTGACGTTGGGCTTATTCCTGTTGTATTTCTCGCGGGCCATCTCTTACGCTTCTCCTTAACTACAGATGCCTAATAAAAGGTCATTGTTCAATTACTTTTTGGTCTGCTCTAGGTAAATTTATGGAGCCCATGACGAGATTTGAACTCGTGACCTCCCCCTTACCAAGGGGGTGCACTACCACTGTGCTACATGGGCATAAAGCCCTTCGCTGCCGCATAAATATTAGTATGTCTATTTGGCTCAGTAGCAAATTTTTAAGTAATTGTACGTTTTCCCTCCACAGACTCTTTTGTTTGCTTGTTTTTTAAATATGGGCAGGACTGGATTTGAACCAGTGTAGGCTTACGCCAACGAGTTTACAGCCCGTCTCCTTTAACCACTCGGACACCTGCCCCTAAGCCGGTAATGGGATTCGAACCCGCAACCTACGGTTTACAAAACCGTTGCTCTACCGTTGAGCTATACCGGCATAAGGAAAATGAATTCTACTTATATATATAAACAAAGTCAATTTTTGTAGGCGGTTCTACAAAAACTTGCTTTACGTCTGTTTATCAGATTTGGACTGGTTCTTAGCAAGTGACTGTTGACGAGCAATTTCATAGAGCGCAATTCCGCATGCAACCGATGCATTCAGGGACTCGGTCTTGCCAAGCATTGGAATATTGACCAGGACGTCACAAGTCTCTTCGACCAGACGTCTCATCCCCTTGCCTTCACTGCCAACAAGCAAGACTATTTTGCCGTTCAAATCTACCTTATATATAGGATCCCTTGCATTTGGAGCCAGTCCAATAACCCAGAAATTCTCCTCTTTGAGAGTCTCTAGCGTTCGCACCAGATTCGTCACTTGAAAAACGGGGATGTAAGCAAGCGCTCCAGCGCTCACCTTGGCTACCGTTTGAGTTACTTGCACATTTCTTCGCTCGGGAACCACCACTCCACAAGCACCGATTGCCTCGGCAGCTCTTACAATTGCGCCAAGATTTCGCGGATCCTCGATACCATCGCAAGCGACAATCATGGCATTGCCTTCCAGATGCTTGACCATGTCGAACAAGTCAGACTGTGTCTTGAGCTTGGTCGGACTTAGACTTGCCACAACACCCTGGTGTCTCGTTTCTCGCCCAACCATCGAATCGAGCTTGAAGCGCGGCACGTCCATCACGACAATCCCTTCTTTTTTAGCCAGGCTCTTAATTTGATGCAAACGCGGATCGTCTTTTGCTTGTTGCGTTTCCATGTAAATGCGATTGACTGAGGCAAGCTCGGGTCCCTGGTCGTCGCTCTGACGCTCGTCTAATTGCTTGAGATAAGCAAGAACGGTGTTGCGACCGCAGATAAGCTCATTGTTTTGCTCTTCGTTATTGTCCATTTGGGAATACCACCATGGACAGAGGATAGCACCCTATTTATCATCAGGTCATGTTATTTGATGTGGTATTTTTTGGACTTCCAGCGGCACTCATGGTGTGCCTGGCTGCTCACGCCATTAGAGGCGACGATTTTAGATTCTGGTTACCTGCATTCGCCACAAGTTCTTACTGCCTTTTTTATCTTGTGGGCGGCAAAGACGTACTTTTATATCTGACAATGGCATTGCTTATGGGCGGCGGTGTTCTGTCCTGTACAGGGTCTGCAGCTGGCGCCGGCGGCATTTAAAGGGCAAAAAACACAACCGATAACGGTTGTGCTTTTTAGAATGCTCGTTTATTGGCTCTGGACTTGATTATTATTCGACCCGAGCTTTTTTCATTCCAGCTGTTATCGGGATAGCATGCCGATTTTGCTGTGCTTCTGCTAAAGAGCGCATATTGATTCCGTGCTTTTTCAACCAGCGCGAGATAGTATTGGGATCGCACCAACGATTTTCTTGTTCACGATAAAGTTTGGCAATTTCGACCGTGCTCAGCTTCTCTTTCACATACCGGTCGTAAAGCCATTCTTTGTCCTGGTAGAGGGTTTTATTTCGCAGACTTTTACTCAACTTGTTTCACTCCCTTGAAGGAGGCCTCTCTCTTGTACTACATATTCTAATTGTTATGGTTTATCCTTCTCTTTGCAACCCCTTTTTCTCATAATTTTGGATTATATTTTTGACTGCCAATGAAAAACGATAAAAAACCGGCGCTATTCAAGCTTCCTCAAGTAGACCTGATTTTGAATCAAGCGACTATCGAACAGCTGGTAAAAAACGAAAATGTAGACAGATCTGTTTTAGCCAAGCTGACCAGAGAAGTTTTGCAAGACAAACGACAGCTTTTGCAACAAAGCTCGAACTCAAATTTAAATGAAGAAGAATCGACCCCTGAATCCATTGCCAATCAAGTAGAACAAAAATGGCGTCAATTGTCTGAGAATCGAATGAATCGCGTAATCAACGCGACTGGCGTTATTTTAAACACCAATCTGGGACGCGCGCCTCTTTCAAAAGCGATTGCCGACGAAGTGACAAGACTGATAACTGGATACTGCAATCTGGAGTACGACTTGAGCAAAGGAGAGCGTTCGCATCGAACAAAAAATATCAGTCGTCTTATTCAAATTCTAACTGGCGCCCAAGACGCACTGGTAGTAAATAATAATGCCGCCGCTGTCATGCTAGCTATTTGCGCTCTGGCACAGGGAAAAGAAGTAGTTGTTTCACGCTCTGAATTAATAGAAATTGGTGGCAGTTTCAGATTGCCAGACGTAATAGTGGCATCGGGAGCCGTTCTCAAAGAGGTCGGCACAACCAATAAAACCAGATTGGAAGATTTCAGCCAGGCGATTTCGACAAATACTGCATGTATACTCAAATGTCACCAGTCTAATTTCAAAATCATCGGTTTTACAGACGAAGCTAAAGCGGAGGAACTTTCTCGTTTATCCAGAGAGAAAAATATTCCCTTTATCCATGATTTGGGCTCGGGCTCTTTGATCAATATAGATCAGTTCGGACTCGAACACGAACCGACTGTGCAGGAATGTATCGAAGAAGGGGCAGATTTAGTGCTATTTTCGGGGGACAAATTACTTGGAGGCGGGCAAGCAGGAATTATCGCCGGACGCAAAGATCTCGTCGAAAAACTTGCCAGCCATCCTATATATAGAACGCTGCGCCTAGACAAATTGAACATTGCCTTGCTCGAAACAGTACTATTGAGTTATTTAAAAACTGACATATGTGACTCTATGCCTGCTCTAAAGATGGCCAAAGATACAGTGGACGAAGTAAAAAAACGTGCTGAAAAATTTGTCCAATCAATATCAAAAGAAAGCAAAACGAAGCTCAAAATAGAGCCAATCGCCACTAACTCTACATTCGGCGGCGGCAGTCTGCCTGGACAAACGCTTGCAAGTCATGGACTTGCGCTCACCACGACTGGTGACTTTGGCAGTTCCAGACTGGTCAAGTATTTAAGACAATGGAAAACACCCATAATTGCCCTGGTGCAAAAAGACCAGGTCATTCTGGATTTCAGAACCGTTCTGCCTGAGGACGAAGCGGAGTTGTTGAGTGCCATAAATAATTTTTCTTGCTATTCAAGTGGTTATAATAAGCAAGACTAAACAAGCTGGAGCAAGTGATGGAACGGGAAGTCGAAGAACAGTTTGCCTTGCTGAACAAAAAAATCGAAGAGCAGTTTCGCTTCACCAGAAACGTAATTGTGCTTTGCACACTTACAATTCTTGGCATAATTGTTTTCACTGTAACAACGACACTTGAAGCATTGCCACCACTGGTAATTTCGCACTGTATGGTCAATCTGGATCAAATCGTAACCGAGTGGAAAGCTTGCGAAATAGCTCAAGCCAAACGCAGCAAACAATCAGTAGCACCTACTCCAGTAACAAAATAAGTTCTAAATTGCTAACTTAAAGCAATTAGCGCAACATGTCCTGGCGCTTTTTCACTTCAGCTTCCACTTCATCTGGAGAAATGTTGTTTACCTGCATCGGTCCGGCACAGATCTCACGCCACGGTGCACCGGCCAGAGCTTGACGAACAATTACTTCGAAAACCTGGGCTCGAACGCCATTTCCATAGCTGCCACCACCGATGCCACCGGCCATACCGCCACCACCTGCGCCACCACCAGAAGGAAGTGGAGTGGTTGGAGGTGTTGCACCATATCCAGTGCTTGGTCTACTGGTCTGATTATAAGCAGGCTCTGACGCCGGCATGCGAGACATACTGTTGAACGTATCCATTTGTTGATTCAACTGACTTTGAGTTTGAGCCTGACGCATTTCCTGAGTGCTGTCGAAAAACCCTCCAGCGTTGGCAGGTTTGGGCTTGGCTGGCTCGGGCTGCTGCAACATCGGCTGTGGAAGCGATTGCTGCACGGGCTGCTGCATCATGGGCTGCGGCTGTATTTGCGGCTGTATTTGAGGTTGAATTTGAGGTTGAATTTGAGGCTGAATGGCGACTGACGCTGCAGGAGCGCTCGCTGATTTGGCCAGATCTGCTGAGGCTTGCTTGACTGAAGTCAGCTGCTTTTGCAAATCACTGACTGTGTCTCTAAACTGATCTTGCAACTCCGATAGTTGGGTTCTGAGCTGGGCAATTTCGGAAGACTTTTGAGCATTGTCTTCTTCTTTGCGCTTGAGTTCTTCCTCTTTAGCTTTAGCCTCTTCTTCTTTCGTGCTAAGAGCTTCTTTACTAGACTTGGCCATGGACTCAAGCTCTTCGAAGCGTGAGTTGAATTCTTCTATGCGAAGAGAAAGCGTGTCTTGCATTTCCTGCAATTCTTGCTCTTTGCTTGCCAAAATTTCAGCATATTCTTCCTCGACTTCTTCTACTTTGCGACTAACGTCGACGCTTCTGCCATCGAGCAGTTCTTGCAATTCCCGATTAGTCTGAGTCAATTCTTCGATTCGCCCCAGCAACTCGCGATCGTTGCCAGAAATTTCGTCAGCACCATATCCGGTACCAACACTGCGCGGCGGCGGCTCGGCAATTTGAACTGCGTCGTAAGCTGCTCTAAATAGGGTTCCAGACAGTCTTTGAGTACCAAGCAATTCCACTAATCGATGCAACAAATCAGCAGGATGGTCGTCGGGATAAACGGCCATGTATGCAGATTTGAAAGTCCATGGATCAATTTCGCCCGTCGCCAACTGATTGGAAAGGCTCATTAATAGCTGATCTGCAGAAATTTTACCAGGCGAACTTTCGCTCTCCAACGCGCCACGCGTTTCCATGGTGGCAACCAGTTGATCTATCGACGGGACAAGCTCCCCTACCGCCTTCATGGGCTCAAGCGCGGCTGATAGGGAATCGAGCAGTGTATTAAGATTCAGACCGATCTCAAAAAACGTTTGATTTTGGATCAGGTCGCGAAGGTTTATCAACGCTTCACTTTGATCAGAAGCTGTTTTGACCAGCTGTGAAAGATTCATGGCGCAGACGTTCAAACTGCTTTCAACACTGCTCAGTAGAACAAGCGCGTTGTTTTGAGTATCGGAAGAATTGGCAGAGCCAGCCTGATTCGATCCCACAGCAGAGGCAGGAGCAATTTGCTTTTCTTCCTTTTCTGGCGCTGGCAACGGATTTTCCTTTGAAGGCTTTGCTTGAGGTGTGACAGGAGCTTGATTAATAATGCTCTGAGTAGCGGGTTCTGGTTCTATTGTCGTCTCCTCAATTATAGGGCTCGCGGATGGTTCAGGTTCCGCTTGACTTTTATCTGCTTTTTCCTGCTTCTCCGCACCATTGGGGTAGAACTCGAAAGGAGCGTCCTCGGCTTTGACTTCTTTTGCTTTGACTTCTTTCGCTTCGTCCGTTTTTTCTTGGGCTGCAGCAGTGTTGTTGTATGCACCAGGCTGCTGTGCGAGTGCACGAAGTCTAGCTCTCCGAGCAGAAAGCGAAGAGTCCTGTCGGCCAGATTTGCCTGCATTTTCGCTCAAGGAATTACCGTTTCCGCCCTGTTACTAATTTGAGAAAGCACCTTAAACCATGTACCCGTTTTTTCAGTGTTTCAGCCATTTCATTTTACTAAATTTGATCGTTGCTTCACAACCCAAATAGTCGTTTCTATCGACTCTAACTCAATTTATCGGATGCAAATTCAGGTTCACATGCCTAAATACTCTGCTACTGATGGGCAGAAGGTTAATTTTAGATGGTATCGGGTATATCTTTTAGAGATTTGTACAGGAGTATTTGGGTTACTTGATCGTCTGTTACGGGTGTGGTGTTTTGGTCCGGTCCAAAGGCCAGCAATGTGCTGTCTGCGGGGCCGAGTTTGTCATGGCAGCCCCCTCGTTTGTCCCAGAGTTTTCCAAAACCCATCCAGCCCTTTCAGTTCAGATGAAGCAAGACCACCTATTGCTTGAGCGAGTAGTTGCACAAAGACAACTCGCAAGCTATATGCGCGCGAAACCCGATAAAAACGGAAATGGACACGCAAGCGGCAATGGCAATGGCAATGGCAATGGCAATGCAAGTCAGAATTATGCCAGCGGCGATAATTTGCAAAATCTCGAACCTATTCAAGATTTTGCCGCAGATCAAGTACCTGCCCAAACGCTGGACCAGGTCAGTACCAATCAAGAAATTTACAACAACGACGCTGCCAGAACTTTTCCAGCTCCTAACCCTGCCACGCAATATACTGGCGCGCAAACCGCACAGCCGGTCCAACAAACAGCTGGACTCAATGCAATACCGATGGGAACATCTGTGTCCATTGCTGTTGGAGGTTTTTCTTCCTCTTCAGCACCCTCAGCCATGCCCGTTCCTCGGGCAGGGACAGGCTTGGCCACTGGAGCCCAGGCAGCGATGCAAACGATGGCTACAACCTCAGGAACCGATTCTCCGCAACCTCAAGTTCAACCTCAACCAAATTTTGACGACCTTGAAACTACCATCGAGCGAAACGTTTCCCCCGCTCCGTCTGTCAGCTTGAATCCAATTACTCCAGAAGAAGATACAGGCGAATTCGTTCCTTACGTGGCTCAACCAGCACCTCAACTTCAAACTCCAACTCCCCAGCCACAATCAAACTCATTCGACTTTTTCGAAGATGCAGGCACTCATTTTGCTCCGGAAAACTTTTTCCAGAACACGGCAAGCCCACCAGAAGGCAATGTACTGGCCTTTGACCCAGGCAATCTGGCTCGCGCTGGCAACGCAAGTAGCAATGCTATGCCGACCCTTGTAGAAACGAGCACGCCGCAAGCCCCCACTCAAGATTCAGATGAATCCAAGGGACGCCCCAAAGTAGCTATGCCTCGCTCTATTCAAGGCAAAGTATCACGCACCGTGGGTGGTTCTGCCGAAACCGGAAACGAATCGCCGCAAGCGGCTCAAAATCCAAGCAATTCTGGCTCGAACATGAATGCGATGGCAAACGAGCACAGTCCTGCAAGTCGCGATCTTAGCGAAGAAACGACACCAACGAAGACTGAATCTGTCAAAGACGATAACGAAAAAATCATTCCGCGAAGACGCAACTTCTCTGGCGGCGGTTCGCAACTCGACGAGATCAAACCAAAAGCAGCTGCAAAGTCGCAAAAGCGTAAGGCCAAAGACGACGACAATAGCGAAAACGAAGACGTAGGAGACTCGAAACCCGCCCAGAAACAGTCTGCGGTCAACTGGTTAGAAGAAAACATTCAGTTCGCAGGCATTCCCATGAGCCGCAAATCGGCTGGCGTAATGGTTATTGTCGCCCTTTTCATTTTGTTCCAGATTCCCGGCTGGTGCTCGACTATCTGGAAAGCTGCATCCGGCGGCGGTGTGGCCATGTCAAATGACCCTGGAAGACCGCTTTCGCCTTTAGAGCGAATGCGCAAAATGCCCGGTGGTGGTGGTTCGTCTATGATGGGTGGCTCATCCATGATGGGCGGCTCTGCACCTTCTACCGCTGATTACCCGGACATGCCTCCTAGCCCAAATTCGCAACAACAAGCTGGACAGCCTAACTCGACTCCAGCACCAATGAATGGAGACGGTACGCCTGTTATTGGCGGGAAGTGGAAAATCATTGCTTTTGCAGGTCCAAAACCTTTTCCGGGCGACATGGTTCTGCTTCAAAAAGGGCTGCAATTCAGTGGGACAGGTAGAGACCCTGCTGGAAACTTTCAGATTGCCGGTGAACTTGTGCCACCAGATAAAGTGACATTCGCCAAAGAGTATGACCCTGAATCACGCAAACGTGGCGCACTTCCCAATACAATCTTTTATGAAGGTCGCCTGCAAGAGCAAAGCGGAATGTATGTATGCGCTGGCGGTTACCTGACCGAAAAACGTATGGGATTTGAACACAGTCAATTCAATCAATCCAAAATGATTCGCATTACTGGCACCTGGAAAGCGCAACAAATCGAACCCGCAACGCCGCAAGGTGGCGGATTATCGATTCCGTTCGGTCAAAAACCGCAAGACAACAAAGGACTCAAAAAGCAAGACTGGCAGAAGCAACAAGACTTCTTTCTCAAAATTGGTATTACGTGCCTTGTGGGCGGCGCTGTCATTGTATTCTTGTTCTACGTTGTGTTCTCTCCTGAAGGTTTGATTAACCAGTCTGAAAAGAACAAATACATCCCATCCCAGTTCAGACGTCCGCATGAAAAACTGGTCAAAGAATTTGGCAAACCGCTCAAAGCTGGTGGCATTCCTCTAGGCAAACGACTGGAGTGGCACTGGCTCTGGTTCTGGACCCCTCGATATCTGTCCCTACCTCCTGATACCAGAACAAAAAACCCTCACATGTTAGTTCTTGGAGGATCTGACCAGGGCAAAACCAGAATGATAGCGTCTATGGTGACGCACGATATTCAATCAGACGATCGCGCCGTTGTAGTCATTGACTCGGATGGTCATTTGAGCGATTTGACTGTCAACTGGATTGCATCACAACCTAACGCAGCCGAGTTGGCTAAGCGGGTGATAGTGATAGACCCGACATTCAAAGCCGGTTCACTTGCGTACAACCCGCTTGAATATCCAGATGATGGTGATTTGCAAGCAGCCTCTTCTGCCATCGTCCATGGTTTCAAAGCTATCTATACCGAGCCGCCAGGGTCGCAGTCTAAATGGGACGCTCAGACTGCTCACATTTTGAGAAACGCTGCCTTGCTATTGATGGTGAATGGACGATCACTCACAGATTTGCCCAGCTTGCTCCAGGACAACGACTTCCGCGACATCATGTTGGAGACAATCGAGCGTAAGAAAAATGAGAAGGCTGAATATATCGCCATCATGGAAACATGGAATCAGTACAAGAAACTGGCTCGTACAGACCAATGGATAACATGGGTCGAACCAATTTTGAACAGAGTTGGACCAATGCTTTCTGATGGGCGTATACGTCCTATCTTGACCAAGCCTCATAGCGATTTAAAATTGAAAGATGTAATCAAAGAGAAGAAAATCCTAATTGTGAAAGTTCCTCAAGGCGAATTGGATCAAAACGCAAATCTTTTGGGAAGTCTGATTGTGACCGGCATCCAGCAGGCTGCAATTTCACTTGGTCGTGCAAACTCCAAATCGATTCGTCCGGTTTCACTTTACCTCGATGAAATGGATACCTTCATCGAAAAAGAAACCCTGAGCACTATTACTTCCGAATCGGCGCGTTATCAAATAGGCTTCATTGGCTCAATCAAGACTTTGCAAGGACTTCCTGAAGATTACAGAAACAGCCTCATCATTAGCGTGGGTACAATTGCAGTTTTCGCTCTTTCCAAGAAAGACGCAGACATGATGGGTCCACAGCTGTTCCGTGTGGATGGACGCAAAGTAAAACAAATGACTCTTGGTCAATTTTTCAACCCCGTTAACGCTCCTCGTACCTACGAGCTCATCATGGACGAAGAAAAGCTCAATATTGACCGCGTTGTCGGTCAAGAAGAACAATGTTATTTCTGTTATCGAGTAGGCACCACGGCAGGTGTATTTCGGTTGAAAGCCTTCGACTTCAAAGACGAATCCGAAAACAAAATAAACAAGGATCTTGTCACAGCAATGCACGGCACGCTGGAATCAGAGGTCTGATAACGGGCATTCATTTCAATTTAGGCATAATATAGATAATTGTCGGGTTTTTATTTTTGGGGTCTTAATTCGTGGTAATGGCATCTAATCGAAACATCTGGGACGAAAAGATCGCCGATTTGAGGCGCTACGATCTCGACGAGATGGATTTCCAGAGAATGGACGCCACCGAACTTACTAGCTGGCCCATTCCCAATATGACTTTCGTTCGAATAGATGGAGTTCTGCGATCGTGGGATATCGAGCGTGAAAAAAACCAGCAATCGCAACAACCACAGCAAGGTAATGACCAGGACCCATCTAAACCTCCCAAGCGAATGTATTTGTCTGAAGATGCGCTTTGTGGTCTTCACAGTCAACGAGCCAATCTAGCCTTTGTTGTCATAGGCAATAAACAAGGCGTTAAATATTACATGGGGATTTCACTTCCCGATCAGGATACAAACGGCAGTGGAGAAAGCGCAAGCAATGTCTCGTTCACCAGTTTGCGTTCAATCATGCACAGCGTTTATAACGGCGTTGACATTTACAAAGAACCTTACAGTTCGGATCAGATCAAGGCGATGATTCAGCCTTTGGCAGTAAACACCGGACTAGTAACTGGAATTCCTGCTCTCAAATCAACTGCAGGAGATACCGCTGAATCAGAACAAATTGAACGACTGGCAAACGGCTTGCAAGGACATGATTTTGGATTTCTGGTGCTTGCCACACCAATTCCAAATAAAAAAGTATCGCAAGAAGAATTTGCTATTGTTGACCAGATTCAACGAGCGCAAGAAAACGAAGACCCGGAAAAGAAGCGTCGTATCAAATATTATCTTGAATTGCTCGATGCTTATCTCAAGCACATTCAGCTTGGGACAGCAGTTGGTCACTGGCTGACCGGCGTATATTTTTTCTCACCAGAAAGATCGGTCTTTGTTAGGCTTCAATCTTTGATTCGCGCCACTTATGTCGATGAAACAAGCAGACCCACTCCACTTAGAACGCACGAAATAAAAAATTTAGCATCGCATATCCAGCAATTTGGAATTTTGCGAACCAAGCGCTCAGAAGGCATTCACCAGGAATTACTCGAATACAAATTCTTGTCGCCCTTATCATCGCGAACATTATCCGCTTTCGTGCATTTGCCCAAACGTGAGATGCCGGGCTTTAGAATCAGGCGTTCGGCAGAATTCAGCTTGTCACCAATCCAGCCAAACAATCCTGATCGATCGATTGCGATTGGAAACATTCTGGACCGAGGTCTTGATACTGGAAACCTCTACGAAATAGACATCGATGCCATGCAGAAGCACACCATCGTATGTGGTGTCACAGGGGGTGGTAAAACCAACTCTTGCTTCTACCTTTTAGGGCAGCTATGGCGATACAAAATTCCCTTCATGGTTATCGAGCCGGCTAAATCAGAATACCGGCACATGATGCTGCAATCAGAAGCCTTCAAGGGCGTGGGTCAAGCCTTCTCGCTTGGTGACGAAACAGTATCACCGTTCAGACTCAATCCGTTTGAAATCATGAAAGGGGTCAAAGTTCAGACCCACCTCGACGCCTTGAAATCTGTATTCAACGCATCGTTTGAAATGTATTCTCCAATGCCGCAAGTTCTGGAAAAAGCGCTCAACGAAATCTATGCCGTTCGAGGCTGGGACTTAGTTAACAACAAAAATAGACGTTTGCCTCCTGGTGTCAATACTGGTGATGCGGACTGTCCAAACGAAATTTATCCCACTATGAAAGACCTCTACGAAATTATCGATCCCGTGGTCGAGTCGTTTGGATATTCAGAGCGTATCGGACCTGACGTTCAAGCTGCACTCAAAGCTCGTATCGGCTCACTGCTCATAGGCGGTAAAGGTCAAATGCTCAATACCAGGCGTTCTATTCCGCCTGAAATTTTGTTCGAGAGACCAACTGTGGTCGAACTGAAGATGGTCTCAGAAGACTCTGAAAAATCGTTCTTGATGGGTATGTTGCTCGTATTCTTGTATGAATATAGAGAAGCTCTAGGTCCCAAAGAACACCTCAAACACGTCATGCTGGTAGAAGAGGCTCACCGTCTCTTGAAGAACGTCAACACCCAGCAATCTGGAGAATCTGCCAACCCGGCTGGTAAGGCGGTTGAATTCTTCACTAACATGCTTGCTGAAATTCGTGCTTATGGTCAGGGCTTCATCATTGCTGACCAGATTCCAAACAAACTGGCTCCCGAAGCGCTTAAGAACACGAACCTGAAGATCATGCATCGTATCGTGGCGGTCGATGACCGAGATTCCATGGGTGGTTCGATGAACCTGGACGATATTCAAAAACGTCACGCCACCGCACTTGGTCAAGGGCGCGCACTTGTTTATGCTGAAAAAATGGAACAGCCCTTCCACTTGCAAATCATGTTCGATAAAAGTAAGGAAGTGCCAGCTCCAGAAACCCCCGAAGAATCTGATGAAATCGTGCGTCAGGCAATGAAGCCTCTGGATATCGTGGGCAAATTCGATAGACATTTGGGCTGCAAATTCTGTTTGCACAGATGCGATTCCAATATTCTTGATACCGCGGTTCCAGTGGCTGACGATCCGCTTTTCAGACAAGTTTATAACAGATACGTTCTGTCCACGCTCAAAGATTTGACCCAACTCGTTCACTTCCGCGCTCAAATCATTCACGAAATTCAGCGTATCATCGGGGGTCGAGCAAGAACCGGAAACATAACTGGTATCACCTGGTGCGCACTCACTCAAGCCACCGACCGCTATTTCGAGCGTAAAGGCGAAGAACATTTCTGGTTTTACGATCAAGTCAGAGAACAGCATTTACGCTGGTTAAACTTATTACGCCCAGCCTTTCAGCCGACTGAAGTAAACCGAAAACTCGATATCAACGTGCTCAGACAATGGCGCGACGACTTCATCGAGCTGCACAAGCGCGATCAAGGTCCGTTGCCGACCTGTGCACCCTGCACCTCGAAATGTTTGTATCGCTTCGAGGTATCAGAAGTGGTGCGCGATCCAAAAATCAAATTCGACTTCAATTCATCTATTAACCGAAAAGATTCTCCTGCATCAGACTCTGCAGCCTGGTTCTGTCGTTTGCTCACTGAGCGATTAGTAGGGCAGGGCGAACTCGACTTGTCTTATTGTCTTGCTGCTCATTTAATCAAAGACCAACAGTTGTCTACCGACGCTCAGCTGGTCCTATTGCATAAAGTGCGATCTGCACTGGAAAACTTTGACAAAGAAGGTATCGAAGGTGGTGACGAGATGGGTCCACCGCCTGGCAACGAGTAATAGTTTAAAGTGAAAAAGCCGAAGAAAAAAACGACTTCTAAATCAAATGCGCAATCCTCACCAAGAGAGAGGTCTTTTGCAGAAGAATTAGGTGTAGTCGATTTGGGCGATCCTATTTTGGCAAGCCATGGTCGCATTTTTTCTGTAGCAGGTCCGGATCATCCTGTTGCCGAATTTACAGACGAATTTCTTGTTATGCATCCTTCGGACAGACCGTATCAAGCCGAAGACAAATCGCCTTCAGAAGACATTGTATTCAGAATGGATGAGCGTGGAGTTATTTTGAACGAAATTGGCGAACCAAAAAAAATACCTGGCGCCAAATTCAATAACCACGAGATTTTTGTCTACTACAAATTGAGACCAGCTTCGCTATTTCATTACGTCGTTTTTTTTGACGAAGAACGAAGACCGAATTTTCTCACCGTCAAAGGACATCGCCTAACAACCGAGCTTGTCTACAAGTTGCGAAACATGACTCACAACGGCGATCTTACCTATTATCCGGACATCAATTTCGAACTGGATACAGAGGCAATTTAACTAATTGCTTTGAGTTACTGGCTCAATTTTTTGCCCGTAAGAAACTTCTGACAATAATCTTGCCAATTGCGTGAAAGATCGTTGCGCACCATTTCTTCGACTGCAGCCGATGGCAAATTCATCTTTATAGATTTTCTTGCTTTGCCAGTCACATTGTATTCATGGCGAATCGAGTTGTCACCAATGATTTCATAAGCTACTACAGGAGTCCACTCTTCATCTTTCAAGACTTCCAGCTGCCATCTTTCAGCCTTTTGATTATTCGAGTCGAGTTCAGAATCTAGAAGAACTATACGCGATGTATCGCTCAAATTTTCCACGAGCTTGCTCATATTGTATTTGTGCGATGGTATCGAGAACGAATCTTTTCTGGATTTCTGCATGCTGGACATCGAACTCAAGAAAGCATCACTATTCGCACCAGTATTGGTGATACCTGTATCAACTCGCGGAACAAGAGGGTCATTCAGTTTGAGGGTGATATCGGCTTTGGCTGCAGGGCTAACGTTCGGAACGCCTTTTGGATCCACTTGCGTCTTAGGCAAAGGAGACACATCGGAGTTTGCAACTTTACGCTCTGATTCAGGCAAATTGAGTGTATGCACGTTATCTTCTTTATCTTGCTTGGGAGCAAGTGGATCGTGCTCGGTGCTGGCGCCACCAATATTGGTGAGTGTAACTTGCTTACTGACAGTTGAAATCTTAGTTTCAGGTCCGACACCATTGGCGGTTTCCTGGAACACAAAACCACAACAATGACACAAGCTCACTCCAGAGGGCGTGTTCTCTTTGCAAGATGGACATTCTTTGAACACAGTCACGTTCGTTACGAGATCGACTGGTCCACTTGCGCCTTGCTTCAAAGAAGATGGATGAACGAGCGCACCATTGTCTTTTCTGAATTGGGCAATTTCTTCTTTGGATGGAAGATTGAGATTGGCTCCTCGTTCTAGAGTCGCTTTAGGAGTTCCCATAGCATCAGTTTCGATAGACAAATCATTTACTTTGGCAAGCAATCTCCAGAGCGAAACGTCGTTTAGCGCTGGATGCTTCATGGCAATCGAGCGAAGCGAATCACCAAAACGAACTGTGTAAGTCGGCTTGTAATTAGTGTCTGCTGCCATACCCAGTGCGCCAAGAACACTTTCGACGTTCAATCGGCGTTTTTCCATATTGGCGAGATCGTCTGCGGTGAGCTCTGTTTGCGCCACATAAGAATTGTCGACGGCAGTGAGATATTTTCCTCTACTGATCCACTCACGTGCCTGACGAGGACTTGGTAGAGTGAGCACACTATTGATAGTGAGTTGGTATGCGGTTTTGCCTTCCTCTTGCGACAACTTGATTTTGGCTGGGTTCATTTCATAGATGAGACGAGCCAGACGTGGATCGCGGAAATGCTTCTTGGCGATATTCTCAAGCGTGTCGCCCTTGCGCACGGTGTATTTGATACGACGAATATCTTTAGCAATGAACTCTTCGATTTTTCTTTGTTGCTCGATTAATCGTCTGATTCGATCAAGCTCAGCCTGACGTCTTGTAGCCAGAAGAGAATTCATAAGCTTGGTCAAACGTTCGATTTCATCGCGACGCTTGCGAAGCTCATCTTCTTGTTCTTCAAGCCGCTTTTCTTCTTCTTCGAGCTGATTGAGAATATTGTCGAGACGTTCTTTCTCTTTTTCCTTATACTCTTCATCAGTACCAAAATCAATTCCCTCTGGTCTGGTAGCCAGATCAGACGCGACTTCTGGATGAATATCGTCTATGTCTTGCGCATCATTCAATGCATCCTGTACGTGAGAGTATGCACTTATATCATCGAGGCGAGTTTCGACATTATCCTGGATCATAGCAATGTCGTTGCTCAAATCAATTATTGGATCCGCTTCTGGTGTGACCGAACCGACTGGATTACCAGACAGAGGGTCATACAAAATTCCAGTTGATGGATCGTAAGGGAAACCTGTTATAGGATCAACCAGACGACCTTCAAAAGGATTTGCAGTGGCCGCTATCGATGTTGCCTGGTCGTTGATATTGCCGATGATATCACCGGTAGTGGGATTCAAAATGTATCCTGTACTTGGATCATATGGAAATCCGGTTTTACTATCGATGGGCAGACCATTAATGTAGCTGAGAGGATCATTTGCATCCGCCGTCTGATTGACGTCGTTATCGATGTAGGCTGCCTGACCCTGATTCTCGATTCCAAAATTGGCCACAAAATCAGCTATTTCAAGCGGAACGTTCAGGCTGGCTTCGGGAGCCGTCGGCGAGAAATCGGTCGATGTTGATGCCGCTTTTGCTTCCGCAGCTTTTGCTGCAAGTACATCTTGTTTCGCTTTTTCAATTTGTTGTTCGGTTAAAACATTACCTTTTGCATCGATTACATGTACGTGTTTGCCATTTTCGTCAATTACGTCTACATGACCATGCTCGTGGTTGGCTTTGGTCTTCCATTCTGCAGGCATAGGCTCCATGCTGCCATCTGGAAGAATCAAGAAATCGGGCAAAGGCACAGGCTGATTGCTTGCAAGCACGGCTGTTGGATCCTGGCTTGCAGTGGACTGAGTCTGAGTAACAGGTTGTGCAGTTGGAATTTTTCCGCCGAAATCTTCTTTGCTGCCAGTGACAACAACACCTTCTTCTTCTTCGTCTTCTTCATCGTCATCATCTTCGTCG
Source organism: Cyanobacteria bacterium TGS_CYA1 (assembly GCA_026129135.1). Taxonomy (GTDB): domain Bacteria; phylum Cyanobacteriota; class Vampirovibrionia; order Obscuribacterales; family Obscuribacteraceae; genus Aved-18. The sequence goes on along the minus strand of JAHCIQ010000003.1, from coordinate 290,921 downwards.
CCACGATTCTTGCCATTAGATATGGTGACAAATCCCGAATTTGACTTGATAGCTTCGGTGATAGTCTTTTGACCTTGCAGACTTTGAATAAAGATTCCGTCTTCCAAAGAATTGAGACGAGCAGGAACAAGGACGCCATTTTGGCTGGTATACACCAAACCACTAGCGTAGCCGACTTGAACGTTAAAGCCCATTTTAACACCATCAACAGTGGTGCCAAAATATTTTGCTAACTCCGGATTGCTCAGATTTGTGATTTGAGTATAGGACAATCCGCCAGCCACAGCAATATTTAGGATACGCACAAGATCAGCGCTTGAAAGCAATCCGTTTAGAGTATTAATACTGATTTGATTGGTGGCAAGCAACTGAGCAAGCAATGCAGGATTAGCCATTGCGCGCTCGATACTGATCATAGTACCGTCTGCGGTGATAATATTCGATCTTCCGCTTCCAGTCAAAGAACCGTATTTGACATTGAGGTCTATTGGCATGGTCGTTATCGGCGAAATAAAAGGCTTGGCGCTAGTGTCTTTTACAAAAGCGCTAAGATCTCCAGTCAACTGGAAGCTTGGCAAGAAATCGAGTGCGCTTCTGTTGAGAGCAGCGATTCTGATTGCCTGAAGCAAATTACTTTCAATTCCACGTACCAGCTCAGCGGCACGCACAGCATCTATAGGTGGTGCTCCAGGGATACGCGCTTGAAGGTTGAGCTGTTCGACCGTTTGAGTAACAACATCTCTTATCGTCGCTGATACTTCACGCGGAACGACGGTTATTCTGTCTGTAGCAAGGCTTCCTGGTGTGATGACTCCGTTAACTACCTGTCCTGGATTACTGGTTTCGCGCAAAACAGCTGCTTCACGCTGAAGAATTTCTTCGCGACGCATTGCTATTACAGCTGCTACAAGCTTGACTGCAAGCTCTGATGTAGGATTATTTAGAGCTGCTTTTACAGCTTCAATATATTTTTTGCCAGCTTCAGTATTAGCTTCAGCACCAAGTGCTTCTTTTAAAGCAGCTGGTATCGTAAGTTTCATTTCAGCTGCAAGAGCTTGAACTCTTTCTTGCTGAACAGCAGCGAGTTTCACTTGTAGATCAGCAAGAGTACGTTTTTGTTCTTCTGAAGCTGGAAGTGCTTGGACTCTTGTGACTTCCCTTTCAAAGTACGCCGCTGCCACTCGCAAATCTTCTTGCTTCTTCACTATCGAGGCAGCAAGCTCGTTCACTTTGGGACCTTCTGATCGCTCGCTAACAGTAAGGAAACCAGAAGATCTTAAAGATTCAGTTTTCACAATCGCAGTTTCAGAGGGCAAATCAGAACCTCGTCCAGATCTGATATCTGCGGTAACAAGATTATTCGCAATAGCAGCATCGCGTATTTCTTTAGGCAAACTGACTGATGCAGCTTTGATCGCAGCAATTGTGGAGTCAGGCACGAAGCCTTTGAGAACTGCTGGATCGCCAGTAGCCTGATATTTTTGCAAAGCCTGATTATAGGCAGTTACATTGTTTGAGAGTGCTCTTCCTCGATTCAATGCTTCGGTGAAGTTCAAATTATCTACCGCCGCAACGGCTAATTTCGTCGGATTGGTATCAGGTGGAAATACTGAAGTTACAGCTTTTATGGCTCTATCGACATCGGCCAACACATTACCAGCAGGAGTTCCAGCTAATTTTGCCATGGCAGCTGGAATATCACCGCTATCAAGTGCGCTTCTAACTACTGCACGGTCTGCTTCGCTGAGGTTATTAGCAATCATGCTCCGCTCAATCGTGTTACGCAGCTCAACGGCTGTTTGTTGAACTACGGCTTGTTGAGTTCGAGCCTGAGCAGCTGCTAGATCAGCTCCGGTATATACTTTATCAGGCTGACCTGTCATCAGACGACTGAGTGACAACGCTGGATCAACAGACGGCAGCGTAGCTGCCTTAGGATCAACAACAACTTTATCTGTCTTCGTATCTGTAGAAGCAGGCAGCAAAGATACGCTAGACAGGCTTACGGGTCCGGGACCTTTAAGTTCTGGCGCTGGAGGAGCAGGTTTGTATCCAGTAAGTGTTCCCGACTCCATGCTGGATTGAATTCTCGTCTGCTGTACAATCGGTGCGCCAATGGAGGCAAGATCAACCTTCGACGGCGGATCTCCAGTGGATAGAACTTTAATTGAATCGGATTGAATCTTGGACAGATCTATTTTTCCAGATGGAGTGCTCAATACAACTTTGAGATTTCCCTGATTATCGATACGAATAGTGCCATCATACTCGGTGCCGTTAACAACCACCTTGTTTGGTTTACTTGCGTCGTATTCGATAGAACCATTACCAGTCGGAATGGTAATTTTTCCATCTACCTGTTGATAAGATCCCGGATTAACGTTGAGTATTACGTCTTTGCTTACGTAGCTAGACTCGCTCACACCACCTTTCTTAGACCAATAAAGCTCGGAAGTTTGTGACGAATTTTGCAGAGCAGTTTTGATATTTTCGTCAAGACCAGTCGATGAATAATCTAGCTTACCGGTATCTTGATTGATAGTTCCATTTATATAGGTCGAAACTCCGTTGCGAGTATAAATCAACCTTCCAGGAGTAGAGAAATCAGTCTCAATCGTAGCACCGTTAGAGAGCGCAACTCTCCTGGCTATTGGCAATCCACTTTCAGGATTTGCAATAGCAGCAAGAATAGCGGGATCTACTTTCGAAGTATCGGAAAGCTGGATTTTGCCGTCTGATGTCAAAGTACCAGGAATCTCGACAATCTGACCTTGATATCGATATTCAAGGGTATTCATTTTCATCAAGCTGGGTCTGACTACAGCTCCATTAGCGAGTTTGATTTCAGCAGGGCATGAACCACCTTCTTTTGGCTCCAAAAAGGCTTTGACTTTTTCATAGTCAGCAGGATTGGTCAGTGTAATGACCGGTCTATCGTTGACCATGTCCATGCGTCCGTCTATCGTAATCTCTCTTCCATCAGGTGCCTTGTAGACCAGCTTGTTTCCGCCAATTGCAGTGACAGAAGAGCCATCTGCGTAAGTCTGCGAAATTTGTCTTTCAAGTACCTGTGGGAGAGTACCGTTGACGTTAACTACAGTAAGTCTGTCTGTCTCTTCGTTGAAGATAGAAGCATTGCCTTTCCCATCGACAGTAATCTTGCCGTTGAATCGAATGAGTTCTGCACCAGGAGCGGTGACAAAGACGTTTCCAGAATCGGGATTATAGGTGTATTCTTTGCCAGTTCCATCTCTGTAGATGACGTTTCCATCGCTTCGAACTTCTATCGAGCCAGCAGTCTTGATGATATTTCCTTTGTCATCAATCTTTGTTATACGAGTTTTCACTTCTGGATTAGGCGATTGCTCAATTCTGGTTCCATCTTCCAGAACCTGCGAACCATCGGCAAGTGATTGAACTGATTTCTTACCGTCATAATCAGACCAGGTCACCATGCCAGTAGCTGCATTCACCTGGATTTTGATACCATCTGGATTGTCTGCAGATCTAAAGCGACCGTCATCACCACGAGTGTAAGTGACTGATTTGTTAGTCTGTGTATTCACGACCGTTAAAGTTTTGACTTCACCAGCAGCGTCATAAGTAAAAGTGGTACGCTCACTGGGATTAGTGATCATTGCGGGACGTCGGAACCTGTCGTAAAAGACACCGTATTTAAAGGCACCATCAGGCGTGAAGTATATGTCTTTGATGCCACCACTGTGCTCATTCAAGGTGTATTTATCCAATGCATCCTGCCCTTTGGCAGGATCGGCTGGGATTGACTCTTTTTTGAGCAATTCTCCAGTCGAAAGGAAACCATGTACACCGTTAAACTTCTCACCGGTGGAGCTGAGCCAGGTGCCGTCAGCCTGTCTCTTCCACTCGACTGTATCCTCTCCGCCTTTCCTTCTTATGGTCTCTGTGTACGAATCAGGAACATCATAGACCATTCCAAAAGGCGCAATTTCCATGCGACGCGGCACGGTTGTCGTGTATTTGATAGTCTTGGTTCCATCTGCCGAGACGATAGTTTTTTCGTATCTCTCAGTAGTTTGCGTGGCACCGCCAATCTGTTTTTCGAAGATTACTGAGCCATCTTTGCGAAGATATGCGATTGTTCCGTCTGCCAGTGTGGCCTTGTAGCCACCTGATACCGTATCTGGTTCGACTTTTTCGACCTTGCTACCGTTCAGAGTTTCACCAACTACCGCAGCGGCATTAACTCCTGGCCCTTTTGCAAAAATCAATTCACCAGTAGGTGTTTTACCTTCTACTGTTCCATCTAGATTATGGGTAAATTTGACAACCTTACATTCTTTATCGTCGCTGGCGTCGTAAGTGAGCCTCCCGGTGGCATCGACTTTGGCGGGACCATTCAAAGTATAGGTTCTTCCATCGTGCACAACTTTGGTAATAGCACCAATTACGGTACCAGCCATTCCAGAGTCGGTTTTGAAGATTATTTCTTGACCATTTGGCGATTTCCAGGATTCCACCCCATTTGGACCGACCACATAAGTCGTACCATCAGGATGAATAGTGGTAGTTTTGTCTCCATCTTGCGTAATGGCTCTTGACGTGTCAGACAAGAAAGTCAACTTGCCATTCTCGATTGTGACGGGACCTTCAAAAGTCTGATCAGTGGCCATATTTTTCCACTGATAAACTTTTACTCCGTCTTTAACTACACCTTCATTTCCACGACGCCAGACGGTTTCTGTGTTTTTGTTAGCATCAAGTATCCGAACTGTAGAAGGAATAGTGTCATTGCCCTTATATTCCAGAGTCTTTACGATTCGAGTATTTAAATCAAGAACCCCAGAGAGGCGATTCATGGTGTCATAAGATCTTTGCTCTTTGCCAAGCTCGGTGATGTCGTAAGAACCATCTGGTCTGTAAACACGATCTTGCTTCAACTCCAGGTTGGAAAGACGCAACGAACCATTTTCGAACTTGCCAGTCCACGTCTTTCCATCTATCTGACCTACGAACTTGGTAGGGTCACTTGGATCAGCCGTAAACTTAAGATGCTGAGTAGGCTGATCTAAGCCTCCAATAGCGATATTGGCCTCAATTAATTTTCGTCCGGGACGACCATCGTCTTTGGGAGTAGTATCGTAGGTAAAGCTGCTTCCAGTCTTAAGATCGGTTTCAACTAGCTTATTGCCATTGGTTACAACCAGTTTACTGTCTGTCAGCGAAATATCGGTTGCAGTTTCAAGAGATGTAGGACTTTTGAATCGCTCGTCTCTTGACTGTATTTCATTGAGTGGCGCACCTTGACGAATAACCACTCTTCCATCAGGAAGTTTAACTGCATCGATTCTTCCATCGGGACCATGATAGTACTGTGTTTCTTGGCCACGATTGTCTTTGCTGACTTGAACCTTGTCGCCTTGAAGAACTTGCGAAGATACGTTTTCCAGATTCTCGCGCTTTACTGTTCCATCAGCAATCGATTCTGTGATCATTACTTTGGAAGTTCTGTCTTCAACAATTCTATTGCCGGATTCTCTGTCTACGGTCATGGTACCGCTGAAACTATCGCCTCTGGAACTTTTCCAGGTTCCGTCCGGCTGCAACTGCCAAACCTGACCACCGTTCATCGGATCGCCTTCTTGAACGCGAGTAACTTTGGCTTGTTTAGTTTTCTCGTCTATTTCGTACTGATATTTGCGAATGTTACCTTTGCCATCATTCGTTTCGGTAACATTGCCCGCACGATCGCGATCCACTGTTGCGCCAGTTCGATTAAACTTCGTCTTGGACTCGCCAGTTGGCTCAATTCTAGTAGTAGAGAAATTATCTAAATTCTCGATTCTTACTGAACCATCAGCAAAAATCTCAACTTTTCCGTTAGCAGTTACTTCCTTACCTGAAGCATCTGTGTAAGTAAAACGTCCCTGAGGATACTGGTCTGAAGGTTTTTCATAATTGTAGGTAGCGCCGTTAGGAGGAGCACCATCTCGGATTTTGATGACAGTACCTATATCGGTTGGAGTTTCTGTAACCAGCACTGTAGGAGGATTTGTGCGCGCATCTTGAACTTCGCGCTTACCACTAGAGTCGGTGACAATAGAGGTTCCCATCGTAGTTTGATAAACAGTTTCAAGTCCTTTTGGACCTTTTCGTTCTATTTTGAGACTACCATCGTTTAAAACAGAAATATTTCCAACGATCTCTTTGTCGCCGTCTCCTTTCCAAACATCCAGTCCATCGCGCTTTTGATCAGTTAGCTTAAACGTGCCGGAACCGTTATTGAACTCGACAACCTTATAGGTTCCATCTGGTTGTTGAGCGTATTTATAAGCTTCTCTTGGTTGGGTATTAGGACCAGGTTGTTCGCCCTCTGCATAGCGATACATGAGCCTTCCGCCATTGTCAAAGACGCTTGTACCCTTTGGGTTGACTTCAATTCGAGTTCCTGCTTTCAGTCCAGTAACGGGATCATCTTTCAAAACAAAGGTTACACGCGAGGTATCCCCAGCTTGCTTTGCTTCGCCAGGAGGACTTGGCACATCAATATAAGGATTGCCTTGCTCATTAAACTTTAGCCCGTCGTTAGCAGTATAAATACGGTCTTGATAAACGACCTGTTCAACCTGACCTTTATCATTTGTTTTAACTGAATAACCGACTCGCTCTTCTCCAGTATCACCAACAATCTTTCGAACTTCCGATTTGCCATCAAGTCCAATTATGGTGCGCAAATTGTTGACGGTATCATTAATAGTGACGGTACCATCTCCGGTTATCGAAACATCTCCTCTAACTCTATTTTCACCAATTTGCCACTCATTTGGACCAAGCCTTTTCCACTCTTGAGACTTTCCATCTTTATCTGTAATAGTTAATGAATTTAGAGAACCTTTTTCGTCGTATTTAGTTGTTACTCTATCGCCATTCTGGCGAACCACTTCATTGATTCTGCCTGAATCAGATATTACGCGACTATCAACAGTTCTGTTACCAGTTAAATCAGTAGCTGTACCCTCAAGAATGAAAACGTTAGTCCGTGCGTCGAACTGCATTTTCGTTCCCTTATCAAGATCCGTGATTGAAAAAACACCATTTCGCCCGAATTTTGCAATCTCAAGACGATTCAATACATCAACAGGAGCACCAGTAATGGACTTGTCTCCCACCCCTATCAGTCGATTTTGAGCATCGTATCTAGCTTCTCCAACTTTTACCTGCTGCGGTTTTCCATCTACAGTAACTTGAAGGGGCTTGCCATCAGGACCAAGAATAAACTGATCTTTTAGTTCAACATTCGGGGTATTAGAGACGGTAATGTATCTTCCATCGCCAGTACGGATTAACTGTTTGTCTGGTGTAGCAAATCTGGAAACATTCCCATCTTTGTCGTATGAGATATCGGTCTGAACAGTGGTTCCGTCCGCGTTAGTCCCCTTTACAGAAATTATTCGATCTTTGTCATCAAAAGTGGCTGTGGCACGCGTATTGCCTTCCAATTTAACTTCGCGCTGTTTTCCAGAAAAGAAGTTGAACACAGAACCAGTAATTTGTCCGAAAACGTCAGTAGCCTGTCCGGGTCCCCTGTCTTTTCCAGTTAATGCATCTGATCCTTGAGCAGACAAAATGGATGCTGCATCAACAGTTGCAGTAGTCGCCACCTTGCCAGTGACCGGGTCAAAAATCTGTAATCCCTGCAATTCTGCCTTTTTTCCCGGCAGCTTCGCTGTCAAACCAGCATCAGTACCATTTACTTCAGTAACGGTGTTAGCCAGAGCCACTTCAGATGTGTTTGTAACTACTACAGGTTTGTCTTCTGGCTTGATAGAAGCTTGCAGAGCAGTTGCAGTTGCCTCTGGTGCAACATCCGACGTTTCGTCTGTATTTACCTTCTTAACTGGTTCTTCAGCTGCATCGTTCTCAGGTGGCATCGCAAAATTTTCCTGAATCTTTCCCGAGGGATACATGCGCTTCCTTACAGCTACGAAAGCTGCGGGGCGCCCTATATAGTGGAGTCGCTAAAAACGCGGGTCTGGTAAGGGGTGTTTCCAAGCACCGGGTTTGCCTATATTACATATATCTAAGCAATTTAGATGTAAGTTAGACAACATTTTTCTACTACTTACATTAATTTTTCCGGCCCGGCACCCGTCAGTGTTTCGAGCCTCTATCGCTTAAGTTCGGGCGTGATTAATGAGGCAAAACAGTCACAAATTTACGCTTATAGTTCTGCCAGTTTTTAATCAGGTCATTCTTAGCCAAATCCTGGGCGGCTGAGGGGGGCAAATCAATTTTTACCGAACTTCTAGCTTTGGGGTCGGTATAGTCAATTCGCACAGCGGCGTTTTCACGCATTTCATAACCTGCAACTGGAAGCCAACGACCGTCTACCAGAGCTTGAAGCAGAAGCAGGGAGAATTCGAGGTTAGGATCGAAAACAGAATTCATTTTGACGATTCTTGTTTCTGGCTCTAAATTTGCAATCTCACTCCAGTGCTCTCCATCGATATGACCAGCCTTAAGAGCCAGTTCGAAACGATCTTCCTTTTTAGTGGGTGGACCGCTCACGTAACTATTAGTAGATTCTTGGGAAACTTTGTTTTCAATGCCCACCACATATGGTGCTGCGGGATTTGATCCAGTTGTTGAAGACGAAGATGGATCGTCAATAAACTCGGTTCCACACTCGCACACAGTAGCCGTATGAATAGACTTATTACCACAATTGGGACAATGCTTCAACGCGGGCAGTGCACTGCCAGTGGTGACATTTTGACCTGGCAAGACAATTGCTTTGCGCAAACCCATTTTTCTTTTGTGTTCTTCCACTTCTTCTCTTGTAGGAATCATGAGTACTGACCCACGAGGCACCAAAGCTTTGGGATTGTCCTTTGCATCGGTATCTGTAGAAAGATTGTTTATCTCAGCAAGTATTCGCCAGGAAGATACATCTTCTAATGCTGGATGCTTCATCGCGATGGATTTCAGGGTATCACCAAAACGAACTGTATAACGCATTCTACCGTCGGCAGCTTTCTTTGGTCCCATCTTTCCAAGAACGCTTTCGATATTGGCTCGACGTTTTGTAAATTCATCCATTTCTTGTTGACTCTTTCCATTTTGGGTAGTTTCCATTTGAGCATCGTTGGGTTGTACGGCTCCATCCCAATTGGAACCAAACATGGCTTCGAGCTCGTCCTCCGCGCTTTTACCTTGCTGTGATTGTGCTGGCACGGTGAAATCCACTTTGTTGAATTTTGGACCCAAAGTGAATCCAGCTTGCGAGAAGTCTTTTATTTCTTTGACTGATGGCAACGAAAGGATTGCACCGACAGTTAGAACGGCAACTTCTTTGCCATTCATAAATTTAATCGGTATCAATTTACGGTTGACGTCGAAAATAAGCGCTGCCAGTCTGGGATTGCGCAACTGTTTGGTTGCGATATTTTCGAGCGAATCACCTATGGATACTCGATATTGAGCACGCTTCGCTTCTTCTTGTTTTTGAATTTGATCCTTGAGTGCTTTTTCTTTTAGTTCTTTTTCGCGTTTCTTGCGAGCTTCCAAAATTAGCATTAGGGCTCTGCGTTTGGCTTCATCGGCGTCATTAAGTGCTTCCAACTCTTCTTCGCGCTCTTCTTCCTGCTCGCGTCGTTCTTTGGCTTTACGTTCTTCCTCGTCTTGCAAGAATTGCTCGCCAGCTCGAACATCGCCTTTTTTCTTATCTTCTTCGAGTTTCTTTTTCGCCGCTTCTTCTTCGGGTGTAAGCTTCTCGCCAGGCAATTTCGCGCCAGGCAATTGATCAATTTTACCTTGCTGGCTTAGTAAATCGCCTTTCATCGTGGCTTCATGCGCAGCCGCAGTCAATGGGCCTCTTCGACCACCCATACCATCCATGGCGCGGGCGTCCATTTCGATATTACCGGTTAAAATCTTGGGACCATCAGCTTTTTGTCCAGGTTGCAATTTGCCCACGTCTTGACGCAGAGGATCGAAATTCTGCTGTATGAGGTTTTTGCCACCAGGATCTAGTTGACTCGGTCTGAAGTCACCTGGCAACGCACCAGGCAATTTGCCCATCTGCGACATTTTAGAGGCTTCTAGCTGTTGTGCGAGCTTGGACGAGTTATCTTGTAATTGACTGATGAATTCCCGATTTCCAGAAGTCAAACGCGCAGTAAGCTGGGTACTGGAGCGAATTGCACCATCTCCGGTACTAGAACCAAAAGGATTCCATTGCCCCTGCCCACTCTGTCCAGTAAAATTTCGGCTCAAAATATCAGTGGCTCTGAGTCCGCCAGTGCCAAGAGCACTTTGAGTCAAGCGCCCTTCTTGAGTGAATAACAAATTGCCAATTTGAGAAAGACCTGACCGTCTGCTATCTCCAAAACCAAGTGTTAGTGCACCAAATCGAATCTGAAAATCGAATTTGCCATTTAAGCCAAATGACATCATTAATCCAGATCGACTGTCACCAAGCTGAAAACCAAGACCAGCACGGTCTCCGAAACCTCTAAAGAGTTTGCTCAGATTCATAATATCTTGCATGCCGAGCGCATCGCCTCCGCGACGTCCCAGTTGCCCCATGAGAAAATCACCAAGACGAGCAATGTCTTTGCCGTTCATACGACCGTTCATCAAATCGAGCAGACCGTTTAAATTGTCTCCAGGCTTCATCCCCTGAATGCCTTTCCAAAATTCGAGCATATTACGGTTGGCTTTGTCAGCCCCACCAATATCAAAACCGGGCATTTTGGATGGGTCGCGCATAACAAATTCGTGGCCTTCTCCAAACTTACGTTGAGCCCATCCTGGAACGTTATCGCCAAATATTTTTTGAGTGAATCCAGTCAAATTGCCATTCTCAGCAATATATTTACCCTGTTGCTCGCGCATATAAGATTGAAAAAGCGCTTTACCATGCAAATTGGGGTTTGCTGTTGCATAAGCATCAAAACCAGCACTTGCATCAGCAGTGAGTCTGGGACGAGGTGGAAACATTGGTGTCAAATTGTCACCACCAGTGTAATCAGCTTTAACGACAGGCAATGCATCAGGACTTGTCATCATCCTGGTTTTAGTTTCTACAATCAGAGCACGGCCAGTCAAATGAGTTGTCTCATAGGTAGCTGCCAGGTTTTCCAAAAATTGACGTTTGGCTGGCGGAGCGACCTGAGTCAAATCAAGATTTCCACTCGAGGTGATTGCGTCTGGATTGCTCACTTTGAGATCACGAATCAATCCTCTGGGAACTGCACTCAAAGGCATTTCAGAAGGAACACCAGTAGACTTATCCAAATTAACTACAGGAAGCGGCGAGGACAGTTCTAATTTGGGAGCTAAGGCTAGTTCGGGTCTGGCTGCGCCTGTCTCGATTGTAATACCACGCCCAGCATCGCTGATTTTAACAATAGGTGCAACTGTGTGATTGATAGTGTCGGTGTAGGTCGCGGACTTTACTTCCAGCGTTTTTGGACGAATAGGTACTCCTTCGCTTCTGATTTGAGTTATGGATTCAATTGCGCCTTTGTCGCTGCCTCCCCTATCCGTGTTCAGCTTGTAAACATCATTGTTTGCCGTGGTCAATAATTTGGCATTTCCAACCTCAGAGACAACGCCTTTTATAGGTTCGCCCTCTCGAGGAGTAATCGTGACTTCACCCGGTGCTACAGCACCAGGTGCAATGCGTATATCGTTGCCTGTCGATAGAGCCTCAGTAGTCAGAGGCGCCCGTGTTGAATCGGTAATCTTCGGCTGTTCAAGAGCTGCATCAGTAACCGGAGCAACTGGTTCAACCTTATCAACGGCTTCGACGGGTGCGGCTTTAGGGTCAGCCATAACAATTAGTCCTCAGGAAAGGCGCGGCAAAAAATATTCAATTAATAGTAAATGTGCCACCTTATATTAAGTCCGACACAAGGGCTTGTCAAGAAGATTAATTCAAACGCCAGGTTGCTCTTGCAGTTTTTCCAGAACGCTTTGAGTGTTGATAGATTTCATGCACTCACCGCTTGATTCTCCAGAATTCAGATGACACGCCTTTTCGTAGAGACATTTGCAGGCATCACTTTTGTCGATTGCTATTTTTCGACAATCGTAGGGACCGTAACGGTTTGCTTGAGTAGGTCCATACAGACCAATAACGGGCGTACCAACAGCGGTTGCAATATGTGCAGGCCCCGTGTCGGCGGACAAAACCAATTTTGAGAGCTTCAGAACATAAGCTGTTTGAGCAAGGTTCAGCTTGCCGCAAAGGTTTATACAGTTAGGAAATTTTTTTTCTAAGTCTTGCCCCAGATCAACTTCTTCTGGTCCACCAATAAATACGGGCACTAAATTGCCAGAGCGAAGAATAGAATCGATCAGTTCCACCCAATTATTTAATGGCCACGCTCTATTTGGTCTCAGCTTGCCGACACCAGGGACGATGGCAAGCAAATTTTCACTTCTATTTTTTAATTGCACCACATCTGGTGATAAGTTCGATTCTGGAATTTTTTCCACATCAAGAGTGGGGAAAAGCTTTTCTGGAACCTGTGGACACATGGGTCGAATGGTGTCCAGAAAGTTATCTACCATATGACCAAACGCTATATCGCCAATTTTCTTCTTGGTCATTCGCAGTGCTTTACTCGAGCCAAAAGCGGACAGAATGCCGCCGCGCAGAGAAGCAGAAAGATCGACAAACAAATCACATTTGGTGGCTTTCAATAAAGCAAGCAGTCGCCAAACATTTTCTTTTTTGAAATCGAGAAACTGATCGATATATGGACACATATCCAGGATAAGCGGTCGCAGACTGGAATGTGACCAATAAGTAATCTTTGCGTCTGGAAAATATTTCTTCAGCACCATAGCCACTGGAGAAGCCATCATAGAATCGCCTATGGCTGCAGGATGAAAAATTACTATATGTTGAGGGCTTCTCATTGCTCGATTTTGCCCTATTATTAAAGGGTATGCATGAAGAAAATTATTACGTTTTAGGTTGGCCGCAGCCCTCGGGTAAAGTTGCTATTTTATGCCGTTCCAAGGGCGCAAATCCAGGTCCTGCATTTTGCTGGACCAAGCGTGAAGCTATCCAGTTACGGACCAGGCTGGCCAACGACAAGCGCGGAGAAGGCAATCCTTCCGCCCGTCGCATCATTCGACAATTGCTCGTATTTAAGTTCTTGAGCAAACAGCCCTTGCACTGGCGTCCAGGCGACCTTTGGGTCTATGCAGATTCGCCCGCAGTAGAGCCTGTCGAAGCCAGATATACTTCGCCAGCTTATTAACTCAAATTGACTAAACTTTTATCAATTGAGAACGTTGCTTGAACGTTCTTATATAACTTTCATATGCCGAACTTATCCAGTCTGACATAGAGAGATCGACCGAGCCGCGCACAGTGGATTTCTCTAAAAAAAGAGGTACTGTGTTCAAATCGTTTTTGACCAGTAACGCATCCAGGTCTACATAGTAGTCACCTTTATCGTCTTTGACCAGAAATTGCACCGGAGGCGAATCTATAAAACCAAGCTCGCGGCGTAAAGCAGCTTCGCAAATAAGTGCTGCCGTTTCGCTCCAGAGCATGGTGTCTTTGAAATTTTCAAAATCCAGTTGGTCTTTGCTATAAAGCCTATCGAGACAGGGATTGGCCAGGTGATAAAGTTGATGACAAAGGTCTAAAAGCGTTTCTTCGATATTCAAAGCAGAATCTAACTGAAGTAAATTCTGCGCAGCGCAGAATTCTTTATGCTCTGGAGATACTTTCCACTCTACCGATACAAGATTCAAAAATGGATAGGCTTTGACCCCGGTCAAAACCTTGCACAACAGGTCTGAAAGACCAGACAGTTGCGCCAGAACCTCTGCAGCTTGAGCAAAAGAGGTGATATTTCCTATGTTGTGAATAAAACCAGCAGAATGAATGAGCTCGAATTTGTCCACATTCGCCATGCCCTGGCTGAACGAGACGAACTCTTGCGACGCCAGAGGCAATGCGCAGGCAGATGTCATCGAGTCGTAGATGAGCTCGAATTTATCAACCGATGCCATTCCTTCCGAAAAAGATACGAAAGCGTCTGGATTGCTCGCCACTGCCTGTTTCAGCATTTTAGCTTGCTTTTTGGAATTTACCCGGCTTGAATCGAAGACGTCTTCGTCGTCATCTTGTGGGGTTTTGCTGTCATCTGACTGCGAGCTAATAAATTTAACTCCAAAGTTAGACCTGTAAAAGTCGTATGCCAATAGGCTATTCTTAACTTCTACTTTACCAAAGAATTGATATTCAAGAAGAGAATGTCATCACCTAAAAAAGGAGCTTGAGAAGGCTTCTGCCCTCTTAAGAATAACTAATGTCTGTGGACACAATAATCGCCGTCATTGCAGTTGCTCTGGCACTTGGATTCGATTTTGTAAATGGCTTCCACGACACTGCAAACGCAGTTGCCACCGTTATTTATACCAAGGCTTTAAGACCTGGTATCGCTATTTTCATGAGTGGCATTCTCAATTTTCTTGGAGCGTTACTTGTTGGAACAGCAGTCGCGCAAGTCATAACCAAAATCATTCCTGCAGACCATGTCACCCTGCCGATTGTGGTGGCGGTGCTTGTTTCAGCACTAATATGGAATCTTTTCACCTGGTGGCATGGAATTCCGGTCAGTTCGTCGCACTGTTTGATTGGTAGCTTATTTGGTGCTGGTGTTATGGCTGCTGGTGCAGAAGGTGTCGAATGGCACGAGTTGAACAAAGTATTTCTTGCTCTTTTAATCTCGCCTCTGGTCGGTTTTGGAGCTGGTGCGCTCGTGACATGGCTTGCACTTTTGATTTCGCAAGAAAACAAAAAAGAAGAAGACCCGGCAAAATTGAAAAGTCGTCGCCAGATAATGCGATGGGCACATATATTCTCCAGCGCTTCTGTCAGTTTTAGCCATGGTGGAAACGATGGTCAAAAAACGATGGGAATTATTGCCCTCATTCTTGGTACCCATTTTTCGCAGTACGGTTATACCACTACTCAAATCCCGCTCTGGGTCATGCTCTCTGCTGCCACTGCAATTGGACTGGGAACAGTAATTGGCGGTTGGAAAGTCATCAGGACTGTTGGAACAAAAATAAGCAAAGAAAAATTGACCCACTCCCAAGGCTTTGGCGCCTCGATGGCCACTGCTCTGATTATCATGGTGGCGTCACACATTGGAGCACCTATAAGCACCACTCACACGCTGAGCTCGGCTGTCGCTGGCGGAACCATTCCGTCGTATGGACGCGAAAAACTGAACCCAAAGACTTTGAAACTGATAGTATTAGCGTGGGTGCTAACCTTTCCTGTGGCCTTCGCTCTTGCGGCGGGATGCTATTTGCTTTTGAAATTGGTCTGGCATGGTTAATTGTGCTTGAAATCTTGGAGAGAATCTAAACTATGAAACTTGTAGTTGCATTTACTAGCCCCAAAAAAAGCGCAAAGGTTTTAGCTATGGCTGAAAAACAAGCACGTGCGCTTAATGCCGAGCTAGTTTTGCTTCGTATTATGCCCGACCCCGAGAAAGTAGGCGTGGTAGCGCAACTGGTGGCATCGGAACGTCCTAATTTGAAAGCTAACAAGTTAGTCGAGCGCACAATAGCCGATTTGAAAAGCCGCGGTATAAATGCCTCAGGCGAGATTCGTACAGGCGAGGTAGCAAAAGACTTACTTAGCGTATCAAGAGAACTTGGTGCCGACTTGCTTTTCCTGGGCACAATCGATCCTAAAAGAAGAACGTTCTTTCAAAAGTTAAATCCAATCGTGAGTTATCTGATAAATAACTCCGAAATTCCGCTATGTATCGTTCCTGGCGAAGTAGAAGATTTAAGCGATACCGACGTCGACACTTCGGACGAATTAACAGCCGAGTAGTTATTTAGTCATACTATTTATATTAAAAAAATTGGGCAGATCATACAGATTGTGTGTGACCGACATTGGTGGCAAACACTCGATTATCTTTTGACCGTAAGCCTTTTCAGTAAGTCGTGGATCAAGAATTGCCACCACGCCTTTGTCTGTTTGGGTGCGAATCAGTCTTCCAACTCCTTGCTTTAGCCTGGTAATGGCATAAGGCAGAGCAAGATCAGCAAACCAGCTTTTCTCGCCACCTTCTTTCAGGCGTTCGCAGCGAGCTTCGTAAATGGGGTCGTCTGGTGCCTGAAAAGGGATTCTATCTATCACGACCAGGCTCAACTGATCGCCATCGACTGATACACCTTCCCAAAATGACGACGTTCCAAATAACACTGCATTTGGTGTCACCTTGAACCATTCGAGCAATTTGTTTCGAGGCATTTCGCCTTGACGTCGGGCTTCATATGGAAGGCGCTTGGAGACAATTTCAAAGGATCTAAACAGCGCACTTCGACTGGTGAAAAGTATAAAAGCTCGCCCGTGACTTAGTTCGATTAATTGTTCGATTATTCTGCTTGCTTCGCTTATATATCCAGCATCATTTGGATTGGGCAAACTGTACGCCTTTCGCCCTGGCAAAAAAAGCATCGACTGATGCTTGTAATCAAATGGCGACTGGAATTTATCCTGTACAACCGGACCTATTACTCCCACTGAAGTTTTGAAGTAATCGAACGGGTCATCTCCAGCCGTGGCAAGTGTAGCCGACATGCAGACAGTCGAGTGCAAGCCCGCTTTAGCCAACAGATTGTCGGCGATAAAACCAGAAACATCAAGCGGGGAGGCCGTGACTGAAAAATTCTCATGATTAGGATTGGTAGACTGCTCGACATATATAACCCAGTTGGAATCAGGTGTTTTGAGCAAGTCCAGACATTTTATGTATCTGTCAATTGTTGAAATTATCGCTTTGGCTTTTAATTTCAATTTTTCTCTGGCTAAATCGACATCGAGAATATTGTCATAGTCCTGTGCTTCAATCCAGCTTCGAAGCGCATGCAAAGCCATAAGCATCGGTTCGGCTTCTGAAATACTTTGTCTCACTCTTTTTTTATTGAAAGCAAAATCGTTGCGCAATCGGTGAAAAAGTGCGTGTGAATCGAATTCTATATCTTCGAGCAATTTCATCGGAGCATTCAATTGTTTAGTCGCTTTGGCTCTCAATCTTCTAAGACCGCGACTGCTTATTTGCGAACTGAACGCTTCGGTGGCTATATCGTTTAAATGATGCGCCTCGTCAATTATGAGCAAGTCATATTTAGGCAAGACATTGCCACCAGACGCTGCATCGACCAGGAGCAAATTGTGATTTACCACAAGAATATCCGCATGTTCAGCCGCTTCGCGCGCTCCGAAATAAAAGCAGTCAGAAAAGTTAGGACAACGCTGGCGTAAACAATCTTCGCCGTCAGAATTAATTTCTTGCCAAATTTCAAATGGTGGCATGAAATCGAGTTCGCTCACATCACCTGTATCAGTCTCGTTGAGCCATTCGACGAACTCATCGTCAATTGCGGCGCTTTTATTGTTTTCGGCGATAAAATCGTTGAAACGTCTTATGCCTGCATAATTGCCTCGTCCTTTTAAAAGCGCATAATTGAATTCGAAAGGTACAAGTTTTTGCAGAAGAGGAATGTCTTTCTTTATATATTGTTCTTGCAACGAAATTGTGGCAGTGGACACCACCACTTTCTTGCGCGACAAAACAGCAGGGACAAGAGCCGCCAGACTTTTTCCGATTCCAGTACCTGCTTCGAAGATACCAGTTTTTCCAGTTATAAAGGCGCGTTCAATCGATTTGGACAAAGCCAGCTGGGGCAGCCTCATCTCGTAGCCTGGCAGATGACTGGCAAGCATGCCTAAGGTGCTCACCACATCTGGGACTGAATCGTTTTCCAATTGAGGTCGAATCTCTTAGTTGACTCGGCCCGCGTCGGTTGCAGCCAGTCTGCTGGTTTGAGTTTGATAAGGAGGCAAGGTCAGCTTTTGACCCAAACCTAACATATGAGCGCTCTTCAATTTGTTGTGTTCGACGATTGCATCAATCAAACGAGGTGTCACTTTCTTGTAATTGGAAAGTGCAATTGAAGCAAGAGTATCGCCTGGTTTCACTTCGTAAGTGCTGCTAACCGGAACGATAACCGAGCTTGGATCTACAGTATTGGAGTTCATAGTTTCACTTTGAGATGCTGCAGGTGCTGCACCTTTAGCGATGACTACACTCTTTTGCGACCCGCCATCAGCAATCTTGGATGAGGCGAGAGAATAAACTCCAACCACAGCAAGTGAGACGACAGCTCCGCCAATGAATCCCAACATCATATAAAAGGATGGGTTACGTTTGGCTGCTTGAGGAATGAGCTCATGGTGGACTCCAGGCCAGAGAACTTCGAGTTCGTCTGACTTCTGAGTCTCTAACACTTCTTGATTAGTCTCCAACAAGTCTTCCAGACCTCCTAGACTGACTTTATTTTCTTGCGGCGAGTAAGGCTGCAACAAAGGACTACTCAATCCCTTAAATGTACCTTGTATATGATTCGCCGAAGTCGAATTGAAAGCAACATCATCACGAACTAATTCGGGGATGCCTTCGATAGCGGTTGTTTCCATAGGCGGTTTGTATGGCTCCGTAATTCTTGGCAAATATTATCGAACTAACGGTCTGTAAGTCAAACCCCCTACTACTACCCAAAAGCCTCACAGGTACTTGCTTTACAATTAATTTTAGATTGCCAAGCGCCCCAAAAGCCTCACATATTGCCCCTTTGCTCACCCGACATTAATTCACGCCGCGCAAGCGACCTCTTTACATTATCAGAAACGCGGCTTTATGTGCGCCAGTTAACCTATTGCGTTTCCAATGGCTTGCGTAAATATATTTACGATCCATCGAAAAGCAAGGCCATTCTCATATCTATTGACAAATAACCTCTATATATTTTGCATCTCAAAACACTAAAAAGGTACTTTTTAAGCGCTAGCTAACAAATAAAGTCGAATCGCTATTACACTTAAATTCGATTGGAAATACTTAATTTACTTGAGGTTAAAACCGCGAGTTTGTTTCAAATTTTTGCTGTCTGACGACACAACCAGACAAGATAGTTCGGGAACGAAATCTTGCAAGAGATATGCGCGCACCGTATCTGGTCTTATCTGCAAGATATCTTTTCGCACTTGCCACCATGCATCAGCCTGTCCGGTAGTAGTCAATCCATCGAGCATTGCGCCGGCTAATTTGTGCATATTTTCCATTTTGCGCAGACAGATTTCGCCATTCAAATACTCTTTCATCTTAATTATGCGAGCATCGTCAGGCGAACCGAATTTAGTATCAGCAATGGACTGCTTGATCAAATTCAAAAGATTTTTAGTGTCACTTGCAGGACCAGCCACAATTAGCTTCCAGATACTGCAATCATCGAGGGACGAAACATCAGAACTTATTTTGCGAAAGCCCAAAGTCGAATCGCTAACAAAATATTTTGCCGTAGCTGAATAAAGCGGATGTTCGCACATTAGACAGTTAGCAAGAAGCAGTCGACTCAATTTGTTGTTATTGAGCGAATCTGTATAAACTCTGCCCAGTGCCACCATGGTGTCACGCGAAGCGCTCGTATTGATGAGCACTTTCTTTGCCATCTGTTTCAAATTGACATCGACTTTAGAATCCGATTGTCCGCTGAAATTATGACCTTCGACTGCCGCGCTCAAAGCCTTGCTCGCTTGATCCATCGAGATATTTCCTGCAATCACGATAGAGGTCTGCGATGGAACTATGTACTGGGCATGAAACTTATTTATATCTTCTTCGCTTATATCCTGGACCGACTTCAAAATTTGAGCAGGTTCATCTGGTGCCAGAGCAGATTGTGCGGAAAAACAATTTCTCAATATGGCTCGCTCCAAGCGCTTCTCGGGCAACTTTTCTTGAGCCAGTACAGAATCTTCTACAGCTTTTTTGGCGCGCTCGACTGTTGCCTGGTTGACTTGAGGTTCAGTCAAATGATGGAAGACCAGCTTCAATTGCGATTCTAAATCTTCGATGAAAGCGCGAGTTCTGAATGTAAGTCTGATTTTTTCTGGATTGAAATAAATCAAATCGCGCCTGGGAAGACCTTTCATAAATTGCAATTCGGTTGTTTTCACCTGACTGATTTTTTGAGAATCTCCATTTAGCATTTGGGCGTGCACTTCTGCCAGTCCCGGTTTACCCGGTGGATTATATGCAAGACCAGCTTTGCATGCACCAGCAATCTCGAGCACCGGGCTTGATTTAACCTGAAGAACCGTAAGAGATATGCCATTTGGCAATTTCCTGGTAGAAATTGCTTGCGTCAACTGAGTTTGCTCACCGCCACCAGATGTGGTTGCCATAGCATTATTGACGGGAAAAGAGCATGGCGTGTATCCAGCCATAGTAATAGACTTTGGATGATAGTCCTCAATATTTGGAATAGATTCTGCCGATTCTCTTCCGCCAAGCGAAACAATCGATCGATTTGTAGCCAGAAAGTGTTTCTGCACGCAAGCACGCACATCTTGGGCTGTAATTTTGGCAATTTTACTTTCCAAATCTTTTAGAGTCCCTTTCTGTCCATTGGCTGTGACATCGAAAAGTCCTAATTGAAAAGCCGATAAAAAGGGGCTCGTTCGCGATGCTTGCAAATTAAATAAAGTCTGATTCTTTGCTCGCTCGATATTTTCAGAGTTGAGCGGATTGTCTTTGAGCGTGTTTACCATCAAATCCAGTTCAGCAAGCACGGCTTGTAATTCGATTCCAGAGCGTGCCTTCAGGTGCAGAAGAAATAAACCTGGATGGCGCTTATATTCGAAGCTCACACGCGCAGACGAACATAGCTTGGTGTCTAGAAAATGATTCACGAGCACTCCGCCATTATTGGCATTCAGAACAGATTCGAGCACCATGAAAGCAGGAGCATCAAGGCTCGTGAGCGAAACAGCTTGATATGCAATGAGCGCCTCGGGGCTGTCTGTTGCCACTTTCAAGAAGGCACGCCGCTCGGCATTTTGCTTTGGATGCACGAAGCGCGACTCAGGGCGAGGATGCTGCGAACTTATGTGCCCGATAGTCTTATCCAGCTGTCCCAACACATTTTGCTGAGCGCCAATGTTTCCAGACAGAACGACTGTAGCGTTTGGAGGTCCATAGTGCTTGGAAAAGTAGCGATTGAGTTCGTTTATCTCGAGCTGCTCGATAGATGCGGTATCGCCAGCAGGATGGTTAGAGTATCCAGCCTGTCTATAGGCTAGATGACGCATTTCGACATCAAGCAAACGAGATTTTTGCTTGTTTTGTTCGTCTATCTCAGCCACGACCTGTTTGCTTGCTACCTTGAGCTCGGCATCTGTAAAAGGCGATTGATTTAAAAATTTGGGTAATGCCGCGATGGCAACATTGAGATTTTCGCAGGCCAAATTTTCGACAAATAGCGTGAAATCGTCGCTGGTCGAAGCAGAGAATTTAGCACCACACTCGATAAGTCTTTGAGCCAGACCATCTTTGTCCTGCTGCATACGATTTTGAATCATGTGCTCGATTACATGAGACAGCCCATTGAGCCCAGGCGGGTCATTGCGAGAGCCTGTATGAAACCAGAGCTGACAGGATACGGCAGGGTAGCTCTGTTCGGGCAACAAAATGACTTTCAAGCCGTTTTTGAGATGTCCGTCGATTACGATATGGTCGTTATGCACATGGGTTGGCGGCGCAAGTTGAGTCTCCTGTCCGTGCGCTTGCAAAATGGGCATGGCAATAAGGACAGTCAGAACACTCAAGAACAGAGCAAAAAGTCGTGCGCGCATCTAACTAAAATATCAGATGGGTTCTGGCTCTAATTAAAAAAGAAACAAGAAATCATATAATGGGGCTGAAGAAGTTAGCTCCGCCAATAAATGGTGTGATTTCCTTAATCTGTTTGTGACGATATGAAAACCCAAACCACAAAAAACGACGCTAAAACGGCTCCAATAGCCACTAAACGCAAACACGTCGTGCTCGTGGGCAATCCAAATGTGGGCAAATCTGTCATTTTCAACGCCCTTTCCGGCTTAAACGCAGACGTCTCGAACTATCCCGGCACGACCATAGACGTTGCCCATGCCAGTCTCAGCGACTTCGAACTTTATGATTCGCCCGGAGTGTATGGCATATCGAGCATCAACGACGAAGAGCGAGCGACCCGCAAAATCCTGCTTGAAAGTGACATTGTCGTAAACGTCGCTTCTGGACTGAGCCTTGACCGCGATTTATTTTTGACTTTGCAGTTGATAGACATGCAAAAGCCTTTGGTGCTCGTGATAAACCAGATTGACGAAGCACAAAAACGCGGATTGAAAATAGATTTTGCCGCTCTAGAAGATGAACTTGGAATTCCAGTGGTTCAATGCGTAGCAGTCAAAAAACAAGGCATCGCCAATATTTCCAATCAGATTGAAAATGCCAGAATCGGCAAGATACAAGCTTCTTTGACTGAACAGCTCGACAAAGTCCTGAAATACCCGAGCGCCAAAACTATCGACTCGGCAAAAGCGCTTTTATTCATCGAGGGTGATGAATTAACCTTGAGCGAGTATCGCGAAATATCAGAGTCGCTCAGGATAGATGACACTATCTATAGTGCCAGACGCGCAAGAGTCGATGATCTGGTTTCGCGACTTGTGATTGACAAAGGACTTGGCACGCTCGCCTCAATCAAGCTTGGACGTTTTCTTCTGCATCCGATTTTCGGCTCTTTGTCTGCACTTCTGATT
Organism: Cyanobacteria bacterium TGS_CYA1; assembly: GCA_026129135.1. Taxonomy (GTDB): domain Bacteria; phylum Cyanobacteriota; class Vampirovibrionia; order Obscuribacterales; family Obscuribacteraceae; genus Aved-18. The sequence continues at coordinate 268,240 of JAHCIQ010000003.1, read as the reverse complement.
TGCTATCTCATTTTCTATCAATTGCTTGGCGTATGGGTCGCTGGAGACCTCGTCAATCTGACCGAAAAGCAAGGGATGAAAGTTTACTGGGAGCCGAATGTCAGAAAAATTGCCGCGACCATTTTTCCAAGCGAAATCAAATACCAGGACCAGACTCTTTCTTTTCCCAAGGCAGCATCCACCAAAGAAGAGCAAACTCGAATCGACAATCTTTTGAAAAGCTCAGTACAAGCCGATGTTTCTTTCAATTTTTGGAAATACAAAAACAATCCATTATCTATTCTAGGAAATTTGCTCGTCGGCGAATACGGCGTATTGACTCTCACAGTCACCTATTTGCTTGGGCTTTTATTTCCACTCGTGGCGGCATTTTATTTTGGTCTTGCATTGCTCGAAGATTCAGGCTATCTGCCAAGACTTGCAGTACTGGTAGACAGACTTATGAACAAGATAGGTTTAAACGGCAGAGCGATTATTCCACTCATTCTAGGACTGGGTTGTGTAACCATGGCTACTATTACCACACGGCTTTTAACTAGCACTCGCGAAAAAATCATCGCCACAGCCTTGCTTGGAATTGCCATCCCCTGCTCAGCCCAACTTGGTGTAGTGACCGGAACTCTTGCACGTGCAGGCGGACTTTTAGCCTGGGCAGTTTATGGCACTGTTGTCGCCCTGATTCTTGCTACCTCGGGTCTTCTGCTCAATCAAATCTTGCCTGGCAAATCGCAACCATTAATCATAGACCTGCCACCCATGCGTCTTCCCCGCGCAGACAACGTGTTCAAAAAAACATGGAACAAGACCCTGGCGTTCTTGCGCGAGGCACTGCCTATGTTTGCCCTGGCGGGTGCAGTTGTTTCAATTGCTCAAATGCTTGGCTGGCTCGATTTGTTCGTAAATTGCTTGAAGCCCATAGTGGTCCAGTGGCTTCTGCTTCCAGAAGATCCTCGAATCCCTACTACATTTATATTGGGAATAGTCAGACGCGACTTTGCTTCTTTTGGTCTGACCGAAGTAGCGTTGACAGCCGCTCAAGCTGTAACCGCGATGATTGTAATTACACTTTTCGTTCCATGCATCGCTACAGTGGGCGTCATGATAAAAGAGCGCGGCATGAAAATCGCCATGACTATCTGGGTGGGCTCTTGGGTCTGTGCTTTTGTAATTGGAGGCGTACTGGCCAGGGTTTTGCCGCCTTTCTTTGCATTTTGTGGCGGGTCTTGAGACTTAACTCAATCGATTTTCCAGGGTTGTGTATAATGGAATTTCGGGTATGGCAGGCGTCGCCAAGTGGTTAAGGCACTGGTTTGTGGTACCAGCACTCGGGGGTTCAAGTCCCCTCGCTTGCCCCATATTTTTACGAACGTCCATCATGTGGGCGTTTTCTTTTTAGAAGATCTTTTAGCCATACTTTTAGCCATACTTTTCTTGGTAACTTGTGGCTGAAAATTCGTAGCTAGTCTTACTGTCCATTTATTTCTTTCCCGCTAGTTTTTGTTCAGCAGCCAATCTTTTTAAAGTCAGCAAACAATTTTCTTTAATCAACTCTAGTATTGAGACCATGAAGTCAGTTTTAAATCCCAATTTCTCCATCAACTGCAACTCTTTATCACCATGGCTTGGAATCATTATGCAATAATTTCCCAACGCTCGATTAACAGCAGGATATGAATAACCAACCGTTTCGCAAAGTCTTTTCCAATGTCGAGGAAAAACACTGAAAGGATCATATTTACCGCCAATCTTCATGGCTAAACTTCTTTCTAGCTCGGCATAAACTAAAGTACAGGCAGTGTCATACAATGGCGACAGTTCCCTAGAGCCATTTTCATGATGAAGAATGGAATAGTTCTTACCGTGCGCATCCATATTTCCAATCAAATAATTAAAGAACAACATTCGCATGAATTTGTTTCGCGAGATTACTGGCTTGTCAGTTTTAAATAGCAATTTCATACTATCCAACACGCCAGGACCACCATCGCTTTCGTACTTGTTGCTTGGTATCACATTAAGTGCCTGACAAAAATCCTCTTGATGAATACGCTGTACATTTCCATCTACAACTTTCCTGTCATATCTTTCGATAAGCAAATATGGAGTTTTACCAGCGAATTTAAGTTCGGACTTAGGAGTGTCTATTCCCAATCTCCGTGCAATTCCCAAACAAAAATATTCATTGGCAGCAGTGTCATTAAGTCCCCCAATGGCAGGTTTTATAATATGTGTTGTTGGAGTGTCTGTAAGAGGGAGAAAAATTTTTCCATCGCGATAAATAATTGCCGCCTTTGGTTGAGCTCCAGCTAGAGACAATCGGACTGAATTATGCTTGCTAATGAAGAGTGGATTTTGTGGCAGGTCAAGAATAAGCTTTTCGAGTTCTAACTCTCTTATCTCTTTAAGCTCCTCAATGAGTGTGCTTTTCACTTTCTCTCTTGGGGAGTGGAAAGATACAGCTCCGGCACAGTCAGCACCAATGGCTTTTAGTAATCTGAAAGAGTTTTTTTTATTGATACTGAATTTTTTCGCTATGGCTTCTCTCTGAACCTCGCTTTCTGGCAGAAGTCCATCAAAATACGCAAAGCATTCCGAGTGCGCATACTCTTCAATCCGAACTGGAAGGCTTATCGACAACGGTTTCGTAGCGTCATTCACGTATTGGAAAGCTACATTGCCAGTCATTAACTGAAAGAAGTGTCCTACTAATTTATCCTGTAGCCATACTTCCAAAGTCCGATCGAAACCCAGCTCTTGCTCTCTTGTCATACTTTATTTTCTCCAGCTTTGGTGTGGAGATCTATCTCTATGCCAAGCACGGCTAAGATGGTTAGGAACTTACCAATCTGACATGTTGCTTTGCCTCTTTCTAATTCGCTTAGGAATCTATTACCAACTCCACAAGCCGAAGCAACGTCGTCGATAGTCAAACTTTGCGATTTCCGAATAGCTCTTATGTAGTTGCCTAGATCTTGACTGGTTGATATTTTCATCGGCGCAATCCCGCTCGGGAATATTTCTTAGTATAAGCCCTCGATTTCACAATTTCAATCCCGCTCGGGAATATTTATCGTTTTTTTTGACGAAAAGGCCTTTTCGTTACCGCTCGGGAACATTTTTTTTGACAACTACCAGAGCTATTGCGCTTTCTGCTCGACCGGAGCATTGATAGGGGGCGAATCAGGACTAGCTATGTGTGGAGTATCAGAGGTGGGCTCTTGCGAAACCACCTGAGTCATAGCATCGAGTTTTGACTTATATTCGAACTGGCGCTGACCACTGGTTTTACTGATGGCATATTGCAAAAATTGTTTGCACTGGTCGGTTTGATTTTTCTTTTTGTAATTATCTAAAAGTTTGACTGCAACAGCATCTACCTGGACTTCTTCACCACGCTTGTGAAAAGGAAAATCGAATGATGCACGCAAAAGCTGGTCGGCATCTGCGTCTTCTGATCGTGCCAGATTCCTGTCAGCAAGACGAGCGAATTTCAAACAGATTGGAACCACCGCGGCTGTCGCAAACCAGTTGGGCGAATGCATAAATTGAATAACCCTGCTCCATTTTTGTTTGGAGCGCTCGTACTCATGCTCGTCAGCCAGACGCTCCGCGTCGTGGAGCATGAGGTCCATTCCCATATTGTCGAATAAATCGCCATCGCGCGCTTCAGAAAAAGCTGGTGCGGTAGACGAAAATAGAGCGACGATTAAAAGGGTGATGATTTTTCTTTTCATGATTTTATTACTTAAGTGATTTGAGTTTTAGGATGTCTAATGATTTTTCTTCTTTATTTTGTCGGCGATGAAAAATACCACTCCACCGCCAAGCATGATTCCCAGGATGCGCCCGATCATTTCGCCTATATTGCCAGCTTTGTTGGCATAAAGCTCGTTTGTGCGCTTGGTGTCCACTTTGAACGAATTGAAAAATTCGGGATTTTGAGTGGCACCTTTCTTCGACGCAGTAATTAAACAATAACCTACATACTTATTTTCGCTCAAAGCTGCAATCATTTGAAGACTGGCGGACCCTACACTTATAAATGTCTTTTTGCCAACCCAACCTTCACCTTTTGCTTCTTCTGTCTTATCTATCGTGAGAGCAACATTCTTAGCCTCGGCTTGTCTTTTAAATTCTGTAATTGCACCATTAGCAATAGAGTCGACAGCTGATGGACCTGCCTGAATTCCAGCTACATGCGTAATGGAATAATTGGTACCGTCTTCATCTACAGTAAAGGCGTGGATGGTTACGTTTTTCACATGCTTTTCCACCGGTTTGGCCCCAGCAGGCATCGAGATTGAAAAATCCTTTTCAGCACTCTGTACTAATTTCCACTTACCTTTTGCTAAAGTTGCTGTAGGTATAGATAAAAGCATTGCCACTACTATTGGTGCAGACCACTTCAATAAATTTCTCATTTGCTCCTCTTTGCTCAAGCCTTTCCAAAGAAAGGAATAAAAATAAAACCAGTCGCTGCAAGAATAATTACGATAAGCACTGAACCTTTAATAGTAGTTTGTTTCTGAACGTTAGCATCACCTTGTGGATAATGCCACCACTTGAGGTGTCTTACAGCGAATGGCACTACGACCCACTGCATTGCTGATACTGATAGCACAATCGAGGCAAGCATCTTCCAGACATGGGGAAAATTCGAAAACAAAGGAAAGGTTATGAAAGCCTGCAATAGAAGAAGGGTTGGATAAAGCGCCACAAGAATCGTCATAGCCATTTTCCAGGGTGGAATTTTCACTGCTTGTGGTGGCTGGAACCACATGTCGAAACCTTCTGCGATGCGACGCATTTTGAACTCACCGAATTCTTGATTGAATTTGGCGTTAAGTTCGGCTCTCGTGCTCGAATTCACCCAGTTATCAAGATTGCTCTTGCTTTTGAATCGCACGAGCGTAATCCACTCGTCATGCAGACCTTCGGCTGGAGGAAAGACTTCGGTGCTCTCATAGCCTTCGAATTTGGAGGATGCCTCGGTCATAAGCTTTTGCCAGTCTAAAAATGCTTGCGATTTTTCAGGTGCGATTTTTTGGGAAACGACCATGATCAAATCGGAGCCAGGAGGCAGCACGTTAGGGCTTACAACTTTTAGTTCTTCCTGCACTTAATTTTCCACTCGCGATTTTTTTACGATTTTGCCATCTGGTGGTCATTTTCGCTGATTGACAACAAAATATACTCGGGTTCGGTCGCAAAATTGCAATTATGATATGCTGACCCTTAGTTCCGTTATTATTTCGGGGAATTATGGGCTTTTCAAGCACTAAAAACAAATTATTGCAAGGCGTTTTCGCCACCAGTCTCTCTCTCATTCTTGCCGCAAGTTCTCAACCCGCCGTATTGGGTGCTGACACCTCTGATTCGGTCGTTTTGAATGCGATGGAAAAAGAATTGAACAGGTCGTTTTCCAAATTAAAGGACATTGGACCAGAGAAACTATACTTTCTGAGCTATTCGGTATACGACATCAAAAATGTCGTCCTCTCGGCAAATTATGGTGCGCTCGACGACGATAGCGACGATCACGACAGACGTCTCAGCGTAGATTTGAGAGTTGGCAGCAAAGAACTCGATAATACGCACCAGATTCGTGGCAGCTCGTTTGGCATGCCGATGTCTTTCATTTCCTTTTCGGCATCTTCATTCACCTTTCCACTCGACGACGACGAAGTAGCAGTGCGCGACACTTTGTGGCTGACTACCGACCGTGCTCTCAAAGCAGCACAGAAAAAATTCTTTCACGTCAAAGCGAACAAGCAAGTAAAAATTGAAGCGGAAGACGAATCTAACGATTTTTCCGAAGCACCAAAAGTGGTGCACTCTGAAAAACCAGTCGAATTTTCAATAGACAGGAAAGCCTGGGGCGATACATTGCGCAAGGCTTCCGCAATCTATAAAGATTATCCCTCCATTTTTTATTCAGGCGTAGACTTGAAAGCAGAGAGCGTACGTCGTTTTCTTGTAAACAGCGAAGGCAGCAAGATTGACGATAGCCGTTTTGAATTCAGAGTGACTACATCCGCGAGCGCCATGGCTAAAGATGGAATGGTGGTATCACTTTTCGATAGTATAGAAGTGACTGAACCAGGCAAATATCCATCACCTGAAAAGGTTGAGGCAATGGTAAAACAGCTTGCTCAGTCTGTTATCGAACTTGCAAATGCACCTGCTGCCCAGCCCTATGTAGGTCCTGCCATTTTGAACGGAAAAGCTTCGGGAGTTTTCTTCCACGAAGTTCTTGGTCATAGAATCGAAGGACACAGACAAAAAGACGAATATGAAGGCAGAACTTTCACCCAAAAAGTGGGCGAAAAAATAATGCCGCCTTTTATCTCCGTCAAAGACGATCCCACTTTAGAGAAGCTTGGTGACAACCTTCTTGTAGGTAATTACAAATTCGACGACGAGGGCGTTGCTGCACAGAGAGTAAACATCGTAGAAAACGGCATTTTAAAGAATTTCTTGATGGGACGAAGTCCTATTCGCAATTTTGCCAATTCGAACGGGCATGGACGTTGCGTTCCAGGCATGCACCCTGTCGCTCGCCAGGCTAATTTGATTGTCGAATCGCAGAAGAAAGTGCCGTATAAAAAATTACGCGCCATGCTTTTAGCCGAAGCAAAAGCACAACACAAGCCATATGGTCTTGTAATTGATGAAATTGCCGGTGGCTTTACCACCACTCAAAGTTTCATGCCCCAGAGCTATTCTTTGTTACCGCTTCGCGTGACCAAAGTATTTGTCGACGGCAGACCAGACGAGTTGACCCGCGGCGTGAACATCGTAGGAACTCCGCTTGCATCGCTTGAAAAAATTGTTTTTGCAAGCACAGAAACCGCCACCTTTAACGGACGCTGCGGTGCCGAATCGGGATGGGTACCTGTTTCTGCCAGTTCTCCAAGCTTGCTAATAAAAACCATCGAGCTTGAGAAAGGTTTGAAAGAACAAGAAAGACCGCCAATTTTGCCGCCGCCAATTTCGGAGAAGAAGAAATAATGCAATTTAAATCGCGTCTTAATTTCTTGTTGGCATCAGCACTACTATTGACGTCTTCAGTCAGCATCGCTCGCGCCGCCGCTCCTGATGCGGAATCCAAACAAGCAGTCCCTAAAGACGATATCGTCATGCAAGCGATGAAAGACGAACTGGATCGAACCAAGAACAAACTCAAACTGGAAAAATTCAGTTTGCCTTATTTTGTTTCATACAACATCGTTGATAGCATCGGACTTTATATGGGCGCAAGCTTTGGTGCCATCACCAATAAAAACGATACAAACTCGCGTTTTGCTCGTACCAGCCTTCGCATAGGCGATAAAAAGCTCGACAGCGACCGTGGCTCTGCATTCATGTTTGGCGATCGAACCTTTGTTTTAGACGATGATTATGACGCTATTAGAAACGCTTTGTGGCTTACATCCGACCGCAGCTACAAATCTGCTGTAGAAAATCTCGAATCTAAAAAAGCAACCAGACAGTACACAAAAGTAGAAGACCAGCCAGACAGTTTTTCTGATGCAAAAACAGTGGTGAGTGTCAAAGACGTAAAAATTACTCCAATCGATCAGGCAGACTGGGAAGATAGACTGCGTAAGGTTTCTGCAATTTTCAAAGAATACCCCGACATTACTCAATCAGGCATAAGTTTTTCGACCAGAAAAAAGTTGAGGCGCTTAATTAATAGCGAAGGCACAACTGTAAAAGATCAAGAATCCGGCGCCAACGTTAGAATCGAAGCCACTGCTCAATCAAAGGATGGAATGGAAACGTCTGATGATGAGACTTTTTCTGTCAACTCTTTAGACCAGCTTCCAGATCAAAAAACGATGGAAGAGGCAGCACACAAAGTGGCAAGCCGCGCAATAGAACTATCCAAAGCCAAGCGCGCAAGCGATTATTTAGGTCCTATTTTATTCGAGAAGGACGCAGCAGCAGATCTCGTATCGAGCGTCATTTCACCACTAGTGGTGGCAGACAGAGCCGATGATATCGGTTATTTTCGCAGCTCACAATCAGACAAAAAAATTGGTCAACGTCTGTTTCCTGAGTTTCTAACCGTCATAGACGACCCCACTGCCAAAGTGTATAAAGATCTTCCACTAAAAGGCGGATGGGAAATTGACGACGAAGGAGTGAGAGCTCAAAAGCTCACTCTGATAGATAAAGGCATACTAAAAGCAGTCTGCTCCACGCGCAAACCGACACGTTTGAGCAAAGAAAGCAACGGTCATAATCGTGGTGGCACAGCTTGCCCCGGACATTTATTCATTGAAACGAACCAACCAATGAATATGAGCGACTTGAAGAAAAAGCTTATCGATACGGCTAAAGCACAAGGTCTTACAAATGCACTAATAGTGAGAAAAACACAGTCTGGATATATGGGTATAGATTTCTCCGGCGTATCTGGATTGCAGATTTTATCGTCGCTTGGAGGCTCTCGCTCGACATCTTCGTTTATTTATTCGGTCGATGTGAACACCGGCAAAGAAGAATTGATCCGTGGTGCACAATTACGCAGACTGACCAAACAAGACTTGCGCAATATGCTTGCAGCAGGCAACGATTCTGCAGCATACGTAGCCAAATATCCAAGCGATTACACAGGCACTGCTATTTCGCTTGTGACACCGTCACTTTTATTTGGCGAACTCGAAATTCAAAAACCGCCACTTGAAACTGAAACGCCTCCGCACTTGAAAAATCCATATTTCGACCAGAAGAAATAGAAAATAGTTTGGATATTTTCGATCAGTTAGAATCAGGGTTTTCACTGAACTCTTGTCAATTTGCGCATGATAGTATTTAGACCAGTTAGTTGCATCGGAGACCTTCAAATGGTTAAGGCGAAATCTGCTTTTGTGTTGTTTACAGCCCTTTCTTTAGGCGTTCAGACTGCTGCATTAGGCAAAGAACTGGAAGTGGGTGGAGCAACTTCTGAAGGAACGGCAGTCACTATTTATAATCAGAATTTTGGTCTGGTAAGAGATGTACGCACACTGCCGCTTGAAAAAGGCGTCAACTTCGTTCGCTTCTCGGATGTGGCTGCTGCAATCGATCCAACATCTGTTTCTTTTACTTCGCTTACTGCACCAAATTCTGTTGTGGTGCGCGAACAGAATTATCAATACGATGTTATGTCACCTAATACTATTCTTTCAAAATCAGTAGGCAAAGAAGTCACTTTTAGAAGATATCTCAATTCTTCCGTATCCGAGACCAAAGGCATCTTGCTCAATCCGCCTGAAGTCACGATTGTGGACACCAATGGAAACCCGTCTACTCAAAGTGTCGGTCTTGTTTTGAAGACCGATAGCGGAATAATTTTGAATCCCAGCGGCGAGAGCGAAGTAAAAGAAATGCCACCAGGACTGGTGCCAAAACCATCTCTGTTGTGGAAACTGGAAACCAACAAACCAGGCGACCACAAAAGTGAAATCAGCTACCAAACAGCCGGAATGAGCTGGAAATGCGATTATGTAGCAATCGCAAACGAAGATGACACCAAAGCAGATTTGACCAGCTGGGTCACACTCAATAACGAATGCGGGGCATCTTACAAAAATGCGTCCTTGAAATTGATGGCAGGTGACGTAAATCGAGTCACCGCGCCAGCCCAACCCATGTATATGAAAGCCGCACGCATGGAAGCAGCAGCCGACATGGCTCAGCAGTTCAGCGAAAAATCTTTTGCCGAGTACCACTTATATACACTTGCTGGCACCACCGACCTGAATAATCATGAAACCAAACAGATGAGCTTGTTTAATGCAGCGGCGGTTCCCACAAAAAAACTGTATATCTATGAGCCTGAAATGGCGCAGACATACGGTGGCTGGGCGCCACAACGCAACACACAAAAAGTGAATGTCAAAATAGAAGTAGCGAACACCAAAGCAAATAATCTTGGAATGGCGCTTCCCAAAGGCAAAGTACGCGTCTACAAAAAAGACTCCGACGGTTCGCTTCAATTCATCGGCGAAGATTTAATTGACCACACTCCAAGCGACGAAAAAATCAGATTGTATATTGGCGACGCATTCGATTTAGTCGGAGAGCGCAAACAAATGAATTACACTCAAGTGAGCGATAGAAAATTCAAAGCCAATTACGAGATTAGTTTGCGCAATCGCAAAAAAGAAGGCGACGTCACAATCACCGCAGTCGAACATTCTTATGGCGATTGGAAGATAAATTCATCCAGTCACAAATACAAGAAAGTAGATTCGCACACATTTGAATTTCCAGTGACCGTGCCAGCCGGGACCGAAGTCAAAGTGCAATACGAAATCGAAGTACGAAGCTAAAAGCTCCAGAAAACTAGCGTCGGATCAAGATTTTGGTAATGATTTTTCCCACAATCATTCCAGCGCCTATCATTCCGGCCGCCGAGCCCACTTTTTGAGCTTGCCATTCAGCTGATGTGACGTCCTCTTGTTTTTCAGGACATTTAACCAATTCAACTTTAGGAACGACTTTCTTTCCGGCAAGTCCATTTACAACTTCGCGTGTAATGTCGAAAGGTGTCTGGACCAGGGCATGCCCAAAAGCATTGACGAATGCGCCCGCCATATTTTCACCGCCAGTCGACGATTTGCAACTGGAACTGGACTCCACTGGTTCACCTTCAATTGGTTCGTTTTCTTCATTAGAAGCCATAGCTAGTCCTCAACAAATACCTGCTATTTCGACTATACCCGAAAAACTATTTCGAGTTACCCGACTTTGCAAGTTTGTTTATTACTAGCTGAGAAACGCCAATTACTCCAGCATCCGAGCCAAGGGAAGCTAAATGAATCTCGAATTTTTCTTTCAGTCCTGGTATAGTCCGGTCCATGGTCATTTCTTTGAGCATTTCAAGCTGGACGAAGCGCACTAAGCCGCCCGCCAGGATAAAACAGTCCGGATTCAAAACGTGGATTAAGGACGACATACCTATAGCCAGGTGTTCGTGCCAGCGTTCTACTACTTTCTTGGCGATTATGTCTTCTTCGCCCGCTGCGGCAAATATTGCGTGAGTCGAGACCGATTCGGGTCTTAAGGCTAGTGGGGACTGCTGTGGAGTAACGCCTTTGAGCATTTCTTTGGCGGTCATGATAATACCGCGTCCAGCCCCATAAGCTTCCCAACAGTCAAACAAACCGCAAGTACAAAGACGTTCGTTGCTATTGGCGATTTTCAAATGCCCGACCTCGCCTGCAGCCCAGCTGGCGCCACGGTAAAGTTCGCCATCTATTATGATGCCGCCGCCAATGCCTGTGCCAAGAGTTACAGCCATCACACATTTTTTGCCCTGGATTTGCTCAGTGCTTGCTTCGCCAAATCCAGCTGCATTTGCGTCGTTTTCGACGTGAACAGGCAACAAGGTCTTACTTTCAATGATTGTTTTGAGGTCAGTTCCAGCCCAGCCAGGCAGATTTCCGGTAGAACCAATAACCTTGCCAGTGGAACAATCGACTACGCCTGCAGTAGCAATGCCAATGCCCTGGATTGCATTTCCGTATTTTTTTTGAAAATCACCAATTAATTTGAGCAGGTCTTCGACTATTACGTCGGCACCATGCGGTGTAGAAATTTGTACAGGCTCGCACAATAATTTTCGATTCTGGACAACCGCAGCGCGGATTTTTGTGCCACCAATATCGATACCGATAGCGGTGAGGTTATCCTTTGCGAATTTATCCAGTTTTCCTTGGTCTGTCTGTGCGTCTTTGTTTTGGTCTTTGGTTATACCAGCTGACATCTAAATTCCACCCAGTTGTCCATGGTCGGGGTTGCCTTTCAAGACAAGTTTGTTGAATGGTATAGTACTTCCGTACATAACGTTGAAACCAACTCGGTTGATTCCCCGCACCATTTCTCTGGATAGTATCACCTTGAAATCTTCTGGACCTATAGCTGCGCTAACTGTCCGTGAGAAGAACAGGCTGTTTGTCAGGTTATACCCGGCGCCAGCACCAATAGTCAGATACTTATGCACTTTCAAATCGCCCATTAAATTCATCGATCTGGTGCCTTGAATGAATTGGTCAAAAACGAATGGCGAATCACCACGCACAGCCGACTGGTTGTAGTTGGCTTGCAATCTCAATCGGTTCAAGCGAACGTCCAAAACCGGACCCAATTGTCCAATCAAGCTCGCGTCTCCAGACGAGTAGGCTCTTGCAGCCACACCGCCATATAGGAATCCGCGCATTCCATACTTGTCGTCGCCGATGGCGAAAACAGGCTTTGTTGCAAATTGCATTTGAGTTTGAATTTTAAAACCACTAGGCATTACTTTGCTTGTTTGCGTTCCACCAAACAATTTGGCATAGTCCGCAGACTGGTTTACCAGCTGAGGATTGTCCTGGAACCAACCAGCTGAATTACGCCAGGTGACGGAACTCATATAAGGAACGTTTTGATAGATGTGTCCATCAACGACTTCGGCAGCCAGTCTAGCTCTTCTGAAACCGAACATACCATCGTCCAGGTATCGGTTGATACCGGATTGGAATTTCATATGATCGTTGATTTTGTAATGCAAGTCAGCTACAAGCAGATTGTTTACCGAACCAGCGGCGACGTTGGTCATCAATCGCTTAGATGTATAAGATGCACGTCCAGAAAGTCCGATGCCTGAGTTTGTGCTCGAGCCATCGAGAGTTTTTCCACCAAACTGAAGCATTGGTGACCAGGACAATACGCCTTTGCCTACAATCTTGTTGAAGCTAGGGCCGAGGTGAACACCACCAATCTGGAGGTTATTTCCAAGGGAGGGAGTGATGGGAAAGACTACGTTGTTGGATTCTTTGTCTACAGTGGCAGTGAATTTACCAAGCGGAACTCCAAACTTGTCTTTTTTGCCGAACATCATTCTGCCGCCAAAGATTGTCAGGTTGCCCTCTTCTTTGTATTTTTCATAAACCATTTTATCGGCTTTGAATTTGAAGCTTGGCTTGGCTGGCAAATAAGCTTCAGGGTGCGCTTTGATTTTCCACATATCGTCGAATACGCCAGGCATACCGACAATATTTTGTTGACGAGCATAATAGAAAGGTTTGCTCATGGTCATATTCCCTTTCGAGAATCTAAGACCGTCGTTTGCACCAAGCATTCTTTTCGCCACGATTGTGGTGCCATTAATGGCGGTATCAGGCGAAGTAATCAGATATTCTTCTTTGTTTACGTCGAATTTGAATGCACTGCCGGTGGTTACCTGTCCATCGCGGTAGATACGAACATTGCCTCTAGCATCGATCATGTCCGAATTTTGATCATAAAGGATCATATCGGCTTCGAGTTTGGAATCCTGACCAGCTATAATGCAAACAGCATTTCCTGTACCAAGGAAAGTATTTTTTTCCTGGTCGAATTCGGTATCGTCGGCGATTAATTGGACTGTACCCTTAAGAGTAGTATCTTCATTGATTTCGCTTGAAATACTCAGTTCGTCTTTAGCGCCTTCTTGCTCTTCGATATCGATTTCTTCAGAGAGCATGGGAGTTTTGCTATCTGGACCAACTGGAATCAATTCATGCTTGACTGCTTCACCCGGTTCAAGACCTACACTGTTGTCTATTTTAGGTGTCAAGGGCAACAAGAGAGTTCCAGGATTCAGATTCGCACCGGAACTACTTGAACTCGCGTTTGATGCCGTATTTGATGGCACTGCTTTTTGTGACTTATGCCCACTGTGCTGAACTGAAGTGGCAGCTAGAACAGGCGCGTTAGCCGAAAACAGAATGAAGCAAGAAAGTAGTATGGATCCTGAGACTTTTATTTTGGTCATCGATTTTTATAGCGGTCTCTTCTTGAAAGTGATACCAGAGCTTAGTGCTATGCAAGCCTGGATGTCAACATTAACACATTAATCAGCGGAAAAATACGGTATTCAACTTAGTTTAAGTCGGCGTCAATAATAAATATAATTCAACTACACAACATCCTGCTGTATTATCCTTTTTACATGAATCCGTTTATTTTCAACTGCCCAACAAAAGTTTGTTTCGCCGAAGGAAGTTCAAGCGCTGTAGCCGAGCATCTGGCGGATTTAGGCGCCAAATCGCCGTTTGTCATCACCGATGAATTTCTTTTAAAGAATAAGATTGTAGTACCAGCCGTAAGCGCTCTGGAAGACCGGTTTGGTGAAGTCGCGATTTACTCGAATGTTCCGCCAGATTCAGACCTGGATTGTATAAATAAGGTTGCCAAGCAGGCTAAAGAAGCAGGAGCAGACTCAGTGGTTGCAATTGGTGGCGGATCGGTAATAGATACGGCCAAAGTAGTAAATATTTGTTTGAGCCTAGGCGGAGATATCCTCGATCATCAAGGATTGAATGCAATCGAAACAAAATTATTGCCATTGATAGTAATTCCCACGACAGCTGGAACAGGGTCCGAAGTTTCATACGTGGCAATGATCAAACACCACGAGGAAAAACGAAAAGTAGTATTTGGAAGCAAATTTTTAGCTCCAGACATTGCTCTTCTGGATCCGCTCATGCAATTGAGCCTTCCTGCCAAACTAACCGCAGCTACTGGAATGGATGCATTGACTCATGCAATAGAAAGTATCGTTTGCGAAATTACCGGGTCGAGCTTTTCTGATGCCCTGGCTATTGAAGCGGCTCGAATGATATTCAAATGGCTTCCTATTGCTACCGCAGATGGTGGTGATATAGAAGCACGATCGAATATGCTCGTGGCCAGTTGCATGGCAGGTTCTGCATTTTCGAACGCTGGCGTCGGCATTGTACACGCCCTGGCTCACTCAACTGGAGCACGCTTCAACACTCATCACGGGCTCACCAATGCTGTTTTTCTGCCCCACGGAATCAGGTTCAATCAAAGTGTGGCAGCTGCTAAATATGCCCTATTATCCAGACAGCTTGGCTTTTCGAAGACTTTAGATGATAATGAAGGAACTGCAACTCTTATTGATTCTGTTGAAAACTTACTAAAACAACTAAATCTGCCTCAAAGGCTTGAGTTGATTGGTGTCCCCAAACTTAGCGAATCTGAGCTCGAAGCATGGGCAAACGATGCGGTGGATGACCCCAGTACCATGTTCAACCCAAAAGAACTTTCGGTTCAGGATGCTATAGAAATCTATAAGAGGGCTTATTAGATGTCATTTTTTGCCAACACCCAGGAACTTGAAATAGTCATGAAAGGTCTCTGGACGGCAATCAAAGAAGATCCGGACATTGCCGATCCACTAATCACATCTGGTCTGGTAGTACGTTTCCATTATCGCGAACCTGAAGGCAGACTGACGGTAGACTGCTCTGACAAACAGCAAATGGTAATTACCTGGGGCGAGTGCGAAAAAAAGCCAGACGTTGAAATGTTCATGAAATCCGAAGTTGCTCACGAATTCTGGCGCGGCTCAGTGAGCGTTCCGATGTATCTCATCGCGGGCAAAATCGTGGCTAAAGGTCCGGTTAACAAGGCACTTTCTTTGCTTCCAGCAATTAAACCAGCATTCAAAAAGTATCCTGACGTAGTTCAAAAGACTCTGAACAGAACCCTGGTGTCAAAATAAAAACTGTAGTAACTGTTGGAGAACTAGGAGTCGACTGGATTGCCAGTACAAAAGGGTCCAGCTTTTTTGATTGCCGAAATTTCGAACGCAGCCTTGGCGGCAATGCCGCAAATATCGCAGTTGGTCTGAGCCGACTGGGCACACCGTCTCGATTAGTTGCCTGTCTTGGTGAAGACTTGCATGCTGAGTATTTGCGCAGAGTACTTGTAAAAGAAGGGGTAGACACCAGTTTCATCTATACGAGTGATGAATACTCAACTGCTCAATGCTATGTTTTTGCTACTGTAGACGAAGACAATTCCTTCTATAACTTTCCAAAAACATCGGCTGCAGCCGACTTAGACTTGGAGAAAGTGGGCGAAGATCAGATTGCAAATGCCGCATGCCTTCATACCACAGGCATTTCGATGATGGCGGAGCCTAGAACGAGCGCTGTTCTCGCCTATATGCAACTTGCGCGAAAAAAGGGGCTCATTGTGTCGTTTGACGCAGGTTTTCCTACCGGTTTTGGCTCGGTGGTCAAAAAAGCGGTCGCAAAAGCTTTCATGCAGGCCGACATAGTAAAAATGAATCTTCCAGAATTCATTTACTGGTCCAAGCAACTTTATAGTTTGAATCTGGACGTAGACCCTGCCGCTCTAGCCCTCTATGAAAACCAGCCTTGTACAGGATTTGAATCTCAAAGTCTTGCAGGCTTCCTGGACATGCCTATAGAGGCTTTCGAGCATGCGGCTCTATCCTTCTATAAAGAATCACAATGCCCAATAGTAATTGTGACTATGGCTGACAAAGGCGCGCTTGTCATATTCCGCGAAAAGGTATTTACGGCAAAAGCCTATAATATAGATACAGTGGCCACTGTTGGAGCTGGAGACGCTTTCATGTCCGGATTTTTGCATGCCATTTTAAACAGCCTGGAGAATCTTGCTCCTGACCAAAATGGAAGCAACGATTCCACACCGATTGAAAAACTGAATTCTATAAGCGACGAAAACTTCAGCCAAGCAGTGCCTTTTGCCTGTGCAGTGGCAGCCCTATCCACTACCGAGATGAGTGCATACCGGGGACTGCCAAGCAAAGAACAAGCTCTCAAGCTGGTCCAATCAGGCGCGGTTAAATAGAGTCCGCCTCTAGACAGGCATGTTAGTATTGATTTATTCATAAAGGGTAGGGCGTTGGAAAAGTTAGGCCAGCTAGTTTCGTTCTTTCATACAGCAAGCGATATGGTCATCGTCGCTATAATTTTTGGCACCCTGATTGTTGCCTATATCACCCTCAAAATCGTGACAAGTAAAGACACTACCTGGTACGACCGCAATTTATAGACAAGGTTTGATTTAAGGCTCGATTACTCGGGTCGAAGTCATCAAATATTCGCATATGGCGAACATATTGGTGATTTTTTCAGTGGGCACCTGTTCTTTGATTTTGTAGTATTCAACACAAAGTCCACATGCAAACACTTTCGTGCCAGCAGACTCAAAGGCGGCGATAACGTCTTTGAATGCTGAATCCGCCATGATTTTCACGCCGCTATTTGCCATCAAAATGGCGTCTATCTGATGCCCGGTCGCAAGCAGACTTTGCAAAAACATATTCAAAAGATGACTGGAAAAATCATGGTCCATAGGACTGCTTCCAGTGCCGAAGCTGTCTTTGCTGATGAAAACAACAGGTCCCACTATGGTGCCATCTTTCTTTTCCTCTTTGCTCGAATCTTTGCTTGTGGGAGCAATGAGAACTCTAAAATGATCGTTCACTTTTTGCGATTCAAGAATTTGTGCCTTATTGGCAGAACATAGTCGTTCCAGATTTTTTACTGTCACATCGGTATCTACTAATAACGAAACTGGACTGGTCGATTTTTGATCCAGAATTTTTTTTGTGCGCAACACTGGCTCAGGACAAGCCAATCCGCGCAAGTCTATTTGATTTATTTCAGAATTTTTTTCACTCATTATTGAACCACCACTTTACCAATTTCTTTTTCGCTAACAAATTTGCCAACCAGACTAGCAATAAGTCCTTTTTGCAAAAGACGCTCCATCAGTGTTTCGGCTTCACTAGCTTTAAGCGCGAATAATAGCCCGCCTGAAGTTTGAGGATCAAAAAATAAATCTTCGTCTTCAAGTGGAACACTCTTGTCGAAAAGAGTGAACTGACTGTAAGAATCTCTGTTGGTGTAAGAACCAGCCGGGACAAAGCCTTCGCGTGCAAGTCCTCGCACCTGGTCGAACGTTTTAACTTGCGTTCTATTTATATATGCATTGAGTCCACTCGCTTTAGCCATTTCATGAAGGTGACCAATAAGCCCAAATCCAGTGACATCAGTTAATGCATGAACTTCGAGATCGGCTGCCGCTTCCAGAGCTGAAGCGTTTAGCATTGTCATATTGTTCAATAGCTGATTAGCCGTTTCTTTAAGCAGACGTTCGCCCTTAAGACCTAATAATGCAACACCTGTACCCACAGGCTTGCTCAAAACGATTGAATCACCATCCTGGGCACCACCATTGGTGAGGACTTTTTTGGGATGTACGAATCCAGTAGCGCACAACCCGTAAACAGGCTCAGACAGCTGTATTGAGTGACCGCCCGCAAGCAAGGCCCCCGACTCTTTAACCTTATCGGCGCCACCCCTTAATATAGAATGCAAAACATCTTGCAATTCACTTTGAGTGTAATCGCAGGTAGGGAATCCTATTATATTGAGCGCAAGTGTTGGCTTTGCGCCCATGGCGTAGATGTCTGAAAGTGCGTTGGCAGCAGCGATTTGACCAAATAGATAAGGGTCATCAAGCATCGGCGGAAAAAAATCAAGTGTCTGCACAACTGCCATATCTTCCGAAAGCTTGTAAACACAAGCGTCTTCAAAATTTTTCATGTCAGTCAATAGGTTTTCACTATTGTTTTTTTGGAGCACACTGAGTATAGAAGCTAACTCTTGAGAGCTCATTTTTGAGGCACAACCGCCCGCTTTCACTTTCTTTGTCAGTTTATTGTCTTTATGCATAAGTCGGCATTATCACATATTTGACCCCACCAAAAAAAATCAAGTGAATATATCGAAATACTACAACTCCGAAAAAGCCGAAAAAACTGTGTTGCCCAGAAGCAGTAAACATGCAGATTTCAGATTTATCTATATTTTTCGTCGCTTCAAATTTGTCTTAAAAATAGTTTGAAAAAATTGGATCATTTATGGGCATTTGAGCCCTTTAAAAACTAATCGGATAGTTGTACATTTTTACTTGTAGTTTGACCCGGCAATTCACGAGAAGATTCTTCGAAGTGAAACGCCGACGGATCTTGCTGTCAACAAAATTTTAAAAGTGCGCTATCTATGCGATTGAATCGCAACTTGCGAACCGAGTGTCACTTTTGTTTTTCTGTCCGCTGCCTATTTCTCTTTTATCCCAAAAGGTTGTCGCATGCCCAAGAAAGTACTCGTCGCTTTACCACCAGGACTGCTCGAGCAGATTGATTTCGTTGCTCAAGTCGAGCACAGAACACGCTCAGATTTAATAAGAGAAGCGCTCAGACGCTATATTGAAGGGTTCAAGAGAACTCAAAGCCCTCAAATGTCGGTAAGCACGATAGGCAACCAGAAAGTAGCTTTGTTCACCGAAGAGTAGTAATTCTCCCATCTTTACATTGACTTCTTTTCCAGGCGCATCTAGCATATGCTTGAGCCTGAACCAGAGGTTTGTATGAATCAGATAGGACCACATGAAATCCTACTTTTTGGACCCCACTTACAGTGGAACAACATTCTATTGACCGAACTGGCCTTTGTCATGTTGGTTCTGTTGGGTCTGGGACTGGTTAAGCTCCCGCGTTTGCTTTTGCGCAGACGATTGTCACGCTTTTTCCCCTGGGGTTATTACCCGGATCAGGTACCTAAAAAGGACCCAGGTTTTTGTGCCGAAAATACGCATGATTTCTTGCATAACCAGGGTACCGAGTTTGCTGGAATCGACAGCGTAGGCGATTATGGTGAATTCAGCGGCTTTGGTGAGCTTGGTGAATTTGGACAGTCCTTCTGGGGCGGCGGCGGCGGAGAGTAACAAACTCGACCGGCATTGAATACCACATACTATTTTTGGCTAGCGGGCTTCGTCACACTGGGCGGTGCTGCTATCGCAGCGCACATTTCCAAAGCGCCCCAGCGCATGCAAGTTACGCATGCCTACCTGCTTTTCGCTTTTGTTTTCGTGGTCATATTCGGCTATAAGTCTTTCGAATTGCGCAAGGACAGTAACTTAGCGGTCGCGCAGACTGAAAATGTAACGCTCAAGTTGAAGTTTACGACTTCGATGATTGCCGTATCACACGCCTTCACGCCTGATTCCAAGAAAAACAGCGACCTTGAAAAAAATGTCAAAAAATCGCTTGAATCGTCACTTTCAGAACTTGAAAAAATCAAACAAAAAAGCGAAAGCAAGGCTCACTCTAGCCAAGATCAAGATCAGGAACTTGAACTGGACACGAAAATAATCATCGTCAAAGCAGAACAGAAACTGCCAGTCAAAGACGATATTGAAGCGATGTCATCGAAAGACCCTGAACGTGCGCACCTTTTGAAAGCGGTCTTACAAGATAAGCTAGTGGCAAAAGGGGATATAGCATCACTTCAACCTCAAATAGAGACAAAAATTCCCAATGGCTGGTATAGCGAAGTCTTTGATCTGGAGTGGACAAAAGCGCTTGGCGACAAGAAAAAGCACAAACAAGAGCTCGAATCTTTCTATGAGCGCCACTTCTTTTACGCCATGCGCATGATGGCTTTCTTCGCCGTTTTAGCACTTGCAACTCTGGTTGGACTGATTACCGTGATAGCGCAGCTCTTCATGCTAGGACGCAACTCCAGTCGCGAAAACGACGATATAAACGACCATGTAACCTGGTCCTGGCAAGCGGTGGCTGCCACTTTACTGACCTGGTTATCCATTACATTTTTGAGCTCGCCCATTTTGAAAGGACTGAGCGTAAGTGCCGTACACGGCAAAGCATCTGCTCTTGCACTGGCACTTTCAACCATGGGGATCTATTTGCTTCAAAATCTGCCCGCCTTAGCCCTAGTTTATTTTCTTGCCATCAAGCCTGGTGGCATAAAATTGGGATCGAAAGAATTTCAAGAAGCTTTTTGCATCAACTGGAAAACAAAGAAACGAGGACCATTTGGGCTCATATTCATGGGTTTTTTGACCTGGGCTTCCTGTTTTCCTTTTGTAATGCTTTCAGCCTGGGCAGCTTCGGGCTTTGGTTCGCAAATGTCGAGCAACCCTATCATTAGTGAAGTGGTCTCTTCGGTTAAAAACATCGACCTTTTCGCTATTCTTGCTTTCACTCTCACACTTGGCGTAATGCCGGCATTGCTTGAGGAGCTTTTATTTCGAGGTTTCGTCTATACTTCACTGCGCAAATATTTGGGTGCATTTATTGGCATAATCCTTAGTGCAGGGCTTTTCTCAATAGTGCACATGGACCAGGGCAGTATGCTGCAACTGTTTTCACTGGGCTTCGTATTCGCTTACGCTGTTGAAAAGAATCAAAGCTTGATACCATCTATGGTGGCGCACTGTTTGTGGAATCTTACCGCGTTTACTATGATTCTGTTAATGTACGCATGAATACCTATCTTGTGACTGCCATTAACCTGAGCAATTATGCCATTGGCGAATCAGACAAAGTGCTCGTCATGTTCTCGAAAGAACTGGGACTGGTAAAAGCTGTTGCCAAAGGTGCACGCAGCACCAAAGCCAAAATGGCCGGAAAATCAGAAGCGCTTTGCGTAAATAAATTACTCATAAACAAAGGCAAATCGCTAGATACCATCTCACAAGCCGAATCTATCGACACTTATCCAAAATTGCGTACCGACCTCAAAAGGCTTACCACGGGCTTTTATCTAGCCGAACTTACCCAAGCTTTTGCCGAAGGGTTAGAGGCTGAGTGCCAGGAATATTTCAATTTTCTGACCAAAGCATTAAAAATGCTCGAAGACAAAGACACCGACCCCACGTTACTTCGATTGCAGTTTGAAATGTGCTTGCTCAGCATGCTTGGTCTCAAGCCCGAACTCACAGTCTGTGTCAATTGCAGAAAGCTCATTACCGAATACAGTATCGAAGCTTTTTTGAGTCAATTAGGTGGAGTGGGTTGTAAGTCCTGCATGCAATCTGCCGCGAGCTTGCCGCAAATTCGCGAAGCCGAAGGCATTGAAAACATAGCTCAGATGAAACGAGTCTATTTAAGCCCAATGGTGTGGAAAACACTGGTTATGGCGCTCAGTCAAAGCGACACACTAAATTTAGGTCCCGATCCGCGCATGAGCTTAAGCGATGCTCAGCAAAAGGCGCTGGCTTTTGCCTGCAAGATAAGCAAAAGATATCTCGAAGACAGAGCTTCTAAGACTTTCAAAACGTTAAGCCTTCTGGATAGCATCACATAAAGGCTTAACTGCAATCTTTCAAAAAAGAGAAGTCAAGCAAGCTACAATTATAGAGAAATTGCTATTTGCGCAATACTTTTTGCGGGGGTGCCTGTGAGTCTTAGTAAAACTGATCCGGAGCTTTACGCCTCCATTAATAAGGAACTGGAACGTCAGCGTAATTGCATCGAGCTAATTGCAAGCGAAAATTTTGTCAGCGCCTCGGTGCTTGAAGCGCAAGGATCCGTTTTAACAAACAAATATGCCGAAGGACTACCTGCCAAGAGATATTATGGCGGCTGCGAATTCGTAGACGAAGTCGAAACACTCGCTATCGAGCGCATCAAAAAATTATTCAACGCACCTCATGCTAATGTTCAGCCTCACTCAGGTGCGCAAGCAAACATGGCAGTATTTTTCGCTATGCTCAAACCAGGCGACAAAGTTATGGGCATGTCTCTCGACCAGGGAGGTCACCTCACTCATGGCTCGCCAGTCAATTTTTCTGGCAAATGGTTCGATGTAAGCCACTATGGAATTGATACCAATACTGGCAAGATCGATTATGACGTAGTGGAAAAACAAGCACTCGAATGCAAGCCAAAATTGATTGTTTGCGGCGCGAGCAATTATTCACGTATCATCGATTTCGAACGTTTCAGAAAAATAGCAGATAAATGCGGCGCCCTCTTGATGGCAGATGTTGCTCACATTGCTGGCTTGATTGTGGCTGGACTGCACCCAAATCCATTTCCTCATGCCCATTTCGTCACCACCACGACCCACAAGACCTTGCGCGGTCCACGCGGTGGCGTAACTATGTGCATTGAAGAATACGCCAAAGACATCGACAAAGCAGTTTTCCCCGGATTGCAGGGCGGTCCGCTAATGCATGTGATTGCAGCAAAAGCAGCGTCTTTTGGCGAAGCACTCAAACCCGAATTCAAAACATATCAGCAAAACATCGTGGCAAACGCAAAGACTCTTGCTAATACCATTATCGAGCAAGGTCTTGAAATTGTTTCAGGTGGCACTGACAATCATTTGATGACTGTCGACCTGCGCCCAATCAAAATGACCGGCAAACGTGCATGTGTGGTACTTGAAGAAGTAAATATCACCACCAACAAAAATGCTGTTCCAAACGATCCTGAAAAACCGATGGTCACAAGCGGTATTAGAATCGGTACTCCTGCTGTCACTTCGCGCGGGATGGGTGTTGCTGAAATGGAAATAATTGGTAAGTTGATTGGCGACACACTCAAATCTCCAGACGATGAAAAAGTGCGTGAGCACAGCAAAAAAGCGGTTGCTGAGCTATGTCGCAAGTTTCCCCTATATGCAAGCGAACCCATTATTTGCGCAGGCGCAACGAGCAAGTGAGCAATAATATGACGCTCGACGAAAACGAAAAACAGCCTGAGCAGCCGCCTCAAAATCAATCTGGCGCGCAGAATACAGCTGCATCGTCTGCAAGTGAGCCCATAGCAAACCCATTTCCACACGACCCAGACGAACCTGAAATTCCAGACAATCTGGAACCGCCACCAATAAGACATCGCGCAACCAATATTATGATTCGCGCCTGCCAACTCTTACTCTTTTTGACCGGACTTGTGATTGCAATCTTTGTGATCCCGCGTGGGCATCTTGAACAAATGCAATACGCAGGATTTTTGATTGCTCTTTCTATGAGCTGGTGGCTAACACCTGAAATCAGATCCAGAGCTTTGAAGCTTGGACTGGTAGACAAACCTGGCGAAGAGCGCCGCATTCACAAAACTGCAGTTCCAAGGCTTGGCGGGGTCGCAATTTTCATCAGTATCTTATTCACCCTTGGCACTCTTGTAGCCATTGCCGGTCGCTTACCGCGCGACGCTCGAGGAGTTGAAGGAATACTTGGCATTGCTATTGGTGGCACGCTCATTTTCGTGCTTGGACTTTTAGACGACCTCGAATCTATTCGTGCACGCGATAAATTTATAGTACAAATTCTTGCAGCTACCGCAGCATATTCGCTTGGAGTGCGAATCAGGTCTATACCTATTCCCCTCAATATGGACCTGGATCTGGGATTCTTTACCATTCAAGGAGGCGTCCCCATCGAACTGGGACCTCTGAGCTTGCCGATTACAGTATTGTGGCTTGTTGGCGTAGCCAACGCAGTCAACTTAATTGACGGGATGGACGGGCTTGCAGCAGGAGTTTCGGCTATTTCAGCTATTACAATTTGGAGCGTAGCTCTGAGTCAGAGTATCGTACGCCCATATGCGGCATTAATGGCAGCAGTGGTGGCCGGTGCTTTGTTTGGATTTTTGCGCTGGAATTTCAACCCAGCTCGTATTTTTCTTGGAGATTCTGGCGCCTATCTCGTCGGATTTATTCTGGGGGCTATCTCTATCACGGGGGTAATCAAGGGCGTTGCGGCAGCAACCGTTATTGTGCCAACTTTCCTTTTAGTGGGATTGATTTTGTTCTTTCCGCTGCTCGACACATCATGGGCGGTGGTTCGACGTATGGCTGCTGGACGATCTATTTTTTCTCCCGATGCCGGACACATCCATCACAGGCTCTTGCGCACTGGCTTATCGCAGAAAAATGTCGCCTATATAATTTATGGCGTCTCAGCATTACTTGGGCTTGTAGCCACTTGTTTTGTCAATCAACACTGGTATTTCTTGAAACTCACAGGTTGCGTTCTTGTCATGGCACTTTTCTTTGCCGAAGTCTTGAACAGGCATAGACAAAGAGGCGGCAAGAAGCAAGCAAAGAAAAACTGAGTAAAACTTGAAATCCAATTTACTCATGCTAGTTGCAATAATGGCTCTAGGTCTTGGTCTGAGATTGCTTCTGATTAATGGCGGCATCGACCTGGATGAAAGCGTTACTGAATATGTAAGTTCGAGCCAGACAGTAAGCGAGCTTATAGACAGAATTGTTCACTTCGAGTTTGGACCTCCGCTATATTTCTTTCTGATGATGCTCTGGCGCAAATTGACTCCAGACCAGGCAATATATCTGGCGTTGCCATCATTGTTTTTTGGCATGCTTTTGATTCCACTTACATATTTGCTCGCAAAAAAAATTACCGACTCAAGCAAAGTCGCTCTTGTAGCGGCTCTGTTTTGTGCCATGTCGCCGCTTGCTCTTTTCTACTCGCATGAAGCACGAGTTTATTCTTTATTCAGTTGTTTGAATGCAAGTGCAGCATATTTTTATATAGACTGGTTTAAAAACAAAAAGATAACGTCGCTCATAGGCTTCTCCTGCTTAATTTGTCTCATTGCCTACACTCATTATCTTGGCTTTTTCTTTCTGGGACTGCTTGGTCTTGCGGGCTTGTTTTTTAGTCTCCTGCAAAAACAGACTAAAGATTTTTTCAAAACGATTCCTTTGTTTTTCCTTCCCGCAGCTCTCTTCATACCTTGGCTCCCTAACATGTCTTTGCATTTGAGCGCGGGAACTTATTGGGTAGAGCGCACACCGTTGTCACAGTGGTGGCAGGTGATTGCTTCGAATACAGCAGCGCTCACACCGGTGCCCTGGGTGCTTGGCGCATTTTTATCGATTCCCATACTAATTGTTATTTTCTTTGTCTGGCTCAAGAAAAAAATCGAACTAGATAAAAGCAATATCGCTTTTCTGCTTGCAATATTGATTCCACCTGTATTTCTGCTTGGTTATATAACTCCTTTCATTCTAGGCTATTGCAGGTATATGATGCCTTTTGCGCCATTTGGTTTTGTTTTGTGGGCCATTTTGATAACGAACAAGATGAAAACCAAAACGATGCTTGCACTGCTGGTGGTGCTTGGTCTTTGCAATGCTTTTGAAGCTCGAAGTCTTGGTTCGCTCGATCGCAGCGGACTCAGACAGTTAGCGCATGATATGAACGATAAAAAATTCGGACAATGTCTCTATTTGATACTGCCCGATTTCGACGCCTACACGCTTCGCTATTATTTGCGCACCGAAGCAAAAGACAATTCTGATTACCAGCTTGTTTCGTTTCCAAATCTGGAGATGCAACACCCCACCCCTCACCACGGTTATGCCGCAACCTGGACCGACAAAGACAATGTACAGAAGCTGTTCGATTTTCTGCAACAAAGCTCCCAGAAGAATCTAGTCGTGATTCGCGACCCGGCAGTGCTTGAAAGCTCGAAAATGCCAGCCAAATCTCGTATCGACCAGGTAATAAAACGACTGGCCTCAACCTATGAGCGAACAGGCGACATAATCGAGTACAAAGCCAAAGGTAGATCATTTTTTGTCGAGCGCTTTAATTTATCTAGTAATAAATAAAAAGATTCAGGGAATAATAAGGCGAGCTTAAATCCAGATCTGGGTCTGATATTAATGAGCCCCCAAAAGCTAAAATTGACAGTCATATGTCCTGTGCGAAACGAAGAAAAGGTCGTGCCGCTCTTTTTCGAGCGCTTTTTGCCAGTGCGCGAAAAGCTCCAGACCAAATTCGATATCGAACTTTTGTTCACGAATAATGCCTCGACTGATTCCACCCTGGACATCCTGCGAAAACTGAGAGCCGAACATTCCTTCGTGTATTACATCACCGTCAGTCGCGACGTGGGCTATCAAGCATCGCTCGAGTGCGGTCTGCGCAAAGCCCAGGGAGATTTATTCGTTTTTATTGACGTCGATTGCGAAGATCCTCCCGAAATGATCGAAGAGTTCGTGAGTTGGTATGAACAGGGTTTTGATATCGTATATGGTGAGCGCGTAGACCGCACCGAACCGAAGCCAGTAATGCTTGGACGCAAGCTGTTTTATCGCATTTTGAAAGCAGTAGCAGACGACGATGTGATACTCGACATGGCTGAGTTCTCTATTATGACGCGTGAAGTCAGAGACGCCATTAGCTTCGATAAAACTTCGTTTCCTTTTATCCGCGCCTCTATAGGACGTGTAGGATTCAAGCGCAAAGGTATTCCCTACAAGCGACACAAACGAGTAGCTGGAGAAACTCATTTTCGTTTTCTTGGCATGATATATTTCGCGATTGCAGGAATTCTTGCTTCTTCAACGCTCTTCTTGCGCATACCGATATTTTTGCTGCCATTCTGGGTGGTGGCAGTAACAGTATTATGTATTTACCGGATTTTGCACCCTAACGTATGGGTAGACTCTCTGCTCATCAGTGTAATCGCACTTTATTTTGGTATGTGTCTTTCATTCATGTCTGTTTATCTTGGAAGAACATACAAAAACTCGCTGGGGCGCCCCAATTTTATAATTAGTCAAAAAGATTCGGTGTTACAAGATGAGCAATGATCCTGCAAATACCAAAGAAGAGCTTTTGACCAGCTTCGACGGTGGTTACAAATGCAAAGTAAAAACCAGAAATATAATCGCTGCCGCGGACCTGATAGAGTTCGATGATTTGAAAAGTAAACATTTCATCTCACGTGGAGCAGGGATGTCTTTCGCTCCAGCCAGTTTCGCCAAAGACACCATTTCGTTATTGAGTCAAGCAAATTCTGCAATTGAATTCGACAAAGAAAACAAACTCGTCAAGGTCGAAGCTGCAATGAGCATGGGCGAACTTGGTCATTACCTGATGCAAAAAGGTTTTTACATAAAAACAGTTCCCGGTTACCCCAGTATCACTGTCGGTGGCTGCATCGCATCTGATGCTCATGGGAAAAATCAACTGCAAGATGGAACTTTTCAAAATCTGGTAGATAGTTTCGAACTCTATCATCCAGCACATGGCTTGCAGATCGTATCTAGAGCTTCCAATCAAAAATTATTCGATCTCACCTGTGGTGGCTTTGGCTTGACCGGCCATATACTTTCTTGCAAACTGCGCGTAAGCAAATTGAAATCGCAATATATGAATTTGCATACAGAAGAGTTGAGCAACATCTATGACCTCCCGCTAGCACTGGAGCGCATTTTCAAACGAGACTGCGACATGCTTTTAAGTTGGCATAATTTTTTATTGAATGGAAATAAATTTGGACACGGATTCATTCAATATGGTTTCTTTGCCAAGAACCTGCCATTTAAGCCAGATACCGATACTAGTTTGATCGCAAAACCAGACCCAGGATTATTTGCAGATTCAAGAGGCGAGGGCTGGCCACCTGTATTTGGATTTCCTGCCACCAGTTTGATGAACTCGCTCTATACTTATTTGCAGAAAATGAGCTGTGTATCTCCCAAAACCATACCTTTATCTTCGTGCTCTTTTCCCAGTCTCAAACTGCGCGACTTGTATTTCAGTGCGTTTGGCTCGACTGGATTTCTAGAACATCAAGCAGTGGTGCCAGTGTTTGATTTCGCCGACTATATAGACAGAATCAAATGGTGGCTTCAAGCAAACGACTTACCGATAACTATCGCCTCATCCAAATATTTTGGTGGCAGCGGAAAATATCTGCAATTCAAACAAGCTGGGATTTGCTTTGCCATGGACTTTCCTCGCTGCCAAAAAGCTTATGAATTTTTGGAATATCTGGATCAAGTATGCATCGAACTTGGTTGTCTGCCAAATATCATCAAAGACTCTAGAATCGGTGCCTTTTGCGTGAGCAAGACCTATAGAGAATACGAGAAATTCAAAAGAGACCTGCGCGATTACGACCCCGCTCGTCTATGTCGATCAGAACTTTCATTCAGGCTAAAACTTTAGAGGCTTGGGAATAAACGCAATTAAGATGCTTGAATTTCTCACATTCGAACTGAATGAAACCAAAATAGCACTGCCTGTCGAAGCAGTGGCGAGCATTTTTGAAGCTGTAGCATTCCAGCCCTCAAAAATAGAACGGCCAGGCATTCTTGGCGATTTCAATCTGCACGGCGAAATGATACCAGTATTAAATCTAGACCGGCACTGGAATCGCGAACCGGGCGCAATAAAGCTGGACAGTCAAATCGTAGTTCTCAGACTGAATGATGGACGAATCGCCATAATTGCCGACGACGTCAAAGGTACTATAAAAGTATCACCAGAAAATGTCATCGAGTTAAATGCGATATTGCCAGAGGGTGCTTTGAAAAATCCTCATGGGCTGACAATGCATGACAATGAAATTTACTATGTGCTTGATATTGAAAGCCTTCTCGATGCACGCTTAGAGGACCTTTTGCATGCATGAATTATTGATGCTGGCAATAGAAGGCACTGTATTTGCCGTTCCCACCACATATCTCGTGGAAGTTCTTCCGGCAGTAGCTCTAAGCTCCATGCCTCTGCAGCCCGATTATATAAGCGGACTGATGAATTTGCGAGGCGAAATACTGGCAATCCATGATATGCGCAGACACGCGGGGCTCAAGGCCAAGGAAATGGAAGAAACAGACAAAATCGTGGTCGCTTCCGACGGCAAGATTAAACTTGGATTGCTAGTTGACAAGATCGAGGCGGTCCAGCGATTCAAAGAAGAACAATTATTCGCCCAGTCCCTTTCACCGCGCGCTTTCCGAATAATCGAATTGAAAGACAGGAATGTCCATATAAAGGACCTTCAGGATTATCTGGACGACTGAACTGGGTATAGAAAATAAGAATCAGACTTAGTGACTTAATTCTTTTATTTAGGTCGGGGGGAGACGCTTCATGTCCAAATCGGCGACTAACGGCAGGAAAACAGCAGCCAAAACTCAGTCTAGAGTGGTATCAAAATCGACTGGCGAAAATTTCAGATCACAGGAAAGCGCAAAAGAAGGCTATGAGCGCATGGACGAGATGGTACACGAAGTCTCGCGCCTGGCTCAGCTCATTTTGGAAGCCGCCACAAATCTTTCGGTCAACTCCACTCAGACCGCAGCGGCTGTCACTCAAACTACCACTATCGTAGAAGAAGTGCGGCAGACCGTCGAGGTTTCAAGCAAAAAAGCGCAAAATGTATCGACCGATGCTCGAAACGTGTTGCAAACCTCAGAACTAGGTCAAAAAGCCGCAAACGACGTTCTGCAGGGGATGCAGGCAATTAAAGAGCACATGGATTCGCTCACCCAGACTATCTTGACCCTGCGAAATCAAACCAAGCAAGTCGGCGAAATTATAGCAACTGTGGACGACATTGCCCAGCAATCCAATCTGCTTGCCGTAAACGCTGCAATCGAAGCAGCAAGAGCAGGCGAGCAGGGTAAGGGGTTTGCAGTCGTGGCACAGGCGATCAAAAGTCTTGCCGAACAATCTAAAAAATCCACCTCGAATGTGCGAAGCATTCTGAACGAAATTGTTGAAGCCACCGCATCTGCCACTATGAAAACAGAGCATGGAAGCAAAGTCGTAGCCGACGGTGAAATTTTTGCCAAACAGGCAGGAAACGCGATGGTTGTTCTTGCAGACAGTATGCACCGCTCGGCTCAGGCGGCAATTCAAATCGAAGCTTCGAGTCAACAACAATTGCAAGGCGTACAGCAAGTTCTGGAAGCAATGAAAAGTGTCGAAGAAGCCAGTAACGATAATCAAAAGGGTGCAAAAGAACTGGAAGAAGCAGTTACTCGCCTGAACGATCTTGGTGGCAATCTCAAGCGACTGACCGAAAGACTCGGCTCGCGCAACTAGCGATTTTTATAAATTATGACGGTCAATATCTCCTCTAACCTGGTCAAAGCTATGCTTGATTGGGTTGAGCTGCAACTTGGCCTGAAAATTTCAGAATCACGCTACGCCGATTTTGAAAAATCGCTGTGTCTTGCCGCTACCGATGCGGGTTGTGCAACACCTGCAGATTTCATTTCAAAATTCATTCGAGGAAATCCAAGCCAGACCGAGATTGGAATACTTTCCACATATTTAACTATTGGCGAAACTTATTTCTTCAGAGACCCGCTTTCCTTCTCCGTTCTGGTAAACAGCGTATTGCCTGAGGTTGAACGTCAAAATCCAGAAAAATCCATTCGAATCTGGAGCGCTGGCTGCTCGACTGGAGAAGAGCCTTATTCCATCGCCATTTCGCTCATATCGAAATTGAATGACTGGACAGTGGATATTCTCGCTTCCGACATAAATCCTCAGTCGCTTGAAACGGCTCGCAAAGGCACTTACAGGCGCTGGTCTTTCAGGGAAGTGCCTATGTTCATTCAAAACAGATATTTCAGCTTGAACTCAGAACATCGCTACAAAATTTCGGACAAAGTAAAAGACCAGGTCAAATTCTTTTATTTGAATCTAGCCCAGCCCGAGCCAGATTTTCCAAGCGAATTGAACGGAACAAAAAATCTCGACATCATTTTTTGTCGAAACGTTCTGATTTATTTCAGCCCCGAACAGACCGCCGAAGTGCTCTATCGTTTTTATCGCGCATTGAAGCCAGGTGGCTGGCTCTTCCTTGGACCGACTGAAATTCCCCACCCGACGCCAAATTTCTTTTCGGTCGTAAATTATGATGGTGCGCTCGTTCTACAGGCAAAAAAGACAAGGTCTATAGAATTCGATCATTTGCAAGTAAATATAACGAAGTCGAATTATTCATTTTTCGGGACCGGAACATCCGTGGAATCGAAAACATTTGACACTCTGGTCCAGCCCGACGAATCGGCTCTCACAGCGTCTTCCACGAGCTGGAGCAGTCTTGCTATTCCAAATTTCAATAACAATTCTGCCACCAATTTCGAAGAAAGTCCTGGCAGTCTGTTCAACCGGGGCGAATACAAAAGAGTGATAGACAGACTGTTTGAAGCATCGCAACCATCAAGTAAAAAATCCACCGATGAAATGGCGCTGATTGCCAAATCTTATGCCAACCTGGGAAATCTGGATGCAGCAAAAGACTGGTGCGATCAATTAATTTCGCTCGATGTGGTGAACCCTCGCTGGTATTATCTCAAAGCAACAATCGAGCAAGAAAATACCCAGGACAAAGAAGCAATTCAAGCATTGCAGCAAGCCATATTCCTAGATCCCGACTTTATCATGGCCCATATGGCATTAGCCAATATCTTCAAACAACACGGCAAAAGCAATGATTCTCTAAGATATTACAAGAATGCATCCGAACTACTACAGATGCGTGACAACGATGAAATCGTTCCAGATTCTGACGGTCTGACTGTCGGTCAACTTTTGAATATTGTACGCTCTCTAAGTCCCAGGGGAGGTTCTAAATGAGCGAAGACGCTGGACGCAAAGCGCTCGAGCGCAATATACTCAAACATCGCGCCATGCTTTTGGCGCGTCCAATAGAAAAGCCTTTCACGCCACCTGGAAAACAATACGTCGTATTCGAACTGGCCAAAGAAAAATTCGCCTGTGATATTGCATATAGTGACGAAGTAATTGTAGTCAAATCAATCCTCACTATTCCGTGCACACCTCAATACATAGTAGGCGTCTTGAGTCTGCGTGGTTCTCTTGTTACAGTGATTGATTTGCGTTATTTCTTCAACATGCAAGAAAAAACGGTGCTAGGCTCCGACCGAGCGCTAGTGATTAAAAATGGTGATTTTCGTGTCGCTCTTTTAACCGACGACGTGGTCGGTTTGCAATATATAGCTCACGACGAAATCCAGTCCAATAGCACGATTTTGTATAACTTCCCCAAAGAACATGTAACTGGCATCAACAACGAACGCACCATAATATTGAACCCCCAATCTTTGTTTAAAAAAGAAGTGCTTGAAGTAAATCAGTAAAAATAAAACGATGAGTGTAGATTTAGAATTCCTGAAAAAATTACGCGAAGCCTTTCAAATTGAGGCTACCGAACATCTCGAAGAGGTGTCGACTACACTCTTGTCACTTGAAAAAAATCCAGGTCTTGCCCAGTCGCAGGCGAGTATTGAAAAAATGCTGCGCAATTTCCATAGTTTGAAAGGTTCATCTCGTGCCGTCAATCTGTCTTTAATAGAAAAGACCTGTCAGGAAATCGAATCAATACTTGTCGAACATAAGTCTGCAAGCAGAGAATTGAGTGCAGATCTAACCGATGACCTTTACAAACTGGCTTGTTCGATGCTCTCATGCGTCACCTCGCTAGATTTGGCAAGTGGCAACACGAGCGGTGAAAACGAACTCGAAAAACAGTTGACGGGCGCTTTGTTTCGCTCTTCCAAAGTCCCCGAGTTAGAATCTAATCCGATATCGGATTACGTTTCAAATGGAGGGGATTCACCAGGCGAAAACCAGGAAGATGTCAAAGTGCAGCACCACCTTGCCAGTCTGAGCACGGGTACCATGCGTGTTTCGGTCGATCGAATGGAAGAAATCGTCAAGCGGCTGGAAGAGTTAGTTTACGCAAAGCTAGTTGCCGACCAGCGCTTGACAGATTGCGACGACTTACAATCAATCCTTGGCAAATGGACCCGACAATGGCATCGCATTAGACCAGAAGTAGAAAATGAAGCGCAAAAATCCGGTCACAAACAAAAAAATTACATACAAGAATTCATCGACTTGCACGACAGTTTCGTGGGCAGGCTACAGGAAAAACTTTTAAATCTCGAAACTTCATTCCAACAAGAAAAGCGCATTACGCATAACCTGGTTGATGGCTTGCTTGAGAAAAGTCGCGAGTTGACCATGACACCATTTTCGGTGCTACAAGACTTGTTTGAAAGAATAGTGAGAGATATTGCAAAACAACAAAGCAAAGACGTCAAATTGATACTCGCAGGCGGCGAAACAGAAATAGATCGTCATATCCTGGACGATTTTAAGGAACCAATGATTCACCTGCTTCGAAACAGTATCGACCATGGCATTGAATCTACAAAGGACCGTCTGGAAAAGGGTAAGCCAGAACAATCCAATATTAGGGTGACGCTTTCAATGATTGACAGCGGCAAAGTCGAAATCAGCATCAAAGACGATGGGCGCGGAATCGACCTTGCAAAAATAAAAGAACGCGCAGTTAGCATGCGAATTATGACTCCCGAAAAGGCTGAGGAAACAAGCGAGCAACAACTCTATGCTCTTCTGTTTAGATCTTCCTTCTCGACAAAAGACGAAGTAAGCGACATTTCAGGACGTGGAATCGGGCTTGCTATCGTAAAGGAGACTATCGAAAAACTGGGTGGTCAAATCGAAATCGATTCTAAATTGAACGAAGGCACAACATTTAGAATGATCGTGCCTGTAAGACGCGCCACCATGTTTGGTGTTACAGCAGTAGTCGACAATCAGACATTAGTAGTTCCAACTTCAGCTATACGATCTGCTATTCGCGTGCGCGATTGCGATTCGCGTATCGTGCAAGGCAGATGGACTTTGACATTTGGTGAACGTCTCGTTCCCATGGTCTGGCTTGCAGATATTCTCGACCTCGACAACAAAGTAGACCACGAAGAAGCAGTAGCATTGATTTGCGGAAAAGGAGATTATCCTGTAGCCATACTCGTTGAAGAAGTGACAGGCGAGCAGGAAGTAGCCGTAAGTCCACTTCCCACTCCGCTTACAAGGGTGAGACATATAACCGGTGCCACGCTTTTGAAAACTGGTGATTTGGCGGCAGTTATAAATGTTAATGACGTTTTGTCTTCAGCACATTTGCTTGGCTCCAATGCTGACGCACTGGAAGCAAGAAGAGCGCGTAAAGCCAAAACCGGATCGAATGCTGCTACCAAGAAAATACTTGTGACAGACGATTCGATCACCTCGCGTGTACTTTTAAAGAATATACTCGAATCAAACGACTATCAGGTCGAAGTGGCAAACGATGGCGAAGATGCCTGGCAAAAACTACAGACCAAACGATTCGACTTGCTCATCACAGATGTTGAAATGCCGAAAATGAGTGGATTTGAATTAACCAAAAAGATTCGAACAGAGTCCACTTTTAGTGACATGCCGATTATCGTGGTTACTTCGCTTGCTTCGCTGGAAGATAGAAAAACAGGAGTAGAAGTTGGAGCAAGCGCATACTTTGTTAAATCAAATTTCGAAAAATCCAACCTAATTGACATGGTGAAACGGTTGATTTGATATGAACAAAAACAAAATCAAAGTACATGTCGTTGAAGATTCGCTGGTGGTCCAAAAACTGCTGGTCAATATTCTGGAATCGGATCCAGACATCAAAGTAGTCGGTGTTTCAGAATCGGCAGAACATGCACTTGAAAGTATTTCCAATCTAAAGCCAGACTTGATTACGGTGGATATCCAGCTTCCCAAAATGAATGGTCTTGCTTTGACTCAAGAGATAATGAGTCGTGACCCCATTCCAATAGTGGTCGTAAGCGGCACATCAGAGAAAAAAGATGTTGCCAAAGCATTCGACTTGATAGAAGCAGGCGCGCTTGCCGCGATCGAAAAGCCAGTCGGGTTTGGACATTCAGATTATCAGCGCCTGGCGCAACATTTCATTTCAACTGTCAAAACAATGTCTGAAGTGAAACTGGTCAAGCGTAGAACCCCGCTCACATACAAGAAAATCAAAGAAAATCAAAATACAGCAAGCACTCAAATCAAATCGCAATTCGAAATAGTAGTGATTGGTGCATCCACAGGCGGACCAAGCGTCATTCAGACTATTTTGAAAGACCTTCCTGGGAACTATCCTCTTCCAATCGTAATAGCTCAGCATATCGCTCCTGGCTTTTTGAGCGGACTTGTACAGTGGTTAATCAGAACCACGGGTAAAAGCGTAGAGATTGCTCAAGACAACGAAAAACTCAAGCCCGGCACGATCTATCTCTGTCCTGAAGGTCGACAAACCGGTTTTGCCCCTCGTCAGACTTTTAAAATTCTTCAAATCGATCATCCATCAAACCTGGCGCCATCGGTTTCTTACCTTTTTCAATCCGCCTGCGACACCTTTGGCAAAAAAGCAGTTGCGGTACTCTTGACTGGTATGGGGCAGGATGGCGCAAATGAAATGCGGCTGATAAAAGAAGCGGGCGGCACGACAATTGCCCAGGATGCAGAATCTTGCGTAGTGCACGGCATGCCTGGCGAAGCCATAAAAATAGGCGCCGTAGACAAAGACGCCATTTTACCGGCGT
Source organism: Cyanobacteria bacterium TGS_CYA1 (assembly GCA_026129135.1). Lineage (GTDB taxonomy): Bacteria > Cyanobacteriota > Vampirovibrionia > Obscuribacterales > Obscuribacteraceae > Aved-18. The sequence goes on along the minus strand of JAHCIQ010000003.1, from coordinate 232,349 downwards.
GCAAAATAGGCTCAAAACTAAAAGAACTGGCTCAATTCCAAATGGTGCAATAACTATGTCAAAAGACATTTTGCTGGTCGAAGACACTTTGACCCAGGCGATGCTATTTCAGCACCTGCTTGAAAAAAATGGTCAATCGGTCAAGCTAGCACGCTCTGGGGCGAAGGCGCTTGAACTGCTGGAAAAGCTCAATCATCTAAATGAATTGCCGGCGCTTATTCTCACCGACATTAATATGCCTGAAATGAACGGCTACGAGCTTTGCCGGGCTCTAAAAGCGAATTCTGCTTACGCCCATATCCAGGTCGTGCTTTTCGCGTCAGCGACATCACCTGACGAAATCGCTGAAATCCTCAACTGCGGGGCAGACAATGTAGTTCTGAAAAAATGGGACGAGCAAAAGCTCGTCAAGAAGCTCAAATTGCTGGTCGAAGACGGCGCAACTCAAAACGGTAACAGTTCTGCCCTTTGCGACATTCAAACGCGAATAAACGGCAAAGACATCGATGTCAGCTTCGAACCAGAGCGAGCACTTGCCATCATGGCGTCGCTCTATGAGTTTTTATGTACCGACTAGTCATGTTTTTAGGTCGGCGGTGAGGCACCTCGGCTAACGGGGTACAAATTTACTAAGCGTTGGAGCTTTTTTCTGGCATTGCCCTCTGAAAAGGACGGATTCACACATGGCAAATGAATGGAACACACACCTGGAGTCGCTAAAGGACAGGTTGTCTGAATTGAATCAGACAATCGACGTCATCAAAAACAAAGTCGAGAAGCGACCGGGACTGGATGCAGCCACACAAGGCATTGCAGGACTAATTTCAAGCAATTCAGACAAATCGCTTGCACAGTATCCAGTAATTTTGAGCAATGTACTTTCAGATTCGGCTATTGGAGCGATTATGCTCAACTCCGAAGGCAAATTCATGATGTTCAATTTCACTGCTCAACGCATACTTGGCATTGCCTATGTAAGCCGCATGTGCGGTGCTGGCGATTCTGAGCGTCAAGAAGAACCTGTGAGCTTTTTGAAATCTGACGATTCGTATTTTGAAGAGCGCGAATTACCATGGAAACGGGTTCTCGATGGCGTCGAAGTTAATAACTTCCGATTGAAAGTGAAAAAAGACGCAATAAACGATGTTCGCTGGATCAATATTTCAGCTACTCCTTTCATAGATGCGAGCCAGGCAGTTAGCGGTGGTATCGTTTTCCTTTTCGATTTTACCGACGAAGTAAATCTAGAAACTTCTATCAATTCACTTTGTGGCGTCATTGCTGGTCAAATATCGCAAGTCGGCAATTCTCAGCGCGAATTGGAACAACTTGCAAATCAGCTAGCCCAAACAGGTATTCAAAAAATATTGTTGGAAAAGGGCATCAATAGCCCGGAAGCTAGAGCCCCCGAACCAGTGGCGGTGGCACCAGTACCTGACCTTTCACAAAGAGCCCGCTTCCAACCCGAAACTGCAAGGGAGGCAGTGGAAGAACGAAAAAAGTCTGAGGAGACCCCTGATGCTGTAATAGAAAAAATGGCTGATGTGGCGCATGAGCCCGAACAAGCCAGAGCTCAGGAGTCTCAGAATCAAGCCCCAGAAATTACTGCCGCAGCTGATACTGAAGATGATGATTCAGCACCATGGCCTGATGAGGTTGATGCTGAAGATTTCAATCGTCCTCTCTGGGAAGAGTATGGCAAAGGCGAAGAAGAATCTGCACAGTCGTGGACAAAAAGTCTAGATGCAGTTGTTTCTGAAGTGATTCAGCAAGAATCTACGACATCTAGCGTGCATGATACGGATAATTTCGATGAAGATGACGATGACGATTTAGATGATGAAGACGAAGATGAAAATGAAGTAAATTCGCATGAAGAAATTGAAGTTTTCCATCATGAAGATAACGAAGTTACCGACATTACAGATGTTGAAGACATTGAAGATGCCGAAGAAATTGCTGAAGTTTCTGAAATAGAGGAAATACAAGAAATTGCAGAAGCCGAGCAGGTAGAGGAAGCTCAAGAAGTCCAGGAAGTCGAACAAGTCGAACAGGTCGAAGAAGTCGAACAAGTCGAAGAAGTCGAACAAGTCGAAGAAGTCCACGAAGTTGAATCTATCGAATCTTTCGAATCTATTCACGAGCCTGATGCTGGAGAAGAATTCGCTCACCAAGAAGAATTCAGTGAATCTGCTTTGTCTTTCGACGAATTAGAACAAATCGAGGAGCAGGAGCAAGAAGTCGAAGGCTTCCCCGAAATGGAAACTATCGAAGAGGCCATTGGCGAAGCTGAGGCAGAGACTGCACCTGAGCCTGAATCAGCACCCGAGCAAACAGCCGAAAGTGAATTTGATGAGTTCGAGCCCATCGACGAGATTTTGTCTTTCGATGAAAAACCCCAATCATTCGAGCCAGGTGGCATGTTCGAAGCCGAGCAATACGTGCAGCCGGAGTCGTATCCAGAAACTCAAGTAGAGAATCAAGCACCACCACCAGCGCCATTACCTGCACCTGAAGTTCCAGCGTTGATGCAAGAAGCGATGCAAGCTCAAGAAGCTCCTCACCAAAATGAAGACTTCTCGAATATTGGAAGTCTCGTTCAAAAGCCATCCTTGAAAGACACCTTACTTGGTGGCAAAAAGAAACGCAATACCAGTGCATCGATGCACCGCATCAAAGCCTTGAGTGGTGCCACCGAGCTTGGTGAAGACGAAGAGCCGAACGAACAAGCAGTTGTCGATTATGGAAGCGAAGACGCAGACAGCGATTTGAATATCAAAAAAGTTCTGGTTGTAGACGACATCCCGGTCAATCAAAAACTGCTCTTGCTCCATCTGCGACGACTTGGCTATGATGCCGATGTAGCCTCGAACGGACAGGAAGCACTCGATGCTTTAGCAAACAAAGAATACGAGCTTATTTTGATGGACTGCGACATGCCTGTGATGAACGGCTTTGAAGCAGCAGCGCGGATCAGAAGCAACGAATCTTACTCGCACAGACGCATACCAATTATCGCTCTGACATCATACGACCGCGAAGGCGACCGTGAGCGCTGCATTGCAGCAGGCATGGACGATTACATTACAAAAGGCGCAAGCCGCAAAGAATTGAAAGAAGCTATCAAACGCTCAGTAGTTTCTGCTCGTGAAAAAGGTCAAGCACAATCTGGCGAATTCAATCTGGATGACATTCAGGCAGACATAGCGCCGCTTGACATTAAAGCGATGCTCAAACTCTACGGCAAAGAAGAGGTTGAAGAAATCAGCCGACTCTTCTTGAGCAACATGGGCACATATATCGAATGCATGCAATTGGCTATAGACGAAAAAGATGCCGATTCTGTCGTCCATTTCGCCAACGCGGTCAAAGGTCCCTGCGCAGCCCTCGGGATGAAGCTCATGACCAGGCTGACCACAGATATCATCTCTTACTCCGAAGCTAAAGACTGGACTCAGGTTCGCGTTAAATACATGCGCCTGAAAGCAGTATTCGTCCAAACAAGAGAAGAATTGAAAAAGGTCTGCCCCGACGATTCGCTATTGGCTAAATAACCATGAATTCACCATCTCAAGCTCATGTTGAAATAGAAAAACTAGAAGAAGAGTTCGATGTCGAAACGGCAAAAGAGCTTGCAGCGGCCTTCTTAGAAGATACCAATGATATTGTGGCAAAAATCGAAAACGCTCTGGCGCAAGGAGATCTGGAAGCCTGTCGGAAACATGCTCATATGTTAAAAGGTTGTTGTCGCGTGATTATGGCGAACAAATGTGAAAAAATAGCATCTGACCTTGAGGCATTAGTATCAAGCGGAAAAGTCGACGATGCCAAGAACCGACTTCCTGAACTGAGTCAAGCCTTCACTGAAACTGAGGAGTTTTTGGGGCATTACCTGGAATGAATTTTGTAGAGTTGTCTGCTTTGGTGCTATCTGTGATCTCTGTCACAGTGGCAGTGGTACTATTCGTAGTATCAACCAAGCGCAACCAGCGTACCTATGAAGAAATAAGCAAAATGCGCCAGGATTTGTTGAAAAGCCTGGATGGCATGCAGCAAGAGTTATCCAAAAAAGTCGGTGCCACCACTTTTCACCAACTGGCATCGCTCACAGATTTGCTCAAAGAAACGCAAGACGAAGTTAATAAGAAATTCGAATCGATTTCTGAAGACCAGAGACAATCTCAACAGTCTCTGCCTCAGCAGCAAGTCACTTCCCAGGCTCCAATGCCTTTGACTCCGCCTCAAGCTCAGACAGTGCCTGAAATGAGAAACGATTTCGCGCCTAATCTGCCTGGAATGTCATCGTCCGATGCATTGGCTGCACTTTCGAATCTTCCTAACGACGAATTCACTTCAGCAGTTAGACTCATATGTCACCCGTCTGGCAGTGCCGGAAGAACTCAGGGTCAAGCAAAAGTAATTACTGCAATCTCTAAAGAAACGACTATCGAAGGGCGCGAGCGCATTTCTCAAAGCTTTCTCCAAAAAGCCGAAGCAGAATTCGGGGACGATACAGAAAAATATTTCAATATGCTCGACGAGCTAACGGACCAACTTTTGGAGCGCAAACTCTTAGAAGAAGCCTGTCCCTATGTTCTGCGTGCTTTCAGATTGACATTGCATAATCCGCAATCCGACCCGTTTCGTCGTATGCTTGGACGCATAAAATCACTAGCAGAGCAGCTAGTCGAAATCAAAAAATTCGATGCAGCAGACGAGCTTTATCAACAATCTCTAGCTTCAATGGAAAAACTGAAAGACCCACCCAAGAAAGCTATTATTGGTTTGCTCAGAAAAACTGGCGCACTATGCGCACAGATTGAAGATTATGAAAAGTCAGAAGCGGCCCTTCGTCGAGCCTTGCGTATAACTGAAGTGCTTTTTGGCGAAGAGCATCCAGAAACTTTGAGCCTTCTTATGCAGCTTGGTCACTTGATTCGCAAAGCTGGACACTTCGAAGAAACAGAACACATTTACAAACGAGTTCTGGAAATCAGATACAAGATTCTTGGAAGCGAGCATCCAGACATCGTAGAATCGCTTATGGAGCTTGCCAAACTATCCTCTTTGCAAAACAACAAAGTCGAAAGTGAAATTTATCGCGAAAGCGCAATTGAAACAGCTAAAGCAATTTATGGTGATGACTCGCCAAACGTTAGTGAGCTGGTCAAAGCATTCAACGAGTCACCAAAACAAGCGTCTTTCTGACAAGACTTTAGACTGTGATTATGCATTTTCGTCTGACGTCCAGACGACAGACGAAATCGAGTTAGGATTGAGTTTGGCGAATTGGTGCATCGCCAATGCAAAAACTGAAGTCATGAAAAGTACTAAAACCACAGGTGCAATTGAATGACTGCCTTTTATATTAATGGCAAAGAAATAGACGAAATATAGATTTATAACGGCATACAAAGCAAGAATCAAGCGTTTGAACTTTACCCCTAGAACCTCTGGCAGAGCATTGCTTTGAATCACAAGAGCGGCACAAACCAACGAGCAGAGGTCATAATAAAGAAAATGGGGAAGAACCACAGGTAATACCAGTATCGATAACACAAGAATCAAAGACATACTTTGCTCTTTGCCCAGTTTTTTGATCAAACCGATACTTACGAACAATGTAAAAAAACCAATAATGACAGCAAGAGAATAGAGAACAAGTTTAGCCGTGCCCGTTTGCTCTGGAGGCAATAATTGCAACACCACCGATGGTATCGAAACTGCAAGATAGTGCGGATAGTTGTATGCAGGATTAGTAAAAATAGTATCGCTAAATTTGAGACTTTGATACCAGTGCACAAGGGTCTCTGGACCCAGCGCAAAGACAGTCAACAATGTTATGGCAAGCGTGCCGCATAAAAATCCAAGAAGCGCGTTGAAACGCTTGGTAAATGTGTAGCATCCGATGAATAACAAAGCCGATGGTAGAAACTGTGGCTTCAAAAAGAGCAGAGCAAATACGCATCCAGCCAGGAAATCTTTTCCCTTGCAAAGAAAGAAATAGCCCAGACTCAATGGCAACATTCCAAGAGGAACACTCAAGTGCCCAATCAGTATTTGTTGAAGCAAAGGAGCGAAAAGTGCCACCCAGCCCAAAAGCTTCACCCTGGTCAAAGTGCTTTTAAAAGCGTGCGGCGGGACCAATAACGCAATACATGCAAGAGCCGAAATAACGATAATAATCTGCCAGCAGGCAAGCGCAGCAACTGGGTTTAGAAGTCCAAACGGAGCAAATAGAACCGCAGTAAGCGGACTGTACATGTAAATGGCGACATTTCGTGCCGGAAGCTTGTCTAGAAGTTGATGAGCGTAATTATCGAATGGAGTATGGATGAGCGAGCCAGCCTGAAGAGGCGGATAAATGTCTTGCAATTGCCCATGAGCAATCATATTTCCCACAACATAAAATGTCATGGAGAAGTCGCTTGCTTGCATGATTTCCTGGTATCTTAAGCCTATAATGATTGGCACTACAAGCATGAATACCGATAGTATCGCCGCCAGCTTATACTGTAGAGGAATTTGCTCCCTGTTCATGTCTTCCAAGTGAATTGACTTATGCCCGATTATCGCAGAATTTCAGTTATTATTCCTGCTTTTCAAGAATCGGCTCGTATTGGTGCCACCATCCAGGCGTGGTCCAGTTATCTCGAGCAAAATTACGCAGGCTCAGAAATAATAGTCGTATGCGATGGCTGTACAGACAACACGGCTAAAGTAGCAAAAGAAAGCATGCAATCGTCTAATTGCTCGCTTGATGTAATCGAACTCGTTCAAAATCAGGGCAAGGGTAAGGCTGTACAGACTGGCATCCTAAAAGCGACTCGCGATTTAGTAGTTTATACAGACTCAGATTTATCGTACATGCCTGACATTCTGGAAAAATTCATCGACGCCATAAATAATGGTGCTGACATTGCTATCGCTCAACGATCGAAAGACGAGCAATATCCTGGTTTTGGTCGGCGACTTATAGCTTCTGTTTCTCGCTTTGTCATCGGTAATTTCGTATTGCCAGGAGTAAGAGACACACAAGCAGGATTTAAGCTCTTCAAGCGCGAAGTAGCAATTGATGTTTTCAAAAGAATGACTATCAATCGATTTTTATTCGATCTCGAAATTTTGACTATAGCCAATATCAAAAAATACAAAATCGACAAAGTCTATGTCGATTGGCAAGATCGCCCTGGTTCAACCGTTCGCATATATGTAGACACTATGCGCTCTGGACGCGATCTACTTTTGATCATGATGCGCAAATTTATTGGCGGTTATCGCTGATGAATATCAAAGCAAAATTCAAGTCGATCCTTGAAATGATCATTTTTTCTATTTTTTTCGTGGTGTTCTATTTGGTGACAAGAACCAGTTTCAATTCCTTCACAAGAAAAGTCCATTTAGATGATGCCAAATACTACATAATCTTCGAGTTTCTATTTTTCCTTTCGATCGCTTTAGCTATCTTCGTAACGCAGTTGCCGATGAACGCAATTCGCAAAAGGTTCGGTATTGAAGAAAAGACAAAACTGCTCACTGATATTTTCGTATCGTCACGCTGGGGATCGGATCTTTTATTAGGATTCAGCATTGGTGCGATTTTCATGTCAGTAACAATGGCGCTTGCATATTTGGGCGGTGCCTACACCCTGGAACATTCGATAAACTTCAATATCAATTTCGCCGTTCCACTTGTATTTTTTCTTCTGGTCGGACTGGCAGAAGAACTAATTTTCCGCGGATTCGTTTTTCTCACAATTGAAAAGGGATTTGGTACCAGGTGGGCAATAGTAATTGCGTCTTTGCTTTTTGGTTTCTTTCACATGGCAAACAAACTAAATGGCATTGCCGAAGACTATAAGCCACTGTGCTGTCTTTTCCTGGCTATCGAAGCTGGTTTTCTTCTCAATGCTGCATTTCTAATCAGACGAAATCTCTGGATTCCAGTTGGCATTCACTGGTCGTGGAATCTATTCGAAACATCTATATTTGGTGCCAAAGAAGGACAAATCGATTTCTTGCCCTCCTTATTCACAGGGCATTACCAACCAGGATTGTTCCTGCCAGGCTTTCCGATGGGAATGGAATCCTGCTACATAACTGTGGCTACTGGTCTAATAACCGGATGCATTTTGATGAAATACGCAAAATCTAACAGAGCTCGTCAGGTGCTCCAAGCGACTAAGAGTCGAACGTAAGTAATTCATCCCTTAATACTTACGTTTGACTCTATAAGAAAAAAGACACCACGCATTAGCAAAGAGAAGTTCAGTCCTTTTTAGCGGGATCGAATTTTAAAGACGCTGAGTTGATGCAATATCTCAAATTCGTCGGTTTTGGACCATCTTCAAAAACATGACCAAGGTGAGCATCGCATTTGGTGCAAATAACTTCAACTCGACGCATGCCATGGCTCTTATCGTCGACTTCACCAACGTTTTCTTTTTTAGTTGGTTGGTAAAAACTCGGCCAACCAGTTCCAGAATCGAATTTATGTTTTGAGTCAAACAATTCGGCACCACAACAAACGCACTTATAAATGCCATCTTCGTGGTGATTGTAGTATTTACCAGTGAAAGCCATCTCGGTGCCTTTCTCGCGAGCGATTTTATACTCTTCCGGAGTAAGACAGGTCTGCCACTCTTCTTTAGTTTTCTGGGTTTTATCTTCTTGTGACATTTTTTCTCCCGCCTTATTTTCCTGTACAGATTTTGACGCTGTTTTTTCTTTTGCACCGCAGCCGCCAGCGAGCAAAACAAGCGCAGCTAAGGGCAAAACTATCTTCTCCATTTTAAATATCATCTTATCTTTCGCCCATTTTAAATTCACCAACTATAACGTCGATTGGCATTAGTTTTCCTGCTCTTAAAACGAGCATGCTTAACCTGTCTCCTGGCTTGTGTGATTTGATGATGGTCTTAATGTCTTGTGCTGTGCCAACATCTTTGCCATCAATTTTTTGAATTACATCCGTGATAGCAAGATTGCTTCGCTCAGCAGGACTGTCTGGTACCACTTGAATCACTACTACACCTCGAACATTCTTTGGCAGTCCCATCGCTCGAGCCAGCTCGTCATCCAGATCTTGCATACCAAGCCCGACATAGGGATGCAACACTTTCTTGCCTGCAATAAGATTTTCTGTAACGTCTTTGAACAGATCCACAGGAATTGCAAAACACATATTTTGAGCAATTTGAGGATTGATAATGAGTTCGTTCAGCCCTATTACTTCTCCATGAATATTAATAAGTGGACCGCCAGAATTACCGCGATTAATCGCAGCATCGGTCTGAATTAACTCAACTCGACTTCCTTCGCTCACCAGGTTTCGACCGACTCCACTAATAATCCCCATAGTTACGGTGTGGTCATACCCCATTGGGCTGCCGATGGCAATTACCCAATCTCCTGGACGCAGGGTTTTGCTTACCCCGAGCTTTGCCACTGGCAAATCGTTCGCGTCAATTTTAATCACAGCAAGATCGGTGTAGACATCGCGTCCTACCACTTTGCCTTTGAATTTGCGCTTATCGTTGAGCGTGACCAGGATATCGGTTGCGTCGCCAACCACATGGTTGTTTGTAAGGATATAGCCGTTGCTTTTAACAATAATTCCAGAGCCAACGCCTTCCTGCGGTGGAACCGAAATGCCCATCATTTCAAGCATAGGATGAACCTGAGGATTGGTCCGCACATTAATATTGACCACGCTTTTGGACGCTTCCTGGGCAATGTCGGCAATGGTATTTTCAGCCATTGCTAAAAATGAGCCATTTCCACCATTGGTCGTAATTCTGGTGGTCGTGCTGACAGACGAATTCTGCCCGTTCTTCGCCGGCATACGCTGCAACACGTCGTAACCCACAAGGATTACAAGAGCTCCAAGCATGCAGCCGAGCATCATAGAAATGAAGTCGATTTTTCCCACTTTTCGATTTCTGGACATCCTAATAATCTCCCACCAATATTATTATTTAAGAGCCTGGCAACTCGAAAGTCACCCGAACTAATCATTTATTCAGGATTTATTACAAGCGTGTTATCATTTCAGGCGTCTTTGAGGCGAGAATTAGATGCTAGTTGAAAATCTTGGTCAAATCAAAACACTGAACTTGCCCGACAGTTGGCAATCTCAGGACAAAGGACGCCCAATGTCTCCTGGCATGAGCTGGGAAGTCAATTATGTCTCTGAAACCTCCCCCAATACCCGTATCGTTTTTAAAGGTCGGGGCATGCCAATCGATAATGCCTCGCGCCAAATACTTCGTTATGTTCTAAGCGACCAACATCCCAAAGAAATTTCTGAGGACGAAATTGTGGCACTACATACAGTGATGGGCGTTGCCACCACTGGTGACAATCAGTATACAAATAAAAATGCAAAAGGAAGCATCGAAGGTCCCGCTTTCTTTTTGAATAAAATTCACGTCGAAAAACTCGGACCCAAGTCTGTTTTGCGTGTTGAAGGCCAATTCTCCAACGACTATTTTTATGATGGAATTATTTATCCTGCTGGCGTAGCTGGTCAAATCATCGAAGAATTGTATTTGCAATCATTAGATACCGACGACTTTATCAATTCGCGCGACATATTCGACACAGCCTTGAATAGCCTCGCCTGGCGCCTTTAGACCGAGCTTAACCTATGCGTTGGCTTTATATACCCGACGAAGACGATCCTGATTTCATCGCAAAACAGGAAACAATCGCGCGCATAGAAAAATGGTGGCAAGACTTCGAGACGATTGGTCTTGGATTGTTTAAGATATGCACCGATGAATCAAGAAATGATATTGAAGAAAGAACTCTTGAAATGGCAGAATGGATTGCAGAAAATATTCAAGAAATTCATCCCGAAATAATGTGGGAGATTCAGCCAGCAGAAGAGGGCGGCAATCTTTTCGTCGTAACATCTGAGTCGAATTTCGAACTTGCTTCTCTAATCCAGACAGTAGTTGGGATGGCGCCAAATTTGAACGACTGGTATTTCAGCTGTCATCGTCTACCAGTTCCGTTAGAAGACTTAAATGAATATTTACTGGCAAAGAGCGGTGTTGAATTGCCCTCCGATCTTCGAGTTTCATGGCAAAAAAATCTAAACAACAAAATAGAACTGAAATTCTATTCCAAGAATTTTGGCGACGACATGGAAGAAGACATGTCTGACTGTTTGCACATCGGTAATGCACTGTTAGGCGAAGAACTCATGGATTACTGGATAGACACAATCGAGCCGGTAAAGCCAACCTCCACTCCTATGAGAATGGTGAACAATGTAATTGGAAAGACAAGTTCAATTTCACACAACATTAACCAGTTATTGCAACAGTGTTTTATACTGAAACAGCAGATTCTAGACAAGCTGCCCACGCAATTTGTTTCCGAAATCGTTCCATCTGAAGAAAACGATAATGTCTCTCACACTGTGTCTTTGAAGATGCCCAATGAAAGCGGTGGAGTAGATGAAATCGGGCCGGCGGACTTGCTGAAACTCATGCAAGAGAAGTTTCCCAAGCTAGTTGAAAAACTTGAAAGCATGCAAAATGAAGTCGAGAATGACGAGAATGACGATTATAACGAGGAAGAAGAGGACGATGAGCTCTCTCAAATTCTTGAAGAAATTCAATCTGGGTCAAAAGAAAATAAAGGAACAGGAAAAATAGATAGTGTTGAAAGATTATCTTCTTTCATCAGCTCCAAGTCGTTGAGCAATGGATTGAACGATGGTCTCTATTTCCGTTCCGAAAACCACTCCAGGTTTGGAGAAAAGTTTTGCTATGTGGAAACAGATTTCTTCATGGACGGCACAGTGTCCGATGAAGGCGACTATGGCTCACGCGACCGCTTAAAAGAAAAACTAGACAAGGTCTTACGCGAAAAACAGCTAGGCTGCACAGTCGGTTATGGATTTGGAACACATGGTTTCTATATAGATCTTGCATTGACTGATGTTTATAAAGCCATTCCAGTGCTTCGCAGTATTGCCAAAGAACATAATCTGACCGCTGAAGCCTGGTTACGCTTCTACGACACTCATCTGGAAAAAGAATGGGTCGGACTGCATCCAGACAGTAAATCTCCCTTTGCACCCAGAGCTGAGCAAAACAGTTCCTAAACTGTTTCAAGTTAGCGCAAAACAGTCCAGGGGCAAGCCATACTGCTTGCATGGACAACGCAATTCAGGCGGAGCGCCGACCAATCTTCGGGCGACAAAGCAAAATAAATAACAAAATCGCCCTTAAACTAGTGGCGATGAAAGTGACACCAAATCAAATATCGATTTTGAGCATTGTGTTTGCCAGTGCTGCTGCTTATCCACTTATGATGTCGACACAAATTGCAGGCACGTCTGAGTCCATTTGGTGCCTGATCCTTGCAGCAGCGTTTATTGGCATGCGTCTCTATTGTAACTTGATTGACGGCATGATGGCTATTGAAGGCGGAAAGATAACCAAGTCTGGAGTTCTATTCAATGAGCTGCCCGACAGAGTCTCCGACACACTGATTCTTTTGGCGCTTGGCTATGCTTCTGGACCTGGATTTGTAGAATTAGGATGGCTCGCCGCTCTGCTTGCAATGGCTACTGCCTATATTAGAGTCTTTGGCGGCTCATGCGGATTGGCTCAAGACTTTAAGGGACCAATGGCGAAACAGCATCGCATGTTTACAGTTATTGCTGCTTGTTTGATCTGTAGTGCAGAAACTTTCTTACACGCAACAACCTATTCGCTTCGCATAGCCCTTTTGATTATTGTTACAGGCTCCATTCTTACCTGTGCTCGAAGGATTTACAGACTCAGGAGGCAATTAGAAAATGCAAGTTAGAAATCTGCTAGCCCGAATCATTCGTCTATATTTTGGACTGGATGTTGTGAGCGACAAAGACTTACAGACTAAAAACGAGCCTGTCGTTTTCTTCGCCAATCATTCGAGTCATATAGATTTTGTGCTTGTCTGGGCATGCTTGCCCCCCGATATCAGAGCAAATCTCGTTCCTATCGCGGCGTCGGATTACTGGTGCAAGAATGCGATAAGACGCTTTATTTGTGCCCAATTTTTTCATGGTGTCATGATCGAACGAAACGAAGTATCACGCAAAAATAACCCAATAAGAGAAATCGCGAAAGTCTTGGAAAAAGGACATTGCGTCTTGATTTTTCCAGAGGGTGGAAGAAAAAGCCACACAGTTGTTCAAGACTTCAAATCGGGCATTTATCATATTTCAAAACGCATGCCCAACGTCGAATTTATCCCGATTCAAATTATAAATGCAAACAGAAGCATGCCGGCAGGTACAGTCATTCCTCTTCCGCTTGTATGCAGTCTCAATTTTCATGAACCTATAAAGCTCGAAGAAAAAGAGACGAGACAGCAGTTTTTAACCAGGGCAAGAATGGCTATTGATGAAGAAAGAGCGGCATAATGTTAGACCCCGAACTATTTTTGCTTTTAAAATGGATAATTTCGTTTCTCACTTTATCCAGCCTGACTGCATTTTTATTAGCTAAATTTGCATCTAAAGAAGTATCACAAGAAACACTAAAGAATTTGCAAAGTCGCATTGCCACCTGGTGGATGATAGTTGCAATTTTCATTTTGTCGACTCTAATTGGCAAAATGGGAACAGTGGTTTTATTTGCCACCATTTCATTTTTTGCTCTGCGCGAAGTAGTCAGTTTGATAAAAACCCGACGCTCAGATTATTCTTTGCTTGTCTTTTCTTTTGTGGCTGTGCTGCCCATTCAGTATGCTCTTGTGGCGATGAAATGGTATGGACTATTCGCTATTTTCATCCCGGTATTCGTAGCATCGATTCTGGCTATATGGAAAGCCTGGTCAGGAGACAATGAGCGATTTTTTGAAAGTGTGGCAAGTGTAGAGTGGTGCCTGGTTCTTTGTATTTATTTCGTGAGCCATGCACCAGCACTGTTGATGCTCGACCTGTCTGGCAGCTTGAGCGAAAATTTCAAGCTGCTCTGGTTCTTCACTCTGGTAGTACAAATAAACGACGTGACTCAATATATTTTCGGTAAGATATTTGGTAAGCATCCATTGAATAAAAAAGTCAGCCCCAATAAAACTATCGAAGGTTTATTAGGAGGTCTTGCCTGCTCGACTCTGGTCGGCTTTTTGCTCAGCTGGCTCACACCATTCAGCAGTGGGCAAGCAGCACTCATGGCGTTGATTTCGGCAGTTGCTGGAACTGGAGGAGGGCTTGTTTTATCAGCAATTAAGCGTGACGCAGGAGTGAAAGATTATGGAACGATTCTTCCAGGTCATGGTGGCATGATGGATCGTTTTGATTCGCTCTGTTTTGCAGCTCCAGTGTTTTTCCACCTGACCAGATACTTTTTTGCAGGTTAAATCAAATCAAATCCACTTCGAGATGTGGCATCGATTCGATAACACGATCAACGTCTTCAGGATCGATCCAGCCATTGCTCAAAGTCACTCTGCGTAATTGCTGCATTTCTGCAAGTGAAATCAGGTCTTTGTAAGCGACATTACAACCGCTTATATTCAAATAGTTGAGACGAGTCAACTGCGGTAACAATTTCAAAGTCTTCCACGATATTTTGGTATTAGATAAATCCAAATTTCGCAGTCCTTTTAGTTCAGTCAAATGAACCGTGGTGGTGTCATCGACATATGTGTTTGCCAGGCGCAGTTCTTGCAGATTTTGCAATGCGTTTAAAAACATCAGTCCGGTGCCTGTCACTTCGGTGCTCTCGATATCAAGTACTTCAAGATTAACCAGACGACTTAGATTCTCCAGTCCGTTGTCTGACAACAAAGAAAATGCAAGGCGCAGAGTTCGCATCGAAGTCAGTCCGCGCACATGAATAAGTCCCGCGTTTCCAACACTGCTGTTCGACAAATTAAGCCATCTTAGCGATGTCATCAGCCTCAGACAAGCAAGTCCACGATTGCGAAAACGAGTGCAATTCTCCAGGTTGAGCGACTCTAGTCTGGTCAGATTAGATAGCGAGGTCAATCCCTGGTCTGTCACTTGCGTATTGGCCAGGTTCAAATTGCGTAACTGAGATAACTTACTCAATTGAATCAAGCCTTCGTCCGAAACTTTCGTTCCGGCAAGACTCAAGTTATTCAATTTCTGATTGTTGGCTAAATAACCAAGTGTGGTATCAGTGATTGTAGACCGCGAAAAATCGAGTGAGCGAAGCTCGGTAAATTGTCTGACATTTTCCATGCCTTCATCAGACACACGTCCAAGGCGCAAACCTGTAAGTTTGGTCAGCTCCCGCAGCGGTGGCAGATCTTTGTCTTCGAGCTTTTGAGGATAATCGATTACGCGCAATTCGTGAAGCGTGCTCAAATAAGGCAGGGCGTCATTGGTAAAATGACCGCTTGAAAGTGAAATTGCCACCAGGTGCTTCAGGTTTTTCAACTGCCCCAGACCCGAGTTTGTGATCCCACTCGATGCCAGATCTAGCTTTTTCAAATTCCGAAGCTTGGCGATTGCCTTTACTGTTTTGTTGGATAAGCCACTATTTCCGTGCAGACTCAAAGCTTCGATAGAAGTGATATTTTTCAGTCCCTTCAAATCTTTGTCTTGCAAATGCGGATTGCTTGAAAGATCGCAGAACGATAGGGAATCGAGTCCTTCTAATACAATCGACGGTCCCGAAAAGCGCAGACTCAAATCTTTCAAATTGCGACACTGAATAATTTCAATTGGCAAATTATTTTCACTTGAAGCACTAATTGTGAGTCGTTCGAGATGGGGCAGATTAGCCAGCAACTTGCTGTAATCACTTTCGACTTCGACTGTGCGAATAGTCAATTCGCGCAATTCGCTTAAATTAGCAATCGACTCGAAAATGGAATCTTTTATTTGATCTGCACCAAGAAAAAGGCGCTTGAGACGCGAAAGACCGCCAATAACAGAAAGTCCTTGCTCGGTTATGTGATTGGTTCGTAAAACAAGACTTTCAAGATTTGCAAAGTTAGACAAGACATGCAGACCTTCGTCATCTACACGAGCGAGCACCACATATAGTTCGGTCAAGTTGCTTGGCTCGTTCAATTGTTCGAGAATTGCGTTGCTGATAGAGTCGCCTTCAAGCAACAGCTGTCGCAAATTTGGCAGTCTACATATTCCAGTAAGTGCTTCTGGATCCAAAAGACAATGTGAGATTCTAATTTCTCTAATTGATTTATTCTCGCCCAGCGACTCGAAAACACCGCTGCCAATTTCGCACGCGGTTAGTTGCAAACTGCGCAAATGAGGTAGGCTAGAAAAGAAATTGAAACTCTGAGCGTTTAAATGCGACCCTGCCAAACGCAATTCACGCAGCCCACTCAGGTGCGAAAAAGCGTTCCAGTCTTCGTCTTCCATGACCGAGCCTAAGAAATCGACAGACTGCAAATCGTCAGGATTGAACCTGCTGAAATGTCTCAGAGCATCTGGACTATCAACTTCAAGGCGGACAAATGCCCGTCTCGACAACTGAATCTGTCCCTGGGCTTCGCACAATTCGGACCAAACCCGCTCAGTCTGCGGATTGACAGAAGCCACCCAGATTTTTCCAAGCGATACATCTTCTGGACAGTTAATAACTCTTTGCGAGCGAAAGACTATTTGGCAGCGGCTAAGTGCTTTTCTAAGCGTTTCAGCACCTACTGGCGTGATACGAGTTGAGTCTAAATGAAGCTTGCGCAGTCTGGTCAGATTTTTTAAATACTCGACCCCTTCGTCTGTCACGACTGTACCGCCAAGGTCGAGCGTTTGCAGATTTTCCAGGTTAATCAGATAAATAAGCCCGCGATCGGTAATTGGACTTTGAGGCAAACTCAAATATTTGAGATCTTTCAGTCTTTGAATATGAGAAAGTTCGAGATCGTTTACCGGACGATGCCTGAAATCAAGAGAAACCAGCCCACAATTCTGCAGTGCAACCAGATGGGATACGTCAGCGTAGCTCTCGACAATCAGGTGCAATCGTCCTGCATATGAGCGGGGAATTTCTACAATTCCCTTGGCGTCCCCCAGTTTGTTCTCCCACCACGACACGCCTTCCTGGGCAGATGTTATGAGATAAAACGAGCCAAGCGACTCGTTTTCGGGCAAACGAACGGTGATTAAATCTTCAGTTTCTTGATAATTACTGGTTTCCATGATGTGTTTATGAAAGCCTTAAGAGTCAATAGTTTAAGTCATTATTGGGATAAAATTGGTATTCGTCTGAAGAAAATCCACCAATCGCAATGCGAGGGAGTTTAAGCTATGCAAACGGCACCGCAAATGGAAAACAGGACCAAACAGTTGTCTAAACTGGGTCAGTCGATATGGCTGGACTTCATAAGTCGCAGTTTTCTTGCTGAGGGTAAGCTCAAAGGACTGGTCGAACAAGACGGTCTGCGTGGAGTTACTTCTAACCCATCTATATTTGAAGGCGCCATCTCCAAAGGGTCCGAATATCTTGAAGACATCAAGACCCTGGTTGGTGAGAAAGACAGCGCCATGGACATTTATGAAAAACTTGCTGTCAAAGACATTCAAGCCGCTTGCGATGCTCTTCGTCTGGTCTACGACGAAACACTCGGTCGCGATGGTTATGTCAGTATGGAAGTTTCACCTTATCTGGCTCACGATACAAAAGGCACTATCGATGAAGCAAAACGCCTCTGGGCTTGGGTCGACCGTCCAAACTTGATGGTAAAAATTCCAGCTACTCACGAAGGGTTGCCTGCTATTCGAGCTGTGATTGCCGAAGGCATCAACGTCAACGTCACCCTGTTGTTCGCACAAAACATGTACAAAGAAGTTGCATACGCTTATATGAGCGGTCTTGAAGACTATGTCAAAAAGCACGGTACTTCTGCCAATGTAGGAAATATCGCTTCTGTAGCGAGTTTCTTTGTAAGCCGTATCGACAATAATATCGATGGCAAATTGCAAAAAATGATCGACAATCCAGAAACCAGCGAAGTGGACAGAAAGCTCGCCAAAAACTTGCTTGGCAAGATTGCTATCGCTAACGCTAAAATGGCTTATCAAGATTATCGCGAAATTTATACGAGCGAGCGCTGGAAAGCTTTGATCAAGGCAAGTGCACGTCCGCAACGCTTGCTCTGGGCATCGACCAGCACCAAAAACAAAGCTTATCCCGATTGCTTATATGTGGACGAGCTTATTGGAAACGAAACAGTAAACACTCTTCCAATGCCCACACTTGAAGCCTTCCGCGACCATGGCAAGCCGGTCGAGACTCTGGAAAAAGACGTGGAAGGCGCCAAAGAACAGCTCGAAACTCTAGAGCGTCTTGGAATTTCACTCGACGAAGTCACCGAAACGTTGCTTGACGAAGGCGTCAAGTCTTTTGCAACTTCGTTCACCAAGCTACTTTCTGCAGTTGAAACTCATCGCAGAGCTGCTCGCAAAATGGCTACGGTTTCGGTCAATTTGCCAGAAGCACTCAAAGCCTCTGTAGATAAATATACTGAGGAATGGGTCAAAGAAAAGAAAGTAGAAAAACTCTGGGCAAAAGATGCATCGCTATGGTCGGGTACAGACGAAGGTCAGTGGCTCGAATGGCTTTCTATTGTCCAGGAAGAACTGGCTGACAAAGCCACTTACGAAAAGTTGATGGCAGACAAGTCGACCAAGTTCGAATATGTCGTCTTGCTAGGAATGGGCGGCTCTAGCCTCTGTCCTGAAGTTATGGCGCATACATTCTGTACGCCAGCCAAAGATGGTTTCCCGAAATTACTGGTACTCGACTCGACCAATCCTCAAAGAATTGCCGATATCGACAATCAGATTGAAGTTGCCAAAACACTATTTGTGGTGGCAAGCAAATCGGGTAGCACACTCGAACCAAATGTGATGGCAGCCCACTATACAGAAAAAGTGGAAAAAGAAGTTGGCCAAGACGCAGGCAAGCACTTTGTAGCTATCACCGACCCAGGCTCATCGCTTGAAAAACTGGCTAAGGAAAAAGGCTACCGCCATATCTTCCACGGCAAGCCAGCAATCGGCGGACGTTATTCTGCACTTTCCAAGTTCGGTATGATTCCTGCAACTCTAGCTGGTGTCGACACAAGAGTCTTTCTTGAATCTGCTCAAGAAATGGTCGATACATGCAATATCTTCACACCAGAAGCTGAAAACCCAGGCTTGACCCTTGGTATCATTCTTGGTGCCTGCCAGCGTGCTGGTCGCGACAAACTGACTATCGCCACAAGCAAATCGCTTAGCAGCGTAGGAAACTGGATCGAACAGCTTATTGCAGAATCACTGGGCAAGAGCAATGTTTCGATTATTCCAATAGTCAACGAAGCACCACTTCAAGCATCTGCCTATCAGCAAGATAGATTGTTTGTAACCATTACCCTTGCAAGCGACAAAGAAGCATCTATTTCCGATGCGCTTGTCAAAGAATTAGTTGCAGCAGGTCAGCCGGTTGTTCAAATCAAACTGAATGACAAAATGGATCTCGGTCAAGAATTCTTCAGATGGGAAATCGCAACAGCAGTTGCTGGCTCAATCATGGGCATCAACGCTTTCAATCAACCGGACGTCGAATCTGCAAAAGTTGCAACTCGCGCTCTGACCAAAGTGTTCGAAGAGAAGGGTCGCTTCGAGTATTACACTCCTTTCTGGGGTGGTGATGCCAAACTCGACATGCTAGGTGCTTATTCAGATAAGAAAAACGAAGAAGCAATTAAATCGAAAGTACAGGGCGAACCAAGCCTTGCAGCGATTCTTCGTGCTCACTTGGACCGCATTCAAGCTGGTGATTATTTTGCGATTCTCGCCTTCCTCGAAATGAATGACCAGAACGCTCAATCTCTAGAGATAGTGCGCAAGTCAGTAGAAGAAAAATACAACACTTCGACCACGCTTGGATTTGGTCCTCGCTACTTGCACTCGACCGGTCAAGCTCATAAAGGCGGGGCCAATAACGGCGTCTTCCTGGTAATAACATCCGACTACGAGAAAGACATGCCAGTGCCAGGATATAAGCCGACATTCGGCAATATCTGCACTGCTCAAGCCTATGGCGACACTCAAGTCTTGTGCGATAAAGGACGTCGCGTCCTTCACCTGCACCTGACCAAAAATGTTGCCCGCGGTCTTGCCTCGCTAATTCAGGAAACAAGAAACGCACTTTCTTAATCGACTTGGACTAAGCGCAGAGCGTAAAAACTAGCAACTACGATAAGCCTCGACATGTTCTGTCGGGGCTTGTCTTTTTCTCGGTTCAATAAACAGGCAAGGTCCTAATTTAATTTGCTCTACTTTCATTGAACTTTTAAGCAAAAAAGTTCGTCGTAAGTACTGAGGGAAAACTCGTCTGCCAACCTAGAGGAATTGTTATGGAAAAGACAACAGCTGTATTGATTCAAAGATTTCTTTTAAGTTTAAAACCCAGACAAATATTCTTTAGAAGTGAACTAAGAAAATTTGGAAGTGCCAATACTATTGATCAGTGCATCCATCGACTAATCGAAGCTGAGCGAATTGAAAGACTTGTTGAAGGACTTTTTTTAAGACATCAGGCGGATGGTTGGCGACCTTCGGCAGAAGAAGTCGGAAGAGCCAAAGCCAAACAACTCGGTCGAATCTTAACCGAGGAGCCAAAAGTGATAGCTTCTAAAATCGGGATTTCAAACATTGAAGTAACCGAGATCGTATTTTTCACTACAGGCAGGCCGATTACTTTCAGATATCAAGGAAAAATCATTCGATTTAAGGAAACGGCAGCAAAGAAAATTAGATTGAACGACTCACGCCTTGGAAAAGCGGTGAACATTCTTTGGTATTTAGGTCCCGATTTCTCAGTTGAAGAAACAAGATGGTTCTTGAGAAAGTACTTGCATCGAGAAGAGCGCCAGCAACTACGGCAAGAGCTACCAGCAATTCCTGAATGGCTAACTGAAAGGCTAATTCAGTTATTGCCCAACTATCTCCCTTTTGGTTTTAAAACCTGCGAAAGTAACACGTTTGAATCAGAAGATTCGCAGTATCACATGAAAGGAGATGGTTATCCGACAAATAGATTCTTCGATTTCAATTAAGTAGAATTTCTCACACCAAAATAGACATTCCTTTTCTCAAAAAAGCTGACCGTAAGTATCAAGGGATGTTTTACTTATGGTTGGCCCCAAAGCAAAAACGACACTTACGATCGTCGTTAGAATTTGGAAGCGATCTCCACTGAAGCAGGCTCAAAATTCATCATTGAAGGCGCAATCGAAGTTTCATCCGGCACTACATTTTCGAAGTAAGCGAAACGCACGACGACGCGTGTTCCTACCTCAGAAGGTCCAGACATAATACGCACTGAAGCACCGTGCTTATCTGCAATTTCTCGCACGATAGAAAGTCCAAGACCACTGCCAGAAGCTTTATTGCCTAAGACCCGATAAAAGCGCTCGAAAACATGATCGCGCTCATCCAATTCAATACCAGGTCCGTTGTCTTCAACTGCAAACACAAGACCATCTGAAACAGACAAGCTGACAGTTACTTTGCCATATTCAGGTGTATAGATGATGGCATTTTCGATCAGATTAATCATCATTTCGTAGAGAATGTCGGTGTCACCTTCAATCACTGCATCTGGTGCATAAGATTCATAGCCTAAGTCAATATTTTTGGCAGACGCAAGTGGTGCCATTTCGCCTGTGGCATTTCGAGCAATTGCTTCCAGACAAACCGGAGCAAATTTCGTCGGTCTACTTGGCTCCAGTTGAGCTAGTGTGAGAAGCTGATTAACAAGACGATTCGCGCGCTCAGCACTTGAGCCCATCAGCTTTACGGCATGGTGCAATTCGGCTGGATCGTTTTCGCGCAGAGCTAGTTGGCTTTGAGTCTTGAGTCCAGCAAGGGGAGTTCGCAGTTGGTGGGCAGCGTTTGCAATAAATCGCTTTTGAGCCTCGCGGTCTTCGCGAATTTGGAAAAGCAATCTATTAATAGAAACGACAAGCGGCTTAACCTCTTTTGGTGTGCCAGCCTCGGTGAGTGGTTTGAGATCCGCCGGGCTTCGACGCGAGACCGAATTTTCCAGATTGCGCAAAGGTAGCAAACCGCGTCTGACTCCAAACCAAATTACAAGAGACGTAAGAGCGATGATTGCAAGCTGAGGCAAAAGAATCATCAAAATAATGGTTTTTATGAGGTCTTGTCTGTTCTGAGTTGTTTCAGCGACCTGGACGATTACATAATCAGTTTTATCGGGAGAGCTTGCGATGATACTTGCAATGCGCACCTTGGCTTGACCGATTTTGCCCGAGCGCACATCCGGTTCGCTTGCGCTCAAGTCACCTGATGGGGCTGGAATTGAGTTTTCTCCAGCGATTGTTTTACCGTTCGAATCTAGAACTTGATAATAGATGGTGTTCTTTTGATTGGATTTGAGGAAAGATAACGCCGTCTTGGATAAATCGAGTTTAGGCTTTTTGTCGACAAAGTTTAAACGAGATGCCACAGCTCCAGCCGAATCGATGAGCGATTCGTCGTAAGCATCATTGGCGAATTCTACTGCCATGATATTTGCGATCATTGTATCGACACCAAGAATCACCGTAACTGGTATCAATAGCCAGCAAAGTAATTGGCGACGAATAGAAGAATTGAAAGCAATCATGCTTTATTCTCCGATTTTTCGAGCATATAACCTAAACCGCGCATGGCTTTTATAGTGACACCATGAGGCTCGATTTTTTTTCGGGTACGATGAACATAAACTTCAATCGCATTTGGTGTCACATCTTTATCCCAACTGCAAATTTGCTCGAGCAACATCTCTTTGCTAACAAGTTTTCCCGGACGCTGCATGAGACATTCCATTACAGCAAGCTCGCGCGCGGAGAATTCTAACGGCTCCTTGTCGACAGTGATGCTGCGCCCAACTACATCGAATCTGAGAGAGGCGAAAATAATTTCATTATCGACTGAATATTTACTGCGTCTAATCAGCGCCTTCACACGCGCTTCCAATTCGGGCAAATCAAAAGGCTTAGGCATGTAATCATCAGCGCCTAAATTCAAACCCTGGACACGATCACCAAGCCCAGCCCTAGCTGTCAAGAGAAGGATTGGAAGCTTATTTCCCCGCGATCTAGCGTTGCGCAAAACATCCATTCCGTCCATCTGAGGCAGACCCAAATCAAGTATCGCCAGGTCAAACGACGAGTCTGAAAGTGCATGATCCGCATCGATTCCATTAGCCACGCGCTCGACTACAAAGCCTGACTGATTAAGGGCTTTGGAGATTCCATCTTGCAGAATTTCGTCGTCTTCGGCTAAGAGAATGCGCATATCCGCTCCACATTCGAGTGATATCGAAAGGACCAAAATACGCCAGAACAACCCAGGTTCGCAAGAGGAGCTGTGTAAGCTTGGCGTCAGTTTGGGTCGATATAGTAGGGAAAATTAAAATTATCTGAGGCGCATCAAATGACCACCAACGTTACGGCAGCACCCAAATCGAGCGACCAAATCACAAAAGAGGAAGACGCACTTTTAGAAGTCGAATCCGAAGTCTGCTCGTATGGTGACACCGTTCACTATGCTGAACGCCCTCAATTCTTTGACACTTGCGAAGGTAGTTATTTGTACGACAGCCATGGCAAATCATTTCTCGATCTGCAGATGTGGTATTCAGCGGTCAACCTTGGATATGCAAACAAGCGTGTCAACGACGCTTTGAAAAATCAAGTCGACAAGCTTCCTCAGCTTGCTTGCCAGTATTTGCACAAAGAAAAAGTGCAGTTGGCAGAGAAAATCGTAAAATCAATCAAGCGTGGATTCAAAGGTCAAAAGGGTCGTGTCCACTTCAACGTAGGTGGTGCACAAGCTGTTGAAGACGCACTAAAGCTGGTGCGCAAACACACAGGCAAATCGCGCATGCTCGCCTTTGAGGGTGGATATCACGGTCGTACACTTGGTGCTTCTGCAATCACATCATCTTATAGATACAGAGAAAATTATGGCGAATTTGGCGACCGTGCCGAGTTTGTTCCTTTTCCATACTGTTTCCGCTGCCCTTATGGCAAAACAGCAGACTCGTGCGAAATGTATTGCATTCAGCAAATCGAAAGAAAATTCGATCACGAATACACTGGCTGGTGGAACCCTAAAACAAACAAATCTGAGTTTGGTGCTTTCTTCGTCGAAGTCATCCAAGGAACAGGTGGATATATTCAGGCTCCCAAAGGATATTTCGAAGCGCTTGCCAAAATTTGCAAAGAGCGCGGCATTCTACTTATAGATGACGAAATTCAGATGGGCTTTTTCCGCACAGGAAAACTCTGGGCATTCGAGCATATCGATGCTACTCCAGACGCACTAGTATTTGGAAAAGCACTCACTAATGGCTTGAATCCATTATCTGGTATCTGGGCAAAAGAAGAATTGATTGCACCAGAAAAATTTGGACCTGGCTCGACTCATTCCACATTCTCTTCAAATTCGCTTGGCACCGCCACCGGTCTTGAAGTGATGAAAATCTTCGAAGAAGGCGATTACGAAAAATCGGTTACCGAAAAAGGTGCTTACTTCCTCGAACTGATAAAAGACTTGCAAAAACGCCACAAAGAAATCGGCGACGTAGATGGTAAAGGTCTTGCTCTGCGAATGGAGATGTGCGAAGCGGATGGCTACACAGCCAATCGCAAACTTGCCGACCGCATGTTCCAGATTGGACTTGAAGGCAATTTGCTTGTCGATGGCAAACGCATGGGTCTTGTGCTCGACATCGGTGGCTATTACAAAAACGTAGTGACATTGGCGCCGTCACTCGAAATCACACGCGAGGAAATGGACCTTGCAGCCAAACTTTTGGACATGGTAATAACAGAAAGTAAGAAGGTTGTCTAATGAAGCCACAATTTGATCGGGTTCAGATATTCTGCGATTTCGATGGCACTATCACCAAGGGTGATACCGTAGACCTGTTGCTTGAAACTCTTGCGCTTCCCGAGTGGAGAGAAATCGAAGCTCTCTGGGTTGCAGGCAAGATAAACGGGCGCGAGTGCATGTCCAGACAAATTCCTCTCATTAGAGGCGGCTGGGAAGCAATTGAAAAAGTGCTTGCAACCGTGGAGTTAGATAGAGGTTTTCCAGCTTTTGTCGCCTGGTGTCGTCACCGTCATATTCCTTTCTCGATTGTAAGCGACGGGTTAGACATCGTGATTAATACCTTACTCAAAAGAGAAAATGTACGGGTCGATAAAATCTGGTCGAACAGACTTATAGAAAACGAGTTTGGAGCGCTTCGTATCGAATTTCCTGAGCGCGACCATCGTGTGGTTTGCACCACCGGCCGATGCAAATGCCAGGTACTCGATATGGCTCCCAGGGGCGATTTGAAAGTAGTTATTGGTGATGGTCGCTCAGACTATTGTTGGGCACAAAATGCCGACGTGCTTTTCGCCAAAGACAGTTTATCGCGTCATTGCAAGAGCGAGGGAATCAATTTCCATTCTTATGAGAGTATGCTCGAAGTGCGTATGGCTCTGGAAGAGTTGATACCAGTCATGGTTCCAAGCCAATTTACTCAATCGCAGTCGCAATCGCAAGTGCCTGTCGTTGACCATTTTTACGAAGGAGCCTGGGTTACTGCCTAGGACGAGCTTGAGTTATGCGCACTGGCGTTCTACTTTTGCATGGATTGACCGGAATGCCTTCCGAGCTGCGTCCGCTCGAAAAGTTTCTCCAAAAAAATGGCTTTGAAACAGAAGCTCCTGTTCTTGCAGGTCATGGTGGCACTCACCTCGATTTAATCAAAGTCGAATGGAGCGAATGGGTAGATAGTGCTCGACTAGCATTGAAACAATTACTCACTCGTGTAGACAAAGTAATTCTTTGCGGACTGTCTATGGGTGGCACAATAGCTTCGATGCTTGCAATGGAAGTGCCCGAGCGATGCCTGGGAGTAATTATTCTTTCACCGACGCTCGATTATGATGGCTCCAATTTAGACAACCTCACCCATCAAAGAGCACTCAAGCTCAAGTCGTTTAGAAACTTATTGCATCTGATGGTTGATACTTTTCCAATCACTGGAGGCTGGTTCTACTGGACCGAAACGCCACCATACGGGCTTAAAGACGCGCGACTTCAAGCTCAAATAACCAAATCTATCGATGCAGCCAAAGCTGGAACGAGCAACGAATTTGGTCTTTTTAGAACTTATTTTGCCTCGCTGCACCAAATGAAACTATTAACCGATCATTTCAAATCAGTCGCACAGAATCTGAGCTGTCCAGTTCTTGTAATGCACAGTCTTGAAGATACTCTTGCCAGCATGAATAATGCCACAGAGATGTACAAACTGCTTGGCTCTCAAGACAAAAGACTGATTGCATTAACCGGATGCGATCACGTAATGACACTCGATTTGCAAAGACATTACGTGCTAAAGCGTGTGGCAGAATTTGTCGAGCGAATAACCGACAAAACTTTCGTACTACCAAGAAAGGAAAATCCAGTCTGGACTTTCGAGCTATGCGACAGGCTGAGCGAAGAAGGCAGTAGCTATTTCAATTCTTTCATACAGCAAAATCCAGACTATCTGGCTGCACAAAAAGCACTGACCGAATCGCAAAAAGTCGAATGTCAGGGTTCGCATCTCGAAATTAAAATGAATAATCAAATTCAAGCAGTAATGCCCTTGTTTGCAGTCCAGGGTCGCATTTTGACTATCGGCTATTCACAAAAACGTTGGTCGGTCGACTTCAGCGAACAAATAGAAAATTATTCGGTTAAATTTTTACTGCAATCCTTTTTAAATGATATTGCAAAGTCGATCAAAGCGAACAGAATCTGTTTGATTAACGGACAAGCGCTCAGTGCAAGCAAAACAACGCAAGTGCCTGGTGTTATCGCTCAAAAAAGTGTGGCAGCAAAAAAGAGATGATCGAGCTTCAAACAAGACAGTTGAACGCACTCGAGCCAGCCTCGCTTACAGAGTCGTTTCACAAATTCCCACCTGAAGCTTTCACCTCGATAGAAATCGGTTACGATGATACCAAGTTGAGTGCTTTTCTTGCCCGATTCAATTTACTTACCACTCTAGACGATGACCAGATGTGGATTGCGGATCGATTAAACAAATTTGGTCTATCTCAAATTACTTGCTTGAACACTTTGTTTTCTGGCACCACTGTTACCGAATACAGTGTTTTGCCCAGTAGCAAAAATATCAAAGGGATGATTGACGCTTATGTAGATGAAGCCATAAAACAGAAAGCTCAGTTACTCATAGTCAAAGATCTTCCGCTCGAATCGCCTCTTTTGAGCGACGAGGAAAATCAGTCATCTAAATTTATACTGGACATTTGTTTGAGCGACAAAAGATTTCTTGTACTCGACGGTCAGGCGCTTGCATACGTCCCAGTTGACTTTGACACTATCGACAATTATCTTGCAAAACAAAGCAAACTGCGCCGAAAAGATTTGCGCAAGAAATTAAAAAAACGAAACGAGCTTGAAGTCAAAGAAGAGAAAACTGGTTCTTATTTTGAAAATCCCCATCTGCTGGAACAAATGTATGCGCTTTATCTAAATGTTTTCGAACAAAGCAAATATCATTTCGACAAGCTCAGTTTCGGTTTTTTCAAAGAAATCTTGACCACCAATAATGGTGGCATAGTCTTTCTTTATTATCATGACACCAGGCTTATTGGTTATAACATTTGTTTTATCCACAACAACAATCTAATCGATAAATATGTCGGCTTCTCTTATCCAGAGGCACGCGATTTCAACTTGTATTTTATAAGCTGGTTTGTCAATCTCGAATACGCTATCAAACATAATTTGAAAAACTATATTGCTGGCTGGACCGACCCCGAAGTAAAAGCATATCTAGGCGCATCATTCACATTCACCAAACATGCCGTTTTCATTCGAAATTCTATACTTAGAAAAATACTTACCCCATTCAAAAGATACTTTGAAAACGATTCGAACTGGCAAAAATCAAGGAGCTGAACTTTGTCTGCAGCAGCTACCTTAATGTGGTTTTTGACTCTGGTTTTCGATACTTTCGGTCAACTCGCTCTCAAAGCCGCAGCCGGTGCCGAAGGCGATGGGCTCGAGCACTGGAAGTCGATGGTCAAAGATAAATGGATTTATCTTGGCGTTAGCGCATATGTAATTGAATTCTTCGTCTGGCTTGCGTTTCTTTCGATGGTACCGTTGTCTCAAGGAGTTCTGGTTGGTAGTGTAAATATTTTGAGCGTGATAATTGGCGGGCGTATTTTTTTCAAAGAAGCACTTACTCCCAAAAGAATCGTAGCTTCGATTTTGGTGGCGGCAGGCGTAGCGCTTGTCGGCTGGGCAAGCTAGTATGCGTCCATTTTACTTAATTGGTTTTCTTTTGCTCGTGGCATTCGACACTGCGGCTCAAATCGGTTTTAAATTTGCAGCAACAAATACATCTCCTGCAACTTTTTCTCCAGAATGGATCTTTAGTGTCATTTGCGAAAAATGGTCTTATCTGTCTTTGGCTGGCTATCTTGGTGCATTCATCACCTGGATGACTCTGCTCAAAACAGCCCCGATTGGTCCTGCGTTTGCAGCATCGCATCTAGAAGTTGTAACGGTGCTAATCGTGTGTGTGACCTGGCTCCACGAAAAATTGACCCTGCCTCAAATAATAGGAAGTCTTCTTATCGTTGGTGGCATAATTCTCTTTGCCGTGGCTGAAGCCGAGATTGAAGAACCAGCACATGTTTAGGCTTAAAGAAATTCCCCCCACAGCCGGGATGCCTTTGCAATGGAGCGATTTTTTTTCGATCGATTCGAATTTAGAAGGCGGTCTTGCCAACTATTTCAACAATAAAACAAAAATACGCCTCTTATCTTCTGGTACGGCAGCACTTATCGTAGCTCTTGCAGCCCTAAGAAAACTCGAACCGCAAAAAGATGAAGTAATCATTCCGGCATTCACCTGTCCTTTAGTTGCGATTGCTTGCAATCAAGCAGGTCTTAAAATCAGGCTCTGCGACTTCAAAAAGGATACTGACCAGTTAGACCTCGATTTTCTAAAACAGTCTATTAACCATAAAACACTGTGCGTGATACCAACCCATCTGGGATTTTATCCTCAAAAAATGGATGAAATCATGAGCATTGCCAGAGAACACAATATTTTCGTAGTTGAAGATGCAGCCCAGGCGCTCGGCGCTAAATTTGAAGATACACAAGCTGGATTGAGCGGCGACATCGGAATATTCAGCCTTACTGCAGGCAAAGGACTTACTATTTTCGAAGGAGGAACAATTGCCTGCTCAAATCAGACAATTCTGGAGAAAATAGACGAAAGTATCACCGAACTTGCACAATACAATTTATTTTCCGAACTCATTTTGAGCCTTAAACTAATTGCTTACATGTTTTTGTATAACCCTACTGGTCTTAGTATCGCTTATGGTGCACCCCTTCGAGCGCATCTGCAGAAAGGCGATGAAATCAAAGCTTTAGATGAAGAGTTCAAGATGCCAATTCCAGTAAGAAAAGTCGGCTTTTTTAGACGCCTTGTGGGTGCAAGCGCAATTAAACGTTTTGATCAATTTTTAAATCAAAAACAAACCGACGCTCAAAAGCGCATATCGCAATTAAGAGAACTTGAATCTAATGGTGTCTTTTTGGTTTCAGAGCCAAACGTAAGTATTAAGGGATGTTTTGCTTATGTTCTACTCAAAAGCAAAAAAGACCTATGGCAAAAACGTGTGTTGGAAAAATTATGGACAAGTGGGCTTGGAGTGAGCAAGGCTTTTGCATGCGAATTGAGCGCTTATCCCTATTTGAAAGACATCGTTCCAAAAACCACTTGTCCAAACGCTGAGGATTTTGCCAAACAAACAATCAGCATTTCAAACAGTCACTATCTAAGCGACCTGGAATTCATCCAAATAATCGAAACAATAAAAGAGTCTAGTTAATAGTTACAGAATCACTAGAGGCAGTGTCAGTAACTACAGCTGCTGGTGCTGAAACTGGTGCTGGTGTTAGTGATGTAGTTACATCATTGGTTGCAGCAGTCGCAGCCTGGGTTGTTGGACCAAGAATAGAAGAAACGGCTTGCGAGCCAGTCATATGCTTAACGACATTTTCGCAGTAAGTCATCAATATGGGATTTTTGGTCAGCTTGGCTATTTGATACCGATCCAGTGCAAGGTGCGATTTCTCAGATATAACTGTACTTCTACTTGCTAAACGTTTATCCAAATATATTTCGCGCAGCATTTTGTCTTCTTCATCACCACCAGTAGCCATGGTGTAGAAGAACAAAGCAATTTGCGATGCTGGTGCAACAACAGTCGGGCTCATAGAAGCGATACCAAGACTTGTTTTGATTGTTCTAGCTGTCGCCAGATACAGTTTGCCGTGACCATTGTATTTGTGCACCGCATCTACAACGTCTTTTATTACAGGGTCAGTGTCTTTGCAAATCTGCATGATTGCTTTTTGCTTTTGTTGACGCTGA
This sequence comes from Cyanobacteria bacterium TGS_CYA1, assembly GCA_026129135.1. GTDB lineage: Bacteria > Cyanobacteriota > Vampirovibrionia > Obscuribacterales > Obscuribacteraceae > Aved-18. The sequence goes on along the minus strand of JAHCIQ010000003.1, from coordinate 201,879 downwards.
TTTATACTCCACACTTTTCCATCAAGTGCAGACACATTGAGTGGCCGGCGCGACCAGGCTCTGAATTCAGCAACAGTTTTGCGAGCGAGATCCTCGCCGACCAATTCCTTTAGATTTTCATATGCGATGGTCGCTTGTTCCTTATCTTCTTTGGCGTCTGAAAAAGACCCACCAAGCGCGGCGGCCAGATCCATCGCTGTCGAAACTACAGCAAGTTCCACTTCGTCTTTGTGCTGTTGACTGAGCCATTCTGCAGAACCCTTGCTCTTCAGTTTTTTCTTTTCTTCCAAGATTACATCGCCCATCTCACTTGAAGGAGTGGAGCCTCTATAACCAAAAACATAATTGAGGGCATCAAAAGATTTGGCAATTACTTTGCGATGTCCCGAATTGTGAGTTTTGACCTTTTTATCCAGAGTTTCGGTTCGGGGATGTTTGAGATGAGCAGTATTTACCAGCTCGTCGATAATGGTTGTGTTTTCATCCTTTTTATCGGTGATCTCCACCCCAGCCTTGAGCACAGTGCCCTCTTGAAGCTGCACATGGGGGGCAAGCAAAACACTGGCAGATCCAGCCGACTCCACATCCGACTCGGACAAACCTGCAGCCATGACTGGCTGAACTAGAGATTGACTCAGGGCTAACAGGGCAATTAGTGCCAGGTTGCCGATTTTGCCAGTTTTCAAATAAGTTGTCATGAGACTCGCCAATAGGAGTCCTCAATTATACTCAGCAACTTGATGCCAAGCAGTGCTTTGCAATTATCAATTTCTTATTGAATAGGTTCAGAAGCTGCAACTTGCGATTGAATACGCTCTGCCATCTTTTTGACATTGCCCAGACGGCGCTGGAGCTTTTTACCGGTTACGTTGTTCATCATTCCTTCGGGTGCTGGAATTCCCAGATCCAGGTGGGTCGATAGAACCAACTCGGTCTTTTTGCCATTATCAACAGGATTGAGCACCCACGAACCTTCCATTGCTTTGAAGCGGTCAGAGTGGAGCAATTTATAATCAATGCGTTTTCCAGGGATCTCGTCGTTGCTCATTTTGCATACCGAGGTTCCAAAAACTGGAATGAGCTGAAATTTCTGTTCTAAAATCGCATGGTTATCCTTTTGAGATAGCACTTTGCTGTAGGCGAGGTCAGGATCTTTTTTGCGTTCGTCATGGACCGTATCCCAGACGATACTGGGCGGTGCGTCGATGATGACCTTAGCTTGTACCCAGTTCTTTTTGTCCTGATCCTTTATATACGAAACCTGACTTACTTCAGTTTTGCCCTTTGCCTGCACACTTTGCACACTCAAACCCATTGAAGCTAGAAGCACCAGAGTGGTGGCAAATACGGTGGCGGCTTTTGGGGAATTTTTTTGCATTGTGAATACCTGGGTTTCGTAATAAATCCGTAGACTTGAATTAAGACGGCAACTATCTGCTAAAGTTCCTGCCTCCTTACAAATTATACGCCAATCGGTATAAATCTGGGAACTAGTCTTCTCCAACCCATGTTCTCTGCATATTGTTTGTAGGGCTCTCCTAGGGCTTCTAAAAGAATTTGCTCCTCGTATTTGGCACGTCTCAGCCACAGTGGAGCAACCATCAATACAGTGAAGAGTGCACAGAAAATGGAAGTGCTTGCAAGTGAAGCACCAAGCAACGATTGAATAATGCCCGAGTATGCAGGGTGCATAACAAAAGCAAGCAGTCCTGTGTCTTTTACTTTATGGTCTTCCATTACTTCAGCATCGGTGGAGAACATTTCTCCCAGTGAATACCAGCCGCCAATCATAAAAATAAGTCCGCTCAGCAAAATAGCGTTTCCTATCCATGAAACGATAGTAGCTGCAGTGGCAAGCGTGCCCTGTGCGTTGACTCCATCTGTCAATACGATGAATGGCACGAGAGCAGGAATAGTTTTGAAAAATCCGTTATATGCAAAAACGCTGAAGGCAACAAGAAAAATGGTGAACACTGAAACCAATTGCGGTGCGCGTTGAATCAGGAAGTTCTTTTCATACTTGGCACCTGTACCTCTGCGCATGAAACCTTTAGCAAGTACCGGCACTGCAAATAAAAGACCGATGCCTAGAATTGCGAACATAACCAGAGTAGACGGGGTGAACATTCGTTGTATTCCTCTCTTATTAATCTAATTTTGCTTGGTCGCTAGCGCTCAATTTGCCGATATCAGCTTTGACGCCTTTGACGTTGAAGAAATTGTCGGCAATGCCTTGATTGGCTTTGATCGAATTCCAGGTTGCATAAGACCAGAGTTTGCCGTTATCACTGTAGTCCCACCACTCAGAGGGCAATTTGGTTTTGGCATTCACGTGCACTTTTTTCCAGAGCTTGTCTTTGTACAACTCGAGAACATAGACAGACTCTGATTTTCCATCGAGTGTAGTTGGTGCTTTGCTAACTTTGGTAGTGACACCGTCTTTGCTGAAATCTTTAAGTGCTTTAGCCAGAGATTTAAAATCGGATTGAACCATCGGATGTCCATTGGCTGAGCGTAACATGCCCGAATCTGGAGGTAATTCTGCCACGAAAGATTTGAGCATTCCGCCTAAATGCGCTCTCACTTTTCCATCAGGACCAAGCACTGCCACAGCACCTTTTTTGTATTGTCCAGTCTCTTCTAATCGAATGAGACCTGGCTTTTTGTAGGTAAAAACACCTTCTTCAACTACGGGCTTGGACTTTTTGAACACTTTCATTGTGTATCTAAAAGAATAGTCGTTATATTTTTCAGTAGCTTCGAGCATTTCCTGCACAAACGCTTTTCCATCAATCATCTCTTTAGGGTCTTTGGAGTCTTTATCCTTGTCTTCAGCAACTGGAGCGTCGTTGAGCATACTCACTTTTTTGGAATTTTTAACTTGTTTGCTTGCGGCAAATGCATGGTCGCATCCAAATCCGATTGAGCCAAAAGTCGAGACTGCAAGTGACAATGCAATGGTAAGCACTTTTCTGGTCATTTTTTCACTAACTCCCTTTCTACACTTAGAGGCGATTGCCACCATTGATATATAGCGTCTACCAGTTGAATGACGCTTGGGGGTAACTTATTAGGCGGGTCGAGTTCGAGCTCCTCGCTCAAGCCTTTTATCCATAGAGCTTGTCTGGCATTCGGCTTTGCGTGATATCGCGCCCATGCCAGTCCTTCAATCAATTCTTGCTCTGTGAAACGGCGACCATCAATACTATTATGATTGGGATCGGCGAAATATTTCTCGACTATTTGATAAGAATAACGACCAAAAAAGGTCGCAGCAAGTTCAATAGTCAAAATGGCAAGAATGCCTTCTTTTAAGTCGTTCGAGCGACACTGCGCTTCGAATATATTACGCAGTTTAGAAGTCTTCACATCCGGATCCCAGGACGACAATTGTTCCTGGTCGAATCCAAAAAAGCGGCACTGCTTGAGATTTAGAGTCTGGAAATGCTTATCTTTATCCGCCACCTGGTCGAAAAACTTGGCTGTGTAGACCATAGACTCAGGTAAAAGCTTTCTCACCTTTTCAACATTCTCAGGAATGACCGAAATGAGTGGCCAGGACCAGAGACAAATATTCTGACTGACAGCCACGGTAAGCTCGGGCCGAGCCAAGTCCTCCAGAATCGGGCTTTTCGCGCATCCAGTTTCAAGTAGATTTAAGAGGGTGGCGAACCAGGGAAGAATCTTCATCTTCAAAGATTACTATGTGTAGCTATTTGGCTCATGGCATCACGCTAATATTGTGTCAATAATGTTAAACTCAACGACTGGACTCCTGAAACAGATGTTCCAATACCAATCTGGTGCCCACACTTGAAAGACAACCTAGTCCAAACCCCGCTGCCACAACTGAAAAATTATCCAAGAACTGGTATAGAGCCGGAGCTGCATTGGATTAAGGCATCGGACGATTATCAGGTCAATTGTCGAATATGGCGCGGAAAAGTGGGCTCACCTGTCGTTCTTTATTTGCATGGAATCGAAGGACACAGTCAGTGGTTCGAAAATACAGCTTTTGCTTTGAACGAAAAGGGAATAACGGTCTATGCTCCGGATCGTCGTGGCTCGGGGCTTAATCCTCGTGACCGCGGTCATTTAAGCAGCTATAAAGTCTATCTCAACGACATTCACTCGATGCTTAGACGCATCGAGCGCGACCACGCAGGTCATCCAATCGTTTTGTGGGGCAGTTGCTGGGGCGCCAAAGCTGCGGCTCTGATTTGCCAGGATCCAGATCCAAATGCCAAAGGCGAGAAAAAAGAATTGCAGGAGGCGGAATCGCATCCTATTTCAGGACTGGTGCTTTCAAGCCCAGCTATCTTCACTCAAATAGATTTTGATTTGAAAACTAAAGCCGAAATTGCCTTCAATCACTATATGGGCGACAAAATGGGCGGTGATCGCCGCACCATGAAAAAGTGGCCCTTACCTTTGCGACCGTCCATGTTCACAGATAACGAGCCTTATCTCGAATATTTGGAGCACGACGCCTTACGCATACAGTTTGTTACATCGACTTTTCTGGTCGAAAGTCACAAACTGTCAGGCTTAGCACAACACACAGCTAAAAGACTTTCACTTCCAATCCTAATTTTGCAGGCTGGTGCCGATCAAATAGTGGATATCAAAGCGACCCAAAATTTTCTGGCAAAAACAAAGAGCACCGAAAAATCTATGCGACTTTTTCCCGATGCAAAACATGTACTGGATTTCGATAATAACTGGTTCAAAGATTACGCCCATCTGGCGGGCGAATGGGTATCGGCCCGTCTGCCAGTAGTGTGCTAAAAAGCTAATAAAATGCGTATTTCTAATATCGAAGTCATGGTTGTTAATTTGCCCTTCAGGGTGACATTTGGTCACAACCTCGCCTCGCGCAAATCTTCAAGCAACATACTGGTAAAAACAACGCTCGAATCTGATGATAAGCGGACATTCATTGGTTATGGCGAAAGTATTCCCCGAGACTATGTCACAGGTGAAACTGTTCAGAGCGCTTTAAAAGCAATAGAAACAGAGTTCATTTTGGCCATGCGCGATTTTCAATTTGAAACGCCGATTCAAGCACTCACGCACCTTGAGAGCTATTCGGGCGAAAACAATGCAGCATGGTGCGCGGTTGAAATTTCGATTCTCGATGCATTAGCAAAGGCAAGTAACTTACAGCTGGCATATTTGTTGTCGCTCTATGATTCTGCCAGACAAGCCAAAATGCCTTCAAAAGAAGTCAAGCAGACACAGATAAAAACAACATCTATTCAGAGCGTCATCGATTACGGCGGTGTTGTGCCATTTGGCCCACCGGTCGCCATAGCGGCACTTTTATTATGCTATAGAGCTTACGGATTCAAAACGGTCAAGCTCAAAATGGGGCGCGACTTCGAAAGAGGCATGTTCACTCTTCAAATGGCGCGAAATATCATGGGAAGTGAAGCTATCGTCAGAACAGATGCAAATTGCGGCTGGACTGTCGAAGAAACTTTGTACTTTGCAGAAAAAATGCGCAAGTATAAAGTCTCTTCCATTGAGCAACCGATTGATGCCGAGAATATTGCTGGTTTGCAACGTTTGACCGCAGAGGTTCCTGAGACCATTGTGGCAGACGAATCTTTATGCACACTGGAGCAAGCGAAGATGCTTATCAGCACCAGAGCTTGCGACGCCTTCAATATTCGATTGTCTAAGGTCGGCGGAGTACTCGCCTCCATGCAAATGGCTGACATGGCTCGACAAGCCGGTCTTGGCTGTTTGATGGGAGCACAGGTGGGAGAATCCGCCATATTGAGCGCGGCGGCTAGAGCTTTTGCAGCGGTAAAAGGCCCCTTCGACAATTGCGAAGGTTCCTTCAACAAGTTGCTTTTGCACGAAGACCTGTCCAATACCAAATTCGGCATCGCCCCTGGTGGCATAGGTAGATTGCCCACAATTCCCGGTCTTGGAGTGGAAGTAGACGAGCGCAAAATTAAAAAATACGCAAGCACACAATACAAAACAACGTCCAGCACTTCTCAGGCACAACTTGCTGATTCGGCGATCTCATAACGGAGAGATAATGCACTGGGACATATACATCGGACAAATTCTTCGCAAGATGGCGCACGTCGATGGTTTTTATCGCGCGCTCAAAAATCCTGCCGAGACCCAAAAACAGAAGCTCAATAAAATCATCAAAGCCAATGCGGCATCGCAATTTGGCAAAGACCATCGTTTTGACCAGATTGACAATTATAGAGATTACCAGTCGAGAGTTCCTGCCAACGACTACGAGTATTTTCGTCCTTATGTAGAGCGCCTTGCTCAGGGCGAGCGCAATCAATTGACGGTCGAAGACCCTCTCATGTTCGCCACCACATCTGGCACCACTGCCAGCCCCAAATGGTTGCCCGTCACTCCTCAACATTTGAAAGATTACACGCACGCTTTTCACGTGCACAATTATTCGATTATCAAAGATATGCCTCAGGTGGCAACTGGTAAGTTCCTTACCATTGCTTCCAATGATGAAGAAAGTCGCACTGCAAGTGGAATTCCGTGTGGTGCCATTTCGGGGTTACTCGCTCGCAAGCAATCTCCAATCATCAAGAGACACTTCGCTCTTCCCTACGAAATCTGCAAAGTCAAAGATGTCGATGCTAAATATTATTTGATGCTTCGTGCATCTTTAATGCAAGACGTCACAGCTGTTGTTGGATGCAACCCATCTAGCCTCTTATTGCTTGGCGACCAACTGAAAAAATATTCCAGCGATTTAATCGCCGATATCGCAAATGGCACAATCAGTGAGAAGTTCGATCTCAATCATGTATTGCCTGACGGTGCTCAAAACTCTTTCGACAAATATTTGAAGCCCGATCCAAAACGTGCTCGTCATTTAGAAAGTCTGCTCGAACGAAATGGATCTTTGAGACCCGAGCTGATCTGGCCGAATCTGTCGGTTATCTCCTGCTGGAAAGGCGGTCCGATGTCTTTCTATCTCGACAAACTAAATGACCTTTATGGTCCGGTTCCGGTAAGAGACCTCGGATATATGGCGTCAGAAGGTCGGGGGACCATTCCTATATACGACGAGGGTTCAAGCGGCATTCTGGCTTTGACTTCGCACTTCTTCGAGTTCGTGGAAGAAGACGAAATCGAAAAAGAAAATCCCCGTTTTCTTACTGTTGAAGACCTCAAGTTAAATGGTCGCTACTACATATTTTTCACCACTTCTGCAGGTATCTACAGATACAATATCAACGACTTGATGGAAGTCACGGGCTTTGTCGCAAACACGCCATTGATTCGTTTCGTACGCAAAGGTCTTGGCGTAAGCTCTATTACAGGCGAGAAACTGACCGAAGAACAAGTGCTCGTGGCATTGAATCAATCTGTTCAAATGGCACAACTGGAAGGTCTGGTGCACTTCACCGTCGAAGTGAAGCTTTCTTCTCCACCTCATTATGTTTGTTATGTGGAGATGGCAGAAAACAACCAGATAGGACGCGAAAAACACCTTGAATTCGAGCAAATTTTCGACCAGTGCTTGATTGCCCAGAACCCAGAATATAAAGATAAACGTTTAGGTTTAAGATTAGCCAGCCCCAGACTTGAACTGTTGATGCCGGGCACTTATACTCGTTTGCGCCAGCAAAGAGTAAAAGAGGGCGCACCTGAAGCTCAGGTCAAAATTCCTCTTCTTTCGGCACCTCAATCGTTCTCTCAAAGACTGGAGCTGTTGCAAAGATAAATGAGCGAAAAACCAATAATCGCTATCACAGGCGCAAGCGGGCTCGTTGGAGCCAATTTGAGCCAGTATCTGATAGACCGCGGCTATAAAGTGAAAGCACTGGTACGCGATCTTGCTCGTGCACCAAAAGGCACAGAAGCAATCAAAGCCGATTTAACCGATAAAGAAGCGTTGAAAAATGGCTTTGCAGGCGCCGACATCGTGGTGCATGCAGCTGGAATGGTCGACCCTCATGGTGACCGTCAAACTATTTTCGATATCAATTTCAAAGGAACCAAAGCTGCTCTGGAGGCGGCTAATGAAGCCTCGGTAAAACAATTCATTTATATAAGCAGTCTGTCTGTTATCACCGGACAGGACGACCAGTACGACGTAGATGAAAGTGCGCCTCTGGTCCTGTGCGGAGAGTCTTATGCAGACTCCAAAGTAGAAGCTGAAAAATATCTTTGTACAATAAAAGATACCGATACTAAAATTACTTGTCTACGTCCTGGATTTATATATGGACCAGGAGAACGAGCATGGATGCCGCGTTTAATCACTGCCATTTCGAACAATCAAGTGCTCTTGATTGATGGTGGCAAAAAAGAAACCAATGTCATATATGTCGACAATTTGAGCAAGGCGATCGAATCTTCCTTCTTGAATGAAAGAACATACGGTCAAGTATATAACCTCACCGACGGTCAGAAAGTGACCAAGAAAGAGCTTTTCGATACTATTGCCGATGGCATGAATTTACCCCGGGTAAAGAAAAAAATGCCTTCTACCATTGCCAAGCCTTTTATTTCTCTGGTATCGAGTGCAGTGCAATTCTTACCTAAAGAACAGCACAAGAATTTTTCGCGGTTCTCCAGAGCGGCGTACAGATTAGCCGGTCTCAATCAAGGTTTCAGCATAAAAAAAGCCGAACGCGATCTTAATTATGTAGAGCGTATTTCATTCAAAGAAGGAATGCAAAAGACTCTGCAGACGTTTAAATAAGGAGAGACGAAATGACTGCGCGCCCTGATAAATTGGCGACCGCTTTTTTGATTGACTATGCTCAAAGACACAAACACCCCGTCAATGCCGCTCTCCACATTGTGGGCGTGCCAGCCGTCTTTTACGGCGTTTATCTCCTTTTTGTGCGCAATTATTTGCTTGCGTCTGTCCTTATAGTGTTTGGATATTTACTTCAGTATCTCGGACATCGTGCTCAGGGCAATGAAGTTGGCGAAGTGACTTTGATAAAAAAAATAGCGGCTAAAGTGCAAGGCAAATGACCAGCAAGACTCCTGAATCCACCCTCGTTTTAGTTGACGGTGCAACCGGGTATCTGGGAGCACATTTAGTACATGCTCTGTCTTTGCGCAATTACAAAACACGCTGCCTGGTAAGACATAATACAGATCCGGCCAACCTCGATTATCTCAAATCTACTGGTTGTGAAATTATCAAAGTCGATTACAACGATAAAAACGCTGGCAAGCAAATCGCAAGCGCCGCCTTTAAAGATGTAGATTATGCAGTGCACCTGGTCGGCAGTATAGCTCCGTCGCGCAAAGAGACTTTTGCTTCTATACACCAGGATATGACTAAAGTCTTTGTCGACAATTGCCAATCGGCAAATATAGACAAGGCAATTCTAGTCACCGCTCTTGGTACCAGTGAAGATTCCCCATCGGCTTATCATAAAACCAAGCGCGAATCAGAAAAGGTTTTGCAAAAATCAGGCTTGAACCATGCCATTTTAAGACCTTCGCTCTTGATTGGGCATCAGGTCTCCAAAAGACATAGCAAGCTAGTCAAACGTTTACTTGAAATGATCGCCACCAGACCTAAGGTTCCGCTCATACATGGCGGGACTAATAAAATTCAACCTCTCTTTATTGGCGACATGACTCAGTGCATCATCGAGTCTTTCTCAAAAGAAATAGATAAACCATTAGATTTAGCCGGTCCGGAAAAACTCACTCTGGCAAAATTGGTCGACAAACTTTCCACCCTGCTTGACAAACGCGCAAGAATCGCATCTATTAATCCTCAGCTAGGACTTGCGATAGCGTCATTTTTGTCGATTGTGCAAGATGTTCCAATCTTGAGCAAAGACCAGGTAATATTAGCTCAGATGGACAATATCGCAAGTGACGATTCTAACGGTATCAAAATGCTTCTGGGACACAATGGCACATCTCTTGATCAATCTATAAAGTCTTACCAGAACACAGAGCTTATAGATGAGCTCAAGGCAAAGGCATGACTGAATCAGACACGCAAAAGAAAGTTCTGGTCACTGGAGCCAGCGGCTTTTTTGGCATCAATCTGGTTCGCCGTCTATGCAACGAAGGATATAAAGTCCGGACCCTGAGTCGAGCTGGAGCACCGCCCAAAGCTTTGCGCGATCTGCCACTCGAACATTTCGTTGGCGATTTGACCAATCGCGAGCGTGTTTTTGAAGCCGTGCGTGGCTGCGATATCGTCATCCACATGGGTGGACTGATTTCATACAAAGCCAAAGACCAACAAAGACAGTTCACCGTAAATGTGATTGGTACTCGTTATGTAATGCAAGCATGTCTTGATGCGAAAGTATCGCGGGTAATTCATACGAGTTCGGTAGCTGCAATGGGCGTCCCGCCTCAGAATACGGACAAGATTGCTGACGAAAGTTTCGAATACAATCTGGAAGGTTTGAATTTGAATTACTGCGATTCCAAACACCTGGCGGAAAACGAAGCGCTAAACGCGTTCGACCGGGGCTTGAACGTAGTGATTCTTTGTCCTGGTATCACATTTGGTGAAGGAGATCATCACAGTCATCACAAAGCCATTATCGCGTCGATGGAAAAATGGCCTTTTGTTTTCGTTCCCCCAGGTGGAGTAACCTTTTGCGATATACACGATGTTGTGGACGCGCACATAAGCGCAATTAAAAATGGTGAAGCGGGCTCGCGCTACGCAATAGTGAGTGCTAATCTAACTTTCAAGGAAGCCGCAGAGATTTATCTCAAAACATTCCAAAAGAAAAAGCCTATTTTCGTTGTGCCGGCTCCGATTTTGATGGCAGTCAGCCTTATGCTCGAATTTTTTGCGTATGTCATAGGCAAAGAACCAACGTTCAATCGCCAGACTTCTTACCTGTCGGCAAAAAAAATATTTTTCAGTCCCCAAAAGGCAATTACCGAACTCAAATTCAAGCAAACCCCGTTTAGAGAAACTTTGAAACGTCTGGCGCCTTATTATAAAAACTCTTAACAAACCGCCTATATTTTCAAATTCCGGTTTGAAGAAGGGTGCTGGGGGTACAATTTATATGCCGGCGTCGAAATCAGGTCCCTTTGTGCGCATTTTTGTCAGTCAAACAAAATTGAGGATGTGACGCCTTGGTAATTAATATAAGCGGTGTGGCAAACGCCCAATCATTAGCCAGTGCTCCAAAAGAGGTAGCCGCCAAGGATAAGGCGAAGCCCTATCCCTGGATCATCAACCCTGTATTCGATTTTATTTTCGTGACCGGGGGAGGCGTTCTTTGCCTTCTGCTCTTCAACTATTTCTTCATCGGCTGGGCGGTGCCGACCGAATTCAACACGCCTGCAAATATTTTCCTTATCACCACCATGTTTTTGTCGCAGCATATTTTCGCTGACTCGCACAATACAGCGACTTATATGCGCATCTGGGGAAGCCAGGAAGACCAGCAACGATTCAAGTTTTATCGAACCTGGCTTGTATACGCTTGTATTCCTATCTTCATACTGGGTCTTTTAAAACCCGAATTCACAAGCGGAATCGTTTATCTGTACCTCATTACAGTATTCTGGCATTACGCAGTTCAAGCTTTTGGTATTGCGCTCATTTATTGCTACAAGCGCAACTACATAATGAATAACACCGAGAAAGAAATTTTCCGCTGGTTCATCTTATCGATGGCAGGTTTTGTCATTATCCGTTTTCTCACAGATCAAGATTTCAGTCCGCGCAACTTCTATGGAGTTGCGATTCCGTTCTGGGGACCCTTGCCAATTGGACTCTTAAACGGATCTAGATTTATTTTCGTTTGCTTGAGCATTGCGTTTGGTTTCGTCCTTTTGCGCAAATTCATCATGGAAAAGAAATTGATGCCGGTGCCAGCTCTTTTATTAGTTCTCACCGTCGCTGGTCTTGGACTATCTAAAGGTACTCAAAACGCCATGATGTGGTTTTACGTTCCTGGCTTCTATCACGGCAGTCAGTATCTGGCAGTTTGCCTATCGTATTATTTGAAGGAACGCGGTATGCCAGAGGGAATGAGCACCTGGGATGTAAGCAAAGTCGCTTTTAGCGGAGTCGGGTTCAAATACATCGGTACTGTCATTTTGACCGGCTGCTTCTTCTATATAGGTATTCCGCACTTTTTCATGCAACTTGGTTTCGATTACGCCTTGATTGGCGGTCTCGTTCTTGGAACGGTCAATTTCCACCATTTCATTACCGATGCTGCAATCTGGCGTTTAAGAGATAAACGCTGTCGTAATTTGCTTTTGGCTTAAATCGGGCATAGGTCAGGAGGCTAGAAAAAATTGGTCAGCACAACGATTCCGATTTCAGGTTCAGGCTCGAATTCCGGTTCAGACGGTATAGCTAAGATTGAAGCCACAGCACAAGTCACTGACAGTGCAAAAGTCAAACCTTATGCGTGGATCGTCAATCCCTGGTTCGACACTCTGTTTGTCTTTGGAGGAGCGCTCTGGCTGCTCTTTGGATTCCATTATTTTGTGTTTGGCTGGAATCCCTCAGATATGCAATTGCCCTGGAGAGGCGCTTATGCAGTAAGCACTTTTCTACTGATCATGTCTACGTTTGGACAGCATCTCTTTGCTGATTCGCACACAGTCTCGACTTATATGAGAATTTACGCGACACCCGAGTCGCGCAAGACTTTCAAACTTTACGCATATTACCTTCCCTGGTGCAGTCTGGCACTCTGGACACTTGCACTATGTTTTCGCGAAGCTGCAGGCATGGTCATCTACATTCACTTGATGTGGGTATTTCAGCACTATGTCGGGCAGTGTTATGGCATCGCTCTGATTTACTGCTACAAGCAAAACTATTTCATGTCCAAATTCGAGCGTGAAACCTTTCGCTGGTGGATGCATAGCCTGTCTTATTTCGTCATCATTCGCATTTTGACTCAGCGTGACTTCAGTCCTTATTTCTATTACGGAGTCGAAGTTCCTTTCTGGGGGCTGCCAATCTGGCTCTACAAACTGGGCGAAGTTTTTCTCACCACAATGTGTATTCTGTTTGCAGCATGCTTACTGCGCAAATATCACAGAGAGAAGAAATTCATACCCCTTCCAGCCCTAGCAGTAGTGGGAACGGTCTGGTTAATTGGTCTTTCAACAGGCATGGCATCAGCAATGGTCTGGGTTTATGGTCCTCCATTTTTCCATGGCAGTCAGTATCTTGCTGTTTCGCTGGGCTATTACATCAAAGAAAAAGGTCTGCCTGAAGGCATGATTCCCAAAGAAATTTTTGTCAACTGGTTCAAACCAAGAGCGATTAAATACTGGGCTTACGTAATCATGGCTGGAATGTTCATTTATGTCTTCTTACCGCATTTCTTGATGTATTTCGGTCTCAGTTTTGCCCTTGGTGCAAGTACAATACAAGCTTGTATAAATTTCCATCACTTTGTATCCGATGCTGCAATCTGGCGTTTGCGCGATCCAAAGTGCAGAGACGTTTTAATTGCCTAGCTTCCGATAATCAGAGGAGATACACCGCGCCTTTGGCGTGGAACTAATTACTTATGCACAGTTATCCACCTCAAAAAAATGAATCTGCCGTATCTCTGGCAAAGTGGCCCTTAATCTTGCTTGCAATTGCACTGATAGGATTTGTCGTTTATTCGATCAATCACTATATGACCGACCGTTACTCGGTGCACGGCGACAGGCTGTTCAAAGCCGCTTTCGATGAGGATCTGGAATCAATCAAAGATTTGAGCCAGGGAGGCAATATCTCGAGCGATTACGATGAATGGATTCATTTTAAGTTGGCTCGCGAAGCCAAGCTGAAAGATATTGAAAACTATAAAGGTGACGATGCCAAAGAAGTGGCTCGCAGATGGTTTGAAGCTAAATATCCCGAAAATAAAGGCATAGACTCCTCTCAGCGTCCCAACCTGAAATTCTGGTCCAGAGTAGATTCGACCTCTGCACAATTAAAAAGACAGTGGTATTTGTATAACTGGCGCACAGACGACCATTTTTACCGAATTTTCGGAATGTAGTTAGAAGTGAAAGAGAAAAACATACTAAAGCAAATCACGCTTGTATTGATTTTTCTATTTTTAATTCGCCTTGTCTACAGTGCCAGCATTCATCCGCTTTACATGGGCTGGGACCCGGGTTTACACTTGAATGCAGCCCAGCTCATTTTGCAGGGCAAAATTCCCTACGTAGATATGATGGATGTAAATCCGCCGCTCGTCTGGTATATCGACATGATTCCAGCATTCTGGTCGAGCGCATTTCATATTCCCGCGCCTCAAGCTTTTACTTTGTTTCTTGCATGCGTGATACTGTATTCGGCATCAGCGTGTTATTACCTCTTTTTTCATTGTGCCGAGAATAAGAAAGCTACTGATACAGCTACTTACATAGCTTTTATAGTAGGGCTAATTTATTTCAATTTCTTGCTTCGCCACGATTTTGGTCAAAGAGAAACTATATTCGTTTTATACTATTTGCCATTCTTCGTCCTGCGTTGGCTGTGCTGGAATGGGCACGCACCAAAGAAAAAATGGATTTCAATTTTAATTGGCATTATTGGCGGAATGGGCATTTGCCTCAAACCATATTTTCTCATTCCTGCTCTTTGCGTAGAATTGTATTTTCTGCTGAACAAAAATGCATTTGATTTGAAATCGTACAAACCTTTTGTTTCGCCAGATGCTCTGAGCGCAGTAGGTGCTGCCCTTGCTTATGTCTTGCATTTCTTTTTAATGCCTCAGGCAATGCGCGAAAACTATTTTGGTTTCGTGGTGCCTGCATTCATGCTTGGATACAATTACTGGGATGTGTCGCTTGGCAATAGTTTTAGTTCGCCCGACAAACGTAACGTTTTCTGGTTGATGGTTATAGCGTCGGCTTTTGCTCTGTCGTTGCGACGAACATCGAGTCTTATAGAGCCGCTTGTGATTTTCGCTGTATCGAGCAATATCGTTTATCTCATGCAATTCAAAGGTTGGGCTTATCACGACCAACCAGTGCTTGCGGGATCATTGATTCTGGCATTTGTACTAACTTCATATTTACTTGTCTTTATAGGCAACAAATTAAGCGCATCCTGCTCAATTCCAAAAAATATTTTGCTCTGGACAGTACCGATTTTAATTGGTGGTTATCTTGCTTTCGATGCAATTCAAGATACAGAAGCAGTTAGGAAAGATGACAAAGTCGATTTAAATTTCATTGGTTATAACACAACTTCACCTAGAAGCGATATCAGCTTTCCTTTCTTCGACGTATTCGAGCGGGAGTGGAAGAAGGACGACAAAGTTGTTTTTATTTCTAATGGTGTGACGCCGGAATATCCTTTTCTGACCCAAGTAAACGCTGCACCAGGGTCAAGACATTTGCACTGTGTGATACTTTCTGTTTTACAGTATATAAAAGACATGCATGCAAAAACGCCCAAGAATATTGCTCTTTACGAGCAAAATGAGCGAATAATCAAAGAGTATTTGCAAGACATTGAAGCAAACAAACCCAAACTCGTATTCGTGCAAATAGGTCCAGTTCTCGACTATTTGAAACCATATGACTTTCAAGCCAAGCTCCAAAAAAACTACGACAAAATCGAAGAGCACGATAATTTCGAAGTCTACAGGTTGAAATACAGAGGACCCCAGGCGTGAACCTAAGTACTCTCACAAAGGAAAGTACACAACGACTGACGCATTTTCGCAGTCGCAAGGACTTGAGTTCAGCTCAAATGAAAGCGCTTGCAGCTGCAATCATTATCATGCAACTGGCTTTGCTTTGCGTTTTTTGCATGCATGTATTGATGATACCGGCTGAAGCGGCTGAACACCTTCACTTTGCAGTACTCGTACTTCAAGGCAAAACTCCCTACAAAGACGTGGTGGACATGGTATCACCAATGATGCTTTATTTGGACGTCATACCAGCCTATGTATCAAAGCTCACTCACATACATCCTATTTTCGTGTTCAATCTATTTGTCTGGTTATTGTCCTGTTTGAGTCAATACTTATGCCTTAGCGTACTGTTCAAAAGCCAGTCCAGAGAAAAATATTTTTATTCGATTGTTCTTTTAGCCAACTGTCTTTTACAGTTTGTTTTTATAAGCGAATTCGGTCAAATCGACCACTTATTTCTTCTGTTTACCATTCCATATTGGTTGACCCGCACCATGCGCTGGAATGGTCAAAAACCGGATAACAACGTCTCTATGTTCGTCGGAGTTTTTGCTGCCATCGGCTTTTCGCTTAGTTTTTTGTATTCGATTTTCTTTGTCATATTAGAGATTTGTTTCTGGCTGGAAAAGAGAAAAGCGGATTCTTTTACTGGTTCTGAATTCACTTGTTGCTCTGCCATCATGTTCTTGTATATCGGGCACATGATTATTCTTCCTGAATCGATTGCAGGAGGCTATCTAGGCTGGATTCTACCGCTGACATTTATAGACTATTGGCAATGGGACAATCGTCTATCATTCATAGAAAAAACACCCGACCGACGCGATTTGATTTATCTTTTCGCCCTGGTATCGGTTCTTGCAATGGCGCAAGGACGAAAGAGCAAGGTTTTGATTCCATCACTCATTTTTTCGGTGCTCGGTTTTGGACTTTATATTATTCAAGGTCAAATGTTTACTTTCCAGGCTCTGCCTATGATGTGGGGAGTTGGCTTTGCCATTGCTCTGCTTTGTGCTATAGCGTTTACACTATTGCCAGACTCGAGCAAACTGGTCAACGTCAAAGTGGTGGTGCCGGTTGTTTCGCTTGCTTGTGCGGTCTTTGTGTATGTTCAATATATACCAGTGAGCAAGTGCGAAAAACTTGATCTGGGCGAACAAAATTACTGGGGTTCAGCACCAAAATGCGACCTGTCCAACTTTTCTGAATTTTTCGAGAAATACACCAAAGCTGGTGACAAAGTTTTGATCCTCAATGACAGGACAAGACCTGCATATCCGCTCATGTTGCAACTCGGGCTTCAACCAACCTGGAAAATGTTAGACTACACACCATCTCGTATTTATGAAATTTATGCTGTGACAGATCAGACTAAAGCTATTCAGAAATTCATTTATTACGAAAATAGCATCTGGGAAGAATTGCCCTCAATAATGCTTACCGATCCGCCCAAAGTAGTGATGTACGACGAAGAAGCAATGAATCCACTTTTAGAAAAACATCTTTTGAAACAAAGATTGATTGACGTTTATGGAAATCCACTTTTTGCTGATTGGAATGAAAACATAGATAAGCATCCGAAATTCGAGTACCTGAGTTTTCGCTTCCCCATCGCAGCACATGTCAAAAAATAAAAAGGAGACAGAAGTTGAGACATAGATTGAAACTGCTGGCTCTTTTGACCATCTTCCTTTCAACATGTTTGCCATCTTCCGCGCTCAATCTG
Organism: Cyanobacteria bacterium TGS_CYA1; assembly: GCA_026129135.1. Lineage (GTDB taxonomy): Bacteria > Cyanobacteriota > Vampirovibrionia > Obscuribacterales > Obscuribacteraceae > Aved-18. The sequence goes on along the minus strand of JAHCIQ010000003.1, from coordinate 184,515 downwards.
GAAGATGAAAAAGAAAAATATCCTGTGCTCTGGTCGATGAAAACCGAACTTGATAGAAATTTTGCCGCGATGAAAAATCAAGGCAGCTCTCCAGTTTATTTTCTAGCCTACAGAGCTTTAGAAGGCGAACATACAAGCGTGTCGGGAAAATGGGGGTCTCTTTCGGACCGCTCTGATCCAAGTAAATTCAGATTTGCTCAAGTAGAACTAAGAGTAGGCAGCCCCAAACTGGATAACTCGCATATTCTGCGCGGGTATAGCGACAATTCGGTCCATGTCATTAGCGATTCTCTGCCTATCGACAATAACGACATTTCTTTGCGCACTATTTTGTGGCGACTATCCGACAAGGCATTCTGGATGGCCCAAAAGCGATTTGCTTTGATTAAAGCCAATAAAGACGTCAAAGTCGACGAACTCGATCAGTCAGATGATTTCGCCATGGAACAACCACAATCATTTTCGGCTCAACCTCTCACTTACAATGTCGAGCGAGGTGAATGGGAAGAGAAAATAAGACGATTATCCGGCGTATTCAACAAATTTCCCGAAATAAAAGATTCTTATGTACGCTTCACCTGTGGTGCTCAAGTCAATTATCTAGTTTCAAGCGAAGGTTCTTGTATCCAGGATACATGCAAATCTCACATAGTTAGTATTTATGCAGATACTGTGGCTAATGACGGCATGGTGCTCTGGTTATTCGATCGATTCGAAGCGAATAGCCTTACTGATTTACCTAGCGAAGAAGCACTCCAAGCCAAGATTGAAGACATGGCAAATAAACTGAAAGTATTACGAACAGCACCACTGGCAGAGCCATTTGTGGGACCGGCAATTTTAAATGGCAAAGCTGCCGCAGTCTTCTTTCATGAAACACTTGGACATCGTCTTGAAGGTCATCGACAAAAGGACGAGGGAGAAGGTCGCACCTTCAAAGAAAAAGTCGGCACTCAAATATTGCCTGATTTTATCTCAATCATAGATGATCCCAGTCGTTTCAAACTAAATGACACCGAGCTTTCTGGCTACTATAAATTCGACGATGAAGGTGTTCCCTCGCGCCCAGTGACACTGGTCGACCATGGCAAGCTCAAAGGCTTTTTGATGGGTCGCTCGCCTATCTCAGGCTACCCTCATTCAAATGGACATGGTCGTTGCAATTACGGCACTCCACCTTGTGCAAGACAGGGTAATCTGATGGTCGTGGCAGAACAGAACAAAACTATCAGTTACGATCAATTACGTGCAAAATTGATTGAAGAAATGAAAAAACAAGGCAAATCTTATGGTCTGATTTTCGACGAAATTGCAGGTGGCTCCACCATGACCCAGGTAGGCGAGCCTCAACTTTTCAGACTCTATCCTTTGCTTGTAACCAAAGTATATGCAGACGGACGCAAAGACGAAATGATTAGAGGCGTAGACATAGTGGGAACCCCTCTTGCAAGTCTTGAACAAATCGAAGCAGCTTCTAACGAAACCCAAATCTTCAATGGCGAATGTGGTGCTGAATCTGGATGGATTAGCGTATCGGCATCGGCTCCTAGTTTGCTTGTAAAAACTATCGAAGTACAGCGCAAACAAAAGTCTGATGAAAAGCCACCTTTGCTCCCCGATCCATCGATAGTGCAAACTGGTGCGCAGGCTAACACACAGGAACGCAAACAATGATAAGAAAGACTATTGCAAGCGCGCTAACTCTGCTTTGTCTCACTTTTAATATTTCACCTGTACTTGCCGAGAGTACTGCTGAAGAATTAAAAGAACCAGAGGCGCTGGATACCAATTTCAAGGCATTGCTTGATGAATTGCACCGGTCGCTCAAATTATTGCGCCTACCGGGTCATGAGGCACCTTATTTTCTGGCTTATAACCTCTATGAGAGCATCGATTTTAGTGTTGAAGGTAGTTTGGGAGCGATAACGACCAGATCAGGAAAAAAAGACCGCAGTCTTTACCCCATAGTGCGGGTGGGAAGCTACAAACTAGACAATACCAATTTTGATAGCACCGATTATGCAGAAGCTAGTTCTACCAAATCTGATACCACTCCGGTCGATGAAAACTATATGGCTTTGCGCAAAAGTGTCTGGTTGTCTACAGACCTCAAATATAAGCAAGCAGTCAAGTTTCTCGACGAGAAGAAGGCTTTGATGCTGGAACGTAATGTAAACTCGGCTCTTGACGATTTCTCACCTGCGCCTCCCTTTCATCTCATTAATGAAGCGCGAAAAATGAAACTAGATAAAGATGTATGGACAGACAAAGTCCGCGAATTATCGAGCGTCTTTCTTGAATTTCCACTTTTGCGCAATTCCTGGGTCAGGTTCGACGAGCGTGTACTTAATTTGTGGCTGGTCAATAGCGAAAGTACAATCGCTCGCAATGGCGAATGTTCTGCTCGTTACCAGGCATTTGCCAGCATCCAAACCAAAGAAGGCGAAGTAATTTCTGATGGGCTGGAGGCACTTGCAAGAGACGAAGACAATTTGCCATCGCTTGAGCAAATGAAAACAGAATTGCGCGGTCTTGGTAGAAGGCTCACCGAAATTGTGCAGGCTCCTCAAGGCGAAGATTACGATGGACCGGTGCTGTTCGAAGGTCAAGCAGCAGCCGAGTTCTTAGCCAGTACCCTTGCACCAAATGTGGTGGCTAAGCGAGACCATTTATCCAGTTATTCAAATACCGTGACTTCGACAAATCCACTGGGTCGTAAAATGAACAAGCGTATTATGCCGACCTTTTTAAGCCTCATAGACGACCCTTACATGCGCACGTGGAAAGGAAAACAACTTTTTGGCGGTTATGAAATAGACGAGGAAGGAGTGCAACCGCAAAAAATTGATATCGTCCAGAACGGTGAATTAAAAGCCTTTTGCGCAGGACGAACACCGACCAAATACACCAAAACGACAAACGGACATGGCGTAATATCTGATGACACGGCTCAAAATAGTATTCTACTTTTAACCAGCACTAAAAGCAGCTCTCATAAAGACCTGATCAAAATGTTGCGCAGACTGGGAGAAGAAGCTGGTCTTCCTTATGTTATAGCAGTCCGAAGAATGGACAACACTCAACGCGAAGCCTTTTCCAGCGACGATATCAATGCGTCATTCGTCTTGAATTCATCATCGTCTTCGTCGATTAATCTGCCCAGTCCCATACTTGTCTACAAAGTAGATACACGCTCGGGTAAAGAAGAACAGATTCGCGGAGTCAAATTCGCTCCAACCAATATCAGGGTGTTAAAAGATATCGTCGCTGCAGGCAACGATACAGATGCCTACGCGGTGGAGCAGACTTCGAACAATTATACGCACCTTGTGACACCATCTTTACTGGTGCGCGAAATCGAAATGGTCAAATCAGAAGCACCAAGTCAAAAACCACCGGTAACACCAAGCCCACTTATGAGTATTCAGAAATAAAAAGCAACCTGCTTTCAAAATTAGCCGCCTCAGCCGCGCCGGACGCCCCCACCCCCACCACCGCCAGACCGACCATATCCAACCGAGGTACGGGCAAAGAGATTGCCCTGTCCCTGATATGTCCGTCTTGTGCTGTAAGCTTGCAGCGAATTCAAAATGACCTGAGAGTTATATTTGAGCCTGGCATCTTTGCCATACATAACAATCCACTGAAATTCACTAGCTGCTTTAGCAAGCTGGTTTTGTCCCTGATAACACAGTCCGGTGTAATAATGAGTGAGCTCGGTCGGCTTCATAGTCGCAATTTTCTTCAGGGCATCTTTCCATCGACCCTGATCATAAGCGGCTTTCACTTCCTTGATTGCAGGATCGTTATAATTGACGCTAGACTGCTGCTGGTTCTTTTTAGCTTGAGCCTTGCCTTTCGCTTCTGCTTGAAGGTCAACACAAGATGCACTCCAGAGCGCAAGAGCACAGGCGATAAGACTAGTTCTGGTTAAAACACTTCTGTTCATTTCACACTTCATCGACCTGCCATTGGTGGCGGTCCAACACTTTCAACACCGCCATTTTTATTGCCTATGTTGCACCATTTATGCAATTCTTTCATGCTGAATTTTCCATGAACAAGGAATTGTTCGAGCACATCCAGATCGTTCAGACTGATTTTCGTTTCTTCAGGTCCGTCTTCATCTTCAGACAAATTAATGACCGTATCAAAATATTTGGTGATTAATCGAAGCATCTCATACTCGTCTTCGCTGTAAGACTCATGATTTCCCAGTGCAGTAATCAGTTCTTTGCGAGTAATTCCATCGTTGTCTGGATCCAGCTTGCCGAAATTCTTACGAAGAAGACCGCAAACAGCTGGTCCATCGAGATACGAATCTCCATCGCCAAACTCTTCGCCTTTGTCTTGACTATTTAAAAGCCAGCGAATATCGCCCAATGCTTTTTTGGCTGCCTGTTCTCTATCGTTAGTCATCGATCAGTGCTCAATTCCGGTTAGTAAGTACTACTAAGCTAGCAAACAATTGTCACCATTTTGTAATTGAGAATCAGACGAAAACAAGCTGGCACTTGCCAAATGCCTTGTTGCTGAAATCGTCCTCCGTCATACAAACATATAGGATGCGAGAAGTTTCCTGGTCCAATAACTCTTTTTCCCTAAATGCGAAAAGTACAAACCAGTTGCGGGCTGATTCGAGCAAATGACTAAAATGCGGGTCTCTGGCACGTGCCTCGCTATATGAGATGCCATTTGCGTGAAACGCTGCAATATTCAGCGCCTCGCCCGGTTTAGCTCCGTGAAACAACAAAGTGCCTGGCTTTTCAGTATAGTTTGAGACTATCGGATGAGAATCAGGATCTACAGCCAGTTTCGCAGAAAGTTTATTCCCTTGAAAGCCTCCAACAAGCGGATGAGATTCAAGAGTCACCAGATTCCAGCCCCTTTCTTTAGGTTGATAGTCCCGATATTGAGAACTCAAATAAAGGTGCAAATAGCCGCCAATTTCGGGAATCGACCTGAAATCGAATACTCCGACAAGGAGCAAATCCTCCTGCCGCTTGCCCTTTGGACCCAGATACTTGCTCTGGGATATCTTGCAAATCGAAAGCAGCTCATTTCGCGCATCAGTTAATTCGTCCAATCGCTCAAAGCAAATACATGCCTTGGTTCGAGTGTCGCCTCCAAGGTTAATGGACAGACCTGTTGAACCGACCTGTATTCTGGGATGAAGAAGCGATTTAAGATGAAACATGGCTTATAGTGTACAATTTTGCCAGCTTTTGTTGCAGCAAGGAGTAGATGAATTGAACAAAATAGTTTTTTCGAGCCTTGCAGCGTCTCTCATTCTGACATCTATCGTGGCTAAGTCTGTATTGTCAAAGGACAAACCAAAAGAAACCTTGCAAATCACAAGCACTTCTTTCCAGCCAAATGGCACAATCGACAAAAAATACACAGCCGATGGCGAAGACATCTCGCCTCAAATAGTCATTGCCAAGCTTCCAGCTGGAACTAAATCTGTGGCTCTTTCTTGCGAAGACCCGGACGCTCCTGTCGGCACATGGTTCCACTGGCTGATTTGGAACATTTCGCCTTCCAAAACAGAGCTCAAAGAAAATGTAGAGAAATCTGGCGAGTTGAAAGATGGGGCAGTTCAAGGGATGAACGACTTCAAAAAGACCGGTTACAACGGACCTTCCCCACCTAAAGGTCCTGACCACCACTATCATTTCAAAGTCTTCGCATTAGACCAGAAACTTGATTTGAAGGCAAACAGCGATAAGAAAGCATTTTACAAAGCTATTGAAGGACACGTACTTGGCACAGGCGAAGTAGTCGGAATCTACGGCCGCAAATAATGCCAAGACTATCAGTAAATGGCATTCTTGCATCGAGTCTTTTACTGCAAATTTCGTTTGCATTATCTGGATTTGCTCAAACAGTTTCGTATGAGGACAAACTGAAAGCTGGAGACCACGCTGTTTCTACTCACGATTTCGAACAAGGCATCAGTCTTTATAAAGAAGCAAGACAGATTGGCGAGAGCGAAAATAGCAAGTACGAAATGGCTGAGGCCTCTCGCAAAACAGCTGTGGCACTCGCTGGCGCTGCGCGCTATGACGAGGCTATAGAAAGTTTCAATCAATCACTTGCAGATGCTACAGATCTGAAAAATGCAAAAGTCATACGAACCGTCATTCTGTCCAAATTTGGTCTGGCAAAAATGTACAGTGTAATTGGCAATCAAGATCTCGCCTGGATAAATCTGGAAGAAGCGATAACGCTTGCCAGTGAAAATTTAAGTGCAAACGACCCTGTGGTACCACGCCTGACAGCACTCAAAAGCGAATTGATTTTGAGTAAAGCCCAGATAGCAATTGAGCCTCCAAAGACTCAAAAAGCAGAAAATCAAAAACCAGCTAATGCAACTCTGGTTGCCGAAATCAGTATGAGCGCACCAGCTGTAATACCGCAGGCACCAGGCGCATTTCAAAAATTGCAACTGGAAAAAGGGGTGCTTGAAGTTTCTCAAAATGCTAAGACGCAGGACCACGCCCTTACAGGCGGAGTGACAAGCGCACGCAAAGAACTGGCTGTTCGTCTCATGCAATACGGCACTATCGGACTTTTACTCAGTAAAAACATTGGCGGACCCTGGATAGTGCAAAACACGCTCAATGGCGGAGCTGCTCAATATTATGGAGTGCAGAAAGGCGATATTCTGGCATCCATCGATGGTCAGGATATTTCGCAGCAAAATATCACTTCGCTCCATTTCATGCTGACTGGAAGACGGGGACAAATCAAACACCTCGAATTGATACGACCAGGTCACAAACTAGAATTGCAAATTCCACTCTGGAGCGTTTACGACATGCACGACCGCAATTCGGAATATATAGAGTATTACTGGTTCTTGCTCTATAATAATCTGATTACACCTGAGCAATATCAAAGACTGGCAAAACCCTTCGAACCTTATATTCAGTAATGAAAAAAGTATTGAAAATAGGAATTCCCGTTTTCTTAGTGGTATCACTTGCGCTTCTTGCTTTTCCCCTTTCGAATAATTTCGCCAAAAGACAAATTGAGGAACCACTGGGTGGACTACCTGAGTTGAAGCCGGTTTCTATTATCATGCAAAACAAGTGTGCCGATTGTCATATTAAAGGCAAAACCATTTATCCATTTTATAAAGACTTTCCATTTGCCAAACAACTAATAGACGACGATGTAAAAGATGCATCTGAAAACATGCCCTTCACTCGCGAAAAATTGCTAGGACTGCAGGAATTCAGCAGGCTCGAGCTGTCTAAAATTCACACCGTGATAGAGTCTGGAGAGATGCCCCCGGGGAAATACAAACTTTTGCACTGGGATGCAGGCTTGACTGAAAGCGACCGTAAAGCGTTTACAGATTGGATTAAAGCAGAAACAGAATCACGCAAGGGCCAGCGCTAATTTTTTAGCCAGCGCCACATCGAGACTGTGACCACCTTTGATACTTATAAAGCGAGCATTGATGCGAAGCGGGTTTATGCCGCACAAAAACATATCGCCAATTAAATCGAGAATTTTGTGTCTCACTGGCTCGTCTTTAAAGCGCAACTCTTCGCTGAAACCATCTTTAGTAAAACTGACTACGTCTTTATCGAAGCCGAGCATCTTATGTTCCTGAAGCGGTCCAAAAGTACGGGCAGAAGCCACTTCGCTAATGTCTTCTTCTGAGGTCCAGCTACCCCATACTCGACCGACGAGCGGGTGATTCATGTCGAGCAAATACGAAGCTGAGAATTTCTGATCAGGCACAGCCATTACCATTTTGTCGCCTGATGTCACTACCACCGTTTCTTTCAAATCTATTTTTTTGTCTATCGCTTTTTGCATTCCTGCTTCTTGCAAGAGTTTTACCCAGAAATCGCTTGAGCCATTTCCCATTGGTAATTCGGCTCCATCGACTTGAATTTCGAGATCATCGAGACCACAAAGTGCTATGGCGCACATCAAGTGTTCTATATAACAGACTCTATGTCGGTCTATGCCAAGGGCGGTATTACGTACAGTGCTGCATACATTGCCTGCAATGGCTTTAATGCTTATTCGAGGCCACTCTTCATTGCCATTCTTGCAATAATTGCCGAATTCGGAAAGCAAAAAGGTTATACCAGATCCAGGCTTGGACTCCCTAATCGTGACAGTAACATCCTGCCTGGAAGTAAGTCCCTTGCCTTTGAAGGTAAGCGATTTAGCCATGGCTTATTTTTTTGCTTCAGCCAGATTGAGCTTTTCTATTATCGCTTCGAGTTCTTTGACCTTTTCTTTCAGTTCACGAACATCGTCGTTGATGCGAGGAATACGACGCATATTAGCGTGCATTTTGATTTGCTCTCTGGCATTAGTGGCAGGAATACCAACTTGAATCTCGCAATCTTCAACATCGCGCATGACTCCAGCGAGACCTTCGAGCACTACGTCTTTGCCGATAACAACGTGGTCTTTTATTTTCACTCCGCCAGCAAGAATAGAGCGATCGCCGATTGTGCAAGAACCGCCAATAGCTGAGGTTCCAATCACGATGCAGTCTTTTCCGAGTTTGCAATTGTGAGCAATGAGAGCGAGATTATCGATTTTGGTACCAGCGCCGATGATAGTATTACCAATAGTGGCGCGGTCGATGGTGGCATAAGAGCCGACTTCTACATCGTCCTCGATAATTACTTTGCCTATTTGAGGCACTTTGATGTGCGGATTGCGCTCTTCAGAAAGGTGAGAAGAGTGTCCACCCACATAAATGATTTCAGCGTTGGTGGGGCGAGCGGTGGTATAACCAAAACCGTCAGAGCCGACTCCAGCACCTTGCTGCAATATCACCCGGTTGTGGATTTGAGTATAATCTGCAATCAAGCAAGATGGGTAGAACAGGCAGTCTTGTCCGATTTCGACTTTCCCGCCGATGCTTGTATGCGACATGATGATAGTGTTGTCGCCTACTTTAGTATGAGGACCAATTACTACATAAGGTCCAATACAAGCGCTTGGGCTTATAGTGGCAGTTTTATCGATAACGGCAGTAGGGTGGATGCCTTTTTCAGGATAAAAACGAGGAGGAGCCAATTTCTGGCAAAGCTTCTGAATGGCTATCTTCGGACGCTTTACCAGAATTACAGTCTGCCCGTCGCTTGAGTAGTCCAGATCGTGAGGCACCACCATTATCGATGCCTGGCACTTGTCGATAAACTTCAATATCTGTCTATCGGTAACAAGAGCCATATCTTCTTTGGTGGCTTTGAGCGGATCCAGAGCGATGCTGGTGACGGAGACATCAGCATTACCTCGAATCTGACCCTCTGCAATCTCGGCAATTTCTTTTGCCGTCATGGGACTTGGCAGTTGCATAAATTGACCTCTGTTTTATCGAATTCCTATTTGGTGACAGTAGCGCTGGAACCAAGTCTTTGTACTACACCGTCAGTGATGTCGGTGCCACCAAACATTACTACGCTCTTGTCGAGAACGGTATCGCAATTTTTGGTTTTGGCTTCGGCTTTGATTGCGTCATCCAATTCTTTTTCCAGATCTTTTTCCATTCCCATGGCTTTGTCCTGGAATTTTTTGAATTCGTCATCAATTTGTGATTGCAATTTTTTGTGCATTGCTTGCAACTCAGGTTGTGGCTTTTTAGCTTTTTGAGCAGCTTGAAAATCTTTGTTGTTTTTTTCAATCAGCTTGTGGAGTCTTTCTTCGTCATCCTTGATGTCGGTTGCAGCTTTTTGCAAGCGGGGATATTTTTCGTATACACGTTTTTTGTCGACATATCCGATTTTTTGAGGACCGCCCTGAGCCTTTGCAGGCTGAGCGATAGATGCGTTACAAGTCAACACACCAACTAAAATCAACGAAAACGAAAAGGCTGTTTGTTTAAGCATTCTTCTTTGAATTCTCCGTATTTTCAAGATTTCCCAACAAGGGAACGGGCTCATATTACACCATCTGGATGGAGCCGAGATCATAAGATATAGCCTGGTTTTTAAAACTTCTCTCCAAATCCGATATTGAATCTGGGAATGAAACTTCCGCTCATAACCGACTGAATCAAAGGCATACCATAATCCAACCTGACAAGTCCAAGCATTGGCACTTTCAAGCGCACACCAAGCCCAACCGATGCAGCAAGAGTGTTTCTGCCCATCAAACCGTTGTTTAAACTACCGCCAGAAACCACACCAGCATCGGAAAAAATAGCTATTTTCATGTGATCATGAACGAATTTAGAGATTTTTCCACCGTCTTTAGGAACCAGAGGCACCTTGGTTCGAAACTCGGCAGTACCCATCAAAAGACCCGTACCTGAGCCAAGATCGGAGAACTGGCGATAACCACGCACACCGTTCCATCCACCAAGTCTATACTGCGCAAATTGGGGCATACCGCCCATACCAGCTCCGCCTTGCATATTGAAAGCAAGTGTAGATTCTTTGCCTACGGGCACGAACTTACTAACGCTGGCGCCGAGTTTGGCAAAACTGTTTCCTGTAAGACCAAGTGATGGTCCAGCCGAAAGTCTTATAGATGTGCCTTTGGTCGGGTCAACGGCGGCATCACGAGTGTCATAAGCGAGGGTCGGTCTAATACTCAAGTAGAGTCCGCCTTGCATCTGGTCGTTACGAACCTGCCCGGCAAGCATATTTGCCTGATCCATATTCATAGCTCTTCCGGTGGACACGGCTCTTGAAGCCATTCCAAGCAATGTATTTTGCTCGCCTAGATAGCCACCCAAATCTTTGAGACTGGTATTTTCGCCAGTCAAGCCTGTGCTCAAGCTCCATCCTTTTTTCAAGGGCTTGGTCAAAGTTACACTTGCTCCAAGAGTTTGTTGCTGAGCCTGGTCGACTAGCATACTTGCATAACTTCGTCCAAAACCAGTGACTGCAAGCGAAGTGTTGGTGCCTTTTAAATTGGGCTCAATCCATGAAGCTTCAAGGTTGTAAGTACGGACATTAGGAATGAAATTCTGACCACCATTGTTCAGATTGTTTGCAACACCACTGAACATGGCTGAGCCAACTTGTGAGTTGACTGACAGAACCTGACCTTTCCCTCTGAAGTTGTTCTCGGAAAAACTGAATTGTCCAAATGGTCCTGTGGCAGAATCCAGACCTCCACCAAGTCCCACCGATCCTGTGCGTTTCTCTTCCACTTCTACTTTGAGCGTGAATTTTTCGGGATCGGTCGCGGATGGCTCCAGACTTCGTTTTATATCCTGAAAATATCCATTGGCATAAAGCTTACGCATATCTTCAGTAATTTGAGTTTCGTTGTATGCGCTGCCAGGCTTGAGCTTGAGCGCATTTCGAATAATGAAATCTTTGGTCTTACGGTTGCCAACTATTTCAATCTTGTCTATGACTCCTTCGTTTATGGAAAGGCTGACACTGCCGTCTGGAAAATCTTTGACGTCAGTTACACGGGCCAGTTTGAAACCTTTATCGCGATAAAGCTGTTCGATTTTGTCTACCGAAGCGGACAATTGATTGATGTTTTGCGGCTTGCCTAGCTGATCATTTAAAATTTTGGAAATTTCATCGGAAGAAACCAGATTATTTCCCTGCACACTAAATTGAGTGATGGGCGCGTTTTCTTGCACTCTGATTTTGAGCAGAACGCGATTGCCTGTTTTACGTTCCGGAGTAACTTGTAACGACTTGTCGTCGAAATAGCCCATTTCATTTACAGCTTTCAAATCTTCCATGATTTGATCGCGGTCAAACTTATCGCCAGGTTTGGTTTTCAATACAGACGTTATATTCTGCGTAGAAATAAGTCGGTTGCCTTCAACCTGGATATCTTCAACTGTGAGTGAATCTTTGCTTGCAAGTCCATCCTGCTTGGTTGAACTATCTTGCGAAGCATTCTCGTTATTGGATTGAGGAGTGGTTTCGTATTCGGTATCACTCACTTCGGCTTCGAGCATTTTAGAGCTTGGTTGCTCAGCTTGCGCGGCCATCACCATGGGAGATGCGAATGTAGCCCAAACAAATGAAGCGGCAAGTGCCACTGCTATTTTTTTTCTTTGCAGTTTTTGCTTTGACATTAGTTGTGGAAAAAAGATTCCATCTTGACAGGCTTTGAAAATTCTACCATAGACCAAGTCGCCATCCCGATTTATTTCATTAGATTGTAGTTCGACTTCAAACGTTCTCGACCGCACTCCTTGGCATCGCAATACTTCTTGACAGTCCCGGAACAAAGCGAATAGAAAAATATTCCTCTAGAATTACCAGAAAGAAATTCTGGTTAGGAGCATTTTTCTCCTGACAACTAATCAATTCCGGTAAGGAACCCGCAAATGAAAAAAACTGTTTTGACTGCAATAGCAATGGCATGTCTCTTTGGACTACAAGCAAACTCAGAAAGTGCCCTGTCTAAAGCCAAATTGGATTCTTCTAATAAAACGAACACATCAAAATTGATTGCCGAAGCAAAGACCGGCATGCCGAGAGTACTCGATTTCTATACAACCTGGTGTGGACCGTGCAAACGCCTTGCCCCCATACTTGAGGAGCTAGAAAAACAATATAAAGACAAAGTCACATTCGAGCGTTATGACGCAGAAGCACCAGCCAACAAAGCACTGGTCGAAAAATACAGAGTCGAAGCTTATCCAACTGTAATTTTCATCGACAAAAACGGCAAAGTGCAAGACATTCTGAAAGGCGCTCCCAGAACCAAAGACCCAATTGTTGAGCGCATCGACGCAATGCTCAAATAGGCTCGATCGATATAAATGAGCAAAAAATTTCCCGGTACCTTCGTTACTCTAGAAGGTCCTGAAGGTGCCGGAAAAACCACACAGGTAAAACATCTCACCGCTCTTTTGACCCAGCGCGGAATAGATCATCTGGTCACTCGCGATCCTGGTGGCACCCCGCTTGGAAAAAAAATTCGTCGCATCTTGCTAACGCCAGGACTGGATGTTTCGCCCAGAGCCGAACTTTTGCTTTACCAGGCTGATCGTGCTCAACACGTAGAAGAACTGATTCTTCCAGCATTAAATGCAGGGAAATTAGTAATTTGCGATCGTTATACTGATTCAACAATGGCTTATCAAGGCTATGGACGTGGAATCGATTTTGATTTGATTGAAAATTTAAATCAAATCGCTACAGGCGGACTGAAACCGCAGTTCACCTTTTTATTCGACCTCCCCTCTGAAGAAGGGCTTTCCAGACGTCATCCAGCCGGATACGATCGTATGGAAAGAGAAGCGATGGACTTCCATCACCGCGTGCGACAAGGCTATTTGACCCTTGCTGAAAAAGAACCCGAGCGTTTTTACATAGTGGATGCATCGCGCCCGTTATCCGCTGTTCAACAAGACTTCCAGGACGCCTTTTTCAAAAGATACACGTCTTTGAAATAAATCGCGCGTTTAATATTTTTCGTTGCGGCCAAGACGCCATTGCAATTCTTTCAAGACCTGAGCGACATCTTGTCTCAACTGAGATTCATCGTGTTCGTCTAGAGTGCCGCTTGCTTGATTGCGCAAATATCTTTCTTTCGAGCCCAGGTCTTTGAGTCGCTGACTCATGTTTTGATAATCGCGATCAGAAATCTTCTTGTCTTTTTTCTTTTTATCTAAAAATTCAGTTGTGTCTTCAATAAAAGTAGATACTGGCGGATCGGCTGCAGCAGGAGGATTGTACTGCTGACTAATAATTATGGGCAAACCGACGTTATTAGCGGCCCCGGGCCAACCTGGTGGAACTCCACAATATGGATAGTAATAACCAGAAGGAGCCTTCCACATGTTGATAGTGCATCGACCTGCGGCGATTGAAAAAATCCCTCCACCAATAGGCTGGGGAATACCAAAAGCAGGATATACAGCTGTTGAAGGACTCAAACGCCCAGGCGCGATGTAAATACCTCCAGTTCCACAAGTCTTGCCGCCCCCGCAGGATGAACTTTGAGCAAAGACCTGACTAGCAGGTGATACCAAAAAGACGCTCAACAGAACGGTAAGATATGACACACTTTTCATAGTTTCACCTTAAGCAGTTACTTCTATTTTATACGCTAATCAAGAGATAGTTAGGATGTTTTCTCTAAATCCGGCTCGACTGCGCCTGCGCCTGTGCCATCGCCTTTGATGAACCACTGAAAATTCATTTCTTCAGCGCACATGTGAACCGAAACCATGCTCCACCAGACTAAATAACCCAGGAAGCTCACGTTGTAATTTCCTGAATTGGGCAATTTGCCTGAGAAAATCAAATAAAGTACACCTGGTACCGCTACAACCGCACAAACCATCGACAGACGTCTGGCCACAGAAAACAACGGCTTGGTGAATCTGTGTTTGCTACGGCTCAAAACAAGGGCGACAAGAGCTAATATCAAAGCCAGAACAAATCCAGCCACTGCAGCATCGAACAGACAATGACCAATTACGGCAACAGCAGCCTGTCCCACTTCGTGAACAGTCTCCTGAAAATTGAATTTTTCTGCTTGCCCTTCCATTTTGCGCTCCGTTTCTCTATATTTTAGCTGTCTTGCCCCAAAGCATTTTAGAAACTAACAAAAACTACATTTATAAATATGAAATTTGCCACTTACAAACTTAGTTTTCGCACCAAATTGCTCATCGGTCTTGTGCCCCTGCTGGCGGGCTTTATCGCACCTAACACTCCGGTTAGAAGTGCACCCGAGCAAATGAATAGAGCTGAGAAAATGCTTATGAATTTGCGACTCGGTCAGGGCTCTGCCACCTTTTATCTACTAGAGGCTGTTCGTCAGAACAAAGAAGTCGAGCGAAATCTGCGCAAAGCACTTTTTCAAATAAAAGAAGTCGATAAGGCTTACGCAAAATCCAAGGGCAAGCCAGACGACAAATATCTGGAAGCAATTACCGTAAAGCTAAACAGTTGCCAAGAAAGAAGCGCAGACGTTACTCGCACGATTGAAGACTCTGTAAGCGACCTAAAAGAACAAATTAACGACGCATTATTGAGATGATAACTTCGTGATTCGAAAACAGTGTCTTAATTGCTTTCAAATCTACGCGGCCGAAGACACTGTCTGCGCCAAAGACGGAAATGCATTATCGACAATATTGGTCCAGGACCTGGATGGCTCCTTGATCTCTGGTCGCTACAAAATCGAAAGAGAAATCGGGCGTGGTGGCATGGGCGTAGTGTACCAAGCAGTTCAGTTGGGACTTGATCGCAAAGTCGCTCTTAAAATGTTACTCAATGATTTGAGTAAAGACGATATCGGCTGGAAGCGATTCGAAGTCGAAGCAAAAGCAGCAAGTTCACTCAATCATCCAAATATCATCAAAATTTATGAATATGCAGTTTCTGAATTCGGATTGCCATATATGGTCATGGATTTTGTCGAAGGCGAATCTTTAGACGATGTGCTGGAACGACAACAACGACTGAGTCTGGCACAAACACTACCTTTATTTATAGAAATCGCAAACGCTCTCAATCACGCACACAAACGCAATGTGGTGCACCGCGATTTGAAGCCAAGCAATATCATGCTCATTAAAAATGACGACGATGAAAATGAAAAACTGGTGCCACTCATCCTCGATTTTGGTATCGCAAAGATTTTCACCCAACCAGGAAAAGCGGCGCTCAATCTCACAAAGACTGGTGAAGTATTCGGCTCGCCTTTGTACATGAGCCCTGAGCAATGCATGGGGCAACCCCTAGATCCACGTTCCGATATCTATTCACTTGGGTGTATTTTGTACCAGGCTTTAAGTGGCGACACTCCTATCAAGGGTGAAAATTTTCTGAATGTATTATTCAACCATATGAACGCAAAACCGAAATCACTGGATTCGGTATCACTCAAAATTCCAGACCAGCTGGTGGCAACTATTTTCAAATGTCTTTCCAAGTCACCGCAAGAACGCTATAACACTATGGCTCAGCTCAAAAGCGATTTGATTCATATTCAAAACCAACTGAAAGAAGTTGGCGGCGACGTCATTCATATGGCGCCGACCGAAAGTCATTATGTGCATCTAGAAGACAAAACAGTAAACGTCAATAATCTTAAGGCGAATGATACAAATGATTCTGCGGAAACTGACTATATCAACAAACTTTTGAACAAGGCTGAATCAGGCGACAGCGAAGCGCAATTCGATCTTGGTTGGGCTTATGAGATTGGTGATGAAATAGAACCAGATTTGAGACTGGCATTTCACTGGTTTAAATCAGCAGCTGAAGGCGGTCATCCACAAGCAATGCATAAAACCGGTTACATGTACGAGAAAGGACTTGGTACCGCCGCCAGTGATAAACGCGCTTTTGAATGGTATAAGAAGGCAGCCGATAAGGGCGAAATTCATGGCGAGCGCGATCTGGGATATTGTTACCGCTATGGAATTGGAGTGGAAGAAGATCTGGATCTGGCATTCTTCTGGTCTTCAAAAGCAGCTCAAAATGGAGATTTCACTTCGCAATGCACTTTGGGAGACATTTTCTACTATGGTGTCATGGGCAATCCTGATATAGCCCAGGCTATAGAATGGTATCTGCGTGCAGCAGAACAAAACGATGCCTTTTCACAACATCGCATCGGGCTTATTTACTTGAACGAAGAGGATCATTTAGACCCAACACGTGGAGTGATGTGGCTCGAACAGGCTGCAGAACAAGGTTTAGCTTCTGCCCAGTATGATTTAGCCATACTCTATAAACGAGGCAAGAATGTCAAAGTAGACCAGGAGAAATATTTGAACTGGTTGCTTTGTGCAGGAGAGCAGGAAAACAAAGATGCGGTGCTGGAACTTGCCAATTTTTACTTCATGCGCAGACGCGAAGGCAAGAACTTGTCGCAAGCTCTTCACTGGCTCAAACTGGCCTCAGAAATGGGAGACGAGCAAGCCCTTGCACGATTCGAACAGTGCAAAAACGAATCTGAAAGATAATTTTTTGTCACGTTTTTTCGTCAGATTTTTTCGCCAGGCGACACTTCTATCCTCCCGAAGAAATCTAATCCGATATCGGATTACGTTCTAAAAGGAGAGGGGCGAGGCTCGATAGTCCCGCAATATTGAGGCATTACAAAAAAAATTTGGCTCCGACAGGATTCGAACCTGTAGCCTGGCGATTATGAGTCGCTTGCTCCACCATTGAGCTACGGAGCCAGATCTCTAAAGAAGAGATATAGCAAAAGGATATATCATTTCACCTTTGTTGTGGTCATGAATTTTTCCACAAAATCGGTACTGACGTCTCCTGACTGAAAAACTGAGTGAGACAAAACTACTTGATGGAAAGGTATTGTCGTTTTAATTCCAGTGATGGCATATTCATCTAACGCTCTTTGCATTCGCTGTATAGCCTCTTCTCTATCAAGACCCCACACGATCAATTTACTGACCAGTGAATCATAATAGGGAGGAATGGTATAACCCGGGTAGCAGTGGCTGTCTACACGGACTCCAGGTCCACCTGGTGCGATATAAGCATCGATGCGACCTGGCGAAGGCAAGAAATTACGGTCTGAATCTTCAGCGTTAATACGACACTCAATAGCGTGACCGCGGAAAATGACATCTTCTTGCTTCAAACTCAGTGGCTCGCCTGCAGCTACACGAATTTGTTCTTTAATAAGGTCGATACCGGTGATCATTTCGGTGACGGGGTGTTCAACCTGAATACGAGTATTCATTTCCATGAAATAGAACTGGTTATTACACCAGATGAACTCTACAGTTCCAGCACCTTCATAACCAATAGATTTTGCGGCTTTGACTGCAGCATCACCCATTTGTTGACGCAACTCGGGAGTAAGAGCGGGACTAGGAGATTCTTCGATTAACTTCTGGTGACGACGCTGCACGGAGCAATCACGTTCACCAAGGTGAATGACATTGCCGTACTGGTCTGCCATAACTTGAATTTCAATGTGGCGAATTGGTTTCAAATATTTTTCGATATAAACGCCACCATCGCCAAATGCGGCTTGGGCTTCTGACCTTGCAGCAGACATTGCCGAAGCCAGCTGACCGGCATCACTTGCAATACGCATACCACGACCGCCACCACCTGCAGTGGCTTTGATAATTACCGGATATCCGATTTCTTCTGCTAATTTGAATGCTTCTTTGTCCGAATCTACCAGACCGTCGCTTCCAGGAACGCATGGAACGCCAGCCTTCTTCATCGTTTCGCGAGCCGAGGCTTTGTCGCCCATCGAGTTTATGGCATGCACCGAAGGTCCAATGAATTTGATTCGGTGGTCACGACAAATATCAGCGAAATTGGCATTCTCCGACAAAAATCCATAACCAGGGTGTATGGCATCAGCACCGGTTACGACAGCAGTCGAAATCAAAGCTGGAATATGCAAGTAAGATTTTTGCGACGAGGGCGGTCCGATGCAGAACTGCTCATCGGCTAATTTTACGTGAAGCGATTCAGCGTCTGCTTGCGAATAAATCGCTACAGTTTGAATATCCAATTCCTGACAGGCGCGGATGACCCGAAGGGCAATCTCACCTCGATTCGCGACTAAGACCTTCTCGAACATATTTAAATTTAGTCCTTAGCCTCTAGGATCAACGAGAAAGAGAGGCTGACCATATTCAACAGTGGTGCCGTTCTCAACCAATATTTTTACGACACGACCAGCAACTTCAGTCGGCATGTCGTTCATCAATTTCATTGCTTCGATAATACAAACAGTTTGACCGACAGAAACTCGGTCGCCAATCTCGACATAGTTTGCCGCACCTGGCGATGGAGCTCTATAAAAAGTTCCGACCATCGGCGACGTGATTTGCAAATAATTCGCTGCGGCTTCTTCTACTTTGGCTGGTGCCGGTGCAGGTGCTGGAGCGGGTACCGGTGCTGCAGCTGGCGCAGGTGCTTGCGCTTGAGCTGGAGCAGCTTTTGCTGCAGCCGAATCATTATGTCCGCCACCTGCGTTGCTTTGACCATTAGCAACGCCAGAGGCAGCGTTGACACTGACATTTTTGGAACCCATGTCTTTTTTGACAGTGATTCGCTGATCGCCGAATTCAATTGTCAGCTCGGACACATCGGTCGAACTGACTACATTTAAAAGGTCGCGAATCTGGTCGAGATCTATTTTCACGAGAAGTTAAACCCTTGTTATATATTTTCTAGTGCGTGTATCAACTCTGATTTTGTCGTTCAACTTGATGTGAAATGGCACGGTAATAACTGCGCCAGTTTCAAGTGTGGCAGGTTTACCACCGCCCGAACTCGTATCGCCGCGCTCATCTGGCACGGTATCTGTAACTTCTAACTCCACGGTGTTTGGCAGTTCGACGCCGATTACACGACCGTCATAACGCAAAACGGTGATGCCCTCGAGTCCTTCCTTCAAGAATTCGTCAGAACCGCCGAATTTGGCAGGCTCGATTTCAAGTTGATCGAAAGTCTGGGTATCCATTAATGTGTAGGAATCGCCCGACTTGAACAAATATTGCATGTCGGATTTTTCTACGATTGCTGATGGAACCTTCTCAGCAGCGCGGAACGTGGCTTCAAGCACGTTGCCTGTCTCCACATTTTTCATTTTAGTGCGGACAAAAGCGGCACCCTTGCCAGGTTTGACGTGCATGGCTTCTACAATCTGCCATACTCCGTTATTGTGCTGAATGGTTACGCCGGGTCGAAAATCGTTGGATGAAATCATGCCTGAAAGAGCCTCGATCTAGATAGCCAGATTTTATCACTATAGCTAGCCTCAATTTGCCTTCGTTTTATTTTGCGACATTTGTTAACCCGTGCATCGACCTTAATTTGCCCCGGGGTCCAAAAGCCGTCTATACTGTCGTTTTTACAACTTAGCAAGAGCTAAACGGCTCGGCTTAACCCAGCGTCAAACGAGACAAAAATGACAAAAGTTCTAATCTCAGATCAAGAACCAGCACCGTTACAGAGCAGCCACTGGAATGCCGAGCAGGTAGAATCCAAGTGGACCGAATTTTGGTTCTCTCGCGATCTATTCAACTTATGGGTCAAGTCTGAAAGACCCAACTACTCTATAGCGCTGCCACCGCCGAATATCACAGGCAACCTTCATATGGGTCATGCCCTCAATGGCACTTTACAAGACGTGTTGATTCGTCTTAAAAGAATGCAAGGTTTCAATGTGCTCTGGCAACCTGGAACCGACCACGCTGGAATTTCTGCCCAGATGGTTGTCGAGAAGAAGCTTCGCCTTCAACATCAAGAAGAGACCAAGAAAAAACCGCAAGAAGAACGCAAGCCATTTAGCAGACAAGCAATTGGTCGTGAAAATTTCATCAACAAAGTAAAAGAATGGCGCGAAGAAAACGGCAACCAGATAATGCACCAGTACAAAAAACTGGGTGTAAGCTTCAACTGGGACCGTGTCGCTTACACGATGGACGAAGATTATGTCAAAGCCATCTATCGCGCATTCGTCACCCTTTATAAAGAGGGACAGATTTACAGAGGCAAACGTATCACCAACTGGTGCCCACGCTGCCTGACAAGTCTTTCCGATTTAGAAGTAGAGCACAAAGAAGAAAAAGGCAAGCTCTATCACATCAGGTACAAGGTCGTAGGCTCTGACAAAGATCAGATCGTAATTGCCACCACGCGTCCCGAATCTATTTTTGGAGACGTTGCAATCGCGGTAAATCCAACCGATACGCGCTACAAGCATCTGGTAGGCAAAAAAGTTCGGGTGCCACTCAATAATATTGAAATCGAAATCATCGAAGACCATTATGTCGACAAAGACTTTGGAACTGGTGCACTTAAAATCACACCAGCACACGATGCTAACGACTACGAAGTAGGTCAACGCCATAACCTGCCCCAGACCTGCGTTATAGACGACCACGGCAAACTGATTGCGTGTGGCGAAGTGCCAGAAAAATATCAAGGCAAAGACAGATTCGCCGTGCGCGAAGCTGTTGTGGAAGAGCTTAAAACGCTCGACTTGCTCGACAAAGAAGAAGACTATGTTCATGGTGTCGGTCAGTGCGAGCGCTGCGCCACTGTAATCGAGCCATATTTGTCAGAACAATGGTATCTCAGCATGCAAGAACTGGCTCGTCCAGCCATTGCCTGCGTTGAGGAAGGCAAAGTCAAATTCATTCCAGAACGATACGAATCTACTTATTTAGATTGGATGAAAAATATTCGCGACTGGAATATTAGCAGACAATTGTGGTGGGGACATCGAATTCCTATCTGGACATGCAATTCTTGCCAGAAAGAAGATGCGCATGAGATTCCTCCGATCAAATGTCCATCGTGTTCGAGCACAGATTTAAAACAAGATGAAGACGTGCTTGACACCTGGTTCTCGTCTGCACTCTGGCCTTTTGCCACACTTGGCTGGCCCGATGAAACGACACTTGAACTCAAGCACTTTTACCCCACCACTCTTCTTTCGACCGCGCGTGAAATTATAAACTTGTGGGTTGCACGCATGATTTTCATGAGTCAAAAATTCATGAAAACTGTTCCTTTCAAATATGTTCTTATTCACCCGGTCGTTCAAACCGAAGACGGTAAGCGCATGTCGAAATCGAAAGGCAACGCCGTAGATCCGCTCGACATGATCTCCAAATATGGTGCCGATGCAAACAGATTTTTGTTTATATCAATGGGCGTCAAAGGCGATCAAGATGTTCGCTTCCGCGAAGAAAGATTGGAAGAATACAAACGTTTCGTCAACAAATTATTCAACGTCGGTAAATTCGTGGTATCACAACTAGAGAACTACGAATTTGGTCCGCTAGATCCAGAACAGATGACACTTGCAGACAAGTGGATCATTTCCAAATACGAAAGCTTGCTCGACAAACTCGATGCCGGTTTTGCTAACTACGACTTCGATAATGTCGCCCGCGACTTATACGATTTTGTATGGGATCAATTCTGCGACTGGTACGTCGAAATTGCAAAAGTACAATTGCAAGACAAAAACGAATCTGGACAAACCAAACACATTCTCTACTCCATATTTGAAGGCTTGATGCGTGCAATGCATCCTATCATGCCTTTCTTCACCGAAGAGATGTGGTCGCATCTACCTAAGCGCGAAACTCTTGCAGATCTCGATTCAATTATGTTTGCTCCATATCCGCACGG
Organism: Cyanobacteria bacterium TGS_CYA1; assembly: GCA_026129135.1. Lineage (GTDB taxonomy): Bacteria > Cyanobacteriota > Vampirovibrionia > Obscuribacterales > Obscuribacteraceae > Aved-18. Next base: position 162,439 of record JAHCIQ010000003.1, on the reverse strand, counting down.
CAACCCTACTTATATAAACAAAAAAGCGGAAGAGGAAATGAATTACTTTATTAAAGTAGTTCGTTCAGTTCGAAACATCAAACAAACTTTCGATGTGCCAGTAAATGTCCCTGCCGAAGTGGTTATAAACTCGACCAACAAAGCTGAGCACGAAATACTGCTAGCCAACAAAGCCAATTTGGTTCGTCTGGCTAAAACGAATGAGAATCCGCTTCCCGAGTACAATGCAAGACACGTTGTTCCCGAAGGCAAAGTTGCTCACGAAATTTTTGGTGATACCAGAATAAACGTGATGCTCGATTCTTTAATCGACGTTTCCAAAACAAAAGAAAAAATCCTTGCTCGTAAAAGCGCCAAAATCAAGGAGCTGGAGCGCATCAAGAACTTGCTTTCTTCCAAAGGATTTCTCGATAAAGCACCTGTCGATCAAATCGAAAAACAAAAACAACAAGCAACCGAAATTGAAAATCAGATTGCAAGCTTCGATGCACAATTGAACATTCTCGAATCTTAAATTCGAAGAAATGCTACTCAGTTAGCCAATCAGTTAGCTTTGTTGATCATAAACGTCGCAAAATGGTCGAAGAAAGCATCGAGGTCTTTGCGAACCGGCACGAATTCTGGCGTATTATCAAGCGCCTTATTCATGCACACAATCCAGGCATCTCGCTCTGCCTGCCCGATTGCAAAAGGCATGTGTCTAGCACGCATTCTTGGATGGCCTTTTTCGTCACTATATGTGGTTCTGCCCCCAGTGCGCTGAATAAGGAACAAAGCAAGACTGCGTTTGGCGTTGTCCAGTTTTTCTGGATAGAGCGGACGCAAAACAAAGCTTTCTTCCACCCCAGCGTAGAACTCGTCTACAAGCCTGAAATAAGGTTCTTCAGAACCGATTAGTTTATAGATTTGAGAAAGCGGGTCCACTTTTGATTCAATTATTGTTGAGTTTTAGGAGGTCCCATTTCTATGGAAGCTTTGTTCTCGGTGGTTGGACCAAGACGCAACTCGGTCACGATGAAAATGGGATCTGTGTCCATATCTGTAGAACCAGAACGCATTTTGCGTGCGTAGAAAGTCACATATTTATCGTGCTGGAAAGCAAACAAATTATATGGCTGGGAGCCGCTTTTAGGTTTGATTTGATAGCACTTCACCGCTTTGAGTGCGGTTACGGCACTTAGTGGCAAACCTGTTTCTTTGGTTATACGCGCAGAAGTAAGAGTCACTTCGCGCTTGTTATTGTCGTTTAGAAAATCTTTTGAAAAGCGATTATTCGTCAGGTTGCCCATGTCGCCCACTTCGTAGCACTCGACTGTGACTTCTTCTGGACTTGTGGCAATCGAAACATTCGAAAAATCTTCGCCAATTTTGACCGTGCGCAATACTGGTCGGTCTAGAAAAATGCCTTTGCTCAAATCCAGTCTTTTGGCTTTGATTGGCACGAAACTTTTATTGTTGAAGCGGACGGTCACTTGACAGTCAGGCAAAACGAGCACATCGTGCTCTTTGTCATACACGAGGTATTGCGCAAGCGCAGGCAATGCGCTAACAACCAGACCAAGGGACAACACGAGCCCCGAAAGCAATGACTTGAACTGAATACCCATGGACTTCCTCATTTCATTAACATGCACACCATATTATGGATGGGTTTAATGATAACAGATGAATGGCTTGGCATGCTAAGAGATTGAATCACACCAATTGCAACATTTAAGTGCTATCTTAGAACCCAATTATTTTTCGAACTACTACAAAGCGGAGCATGTTATGAGGTCAAAAGGCATAAAGGCATCTCTGATAACCTCTGCTCTTTGTATCGTCTCGCTTTCCATACAATGTGTCATGGCACAGCCAACACAACCATTTGCAGACCAGGTGGTCGTGGATGAAGAAATGCGCAATCCAGAAGGAAGCTGTCATGCCAGCTCGACTATCTATGAGCGAGCCGGTGACGACTACAAGTCAACAAATAGAACCATTTCAAAATCTGTCATAGACGAAATAAGACGTACCGCCATTGCTTCTGAATCTAAAATCCTTCCCGACTTGAAAGACTTTGGAATTACCAAAGAGAGTGTCGAAGAAAACAAAAACAAGCTTGTACAGGCAGCTTATACAAAGTATGGCAGAACAAAACCAGAAAAAACGATTACCTGGGAAAGTCTCGCACCAGAACTCAAATACTTGTTCGAATACGACACTGTCTCTAAAAACGCACTAGATACAGTCACTGGCTCAATGAACAGTGCTTATGATTTCGTGCGGTTCTATCTGCCTGGCGAACCACCCATAATTCTTCAATCTCGCCACAGACAAAGTGGTATGTTACCCTGGACAGTCAAGCTAGGCGAAAAGACCTGGAATACATATTCGCGCGACCTGCCTGTAGCTTTATCGAAAATCGCATCTCCTTCCAGTGCGCATTATCTGGCCGATGACAAACCCGACTTTCGATTTCAAAGAATGGGCAACAAAGCGACCAAATTTTGGCCAGAAGGATTTTTCGCTCAATACGGAACCTGGAGCAATGACCTTGTCGAGTCTTTTGAAGCCATTCAAGATTCAAAAAAACTACCTGGATTTGAAGTTGCTTCCAAAATCATGTCTGTGGAAGACGCCATCAAATACGATTATGACGGCAAATATGATTTTCTGATTCAAGTGCGCATCACAAAGCCTGACTGTGTTATCGACAGACTGCGAGTCAAACTGGAAGCCCCTACCAAAGAAGAAGATCAAAACCTGCACAATTGGAATGACATTCTCAACTGGTATAACCAGATCGAGCTCTCGGTACAATCACTGAATTGGCTCAAAAAATGGAAAGCTGAAAATCCAAATCGTTCCATTTTGGCGATGAAAACTAATAGTTCGGATCCCTCTTTTGAAGATAGAGAGGGTTTGAATAATTTATGGAAGCATTCAAATTTGGCGGATAAACCAAAATACTATTTTCGACTACTGGAAAATGGTCGACACGCAAGAGACCTGTTTATTGGCACCACATTCGATGCATCAATCGTAAGCGATCTTGGTCCCTTCGGCGGACCCAATGCTCGGCTTCCAAAAGTGATGCAAAGTAAATCAGAATCGATTTTGCGTAATCATGAAAATGGTCATGACGAGTTGGGCGAACGATTGTGGGCAGTTCTGGACAAGAACGGAAAGATTTTAAACAAAAGTGAATTTCCGGCAAGCTATGCAATACCTGGTGGTGCACCATTTCCCGTAGCCACAGATCCTGAATACAATTACAGTTGGCCCGTGGACTTTTTAAAGATGGAAGATATCGAATATCTTTTTTCAAAGTCAGACGATGATGAAAAAATCGAATCAGCCATGCCTCGCGATTTCGAGCAAAAAGCCTTGTGGGGTCTAATAGATAAATCAGGCAAAATTGTTTTGAATCAGGAGTTCAAATCTATCAAAGCATTTTCAGACGGGCTTGCACCAATTCAAAACAATTCGAATAAATATGGATTTATCAATCAAGAAGGCAAAATCGTCATCCCCACAGAATACGAAGACGCCGAGCCTTTCCACGAAGGATTAGCCAGTGTCAAAAAAGATGGCAAATGGGGTTTCATTGATACATCGGGAAAAATAATGGTGCCCTTTAATTTCGATTCAGTGCACCAGTTTTCCGAAGGTCTGGCTCCAGTAAGAAGTGGTACCAAATTCGGTTACATAGACAAAACTGGTGTCTATGTGATCAAACCTCAATTCGGCAGAGCAAGACATTTCAAAAATGGACTTGCATATGTACAGATTGATGGAAAACGAGCTTACATAAACAAAACAGGCAATCCAATTGGTGGCAATTATTACGACAGGCTTGAACGATTTTCAAACGACCTTGCTTTGTTTGCTTCAGGCGATAAAATTGGATTTATTGACTTACAGGGAAATCAAGTTATACCGGCAAAATTCAGCGATGCCGATTCATTTCGAAATGGCATTGCTGTTGTAGCAGTTGGTGAATCAAGAAAAGCCATTAACACCAAAGGTGAATTTGTGAATCCTCCAGCTCCGCACAGCGACTTTTGGGATGGTCCACTGAAAGATGGGTTGGTTCGAATAACCAAAGAAGAAAAATGCGATAGAAAATATGGTTTTTCTGACAAGTCTGGAAAGGTCATAATCAAACCCATTTATGACCAGGTTGGGATATTTGAAAACGATTTATGTCCAGTCCAAGTCGATGGCAAATTTGGTGTCATCGATAAAACAAGCAAAATAGTGATACCAATAAAATACATGCACCTCGCTCAAAGTTTCAGCGAAAAAAGAATTGCCTTTTACGAGAAAAGCAGATGCGGAATTCTCGATGACACCGGCAAAGTAATTGTTGAGCCGTCATACGATAAAATCTCAGCGTTTGAAAATGGTATCGCCATAACTCAAAACGGAATAAAGTATGGATACATAGATGCAAATGGCAAAGTAATCTTCGAACCAAAGTTCGATGTTGCGAACAAATTTGGAGCACTGGGTCTGGCAATGGTTGGAACAAGAGTTAATAAGCTCGAAGATGTTAGATTGCCATAAATCTAAGCGAATAAAAAATTCTCGTTCCGAAGACTTGGCAACACGAGCCGCTCATTTATCAAAACTCACATGCTTGAACTTCACACGAGCACCAATCTCACTGTCATGTGAAAGTACTTCTTGTGTTTGCGATACCAAAAAATTCTCCACTTGCAGATATGATCTATCTGCAAAATCGGCTTTTATCAATTGCTCCCACTCATAAATTGCAAGCGTCTCAACATTTATGCGAAGCTTTTGAATAAAGTTGGGACTCGATTCAGTAGATACAAGCGAAGTAAAAATCTCGCCTTCGTGCTCTGACTCTACAATCTCGTAAGGCATCACAGGCATAAAATCGACACGAGTGTGGACGAGTTCAGGCAGAAGCAAACTGCCAAGCAAGGAGGAAGCAAGTAGCGAAGAAGCATTAGCCATGGTTATTGCAGTCTGCAATTTAGGTATCTCCACCTGAGCATCTTGAAGCAAGAGAGTGACTATTCCGTTCTCGAAATGAATGAGTTTCTCGCCCGGATGACTATGGTCTTTCCATCTAAATGAAAATCTGTCTGGGCGAGTGAAATATGTTTCGAATTCGACTACAAAGTCTCTGGAAAACGCTGTGCCAGCATCTCTATAAGACCAGCACGAAGCATACTTTTCGATAACGGCTTGAATTAATTGACTTGAGTCCATCATTCTTTTACTAAATACACATAGAGTCCATTTTCCTCTCCTGCAATCAAAACGAGATTTCCACACATCTGCATATCGCTTATTGATAATGGAACGGCGGTAGATTGCATCTCGGCAATACGCTTAATCTCTTTGCCATCATATTTGAACACGCTCACAAAACCTATTTCTTCCAAAGCTATCAAGCCATTATTTGCACAAAGTCGTCCTCCTCCACGCAATGTCATTTCTGGCAGGTGTTCTTTTTTCTCTGAAACAGAAACGACAAACAATTTGTTATCCCCTAAAAATTTGCCCTGGATAAAATAAATCAAGCTTTTATCGACTGCAGCATCGAGAATGTTCTGATGCATGGCAGCATGAACAAATCGTGCGTCTTTTGGTAAAGTCGATTTATCGTTATAAATCTGAAAGCCAAAATATCCACCAGGGGCGGTAACGAGCACCTTGCCATCACCGGCAATGGCATCAACATTTTCATCTTTCAAAAGGTTATCTGTGCCAGTCGATACTACTCCATCTTCTCCACCGCACAGAAAATCATTTAAAAATGGCACAGGGTTGGAAGTCAATCTTGGACAGTCCACAGCAGATATTTTTTCGATTTTACTGCCGACTTTCCAGAGTTCGAGACTATCACCTGTTTTTATTGCAAGTTTATTCTCATCGACTCTAATGGAACTAAGATTTTTCACTTCGCCCAGTTTTTCAAAGCGAGCAACATTAGACAAACTTGATGCAAACACACCAGACTGTGCACCTATGAAAAGTTGACCTGTTTTCTTATCCACACATGCGCTCAAAACATTATTTGGAAAAGATATGGTCGATAAAACTTGAGGTTTTTCTTCCAGCCCAAAAACAATAAAACGACCGTCTCTTGTGGTGGCGCATGCTTTATTGCCTTCTATCGAAAAACCCAAAATAGGAGATGTGCTTTGCCAGGCATTCTTAGAATCGATTTTTGGAGCGCTTATTTCGGTTATATCTAATGCGATTATTCCTTTATCGCCAAAAACGTAGGCATGATTCTCTTTTAGAACAATCCCATTTGCTTTGAAGCCTGGTATCTTGATTGAAGCGGCTTGACGCGCACCGCATCCCACAAGTTCGAATATCTGGATTTCCTGCTCGTCTTCTATTTTGCTCGATGCAATTAAAACGATATTTTTATCGCAGGCAACATAGTCGGGATTCACATTCGCCATGGTGTGCTTGCCCGACAAAACAGGAAATTCTGGATCTTTGGTGAGCATCAAACGCAGACCGTTTACAGTATCAGAAGACACCAGAAAATCTTGATTGTGACATATATTGCCAATTTCATAGCTGCCGTTTGGATGATTGATATTGTCGTCGTACTTTATCAATCGCAGCTTATTGTTCTCGCGCTTTAGAATTTGCATTCCATCAAGTTTAGATGCCACATATAATAAATCGTTGCGTTGTGATACATGCTCCACCGCACCGCGATGACCATAAGTGGCGACTTCCTTAAGAGCTTTTGGATCTGTCACGTCGATGATTCTAAGCCCGCCTCGTCCATCTGCGATAAGAAGCGACTTGCCATCCTGGCTGAAATTTATTTCTTCTATTTTTCCAAGCAACAGAATTTTTCCCAGTTCAACTGGATTTTTCAGATCGCCAAGGTCATACAAATGTAATTCAGGACCAGTAGAAAAAGCTGCAAGATTATCGCGCAAGGCGCAGGCATTAAGCCGTCCACCTAGATGTCCAGCCAGCTCCAAATTTTTCGCAGGAGGCAGACGCGGAACATCGAATGTAGGCTCTGCCGTTACATCAAAACCCGAATACCATTTGGTGAATGTCACTAAGCGTTTGAGTTCGGCACTGTTTTTCCACACAATCGAGGTCAGTGCTACAAGAGCAAGACATATGGTGGCAATCATGAACCATCGAACGTATTGCAAATTTTAATTCCTAGACTTTTGCCCCTTTCTCAGCTGAAAGCAAAGCAGGAAGATTTTCGCGATCAGTGACTATCAATAATTTATCGCCACTTGCAAGCACTAAATCTGGTGGCGGATTCCAATCGACCTCTTTTTGGCGTTGATGCATGATGATGGTCGCTTCGTGCTTACGTCTTACATCGTCGATTTTTTCATTGATGAAATGGCTGCCTTCTCTTATTTCTAACTGAAAGGCGTTGATTAATTTATCGCCAAATGAAAATGAAGACAAAATATTATTGCTCAATGCTGCTTGCGCAAAGACTGGCGCAGAAAGAGCAGAGGCACTGAATACACTGTCTATTCCAAAAGATGTTTTTACTTTGTCGGCGAATGTCTGGTCGAACATACGCATCACAACGCGAATATTAGGTGCCATTTCTTTAGCAGTAAGAGCAGTATCGAGATTAGCCAGATCCTGGTCGGTCAAAATCATTATCGCTTTTGCTTTTTTGGCGTTAGCTTGTTCGAGCAATAATGGATTACTCGAATCACCTATCAGCACTGGAATTTTTCGATTCTGAAAATCGGCACTGGCAGAAAAATCTGCTTTGCGTTCGATACAAACTAGTTGTTCGCCAAAGCTCAGGAGATAGTCTGCCACTCGCTGTCCGACATTTCCCAAACCGCAAACGATAATATGATTTTCGTATGATTCGGCAATCATTTCTTGCCACTCCCTGGTGAAATTTTGTCTTTGCAAAATAAGATGACCGAGCTTCACAACTCCGTCTGCGATAACCAATAAACCTAAGATAGGAAGACCAAAGAAAACGGGCACTAGACGCCAGTCGTCTACAAATGGAATTGGCTGCTCGAAAAAGGTCATGAGCATTACGTCATAGGCTATGCTCAGATAGCTTTGTTGATGAAGCGGCAATTCACTACGTGGATAAACAAAATACAAAAGTGTGGTGGAAAAAAGAAAAGCCGATACAGCAACAATTATGAAGGTTGTAAACCCTCGAAAGAAAATGCAAGTGAGCCTGATATTTTGTCGAATCGATTTATTCATTTTTGGCAGGGGACAAATGGACCATCGAACATGCTTGAATAAGTAAGGCGAGCGAAATGGCAACGACCGCCAAAATTATATAGGTAAAGCTATCTTGAATTCTGAAAATACAGAAGAAACCGAGAAAACAAAAGAGCGGCCTTTGAAAAAACCATTCAGTTGGAAAACACTGCTCAAGGGTCTTGCTCAGGTTTATTGCTTTTATGTTGTGTTGGCTGCAATTTGTCTGCATTTTTTCGCAGACAAACTAGCACTTTTTCCAAGCTCTGACCTGACCGACAAAGACAAGATTCTGGCTTTCATGAAGACCAAATTCAACGTAGACGCTAAAGAAGTCAAATTCAAAGCCAAAGACGGAAAGCTTTTGGTCGGCTGGTATTTTCCAAATAAAGCTAAAAAAGACGCTCCCATTGTTCTCGTCAGTCACGGAAACGCATCGAATGTCGAATGTCGCGTAGGAATTGCCGCATATCTGCTCTTCGCTGGCACATCTGTATTTCTCTACGATTACAGGGGCTATGGAGAGAGCCAGGGAGAAGCCAGTCTCAAAAACCTGGTACCAGACGCCCGCTCCGCCTACGATTACCTGGTGGGCGAACTACATTACAAGCCTGACCAAATTATTCTTTATGGCGAATCTATTGGTTGTGGGGTGACTTCAGACCTGGCGAAAGAAGTTCCTTGCAAAGGTGTAATTTTGCAATCACCATTCACGAGTCTTGCAAGAGCAGGCAAAGACCATCTCTTTTTCTTGCACACTCTTCCAGACTTTGTTTTTCCAATGTGCGTTCCGGCTCTGGATAACTTGAGCTATGTCAAAAAAGCTCATCCGCCCCTGCTCATCATTCATGGCGAGAAAGATTCGACCCTGCCATACACCTATGCCAAAGAACTTTATCAGGCTGCGACCGAACCCAAAACTCTGATTCCAGTGCCCAAGGCAGGTCACAATGATGTATATGAATATGCCGATTCAGGGTTGCTTGCAGGTCTGATTAAATTCGTCGGCAGCCTGAAATAATGGACATAATTTGATAAATTACCTGTTGATTCTGGGTATGTCCTAGATTCAAGTCAAGAGGCATAGGAGTTGGTCTATGACTAAAAAGCATTATTCTCTGGCGCTTTCAATCGGTTTTGCATTGTTATCGCAAGCCAATCTGGCGCTTGGTGCTCACGCCGGTGGATTAAGTCCTGAAGCTCGAATCAAAAGACAGTATTCGCGCATCGACATTGGACTGAAAAATGGCGCCTTGAGCCAGGAACAAGCAGACTCGCTCAAAGCTAACGTAGCAGACATCGAGCGCGATGTAGCAGCGAAGAAAGCTTCTAACAACGGTTCTTTGAAGCCAGAAGATTTAAAAACTGTCGAAAGCCAGTTGAACGAAAACAGCAATCAAATTCAGGCAGCTCAAGCTGGTGGCAGTAAAAACGTAAATGGCTCGAACACTCTTGGTGCAAAATGGGCAAAAGGTGCCGATGGTGCGCAAAATGCTAACAAGCTCAAAAAAGAAATGAAGTCAGAAGAAAAGCGCGAAGTGCGCCAGGAAAAACAAGCACTCGAGCAGAAAGTTGAAAATCAACAACTCGACTATGAAAAACAAATGGTCGAGAAGCTCGGTGAGCAACGACCCGAAATTCAAAAGAAAAAATCCGAATTGCAAGAAATTCGTCAAGAATCAGGCGCTGACTAATGAAATTGAAAAAAAATGTTCTCGCTCTAGCATTGACCTTATCGTTTTTTGCTTCTGGTCCACTTTGCCAAAGCGTTCATGGTGAAGAATCACCGCAATCGAAAAACACTATCTTTTTAAATTTCATCACAAGCGGCGAAAAAGCTTATAACGAAGCTCGCTACGAAGATGCCGAGCGTCTTTGCAACGAAGCGATGAAAGAGGCCAAAGGTCCTAAAGGCGACAACGTTATGCTGGTGCGAGGCTTGATTGACCTGAGCACTATCACGATGAATCAGGGCAAGTATCAAGAAGCCGAGAACTATTGCAAACAAGCTCTTGAAGCTATAGAAAATGATCCTAAAATGGGATCGCAAAGTGCCAACATGGCAATGGTGATGAATAATTTTGCGGCTCTGTATGCCAGCTTGAGCCGCATGGACGAAGCCGAAACATTCTACAAACAGGCTATCGAAGTCGGTGAAAAATTATACGGAAAAGACAGCTCCAACGTTTCAATCGGCTGGCTCAATCTAGGTCAACTTTATTACGACTGGGGCAAATACAAAGAATCACGCGAAGTATTGGAACACGCGCTGTCCACTTTCAAAACGCCTGAATCTAAAGCAACCATGTTTTATGCTGTCTGCTTGCACCACATGGGCGAGTTGAACAGACTCGAAGGCAATTACAAATTGTCCGAAGAATATTTCAAGCAAGCCGTAAGCGAAGCAGCGACTTCAATAGGAAAGAATCATCCTTACTATGCAGGCGCGCTGCAAAATCTCGGCGAATTGTACACACGAGTTGGACGATACAAAGAGGCTGAAACCGTTTATAACGAAGCGCTCGCAATTTATGAGCGCCAACCGAATCCAGAATTTCCAGGCAAAGCAAAGATCTGGCACGAGCTTGCATTTCTGTACGAAGCTCAAGGCAAGTACGACAAAGCCAAAGAAATGTGTCAGAAAGCGCTCGAACTGCGCGAAAAAATATTTGGAAAAAAACATGGCGAATATGCTGCCAGTCTTAATTGTCTTGCCACCATTTATGCAAGCGAAGGCAAATACGCTCAAGCCGAACCACTTTTGAAAGAGTGTCTTTCGGTGCGCGAGCGTGTGTATGGAGTAGACAATCCAAAGTGCATCCGTACCTTGAAAAATCTGGGTTCGCTCTATACCGACGAAGGAAAATTCGAACTAGCCCAAACAACTTTGAATAAAGCACTGCAATATGCAGAGCGCAAATTCAAGCCTGACCATGCCGATATTACAGATATCGTAAGCGAACTTTGCGAAGTTTATGAAAAGCAAAATAAGATTGCCGAGGCAATTCCACTTGCCCAGCGTACACTCGCTTCGCTTGAAAAAAACTTTGGTTCAACGAGCCCTCGTTATGCCGAAGGACTTCGCGAAATGGCAGCGCTCGAAGAAAAGCAGAAACATTATAAAGAAGCTCTTGCTCTCTATAAGAAAGCGCTCGTCATAGACGAAAAAGAAGTAGGTCCAAACAGTACTACTGTAGCTAAAGACTTAGGTTCGATGGCTTCTATTTACACTTTGCTCAAAGATACAGCCAACGCAAAATCGGCTCAAGAGCGCGCCGAAAAAATCAAAGCCAGTTTGCCTGGAAATAAATATTCCAACGAAGTAAGCGAAGTATTCAAAAACAATCAACGCGTTGTCGAACGCCCATTCAAACCAGTGGGTGCCAAATATGCGCTTGTAGTCGGCATCAGTAATTTCGAAGACAAAAGCATCAACCTCAGATACGCTGCAAAAGATGCCACAGACTTTGCCAATTTTCTGACTACCAGAGGTAACTTCAAACCCGAAAATGTCAAATTGCTTGTTGATGAAAAAGCTACAAGACAAGGAATTATCGATGCTCTGGGCAAGAAATGGCTTGGCTCCAAAGCCGATGCAAACGACCTGGTCATCATTTATGTATCAAGCCACGGCAGCCCTGCCAAATTGGAAGCAAACAAAAACAATTTCCTAGTGGCATTCGATACCAATAAGAATTCGCTTCTTGCAACTGGTATTCCGATGCAGTGGTTATCGCAAATAATAACTGACGAAGTGCGCTCGAACAGAGTAGTGCTCGTGCTCGACGTCTGTCACAGCGGTGCTGCACAGAAGGGCGAAAAAGGTCTCCTTCGTGAAAATGGCATCAATATGCACGATGTCACATTTGGTGCAGGACAATCTATTTTGTGTTCGAGTCAGGCAGATCAAGTATCCTGGGAATCAAAAAAATATCCCAATAGCGTTTTCACCAAACGTTTGATGGAAGGGCTCGTGATTGATGGAGATAAAACTTCGCTTGTAAAAGCTTATGACTATCTCAAAGACAAAGTCGAATCAGAAGTGATGACCGACCGTGGTGAGCGTCAGACACCCATCCTTGATACATCTCTCTGGTCGGGCGACAATGTCATGATTGCAGTTCCGATCGATTCTCAAAAGGACGACAAGGTAAGCACCAAATGAAAAAATTTCTTTCTATTTTCACTTTAGCACTGTCTGTGGTGCAAACTCAAACAGCTTTTGCATGTACCGACTTTGCCGTCTCTTCCAAAGATGGTGGCATCGTGATAGGACGTTCGATGGAGTGGGGTGCGGACCTTGGCTCGCGCATCAATTATTATCCAGCCAATCAAAAACGCTCTTCAACCGCCCCAAACAACAAAACCGGCAAAGAATGGACGTCTAAGTATGCTTATTTTGGTATCGATGTAAATAAGCAAGACCTGGTAATAGACGGTCTCAACGACCAGGGCTTGTCGATGGGAATGCTCTGGTATCCACCAGCTGTATACCAGACCCTGAGCGACAAAGATGCACCAAACGCAGTTTCGGTTTTCGACCTGGGCTTTTATATTCTGGGCAATTTCAAAACAGTGGCAGAAGTCGAGCACGATTTGCAAACCACCAAAATATGGGGCGAGCCTGACCCGAAATGGCCATTGAAACCTGCCGTTCATTTGGCTTTGCATGACGCTTCGGGCAAAAATCTGGTAGTCGAATTCGTGGACGGACAAATTTTATGCCACGACAATCCAAATAGCGTTTTGACCAATACGCCCGATTTCCCATGGCACATCACCAATTTATCCAATTACATTTCACTTACGCCAGACACTCCAACTCCGCTCCACGTGCGCGGCTCGGTTCTTTCTCCCAATGGACAGGGTGGGGGATTCGTTGGCATTCCAGGCGACTGGACACCACCATCGCGCTTTGTGCGCACTTCTTGTATGCTCACTTATGCCGACCAATCTAACACAAGCAAAGACTCGATTATTCTGGCTCAACACATATTGAACGCAGTCGATATTCCCAAAGGCGATATCAGAGACAAATCGACCGGTTATAACGATTATTCGCAGTGGTCGGTAATCAAAGATTTGAAGAATAAGAAGCTTTATTACCGAAGCTACGACAATTTAAGTTTGCGCTCTTTAGACCTCAATGACCACAAAACAGGCAAAAATCCAGAACCTGTGGCAATGAACGAATAAAAGGACAGAACTGACCTGTCCTGGTGAATGTTTAGGTTGCCAAGAGGACGGGTAAGTCATATTGTTTGGGGCTTTTTTTAGCATGGTCATTGTGTCATGTCACAGATTCCGGCACCCGAGGTTGATGCAAGCCTAATTGATTCGTCGCCTCTGGGTACAAGAAGCCCGGGCGCCAGTCGTTTTTCTGGCATAAAAGTAGATTCTCTGTCCAAAACATTCAACCCACCTTTGCTTTATAGAAAGGCTGGACAGAGCAAATCAAAAGTCGTAGCACTGAAAGATTTCAGTCTCGATATTGTCGCTGGCGAAGCCATGGGAGTCATCGGACCAAATGGCGCAGGCAAAACGACTTTGATGGGATGTCTGCTTGGTTTTTTGCATCCAGATTCTGGCTCAGTATTAATAGATGGTCTACCGCCAAATTCATTACCTATTAAAGAAATAATTGGCTATTTGCCCGAGCGTCTAAATTTCGACAGTTGGATGACTGCCAAACGTTTCGTCACTCATCATCACGAGCTTTCTTACCAACCTGAAGAAAGTCGAGAAAAAGACGTGGAAGATTTGCTCAATGCCGTCGGACTGGATCAAAAAAAATGGGATTTGCCTCTGGGCAATTTTTCGCGTGGAATGTTGCAACGTGTAGGCCTTGCTCAGGCTCTTGTAGGCAAGCCAAAATATTTATTCCTGGACGAGCCCGCATCTGGTGTGGATCCCGGTGGGGTGCTTGCAGTAAGACAGGTACTAAGGGACCTCAAAGCAAAAGGCATGACCATTGTTTTAAACTCGCATCAGCTGGACCAAATAGAAAAGATTTGCGACCGCGTAGCTTTCGTAAAAGGCGGAAGACTAGAAGCTCTTGAGGATCTGGTAGATACCGATACCAACAGAAGAGAAATAGCAATCAAATTCAAAAGCAATCCTGAACTGATGCCTTCAAAAGAAGCTCTGCAAGATATAGCTTTGTCCTGTCAGTCAGAACTCTCTGAACTAAATTATTTTGTCGCCCATTTTACTGTAAGTAACAACGACTCACTTAGTCAATTAATCAAGATGCTTGTAAACAAGGATTATCCGGTGCTGGAAGTCATTCCCCAATCGAATCGCCTGGAGCGATACTTCAAGGAGGAAAACGCATGAGCGCGAAGATCAAAAAGGACCGGGCTATCAATCTAGCCCTGTTCAAATCGACCCTTGAAGAGTGGCGGTATAACCCTGCATTTATCCCGATCATGGCGATAGGATTTTTATTTTTGATTGGATATTCCATCGTCTCGGTTACATTCGTGGACGCACCAATTCATGAAGCTACCTTTTCCTCCGTCTTCTGGACAGCTCTTCCATCTGTAGCGCTTTTAGGGGCTGGTATCATCGGTAAAAATGTTTCTTCTGGAATTTTGTCCGTATTATTCGCCAGACCCATACGTAGATACAGTTATGTTCTTACTCGCTGGCTGGCACTATCTGTAGCATCATCAGCGCTTTGTTTGATTCTGCTTGCAATAGAACAAATAGCAGCAATGGCAGCATTTCCAGGGATATTGCCCGACTTCAACACCTTGAGCCAGGCAGTGGCAAGAGTAAGCATGTGTTTTGGGCTTTCGGCTACATTCGTGATGTTTTCGTCTATTTTTCCAAATACTCTAGATCTAGGTATTTGGATAATGCTCAGTTTTTCTTCCAACTTGATAGTGGAAATTTCGCATATAGAGCCATATATGATTAGCCAGATCAGTTGCAACGACTTGAATCGCAAGATAACCGAGTTCGTTGTTCCCATTTGCAAAGAACTAGCAATACCCATACAGTCGCTAGTCTCGCCTTATTTAGATCTTGCGTATTTGACTCACACCGGGTCGGTCAGCTGGTATGCGGTATTCACCTATTTTTCAAATATTGGTTTGTGTCTTCTCATTGCGATTGCCATCATGAATCGCAAGGAGGTATCTTATGCAAGTAAATAAGAAAATCGCAAGTGAGGTTATGCCACTTTATCTGGTGGCAGCGGTAGCAGTCTTGATGCTGGGTCGAGTAGGCTCTGGTATCTATGAGCGTATGTATCCAGAAAAATTCAAGAGTAAAGACCTGGTCGAATGGAGACAGCCTCTTGAAGGATTAAACGAATCACAGGCGACTGGAAAACCCGTATTCATGTATTTTTCTGGAGCCAATTATATCCACAAAGATGAAGAGTATCGCCGCAATTATTTTAGCGACGAAAAAATCGCGCAAGGTATAAACAGCAAATACATTCCAGTAAAAGTCTTTGATGCGGCATGTGGCAGAACACCAAAAGATCCTGTTGTGCAGCAGATGCAAGACAGGTTTTTGCAATGGTACACACAACCTTCTGTGCATGTGGTGCCCAAAGAATGCCAAATCATACATGCCAAACGTTATAGCCTGCCGCATTTATATACATTCAGCGTGACAGATCCACGGCGCAATATGTTTTCATTCATAGATTCAAATAGCAACTGGCATCCTGTCCCTCTTTCTCCTGCAAAAGAAGTCAAATGGACGAGAATAGATGAAGCGCAAAACAAAGCAAAACTGGAGCACAAGCCCGTGCTTTACTTCTTTGCACGCCATAACGATGAAGAGTGCAACGAAGCGATGAACGAATTTTTCTCCAAATCAAAAAATGATTGCAAAAATCATCGGCTTGATGATTACGTTTGTTGCATGATTTATGACCACGCGCCTTCGGGTTCAAAAAATAGCCAGGCTGTTGACAGTCTTATCCAAAAATATAAGGTGCAGACTTATCCAACCTTTATAATTGATAAGACCCCGATACAAGGAATTTCCGATAAGGTAATCGGATACCGAGGGCACGATTCAATGGAAGAATTTCTTGCAAACAACCTATGTAGATAGTCAATGGCTGACTTGTGCGCTCAAAGATAAAGGTGTTTTTGGAAATGCCAATGTGCTCAAAATTGAGCGCACTGATTTCGACCATATCCCGTCTTATCTAAGTAGAATCGCTCGCTTTAGCCTTGAATATGACAAAAAGTGCGATGCGCCCAAAAGTATCATCGTCAAAGTCCAACCAGACAAAGAGCCATTTAAATCTGTCGAGCAACTTTATCTTGCATTCGAGCGCGAGATTTACTTCTATGAAAAAGTGGCGCCCAAATTGCCTAATTCTTTCGCACTGCCTCGTTGTTATTTTGCTTTGTACAACACAAAATCACACCCGGGAATTCTAGTGCTAGAAGATATGAGCTATCTTGCCGCAGGCGACCAGATTAAAGGTTTGACCTTTGAGCAGGTTTTGGAGGCAACCAGGCGCATAGCCATTCTGCACGCTACGTTCTGGGACAAGAAGCTCAAAGAGCTCAGCTGGCTTGCCGAAAAGAACTATATGATGATTAATCGATATAGTGAGTTTTTTCCATTATTCAAAGAAAAGTATCAAAACCAGATAGATCCAGAGTCGCTTGCAATCGGCGAGTCGATAGCACAATCTCTTGATGAACTGTTGAGTCTGGCGGCATCACGCCCCCAGAGCTTAGTACACTGTGATTTAAGGGCAGACAATTTGCGATTTGGAAAAAATGAATTGGTAATTTTCGACTGGCAATTAATCACAAAAGCGCTTCCGGGATTCGACCTTGGTCGTTTACTTGGCGAAAATAGCGATTTAACCAAAGACGAACAGACTAATCTAGTATCAGTCTGGCATGAAACTTTGTGTCAGTTTGGAGTAAGCCAGTATTCCAGAGAAGATGCTCTTTTCGATTACAAACTGGGACTGGCGCTTGCTACGCACGTTCCGGTGATTAACGCTGCCATGCTCAAAGATGCTAATCCACGAACTGAAAAACTGGTAGATTTGATGGCTTTGCGCTTTTTTAAATGTGCAAAGTCAATGGAATTAGGTGATTTCGTAAGTCAGGCTCAAAGTTAATCTAAAGCAAACGTATCTAACAAGCCTGTTTAACAAGGTACGGGTAAGATGAAATATAGGACTGATTGTTTATCTGCGGGAAATTTAAGTAATGGCTGAACTTGCACTTAACCCGGTGACGCCCCTGCTTGACGGTCAGGGCATTATTATCGATTCGGTAGTCAAATCGTTCAAACCGTCTATACGCAATATTATTCGCATGGGCTCCCGCAAAAGAGTTCTTGCCCTTAATGAAATAAGCCTCAAAGTATTGCCCGGCGAAGCTCTAGGAGTAATTGGACCCAACGGAGCAGGCAAAACCACTTTGATGGGTTGCTTACTTGGCTTTTTGCGTCCAGAGCGTGGATCTATTTATATAGAAGGACTACCACCCGAATCTTTGCACATCAAGCAAATGATAGGATATTTGCCTGAACGCCTTACTTTCGACCGCTGGATGACCGCAGTCGAGTTCGTCTCATATCATCACGAACTTGCCGGAATGCCCAAAGAAACGAGACAGCAAGACGTGGAAGAACTGCTAACCAAAGTGGGGCTCGACTCGAATGTCTGGTCTTCGCAACTGTCTCGCTTTTCGCGAGGAATGCTTCAGCGGCTTGGTCTAGCGCAATCTTTGATTGGAAAGCCTAAATATCTATTTTTGGACGAGCCTGTCTCAGGCGTAGATCCTGGTGGTGCGCTTCAAATTCGTCAAATTTTAAATGACCTCAAAAAATCAGGCATGACTATTCTGGTCAATTCGCACCAGCTGGATCAAGTAGAAAAAATCTGCGACCGGGTCGTATTCGTAAATAAAGGCAAAGTCGAAGCTGTAGAAGATTTGCTCGAACCCGAGCATCAACGTCGTATGGTTTTGATTAAATTCGACAGTCACGAAGGTGAATTGCCTGGCAAAGAACAGCTCGAAAATATCGCAAGACAATGCGGTGCGGAAATAACATCTTTTTCTTTCTTGCACGCCACAGTCGAAGTGAGAGACAACAAGGCTCTTGTTAATCTTGTTAAAACTCTGGTGAGCGAAAATCATCCGGTACTGGAAGTGGTACCACAATCTGGTCGCCTCGAGCGATTCTTCATGGAGGGTAAGTCGTGAACAAGACCATTTTTCGAACTACCCTGAAGCATTGGTGTTCGAGCGCCGGAATTATTACCCTGTGCGGGTTGTATTTCATGTGCTTGCTTGGTTACTCGGTGTGCACCATCATATTTACTGAGTGGCAGCTCATAGAGCCTTCTTTTGTCAACACATTCTTCATGTTGCCATTTATTTTTGCGCTCGGCACTGGCATTATAGGCAAAGATATTTCTAGCGGTGTTTTATCCACACTTTTTTCGCGCCCGCTGGCTCGCACTAAATATGTAATCGCTAAATGGGTCGCTCTATCAGTGGCTACAAGCGCCATTGCGGTAACGCTTGCCCTTTGTGAACAAACTATTTTGAGCGTCACTTATTTGCAGGCGCCTGACGTGAATCTTTTCACCACTATTGCAGAGAGAGTTTCTCTTTGCTTTGGTCTGTCAGCCACCATGATCGGATTATCCAGTCTTTTTGCCGGTAACAAGAACATGGTAGTGTGGTGCGTTTTGTTTGGTGGCATGTGGATTCTGCTTCAACTGGCGACAGCACTTCCAAGCATGTATTTTGGAAGTTATTTCAGTCTCGCCTGGATGGCAAGCTTTACACCGATTATGAAAGCAATTGCCGAATTCACTACGTCGATCTGTTTGCCCTGGCTAGATATGACCCTTGTGGCGAATACATTGATACCATCTGCAGCTACTATTTTTGGTTATAGTTTCACCGTATTATTTATGCTCACAGTCGCCATCTGGCGCATGAACAATCTGGAGGTCTCATATGCTCAACAACAGTAAAAGCATAAAAGCTCCTTCCAGAGCTACGGCAATGTGGCTGCCCGTAGCATGCGTTATTTTATTTGGTGCCAAACTCGCCTGCGACCAATTCGAAGCGAAATGTCCACCGTCGTTTCATGACCATGTTCAGTGGCGCAATATACAAGATGCCAAATTAGAAGCCAAATCGAGACAAATGCCTATTTTCGAAGTAGTAACCTCGGATTTCAACGGTGAGCATTTTAAAACACTCGAGCGATATTATTTTAGCGACCCCACTCTTGCAAATGCAATAAACAAAGACTACATACCAGCCCGAAGCATTTCAAAGAGCTCGAATAACCAGTGGGGTCCTCACTTTGGTTACGACCGAGATTCAAAAACGACTGTAGACTTCGCTAATGTTCGAGTAATTCCACTCGATTTACAAGAGCGATCTTGCGATGACTACAGGCTCCCACACCTGTATCATTCACCTGGATTCAAACAAAATGTTCTTGTATTCCTTGCTGAAAACAAGAATTACAATTCTAGTTATAACGTGTCGATTGCTAAACACGACTGGTGCAAGCTCGCCGATGTCGAAGCTAAAGCAAAAAAAGAGAACAAGAAGATTTTGTATTTCTTCTATCAGCAATACAATGACACTTGCTACAACGTTATGCAATATCCGTTCAACGACTATGACAAGAAGAAGCTTTTGGACAAGCATTTTGCATGTTCGATAGTTATGGAGCGCGCAACACCTGTTACGAAAAATCCAGTCTATGTCGATAAACTGGTGAAAAAATATGAGGTCCAATCCTATCCATCGCTTGTATCTGTTGATCCAAACACCGGCAAATTCGAGAAACTGGGTGGAACATGCAACAGAAGCGAGATTGACGACTTTCTCAAGAAAGAATCCGCCAAATAAATGCATCGCTCTTACAATTTAGCCCGGTGTGCAATAATTGCTATTGCCCTGTTTTCGAGCACATTTCTGGCAATTGAAATTCAACCTGAAGCTATTGCTCAGCCTGAAAAGAAAATAGATGACGCTTCTCTTTTGATTGAAGGAGAGCCCGGTTTCAAAACGCCGGAAACAGAACGAGAAGAAGTCGAAATAGAAAAACCTAAAATCGCACAAGGAGTAGAATTCTATTTCAATTCCATGTTCTATATTCTTCTTGCAGGCGGAATCGCGCTTGTCATAGCAGGAATTTATTCTGCCACCAGAATGAAAAAATGACCACGCTTTCGCTTTTGTCTATTCGGTCTCGAGCTCAGCTCTTGCCTTGAGCAAAGCAGCACTTGCTTCTTTACTCACTTTTGGAAAATGCAGATTCAAATCTTTGATGCGTGAACCAATTATTTCAGAAACAATAATTCGAGTGCTTGGTTTATGGTCTGCCGGAACCACATACCAGGGTGCCCACTTGGTGCTTGTGTTATTGATGCAGTCTTCGTAGACTTTCACATATTCGTCGAAATATTTGCGTTCTTGCAAATCGCCAGCGCTGAACTTCCAGTTTTTTTCAGGATTTTCTATGCGTTTTAAAAAGCGTCTTTTCTGCTCGTTCTTAGACACATTCAAAAATATTTTTATTACTTCGATTCCATTATCTACCAGATATTTTTCGAAATTATTGATCTGATCAAAACGGTCTTTCCAAAAAGTCTTTGTCATTACTTCTTTGGGCAATTTTTGTCTTTTCAACATTTCAGGATGAACTCGCACAACAAGCACTTCTTCGTAGTACGAACGATTAAAAATTCCGATGCGTCCGCGCTCAGGCAGTTTTCTTGCACAGCGCCAGAGATAATCGTGATCCAGTTCTTCATGCGATGGACTTTTGAAAGCAGTTACTTCGCAGCCTTGGGGATTGATACCAGACATTACATGTGCAATTGTTCCGTCTTTTCCAGCGGCATCTAGAGCCTGGAACAAGATGAGCACTCCATAAACATCTTGAGCAAAAAGCTTGCCTTGCATCTTTGCGATTTTTTCCGTGCTCTCACGCAATGCCTGCTCTGCAAGTTCTGGTGTCAGTCCTTTGATTTGATATTTAGGATCATAATCTGACAAAAGTTTGATTTTTTTTCCTGGCTTAGCCAGAAACTCATTGATAGAAATGTCTTTCATTTTCATAAGTCTGTTTTCAATACTTCCTTGATTGAATTGGAGATAGTCTGACAAATACGCTCAAGTGGCAATTCATTTGGCAGAGTGCCAAAAGGACGCTCTACTTCTTCTGCTAAAAACTCGAGTGATAACATGAAATAGCTGTTCAAAATGACGGCAAGTATTGTGTATTGATCCAGCGTGGGAACTAGCATCCAGGGAATAAGCAGTAAGTTGATGGCAATGCCAATCCACAAAATGAGTTTGTACGAACCAGAAATAGGAGATGCCAGAATCCTTTCACTTGCACCACAAATATCCATGAATGCACGGGCATGATTATCAAACTGCATTTGTTTGAAAGAATCTATTTTGCCTTCAACACGCCAGCGCTCGATATATTCGTAAACGCGACGACTGAAATATAGTGGCAGATGTTGCACATCCTCGGGCACTTCCATGCATTTTCGCAAAGCATCGTCTACGGTGCCTCGCAAATGGTGCATGAGCGATACATTGAAATTAGAAAGTATCAAACCGAACTTCGATTTTTCAGCACTGTCTATATCGACATAAATATCTGCTTTGATACACAAATTACGGGTCTCATTAACTAGTTGTCCCCATAATTTACGAGCTTCCCACCAGCGTTCGTATGCGCTGTTGTTTCTAAAAATGAGCAATAAACCGATGATGGAAGACGTATATAAAACAGCGTCTGCTTCCACAATCTTTTTTGCAGGGAAATAGTGGTCATCGAACCACACTACACACAAAGAATAGCAAACCATAAATCCCATCAAAAGCCAGAATGCCAATTGCCCTGGAGCAAGAAAGCGAATGAATCGAGACAGTCTGGTCATTGTGTTTACTGTACTTTGCCAATCATAAGGTCTTCGAGTATCTTTCCGTCTCTGACTTTTACTATTCGTCTAGCGCAAGCTGCCGTTTCAGGATCGTGCGTAACTAGAATAACCGTTATTCCTTCTTCTGTCAGTTTAGTGAATAAAGCCATAATTTCTTTGGCAGTATGACTGTCGAGTGCGCCTGTTGGCTCATCGGCGAGCAAAATGCGTGGCTTGTTGACGATGCTTCTTGCAATAGCCACACGTTGTTGTTGACCTCCTGAAAGCTCGCTTGGCTTGTGCTCCATACGGTTTCCAAGTCCCAGCTCTTTAAGTGCCTGCTGAGCGCGCATTATTCGCTGCTCTTTTTGGACACCCGCGTAAACAAGAGGTAGCATTACATTATCGAGCGCAGACATACTTGGCAACAAATTGAATTGTTGAAAAACAAAACCAACCATTCGGTTGCGAATTTCTGCAAGCTCGTCTTCATTTCTCGAACTGATATCTGTACCGGCAAGTAAGTAATGTCCCTGGCTGGGACGATCCAGACAACCTAGCAAATTCATCAAAGTAGATTTGCCCGAACCAGAGGTGCCCATGATAGCCACGTACTCAGATTCTTTAATTTGCAGACTGACTCCTTGCAGAGCATGAACAGGTTCTGCGCCTTGATTGTAAGTACGCCAGACATCTTGCAGCTCGACTAGAAATTCAGACATTGACTGACATCACTTCGACCTCACTCCGATCTCAAAGCTACAATCGGGTCGAGCTTGGCCGCTTTTCGAGCAGGATAAATACCAAAGAAGAGTCCAATCCCAAGCGATACAAAAAATGAAAGCAAAATAGACTCGGTAGAAACAATCGCTTTCCAGTTCGCCATTGTACTCAGTGCGTTCGAGCAGCCGACACCAAGCAATATTCCAACGATGCCACCACTCACAGACATCAATGTCGCTTCGATTACGAACTGCGAAAGAATTTGATTATATTTGGCACCAATCGCCTTTCTGATGCCGATTTCTTTGGTTCGCTCCGTAACCGACACGAGCATGATATTCATGATACCTATACCACCAACCACGAGCGAGATACCAGCAGTGGTGCCAAGCAAAAGTGAAAAGACACCAGTTATCGATTGTGCTGCTTGCATGATGTCCGACTGTGTGCGCAGCATGAAATCATCTCCTTGAGGGGCGACGATATTGTGGCGAAAACGCAATAAATTTGTAATTTGAAACTGTGCTAACTCGTCTTCTTGTGGCTTGGCTTCGACCAGAATGCTTTTAACGGTACGACCGGTAACTTGACTGAGTCCAAACAAAGCAGAATAGCCTGTCGAGATAGGTATAAAAATCTGGTCATCCATATCGATATTGTAATTGGCACCTTTGTGCTCCATGATTCCAATCACGTCGAACAATTCGCCACGTATCAAAATCTTTTTCTTCAATGGATCCAGATTGCCGAATAAATCTAGCGCAACAGTGTCACCAAGTACGCAAACTCGCGCTTCCTCTCTCATCTCGGTCTCGTTGAAAAATCTGCCGCGGGCAGGTCTGAAACTTCTGATTGTAGTGTAACTGGGCTCGGTCGCATTAACCGTCGTGAGCGTATTACGCTCACCATATTGAGCTTGCAAATTACTGGAATATTGCGGAGCCACATCAAGCACGGCTGGACAATTTTTTTTGATTGCCTGAGAGTCTTCATAAGTCAGCGTTTGAGAAGTCCCCTGGCCAAGTGAAATACTAGAAGTACTCGAAGAGCCCGGTCTTACGAAAATCAGATTGGTACCAAGCGACTGGACTTGCTTTTCTGCTTCGGTTTGAGCACCTTTACCGATACCAAGCAAGGTAATTACAGAGGCGATACCAATTACGATACCTAGAACAGTAAGCGAACTCCTCAAGCGATTGCTCATTATCCCCTGCCAGGAGACCTGAAGTAGTTCCCAAAAGTTCAATCATTTATCTCCCTAAGCCACGCATACCGCGACCGCCGCCGCCACCAAAGAGTCCACCGCCTCCAGGTCCTCCGCCTCGTTTCATCGGGTCTTGAGTAGCATATCCTTCTCTTGCCAGCTGACCACGCGACAAACCAAGCAATATTGTTTCTCCATCTTGAAGTCCGCTTTCTACAACAGTGATTTCATCCATAGTCGGTCCCATTTTCAATTCTTTGAATTTGGGTTCACCATCTTTGACCGGAACATAAACTCCCATTTTTCCTTCTTTGGAAACTACAGCAGCAGTAGGCACAGTAAGCACGTCGTGCAATTTGCCCATCAAGAATCTGGCACCAATATTCATGCCTGCAAGCAATTCACCTTTTGAATCTTTATCTAGAAGAGCGTGCACTTCAAAGGTAGTTACGTTTTGAGTAACGATTGCAGCAGGTGCAATTTGAGATACTTTACCGTGAAAAACTTTTCCCGGGTGAGCAGTGGCTGTAATTTCGACATCCTGCCCGATTTTAATTTTTGGAATATTAGATTCCGATACCTGCGCCACCATCTCGAGTCGCCCAGCCAGAGCCACAATCGAACTGGAAGTAGCAGAGGTGGTGGCGGCTGAAGTGGTCGGAGTTACAATCGATCCGGCATCGGCATATTTTTGAGTAATGACTCCATCAAAAGGTGCTCTGATTTGAGTATCAGCTAACAAGCTTTCTTGATAGACGAGGTTGCCGCGAGCCTGATCAGCCGCGTATTTCGCTCCTGCAATTTCTTCTTTTCTGAATCCCGACTTGATCAAATTGAATTGTTCTTTGGAAGCTTCGTACTCAGATTCGCCCTGGGCAGCAGTAGTCTTTGCCTGTTGAATCTCACGTTTGGCAGCGTTCAATTGCGAACGTGTCACTTCAGCTGCAGTAAGCGCGTCTACTCTTGCCTGGTCGGCGACCGCGCCTTCCTTGGCTAGAGCAGCCTGTCTTTGAGCAAAAACTTCGTCTCGCTTCAATTGACTTTCAAGCGCTGAAATCTGAGCTTCCAATCGTCTTACGTTCTGGTGACCGGCTTGAGCAACGCGTGAGGCACGTTGTTGTTGAAAATGAGAAGCAGCCACTTCTTGCGGTCTGTTACCATTTTTCAATTTCATATAATTCGCTTGTGCTGCATTGTAAGCGCCGCGAGCAGCTTCCACCTGACCAATGAGATTGCTTGCATCCATGGTGGCGATAATTTCGTCTTTCTTTACCAAATCGCCTTGTTTGACCAAAAGCGACTTCAAAAGCCCTGTTTGCTTGGGACTAATCTTTACTTCCTGTTCTGGACGAATCATGCCCGTTGCGACAACAGCAAGGTCAACGTCCGAGCGCTTAACCTGAATAGTATTGCGTCTGCCTTCATCTTTAGGTTTTGCAAAATGGTCAAAGGCGAAATAGCCACCAGTCGCGACCAGTATACTGACAACCGCAATGGTGAGGCTGAGCCTCATTTTCTTCGACTTTGGCTTCGTCATTTTTTCCGACTTGGTAAGTATTTCTTGGCTCAATTTAGTGAAACAACCGCTCTTTCAAGTTTTGTCATAACCTAGTATAAACTAGACATTTAGGTAAACGACTTTGTTCCCCCGGAATCTCATGTTCAATTTCAAAATAGCTTTTTCCATAAACCTCTTTGCCGCATTGGCTTTGAGCTTTTGCTCGAGCCCGTCATATGCCCAGACTTCCCAAAGCTCAGAAAACACACAAGACGCCCCTTTGCTCCGTCCCGCTATTGACACCAGCAAGCCAGTTGAATCTGTTAAGACTCCTTTGATCAAAGATAGCGATTCGACCGCCACGAATACTCCCATCGGACGCGATAAAACTCCTGCGCCACCTACCCTGGATGAATTGCTCGTTCAAGTGCGATTCACATCGACCCAAACACCAGTTTCAAGAGAGCCCGATTTAGTCGGAATCAAAGTACAGGTACAAAACAATTCTCAGACTCCCTTGCTATTCGATGGAGACAAAGCTGTGTTGTATTCAGCAGGACAGAAAATTCCTGCGATTGCTTCGGTCGAGAAAAAAATTACGATGAAACAGGCTTTCATCAAAGAAACTAATGCTGCTGTAGTCGCTGGAGTCACTATCGGCGCCTACCCTACGATCAGAGATATGAAGAATCAAAAAGGTCCCATTCTCAAGCGATATGGCACAGACGAGCAACGGCGCGAGAATTTGTCAGAGCGCTTCGGTAAAAGAATTTTGTGGCCTGGAGATTTAACCGAAGGCGTAGTCTTCGTACACGAAGGCGAAAAAATAGCAGGCGCCTCAGTTGAAATGCCGGTAGGAACTTTTCCAGAAATGAAATTGATTGGACCAATCAAGTCAGTGCAAGCTGGAATGCAAATCAATCCTTAGTTAGGTAATGTATTCAACCCTACAGGTTGTTTATCCATGCCCTTTGTCAGTGTTTCTACGGTAATAGCACCGGTATCGTGCAGCAATTGCGCCTGTGCTTGATTGGATGCAATTATAGCTTGAGCATGATTCACAAGCGTGTTTATATAGTCGCGCTGAGCGGTGAGCAAATCTAGATAAGTATTGATTCCATTTTCTAATCGCATACGAGCAAGTCGCAACTCTTCTTTTGACGAAACGACCCCGACAGATGCTACATCAATATTTTCGTGAGCTGTTTTCATATTTATATAGGATGCGCGAACTTGCTGTTGCACTTCTTGCAATACCTGATTTGCCTGCAAAAGAGCCTGGCGTGCCACTGCGCGCGAAGAAAGAATCGATGCTACAGTAGATGCGCCTAAGTTTCCTAAAGGCCAGCTTACGTTGAATCCAGCTGACACACTGCGTACGGTACCACCAAAAATACCGATACTTGCGGGATTGCTTCCGCCAACCGTTGTTTGACCCGAACTGCCAAACGAACCGCCCACACCTTGCGACAAACCAGAACCGGTGGTAACGACGGTGGTTCCGGTACCGGCAGTAGTGGCAGCGGAGGTGGTGGTGCCAAGCGTCGTGTTCGATGTGCCTGGAGTGACGCTAAGACCGCCAGTACCGGGAGTTATTTGGTTTACACCAGTTGAAGCACCAGTTATCACGGGACTTCCTGCCTGGGTGCTGAAAATAGCAGGTGAAGCAATAGGCGAACCCACACGCTGAATGCTTGCACGCGCCGCACTGGCAGCACTGGCTAGACCACCACGCGGAGCCGGACCTGTAACGTTCGTGTCTTGAAAAGAATAATTGATATTCCATCCCACCGTAGGGTAAAGCGCCGAGGCAGCAATTTGAATATTTCGACTGGCAGCAAGTCTCAAATACTCGTATTGACGAAGCTCGGGTCTCGATTTGAGCGCTGTGTTCAAAATAGAATTTATGCCTTCTTTCTCGTCGTAAATTTCGACTTCAGAAACAAAACGCTCCACTGGAACGAGGTCTACAGTCAAAGGCAAGTTGAGCACAAAAGCCAGTTGCAGACCAGCTTGTCTCACGTTCATCTGTTGTTGAAGCAAAGCCTGCTGGTCTATTGATAATTGAGTACGGGCCTGCATGACTTCTAGCTTGGTGCCAACACCATTTTCGTAAAGCCGGTCGTTGAGCCTCAATTGCTCTTCATCCACTTCGACCGCTTTAATGCGAATACGCAATAAGGCGCGTTGCAAAATAGAGTTGGTATAAGCAGTATAGACGTTCATCAAAGTATCGTTGATAGAGGTCTGATACTGGAATCGCGCCGCTTTCATACGATAAAGGTTTGAAAGAGTGGTGTATAAAATACTGCCGCCTTGAAAGGCTGGCAAACTGACGCCAGTAGTAAAAATATTCGAACTCGAATTGGTATCTGGCTGAACTTTGGCCAGACTGTATACATAGTTAGCAGAATAACTGGGCAAATATCCTGCCAGCGCACTGAAAAAGGAATATTTGTTGGCCTCATATGTCTGCCTGTTGATGCCGATTGCAAGATTATTTGTCAAAGCATGGTCGAGAGCCTGCCTGAGCGAGATTGGCTCGCTATAGGTCGCTTCTAGTCTGAAAGGATCGAGCGATTCGACTTTGACCAGACTCTTTGAATGAATATTACCCAGCGGAAACGATCGGTTCGAATCGTGCTCGCCAAAATACTTAGTATCTGTAAATTCGCGCGTAAGCGGAGTAACTGGATTTTCAGGACGCAAAGCAGGATTTAGTTGTCCATCTTCGATATTCTGGGCAGTCGGCACGTCTTTAAGCGCTGGGGGCTCGATTGAAGTTTGACTCGAAACATCTGTCGGACTGGTTTGCTCTGGCAGCGCCTGCGACAGATCAGGCGAAATTTGCCCAAGCGCAGGCAAGCCGCTGGAGAATAGAATTGCAGCCAATATTGCGCTCGACGTCTTTTTGATCAACATGTTAGTTGACCTTATTAGTCGGCAAAATTCCAATTGGTCTGTTATCGCCTTTTGTCAGAGTTTCCACCGATATCAAACCGGTATCATGCAATAGTTGTGCTTGCGCTTGATTAGACGCGATTATCGCTTGAGCCTGATTGGTCAGAGTCTGAATATAGTCTCTTTGTGCCGTCAGCAAATCGAGATAAGTGGCCACTCCGGCTTCTAATCGAATTCTTGCCAGATGCAATTCTTCTGTAGACGATTCGACTCCCACTGCTGCAACGTCGATATTTTCGTGTGCAGTTCTCATTGTGATATATGAAGATCGCACTTGCTGCTGAATATTCAATAGTACCTGATTGAGCTGAAGCATTGATTGACGAGCGATTGCGCGACCAGCAAGAATGTTTGCAGCACTTGCCATACCTAGGTTCGGCAAATTCCAACCTACGTTGAAAGCCGATGAAAGGGTATTGAAGGTACCTCCGAACTGTCCGACTCCAGCAGTATTACTGGTGGCGGTGGGGGCGTTTGTGACAATGCTCGTGCTTTGATAGTTATAGTTCAAAGTGTATTGCGCCACCGGATACAAAGGCGCTGCTGCTACTTGAATATTGCGATTAGCAGCCAGTCTCAGATATTCGTATTGACGCAGCTCAGGTCTATAAACAAGCGCCTGACCAAGCAAATTATCGATACTAACATTGTTTGCAAACAATGCACTCTCCGCTGCGCGCTCTTCTAGCGGAACATAATCGACACTAAGCGGCAGGTTGAGGTCAAAAGCAAGTTGTAATCCAGCTTGACGAACAGTTTGTTGCTGCAGCAACAATGATTGTTGATCAAGTGAAAGTTGGGTACGTGCCTGCATGACAGCAAGCTTTGTTCCAACACCAGTTTCGTACAATCTTTCATTGAGACGCAACTGCTCCTGGTCTACTTCTACGGCCTTAATACGAATACGCAATAGCACTCTTTGCAAAACGCAATTTGTGTAGTCTCGATAAACCTGCAATAGAGTATCGTTGATTGAAGCACCTAACTGCTGACGCGATGCTTTCATGCGATCATAACTTCCAATTGCACCATATGTGATGCGGCCACCCTGGAAAAGTGGAAAATTGACGCTCTGGGTAAAAACATCAGAAGTTGTGTGCGTGTGCGGTTGAATAGTGGTGTGCGTATTGCCATAAAGCGTAAGCGAGTTGGGCAGATAGCCCGCAAGTGCGCCTGCATAGTTGTAAATCGAACTTTGATAAGTTTGTTTGTTGATGCCGATAGCTAAATTATGGTCGACAGCCTGAGTCAGAGCCTGCTTTAGAGTTATAGGCTCGGTATACGAAGCTTCCAGTCTGATGGGATTGAGTGTTTCGACTTTGATTAAGCCTGCCGTATGAATTTGTCCAAGAGGCATGCTTTTGTGCTCGTCGTGCGAGCCCGAAACACGTGGTGGCAGTTTGGGCGGTGGCGTAATTTTCAAATCGGCAGGAGGAGTCAGTGACGTGTCAGACTTTTCCTCTTGCTCTAATTGACGAAGAGCAGTTCCGTCCGTTGTGTTAAGGCTCGGATCTTCAGGCTTGACATCCTGCGCGTCTGCAGCTGCACTCGATGCAAGCATCATGCACAAACTACAACTCAGTACTAATTTTGAAAAAATTTTGCTCATCTGTTTGAGCCTATCGGGATTCCACGCCAAAGTGTAACACCATTACGTGTCTATTTTGTGATAGCAAATACGAAGTCGAAACAGTCAAAGTCTTATAGTTCTTTCAGGT
Source organism: Cyanobacteria bacterium TGS_CYA1 (assembly GCA_026129135.1). Classification (GTDB taxonomy): domain Bacteria; phylum Cyanobacteriota; class Vampirovibrionia; order Obscuribacterales; family Obscuribacteraceae; genus Aved-18. The sequence continues at coordinate 132,209 of JAHCIQ010000003.1, read as the reverse complement.
TAATTCAGAGTTTGTCTAATTCCTGTGTTCTCAAGGTTTTTTATGTTATAAAGACCAAGCACATTCGAGGAAAATATCGTGGTCAAACCTTATCACTGGTTAATAGTTGTGGCGACACTCAGCGCTCAAACACAACTATTCGCACATCAAGCGCAAGCGCAGACCCAAAGAGATCCCGGCGCTTCGGGAGTTATCGATGGAACCGATGTTTATCAGTTCTTCAACTCTGGACCGATGATCGACCCTACTCGTATGGAAGAAGCAAGCCTTAGAGGCGACAAGGTGATTAAGATGCCTTCAAGACATCAAACCAAGTCGTGGCAAGAAGTTATAGACAGAGACAAAGATCTCGAAAGCCAGGCAGAAGTTGTCAGGTTTAAAGGTGATTTAAATTCAAGTCCCAATCAAAATCCTCTTGCTGCTCACTCCCAACAAAATGGATCAAACAATAATACAGGTAGTGGTATCGCCCAAGATACTAAGGCACAAAAACCTCACCACACATTTGTTCAAAAATTAGAAAACGGATTTATTCGCGCTTCTGAAGCAGTAGGCTTCCCTATCGCAGACGAACCTTTGCCTGGCGATGTGGATTCCAGTCTTGCAGGTGACTTGCCTGCCGGTCAGGACCCGCGAGTTTACGTACACGAAGGTCAGCCGGCAATGCCGACCTTAAATCAGTTGACGGCTCCGGTGAAAGACAGAGAAACATCATCGAATCCGCCCACTGTTATCATGGAATAAATGCAGCTCGAAATATATTCAGACCTCGTTTGTCCCTGGTGTTTTATTGGCAAAAAACGACTGGAGCGCGCGCTTGAATCTTTTGACCATTCTTTTGAAATAGTCTGGAAACCATTTATATTGAATGCGGGTATGCCCGAAGAAGGTATGGAGCGCAGACAGTATCGACTTAAAAAATTTGGCAGTCTGGAATACAGCAACGAACTCGATGCCCAGGTTATTGAAGCAGGAAAAACTTGCAATATCGATTTCAATTTCAACGACCGCACGCCAAATACAAAAGCCGGACATCTACTGGTACAATTCGCCAGAAACAAATGCAATCAAAACGATTTGATGGAGTCAATCTTTCAAGCATATTTCTGCTTCAATAAAGACATTGGTAATCTAGAAACTCTTACCCAAATCGGGTCTTTGCATGGTCTTCCAAAGGATCAGCTCCTCGATTATATTGGCAATTTAGAATCACATGAGCAATTACAAGAAGAAATCGGCAAAGCAAAAAGTCTGAATTTAAGCTCGGTACCATCTGTAGTGATAGGGTCAAAACTGGCTTTTAGTGGAGCTTACAATCCATCTGCCATCAAAGACATTCTTTCAGGCTTCGCTCTAGCTCACTGACTTCAGCATCACGTTTTAGTTTTTTGAATAGATTAAGACTGCGCTCGAAATAGAACTTAGCTTCAGATTTCTCTTTATTTTGCCAATAAAAGTTTCCCAAATCCTTGCAGCACGAGGCAAATTGCTCAGGGTCTGTAGCATCATTGCTATCCATCAAGTTAAAAGCCGCACGCAAAGTAATTTCGGCGTCGAGCATTTTTTTCATCTGTAGAGACAAGGATCCAGATCTGCTCAAAACAGTTGCAAGACGCACGTCTCTAAAACCAAAAGGAAGAAGCTGCTTTAAAGCGCGTCCATAAAGGTCATCTGCGGCTTCTAGTTCGCCTCTATTGACCGCTTTTTCAGCAAACACAACCAATTCGCCATAATTCTTTTCGCATCGCTTTTTGACTTCAGCGCTCACCACTTGTGGTGCTAATTGATTTTGATAAAGCAGATACAAAGTTTTCTTGTCACGATCGCTGAGCTTGCCATCGACTATCGAAAGATTGACACCACAAAACAATGAATCGTTGCTATTGCGACTGTGACCCAAAATTCCTAACGCATGCCCAATTTCATGCAAATAAATTCTATGAGCAAATTGCTCGTTCATAGGCATGGCACGACATGGCGAAATACTGAGCAAAGTGATATCAGAGCGACCAATAACGGGACCAGCGTACTCTACTTTGGCATGACCGCCTTCGGCTCTGGCTATGAGATTTTCGGTCGAATCGGTCCATCTGCAGTAAATCTGAGCACCACCAGATTCATTTTGAAATACGAATTTTATTTTGTCATTGCTCGCTTGTGACCATTCCCAAAATGCTTTTTTCAACAAGTCCATATAAAGCGGTTTATAGTCTTGCTTGCCATCTCCAGGCTCGACATAGACTCGAATAGGATTTTTTCCAAGCGGCCAGTTCATTTTGCCCTTAAACGAAATAGCGTCTATGTAATAGTCGTCTTTGCTTTCTTCTGGATAAGCGCTTTGACGTTTCGCCTGGTCCTCCAGAATTGTGACCATACTTTTGTACACATCGATTTGAGGGTCATTCTTAGACAGTTCGATATACTTCTTGTAGGCAGAAACGGCATCGTCAATTTTGCCCAGAGACGCGTAAGCCCCGCCCAGATTTCCCCAGGCTGGAACTTGACCAGGATCCAATTGCAGGGCTCGATTCAAAATTTTTATCGCTTCTTCGAATTTTCCCAGTCTCAAAAGCAAAAATCCATAATTCTGCATTGCAGCTGGATTCTCAGGTCTAAACTGAAGAATACGACTCATCAATGGTTCCGCTTCCCTAAGTTCTCCTTTCTGCATTAGGGCAAAGCCCTGCGCATACGCTTTTAAATGATCCAGATTGGCATAAACTGCTTTTAAAGGGTCATATGGCTTTGACGAAGAATCTTGCGAAGAGTCTTGAGCCATTGCAGGCTTGCAAAAATAACCATCGCCCAAAGCAAGAATGAGTAAAATGACGATAAAATTAAATGTCGTACCTAATCTCATGAAAAATCCACGAATTCTACTATATCTTCTGTTGCTCTGGTCGCTTGTGTTCGCCACATCGGTCCTTCCTGCGTCTTCTAGTAATAATACTGTCGATGCTATTTTTCACGCCGCCAACAAGTTCGAGCAAATGGGCGAGATCAATAAAGCAATCACATATTACAAAAGAGTCGTCGAGCTGGCTCCCGACTCCGAATTTGCAAAAATGTCTGCGCACAGGCTCTCGCGTCACTTACAAGGTTATACCTCGCCCGGCACGAATAAAGACTCTTTGAAAGACCTTCCTTTGCGCGAGCGCATAGTGGTCGTTCCTCCTACTCTGGACCACCCTGCCGTGTCGAGCGATGCTATTCACACCGTTAAACACGTGATTATGCGCCTTCCAGCTCATATTTACAGAATGCTCGACAAAGCGGGAACCGTTGTTTATCTTGCTCCAAATGCCACCGACAAGTTTCCCGAAGCCTTGAAGAACCAAAAAATGGTTGAAACAAAATTGCCCCTTTCACAAGAAAATGGCAGGACTTACAATCAAGATATTTATATCTACGAGTATGCCACCACCACAAGTACCAAGGTCGGTCCCAAACGGCTGGTGTCAGACATTATCAACAATCTGTATCACGAAATCGGACACGCCATTAACAACTGTCAGGGAAATTATGCTGCTGATAGAGAATACATGGAATTGCTCAAGATAGATGTAGACAGTATTTCTCCTGAAACCAAAGAGTTTTTGCGCATTTACACAAGAGCTACCGAAGCCAGTGCCGAAGAAGAACAAGCGGAAGTTGTTGCATATCTACTTGGCTCCAGAGCACGCTCAGCTTTAACTATAGGCTCGCAATTCGCTCATACGCGTAATTTTGTGCGAAGAAAACTGTCTCTTTAATTAAGTAAGAATGTCTATTTCTTCTTCAGCTTGCAAAAGACCCTTTTCTATATAAATGGGCTTGGATTGACGTCTAAGCTCGGGCATTTTCATGCCGAAGCTCAATGACACCAGTAAACAATAAATTCCAGCGCCAAGAATTGTGGCATGGAATCCGAACTGGTTCGCACATGCACCACCTACAAGACCACCTATCGGAGCGGTTCCCATAAAAGCCATGGTAAATAGACTCATCACTCTTCCGCGTTTTTCTTCTTCGATTATAGTTTGTAGAATTGTGCTGCAAGCACTCATCATAAACATCATCGATGCGCCAAGTATCACCATGAGTGGTGCATATTGTGCCAGATTACGACACATCGAAAAGAGCACGAGTGTCACCGAAAATGTAATTGAAGCTCCGACAATCCATTTGCCCAAGCCAAGGATATTTTTTCTAAAACCCAGTCCAAAAGCGCCTATGCATGAACCCACAGCCGATATGGACATCAACATCCCAAGCGTACTTGGGTCACCCTGCAATTCTTTTACCAGCACCGGCATCAAAGTGATATAAACCATACCACCCATACAAAATGCAGCCATGAAAATTATTATCGCGCGCACTGGAGTGGTTTTGATTGAATATTCAAAACCTTCTTTCAATTTATTCAGCGCTTCGTTTTTGAGCGAATCTTTTTTAGGAGGATCGAAATTACCTTTGATCATCAATAGCGCCGCAATAACAGCGATATAACTCAATGCGTTAATCAGAAAACAAATTCCGATACTAAGCTTAACCATGATCAATCCAGCCAAAGCTGGTCCAACTAAACGAGTGAGATTGAACAACGCCGAATTCATCGAAATAGCTTTGGGCAAATCTTCTTTGTTATTGATGATATTGACTAGAAAAGCGGAACGAACTGGCATATCGAATGCCAGCAAAACACCACTAAATACAGAAAGAACCATCAGATGCCAGATTTCGGCATGACCAGACATAACCACAAATGCAAGAATACCTGCCTGTATCATGGCAAAAATTTGAGTCAACAATACAATCCGATGCCTGTTCATCGAATCTGCCATTACACCAGCAACAGGCATCAACATAAGCGATGGAATCTGTGCCGCCACTCCCACTGCGGCAAGTAGAAAAGCCGAATGAGTAAGGTCATAAACGAACCAGGACAAAGCGACCTGTTGCATCCACGTGCCAGTCTGCGATACCAACTGCCCGCCAAAATATAAGGTGTACTTGCGGCTGGCAAAAACATCAAAGGGACCTAGGGCTGATTTTCGGGATTCCACAAGCTCTGCCATGAATAACTCTTATAGTATAGTACTAGTTATTCTTAGCACCTTCCAATTTAAGCAAGTACTCTTTGCTCGACAACCCGCCAGCATAGCCTGTAAGCGAGCCATTTTCGCCAATTACGCGATGACATGGAACAATTAGAGATATGGGATTTTTGCTATTTGCCATGCCCACCGCTCTTGAGGCGTTTGGGTTACCGCATCTAACCGCCAGTTCTTTATAGGAAATGGTTTTACCAAAAGGAATTTTGCATAATTCGCCCCAGACCTTTTTCTGAAATTCAGTGCCGTTTGGTTTGATTGCAAGGTCAAACGACTTTCGCTCGCCCTTAAAATATTGTTCTATCTGACTTTGAGCCTGTTCGAATAATTTGCTGCAAGATAATGGAACACTCATCTGCGGACGCGCCTGGAATCGGCTTCTTTGTTTTAATTGAGCAGGAAAATAAACGCCAGTAAGCGATTCGCCGTCGCTTTCAAGCAAGATTTTACCGATTGGTGTATCAATAAAACGAGTATACGAGATCATTTTTTATCCTCCAATCCGCTCCAGAGATGCATACAGGCATAAGCGCGCCATGGTCTCCATTGTTCTGCAATTATTTCTAAATCTCTGGTTTTAGTCAATCCAAGCGCTTTTTTGATACCCAGATCCAGAGTCGGAAACGCATCTGGATAAGAAAGAGCCCGCATGGCAATGACTTGAACAGTCCAGTCTCCGATACCTTTTATATTTCTCAATCGCAAGAATATCTGCTCGATATCTGCAGTCGGCTCCAAATTAAGCTCGCCAGTTTCTATCAATTGAGCGATTTCTTTTATCGCTTTAGCGCGAGCGCTCACAATACCTAATTTGCAAATATCATCCAGAGCAGCACCAGATATAGTGCTTGAATGTACTGGAAGATGAGTGAGCTGCTCGAAAGGAGTTTCAATTTTGGTGCTAAACTTCTGCGCTAGTCGTCCCGATAAAGTAGTAGCAGCGCTCACGCTCACCTGTTGACCTAAAATTACTCTAGTTACCATTTCAAAACCGTCAAAGGATCCCGGCACGCGCAGACCTTTTATTTTGACCAGCTTACCTAGCTTTTCTTCGATATCGCTTATTGGGGCGCTCAAATCGAAGAGTCTTTTCACTCTAGAAATTACTTTCGGCATCACTGGTGCAAGAGAAGCAGACATAGTCAATTTAAGCATGGCATCTTTAGGCAAATTCTCTATATGAATCCAGCCACAGCAATTGTCGAGTTTGACCGTTCTTGAATAAGTGCCAAGCTCGATATCCACATGCTCGACGCCCTTGAAGCAACGCACTTTCAGAAATTTCAAAATCGATAAATAATCGTATGGAATTTGGTAACGCATTAAACATTCGAGCGTATCTTTTGTTTTGATTTGTCTTTCTTTTCGCAATTGAGTCGGTTTAAGCCGATAGCGCTCTTGAAACAAAGCATTGAATCTTCTGATGCTGTTAAACCCACTGGCCATAGCAATCTGGGTAACACTAATATTGGTATCAGTCAAAAGTCTTTTAGCTAGTAATAATCTTTTTGTCTGCAACAACTCAACAGGAGACACGCCAAACTCAAGTTCGACTACTCGTCTGAGATGTCTTGAACTTATATTGAATTCTTTTGCCAGGTCTTCCAGATTAAGTGAATCCGACTCGCCATCGAGTTCTTCAAGCCTTGCGGCGATTGCTCCTGCTAGTTTGCTTACGCTATCTGCTTGAGATAAGCCGGGTGCAAGTTCGGGTCGGCACTTCAAACATGGTCTGTAACCTGCCTTTTCTGCCTGTGATGCATTTGCATAAAAGGTACAATTGACTTCTTTGGGCAACTTGACCCTGCAAATATTTCGACAGTAAATTTTGGTGCTTTTGACGCCCACGAAGAAGCGACCGTCGAATCGTTTGTCGCGGCTTTTAAGAGCCTCGTAGCAGACTTTAGAATTGAGTGTCGCAAGATTCATGCCCTTATTTTACGACCATTGCCCTCAAAAACTAGCCGTTTTCGGACCTGATGTTCTGATTTTTGAAATGCATGATATGCTCAGTCTCGATCTTTTGGCAATAAGCACACGAGTCTACTGACTGGAGAGGCACAATGACACAAAATACGCTAGTTCTTGCTCTTATTTGCACTATCGCGTTTTCGTACCCATCTATTTGCAAAGCCGAAGATTCGCCGAAAAAACTTACCCCAGCCAACGCTCACAAAAAAGAAACAGAAGATTTACCGAACTTTCATGAGGTTCATCCATATCTATATCGCAGTGGAGAGCCAACTAAACAGGGACTGTTAAAACTCAAAGAGATGGGATTTAAAACCCTTATCGATTTGCGCGCCCCATCAGAGCAAAAATTCGACGAAAAAGCAGAAGCAGCCAAACTAGATTTGAAATACATCCGCATGGTAATGACGTCTGCACCGCCCACCAAAGAGCAGGTCAAAACGCTTCTGGACGAGATAAATAAAGCAAAGAGCGATCCTGCTAACGAAAAAGTGCTTGTGCACTGTGCTCACGGATCGGATCGCACAGGCTGCATGATTGGCATCTGGCGTGTTAGCCAGGAAGACTGGAGTTATGAAGACGCATATAAAGAAATGCGTAAATACTGGTTCACGCCAAAATTTGTAAAACTGTCAGGAGCGGTTAAAGAACACGCTAAAGCTCAATGAAAGCCCTGATGAATGCACGATTCCGCCCACGCAAATCGATTGAAGATTTCATTTAAAACAAAACTCAAAAAGAATAAAGCGCAAATATAAAAACTTCGACTTTTGTATTTAAGACTTGAATTGAAGGGTTTGACAGCTAAAAATATAGCACCCACATAAGTATAAAAGACTAACGAGTGAAGAGCCGCCTGCATAAATTTCTCTTTGAGAGACACAATGCAAACAGAGCAGTCAACAGTGCATCCGGAGCTTACCTCAAAAAAGCTCGCAAAGTAATAAGGGACTAAAACAAAGAAATAATAGCTTTGAACACAAACAGTTGAAAGTAAACCTGTCAAAATCCAGAGTCTTATTTGTTTGAATTGCCATTTATTCGATGTGGCATGATAAGCAAAACCCAAAATAGGTCCGCCAAGATAATAAGCAACAGAATAAATCAAAGAAAGCCAGTCAAAATCAGCCTTTTGATAAGTGAGAAAAGTGCTCCAGAAGAATTGATTTCTATCTGTGCCAGGAGCAAGATTTGCTCCAATCAAAGCCAGAGCTAACACCCAAACGACTGTAAAAACGACAGACATTTAAAACATCTGACCTCAAAGCAATTCGACGTCGTTTCATCTTAAGTTTTAAAACATTTATTGACGCCGGGGAAAAGGATAGAAAAGCACCAGGCTAAATGCGCGAAAACGCTATCTCAAAGTTTTCAGATAACTCACGATGGCACGGGCTTCTGCTTTATCAATCTCTTGCGCTGGCATTAAATTAGGTTCGCCATTGAATTTTTTGGAATTCTTTTCGACATGCTTTTCGGGATCCAGAATTTGGGCAAGCAAAAATTCGCTCGTTCTTTTGGTTCCGATTTTATCCAGACTGACACCTTCTTTATTGCCCTCACCGTTTATGGAGTGACAATCGGCGCACTGGTAAAGGCGATAGAGCGTTTTGCCACGGCTTGCCGCAGCCGAATTACTTTTCGACTTAATTTGCGAATTGATTTGCGATTTATTTTTCTTTTTTCCCGAAGAAACCGCTGGCAATGTCGCCAGAATTATCGCGATACTAATGAACAGTATTTTTCTATGCATTAGCCAATTATTCCCTGAACTGATGATCGAAACATCAACTCAAGGATTGATTTTTTGGCACATAGAAAATGGTTACTAACGGGAGCTTTTCTTTCTAAGCGCTTTTCGCCTTCATATGCATCATCATGTGATAAATTGTGGCAGCACCAACGAGTCCGTAAAGAACATGGGTCATTGTGCCGTCGCCCATTAGTGTGGTTACGAGGTTGTAATTGAAGATTCCGACCAATCCCCAATTCAGCCCACCCACGAATAACAGGATAGTAGCAATTAGCTCAATATTTTTCATTTTAGTTTCACCTGAAGCATCAAATCCGCATGAAAACTGAGATACCGAGTATAGATTTGAGTGCCTATTATCCAGCTTAATAGACACTCTAAAACCTGTCAATATCCAGCGCCGGGCTAAACCCGCATGGATTCTCGGTTAGCTAGCTTTTTGCTGATTGCGCATCCGAGTGTTTCAGCCTGACGAGCAGGAATTGCTCGGTTCGGCTCTTGTCAAAATGGACCAAGATTGGCGCCTGCTCTTGCATTAGATTACCCAACCCACAGTCATAAACTACTGCTGTATTCTTGCCTACTGTGAAAGCGACTCGTTGTGTCTTTTTATCCAGATGACCGTGAACCTGCTGGTCCTGGTCTGTCAGCATGTCGTAATAGTTGCCTGCAATTTCACCTTTTGCATTGATTGCAAGCTGGAACATGGTGGTAGAGTTTGTCTGATCACCTTGCACGAGCGAGAAAACTCCAAGAGGCTTCCATTCTGATTTCTTCGAACCCGAGTCGAGCTTTGCCGTGGTTTGAGGATTAAAATCAGTCGGCACTGCAGGTGGTACCGCCCCCGGAGAGGACGTGAGCACAGGACTCGTGTAGTTAGGAGCAGAAGCTCCTTGAGTAGCCAGTGTCTGAGCTTGACTGTAGTACTGGTCTGCTGTGGCTACTGGCTGGTCGTTGTAATAAACATTGTTATTGTTGTACGTGACCGAACCGCCACCACCACCGCCGCCATATCCGTACAAAAGCGGCGTTACAGCAGACATAGCAAGCATTCCTGCCATCATGCTCCAGTCTGTAATCATCCAGGCAGTGCTAGCACCCCAACCAGGAGCATACCAGCAACCAGGATAATGTCCCCACCAGCCATGACCGTAGAAATGGTCATAACCGTTAAAACCATTGCGTACAGCCAATCCGCGATTGTTCATATAAGTGGGAGAATAATTGTAGGTGTTGTGTCCACCCCGAAAGACGTTGTTGCCATTACCCGAAATATGGTCGAATCCAAAACCGCCATTGCGCATTGGATCTACGTGTCCGGCTCCACCAATGCCTCCAGCCGGCCGATTCCAAACCCCACTTGTAAAATTGCCTCTATCTATTCCAGAACCGGCTCCGCCATCAAAGCCACCAGGGCGAGTCCAGACCCCACGATTAGGATCCGAATCTATCGAGTTATTGCGAAAACTACCTGCTCCATCTCGATCGAGCCCGCCATTATCGAAATTTCCCCGATCGACATTGCCGCGGTCGAAATTCCCGCGATCGAAACTTCCGCGGTCAAAACTTCCACGGTCAAAACTTCCACGGTCAAAACCGCCCCGGTCAAAACCACCACCAAATCCACCACGAGAAAAACCGCCGCCTGCCCCGCCAAAACCTCTAGCTTGAGCTTCAAGCATTATGGCCTGGGACGAAAGCGAAACTCCCAGACTGACCAACACTAAAGAAGTGATAATTCTATTTTTCATTTTTTTCAACTCCTTACTGTGCTTGTACATTGACGCGACTGACAGTTATACGCTCAGAATCTGGCAGGTCCATCCCTTCGAAAACTCTTCTGGTCGACTGCCAGGTAAATTTGTCCGGTGCTTCTAACTGCCAGTAATTAACTGAAGAAAGTCGTTGTCCCCCTGGAGTTATGCGATTCATTCGACTCTCCCAGGTCTTACCATGACTGTACCAGCGGGCTTGACCAAATCCACCGTTCGAATCGAAGATCCAGGAAACAAGCGCATTTTGAGTAGGGTCAAAACCGGTTATTTGCATTTCTTCTCTGCCCTTTCCGTTTTTGTCTTTCAATTCAAAACGAGTGACGAGAAAGCTATTTCCATTGGCGAATTTGGTGACAACAGTGGCGTCGCCATTAGCACCATTTGCATGCCACTCTCCAAGCATCCAGGCCATATCTTTCAAAGACATTTGACTCTGAGCGTCCACCTCTCCATGATCGGTGGCACTGGCGATTTCCCATCTGCCGTCGTTTCGAACGTGCACCACTGTATAAGTACAGGATGACACCAAATTACCATCAATATCGCTAAAGGACGCGATTCCCTTTTCGATTGCTGCTGCATCTCCAATCGGTTGGACAGATTGAACCGTGATAGCGATTTTGCCTTTTTTGCGCGAGAAGAAGTCTCTGTACTTGTCTTCTATCGCTTTACGACCGCTGTACTCCCAACCATCAGTGTCTATATAAGTTCCTTTTTCAGACCACATGGCGGCGATTTTTTTTGCATCACAAGCAGCAAAAGCAGCCTCATATTCTTTGGCCTGGCTCTTGAAAATATTGTCTAGATTGCTTGCCCCACTACTCTTTACTTCTATTTTCGTGGTTGAAGCTCCCTGTTCCAGTGCTAAAGTACTCAATGTGGCGAGGGGACTTACGCCAATCAGCAGAGAAAACATCGCTAGCTTCAGAGTTTTGCCGACCATAATTTAGAACTCCCATTTTCATAAAAATGTATTCGAAGAATTTTAGCAGTTGCAGCCGTTTAATTTATAGCTTCTTTCTGGTGCTCTTTTTTGGCGCTAAAAGTCTCTGTCAATCGGCTCAGGCGGCTCCTCCAAGACCATTCAATCTTGCAAATGAAAAGAGGCATGCTCTTGGTCTGCTCGAAGAAAGAAAGTTCAAAGAGGCCACCTTAGCGTTTGGGCGCTGTGCTGCCCTAGATCCTCAAGACCCATCCGTTCAATATTATTTGGCAGTGAGCGCATTATATAGCGACGACTTCAAGACTGCCGAACATGCCTTTTGCCGAACTGTAGTCATGACCAGCCAAGACAATACCTTTTCGAAAACAGCAAAGCGCTACTTGAGCAAATACAATGAATTCAAAAGTTTAGTCCCGTATTCACAAGTAAGTTCCACCGGAATGACACGCTGGAATCGCTCTGGCGCTCCCTTAAAAATTCATGTCACGAACGGTCTCAAGTTTCCCAAAGGTTATTCGGGAGCGGACCTTACAGTCGACACCTGTAAAAAGCTCTATCCATATCTGGTCAAACCAGGCTTTTTCAAAAAATTATCCACTGCAAACGATTATCGAACAGAATACAAATCGGCGGTGATGACTGGCATTAACGCCTGGTCTTCAATCATGCGTGACAGTAGAATCAAATTTCAATACACAGACGACCCCTGTAAAGCAGACATTCTTTTCGTATGGTGCGAAGAAGAAGGCAGAGGAGCTGTTGGGAGAACTTTTTATCCATGGCAAGGAGTCAAAGACGCTCGCACAATTATCCATATCGAAACCAAATTTGCTAAAACCTGGAGCAATCATGCTCCACGCGAAATCACTCATACTGCCATGCACGAATTCGGTCATGCTCTGGGCTTGCAAAATCACTCGCCAAATCCAGACGATATAATGTATGACCATGGCACCGGAGTCGATGAAAACGATTCATATAAAGCATCCAGATACAACCGTCCTTCCAACAACGATTTCGTCACTCTTCGAGCTTTGTACGAGCTTCCCGTGAGTGATTTGTACAAACCTTTGTAAAACGAAATTCTAAATGAAGTCGACACCATATACGGTTAACTACAAAAGAGCGGGAGATTTATTCCCATCTCCATCTACCCCTCCTGGCTCGCAAATAATTGACTGGGACTTAAAAGAAAGTGGCTTAACCAAACTGATCGACTGGCTTGACCAGGAAAAATTTACAGGCGTTCTCAAGGCAAGCTCAAACCAAGTTAAATTCAGGGGTGCGCTCCTTCTGTTTGCAGGATGGTGCGTGGGCGCTGTTTATGCACGTGATGGTGAGGAGCCTATCAAACACACTTATAAGGCGTTGCCGTCCTTGATGAAACAACTGTCCATGGTCGATGTCAATTCGGCTGTGCTTCAAATTTATTCGTTGCCAGACGAAGTGGTTTTGCCCTTTTCATCAGCCTTCATCGGACAATTCATGGAACCAGCAATAGAAGGCAATCCCAATCAGTTAGCTGTTCACTTTATCGAACATGTCAAAAATTTGCCGCGACATTCTCTTATATCTATCCGCACCCTTTCTGAATCTGGAAGCGAATTGTGCCTGGTCTTTTTTTACTGGGGCAAATTAATCGGGCATTTCCTGGTGGAGGAGCAGAAATTTTCTGATTCGTCTATCTTTCCAGATTACGTTTTTGATAAAGTGCTCGAAGCCAAAATTCATCTGAGCATCCTTTCACCTGAGATTGAAGGAGTCTATTCAGGCAGCACCCGCTTTGGTTTTCCTTTGTTGATGTCCGAGCAACCAAGATAGTCAAGGGATAAATTGTAGTCATAAAATGATTACAAAAAGCATGATAAAATCACTGTCTTTCAGAGGTGAGACCAAAATGCTTTTGAAGACAAAAATTTCGCTCAGTTTAATCGCCTTGCAAAGCGCTTTTCTTTTGAATTTTGACGCTTGTCTTGGCGCTCAAATGTCCTTTCAAGATTTGATCGACCGTGGCTCGAACGAGTTTGTAGAAGGCAAATTGATTGAAGCCAGAAAAACTCTGGAAGAAGCCATGAATGCGGCACAAAAATTCAGCGATAAAGATCCACGCCGAGCAGTGGTCCTGAACCAGCTTGGGATGGTAATGTTCGAACTTGGTGAGTACAAAAAATCACATGAATTCTTCAAGCAAGCGCTGCTCATACGCGATAAAGAATTAGGCTCTAATCATTTAACCACTGCTGAAAGCATGGTTCGCCTTGCCTCATCCTGTGCGGCTCTTGGAGAAAATGACGAAGCCGAAAAACTCTTGCGCAAAGCATTGAATATAATGGACAACTCAAAAGACTGTTCGCCTGATGAGCGAATTATCGCGACCCAGCACTTATCGAACGTTTTAGATAATCTCGAACTGGCAAAAGAGTCTTTGTTTTTGCAAAAACAAGTAGTAGAATCTCGTCGCAAACTGCCTAAAGACCCAGAGCTTGGAACAGCCTATACGAGCCTTGGGAACTGGTATATCAAACACAACGAAATCACCAAAGCTAAAAAAGCTTTTGAAGAAGCGCTGGAAGCAGACCAAACAGTTTTAGGTTCGCACCACCGCAATGTTGCTCGCGACTTGAACAATGTGGCAGGTGTTCTATCACTGCAAGGCAAAAACGAAAAGGCACTGCAAATGCTAAAACAATCGCTTGCTATTCAAAAAGAATCTACCAGTGTCGATAGCGCCTCTTTCAAAGACTGTCTCGAGAATATCAAAAAAGTTCTGAAGAAATTAGGACGTCAGGACGAAATTTCTAAACTGGAACAAGAATACAAAAACTAAAATGACAGAAAAAAAGATTCGACTTTGCATCGCGGGTATCACCGGCTGGACAGGCAGTGAAATAGGCAAAGCGGTTCTCGAATCGCATGATTTCGAACTGGCAAGCGCTGTTTCGCGCAAGAGTGCTGGTCAAAAATTTGAACACGTTTTTATTTACGCATCTGTGCAAGAAGCATTGCATCTGGATCCGGTCGATGTTTTAATCGACTATACAAGCGCACTTTCGATCAAAGAGCACGTTCATCAGGCACTGGAAAATAATGTGAACGTAGTAGTTGGAAGTTCTGGTTTATCGGCGGAAGATTTTGAGGAAATAAGTAAAATCGCCCACAAAAAAGAAGTGGGAGTAATTGCTAGCGGCAATTTTTCTATTACAGCGGCTCTGGCCAAGCGCTTTTCGCTCATGGCTGCTAATCACATTCCTCATTTTGAAGTAATAGATTATGCCCACGCAGAAAAAATAGATGCACCAAGCGGAACAGCACGCGAATTAGCAGAAGAACTCGCACGAGTACAAGAAAACAAAATGGTAGTGTCACCCGAGCAAATCAAAGGCTATAAAGAAGCTCGCGGTGCTCAAATAAAAGGAACACCAGTGCATAGCTTGCGCTTACCTGGATTTGTACTTTCATTCGAATCAATATTTGGTATGTCTGACGAAAGGCTCACTATCCGACACGATGCAGGAACAAGCGCCAAACCATATGTCGATGGCACTTTGCTTGCAGCCCGTATGGCGGTTAAAACGAAAGGTCTCGTGCGTGGGCTCGACAATTTGCTTTTTGGTGAGCTATGAAAACGAGCTTTGAAATAGTTCCCTTTCAAGGCACCGACGACCAATTAACTTCTCTCCACCGCATTTTTCAAGAAATAAACGCGGACGGTGATTCGTTTCCCTATCCTTGCGACACACCTTTAGACAAATTCAAACAAATATGGTGCCAGCAAGAGAGCACAAGTTATGTTGCAATCGATCCTTTGACCAATACTATAGGCGGTGCTTATTTTTTTAAGCCTCAGTGGCCTGGCAGAGGTTCTCATATTGCCACAGCAACCTATATGGTATCGAAATCAGCCAGGGGAAACGGGCTTGGCAGGCAATTAGGATTGCACTCGCTCGATTCGGCTTTTAAGCACGGATATAAATCTATGCAATTCAACTATGTGGTATCGACTAATACTTCCGCGGTCAACTTATGGAAAAGTCTGGGATTTAATGTAATCGGCACACTGCCAGGCGTTTTCGACCACAAAATGCATGGACCAGTGGATGCTTTCGTAATGTTCAAACAACTTGACTCGGCTGCATTATAAAGAAGCTTTTATAGCAATTTTTTGTAGTTCGACCTGTTTTGACTCATGAGGATCGGCATTAGATATCCGCTCAAGATATTTTAGCGCCTCCTGTCTGTGACCTTGTCTTAGTTCGAGCTCAGCCAGGTGTTGAAGCGCGTTTACATAATCTGGGTTTATCGCCACTGCTTGCTCCAGATAAAATTTAGCTTTGTCGAATTCTTGCAGCTTGATATATAGCGAACCCAGATTTCCGTAAGGCCATTCGAAATGAGGATATTCTGCAATGCAATTCTTAAATGCTTTAATTGCATCGGTTGTTCTGCGCGATGCCATCAAATTGTATCCTTTAATATTCATTTGCTCAGCCTCTTTGGAGACAGGATCTAAAGGCAAATGAGTTTTGATATAAATTTGAGCTTTCAATTTTGTTCTGGCATCAAAATTCTGAGCAGCCAACATCGCTCTTCGCGCCTTTTCAGTCCGACCATAAGCTTTGTACATCAGACCTTGTTGATAATATTCCTGACCTGAGTTTAAGGTGTATTCTTTACTCATGTCGGGTTGCATCAACGAAACACAAAATGGCATTGTCACCAGATACAATACCATAGGTGCGATAGTCCAGTACGCCACTTTTGATTTCACCAGACTGGTGGCTCCGTTGACTATACCAATTACCCGTCCATTCGAGCCCAGAAATGCGCTTCCATACATCGGCTCGCCATCGGAAACCTTGTTGAATGACTCGAGCAAAAAACTGGACTTTTGAGACGGCCTTCCATCTTGAAAAACGACATTTACAGTCACGATTTTAGGATTGAGCCATTTAACCAAGCCTCGTTTGAGCAAAGTAAATTGGCAGTCGACTTTTTCAAGCGCATGATTGAGACGAGCTAGTTTCTTGCTTTCCAAAAGATCAGCAAACAACAAAAACATAGATGCAATAACAGTAATCGATAGTATGTTTTTTGCCTGTGCAGGAAACATGGCGAGATTGAGACTAATTGGAGAAAGAAAAGCACCATACGCAAGAGACAAAATTGTCAAAGACATCAGTCTGATTTTTACCCTTCGCACAAGGAATTTACTTTTGTCTCCAAATCCAAAAATTGATTGCAATAAACCAAGCTCGTTTGGCTGTTCTAGCAGTAAGCCGCAAGGAGTGCTCAAAATGCGAGGCTTTGGATTAGACTTGGGCTCTCCATACAAGTCGACCTGAGTACTTTGAGCAATCAAATTCTTGAGCAATGCACTTTTTTCTTGAAAGACAAGTTTGAAATTTTCTTGACTGCCGTCACCATATGTGACTGTACCATCAAGAAGAGTGCCACCGTTCAAACTAATCTTGTTAGTGCGCAATTTTAAATCGAGCAAAACTTTAATTGCATTGCTCGAATCGAGCAATTCTTGAGCGCGCCTCACATAAGCTAGTCCACCAAACAATATGAGCGGACCCAGCGACACAAATAAAATTCCATGCAGCACTACAAACACGTACAAGAGTACGACTACAATTTGAGCATCCAGAGCACCACCCAGAAAACTGAAATTAAGCGTGGCGGCTCGCGCATAAGTCAAAAATGGAATCGCAAGAAGGGCAAGTCCGCCAAGCGTATAACGCAAACCTTGAACGACAAAACTTCGACGAAGAGGAGAAAGGTCCTTTTTCATTCCACACAATCCAATATATAAGGAACGTATTAAAAACGACTAATTTTCAGCATAACAGTCATTTGATCTTTTGACCTCTGTCCCAGACATGAAAAGTGCGTATTTTTTCGACCTCAAGTGTTACTATTTATCACTTATATAAACGGAATTCCGGCTCCACCCACATTCCAATCCTTATTTCGAGGGGGTTTTAATTTAATGGTAAGTACCGTGGCTAAATCTAAGGTCAATACCGACCGTAACTGGCATTCATTCATTGACGGAAAAGCAGAGAAAGGCACTACTGAGCGTCAACTCTTCAATCCTGCAGACGGAAGCCCGCTTTGCAAAGTTTCAGAAGCCGACTCTAAAATGGTAGAGAAAGCTATCAAATCTGCTCGCAAAGCTTTTGACGAAGGTCCATGGCCTAAGATGACAGCTTATGACCGAGCCAAAGTGTTGTTTGCCATTGCCGACAAAATTGACGAACATAGCGAAGAACTGGCTGAACTCGAATCGCTCAACCAGGGCAAACCCTTGCGTGAAGCTCAATACGACATATCCGACGCCGCCAACTGCTTCCGCTATTACGCTGGACTTATCACCAAGCCAAATGGACAACACGTTCCAGTTCCAGCAAATTCGGAAACAACAGTAGTTCGCGAGCCTATTGGTGTTTGTGGTCAGATTGTCCCCTGGAATTTCCCTTTGCTCATGGCTTGCTGGAAATTCGCCCCTGCTCTTGGAGCGGGCAACACAATTGTTTTAAAACCGAGTGAATACACTCCACTTTCGACAATTCGCCTGGTCGAGCTGATGTATGAATGCGGTCTTCCAGCTGGCGTCTTGAACATCGTTCTTGGAGATGGCAAAACAGCTGGAGCGCCACTTGCCGAAAGCAAACTGGTCGACAAGGTAGCTTTCACCGGGTCGGTCAGAACCGGTAAAATCATCGCTCAAGCAGCTTTAGGCAATTTGAAAAAAGTCACTCTCGAACTTGGTGGAAAATCACCAATGATCGTATTTCCAGACATGGATATCGATACAGCAGTAGACTACGCTTTGTTTGCAATTTACTGCAATGCTGGACAAGTATGTTCAGCTGGTTCGCGCTTTGTGGTTCACGAATCTATCCACGATAAATTCGTTGCCAAAATGACTGAGCGTGCAAAAAAAATAAAAGTTGGTCCAGGCAACGATCCAGAAACAGAAATGGGTCCGTTGGTTTCAACCCAACAACTGAAGACAGTCACCGACTATATTGAAATCGCGAAGAAAGAAGGCGCCAAAATCGCTTACGGTGGCAACGTTTTGACTGGTGGCAAATATGGTCAAGGATACTATGTCGAGCCAACTTTGTTTGTAGACGTAAAACCCGATATGCGCATTGTTCAAGAAGAAGTTTTTGGACCAGTCGCAGTGGTTCAGAAATTCAAAACAGAAGAAGAAGCTCTCGAATTAGCTAACGGCACTGATTTCGGTCTTGCTGGAGCTGTATTCACCAATGACCTGGCTCTTGCCCACCGTGTAGTCAAAGCTCTTCGCTGCGGCATCACCTGGGTTAACGGCTATCACTTCACCTATAACGAAGTGCCATGGGGCGGCTACCGTCAAAGCGGTTGGGGACGCGAGCTTGGAACCTTTGGTCTTGACGCCTACACCGAAGTGAAGCAAATAAACGTGAATCTGGATAAAGGACCAATAGGTTGGTTCGAAAAATAAATTCCCGATTCTAAGAAAATCCGAGAGCCGTCACTTATTTTCGGCTCTCTTTTTTTGTCTTTTTTCGAGCCATTTCAAAACCCGGTCCCCGTCGCAATCCCTAACCCTAAAAAACGTAATCCGATATCGGATTACGTTTTTCACTTACATCTGAGTTTGGCGTCGCTGAAAAAAATCATGCTAGTAAAGAGTTAGGAATTAATGATGAACACGGCAGGGAGACCTTTTAATAATTAATCAAGTCCAAATGGCCCACTAATGTCGCCACGGCAAAAATCCTTAGAATGGTCACTCCTGCCGCATTCATTACCCACCAAGCAAATTGGTGGGTTTACTTATTTCTAGGGGGTAGCACCAATAATGGTGCCATTAAGTACTATCCTATTTGCTGCGCAGTTTATAGAGAAGGCGCAGTATTTCCAGGTAGAGCCAGACTAGTGTCACGAGCAGACCAAAAGCACCATACCATTCCATATGTTTAGGAGCTTTCGCATCTACACCGGATTCGACAAAATCGAAATCAAGCACTAGATTTAGAGCGGCAATCGTCACTATGAAAAGGCTCAAGCCAATGCCTATAAATCCAGTATCGTAGATAGGTTTGAGTGGAAGATGGAAAAAGGTTATGCATACGAGATTTACCAGGTAAAGCACAGCAATTCCCATAGTGGCTGAAATTACGCCCATCTTGAAATTTTCTGTCGCTTTCACGATTTTAGATGTGTAAGCAAACAGCATGGCTAAAAATACACATATCGTTAGTCCAACCGACTGAACTACCAGACCGGGAAATTTAGCTTCGTAATAGGCTGATATGCAACCCAAAGCAAGACCTTCAAAGACTGCATAAAAAGGCGATAGGGCTGGAGCCATAGAAGTATTGAAAGTTATTACCAGACCGACTATGAAACCTACAATGATGCTGCCAATTGCCCAGGGCATAACAGCCACTGGAGATGCAGCAAGAGCGTAGTGCCAGGTCACGCCAGCTGCGACCGAAGTAATTAGAAGAAGCAAAAAGCTTTTATTGACAGTACCTTGCAAAGTCATAGATTCGGCGGATGAACGAGAATCTGCACCGATACCAGAATTTACGCCAGCGCCGACATCAGCACCGCCTACCTGTTCCTGGGATTTATCAAACACGCCTTCTCTTAAAACCGGATTACCTGTTTTAAACGTTTTCTTGTCCATTACTTGCTCCGCATCTCACAAAGTTATTGGGATATGAGTTACCTCTACTATTATGCCCAGTTTGCTATCGGCTGCTCCATAGTTCAACCGCTTCCTTGTCAACATCTGCACCTGCTAGCACAGGTTGAGCTTTCAGGTGCTAATTGATCTAAACACAAAATTCCCATTAAACTATCCTTTTTGCAGCCTGGAGCATTGGAGCCAAAACCTTGACGAGCCTGAACGAAGTTTCCGACTATAGAAGCAGACAACTTGCAGCGATTGTAGAGTCCAGTACAGATGCAATCATAAGTTTCATGCTTGATGGCACTGTTATCAGCTGGAACTCGGGCGCTCAGCAACTGTTTGGGTATTCGATCGAATCTACTATCGGAAAAGGTTTGCGCCAGATTATCGGTTCGGAATGTGATGCAATTCTCGACGGAATCAAAAAAGACAAAAAAATGGATAACCTCGAATTTATCCACGCCACGCCCGATGGAAGGTTGATTTATCTTTCTTTGAGTGTATCTGCCATCAAAGACGAAGAAGGCACTGTTTCTAGCGGAGCTGCAATTTTCCGCGACATCACCCAGATGAAACAAGCCGAAAGCGAGCTTCTTCGCACCTCACAACAACTGGCTCAATCAAACAAAGAACTGGAAGAATTCGCCTGGATCGCAGCCCACGACTTAAAAGAACCAGTGCGCACAATGGGCACTTATTCGCGATTGCTCAAAGACGAATACGGACCCGAACTGGACGAGCAAGCACAACAATTTTTAGAATTTATCCACTCTGCAGCCGGTAAAGCAATGGCTAGAATCGACGACGTACTCAAATTCAGTGCAGTCGGCAGAGAAAAATTCATTGCCGTACCGGTTAATCTAAACGAAGTATTGAGTTCGGTACAGGAAGATATTCAGCTCGTAATAAGAGAATCGAAAGCTGAAATTATAGTTGAAACCTTACCAAAAGTAAGCGGTAATTTTCACTACCTCACTCAACTTTTTCAAAATCTTCTGGCAAACGCAATCAAATATAGATCAGAGAGCACCACACCTAAAATCAGAGTTTATGCCGAAAAAGAAGGCGGTCTTGCCAGTATTATAGTGCAAGACAACGGCATCGGTTTTTCAATGGAAGACTCCACCCGCATTTTCAGAATGTTTCAACGTCTTCACCCCGAGACGAGGTATGCGGGAACGGGACTTGGTCTTGCCATGTGTAAAAAAATAGTCGAATTGCATGGTGGCATAATCAATGTCGAATCAGAAGAAGGCAAAGGCTCGAAATTCATAGTCAGTCTGCCAGTTGCATCTAAATAAGTGAAGTCGACAAATTACTTAGTCATCTTTTGTTCATAAACTTGCGCTATTTTACTTCTATAAGAACAGAGAAGTAGAATGGCTCACAGCACCCAGATCTTGATCGCCACGAAAGAATAAACATGTCTTACCCGCTCTGGGCTTTGTTTATGAGCATGGAGCACGAACGTATTCAGCCACCGAATCTGATATCAACACCAAATTACTGGCTACAGCTTGCGCCATCCCGTTATTCAGAGTCAACCAATCCAGAATCTCTAATCGATAACATGATAAGAATTAGCGGTTCAAAAGTGAAGCTGGCAAGCCGAAAGACTTTCCTATTTTCGGCTGGGATAACGAATAGGGCTTCAAGGCTGAATCTGTGCCAGATTTTGAAGTGAGCCAAAACCTTGTATCCAACAAAGATTTTCTGTCTTTTGTGAAAACCATCAAATGATTTTTGGTGGTTCCTACATAAGCATCGGTGATGAAGCATCTCTATACGCACTTTTTCATTTTAGACCACATTTTTTTCAACACGCAGGCTTTAGACTGGTCAGTCACTAATCGTCAAAAATAATCGACAAGCATTATGAAATGGATTTTGCGCTAGGAAATCCACATAAGCATGCATTGGCAAATGCGACACGAGGGGGACATCAATAATGAATAAAGTTTATTTCAAATCGACATGGCTTCCAAGGTTGGCGCTTTCGCTTGTACTGGTCAGTCTTGGTGTCGCTGCGGCACAGCCTGGTCATGCAGAAGTGGTAGAAAGAAAAATTCAGATTAATGGCGATGGCACATCGACCACAACCATTACAACCACCAAAGAAGTTGCGCCACTTTCAGGAACAGTAGTAACACAGGCAGCACCAGTGGTCGTATCGGGCAACTGGGTATTTTTGGATTCTAGACGAAAAGAAATCGAGCGCATCATGGCGGAACGATTAGCTGCTGGTGCTTTGAGCACTGCAGATTCAATTCGCCTGAGAGCTTTGATAGATGCTTTCAATCTGGATTTCAATCGAGCAGTAGCACTTGGTTATTCGCTCGATACAGCTCTTCCGCTTGCGACAAGACTTGACGCCATTTCGGGCGATCTGGTTACTTATGCAAGAGTGAGCCCTTTTCAGAATTTGGTCTACTTAGATCCATCGACTGGTGTAAGAACAATCAGAGTTGTATCTTCAACTACTACAACTACACCTGTAGTGGTAGCAAGTAATCCAGTAGCCGTTAGCACACCTGTAGTAGTTTCGACTCCAGTTGCAGTTTCATCTAACAAAGTCGTTTCGATAACAACAATCGAGCCCCGAGTAATCAGAGACAGCATCAGAGTCAGACATGACCGAATGGTAGAACTGATATCTGCAGGACTTGCATCGGGTAATTTGACAGCAGCTCAAGCAGCAATTTACCGCAAACAACTTGACGATTTAGCTGCACTGCAAGCAAGTTTTGACCGTGGCGGCACCATTACATATGCGAACTATCTGCCAATTGCCTATCAGTATGATATGCTTCGCAGCCAGTTAGTGTCTGTAATCAAATCGCCAACAATTACTGTGGAGCCACTGATTCAAAATGGTCGTCTTTATCTGGCAACAGACCGAGTGGTGGCATTCGATGACATGATGGGAAGACGTGCTGGTCTTGAATCTAAAATCAGTTACAACCTGATGATGGGTAGACTCTCCGCTTCCAAAGCGGCTGAACTTCGAAGCCGTCTGGATAGAATCGCTTCGCTTGAAGGCAATTACAGAAATTCTGGCGGACGCATGAATGATGAAGAAGCGAAAAAACTCTATACCGAATTCGATAGAGTAGGTTCAGCTCTTGATCATGCTATCCACATGTAGCAATTGAAAATCTAAGACATTGAAGGCATTTTGGTGGTGGAAAACCAGTAGGTTAGTACACCATCAATCGCTTTTTCATATGATGCTGGATCAAGTGGCTTGGTAAGAAATGAATTGGCAAAATGGAAATATGTCTTTTTAATATCATCAGGTCTTGATGATGTAGTAAGAATGATTATTGGAATATGGCGCAAAGCTTCATTGCTTTTGATATCTGTAAGAATTTCGTGTCCCGAACGACCAGGCAAATTCAAATCGAGGAAAATAATGTCTGGGGGAGGATCGCCAACTCCTTTGCGCAATTCTTCCAACCTGTATTGAACTTCCTGTCCGGTTTGCAATACTTGCACGGTCGTTGTGTGAGCAGTCAGATTGACACATCGCTTGAACATAAATATGTCAGCTGGATTATCTTCGATAAGCAGAATTTTGATAGCAGAATTGGTGTTTTTGGCAAGGTCTTCAGCTTCGATGATGAGCGCTGATGCAGTTAATTCAAGAGCATCTGCTATGGCGACAAGACTTTCGAGACTGAGATTCTTAGCTCCACGCTCTATATTATTGATGAAAGTTCGGTGCAAACCTGCACGTTCAGCAAGCTCGATTTGAGAAATGCCAATTTTTTCTCTTTGGGCTCTGATTGCCTTGCCAATTGCACCAAGTAATGCTTGTGAATCTGCCATAAATATTGTCCACGGTCTGCATCTTTTAAACTACTGCCAATTCTACAACCTTTATTGCCGCCCAAACACTCTTAACCTTTATTAATCTTCCCGAATTATTGAGCCAGCCGCCCTGGCGGCATCTAAGCCAAGCAAAAAACTTTTTGCGGGTTTGAATTCTATAGGCTACAAAGCGCTTGCGTATCCGGGTAGATTAGTAGTATATTGAATACAGTGACGGTCAAAGCAACGACCATTTAATTCATAGACCCTGCCCTAAAACGTAATTCGATATCGGTTTAAGTTTTTTCCAAAGACACCGGGAAGCTGCAAAAAAAATTCGCAAATTTGGAGATTGAGAGTATGTTCGTTTTAACCAATGTCAGACCAATCAAAAGCGCAAAGAAAGCCACGGCTGATCAAAGACTGGAGTCCAGTCACATGTCCAGAATACGTCGCGCTAATAGCGAACTCACTTTGAAACTTGGTGCACAACCAAGCATCGACCGGCTTTCGAAAGAATTGAATGAACCAACTGAAAATTTGCGCAAGATTCTGACACACAAACCAGCGCTTGCTGCAGTAAACAACGAAGTGCTCGAAACTCAATATTTGAATCAACGTGTCGCCCAGATTCTAAGTCAATTGAGCGATACCGAAAGAGAAGCAATCGCTTCGCGCTTTGGTTTGGACCCTCAAACCAGTCATAAACGAAATCAAAGCAAGATTTCTTATATTGCCGAACAGAGACTTAAAAGAATGCTTCCCAAAGAAGAATTCGGCAACTTTTTAGCCTAGGTACTATGTTTTTACAACTGGTCGTGAACAATCACGGTCCAAGTGTCTGTATGAACGTGCGCGTCTAAAAACCATCTAATTGCTGAAACGTTGACAGGCTCCCATTTTTTGAGCACCACGATAAAACCTTTGAGCTATAGACTTATTATGAAAAACAACGTGGACCCATTTCAAACTGATCACTCATCTCTAGCCGAGGTCATCACCAAACTGAGAGAGGAAGAAGGTTTAACCAAACAGGCACTCGCACAAAAAATTGGCTGCCTTGAGTCCACTATTGAAAAGTTCGAAAACGGAGAAACCTTCAGCCTCATATTGCTTTATCAAATTTGCAATGGCCTAAATGTCTCTTTTATGGATGTATTGAAGACATCGACTTACAAACAAAATGAAAAAAGGCATACTAAAAATGAAAGTCAAAACAAGTTTACTATCGCTTTTTTTATGTCTCAACTTTGTTTCTGCTACACTGCCGACTTTCGCGCAGGATACAGCAGGTAAAAAAACGGTCGCGCTTGTTTTAGGCGGTGGTGGTGCCCGTGGTGCGGCTCATATTGGCGTTTTGAAAGTTCTCGAAGAAAATGGCATGAGACCAGACATCGTTGTCGGAACGAGTATGGGAGCCATCGTAGGGGGTCTGTATGCTGCGGGTGTACCTGTAGACAGACTTGAAAAGGTTACCCAGGACGGGTCGATTAAACGAGCCTTCAGACCTATTCCAGTGCCCTTGCAACTACTGAAAAAGGGCGCCAAACAAGTAATTTTCTGGCGTAAAAAGACTTGTGCCGGATTTTACTCAGGTGAATCTCTAGCTAAATTCATCAATAAAACAGCTGGTGACGATAACAACAAAATAGAAAATTTTCGCATGCGTTATGCTGCCGTCGTGGTTGATTTGAGAGACGCCAAGGCTTACAGATTGGAAAAGGGAGATCTAGGGATGGCTGCTAGAGCAAGCGCTTCTCTTCCTCCTTTGTTCAGCCCTGTCTGTCAGGATGAACACGCTTATGCCGATGGTGGCATTCGTGCCAATGTTCCAGTTATTCCAGCTCGCGAAATGGGCGCAGATTATGTCATTGCAGTTAACGTAGACGAAATCATCAAACCCATAGAAGAAAATCGATTGTACACCTATAACGATTTGACCAACAGAATGACATCAATCATTATTACCGCCCGCGATGAGTCAGTAATGAAACAGGCAGATGTCGTACTTCAACCAGACGTAGCAGGGATTCCCATTATTTCCGTAGCTGACAAAGACTATACTAAAGCAATGAATGCAGGTGAGCTGATAGCACGCTCTAAACTGGCAGAATTGAAAAAAGTCTTTGCTTTGCGTGATAGTCCAAATGTGAAGCTTGGAAACAAAGTCGAATAAGTCAAATACATTAGTGATCTGGCCTATAATAGAAGCCCTTCTAAATGGAGAGTTTACTATGCTGTCTTTTATTTTCAAACCAGTCAACATTTTTAGTTCGGCGTTGCTACTCAGCGTGACTTTTTTAAATATCTGTATCCAAAGCGGATTTGCACAAAGTTCAAGCGAAGAAACAACAATCACTCGGGGCGTAGGCTTTAGACAATCAAACAAATTCGAGTTCAAGTACAAAGAACGTATTAAAACCTACGAAGGTCAGATAGATTTGGGACTGAAGCGAGGTTGGCTCAGTGCCCCTGATGCAAAAACTTTCAGTGAGCGCCTGGCAAAACTGAAAGAAATGGAAGCAAGTGTCAGTGCCAACGGTTATCAAAAGCCAGAGCTGGATAATTTAGAACTGGAAATCACCAAATTCAACCGCGAATTTAGTGATGCTGGTCAAAAAACAAAAGCGCCACCACTCGAAGCCAAAACAGACGCCAAATCACCATCTAAGAGTGCAGATCCTAAAACTACTTTGAATAATGCAGCTAAGGCTGCGCCCAAGAAGCCAATAAAAACAAAAAGTAAAAACAAGTAATAGCCTTAATCTCTAATTTAAAGAGAAAAAGAAACAGCCTCAAAATGAAGCTGTTTCACTTGCTATTCTAACTTTAGCGCTCAAGAAAACAGATTTGCGTCTCGAGCTGAAGCCACGAACCAGTTGATTAAACCGGGAGTCATGAGCCCTAGCGCGCATATTGCAACACCTAACGATATGCGGGCAAAAGGACTGATTTCGACCCCCATGATAGCGACTCTTCCACGAAGGAATATGCCGTGCAACAAGAGCAAGCCACCAAGGAAGATACTACCAAGCTCAATCAGATTAGCTATGATATTGAGCAAGGCTTCCAGATTGGCGAGGTTATTGACCCGAACGGTTCCTGCCGTGTTGACACCCATTATCACAGTGGCGTCGCCCTGGGGTCCTATTGTTCCGTTTGTCGCTCCCTGCAATTGAGGCGCGCTTGTTTCATCTAGAATTACTGCGCAACTAACCGGCGTTACTATTTTATATTGCAGAGCGAGAATCGCTGCTCGATCATAGCGCTTCTGCTTGATTAGAGCTTCAATCGTTTTTCCAGCATTGAGCAACACAAGCTCGCGCTCTTCTCTATCCAAAAGCAGTTTGACCTCTGCTTTTGATGTGGTCTGGTTTTTAGGTAAAGCACTCACAGTGTGCAGTTCTGATTGAAAATCACGGCGTCCTGGTTGCCATTTCAAAAAGAAATCTCTAAGGTTGCCAGTCAAATTGTTTCCAGCAAGAACAGGTAAGAAACCTGAAATATCGCTGTGATTTTTAAAATATTCAAGCGTATCAGTCTCTCCACTATCGAGTGAGACTTCGTAAAACGAAGGCTTACTTGCAAATGGCGACATTATATAAATGTTGGGAAACAACGCCGGTTGTGCTCCGTGAATCCACAATACAACTCCTCCTTTGGCTTGACCAGCCACTTCGGCAGCTCGCACTACAGCTTCCAAATTATTTTGACCACCTTCAAATTGCACTTGATCAAGAACATTTAAGGCTTCTGCAAGAGGTGTAGGCTTAGAAAGCAACCCATCTTCTTGTGATGCCACCATAACCGATACTGGAACAGTTTTTGGGATGGAGCTGAATGCCTTCTTTATCTCTTTTAATTTCGCTTTGACCGACTGCGATCCATCAAGAACCACAACCACTCTGTTTGGCGCTTTTGAAGTCACTTCATTAATTGACTGAGCAACAAAACGCGGCTCTTTCATTCTTTCCTTCATCTGAATTTTTTTGATTGCTTTATTACGCTGATTCATGACGTTGCGCACATCTTCCAGTTGCTGCTTCACACCATGAGCTCCGTCGATCATTACAACCAGACCCTGACCATCGAGATTTCCTATCTCTTTTGCAATTTCAGCTTCGAGCTTAGCTTTCTTGCGAGCATCTTCAGCTAACAAATCTTGGTGAGCCTGCGCGGCTGCTATTGGGTCTTTTGCAGCAACTGTAATCGAACTTGCGCTGCGCTGTGCATTTACCATTATCACGCAATGTTCTATTTGTGATGCCTGAAGCTTTCCTTCAATTACATCGCTTCCATTTGGACTTTTAGAAGTAGAGAGTCCCTGCGCTTTGCTCGAAAGTTTATGGTTCGACTCAAGACGCAGATTATGTTCACCATCAAGTCCAAAGTTAGAGCAGACGAAACGAGGCATGGTCAGCGTAGCTGAGGTCAAAGTATCGAGATTCATCGGCACAACCATGGTCGTTTGCACGAGTAGTTCTTTACCTTCTTGAACCGGATAACAGTGCAACAAATAACGATTGCGACCAAGACTCGAAATCATTCCGCTATTTTCATGACCTATATTGACATTGTTGCTTTGATTGGTTGCTTTACCTGTTGCGGCAAAATTGGCTTCGATAGGAACTCCATCCTGCCAGACCTTGAACTCGGTTATTACCGCATCTGGTGGCAGAGCGATTTCGGCACGTGCTTCTTTAGCGCTCGGGGTGTCATTATGAAAAACATATGTCCAGCCGATTGTTGAGGTAAGATTATCAGGACTGCATGCCCCATTTATTGCAGAGCGCACGAGCGACAAACCAGCAATTCGCTCTCCTACTACGTGCCTGCTCATATACTCGTCTGACATCGAACTGAAATTTTCGTCTTTTTCGTCTCTAAAAGGCTTTCCCGTGACAGTAAAATATAGCTTTTGCACGTCAGAATTTTTCACAGGTATGAATAGTCCCACTATTCCTATTGAGCGCGAATCCGAGCATTCCATTTTCAGCCACTTTTCAGTATTGAGCAATCGCAGCCATCCAAGGCCTTCTTTGCGCTCTTGAACATCGCTTGCAATAGCTGCCTTTTCAGCAAGTCGAACACACCACGATTTGGATTCAGCACAAATAAATGCCAGTACCCCAAGAACGAGTCCCGCTACGATATTGAAAAGTACGTGGCGTCTGGAACTGGCAAATTCCATCCGAGATCTGATGCGCTTGCCGACAAATACAGCACATAGACATGCGGCTGTGGAAAGCAAACCGATAGTACCAAATCCAGTACTGAATTCGGTGCCGGTGTTCATAGCGAATTCTGCACCTCCCACAAAAAGCGCTGCGGTGCTTACAAGTGCGCAAGAGAAGCTCGATGCAATTGCAATTCCAAGCAGCGCTCCTCGAAGTAAATTAAATCGATAATTGTTTTTGCAATAAAATTTCCAGCAATTGAATATGGCAATCGGAATGATAGCCACCATCAATAGTTCAAGCATAGTTTCAAGCGGATTGTTTAACAACATAAGAGTGATGCGTTGATAACAAGTCATCGACATAAGGACAATCATCAAGCTCGGAATTACCACGCCAAAGCTCATCACGCCTATCCCATCAAGTCCCTGCCAGATTTTTTTCTGAGGTGGAACCAAGTCTTCCACCGCAGGCAATTCGTCCTGCCAGTTAACTGATTCCTGGTTATTGGCCGGGTTATTTGCCTGGTTACTTGCCTGGCTACTATTTTTTTTATTTCGATTAAAACTTACGTGTTTGCGTAAAAGCTGCTGCAGGGCTTCCACGGTTGACACCACTGATGTGTTGAGCGATGTGATGGATTTGCGCGCGTCCTCCAGCTTATCTTGATTTTGATCTTTATTTTTTGATTTTTTTTCCTTTGTATGACTATCTTCTTTAGAAGAATAGTCGTGATGATGATAGATATGAACGTGCTGTGGAAAACCAATAAATGGAATTGCTGAATTAGCTGAATGAAGTGAATTTGCGGGATTCACAAGATTTTCAGAGTTTTCAGAGTTAGAAGAGTTAGAAGAGTTAGAAGAATTAAAAGAATTAGGATCAGTAGTATTCATAAAATTTTCTCCGGCAAAAAGCACGCCTTTCTGAAAGAAGGCAGCGCTCGGGCGAGTTTCACAAGGCGCACTAGTAAGGGGTTCTAGTAGATTAGAACCCAAAAATAAATTTGCAAATGGGGTTTACCCCAGAGCGTCCTCAGGCAAAAATTCCAGCGACTGTTTTGTCACCAGGCATGTATCCTGGAAAAACAATTTCTCTTTGTTTGCTCGATAAGCCCATATGATTACCAATTCCACTTGCGAGCACATTCCTAAAATCGGTCATGACGGGCAAATCGCGTCCTTCGAAAAGCGAGTTCTGGTCGAGCCCACTCCAATTTCCATAAAGTTTTCCGCCATTGACTCTATTGCCCATGAGCCAGATCAGATTGCCATGCCCGTGGTCGGTGCCACCGTTTCCATTTTCTTTCACAGTACGACCAAATTCAGATATCACTACGACCATGGTGTTGTTAAAGGTGTCATCGAGTGCCGCAATCAATTCTTGCAGTCCGCGCCCGACAGTGTTCAACTGGTTGGCGAGCTGGCCCTGGCTTGCGCCTTGATTGACGTGGGTGTCAAATCCTCCCAGGGCGAGAAAAGCCACTTGAACTTTAGGCTCTTCTTTAATGAGACGACCCAACTGGCGCCCAAATCCGCTGAATTTATTGGCTGGCAAAGCACCACCATCGGCTGCGACCATTTCTTGCATAGCCGACTTTTCAAATGCTTCGTTGAATTCTCCTCGCGCAGCCATGCCCTGCTCGAAAGTTTTGCTAAAAACATCATTTCGCCCGGAATACATCTCGCTAAAGGCGGCAGAAATATTGGGTTGGTCTAGCGGAGTCATGCGCCTTTTGGCTGTGGGTGCGTAGGTTGCGACAGCAACAGGACCAGAAAGTATTCGCGGAGTAGTGGCACCAATATTGATGGCACGAACAGGTGAATCGTTTGATGGCAATTGAGCAAGCAATCGATTGAGCCAGCCGGTGCTGATGCTTTTGCTTCCAGGAACTCCAGACTCCATATAATCTTGGGCGTCAAAATGAGATCGCGTCGGATTAGGCGAGCCCGAATTCAAAACGAAAGACAATTTTTTGTTTTTCCACAAAGGCAATATTGGAGCCAATGCAGGATGAAGACCAAAGTGTCCATCTAGATAAAGTGCGCCATTTTCGCTTTGAGAGCTTGGAATGGCTATGCGTGGGCGCAAGGAATAATATCTGGAATCGCCTACTGGCGGCAGAACCGAAAGTCCGTCTATCGCGCCTCGCAAAAACACGACAACTAATTTGCCAGTATTTTTTCCGACAGTTTTAGATTCAAGTGCCCAGGCTTCCATCCCAGGAACCATTAAGGAACAGGAGGCCAATGCGGCTGTTTTTAAAAATTCACGACGATTCATCTTTAGCCCCTTTTCGAATTAAAGTCAAAATCAATATTTCATAAACTCGGGTGAACCAAGAATCAAAGCCAATTGCATTGCTTTAGGTGCCTTCTTGATTGCAGAATTCGTTTTCTCACTCATTTTGGATGGAAGCGATTGCGCCACTAGATCTAAACGTGTCGTCTGGGGTTGCATACCGCGCAACCTTCCGGCACTAAATGCAGTGGCAAAGTTCAATCTGTTGACCAGATTGTCTGGATTGAGCCAGGCTTCCTGAGTATTTTTATAACCGTCTGGTGTAAGACACTGGTATAAAGGCATTCCGGCTTGTCGCAAATAATTCACTGCTGGCTTAACATCTTCGATTCTAGTATCTGTAGCACGCAATGTAGAAATCAAAAATCTGTAAGGGGATTTGAACTTTGCATTTTGATTTTTTACATCCCAGAACTCGTTTGAATGGAACAGTGCACCAAGTACAGTGGCTATGTCGCCATCTGATTTCAAATAAACCTGACTGAGATTTTCTACAAGACTGGCTGGCGGTTTGTCACAGACGAAATATTGAGCAAGCTGATAGCTTATATGTTTTGCAGTAGAAGGATGCTTGGCTAATAAATCCAGCACTTGTTCAATTTCTTTTTCGCCTTCACCTTTGAATTTGGTTCCTAAAATAACTTTGTCTCCAAAATCATGTCGTGCAGGATCGAAATAAGACCCAAGTAATTTGTTTCCTGGAAGCTGATCGGCAGATACGAATTGACCATAATTACGCACAAATCTATTGTTCATCATCGGATTCTGTGCCCTGGCATTTTTGAATTGCCTGTTCAATTTGCCTATCATCGCGCCTCTATTAGGAGTGCCCAATCCAGTTAAGACTCTGGCAAGCTCTGTCACATCCTTTTGTGTATAACCACCGTCTACACCAAGTGTGTGCAGCTCCATGAGCTCTCTTGCATAATTTTCGTTTATGCCTTTGTTATTATTCTTTTTCTTATTGGGTTGCAGATTCTGCGCAAAATCATCGCCATCTGATGCTTTGGGTGCGCTATTCTGCCAGTTATCCAGATAAAACAACATTGCGGCATGATGAGCAGTTGCGCCTAACAAATCTCTGAATCGTCCAAGCACATAAGGACGAATAGCCTTCTCTTCGTAAGCTCCCACCCAGATTTTATCCAGTCCTTTGTCGGATGAAATATTGAAATGATTGAACCAAAAATCAGTCATCACCTCTTCTAATTGTCGAGGACTTTCAACCGCTCTGGCTATTCTATTTAAGGCTGTATCACCATAAATGATCTGGTTAGCCTCGCGAACCATTTTATTGAATTGCTTTTTGCTTTCAGTCTTTGAATTATCTTTGTCCGAAGCGTTTGCACCTTTGACCAGTTCGAAAGGTTTTTGAATTTTGCCCTCCAATTGCTCTTGATTCTGTACTGCGGCTTTAATTGCTGGTCTTCCGTATTTTATGAAAAGCTGTGCTGGGCTTGCCTGTAATGCTTCGGCTTTAGACAATTCCTCTAAATCTTCTGAAACAGCAATCCCCTGAGGATGAAGTTGAGATTTAATATAATTTTCAATCCCCATTTTTGAAACTAATCCGATATCGGAATACGTTTTGCCAAAAGTAATGCGATTGAGCAAGTGTTGGATTTTATCGTTCTCTGACTGCGTCTCAGCCTTTTGGGGTAGCGCATTTACATTTAGACCCGAAGTCAATAAAGATAGTGCTAGTAACGCGGGAACGACTTTATTTTGCATGATAATCGGCAAGTCCTTGACCAAAATTCTTCTTGCTTGAATAGACGACGCTAAATCAGAAAAAGTTCAATTCCAGATCAAAATTTAATCCACCATCCAAAAACTCATCCCACAATTATTTCTGGACGTTTAAGCGGATCTGGCTCTGCCTGGCGCAGAACCTCGCGAGTTACAGGCGCAGTTTCACCTTCACCTAAAAAGATATATTTGAACACGTATGATATTGGACTTCCCTCGGTCCAACCAAAATAAGCTCTGGGAAGAGTGGTCGATTTATCGCGCAAATGCAAGAGAACGGCTGCGATTGCATTAGGAATGGCAGGGCTTCTACAACTAAGAACAGGATGCCCATCTATGATTTGTCCCTGCACGTCCAAACAATCCTCCTCGAACTCAGAGGGATCACTCAATTCCACTTCAAGAAAGATGAAATGAGCTTCGTTTACGGTCAATTTGTGAATGCGGCGTGTGGAAATTTCCTTTTCCTTGTAATTAGTGCCGCCAGGTCTTCTTGCCAGTAAGCATATAGAACCTTCGCGACGCAACATCTCATCGATGATTGATGAAGCCTGGATGTCTAAATGTACCGAAGCCAAACGCAATTCAAGAGAGCGTAACGACCTCGATACGAGCGAAACCAAGATTATAGCGGCGATAAAAAATGAGGCAATATGAAGCCCTTCCGGGCGCTCAATCATGTTTGCAACAGTGGTATATATGAACACTAGCAGAATGGACCAAAACAAAACCTTTTTATCCCAGCTCTCTTTCTTGACACTGAGGGCAACGGCAAGTGCCGCTGAAGCGAACAAAACCAAAACCCCTGTTGCGTATGCTCCCGCTTGAGCGTCGACATCGGCTTTGAAAACCCAGGTCACGAAAAACGCCACACAACTGAAAAAAACAACAAGCGGTCTTTGAGCCCTGGACCAGTCCGGAGCCATGCCGAATCGTGGCAAATAACGTGGCACGAGATTCAACAACCCGGCCATGGCAGAAGCACCAGCAAACCAGAGTATCAAAATGGTACTGATATCGTATACAGTACCGAATTGACTGCCGAGGTATTTGTGAGCTAGAAAGGCAAGAGCCCGACCATTTGCCGCTCCGCCTGCTTGAAACTGCTCTGGAGGAATCAGAACGGTGGTTAGCACGCTCGAAAACATTAGTAATATCGCCATGATGAACGCCGCGGCTGCAAGCAGTTTGCGTGTATTTGCAATACGCCCCTCCGGTTTTTCTCTTGTGTCGTTCGGGTTGCCTTCAACAAGCGGCATTACTGCAACACCTGTTTCAAAACCGGACATGCCTAACGCCAGTTTAGGAAACAAAAGCATCGAAACGCCAATCGCACTCCAGATGTTTCCATGGCTCACAGTAACATTTTTATACCAGGCATCCAGACTCTGGGGATGCTGCAAGAGCTCCGTCGAGGCGCGAACGACTACTGCACAATTACACAAAAGGTAGAGTGCGACGAGAAAAACAGAAACTCCTATCGCTTCGCGAAACCCTTTTAGAAATATAGCTCCAAGTAAAGCCAAAATCGCAATGGTAAGCAATTCGCGATTATTTACAAAGCTGCCTATAAAGGGATTTTCAACCACGTGTGCGGTGGCATCGGCTGCGGACAATGTTATTGTAATGATGAAATCTGTGGCCGCAAAACCAAGGAGAACGAGAATCAAGGCTTTGCCATACCAGCTAGGTAATAAGTCCTCTAGCATCGCGATGCTTCCCTGTCCATGAGGACTGGCTTTTGCCACTCTGGAATAAAGTGGTATCAATCCAAACAATGTGACAAGAATTACAATCAAAGTGGCGATAGGGGAAAGAATCCCGGCAGCCAGGAAAGCTATCCCAGGTTGATAGCCGAGGCTTGAAAAATAATCGACGCCAGTAAGGCACATAACTTTGTACCAGGGCGCCTTTACCTGATGCGACTCTTGCGAGCGCGCTTTCAGTCCTTCAAAAAACCAGCGTTCGAATCGATTCCTGGAAGCCATCAATGACACATCATTATTAGTCACTATATTCATGCCCATTACTAAAGACTTCTTTAGACGTCAGGCCTGATAAATAAGATCTATAGACGATGAGCAAAGGCATCCCAAACGTAAAAAAGTCAGCGGGTCCTCTCTTTGGATACTACTTTTTCTTTTACATGCTTCAAATGCGCCACAACGATGAAGCTGATTATGACCAATAAAAACCAGGACGAAATTTTGGAACTATGCACCATGCACCATTTATCGGCTTGATAAGGATATTGCCAGGCATTTAGAAAAGTACTGATGTTTTCGGCAAACCAGACGAATAACCCAATCAGGCAAAACGAAATTGAAAGTGGCATCGATCGCCTGTGGTCAGCTACGGTGTAATGTACTTTGGATTTCCAGAAGATTACAAACACGAGCGGAATCAAAATGAATCTCAAATCTGGCATGAAGTGCTCGCTAAAGAAATTAGCGTAAATGCAGACGGCAAACGGAAACGAGATAATCGATTTTGGATAAGCAACCAGTTTGAGATTCAGTCTGCGCCAGGACTGGCACATGTAACTCGCTACACTTGAGTACAAGAATCCACTATAGAGTGGTACCCCGCCAATTTTGCTATAAGCGAAATCAGGGTAAGACCACGATCCCAAATGGGTTTTGAATAGCTCAAGACACAGTCCAATAGCATGGAACACAAGAATTACTTTTACTTCGTCTAGCGTTTCTAGCTTGCTTGTATACATGCCAAACTGGACCAGAATGCAAAGCAAGAGCAATAAATCGTATCGAGGTAAACCAGGCACTGCAAATACTTTGGTCAGCGCAAGAGACAAGAATATAGCGACCGGAAAAATGCAACTCAGCGCCTGCGCACTGGTAAAGTATTCCAGTTGTCTAAAAATGACTTTCCAAGCTGAAATAGTTTTACCAGAGACACTTTCTGTTGCTTCAGCTAACCTTAATGCTTCTGTCTCTTTGGTCAATTTAATCATTTTTCTTTCTGCGCTTTTTGCATTTCTTGAGTCGCAACTTCTGAAGCATCTTAGTGCTATTGCTTGCAAACGCGCTGTAAGAACTTGAGTACATGCTTATTTGTGATTGCTTCAGCCCAAATTTTCCATTAGGAGCATTGGCAACACATCTGTGCTCTTCTCACGGTTTAACTATGTAAACCGTAAAAAACAATTTTGCGGCTTCTGAACATATAAACATCAGAATTTAACATTCAATCTGAAGTTTTCCTGGCATTTGAACCATAATTGGATTTCTCCTAAAACTTTTTGCTAGTTTAAAATGGAAAATAGTAACCTAGAGAACATTAATGCCACTCACCGCTGAAGATAAATTCGAAATCCAAGAACTGGCAGTAAAATATGCCCTTGCAATGGATGCTGGGGACATTCACTCTTGGCTTGAGACCTGGACCGATGACGGAACCTGGGTTGGCGGTCTTGGAGAATATATTGGCAAAGGCTCTCTCAAAGAGCTCTTTCATGAACTTGGCGACCGCATTAAAGGCAAACGTCACCTCATGACAAACTTCCTCATAACAGGCGACAGCAATCAGGCTACGATGAAGTGCTACATGACCATCGTCGACCGTGTAAATCATCCAGAAATCATTGCCACCGGTGTATATTCCGACACTCTGAAGCGAGTAAATGGACGTTTCAGGTTTTTACACCGTCAGGTCAAGCTCGACCCCAGTTTTAAAACGTAATCCGATATCGGATTACGTCCTAGAAAAAATAAACTCGGCAAATTAATATAAGTAACCCTATAGTTGGGATTACTACAACTATGCAATTAGATTCCTATTTTGGCGGCGTCGTAGTAGTTCTTTTAAGCACCTTGGTCTCTGTGGCCGGGTTGCTTTTGACCAGAAAACTAATAGATTTAAACAAGCTCAGAGCATCACACGAGGTAGGAGGTTATCTCCTATCAGTGGTCGGCACACTCTATGCGGTATTGTTAGGGCTGGTCGTAGTAGATGCGATGCAAAAATTTCAGGTGGCACGTGATGTTACTGAGCGGGAAGCTAATTCTCTGGCGGACGTATTTATTCTCGCATCAGGATTTCCTGAACCCAAAAGTTCTCAAATAAAAACTCTGTGCGTCAAATATGGCGAGCTTGTTGTCAATGAAGAATGGGAAACTATGAAAGAGAATCGTCATAGCCCAGAGGCAAGAAGAACCGCAGTCCGGCTTATGCAAGAAGTAATCGCATTTGAACCCAAAACTGAAAGGGAGAAAGCAATCTATCCTCTTACCGTTGATAATGCTTGTCAGATTTGGCAAAATCGACGAACGAGAACTAACATGGCATTCGCGGGAATTCCAACTGTGGAATGGGTCACTTTGTTTGCAGGCGCCATAATTACTATTTTCTTCACTTACTTTTTTGGACTCGAAAACCTACCATTGCAGATCATCATGACAGCGATGGTTTCCATCCTGATTTCACTAAATATGTTTTTGATGTTTTTGTACGGTTATCCATTTTCGGGAGAACTATGCATAAGTCCCGATGCTTTTATGATTACCCGTTCCATTTTTGACAATAGGGTGGGGCATACGGTGAAGGTGCCAGCACCTGGCACCATATTCGATACTAATACACGACCGAAAATTACACCTGAACACTTGTAGGATATCGGAGGCGCGCTCATGCAAAAACTAATAGCTTATTTGGTAGTCATAGCTATGCTTTTAGGTTCTTTCACTCAATCAAGTTATGCAGAAGATGCGTCTAAGGAGCACGACAAGAAGGTACGCTTTATTGCCATTTACGATGATAAGTGTCAATGGTCTTGTGGCGTGGTGAAACCATTGGTAGAGGGACTCAAAAAAGATTACGGTGAAAAGGTTGAATTTTATGAACTGAATACAAGCAAAGGAAAGATTTCAGATTCAACCAAACTGGCAAAAGAACTTGGAGTAGAATCATTTTTCACAAGCTCTATGGCGTACATTCCTTGCGTTGGAGTGTTCACGAAGAGTGGCAAGTTAGTGAAAGAAATTCCAGCCGCCAAGCCAAAAGAAATGTATGTAAAATTCATTGACAAGGCACTTGCAGCAAAGAATTAAAAGGAAATATTTTTAGATGCAAAAAACGGGTGAAAGAGCGATTTCGGCTACGCAGTCTCTTTCAACTGTCAGCAACGAGATCTTAAACCGATATCGGATTACGTCCAAAATCTTGGCGTTCTTGGTTCTGGGTTTGTCCATTTTAGTGCTTTTCGGCTGGGCAACAGGGAATTATGGAATAGTCCGTCTAATTCCCGATTTTAGTGGTGACAATAACTCCGCTAGCGCAGCTATTCCTTTTGCCGGACAAGTAAATTCTACGACCGCCATTTGTCTTTGCTTCACTTCAATTTCGTTATTAATTTTGAATTTCAGCAAGAATCCTAAAGCATGGATTCTTGCACGTTCCATAGGAGCATTCGTCCTAGTATGTAGTGCTTTGGGAATTTGGGGAGAAATGACCGGCGAGGAGCTATTCGCCCTTAGAATATTTCAGCCTGAGCCCTCAGCACCTGGTATTACATTTCCAAATCCAGTAGTGCAAGAGGAGGCAGCCAGTCTGCTTTTACTAGGACTGGCCCTTGTTTCTTTTGCATGGACAATAAAACGAATTTGCCTATCGCATTTATTTTTAATTGCTAGTCTTTTGGTTCCGCTTTTAATTTTATTTGGAGCAGCTACAAAATCTCCTCATCTTTGTGCAATGGGAGGCTGTTTTCAAATGTCCATCGGCTTTTCACTCCTGGTCATTTTTTCATCTCTTGGTACATTACTTGCAAGTTGTGATTCTGGACACGCCTCGCTCTTAGCAAGTAGATCCACCGGAGGAGCGCTTTCTCGTCGTGGCGCAGCGTTTCTACTGATCCTTCCCTTGTTATTGTTATTGCGCACCGTTCTTGTATCGGTGCAAGTAAGAGGATATCCGCTGGTTGAGGAACCACTGAGCTGGGCTATCTTTGCGCTTCTTGCCCTTGTATTCACTGTATGGTTAATCGCAAGTGGTGCTGGTGCACTTGAGAGAATAGAAACTGAAAAGGAAGAAATGAAAATTCAGCTCGAAGAAAGTGAAGACCTGATGCGCCGAACGCTAAAAACAGGTGCAAATATCAGCAACAGCACTAATCAATCTATTACACGCTTTAAAAAAATATGCATGGTTTGTTCTGGTGAATTTGATTACTCTATCGACTCATGCCCCAACGATGGCAATCCACTGCAAAAAGTTCGTTATGACACACTGGTTGGAACTACTTTCCTAGACAAATACGAGATATTGGAAGAACTGGGCTCAGGAGGTATGAGCACGGTTTACAAGGTAAAACAAGTTTTCCTGGGCAAAGAGTTCGCATTGAAAATTTTGAAAGATTCAGCTGCGGGTTCAGGCGATGGAATCGCCCGATTCCAGCGAGAGGCACAGGCTGCTGGAGCATTGAAACATCAAGGGATAATTTCAATTCAGGATTTCGGACTGACTCCTGATGGTCAACCTTACATGACGATGGAGTATATTGCCGGGTCGAGTCTTTCTCAACTCCTCGATAAAAAATCCAGATTGGATTTGCGCTTGGCTTTGTCGTTCATGGACCAGATTTGTGAGGCATTAATGCATGCGCATGAAAATGGCATTGTGCACCGTGATCTCAAACCCAGTAATATAATGCTTGTCACCGGACTTGATGGCAAAATCAATGCAAAAATTGTAGATTTCGGCATTGCAAAAGTGGTGGCAGAGAATAGCGAAAACTCTCTAAATCTTACTAAAACCGGTGAACTTATAGGAAGTCCCCTTTACATGAGTCCTGAGCAATGCAGAGGACAAAAAATAGATCACCGTTCAGATATTTATTCAGTTGGTTGCGTTTTTTATGAAATGCTCGTTGGCATGCCACCAATCGTGGGCAAACAGGTGACTGACACGATTCTTGCTCACATTCAGAAGCCACCCAATCCGTTTCCTGAGGGTGTCGAAATTCCACACAACGTCAAAGAAGCCATTTTCAAGGCGCTAGAAAAAGAGCCCGACTCAAGACATCAAACAATGTACGATTTTAAAAAATCAATTTTTTCAAACTAGCTAAACCAAAATCAACAAACAATAAAGAAGACAATACATGATTCCAATCACCGAAATCGCAAAGAAGCTCGGACTGTCAAATGAAGAAATAGAACCATATGGACATCATGCCGCGAAGTTGAGCATGGAAACAATAAACAAAACTATGGAAAAACCCTTAAGGGGCAAATTGATCCTGGTTACTGCCACCACTCCGACGAAAGCCGGGGAAGGCAAAACAACAATGTCAATCGGGTTAACTCAAGCGCTTTGCCGCTTGAAAAAAAACGCTGTGGCGGCTTTGCGTGAACCTTCCATGGGACCAGTTTTTGGAATGAAAGGAGGCGCTACGGGAGCGGGAAAAAGCCAACTCGTGCCTGCAGCAGACATAAACCTACACTTTACTGGAGACATTCACGCAATCACTGCTGCTAATAACTTGATTGCAGCATGTGTAGATAACGAATTGCATTTTAGAAGCAAACTCAATTTGGACCCGCTCAACATCTTGCATCGCCGCGTAATGGACATGAATGATCGCGCTTTGCGAAACATCGTTTTAGGTCTTGGCGGAAAAATAAACGGCGTTCCGCGCGAAGCTGGCTTTGATATTACCGCAGCATCAGAAGTAATGGCAGTATTGTGCCTTTCCGAAAACATGGCAGAGCTGCGCTCACGCCTGGGAAAAATCGTCATAGGCATGAATTTAGAAGGTAATCCGATATCGGTTTACGATCTAGAAATAGTTGACGCACTTTTAGCAATTTTGGCGCACGCCATAAAACCAAATCTGGTTCAAACGACTGAAGGGACGCCAGCCTTTCTTCATGGCGGTCCTTTTGGCAATATCGCTCATGGGACTTCAAGTTTGATAGCGACTAAGATTGCCAGACGCTTATCAGATTTTGTCATTACTGAATGCGGTTTTGGTGCGGATCTAGGGTTTGAAAAATTCTGCGACATTGTTGCATCGCCAAGGCAAAATGAATTCACTCCTGATGCGGTGGTTCTAGTAACTACGGCCCGAGCTCTCAAACTACACGGAGGAGCTAATGCTAAAGAACTCGACAAAGAAAATATCGATGCTCTAATATCAGGGTTGGCAAATCTTGCGCGACATGTGTCGATAGTAAAAAAATCCGGCTTACCATTCGTAATTGGGATCAATAGATTTTTAACTGATAGTGCAAATGAATTAGAAAAAATAACGGAATATTGTCGAAAAAATGGGTGGAGCGCAGCAGTCGGCAACCCTTTTGATCAAGGCGGAGAAGGACTCAAAGAATTAGGGGAACTAATTCTGAGCGAACTTAAAAATCCTGCTCAGTTCAAACCATTTTATAATTACAATGACACTCTCGAAAACAAGCTCAATTCGTTAGTGAAAAATGTGTATGGTGGCAACAAGGTTGTCTACCTTCCAAAAGCCCAAAAGCAGCTCTCATGGCTAAAATCACAAGGATATAATACGTTACCCATTTGCGTTTCTAAAACCCAATATTCTTTTAGCGATGATCCTTCTTTGCTGAACGCACCAGAAAATTTTTCTATTGAAGTCAGGGAGTTCAAATTGTCCGCCGGGGCAGGATTTGTGGTTGCCCTAACGGGAGAACTAATGGCCATGCCGGGTTTGCCTAAGAGACCATCCGCATGCGAAATTAAAACTGACGACTTGGGCAACATTTCAAATATGGCTTGATAAATATGCCTACTCATGAAATTAGAACTTCGAATGGTGTCACGTATTGGAATAGCAATCGACTGGACTTGAAATTACTTCGACAACAGGCCTGCAATAATTTCTCAGAAGACCACCTCTTTCGATCCTCTACACACCAGAAAATAGCCAGGTAAACTTGCAAATATTTACGACTTATTCCATGAATTTGACTTTTAACAAAGTCGCAAAACGCATCAATTTGCTGCCGAGGCAAACTCGCATCACTAAGAATATTGTTTAGTTCCTTTGTGTTCTTTTTACTTTTTTGGGTGAAAAAATTGCCAGGATGTCGCTCGATCAAATCATCCAGCTCAAGAAGCGTCAGCTCGCCCATTATTTGGCCGGATAAAAGTTGTAGGCTATTACAAATCTGATCAAAATGAACCTTATTCTCGCTC
This sequence comes from Cyanobacteria bacterium TGS_CYA1, assembly GCA_026129135.1. Classification (GTDB taxonomy): domain Bacteria; phylum Cyanobacteriota; class Vampirovibrionia; order Obscuribacterales; family Obscuribacteraceae; genus Aved-18. The sequence goes on along the minus strand of JAHCIQ010000003.1, from coordinate 89,762 downwards.
ACCAGTCGCATGATTGCATTCTGCTCTTCAGTCAATTGTTTGTTATTCTCTGTTAAATCAATACTTTCTTCATTCGTCAACATATCCAACTGATCACAACAATCCTGCTCCATCACCGGATGTTCGCCTCTGGGCGTTTGATTACTTCTTTTCCAAAACAACGAAAGGAAATTTTCTGACAAGGTCTTTTTGGCATTCTCGAAAGACTCTAAATTTTCATTTAATACAAATCCTATTTTTCTAAAAATCATCAAAGCAGTCGAATACGCACAGTCTGCCAGTCTATGAAATTGCCAGGCGTTAATTTGAATCCCATTTTCGAAAAGCCAAATAGCTCCTAGCCACAATCGCGACTTCCTTATAAACTCGAAAAAGGTCCCTGCAAGAATCCAACCTCTATAGTGACAGTCACTGCAAAAATATCTTCTTTCTCCAAATTTTCTTTTAAGCGCTTTAGAAAAACATCTGCTGCAAGTAAATTCCCAACCGATCTTTACGAGACCGCTAATTATTTTTTCCAAACAATGTTCATCACTTGGAAAAGTCTGCTGAAATTTTCTCCAAACCATTTTTTGCTGTGAATTCATACTTTTTCTCCTGCTCTCAATTTGATCTACGACATCACAGAGCAAAAGGTTCAATTTGGACTTGCCAGTTCTTAGGAATTTGAACGCAATCCGATATCGGATTACGTTCAGTTTTAAGGTTGGAAAAATTAAAAAACTGGCTTAAAGTGCATTTTTTTGATTCAATTAAGTGACTATATAATGTGAGGTTAGTCAATGCGTTTATTGAAAACTGGTCTTTTTCTAGTCGCTATTTCGATTAGCTGTCCCTTGGCAGCATTGGCGGATAGTATGGAAGAAGGGGCTAAACTCTACGCATCTAAGGATTATGCAAAAGCCAAGATTGCTTTAGAAAAGGCGATAACTGAGAATCAGAAATCCTGGAAAGCCCATTTATATCTTGGCCACACGTTTCTTACTCTGGGCAATTTTACACATGCGAAATATCAATATCAGCTCTGTCAAAGACTCACAACCAATCAGGCTGTATTGGCACAATGCAGTGAAGGCATCACGAGAGCAGAAAAGTTTCTAGAAAAGCGTAATAACAACTCTTATAGTAGTTCCGGTTCAACAAATTCGGCAAGCAAAGCTGATTCTGCGCAAGAAAGCGATAAAGAACCCGAACTTTCGCCTAAAGAAAAGCGCAAGAAAGCGATCATGGATGAAGCTCGCGAGCAAATGGACAAAATAAGAGCAGACGCGAAGAAACAAATGGAAGAAGAAAAAAACGGTTCACAGGAAGTTTTCAGATATCACGACGGCCGGCTTGGCACGGATATTAGTGACGAACGCGAAAAAGAGATCATGAAAGAAGCGGAAGAAAAGTGCAAAAAAATAAAGGAAGACGCGGAACTTCGCTCTAGATAAGCTCGGCTAAGTCTTCTGTAAGCTTATATCAAGCTTTGTGTTTTAGTTCCTGTTTGTAAATGTTACTTGCAATTGGCTCAGAACCTTCACTCAAGTCGAAATTGGAATTGTAAAACAAGTGTACTGGTGAGCTTCTATTCAAGTGGGAAGGACTTCCATCTGTCCCCAGAATATCTTTCATATCGTCAAAAACGAAATATACAGAAGTTTTACTGGTTGCAACCAAATTTTGCAGCCATTGAAGTATTCGCGTGTCAAGAATCTGACGCACAAAATCAGGGGTTATCAGAAAAATCAGACAATCCGCTAATCCTTTAGCTCTGTCCACAAGCCAACATAAATTGTCGCGGGTCAAAGATGAGTCATTATATATGGTGGCAATTTTCATTTTATTGAGCGAATGAGTTAGATTTGAAACAACGGGTTCCTTGTTTTCATCGCAAAAAATCAAAAAAGCTTTGGATAAAAACTCTGGTCCCGGAATAGCCGATGAATAAACGAGATTCAACCCTCTCAGAGGCAGTTGAGACTCACCGCTGCTTATTGAAGCAGGTGGTACGGTTGCTTCGGCATCCAGATTTAAATTGATAGAATCTTCGGCTACCGCAACTGCGGGAGTTTGAATTAAAGTCTTGGCTGTGGCTGGAATTTGAGAAACCGCAGGAACGACATCCGATGTAGCAGTAGCCGTCGAAAGGGCTTGCAATTTTGTGAAAGTGCTACTTTTACGTGCCCTGACAACCTGTTTGCGTGAGCCCGACGAAGCCAAAATGTGCAACTGGTACAACAACCTGTCTAAAGTGTCGTTCACTACAGGATCGTTTACCAATTCCTGCGCGAAATTTTTCAGCCCTGAAATATTTCTTTCAGAAGTGTTATCCATAACACCGATATTTTCATCGTGAATGTTTTGCTGAATTCGAAAATATCGCTGACGACCGTCGGTGGTAATGGGCAGAACAGAATGCATCTGCTGATCGATGGCGTCTGTATTACTGTCTGCATAAACGCTTACGATTTCTTTCATCCAGTGGAATTGTCCCCAGGTGCGAATATGATCAAAGGGAAGCCCTCGAGCGCATCTTCCTGTTCCAAGAGAAACCATAAGAAAGTCGCAGGGCTCGTTTGCAAAAATTGAAACAGCTTCGCAAAAGGCCGACAAAGACGGATTGCTGGCAAACACGCTTCCATCGACAATCGACTTAAATTGCTCGTTGCGATTAAGATTAACTGGTTCGAAATAAGTGGGAATGGAACAAGCGGCACGAGCCACGTCCCTAGCTGCAAAATCGAAACTATCAAGATTTTTAGCCAGCCAGCTTTTGAACAAAACTGGCAATTTATTTTCGGTATCATATGCAGTGACGGCCACATTAGTCAAAGCCTGTTTCAGGCGAAAATCACCAAGAAGCTCTTCGAGGGCTTTATCCATGCTTTTTCGATCGTACTTTGGTCGAAGCCAGCCATCCATAAAGCTGTTTTGAGGATAAATGCTCCTTGCGTGCTCCTCAAAGAATCGCACCATATCTGATGCGTTCAATTGAGGAGTGAGTGAATTGGCTCCATTTGGTTTGGTCAAACAAAGAGCCAGTAATCCGCCAGTCGAAGTTCCTACTATCAAGTCAAATAATTCGTAAATAGGCTTTCCTGCTTGTCTTTCCATCTGGCTGAGAATTACCGCAGGAACGATGGCTCGAACACCGCCTGCATCGATAGAAAGTATCCTTACTATGCGCATTGATGGACCTCAATTAGAGCCCTGTATAGCCCGGTTTAGCCTTCGAGCACCTATCATTTAATCTTTAACCATACTATCATGGACCAATTCATTGTCTAAAATCTCCAGAAGACACTTTTCAAAAGCCCCTGAAATCCACAAAGATAAATTATGAACACGATAGCAAGCGCGGTTATTCTGGTTACAGTCCTGGTAGGTTTGGCAATTAGCGGACAGATTCTTTTCAGACTGTTCGTCAAACCCGATTCTCTGGTCGAACACCACGGTCCTGCCGAAGCCATGCTTGGTGTGGTGGGAACCTTATATTCCGTTTTGCTCGGATTTTTAGTTGCTGGTGCGATGGAAAAATATGCCGAAGCAAAAATGCACACAGAAATGGAAGCAAATGGCGTAGCCAATATTTTCCGGCTAGCTAGGGGTTTCGAACAGGAAGACAGAATCAGACTTCGCCAGTTATGCCGTGAATACGCTAACGAAGTCGTAACCATTGAATGGCCAATTATGGAAGCCCGCGGCAAAATCAATCATAACTGGCAAGCCTATCAAAAGCTCTGGGAAGCCGCGGTCTCTGTATCACCGCAAAATGAACGTCAAAACAACCTTCACGCAGCTACTGTCGAGGCCATGGAAGAAGTTGGTATGAATAGACGAACAAGAATATTAATCGCCAAAACTGGACCAAGCACAACCTTGTGGGTAGTGCTTGGTATTGGAGCATTGATTACGATTGGATTCACTTTTGTTTTCTCGAGTAAGTGGGCTGCCATCCAAGCATTAATGACTTCACTAGTTGCGGCCACCTTGGGGCTTAATATGTGGCTCTTAGCGGTCTACAGTACCCCTTTTAGTGGCGATTTAAAGATTAATCCGGACATGTTTGAATTGCTTAAAGAAAACGTCTTCAACGTTCCAGACACGCCGCCGCGATATTTGCACGATTCTCAAACTAGTTCGATTGGGCCTGCGCTTCAAGGAAAATCTCCAAAATAGCCTTTCTCGGCATCTTTTTGGCCTCCACGAGCTAGATAATACCTAGCCATGTTCGTGCTGCCGGCGGCGCTCAGGAGACTTTGCCATGTTCGACCCAAAACGTAAACCGATATCGGTTTGGACTCAAACTTACGAGGTTCCAAGATTTGCATCGATTTCGGAACCTTTAGATTGCGACATTTGCATCATCGGCGGCGGAATTACCGGCCTCAATTGCGCTTATCAATTAAGCCGAGCCGGAAAATCAGTTGTCGTTTTAGAGGATGGGATCATTGCAAGCGGCGAAACAAAATCAACTACGGCTCACATTAGCACCGTCATTGATAGTTTGTATCAAAATATAATTCGCTTCCATGGGGACGAAAGTGCAAGGCTTGTATTTCAAAGTCTCGAAACAGCCGTTGACGAAATAGCAAATATTATTGAACAGGAAAATATCAATTGTGATTTTGCAAGAGTCGAAGGTTGTTTGTTCAATTCTCATTATGATTCGCATACCGATTTGCAAAAAGAGTACGAAGCGTGCTTGAAAGTTGGATTTAAAAATATAGACTTAATTGAAAATTTTCCCCTCTTGAATGGCTCCAGCACAAAAGCTATAACATTTCCAAACCAGGCACAATTTCATATTCTCAAATATATGAGCGGATTAGTCGAAGCCTGTCGCAAACGAAATGTGCGATTTCATACTCGCACCCATGTAACTGAAATCATCGATGGCAAAAGACCGACTGTTTACACCAATTTAGGACATTGGGTCAAAGCGGACTCGGTCATTGTTGCTACCAATAGCCCAATCAGCGACTTCGTCAAAGTTCATACCAAGCAAGCACCATACCGTACCTACGCCATCGCCATGTTAGTCAACAAAGGTACGGTTCCTCAGGCTCTGTACTGGGACACAGAGGATCCCTATCACTATATCCGATTGCAAGATCTTGATGATGAGCCAGAACTGCAACTGCTAATCGTTGGAGGTGAGGATCATCGAACAGGACAATCGAATGATGCCAAAAAACGTTTCACAAAACTAGAAAAATATGCCAGGGCTTTTTGTCCTAACGGCGGCGATATCGCATTCAAATGGTCTGGTCAGATTTACGAATCAGTCGACGGTTTGAGTTTTATCGGAAAAGACCCAGCGCACAATGAAAACATTTATATTGCCACTGGAGATTCAGGAATGGGGATGACGCATGCCACCCTTAGCGGGCTCATTCTTACAGATGCAATTTTAGGTAAAGAAAACAGATTCGCTAATCTATATGAGCCATCACGCAAAGTCTTCAACGCGTCCTTGGAATATTTGAAAGAAAATGTCAATTCACTCAGTCAATATTCATCATATATAACACCCCCATCCCTCTCCAACATTGACGATCTGAGGCCAGGTCAAGGCGGAGTAATCATGCGCGACGGTTATCATGTCGCTATGTACAAGGACGAAAAGGGAATCTTGCACGAAAAGTCAGCGTATTGTCCTCATATGAAAGGCGTTGTTTGTTTCAACGGACTGGAAAAGACCTGGGATTGCCCAGTTCATGGAGCGAGATTCAATTTGGAAGGCAAAGTATTAGACGGTCCGGCAAACGATAATCTCGACGAAGCTCGCAAAGAATTCAAAGTGGACATTCGCAAAGAAGACCGAAAAGCTTCTTAGCCAAAGCTTCCTATCACCCTTCCTTGGATTCCAAAGAAAATTTCAGGTTTCCTGCAGTGGATGATACTCTTCTTCGGTCAATCCGAATGTCCAGGCAACCGCCTGACGCGCCCGCATCATATTTGGTGGCACTCTCAGGAAGTAATTTTTTCGCGTTCCGTCAGGTTCGGGCGTAGAATTTATGACTCGCACTACTAAAATCGGCTCGTCCCCTTGCAAATTCATCTTATACAAGATTCCACACTCATCTTGATGAATTTTGATCAAATTTCCAGTGCTCAAATAATTTTCAAGCCCGAAGCGCTCGATTAAAACGCGCCGCACTTCGACGTTCGGCTCTGATTCGATCATCTGAACCGATATCGGTTCAGATAAATTTATGACATATTCAGGAACGATGATGCCACGAAAAGCAAAAATATTAAAACCGTCGTTATATTCAATGGCGGGACCATTTTCACAGTGCAAATAGAGTCTATTTTCACGGTTCAAAACTTTTGGACGCTCTGTGATAATGCACAGATTCTTATACGGCCACCACCATCCAGCTGATCGCGCGACCTTTTTTAAACCAGCCACCTTGTCGGCTTCCTGCAAACCAAGTCGCGAGAGATAATCATAATAAGACAACCACGCAGAGTCATGTTGACCAAAACAACACTCCCAGGTTTGTCTTCCAATCAAGACACCGTTATTTACCGTCATTTCTCTGCGCAAAGGTTCTAGGATACAAGCCTCAAGCTGTTTTTGCAAAGGACCTACAAGTTCATGACTGATGAATAATGAAGTTTCTTCCAGCACTTTATCTTTAATTTTTGCTTGCAAAGAACGATCTAATTCGTTTCGAACTTCTTCAAAAACAGAATAACCATAAGCCTTGCGAAGTTGTTTCCAGATCCAAATTCCCAGCTGTTCTGAAAAACGTTCTTTGACCACTTTTTCAACAAGGTGTGGATACTTTTGAAGAACCTTTTTCTGGGCTTCCTGTTTAACCTCGCTTTTGACTTGATTCCATTTTTCTTCACCAACCAGACTTTTTACAAAAGGCATCGATTGCTGCCATACAGAATCCCAGACTGCTCTTTGATGAGGAGCAAGCTGAGCTGGCCAGTCAAGATCGCTTTTCAAAAGTCGAACGCATGTTGCGCCTGCGCGGGGCGAATCAAGCCAAACAAACAATTTTGGAGGGTCAAGACCAACTGCCTTATACGCCTCACGAACTCCTTCTTGAGCTGTGTTACGATCAGCCCTGGCAGTCGAAGTGCCCACTTTTCGCCAGTGGGTCAATGTAGTATCCAGTCCTCGCCTCTGGCTGCTGGAAAGCTTCCCTACTGATTGCACAATTCTCTGTTGCGCTTTTTCAGTCGAGGACATCCCGCGGAGGCGCCTCCGGCACGTACTCTCGTTGCTGAATTACCTTATAAACGCCTTTAGGCAAAACGATTGTGGCATGCTCTTCATGCCTCAATTGCGCCCCTTCTACAACCTGAATCAATCTCTGTCCGTTGTAAGTGAACATGGCAGCGCTAGCAGTGCTCAAGGCATGACAATGCCCGGTAACCTCGCCATATGCCAGTACAATACGCTCGTCGAATTCGACTGGTTGGCTATTTGCAGGTAAGGTTTCTACCTTTTGCAAAAGTACATCCCCTTGCCTATAGGTAGGTTTGGTCTGGAAACGAGTAGACTCTTGTGTTTTCTTTATGAACTTCACTCTAAGCACAACCCAACTGAACGTGTCTTATTCAGTTATACCCTGTTTTGCACGCTTAAAAGTGCTGGTCGAAGTTCTCGACCAAGGATACCAAACGCTTCAAAAAATCCGGCGGAACGTCAAAAGGATAAACTATTCGAGTTTCCAGATGTTTATTCAGTTTTGCCGAATATGGCGCATAGAGCATCACATGGTAATACGAATATTCATTGAACTTTTTCGGAACGGCATGAACACCACTATACTGACCATCTTTCAAATCCATATCGAACAAAATTCCACCCCAATCGACACCTGGTTCGATCTTGTTCAAAGAAGGAATATCGTAAGGACGGCTTTTGAACTCTACATGCAAATGCGTCGACGATAATTTTATTTTTGCCTTGGGATAAAACTCGCGAACCAAGCCCTCTACAAGCTTTGTGTAAGAAGACCAGTCTTTTTGAGTGGTACTATCAGCAGTTTTACGGTCCGTTTGAAGAGATACTTCATCAAGCTTAGGATTGTCACCCTCTGCAAGGTTATGTGCTGCGTCCTTTGCCTGGACCATCAAAGCACTAAAAAAGACAAATAAACTTAAAAACGCCGACGTTTTCAACAATTTCTTCGAAAAAAGCATTTTTACCCCTTGCATACCAAAAAATCTAATCCGATATCGGATTACGTTCACTCTCAGACCATTCAATGCTAACATGAACGTTTTAATAATCCCGATGTAAAAGCAAAGTCCACCATTTTAGAATTGAATGTTGATGCTCGAAGATTTTAGTACGCCCATTACAAATGAAAAACAAGCTTTTGCCTGGTGGAAAAAATTTCGCACTCTAAGCAATATCGTCCTGATTTTTCTAATGGCTATTTGCATATTTTGCTTCGTTTCAGTGCGACTGAATCTTGAGATGGCAATAGCTGATCAGACAAAAAGAGAGTATTTCAGCGGTCCAGGTCTGCTATTGGCGATAGGCATCCCCTGGGCATGGAATTTGATTTTCAACCTCATAAAAGAGCGTCATATGAAAAATTTCCAAAAGCTCAAATCACTACAAACCAAGAAGGCGAGCACTGCTTTAGTGCTCAGCCTTATTGGTGTCTTCATCCTTGGAAGTTTGGGTTATTTTCTAGACTTCAGTATCTATTCGACCAATTATCAAAAAAGACAAAAGTCTACTAACGAGATGCACGCAATGCCCCTGCATTAGTGTAAAACGCTAACATTTTCATCTAAATTTTATTTACGTGATTCGTCACAGTTACCTTCTGTACGCTCACATTCTTCCTCTTTAGCCTTTTGTTCTTTTTCTAGAGAAAAATCGCTCTTGTGAGTGCCTTTGAGGGCAGACTCTGTCAATTCTTCCTTTTCTTCATTTTCGGACTCTGGTTCTTCATTTTCGAACTCAGGCTTTTTAGATTCTTTATTCTTTTTGGACATTTTCAGACTCCTTTATCATTCTCCGCGTTTCTAATCGCGCCAAACTAGACGCAAGATATTGCCTCTGGTTCCGGGAATAAATAGATTAATTTTGCCATGAAAGAAAACGAAGCCAAACCAGTAAAGTCGCCCGACAGACGGGGCATCAACGCCCTGGGTGTTTTAAAATTGCCTCTATTTTTAATGATTTTGGCAATATTGTTTGCCCTGTGTGAGCACCCCATAATTTCGGCACTTTTCGCTGCGAGCTCGTTATTTCATATAGTCGTGATTTCAGTTCCCAGTCTTATTAGTTCGCTATGTATTGCGTCGATCAAAGATTGCAAGTACAAAGAAGGCGAATTTTGGTCGCAATTCGGTCTAAGCTGGTGCACCTTTTTAAAACTGGAAAGAACTGGAATTTTACCGCGTAGCTTTTCGTGGGATTGTCTTTTCACTTCGACCCTTATCCAGTCTTATTTGCAACAATCAAGATTTGAAGAAGCCCTTGCTAAATCAAAAGAAATGATGACTATTCTGGAAGAAGCGCAAGACCATGATGGCGCAGCCAAAACAGGTGGGCAAATGGCTTTCTGCCTCATTGTCATGGGGCGATTACGCGAAGCCGAAAACATATTGGATCGCACCATTCCCTTTCTCGAAAATGCCATGCGCTATTGCGAGCGCGAAAACGATATCAAAGCACGAGCGTACCGGGCGCGACTTTGCGGCTCGTTATTTGAAAAAGCATTTTTATTTGAAACAAAACGCGATTTTAGAAAAGCAGAAAAAATAAGACGACAAGCCCTTGCAGAAGCTGAGATTTTGAGCCAGAACGATGACGAATCAGCAATCATGACTCATTTATGCATGCTTTCAAAATGTTTATATCACCTCGAAGAGCTGGAAGAAGCAGAAAATCTTGCACGTCGCGTTTTGGACCACCGTCAAAAGAATCTCAAATCAGATCATGTTTTATTGTCTTCAGCAAGGCAGGCGCTTGGACGAGTATTATGCGCCAAAAACAATCTCGACGAAGCGCAAATTCATCTGGAAGCCGCGCTCAAAGACACTGTTAAAGTCGTTGGAGAAACGCATCCAGACATCCCAGGTTACAAATGCGACCTGGCAAAATTGCGCATCAAGCAAAGACGTTTAGAAGATGCGGAAAAATTACTTTTACAAGCAATCGAACAGACTGAATTGATTCAGGGCAAAGATCACCCAAATATAATCGATTATCAGCTAGCTCTAGCAGACCTAAAAGACCAAGAAGGCAGAGCAACACAGGCACAGGAAGCTAGGCTCAAAGCTCGCAGTCTCGAAGAAGCGATATTGCAAAAATAGTGTTTGCACGCTAGCTTCACGCGACCTTTATAGATAAGACTTCTTTGAGCACTTTCACTTTCAGATGCATTTCTTCAGCCAGTCTTGGGGCTTCACACAAAGCCGGAATATAAGCCTGACCAACGTGCATACAAACAGTATGTCCATTTAGTGCTTGATCGAATTTATACTCGATTGCTAGAGGCACAATCGGTATATTGTGATTACGGCTCAAGGCTTCCAGAGCGATTTTCGCTGCCCCCTTTTTGAATGGATGCAGAAAATCGTCTTTAAAAATATTGCCTTCAGGAAAAACAACTATCGGCTCTTTATTCAGTAATCGCTCAAGTGAAAAGGAGACGAGATCGTGTCTTGAATTCGACGGAAAAGCACCAACGCTTTTTACTGCCCGTCCTTGCAGACCCTTCATTTCGTTGGGCGACACCATATAGTTCGCTCTTCGATTGAGTAAAAACTGCACCACAAGCCCATCCCAGCGCGACGAGTGATTGGCGACCAGAATAAAAGCACCGTCTGGCAAATTATTTTTTCCTATCACACTAATTTCTTTGAAATGAACTCGCATCACTATCTGGTTTACTAAATTCCAGAAAGTAAATCTCAAGAAAGACTTGTTATCCTTCAAGTTTTTGCGTTTTTTCACTTTGGAATTGAACACTTTGGCATCTCCTTACTTCTAAACCGAACACTATCAATATAGAAATAAGCAAAAGCAAAAATGGAGAGACTTGATCAGTTAATAGAGTGTTTGGAAATAAGCGCGGCTTTCTTCAGAGACTTTATTTTGGCTATTTTCATGTCATGAACAGTCTGTCTGGCAGTCTGCACACCTACATATAATGAACAGAATGACATCACAATAAGGAACTGCACAAAAATTCGCTTGTAAAAGCGTGAAACGTAGTCACAACGCATGCTCATAGTCAATCATTGCTCAATATCCAAACAATTTCATGCTAACGCTAAGTGCTTTGGTTATTACCAGGGTTAACCCCAGATTTATTTGTGCTCTATTCCTTATAGATACCGCCAACGAACATAAGTTTTTGACCGGAATTCGCTGCTACTTTTGCTCCGGGCACAATGGTGCCGACCAGGTTTAGCGGATCGCTTGAAAATATAGAGATTTCTCTTTGAGGTTCTATCAACGTTTTGCTTGCTCTTAAACTATCGACGGCCATCTGACTTGCAAATTGCTCTCCAATAAAGCCACTTACGAATCTTCCGCCGCGAATTTCGCCCCGTGCTTCCATTCGTCTGAATGTATTGAGCAAATCACGCCATTTAGGCACGTTTACTTCTCTCGCCAAGAGTTCCCTAAAAACAATTCCGTATCTACGCAAAAGCATCCAGCAAGCAGCTTCGATGCCGGCGTTCTCATTTCGCTCGGGCAAAAGCAGACTCCAGCGCCCCGGACTGTGCCTTGGCATTGCAAGATTTTTGTTCTTGCCCTGCCCCTGTCTTCGCCTGGGACAGATAATCGAGCGCATGTTGTCGAAACCATCGGCAGTAACGAGTCCTGCTGTGACAAGCTCCCACAGGGCCGTTTCGAGCTCGGCGTTAATCAATTTTTGAAAACGAACGATATCGAAAAAGAATGAGGCACCCTTTTGTTCCAGATATTCAAGAACCTGCCTTGCTTGAGCGCTCAAAACAGACTTGTTGACCTGGACGTCTTCCTCCTGGTACCACATTCCATCTTCGCGCAAATAAAAGGCAATAGGCGAAAAGCTATTTGGTGTCACACGCGAAGACGATTGCATATCGAAAACGCTTGGGTGTCTTGAAAGCCGTCCCCAGCCGACCTGACCAGTCAAGCACAGTTTATCCAGATGCGATGCATTGTAATTTCTGATACGTCCTGGCAAAATTTGACTTTCCCAGGCATTGGCTGCAATTTCGAAACCTTGTAGCTGGCGCAGGATTTCAAAAGTTCCATGCTCACCGATTAGCTGGCCGACACTTGAAACATGCTGCCAGTTAAACAACCAGTCCATAAACTGGGCTGCGCTCACTGCCTCGATTTGCTTGCGCAAACTACCAATAGTAAGACGATGGATGCGCGACAAAAGTCCACGCTCGCACCATTCGGTCTCTGATACTATATTTGATGGCGTGAAATTACCGCGCAATATTGTACCGCGAGTTTCAAGTGCAACGAGAGCAAATCGGATATCATCGCGGTCAAATCCCAATTCTTTTTGGATAAATTCTTCTGTTGCCGGACCTGAATGCATCAAAAATCCATAAACTGCTCGCTCGATAATAGAAGCGCTCAATTCTGGATCTAAAAATGATTGCAGATTCTCACATGCTACATAGCTTTTCTTTTGATTGGGTGAATCATCCAAAATACAGGCTCTATTAGTCTGCACAAGTTCGATTAAAAGTCCCTGCCAGAACTCTTTTGTCGCCGCACTTTGCTTGAACAAATAACTGTCCACAGGAAGAAATACGAGCGACATCAACAAATCGTGCATTTCGTCAGCGTTTCGAATGTCAGGAAAAGCTTCTCTCTTTACCTGCTCGATGGCAGCAAGGTCAAGACCGCCTAGTTCTCGCGCCATTTCATCGGGCAGAATTCGACGCATTCCAACCGCTCTGGCTCGTCGTTCTTCCAGTGGGGCGTCGTCGAGATACGCATAAGGATTAGCGTTTAAAATCTCGGCTGCAAAAGCCGATGGCATTGTTGTATCGACAGCCAGACATTCGATTTCACCAGATATGATTTCTTGAAGAATTCTGGTTAAACCATCGATATCCATCGCCTCGGTCAAGACGTCTTTCATCACTTCGTTAATGAGTGGATGATCTGGGATTTCGATTTCGCCCTTGATATTGTCTTGACAGGCGGCAGCCTGAGGAAACACGCTTGCAAGCAGATCTTCGGCTCGCATGCGCTGCAGATGCGGAGGTGTTTTCTTGCCGCCGCTGTAACGCAACAAAGCAAGAGATCGTGTCGCATCCCAACGAAAACGAACAGTAAATAGTGGTGCCTGCAAAGCAGTCTGTTCTAAGACATGTCGCAAAGAATTAGGATGGAGATAATGAAAAACTTCCGCTAGCGGAAAACTATGTTTGTCTGTTAGTGAGATATTGATACCATTATCAGTGGCGGCGGCTTGAAGTTCGAAATTGAACGATTGACAAAACTTTTTGCGTAAAGCCAATCCCCAGGCTTTGTTTATTCGAGCACCATATGGAGAATGAATAATCAGCTGCATTCCGCCGCTTTCATCGAAAAAGCGCTCGGCAATGAGACGCTTCTGAGTGGGAACAGCTCCTAGCACGCTTACGCCTTCGTTTATGTAAGTGATTACCTGCTCGGCACCACTTTGACAGAGTCCGCAAGAATTAGTCAGTCTCGACATGGGCGAAACACCAATTGCTTTAGCATTGACTACAAGCTCTCTGATTTCCGCCACTTGTTGCGACAACTCTATCGTGCGTCCAAGTCCTTCTCCCAACCAGAAAGGAACAGTAGGCGGAGCGCCTTTGGCATCTATCACTCGAACTTTTCCCTGGATACCTTCGACTTTTCTTACAATCCAGGAAGTATTGCCTAATAAAATTATGTCACCGGCATTGCTTTCAAGCGAAAAATCTTCGTCAAGCGTACCCACCATCTGCTCGTCTGGTTCGGCAAGAACAGTAAATACACTTGTCTCTGGAATGGTGCCTGCATTGGTCATGGCAGCAAGGCGCGCACCACGACGACCTTTCAAAATCTTGTTAATACGGTCGCGATGAACAAATCTTCCATAACTATAATTTCTGCCAGCCACTCCCTCACTTACCATTTCGAGCACGCGGTCGAATTCTTCTGGACTCAAATCGCGATACGGATAAGCTCTGCGCACAAGCGAAAACAATTCGTCTTCTTTCCAATCGGAAGCAGAACATGCGGCTATCACTTGCTGCGCAAGTACATCAAGGGCGCAATCGGGGATAACGATGCGATCCATTTCGCCTTCTTGTATAGCTTTGACCAGTGCTGCGCATTCGACCAGCTCATCGCGGGTGGTGGCAAATAGTCTACCTTTGGGAGTAGCACCGCGCCAGTGTCCAGCTCGACCAACACGTTGAAGTGCTGCAGAAATACTTCTTGGCGAACCAATCTGGCAGACGAGATCTATACTGCCAATATCAATCCCCAGTTCCAATGAAGCAGTCGCAACAAGCACTTTCAATTTGCCCGCCTTGAGTTTTTGCTCCGCATCAAGTCGCAACTCACGTGAGAGACTGCCGTGGTGTGCACCCACGACTTCATCGCCAAGTCGTTGCGATAAATTGTAGGCAAGCCGCTCTGACAGTTTTCTAGTGTTGACGAAAACAAGAGTAGACCGATGATGATTTACCAGTTCGGTAATGTAGTCATAAATTTCAGTCCAGATATCTTGAGACGCTACTGCTTGCAGTTCGTTTTGTGGGACAACTACAGAAAGATCGAAATGTTTGCGCTGCCCAACCTCTATTATCTTGGGCATGCAAGCATCATTGCCGACCAAAAAGCGACCAATTAAATCAAGCGGTCTTTGCGTAGCAGAAAGACCTATACGAATTGGTTTCTTCAAAGCCAGAGCATCAAGACGCTCCAGAGTCAATGATAAATGCGAACCTCTTTTGTCGTCAGCCACTGCGTGAATTTCATCGACAATCACAGTTGTAACATGACGCAGATTCTGGCGTGATTTTTCAGCCGTAAGCAAAATATAAAGAGATTCAGGCGTGGTGACAAGAATATGAGGAGGCTTTTTGATCATCTTTTGACGGTCAGAAGCCAGAGTATCTCCTGTTCGCACGCCTGTTCGAATATCAAGCGTCTCGATACCTTTGCTTTGCGCAAGCTGCAAAATTTCAGCCAGTGGCGCATCCAGATTTTTCTGAACATCGTTACTAAGTGCTTTCAAAGGCGAGATATATACAACTTCGGTTCTATTCTCGAGTTCACCTGCAAGTGACTTTCGAACTAATGAGTCAAGACAGGCGAGAAAAGCCGCAAATGTCTTACCAGATCCAGTAGGTGCACAGATCAATGCATCCTGCCCAGATAGAATCACTGGCCATCCGGCAATCTGAGGTTCTGTAGGCGTGCCAAATTTAGTGGTAAACCACTCAGAAACAATAGGATGAGCCCAATCAAGAGCTCTGGCGGGACTCGCAAGCATAACCTGCCCCTCCTTAACAGAGACATTATATGGAACACTTAAAAGAAATGCTTTAGCCGCCTTGTTTTTATTAAAAACCATTTGGCTTGAAGAGAAAAGTTAAATCAAGTCGAACGAAATTTGCGAAAATCTATTTCATAGAAAAAATCTCAAAAGTCGACCATCAAGGAAACCACATTGAAAAGTACCGCATCTAAAGTTGTATTAGCCAGTCTCGCTCTATTCGCTCTTGCATGTATTACTCCTTGCCTGGACTTTCAGTCATATCAAATAGTTCAGGATAAAAAAGTGATGGGCGAACCTATAACCTGGTTTGGTTGGGTTTGTCTATACAAAGGACTGATGGCAATTTTCATCGGACAGTTTGCCCAGTTCGCTAATATTTTCTATGTGGTAGCCCTTTTGATGTTGCAAGAAAAGAGTTATCTTACCGCCGCGATGTGTAGTCTCTTTGCCTTGCTCTCCGGATTGCATACATTCTCACTTGGAAAAATGAATGTTTATAACGATGATGCTGGTGTTGTTAAGCTCACTTTCTTGCACCCGAACATTGGTTTCTATTTATGGATGGCGTCCTTCCTAGTGCTGCTGGCACTTTCAATCGCACTTGCAGTCCAAGACCAGAAGACTAAAAAAGGGCTAAGCCAAGAAAACACAAAGCCAGCCGAGACTTGAGTCTTGTTGCAGTACAATACTTGCATGAATAAACAGACAAGCTCTTTTAAAAAGTCACTTTTGCGCAATACTGTACTTGCGGGCATTTCAACCCTTTTACTGTGCGTTGGCGCAGCTGAAGCACGCCGAGCATATTCTTATGCCGACATGTATTCGCCCCCCCAGCAAGCCGAAGCGGAGGTTGTCAAACCCAAGAAAAAGCCCCGCAAAACAAAATCTAAACCGATATCGGTTCACGTTCAAAAACCGATCGAGAAAGAATCCGAAAACGCAACGCCAGTCACAGATTTACCAATTGAGAAAAAAGAACTGATTAAAGCGCCCGAAACAGTGGTCGAAGCTCCAAAACCCAAGAAGACGGCGCCAAAAGAGACAGTCACATCAAAACTTCCCGAGAAAAGGAATTCACCGGATCAAGATAAAGCCAAAAGCATCACTCTCGAAGAACTACTTGGCGCAGACGTGGTTAAAGGAATGTCCAGCCGATGAGTCCTTTCAATCCGGACAAGTTCAGATTGGATTCTACCTCTCAAGGCGGCGTCAACGGATCAATCGATAGAAAGATTGAAAAGCTTTCAAAAAAATGTGCTGAGCTAATTCAAAAGAATAAACACAAAGACGCAAAAAAAATTCTTTCTGAAATCAAAGAGTTAAAAGCTCTACGCCTTCCTGAAGACGATTCGGTTTCAAACGAGCAAGTAATTAGTGACCTTGAAAAAACCATAGTGACAACACCAATGTTGCAAATGCCAGATTCGGCTGGCAGATTTCCAGATCTGGAAAAAACGCTTGCAACCACTCCTCTGGTTCTCGATGATCAGGAAAAAACTGTAGTATCACCAGCACAAGAAATTCAAAAAATCCCCCAGGAACTTGATACAACAGTTGTGACAATGCCGTTCAATCCAGAACAAAATTTTCCAGCGCAAAATAATGCAAACACGATAATTTCAGCAACTAATACACCAAACATACAAAATGAAGAAGACCTGGTACTAGACCAGACCACAAAGACCAAAAACAGAAACACTATATTTGGTATCGGCGTGTGTATCCTGACCTTTTTTGTAATGGCGCTTTTTTCATTCTTAGCTTTTAAAGATTTTCCAGGACAAGGAAATTATTTCGACTGGTTGAGAGCCGAATCTGTATTTCAAAAGGCTGAGTCAGAGCGCAATGCTGGAAATTTCGACCAGGCCATAACTAATTATCTGGAAGCAAACAAAATATATCCCGACCTGGCAAAAGCAGCTGATGCACGGGGATTGGTTCAGTTGATAAAAGAACAGTATAAAGAAGCCCTGTCCAGCTTTAAGGATGCAGCTGACAGAAATCCGAAAAACAGCAGATTTCAAAGAGACTATGCATATGCTTTGGAACTCAATGGCGAGGAAGTCGATGCAATAGAAATTATAACCAAACTCGATGCCAGAGAGTCTGGCGCGTCACAGAACAAAGCACTACTTGCCTTACTTCAACTGAAATCAAAACAATCAGACGCAGACTCTACAATTTCGCAAGCTCTGGCAAAAACAATTGATACTAACGCTGAGCGCGATTTTTATGCAGGTCTCTTCTATCGAATAAAAGGCGACTTCGCTCGCTCTGAAGAATGCTTAAAACGCGCAACCAAAGCAGAGCCGTTGAACGCTCTTACACTTTTGGAATTGATCAAAACAAAAGAAATGCAGAATGAAGACGCCACTCAAGAGACGAACGATTTGACCAAATTGGCTCCAAATTGGGTCGGTGCCTGGCATATGAATGCAAAGCAAAACGAATTGCAAAAGAAATTTGGCGAAGCTGCAGATAGCTATGCCAAAGCCGCAAAACTCGACCCCAATAATAGCGATAGATTTTCACGCGCAGCACAAGCTTATCTTCAGGCAGACAAAAAACAAGACGCCATCAAATATGCTCAAGATGGACTTAAGGTTCGCTCTGCAGATTTCAACTGTCTCGATGTCATTTCCAAAGCAGACGAAAATGCTGACCCTTTGAAAATGGAAGATCTTTATCGAAAAGCTTTGAGTGAAAATGAAGACTATGCACCCGGCTGGAGCGGACTGGCACTCTGGCAGAGCAAACAAGAAGGCAAGTCGCTGGAGGCTCTTTCAAGTCAAGCAAAAGCAGTAAAGCTCGACTCGAAAGATGCAGAATCATGGTATCAGTTGGCCCTCTTTTTGGAGTCCTTCAATAATCGAAAAGAAGCTCAGCGTGCCGCTGCCGAAGCAATGTCACTTGCACCAGAAAATGAAAAATACACCGAACTTCGTATGAAACTGATGGTGAAATAGCTAGTTATTTATTAAACCGGAATCGGGTTGCGCTCAGCAAAATGACGTTGGTGCCAGTATGGATAAATCGGGGTTTGATTGCTTGCCGCATCAAGTTTAGCTACTTGCTGTGCGGTTAAATTCCATCCGAAAGATTCAAGATTTTGTTTCAACTGCTCTTCGTTTCGTGCTCCAATAATGACGCTTGAAACAGTTGGTCGTTGCAATAACCAGTTCAGAGCAACTTGTGCTACCGATTTACCGGTTTCATTTGCCACCGCCTCCAGTGCATCGACAACGTTATACAAATATTCATCGTCCACGGGTGGTCCGTATTCAGCGGTGGCGTGCAAACGACTGACTTGAGGAATCGGCTTTCCACGCCCTATTTTGCCAGTCAAGCGACCCCAACCAAGCGGACTCCAGACCACAGTGCCAATTTTTTGATCAAGAGCAAGCGGCATCAATTCCCATTCGAATTCTCTGCCTATCAAAGAATAATATGCTTGATTCGCAACATAACGCGACCAGCCGAATCTGTCGCTTACCGAAAGCGATTTCATCAAATGCCATCCAGAAAAATTAGAGCAACCTATATATCTCACTTTTCCGCTTTGAACGAGATGCTCGAGCGTGGAAAGTACTTCTTCAACAGGAGTCAGAGCATCGAATCCATGCATATAATAAATGTCGATGTAATCTGTTCCTAAGCGTTTCAGACTATTTTCACAAGCTTTGATCAGGTGGTGGCGCGAAGATCCTACATCGTTTGGTTTGTCAGACATGGCAAAAGTTGCTTTGGTAGATATGAGCATCTCGTCGCGCTTTTTGCCAATGGCTTTGCCCAGAATCTCTTCAGATGCGCCAGTAGAATAAATATCTGCTGTGTCGAAAAAATTCACACCAGCATCCATGCATATGTCAATCAATCGACTTGCTTCTTTTACGTCAGTGCTTCCCCAGGCTTTGAACAATTCGCCTTTGCCACCAAATGTGGCGACACCAAAACTGAGCACCGGAACTTTGAGCCCGCTATTTCCAAGTTGTCTGAATTCCATTATTGACTCCTGCTTTTGATACTGACGCATTTTAAAAGTGCAGGCATTTTACTATTTTCGAGCGACAAATTTATTTTTGCCAGGATTTTGACAAAATTTTGACAGATGTTAGCCGGAATACTAAACTTTTAGACTCTCTGACTAAGAACACCAAATGTGAGGGTATCCGCGTGTCTAAAGTAGTTGATAACGAAGCTCCGAAAAGTCTTATTCTCGAATTGAAAACGCCAGATGGACAAGTCTGGGGAACATTAAATGCCGAAGCTCGCGAATTTAAAACCGGTTCAGTCGGGTTTTACGCAAATGGCAAAATCAAGAATCCCAAAACTGGCTTGCCATACCAAGTCGGCACAAATATCATTCTGGTTGGAAGCAAAGGTTAGAGCGAGCATTCGCCTGACAACCAACTATTAGAATAATGGGTTATTATTAGAGCTTCCCAATAAAAGGAGCTCGAGATGATTTCGCTCTTGCGTCTAACTGCGGTATCCTGTTTCGTTTTTCTCACACTTTTCTCGTCTAATACAGCTCTGGCTGATGATCTCAAGGAAAAAGGAATAACGCCCGGTCCTGCCCATGTAGTGCTTGGCGATAATCTTGCTTCGATTGATGTGCCTGCAGGTTTTGTATTTGCCAATAAAGAGCTAGCAAAAAGATACCTCGAAGCTACTGGCAGCTCGCCCGAAGGCGCTCTTGGAATCGTACTTCCTGCTGAAACTCTAAAGAAAACCGACAAAGAAGACGATGTTAATTCATTTTTGATCATAAGCAGATTTGTAGAATCGGGCTATGTACATGACAAAGACGCCAAAGATTTGAAGTCTGACGACATTTTAAAGTCTATTAAAGACGACACCAAAGAAAATAACGAGCATCGCAAAAGCATGAATTTGCCTCCTTTTTATGTTGGTGACTGGGCAGAAAAACCAAAATATGAAAAAGACAAACACCAGGTAGTTTGGGCGCTTCAAGTCAAAGACGAAGATTCAACCAGCGCACCAGTAACTTGCATTAACTACAACACCCGCATTTTAGGTCGCAAGGGAATTCTGTCAATGAATCTGGTCACGAGCCAGGAAAAGTTTCCAGAGAACAAAGCTAAAATAATGGACCTTCTGAACAAGACTGAATTCACCAAAGGCAACACCTATGGCGAATATGTCGAAGGCAAAGATAAAGCATCAGGCTACGGACTAACAGGACTAATTCTTGGTGGTGGCGCCATGGCGGCTGCAGCAAAGATGGGGCTGCTTGGCGGTCTATGGAAATGGGCTCTGGGCTTTTTAATCGCTGGCAAGAAATTGATTTTGGTAGCAGTAGTTGGAATCGGTGCTCTTTTTGCCAAACTATTCGGGAAAAAAGGCCAGACCAAATAAATGACAGCTACATCAAAAGCGGCTAAAACGACAAGGTTCAAAACTCGAGTTGTATTTCTGCCGCTTTTGCTTAGTGTGCTTCTTGGCTCCTGCACGAGTTCTATGGAAGATCAAAAAGACGAAGACCAAGTCACACAGTCCAAAGTTTCTGAAGTATCCCAAGAGCTTTCCTCTAAAGAGCAAACGAAAAAGGAAGTAAACGAGATAATTTCAACGAAACTCGAACAAAATGGATTTAAGTTCGAAAAGAAAAAAAATGCTTATGTCCGCAATCGCAAAGATTATCAGGACGAAATAACTGTACAGGCTAACAATCGCGGCGATTTTTATTTCCACTTCGGACGCAATTTTCCGGCAGTGGCAAATATGGTGGCGCCATTTCAGAGCAAAAAACTTTTTTCCACTCCAGATCTTACAGTCTGGGATTCATCCATGAATGCTGGTCCCAACTTTTCTGAGCACTACAAAATAGAAGGCGGCTGGAGCTTGAGCCCAGAAACCAAAGAAGAAGTAAAATTGCAGTTATTCGAATTTATAGACGAATTCATGCTTCCCTGGCTGGATAAATTTCCTGATCTGAAAGCTGCTCGAGCCAAACTGGAACGTCGCCCAATGATCAAGGTGGAAACAACTATTCAAATCCTAGCTATAGATGTCCTGCTCAATGACAAAAAAGCCTTCCATCAAGAACTGGATCGTTCGATGCCTTCAATAGAAAATAGCACCAGTCACGATTCGAAAGATAAACTCTTAGCGTTTCTCGACGATATTTATGTACAGCACCCGGAATTCAGACAAAATTAGAGCAAAATCAGAGCAACAGTTAGAGCAAAAATTACAAATAAGAGACACTGAAAATGGCTGAAATTAAAACCAATGTTTGTGTAGTAGGTGGCGGTCCCGCTGGATTAATGGCTGGATATCTTCTAGCTCGAGCAGGTGTCGAAGTTGTAGTAATCGAAAAACATGGCGACTTTTTTCGCGATTTTAGAGGCGACACCGTTCACCCATCGACCCTCGAGCTAATGCACGAACTTGGCATATTAGACGGCTTTCTCAAATTGCCTCACCAGAAAGTTTCACAATTAGGCGGACAAATCGGCGATGAAAAATTCATGATGGCCGATTTCTCCTATTTAAATACAAAGTGCAAGTACATAGTCTTTATGCCGCAATGGGATTTTCTGAATTACATAGCGGAACAGGCTCAAAAATATCCCAAATTCAATTTGCGCATGAATACCGAAGCTGTGGACCTTTTAGAAGAAAATGGAAAAGTGATTGGTGTCAGAGCTATTGACGACAACGGCGAGCTTTTAATCAAATCCAATCTTGTAATTGGCGCAGACGGCAGAGGTTCTGTCGTTAGAAAATCAGCCCATATGGAAGTCGAAGATGTAGGCGCTCCAATGGACGTACTCTGGATGCGAATATCTCGCAAGCCATCTGATCCTGCAGAAACACTAGGTCGTTTCGATGCCGGAAAAATTTTGATCATGATCAATCGAAACGAGTACTGGCAATGTGGTTTTGTCATTCCTAAAGGAAAACTAGAAGAATACAAAATCAAAGGTCTTCAATCAATTAAAGAGCGTATCGTTGCGATGGCGCCATTTACATGTGACACAGTAGACGATATTACAAGTTTCGATGACATAAAATTGCTCACAGTCAAAGTAGATAGACTCTCTAAATGGTACAGAGATGGTCTGCTTTGCATTGGCGACAGTGCCCACGCCATGTCACCAGTGGCTGGAGTAGGCATCAATCTGGCTGTACAGGATGCAGTAGCTGCTGCTAATTTTCTCTATATGCCGTTACTCAAAGGCAACCTGAACGAAAGTCACTTGCGTATGGTGCAGGAGCGACGAACCTATCCAACGCGCATGACTCAACGCGCTCAGGTCTTGATTCAAAATAACGTAATCAAACCTGCCCTGGAAAGTACAGAAATGAAAGCACCATGGTTTACCCAGGTGTTCAAGACACTGCCACCACTGCGTGCACTTCCAGCCAACCTGATTGGCATGGGATTCAGACCAGAACACATACACAGTCCCGACACAAGACAGCAAGCCGGAGTAATGAAGTAATGCGTAAGAAATCTTTTTTAGTAATACTTGCATCGTGCATTCTGGCTCAAGCTCAAATTCCGCTTCAAGCTTATGGCGCCGAACAATTCGATTTTGATTTGTATAAGTCTTTAGCCTCTGCAAAAGCCAAGGAAAATTTCTTGTATTCGCCCTATAGCGTTTCAAGCGCATTGACCATGACATATACCGGCGCAAATGGCGAAACCAAAGAAGCAATGGCACAAGTGCTCAATCTCGATTCTAAGCAAGATGAAAAAACAAAACAATCTGCCAGAGAAACGATAGACAGTTTGCAAAAGCTAGATAACGGAACAGTTTTAGAGATTGCCAACACTTTATTTGCAAATAAGAATATCGTATTTTCGAAACTTTTTATAAGTGATAATGAGAAATATTTTTACGCAGGCACTAATGTGACCGACTTCAGCTCACCAGATGCGGTGAATGAAATAAACGACTGGGTAAAAAGTAAAACCCATAACAAAATCAGTAAGATTCTAGATAGAGTCAGTGGCGATGCCATCTTGTATTTGATTAACGCCATTTATTTCAAAGGTTCCTGGCAGAATCAATTTAATAGAGAAGAAACAAAAAAGGAAAAATTCCACGGCGCAGACGGAAAAGAAATAGACGCAATGATGATGTCTATGAGCCGCAATTATTCATATTCAGAAAACCAGGATTTTCAAGCAGTTTATTTGCCCTACAAAGACAACCGTTTGGGAATGTTTGTTTTTCTGCCCCACAAAGGAAAAACGCTGGATGATTTCGAAAAGAAATTAGACCTAAAAACTTTTGAAAAAAATTGCTCTCTACTTGCAAACAGACCTGGAACTTTAAAAATGCCGCGCTTCAAAATTGAAGACGAGATGAAGTTAAAAGACAATCTTTCAAAATTGGGCATGGAAGAAGCATTCGATAAAACGAAAGCCGATTTCACGCTCATGACCAACGAACAAGAGCGGGTTTTTATCAATGACGTAATCCACAAAACGTTCATGGATGTGAACGAAGAAGGCACAGAAGCCGCCGCTGTTACCGCGGTTGAAATGTGCGTGACGTCCGCTCGTATGGAACCACAAACACCGTTTACGATGACATGCGATCGTCCATTTTTTGTGGCACTGCAAGACATGCAAACCAAGAAAATACTCTTTATGGGACATATCAACAAACCATGAAAAACACCAACATCATGAAAAAACTAGTGCTCCTCAATGCTATTGCGCTGGGCATCTCGACAAATCTTCCTTGCAAAGCCGAAACTTTTCAATTTGATTTGTTCAAACAAATCGCAAAAGGAAGGGAGCGCTCTAACCTTCTAGTTTCGCCCTATAGCGTGGAAACAGCAATGACCATGACTGCGCTTGGAGCATCTGGAAGCACTTTTGAATCTATGAGCCAAAGTCTTGATCTTGGTGATTCGAGCGAAACGGTATCGAAGGTTGGGCGCCTATCGAACGATCTTAAAAGTTTGAATGCACCTGACCCTGGCACCAGTCTGAAGATTGTTAACAGCCTTATAGGCGAGAAGTCTGTCAAATTCGATAAAGGATATGTGAATTCACTCAAAGAAAAATTGCAAGCACCGCTTTCAAGTCTCGATTTTTCTGCCAAAGACTCAGTCGAAAAAATAAACAATTTTGTCAAAGAAAATAGTGGCGGAAAAATTGCAAGTATCATCGACAAAGTAGATCCGAGCGCAAAATTATATTTGATCAATGCAATCTATTTCAAAAGCTCATGGGCAGACAAGTTCGACCCACAATTGACAGCTGAGAAATCCTTCCATACAGCAGACGAGCAAATGGTCAAGGTACCAACGATGGTGGCAGATCGCAAGCATTTCAAATATTTCTCAAATAATGAGATGCAAGCATTGCGTCTGCACTATAAAAATGGTCGATATTCGATGCTCTTTTTTCTGCCGGCAGAATCGTCCAGCCTTACAGAACTCGAAAACAACTTGAGCGAAAGCTCCTGGCAGAACTGGCTTGAACGATTTAACGAAAGCCCAGGGAAAATCACCCTGCCCCGCTTCAAAATTACAGATAACCTGAAATTGAAGTCTTCGCTAAAAGCAATAGGGATGTCCGAGCCTTTTGATTCGCTAAAAGCAGATTTCAGCAAAATGGTCGAAAAAGATTCTAAAACAGAACTCTTTTTGAGCGAGGTGTTTCATAAAACTTTTATCGACGTAAGCGAAGAAGGTACCGAAGCTGCAGCTTCTACAGCAGCCGAAGCTAGCGCTAAAGCTTTACATTTTTCAGAACCTTATTTTGAAATGAAACTGAACAGACCCTTCTTATTTGCTTTACACGATGCAAAGACAAACAGAATTCTATTCCTGGGACATATAGCTGATCCAAGCAAAAAATAAATTCAACCGAAAAGAAAAAGAAGAAAAGAAAAAAAGAAATGAAAAATGACGAAGAAAGCCTTCTAGACAGAATTTCGATTGCCGCTCCATGTAATGCAGATTGGGACAAAATGGTAGGCGATGACCGCGAACGATTTTGCAATCAGTGCTCACTTAATGTCTACGATATTTCAAGTATGTCCACAATCGAGGCAGAAGAATTTCTAACATTAAGAAAACATGGACGTGTTTGCATCCAGTTTTATAAACGCAAAGATGGCACCATCATTAACGATAATTGTCCCAAAGGGCTCAAAATGTTGCGCGATAAATCGCGCAAATTCCTTAAAGCTGCAAGCACCTTTATAGCCCTTTTAGCAACATCCAATTTATTTGCCTGGGCTCAGCAGCAAGGTAATGAACAAACTAATCCAATTAGAACCAGAGGCAAAGTGCTGGTTCGACCCGAACCTGAGAAGAAACCAGAAAATAAGCCGGAGAACAAACCCGTTTCCAAGCCAGAAACAGACTCAGAGAAGTTCACCCAGTTGAGAGGCGAAGTCTATAATCCTCCCCCAAAAGAGGATCCGACTTGCTTTGTTGAGGCAGAAAAAACGCTCAAAGAAAAAATTGCCAAACTCGAATTACAAAAAAAAGACAAGTTAGCGATTGTAAGAGCACATTTAGACCTTGGAAGTTTTTATCGTTCCAAAAACCATCTGGAACAAGCTGATAGCGAATATGCTACCAGCATCAAATTGCTTACTTCTATGCCAAAAGAAAAAGATCTCTACACCAATGCGATTTTAAATCGAATCGCTGTCTTGAAACTCTTGGGCAAAACACAAGATGCAAGCGCTCTCGAAAAGAGTTTGCAAAAAAGCAAATGAATGAATCAGAAAACTGGTCAATTCGAGAAGCCGTGGTCTCAGATGCGCAAGGCATTATTTCTGTGCATCAAAATGCAGTACATAAAGGCGCCAGTTCGTTTTACGCTCAAGAAATTCTTGATGAATGGTCACCTCTCTCCTAATTGAATCGCGAATTATTGCTCTTGGAAAAATTAAGAGACAACCCGGATAAAGCCTTTATGCTCGTAATCAAATGCAAAGCATCAAGGTCTTGCCCGATTGTCCCTGCATTCTTCATTGAATGCAAAAGAATTCTATTTACGCAATGGCTATGTCGTAGATGGCGAAGGAAATCACAAATTAGCCTCGGGCAGATTAATGCCATGCTTTTTCATGAGTAAATCACTTAGCTAATTTATGGGTCCGTCCGAATCAGGCAATGCAGCAGGGTTTCCGCCGCTTTGCCCCTCCAAGTTAGAATCTAATCCGATATCGGAATAAGTTTTTTGATCGACCAAACCTTTTGTGGGAGCAGGCGACGAAAGCCCCAAAGGAGCCTGTTTTTTAGTGAGAAGCTTTTCTGCCAGACTGGTCACGCCACTCACATCTATAGAAGTTTTACGTGGTCCCAAGCCAAACCACGAACGTTTAGTCTGAATGCGGTCGCCTAAAATTGTCGAGCCCTGAATAGAGTTACGACCAAAAATATTTTTCTCAACCGACACACCGTTCCCCATTATGCTAACAGCATTTTTTTTACTTCCAAAAAAGCTATTGTCAGATTCATAACCATTGCCGAGTCGATCTTGCAAGCGCACTGTTCTGGTACCGAATAATCCTTTCTTAACCAGTACTGACTCGCCCTTGCCGGTTTTAAATTCCCAGGTATCTAGTGCGTAACTTGCTTGAGTGAAGGAAACAAACGAAATTGCCAGAGTTGCAAAGATCAGAGCTGATTTATTGAACATAGTAGTTGCCTCATTTCTTTCTAAATTATTAGAACGAAAATGAGATTCGAATGTTCCCAGCTCTTAAAACGGTAAGAACTAATCGTTTTGATAAGTAGGAGCTGAAGGATCACCGCCGTAATAACGCGACATGCACCAGAAACTCAACGTATTATCTGATGGCACGCCATTGCTAATTACACGCACTGGTAACGTGCCACCCGCAGAGCCCCAATCAGGGATTTCGCAGGTGAGCGAATTCGTGCCTACAGAAGTAACGTTGGCTGTGAAAGAACCGATTCTAACTATGTTTTGATCTGCTACTGTAGAAAAATTAGAACCCGAAATAGTTATATATCCGCCCGCTGGTCCACCATATGGTGACATCGAAGTCAGGTGGGGAGGAAGAGCAACAACCCCTACCTTTATAGGTTCGCTTGTTTCACCAAGAGCGCTTACGACAAGTGAGATTTTTCCTGAAGATGCAAGTCCAGTAGGAGGTTTCACCACAAGTATCCGTGAATTTGACTGCAACACTTGAGCAGGCTTGCCGTCAAAACTTACACTATTTTCTTGCGGATTCACACTGAATCCAGTGCCATGAATCAAAACTTC
Organism: Cyanobacteria bacterium TGS_CYA1; assembly: GCA_026129135.1. Classification (GTDB taxonomy): domain Bacteria; phylum Cyanobacteriota; class Vampirovibrionia; order Obscuribacterales; family Obscuribacteraceae; genus Aved-18. The sequence goes on along the minus strand of JAHCIQ010000003.1, from coordinate 62,051 downwards.
TTTGCCTTCTTGTATTTTGGTACAGTCAAGCACAGTCAATTTATTTTTGACTGTGGTCAGAGCAAAACTAAAAAGGGCTCCCTTACTTCCTTCTCCTTCCACAAACAATTGTTTGCCGTTCTTAGAAAGTAATCCAGAGACATCAACCGTGATGGCATGTTTTTGAGTAAAAGCATTTTCGTCAGCAAGAATTTCTCCAATCTCGCCCTGACGTTGTCCCGGAGGTGACAGAAAAACTCGAATCCAGCTAAATCCTGGTCTGCCACCATATCCGTTATAGAACGTGATCCACAAAGGTTGTGTTTCTTGTTGGGCAGTAACAGTAATTGCACTGGAAAATTTTTCCATTTTGCCAGTCCCCTGACAAACAAATGGTCCGCCCTCCTGCACCACTTGCTGAGCCAGACTGAAAGCCGGATTTGCAAGTAAAACTGAGGCAATAAAGGAGAGAATGGAACTGGAACTGAAAATGAAACTAAATTTTTGCAACATTTTTAATTGTTCTCCATTTTCATTATCGCAATCAATTCTTCTTGAATGGGGCTTGCAGCAACAATCACGTTTTTAGAATCACCAATATACACATCGATTTCGCTGCGTACGCCAAACTCGCTCATATAAATTCCAGGCTCAATTGAAAATCCAGTGTTAGGCAATAATTCTCGCTCGTCTCTGGTCTCCAAATTATCGATGTTCGCTCCGTTTCCATGTACTTCCTCGCCTATCGAGTGACCGGTGCGATGAACAAAGTATTTGCCATAACCCTTTTCTTTTATATGATTGCGCGTGACATCATCGACCTGCCATCCAAATATTTTTTTGCCAGAGCCAACTGCTTCTTTGACAAAATTGAGACCAGCATTTCGTGCATCTCTCACGATTTCAAATATATCGATATATTTTTGGGGAATGGTATCGCCCACGAAAGCGGTCCAGGTGATGTCACCATAAATAGACTGGGGAACATTTTCCTGTTTTGCCCACAAATCAATTAGCAGAAAATCGCCCGTCTTAATTGGCTTGTGCACTTCTTGAGTGGGTTGATAATGGGGATTTCCACTATTCTCATTCACTGCCACTATCGGCGGTGAGTAGGTGTAAAGCTTGTTTTCTTTGAATTTATCGACGATGAATTGCTGAATATCGTATTCGGTAAGAGCCTTTCCAGCGCTCAATTCTTTTTTGACCTGGAAAAACGCCTGGTGCACGATTTCCTTTAATTTTTCAGTAGCGAAAATATGGCTTTGTAGCTGTTCTTCAGACCAGGTCGCCTCGAAATATGAGACCAGATCAGCAGACGAAACCACTTGCACCCCAAGCGAGTTTATCAATTCGATAGTACCGGCATCCACTCTAGACACGTATGGAACGGCATTCTTAGGTGAATACTGCATAGCTACGTTTTTAGCATCAGAAAGAATTTCTCTGAGCGCCGTTTCCATTTCCTGCCAGCCGACATATTCCACTTTGCGCCCAGGAAGCGAATCGAGTGCACTTGATTCAATTTTATGTACTAGTTTTACCGGCTCACCTTTTGCAGGTACGAAATAGTACCAGCGTCTTGAAAACATGTGCGTCTCGGTCAACTTGAGGGTTCCAAGCGCAATAGGGTCGTTATTTTTGAAAAAATAGAAAAGCCAACCGCCAAAAGAATGTTCGCTCAATTTGGTTTGAATCTTTTCAAGAGGCAGTGTCGTTTTGGTCTTTGATGCGGTGCTCATGGAATAAGGCTCTCTACAGAAGGAAGATTTCACGCTGGCATCATGATAGATCCATCATGCTAAAACAGGTTAGATCTGGCGCTACGAGCTCTTTAAGTTCAGTTAATCTAGCCAAAACTAGCGGAACATTGACAATTCACGGGCGTCGTTAGACCGCATGTGAACTTTGAAAATTTTGGAGATTGCGTATGAACAGCATCCAGCGGGCGATATGCTTAATATCGATAAGCACAGTAGGGTTTTCATCCCTAGGTTTAAACGAAGCAGTTCGAGCCCAGACATTACTTACAGGAAACATTCAAAATAGCGCCTCAATGCCGCGCCTAATCAAACAGACTCCTGCGCTCGATACCACTTATGTACAGGTTCCAAGCAGAGCATTGCCTTCTAGAACGGCAGTCTATCACTCAAATGCCACTAAATATGTAGTGGTTAAACAACCAGTAATTCAACGAGTTTATGTCAAAGATAATCGTACGTTCTTTCAACGACATCCAAAAGTTAAAGCTGCCACAGTAGGCGCCGGTGTAGGCGCTGCAGCCGGAGCTGTTACTGGACTTATAAGTGGACGAGGAGTGGTTCGAGGCGGGTTGATTGGAGCAGGAACGGGAGCTGGAGTGGGTCTTGTACGATCCAGCGACACGCTCAAACGCCACCCGATTGTCAGGGACGTCGCCACTGGCGGTCTTGTGGGTCTTGGCTTTGGGGCAGCAGCTAGCCGTCGCAGCAAAAGAGCCTGGCAAGGACTTGGCGTAGGATCGGCTGCTGGTCTAGCATATGGACTCTTGAAAAACGGACTGAGGTAGGAATTATGCAAAGTAAAAAATTCAAATATCTGGCACTTCCCGCTCTGGGAGCCAGTATACTCCTAGCCGCTGGGTTTGCAGTCTTCCACTCGGATCCAGGCAACATGAAGTCCGAAGCCGATAAACTTATCGAAAAGGATAATTATACCCAGGCGCAAAACGTACTTCAAAACGCGATCTCAACCAAAGAAAAAGGCAAACAAGAAGATCTAGGCAAAGCATCTCTTCTTTTATCGATGGGCAAGATAAAGGCTAATCAAGGCAAATATAGCGAATCGAGAAAATTTTTCGAAGACGCGGCTGAAATTCAAAACAAAGCTATGCGTCCGCAACTTCTGCAGTTAGCTGAAAGCCTTACCGGTGCAGGTTCCGCCCTCTTTCAAGAGGGCCAACATGAAAAAGCGGAAGAAGTTTTGCAGCAAGCTCTCACCATCAGAGAAAACAATCTAGATGCAGGGGACCCAGCAATTGCCGACAGCGAAAACGCGCTTGGAGAGCTGTATTACACAACCGGTTTTTATCCTCAAGCAGAAGCCATGTTCAAAGAAGCATCTGCAATATATGAAAAGAAATTCGGTGCTGAAAGCACTAAAGTCGCCATTGTTCGAAACAATCTAGGCGGACTTTATTTCATGCAAGGCAAAGTGGCACAGGCAGAACCTTTGTTCCGCTGGTCTTTATCGACATTCGAGCGAACCTCAGGTAAAGACAGCGTCAATGCTGCAAATTCGCTTGTAAATCTGGCAGAAGTCTTGAGATTGCAAAAACGCTATTCTGAAGCCGAACCGATTCTCAAACGTGCAGTGGCAATTTATCAAACAAAACTGGATAAAGACAGTCCCCATCTGGCAAATGCCTATAATAATCTGGCGCTAATTTGCCGCGTGCAGAACAGAATGGCTGATGCTGAGACTTACTACAAGCAATCAATCGCCATTTATGACAAAACACAAGAAAGTAAGAACGGACTTGCAAGCGCCTTGAACAATTATGCCGAATTATTGCAAGCGACCGCAAGACCTGCTGAAGCCTCACAGATGCGCTTTAGAGCCCAAAACAAAATAGCTCAAAGATAAGCATATCAAGAAGTAAAGCGGTATTGTCCTGTATGATCTGACAATCTTATAGAAGGTTGGAAGCATATATGACTAGCGATGACAAGAAGGACTCCCTGGGCGAGGAAAAACGCCGCACTTTGCGCATGTCGCAAGAAGATGCTTCAGCCTACAAAGAAAAGCGTTCAAAAGATGAGCAAAGTGACGAAGAGAGCGGCGATCGTCCGCAACGAGCTGAGCGAGGACCACGTCCAGCAAAACCAGCTAATGTCAATTTGACTCTTTCGCCTCGCATGCTAGACATTGCCGAAGGCTTAGCTGAAGAAGCTAAAATGTCAGTTACGACATTTCTGACCGAAATTCTGAAATACGTTTTGACTACTCAAGCTGATGCAAGAGGCATGAACCAGCGCCAGTACAAGTCTGAGTTCAAAAACGAGAACGAAACTAAAACAACTCGCTGGAGCCCAGAGCCAAGAGAAAAGAAAAAAGATTTCGAGCCTGGAGAAGAAGTTGATCTGGATTCTTTCAAAGATTTGGAAGAGCCCGACGACGATGAATCAGAAAACACCGAACGCAAGCCAAGATTCAAAGATCAGGGCGACAGAGAACGCGGTCGTGCAGGTGGCGGCGGTTTTGGTAGAGGTCGCAGCTTTGGCGGCGGCGGCGGCGGTGGTCGCGGCAGGTCTGGTGGCGGCGGCGGATATGGTGGCGGCGCAGGTCGCGGCAGATCTGGTGGTGGCGGCGGATATGGTGGCGGCGCGGGTCGCGGCAGATCCGGTAGCTCTGGTGGCGAAGGCGGCTCGGGCGGCGGTTATGGTGGTTCGGGCGGCGGTTATGGCGGCGGTGCTGGACGCGGCAGATCTGGTGGATCTGGTGGCGAAGGCGGCACGGGCGGCGGATATGGTGGCGGTGCTGGTCGCGGCAGATCTGGTGGATCTAGTGGCGGAGGCGGATATGGCGGCGGCGCAGGTCGTGGCAGATCTGGCGGTTCGGGCGGCTCTGGCGGCGGATATGGCGGCGGCGGTGCACGCGGCAGATCCGGTGGTTCGGGTGGCTCTGGTGGCGGATTTGGTGGCGGCGCAGGTCGCGGCAGATCCGGTGGTTCGGGTGGCTCCGGTGGCGGATTTGGTGGCGGCGCAGGTCGCGGCAGATCCGGCGGTTCGGGTGGCTCCGGTGGCGGATTTGGTGGCGGTGGCGGTCGCGGCAGAGCCGGTGGTTCTGGCAGTGGCGGTGGTCGCGGTAGAGCTGGTGGCGGCGGCGGCGGAAGTCGCGGACGCGGTAGATAACTCAATCTGACTCGAGCGATATGGAAATAAAGCCATATCTTAAATCGATTACCTTAGATAGACCTGAGGGCAAAGCAGCCCGAAGTTTTCCATTCAGCATTCCAGCAATAGCTAATTTGGAGCGCATGGATTTTCATCCAGACGTCACTTTTTTAGTGGGCGAAAACGGCTCTGGCAAGTCAACATTGCTAGAAGCGATTGCAGGCAGCATGCAACTTAAAGGCGAAGGCGGAACTGGCAATTTCGTTGTTGAAGACAGATACGGAGATGCGAAATTATCTGATTTTGTACGCGGCAAAAAAAGTTTCCAAAAACCTCGTGATAGATTTTTTCTGCGCGCCGAAAGCTTTTTCAATATTGCAGATTATTTGGAAGACCTCTGGCGTGATCCCGAAGCTGACACCACTAAAGAAATCGTGTTTAAAAGATACGGAGGGAAGTCCTTACATGAACAATCGCACGGTGAATCCTTTTTATCTTTGCTAACCCGGGGTTTAAGCGGAAACGGATTCTATGTATTGGACGAACCTGAAGCAGCCTTATCACCAAGCAGGCAATTATCTGCACTGGTTCGCATCGATGACTTAGTAAAATTGCAATCTCAGTTTATCATCGCAACTCATTCGCCTATTTTGATGGCGTATCCAAATGCCACCATTTTTCTGTTCGACAATGATGGTTGTCGGAAAATAGCTTACGAAGAAACAGAACACTACAAAATCACCCGTGATTTTTTAAACAATTACAAGCGCCGTCTGGAGCAACTACTTACCGACGAATCCAGTAATGATGATGACGATTTTGATGACGAATATTCAGAAGAAGATAATTGAATTCTATGCAAACAGAAGCAAAACCATATCTCAAATCAATTCACATCGAAAAGCCTAAAGGCAAAGAAGGAAAAGTTTTTCCTTTTAACATCCCGGCAATCCAGTCGATAGACTATTTAGATTTTCACCCGGACGTAACATTCTTCGTAGGCGAAAACGGAAGCGGTAAATCCACAATTCTTGAGGCTATAGCTGAGAGCTTCGACCTATCCGCTGTTGGGGGCGCAAAAAATATCAAGTTTTCTTCGCGTTATGATAAATCGCCTTTGCATCAGCATATTAAATGCCAGAAAAATTATATTCGTCCTCAAGACAAATACTTTTTCAGAGCAGAAAGTATGCACCAGATGGGTAATTTGCTCGAAAAGACCTGGAGAGAACCCGGGTCTTGGTTGAGCAAATCAGATGTCTTCAGTAGATTCAAAGGAGAATCCTTGCATGAAATGTCGCATGGTGAGTCATTTTTAGAATTATTTACTACTGGTTTCAGAGGAAATGGTCTTTATTTCCTCGACGAACCTGAGGCAGCGTTGTCAGCCACCAGACTATTATCTGCTCTAGTTCGTATTCACGATCTCGTCGAAAGTCAATCTCAATTCGTCATCGCCACGCACTCTGCGATTCTCTTAGCATATCCCAGAAGTCGGATTTATCTTTTCAACGAGGATGGTCATCGTCAAGTGAACTTTGAAGAGACAGAGCATTTTCAAATCACTCGTGACTTCCTCAATAATTATCCCCGTCGAATCCAACAATTATTGAGACCAACCCCGCTGCTCGATTGGTTGGAGGAATCTAACACAGAGGATAAAAAGAATGAGGATTGATATAATCGTCTAAAATTTAAATTTATGAAAAAGCTATTTTTGACATCTATTATTTTTCTCTCCTTTCAGGGGTTGCTTCCTGCGCTATCCCAGGACAGCGATAATTTCGATTCTAGTACCCCAGTCACTGATAAATGGGCACTGCTAGTCGGGATTAGCAAATTCGATCGCCCTTCTCTAAATTTGAAATATGCGGCGAAGGATGCCGGAGATTTCAAAGATTTTCTGATCAACAAATGTCATTTCGCTGCCGACCATATTTTGAGCCTGGAAAATGAAAGAGCCACCAGAGACAATATCATGGAGTCTCTGGGCGACACCTGGTTACCACGCGTTGCCATCGAATCTGACTTAGTGGTGATTTATTTCTCTAGTCACGGAAGCCCATCCGATATGGATGTAGCCGGTATCAATTATCTGGTGGCACATGACACGAACCCAGACAAGCTCTTCACCACTGGAATTTCAATTCAAAATTTAGCCGAGACAATCAAACAACGAGTCAGAGCAAAACGTGTTTTGATTATTCTGGATGCTTGTCATTCAGGTGGTGCCAGCGCCAGCAAAGGCTTGATTCGCACCGCCAATGTAGACGCAGCTCAAATAGCGCAAGGTACAGGTCATGCTGTAATTTGCTCGAGCGCAAAATCTGAATCCTCCTGGGAATCGAAGAATTATAAAAACGGCGTGTTCACTCATACCCTAATCGAAAGCTTTCAAACAAATGGAAGCGACACAAAATTGAGCGAAGCTTTCAACAAATTGAAGACCGGCGTTCAATCGCAAGTTGCAGCTGAGCGAGGAGTAAGCCAGACACCTGTGCTCGAAGCTAGCAAATGGAAAGGTGACGAGCTAGTCCTTGCCATTAATCCAGCCAGTCCTCGCCCTGTTCCACAGGAAGTTTTAAATAGTCTTAAAGCACTCGAAAGCGAACCCATATCGCTAGAAAACGGCTCGAACAATAATTCGACAAATAAAGCGACTATTTCGCGCTCACCAAATGCAATACCAGATATCAGCGGTGATTTTCTTGGTTCTAATGGCTTGAAATATACTTACTGGCAGAAAGAACGTAAATGCGGATGGAATATGCCGCAGTTTGGCGTGAAAGGCGATTGCAATATTTCGCCTGATGGAAAAACTCTTTATTCGAGCTGGACAGGCTTCATCTCAGGCAAAAGCACAGCTTCGCTTGAATGCGATGAAAATGGCAAAGTGATTAAAATAATCGCCGACGATGGAACGGTTCTCGATCGCTTGAACCGATAAATCTATTTGACCAGATTTTTTACCTGGTTTCTGTAGCGATAATAGTCTTGTTTATATTTTTCTGGCACTTTCAAATCTTTCAATTCTGCACCCAGATTGGAAAAGTTGAAACCATTTTGAGCTGGTTGTCCAGCAGGAGCTGGCGTGGTCTGTTGATTCACACCCGGAACAATTCCATTTGGGTTCGAGACAGGAGCAACATTTGTACCAAGCGGTGCATTTTGAGCATTCGTCTGTTGACTCAAATTGGTGCCAAGTTTCTTATCTATCATAACCTCGATTTCTTGCTTGGCTCTCTCTTTCAGTCCGTTCGCCTGAGGTTGCGCGATTGGCTGTGCAAGCGGCTGCTGCACAGGAGTTTGCGACAAGGGATTTTGGTTTGGGGCAACTGGTGCTTGGCTATTGTCCAGTTTGTTGCGCAGAGCATCTCGTAATTCGTAGAAAATTTTCTTCTCACTTTGTCCTTGAGCGAAAACTTCTTTCTGCAATTGCAATCCAAGCGACGATATTGCAATCAAAACAGGAATGAATAATTTCATGTTCGAGTTCGATTTCGAGTTCATTTTTTGTGCCCTATCCCAGGATTCATTCATATTATACTCTTGCCAACCCTTTACAGTTATGATGGTGGCATGAATTTAGCCGATATCCTCAAATCTACTGGTCATCGAAGCTATCCACCACCATCTACCCCTTGGCTCATGACCCAAAGCTGGGACGAATTGTTGTTCGCGCACTGGCGAGTGCCCAAAGAACAAATAGCTTTGCTCATCCCAAAAGAATTCGAAGTCGATACTTACGATCAAAGCGCATGGATTGGTGTCGTACCCTTTATGATGCGCAAAGTGCGTTTTGCCAGAACACCTTTCTTGCCTTATATAAGCGAATTTCTAGAATTGAACGTTCGCACTTATGTCCGTTATAAAGGCGAGCCAGGCGTATATTTCTTTAGTCTTGATGCTTCCAATCCTCTGGCAGTCGATGGAGCGCGAATCAGCTATAGTTTGCCTTATTTCAATGCCCGAATGCGCAAACGCATGGTGGATGGATGGTCTTTATATGAAAGCAAGCGCGAAGACAAAAGAGGGGCTGACTGCCAACTCAAAGTTTTGTATCGCCCGCTTGCAACAACATTAAGCGCAGTCGAAAATCCTGATGGATTGCCCTACTTCCTTACTGAAAGGTATCGTCTGTTCACAAAAAAGCATGACCAGGTGTATAAGGCAGAAGTTCATCACGCTCCCTGGCCGCTACAGCTAGCAGAGGCGCAATTCAGAGTGAATACCATGCTCGAACCACTTGGGTTAAACCCTAAAGAAGAGCCGATTTTGTATTATTCGCATCAACTATTGACGCTTGAATGGGCCCCTTATATGTGTTAGATTCTTGGGCATAGGACGGCTCAGGTTATGAATGATTTCGTAATAGCTCGTTGCCAAATGGGAATGTCGATGTTTTTTCACATCGTGTTCGCTGCCATCGGCATCGCTTTACCACTCATGATGTGCCTGTCCGAGTGGTTATGGCACAAAACCGGACATAAAGAATACGAAGAGCTTGCCAAACGATGGGCCAAAGGCACAGCTATATTGTTTGCAGTGGGGGCAGTTTCTGGAACTGTCCTTTCTTTTGAACTGGGGCTTTTATGGCCAGGCTTCATGCGTTTTGCAGGCGAAATAATCGGTCTTGCCTTTGCACTTGAAGGTATCGCATTTTTTACCGAAGCAATTTTTCTTGGCATTTATCTTTATGGATGGGATAAAGTTCCTCGCAAAGCTCATCTTTTCGCTGGAATAATGGTGGCAATAAGCGGTGCGATGTCGGCACTGTTCGTCTGTCTTGCCAATGGATGGATGAACACACCTGCTGGATTTCGCCTTGAGAATGACAAACCAGTCGATATCGACCCAGTCGCTGCGATGCTCAATCAAGCAGGAATTCCAGAGGCGATTCATATGCTGATTGCAGCATATGCGGCAACTGCATTTTGTGTTGCTGGAATTCATGCAGCGCTTCTTTTAAAGAACAAGAAAAATCTTTTCCATCGCCGTGCCTTAGCACTTGCGCTATGCGTAGGTGGTGCAATGGCATTGATTCAACCGATGTCTGGCGATGTAATGGCACAGCTTACAGCTAGGGTGCAACCAGTAAAACTCGCTGCGATGGAAGCGCATTACGAAACCAAAGCTGGCGCACCAATTGATATTGGTGGCGTAATTAAAATTCCAAAAATGCTTAGCTTCCTTGCTTTCCACGATCATAATGCAGTAGTAAAAGGCTTGAATGATTTTCCTAAAGAAGACTGGCCCAATGTGAATTTAGTACATATCTGTTTTCAAATCATGGTGGCATGCGGAGTTTTATTGATGCTTTTAACTGCATGGGCAGCTTTCATTTATTTGAAGTCGAGAGAATTACCAGATTCCAATAGTTTTCTAAAAGCAGTAACCTTGGCATCACCACTAGGTTTTATTGCTATTGAAACAGGATGGATGGTAACCGAAGTTGGACGACAACCGTGGATCGTACAAAATGTTTTACGCACTTCTTCGTCTGTCACCCCGATGCCAGGGCTTGCTTACACCTTCGTGCTGTTTACTCTTTTATATATTTTCTTAGCCTTGATTGTGGTCTTTCTAGTCTTTAGACAAATCGCCAAAAGCCCTTTGATTGTGGAGAGCGAACCTGTTGCAGATAAGCAATCCTGAATTAATCTGCCTAGCCGGTGTCATTAGTCTGACACTATATGCGGTTATGGGCGGAGCAGATTATGGCGGCGGATTCTGGGACTTGATGGCAAGCGGTCCACGCAAAGCTATGCAAAGACAAACAATCGAAAAAGCGATTGGTCCTATCTGGGAAGCAAATCACGTCTGGCTCATTTTGATGGTCGTGCTTTTATTCAGCTGTTTTCCTCAAGCGTTTTATGCAATTTCTATTGCGCTGCACATTCCAATTACGATATTGCTTTTTGGCATCGTGTTTCGTGGATCTGCTTTTACTTTCAGAACTTATGACAGTCACAAAGACCAGGTGCAGGAGCGCTGGGGGAGAGTCTTCGCCATATCGAGCACCCTGACACCAGTAATGCTTGGAGTAATTGTCGGCGCCATCTCAAGCGGTAATATTTCGATTGAAGGAAATTTTTATTCAGTTTATATCTCACCCTGGATTCAACCTTTTCCAGTCGCAGTTGGTGTATTTGCACTTTGTCTTTTCGCATATCTTGCAGCAGTCTATTTGACTGCCGACACCAACGACTTTCAATTACAAAACGATTTTAGACTGAGAGCTGTTCTTTCGTCATGTGCATCTGGGGCAATGGCGCTTTTAGTTTTTCTTCTGGCCAAAGATGGTGCACCCGCTTTGTTCAAAGATTTAAAAGTACTTTCGCCAGTTTATGTCTGCACTGCAATCACTGCGTTTATTACCCTTTTTCTTCTTTTCAAAAGGAAATTCACCATCGCCCGATATTTTGCTGCTGTTCAGGTCGCCCTCGTTTTGTGGGGCTGGGCATTTGCACAATATCCATATTTAGTCAGACCAGCTCACACTATAAGTAATTCAGCCGCAAATGACGCTACGATAAAGCTGGTCATCTGGGCACTTATTGCAGGAGCTGTTATGCTTGTGCCAGCATTTTATTATCTATACAAGATATTCAAGATAAAACCATGAAAAAACAACTTCTACTTGCTTCAATTTTAGGGTCTGGTCTGCTCTTATCGCCGCTTGAGGCAAGCGCGAATTATGATCGTATCGAATCAGCCCGGGTGCAACTCAAAGAATTCGAGAAAAAATATGGCACTCAGAATAAAGATTATTATATGATGCTTGCAAGCTTGGCTCAGGCTTATCATTATTCTGGCAAGAACAAAGAAGCAAACGAGTATTATCAAAAAGCTCTCGAACAGGCAACAAGACATCCTGACGCTAAAACACGAGTGGCAAATCTGAAAAATAGCTGGGCAAATTTTTTGCTTTTCGGCTCGACTAACTCAAGCAAAGAAGATCGGGCATTGGCACTAGATCTTTTGCAAGAACAAGAAAAATTTCTAGACGATACAAAAGGTCATGCAAAATATTATCTCAACGTCGCAACTTCTTATTACAGAGCCAAGGAATGGCAACGATTACAAAAAATAGAGTCCAAGATTCAAAACATTCTCGTTACAACGGCAAAAGATGCGACTGATCAAAATGAAATAACCAGCATAATCAATATTTATTTCACCCTCGCAACCCTGCACATTGAAAAGAAAAATCGACAATTCATAGGTACCGCGTCTAACAAAGAAGAACTCGATAAAGCATCACAATATTTTCAGAATGCACTTTCTTTGTGTGAACGTCTTCCTCCAAAGGATGGCTTTGCCATCGAAATGTATCGAAGAATCACTCAATTTTATAAAGCAAATGGAAAAACCGATTTAGCGGTGAAATACACAAATATTCTGTCTAAAACTCTTGGGTCTTCGGACCCAAGAGTTTTATTTCCGCCAGTGGATTTGTGTCCTGCCTGTGGACGCGGATGAGCTACCCCTGCTCATTTAGTCAAACTTTCGATGATAGCTTGCTGAAGCCCTTTCGAACGCAATTGTTCGATATCTGAAACTTTGACGATATCGTATTTAGCACCAGCAACAGTGAGATTATCAAGTTCCACTATATCTTGAGATATCGGTTTATCATCCAGCAGCAATAGATTGATGCGCAAATTGTAAGGACCAGCACTAGCATTAGCAGCGGAGACTATGAGGTCTTTAATTTCTCGTTTGAAGCCAAATCCACCATCAGTCAGAATCGTTATGACCATTGGCCGCTTTGTGAGCATAGCGCGCGTGAGCGCATCTTCTAAAGGCGGAAATAAATTAGTGCCACCATCTGGTTTTCTTGTTGCAAATAGTTTTTGTATTTCACCACCATAGCATGGCTGGAAAAGCTGATACTTGTCAGTGAAGGGTATTAAAGCCACGCCTTTCTTAAGCGAATTTTCCATTTGCGCAGACAACGAAGTCATTTGATTCTGAGCCCAACTCCACTTGGAAGTATTGATATTGGCTCCGATTCTTTGCGACATCGAACCGGAACAATCAAGAATCAAAACAACATCGTAGTCATCCAGAGCATGGATGTCTTTATGCAATGTCATTTTTTTGGGCGGCGTTCCTTCTTTGCTTGCTTGAGCACACAACTGTTTGAATTTATCTAGATGTCCGCGTTCTTCAGCCAAAATACGTTCGGTTTCCGCACTAGGCACCATTACCGGCTCGGGCATTTCTTCCATGAATTTTTCAATATTGCTTTTCATGGAAGGTTGGCTTTTCTTGGCAGTCAAACTACTATTTGTAGACTCGCGAAGAGCTTGAGCACTCACTGGCAGCGATACTTCCATACTTGCGCCCTGACGCTTGAGCACGAGTTTCAACATATTGTTTTCAACTGAAGCGCCTTCAATGCGGTCCTTTTCATTTACTCCATAATAAGATGCCGGACTGCCTAAGCGGATTTTAGTCACCGTAGCCGGCAGAGCATCTTTATCGAGCGAAATTCCGGCGTTTTGGCAAAGATACAAAAGCTGGTTAACAGAACCCTTGAGCAAAACTTTTTTTGCAGGAGCTGCTGGAGGTAAAGCCTGGACCATGCCACAAGTAAAATTTATTGCAAGCAACAGAAGAATAATGATTTTCACTTGCTATCTTTCTCAACCACTACAGCAGTTCCATAACAAAGAACTTCAGTGACTGGTTGACCACCATTATCGCAAGAAGTGCTATCGTACTTCACGCCAATTAATGCATTAGCTCCAAGTTCGCGCGCTTTACTGACCGCAAGGTCGTAAGCTGTCTGTCTGGCTTTTTCAGCCATGGTTACATAAGAGCTAATCTTGCCGCCAGCAAGTTTTTGAAAACCAGCACTGAGCGATTGACCAATTGTAGGCTGTCTTACTGTGACACCACGCACGATGCCACGGTATTCTTTGACATGATATCCATCAACAGAAGAAGTAGTAACCACTATCATGTCAGATGGTGCAGGACTGGCTGAGCCACCAGATGCGCTATTTTCTTCAGCGTTTGCTGGTGCAAAGAAGAATATTTGACTTGAAAGACATAATGCAAGCGCTGCTCTCATCATTTTGTTTCTCCTATTGGTCCGAATCTGTGGGATAATCCATCTTGCTTGGCATGACCCGCCAAATAAGCAACCAGAGACGCTTGTCAAAGCCAGTGCCAGACTACCGAAAAACCTTGCTAACCGCATATTCACGGACTCTTCCGCCTGCCAAATCACTGCCACATTATAACTAATTACTCTAATAGGTGGTAGTTTTCCCATTGACCACTTCACATCCAAAAGTTACGATTGGGTGACGGTTCGAGGGTTTCTGGTCCTATGTCAAAAACAGCCAGATATATTTTGCCAGAAAGGCTAATTAGCGCGCTTTCGCTCGCTTTAGTTCTTTCTTTGTGCCTCAATTTGCCGTCAACTGCTGCAAATGAAACAAAAAACCCTTACGAAATGGGCATTGAATTTTACAAAAATGGCGATTATCCAAAAGCCAGTCATTATTTAGAGCATGTGGCAAAGCTGAAACCCACTTTCTGGCCAGTTCATTACTGGTTGGGCAATCTTTATATGAAGACGGGTGAATTAGAAAAAGCCAAAACAGCTTATATGAACTGTCTGAACAACAAGCCAGATGTTCCGACCTGCGTAAATTGCAGCAAAGCTATGGAATATTTGCATGTAGCAATTGCGGAAAGACAAAAGAATCAACCTGATCAAAGGGATCCAAATATCAGTCCTGAAGTACAAGCAAAAATCGACCAGGTGGTAGCTGATTCCAAAAGAGAAACAGAAGCTCATGAAGCTAGATTGAAAGAAGCTACTGAAAAACGCGATAAGATTCTGGCTGAAGGTCAAAGAGAAGCTGCTGCCATCAAGGCTAGATACGAAGCACAATATCGCTGGATAGACGAAAACACTAATCAGTGGGTAATCAATCGCGAGACAGGAGTGATACGCACTGGACTCGATGTTGATACACATGCAGACCTGCAAGCGCAATGCGACGAAGAAGTCAAACGAGTATTGGATTTATCTGAGGCCAGAGCTCGTGGCGTACATATCCCTGCTCCACCTACAGTCGGAACATCGCTTCATGCATCTAACGTGCACAGCAGCTCGAATCAATACGTGCGTCATTATAAACACCCAGCGGCACGCAAGCATCCCAACAAATTAGCAACGGGAACTGCAACTACATCTAAGTAGTAGATAGCGGTTAACAAATTTGGATCATTTGTAAGACGATTCCTAACAGTCGCCACACAAGCAGGATTATCTTTGGCAGTATGCTAGGGACAGGAATCAAAAAAAATACAAATATGTTTCTTGTCGAACACTGTTTCGAGAGGATGGTCTTTTTATGACTTTTATTCGACCACTGCTTTTATGCTCAGCCCTTTTAGCTTTGAGTTTCGATTTACTTCTGCACGATCTAGTTACAGGCAAAGCACCCTTAGGTATTGGATTGAGCGTGATGCTCAGCTGTTCTATAGCAGCTCTAATATTTCTTTCTGTGCGCACCAAGTTGCCTGGAAGAAGAAGGAGTCTTTATTTTTTGATTCCAGCTTTTTTACTCTCCCTTGGTTGTGCCTGGCGAGATTCGCACACTCTTTCTGCTCTCGATCTTTATCTTGTAATCTTCTTTTTGTTCGTCTCTTCCGTTTCGATGCAGGGGTGCAAAATGCTGATTGCAGGCGTGTCTCGATACATCCAAGTATTTAAGTGCATGACCGAGAGTTTGGTGATTCAACCTGTCGAAGTGCTCTTTAAAGAATTAAAATGGCAAGAATTACTCCCCTCGTCAGTGGCAGCGCATACAGGCGCATTAGCGCGAGGACTATTCATATCCCTTCCATTGCTTTTCACATTCGGATTGCTTTTGACTTCGGCAGATGCAGCATATTCGAGCCTGCTTCAAAAATCATTCAAAATAGACTTTCAGGCTTTCACCACGCACTGCTTCGTAATAATCATGGCGCTCTGGTGCTCACTTGGAACCTTATCGCGAATGTTTGCAGGCAAAATGCATGGCAAAGATTTGAGCGTGGAAGACGTTCCTTCTCTTAAACTTGGAGCAATCGAAGTCTGCACCATTACCGGTGTCATCAATTTATTGTTCCTTTCATTTGTATTAGTGCAAATTCAATACTTTTTTGGTGGCGCAAACGTCGTGGCACTCACGAGTGGACTCACTTATGCTGAATATGCGCGGCGTGGATTTTTTGAGCTGGTGACGGTCGTTGCGCTGGTTCTTCCAACACTTTTGTTCCTCGACTGGACCTTCGTGCAAAAATCGCGACTGGGGATATTCTTGTTTCGTGGTCTGACATTAGCCCAAATCAGTATGCTCTTCGTAATGATGGCATCTGCTGTAAAGCGAATGATGCTTTATCAAATGGAATACGGACAGACCGAATTGCGACTGTATACCACAGCATTCATGGGTCTAATGGCAATAATATTCATTATCTTTACCCTCACTGTGCTTAGGGGCTATCGCAAACATTTTGCCTTTGCATCAATAATGGCTGGACTGCTCGTAACTGCGACCATGCATTTCATCAATCCAGATGCCATGATTGTACAAGCCAATCTAGATCGCGCCAAAGCAGGAAAAGATTTCGATATTGAATACAATCTCTCATTGAGTAAAGATGCAATACCGGTGCTGGTATCACGTCTAGGCGAACTGAGTAAAGAAAAACAGATACTCGTACGTGACAGATTAGAATCCGGCTATGTATTCAATTCTAGATTCTCTAAATTTAAAGATTGGCGGCACTGGAATTGGGCCCGCGCAAAGGCTGACCAATTCGTCGGAAAAGAATTACGTCAAAAGACAATCGGGATGAATTATCCTCCAGACAAGCCTAAAATAAACCAGGTAACAGGTAAAATATAGGTCTATTGCAAGGGGTGCATCAAATGACCAGTTTTAAGAGAAAAACGCTCATGCTTGGCTTCCAGAGCCTCGTCGTTCTCTTGGCAATATCTTTACCCGCGGAAGCCAAAGACGATGCATCCAAAATTGGTGAAGACTTGCTGCAAAAAGTAGATTGCAAAGGCGCCATAAATCAATTCAATAAAGCTATTGCTCAAGATCCAAAAAATGCAAAGGCTTACGCTAAACGTGGCGAAGCGCACTACTGCAACGGACAGACCGGCAAAGCATTGCTTGATTTCAACAAAGCACTGAGGCTGGATCCAAAAAATCTCGACGCTTATTACGGCCGCTCTAGAGTTTACAGCTCAAAAAATGATTTAAATTCGGCTATCAAAGATTTGAGCAAAGCGTTGAATATCAGTCCAAACTATATTGAAGCTTTAGGCGACCGCGGCATGCTTTATAAAAGTCAGGGAAATTTTCAAGCTGCAGTGGACGACTTCACTAAAGCAGTGGTGCTTGCACCCAAACAACGTTGGCCCCTTGTCCAGCGCGGTCTCATTCTGCTCGATATGAAAAAATTCGATGAAGCATTATCAGATTTCGATTCTATCGTAAAGTTGGACCCGAAGAATTTCGATAGCTACGAAATGCGCGGCAAAGCCTTCGAGAAAAAAGGCGAATTGAAAAAAGCGGTCGAAGATTATACCGAGGTGATTAAACTAAGTCCCGACTACGCTGGCGGCTATGCATATCGCGCACGCGTGCTTGAAAGACTGGAAGGCAAAGACTCGGCTAATGCAAAATCAGATAGAGAGATGGCTAAAAAACATGGGGCTTAAAAACAAAACGCCACGTTCTTTTTTTAAAACTCTTTTTGCAGCATTTGGAATTGTTACGCTTGGTGTCTGGATTTTATCGAGCATGTCGCAAGCTGACACAAACCCAGGTGATATTTTTCAGCCGGACAAAAAACAAGTTTCTATCTGGGCATGGGATCGTTTCGATGATTTATCCTTTTTGAAAGATGATACCAGCGTAACTTCCTATGCTGGTACCTTTTATTTACGCGACAACCGCTCCCTTTTCGATCCTAGAAAAAAAGAACTGGTTTGCCCAAAAGACACTGCTCGAATTCCGTCCTTTCGAATAGAATCGGTAAGCAAAATAGATGCCGATTACGAGGACTCGGCAATAGCCGGAATTTGCGACACAATCAAACAATATTTACGCAATCATAGCGATTGTCAAAAAATGGTGCAAATCGACTTCGATGCTACCGAAAGTGAGCGCGACTTATACCAAAAACTCCTGGTCGCATTGCGAAAAACTTTAAAATCGAACCAAAATACAAGCAACACTAAAATTTCGATTACGGCATTAACATCATGGTGCCTCAAAGATAAATGGATGCACAATCTCGACGTAGACGAGATTGTAATCATGCTATTCAGTCTGGGTCAGGACAAAGAAAAAATTCTCACTGAACTCAAAGACACCAATCTCGATACCGGCAACAAGGCGAGCACCGCTATTGGTATCTCAGCAAACGAGCCGCAAACCAATGAGGCTCTCAAAATTTTAGGCATAATCAACGATGCTCAGAAAGTATACATTTTCCAATCGCTTCCCTGGACAGAAAACAGATTCGTATCAATTACAAATGAGGTCATTCCACAATGAATAAGAAATTGAAAGCAGCCATTTCAATTACGCTTGCTTCTTTATTCTTGAGCTTCCCCGCCTTCAAAGCCGAAGCATGCGGACCGGTCTTTCCCTCTGCTGTGATAATCAACTGGACCCATCCCGACATGCCGCTCAAACTATTTGCTCAAGGCAACATTGGTGTAGTCCAACCATCATGGGCACGCTCATATATGTGTGTCGCTTATCGATATTTGAATGATGCTCCACTCAATGAAAAAGAACAAGCAAGCATAATCCGCCTCTGGCACAAGCGTCTTGGCGAAGTCGACTTCTTTGCCGAAGGCACTTATACAGACCCTCTCGATAAATATTTAAAAGTCCGCGCAAAAGTGATGGGACTGACAGACAAAGAATATTATCAAGTCTACTCACCGGCTTCGAGCTATGGGGTCGAACAGAAAATAGTCGGATCTTCTTATGAAACGGCAAGAAAAACTCTTGAAGAACGTATTCAAAAATTCGGAATTAAAAGTCCCCAGGTCAAAGAATGGATTAACGGTCAAGATCATGTTTTCGGTATTGGTTTCGATAAGGAAAAATCGATTCCACCAGAGCTTGGAGCTGACGCAGATTCTTTAATAAAAGCCGACCGTGCATATCAGATTGCTGCAGCTAACTTTTATTTGAAAAAATATGGTGAAGCAGCCAAAATTTTTGAACAAATCGAGAAAGACAAAAACTCACCCTGGTCGAAATGGGCACCATATTTGATTGCGCGCTGCAAAGTTAATTCTGCTTGTAATGGCGATAATTACGCAAGCTTCGCCGATGCCAAATCATTCGTTCAAGGTCTGCTCAATTCCGAAACAAATAAAGATAAACGTCAGGACTATGTCGATTTCCTAGGCAGACTAGAAGCAACAGAAGCCAGCCCAGCAGACATGCTGGATAAACTCACTCCAGCAATTTCGAAAGAACACAGCGAATCGTACGGACACGATGTTGGTGATGTAACTGTTCTAATGGACAAAATTTATTTTGACGGAAACTCTGAAGATGACAAGTCTAAAACAGCCTATGACTTTTCAAAACACGATTTGCTCGACTGGATAGATACTTTCCAGAAACCCTTCGACTACTACTATTATTCTAGTGTAGAAGAAAAGAAAAAACAGCACGAAAAATATGCAGCTTCAGCCAAAAAAGCAATAAGCAAATGGAGAAAAACCAAATCCAATCCCTGGCTTGTGGCTGCCGTTTCATCGAATTCATTGAGCAATCCAAGCAATAAAGATTTGCTTGACGCGGCTCTCAATCTTCCAACTTCTAATCCTGCATATCTCACTGCTAATTTTTATGCAGTCGATGCATTGATTGCACAAAAGAAAACGGCTGAGGCAAAAAAACGAATACAGTCAATTCTTGCTATCAAAGAATTGCCCCCCACTACAAGAAACATGTATAAAGCTCAGTTAATGGCTGTAGCAAGCTCGTCTTCAGAGTATCTGCAAGCATCTTGTTTCAATTTCCCAACCGAGTCTGACAATAATTTGTACTTGCCACAGGGCTGGATCAAAATTGAAAAACAAAATAATTTCAATATTGCAAGCTCTGGTTGGGACGGCATGGTAGCAGACGACTTGAATCGCAATTTGCCTTTATCCAAACTGATTGAACTCAGCAAAGACGCAAGCTTGCCGATTGATTTTCGCAAGAAGCTAACTGCATGCGCCTGGGTCAAAGCACAAACGCTCAATTCACCCGACTCGGCCAAACAAGTTTCGAACAACTTCCAGACTTATTTTCCTGCGCTTGCATCGCTTATCAAAGCCTGCGACCAGGCCGCCAACGCCACCACTCGCCAGTTTTTACTTGCTAAATTGATGAATAAGGCATTTGGTGCGACTCCTTATCTGCAAGGTGGCGTTCCTCGCATGGGAAGCTCAATGCTCGAGTTCAACTGGTATCACAATAACTACTGGCTGCCGATACCACTCAAAGTCGAAGCTAAAAAACAGGGCGACGAAGAGGGTGGCTGGGAATGGCCTCAAGTGGTGGCACCAGGTAACGAAACTATAGATACGATGATGCGCTCATACTACAAACCAGGCGTTTCAAGATTATTGAGCGCGCAAGAGAAAAGTGCTGCGGCAAAAGAACTACAGACAATGTTCGCCAATCATCCTTCGCGCTTGCTTGGGGATGCGGTGATCAGTTATTCGCAATCTAATCCAAAAGATCCAGACGCTCCAGAGCTTTTGCATCTGGTAGTAAAACTACCTAAATGGAGCGGATCTTCGCCCATCGGAAGCGAATATTCGAAGAAAGCCTATAAAATCTTGCATTCTAATTTCAAAGGGAGCAAATGGGCTAAGAAAGCTACTTGCTGGTATTAGTTAGGCCAGTGCTCTTCTTCGAAGGCGGCTTTTAGCAACACGAGTTTTGGCTGGTACTTTAGGACTCTCTCTTATCTCAGTTAACAGTTCTGGATGATTATGCAACAGCTTAAAAAGTTGCACCAGAGCAATGGGCGGCCTCGTTTTGCCATTTTCATATCTAGAAAAAGCGTTAGGTCCACCTCCAAAAATTTCGGCTGCTTCTTTTTGATCTAGTTTTAGTTTTTTGCGCGTTTCAATGATGAATTCAGGCTTTACGGAAGCGCTATTCACTTCTTTATTGAAGGACAACATTGCAGAACTCAAATAATTCGACTCTTCTGCGTTGTGCAAAGACTCATTGCAATTGGAGCAATATTCTCCACCAACTTTTGGAATTGTCGTTTTTTGACCTTTATAGGTGTATGACAGGTTGCGAATTTCGCGCAACATTTTACCTTTTCCGCAAGAAATACACTTCATCGTTACAGCTCCTTGTGGCTTGTCATGCTTTATAAAAGCTGCATCTTCTAAGACTGTCTTTGTAGCGCGCACAAGTCCTTCTCGTACCAGTGCCTGAACAACGGACAAGGGATAGTGAGCGATTTTCTTTTCCATAATCATAATAACCTAATAGGTTAAATTTGGCAAGTAGGTTAATAAGGTGCCCGATACAAGTTATCGGCTCATCATTCAGAGTCGCACAAAGCAAGAGAGCTATCACTGTGCAATTACACACAAGCGTTTGTTGTTCCAATACGGTCACACCTTTCACAGACAGAGCGAAACAATGTGCAATTCTCTTAAGACATTTATTCCTACAATAGTCTAGAAAGACTCAGTAGAAGGAGTTAGTGATTTTCCGCACGCAAACTTTATTGATCAGGCGGCCTTTGAAAAGTTTTTGACAGAAGAACTTGGTGCTGAAATTCAACAATAAACAATAGATGGCTGATACTTACTGATATCAGGCACTATTCTCTACCCAGAACAAAATCAATCAGTGCATCATATTTCTTTTTGTCCGCTTCTCGTAAGCTTTGCAAATATCTGGTTCGCACGGTACCTTCGACATCGATTGAATCTCCTCCCCATGCAAGAAATTGCTTACCTCGAAAATGTAATAGTAAGTCAGCAGCTAGCCTGGAGTGTCTTCCATTGCCATTAGGAAAAGGATGAATACTGACTAAACGGTGATGAAATCTAATTGCACACTCTTCATCTGAATAGACTGCATTTTCAATCCAGTACTTAGTATCAGCACACAGTCCCGCTATTTGCTCCATAATCAAGTGAGGTTCGCAACCTAAATTTTTTCCTGAGGTTCTGAATTTGCCTGCCCATTTCCAGGTGTCATTGAACATGTGTTTGTGAAGGAGTTTCAGCGAGTCTACTTTTAATAGGTCCTTCTTTAGTGTTCGACTCCTTCTCGCCCAAATTAGAGATGAAGCAATATTGGCTTGCTCAAATGCGTTGAGTTCACCTCTTGTTATTAAACCTGGTTTCAAACCCAGAATTTCATCGGGATCGAGCGGTGTCGCACCATCAGGATAGATTAGGTCAATGGTCATGCTTCCACAATTCTCGCTTGCTTTTGCTCAAGAGTTCGTTTGTGATTTCTTCAATGATGCTTTCTTTGTCTGCAGCAGATGCCGTTTGTTTTTCTAGTCCCATTGTTTTGAAGATTGACTCAGAAAGTATTTCAGCTCGTCTTCTAGCTTGGTCGTAAATGGTTGCTTCAAGTGATGTGTCAGGTATGAGACCGTAGACGACTTTGCATCCAAGTGCTGAAGCGGCTTTTTTGAGGGACGATAGCGTAATCGTTCCGTTTTTCTCGCTTTCTTCCAATTTGATAACAGCTGGCTGAGAGACTTCCATTCTCTCGGCTAATACATAGCTACTCATTTCTAGCGCATGACGTATTTCTGAAATGAAGCCGTTTGGCGGCGAGCCTAATTCACGGTATTTAGATAAATACTCGTCAAGCTGTCTACGCCTAAGTTTCGAGGTAAATTTAGTCATAAATAAAACCAATACAATAAGTATATTGTTATTGTATTACTATTTACCAATAGAGCGCAAGTTATTATTTGGAATTAAATAATAACTTACAGGTTATCGACGCCGGGAACTATTTAAGTCTTCCAATCAAGTTTTTTGTTCCAATACTCTCACACCGCCCACAGATTAGGCGAAACAAAGCTTTTGTAGAAAAATTTGTATAGCATCAAGCAGAAGATAATCGATGCCTGAACAATCTATGCATGGTTTGGGGCGCACAGAGTAGGCTTCTAGTAGGCAATATTTTTAGCCTACAAAATCATCTCAATTCTTTTCTTCGTTTTTTCGCTTCGTCTATAAAATTGAGTTATAGTCGCAGGAGTTAGTTTCATTTTCGAAGTTGCAGCATAGCCATCTGATGTTGGTATCGCATTTGATGGCGCATAACTCACTATTAGACTGAAAGGTCTTCCGATTGTAATTCGACGACTAATACCATCGCAGCATTCTTCGAAAATAGCTCTGCTACAAAATTTCTACAAATAGATAAGTGTTTCGACTATTCTTTGCAGAGGAAATCACTGTTTCTGATTTTGAATGTAGCAGTGCGCAATTCTCCTCAGACATTTGTTCCTACATTAGCCTGAATAGGCTCAGCAGAAGGAGTTTGTCGTGCTCCCCAGATTTTGGTCCAATTTAAAAGTTAAACAGCTGTTGCTAATTTACTCGATTTGAATTGCTCAGGAGTTAAGTATCCGAGCGCACTGTGCGGTCTTTCGGTGTTGTAATCTTGCCTCCATTTCTCGATCACAGTAATTGCCTCCCAAATATTTGAAAACCAGTTTTCGTTAAGGCACTCATCTCGGAATCTTCCGTTGAAAGATTCGATGAAAGCATTTTGCATGGGTTTGCCAGGCTCAATGAAGTTCAACTCAATACCAGCTTCTTTCGCCCAATTTTGAGTGTGTCCGCTGCGAAACTCTGGACCGTTGTCTACCTTAATTGATGCAGGCTTGCCGAATTGCTTGATGAGCTTGTCCAATAAGCATGTTACTCGCGTGCTGCGAATGCTGAAGGCAACATCAATTCCAAGCGACTCGCGCGAAAATTCGTCGATGACATTCAAGGTTCTAAAACGTCTTCCTGTGTACAAACTGTCGGATGTAAAATCCATCGACCAGCTTTCATTTGGTTTTGATGCATTTTCCATCGGACAGCGAATCACTGTCGCATAGCGTTTGCGAGTATGCCGCCTTACTTTCAGATTTTCTTCTGTGTACAGACGATAGACTTTTTTGTCGTTGATTTTTTCACCTTTCTTTCTTAGCATCTCTGCAATTCGGCGATAACCAAATCGCCTCCTCTCCTGAGCAATTTTTTTGATTCGTTCTCTTAGTTTTGTATCGTCGCGCAAAACAGCCTTGTATCGTGCTGAAGTTCGAGTGAGTCTAAGAATCTCACAAGCTCTTCTCTGGCTTAATCCCGATGTTTGCATTATGCTGCAAGCCTCTCGTTTTTGAGCGACGGTCACCACTTTTTTTCGAGTACCGCCTTGATTGCTGTTATTTCCAATTCTTTTTGACCAAGAATTCTTTTCAGCATTTGATTTTCTTCTTCCAAAGTCTTTAACTTTTTGACATCACTCGTTTGCATGCCACTGTATTTGGAGCGCCATTTGTAAAATGTTTGATTTGAGATACCGTATTTTCTGCAAAGTTCTGCCGCCGAGATTCCTGCATCAAATTCTTTCAAGATGCCGACTATCTGTTCTTCTGTAAAACGACTCTTCTTCATTCTGACTTCCTTTCCAGACTTTTAGTCTAGGTCTTAGGGTTGTCAGCTGTCAACTTTTGATTGGACTTATGAATGGGGGCAGATCAATCGCCTTTGATGGCGCACGTGCTTATGCCTGCCCTAGCTACTTGACAGTAGTAGCGCAGAATACCATAATTCAGAAAGATCAAAAAGGATCATCAACATGAAAACTGAAGTTACTAGTTCATCGAAATATCGCAAATTACTGGGATATCTATATACAGTAATTTTGTCGCTAGTATTAGCCACGCAAATATTCTCATATCTTCCTCATCCGGAAAAGGGATTGGATCTTCGTTGGATTGCCCTTTGTTTACCTATTCCAATTCTTTTGGTTTTTCACCTTTTATACAAGAAAGCTAAATAGCTAAATGTGTAGAATTTGGATACACGGACCAATGACACTTTAAAGGCTGCAAAATCAAAAGGTTGGCGTTCAGAAAGTTTTACCGATTGACCGCAAATTGTTCTATCGACTCAACCAGCGCTTGCGCGATGCCAACTTGCGCAAGATGTTCGAAAGGAACAGTTTTGACAATGTCATATTTAGCGCCATGGTTCACAAGCTCATTGTCGAGATAATTTAAAAACTTTCGACCAAACTTAGACCTGGCGCCAATCTGCAAAAACACTACGGTAACTTCGTTTGCGCTTTTTATTTTTTTACTGGTATTTACTAAAATGCTTGCCACCATTAGCGGTTGCGTCACCGGATGGGGAACGCCGTCTGTAATTACAGCAATCAAAAGAGGCTTAGTACCAGACTTGCGCCGCTCAAGATAATCATTTAGCCGGTCGGAAAGAGGCTGAGCAAGCCTTGTTCCAATGCCCATACTCGGTTTGCTGAACAGCTCGGCAATTCTGTCTGGAGTCGAATTGCGATAAACAGAATATTCGCGAGCAAACGCTGTGATAGTCAATCCATTTGGCACATATGGATTTAAAAGACGACCCAGTTCATTAGCCTGGGCTCCACACCAATCCCATCTCGATAGCCCAGCCGGGCAGTCCATTTTTCGCATAGACATAGATTTATCTACAATCAACTCGATGTCATAATCCGCTAGAAGGCGCACCCCCGAATCGGTGATTTCCAAAACAGGGCCTCCGGATGAGACCGGTGCCACAGGAGAAGTTGTGAACGTAGTCCTGAATCGTTGCCCTGAGTCGGGTGCATCCTGCGCCATTGCGGGCGACATCATGAATATCGCCTCAAAAGTGAGGACAGACAAAAGAGTCATCGAAAATCTTGTAAAAGTTGTGGCAAAAATTTTCAGGCGAAGCGCTCCAAATATAGATTGTCTATACATATCAATAGACTTCGCCAGTCGCCAAAAGGTTTCATTCAGTAAATTCTACCCTTAATAATTTGTAGCCACCCTGGTCCAAAGCATTTGAAGAAAGATTCGACAATCCCTTGTCAGCTTATATACATGACCAATAGAAGCCAACTGAAATGCCGTACGATTCCAAACGCGTGCCGGGATGCTCCTTGCAAACCTTCGGTATTCGCACACGGTAATGGTTTGAGTCATTCCGCAGTTTCACATCGAAGAACTTCCCGGCATAATTAGTGTCAACCCAGTCGATGCTCTCGATGTTTTTTTTTGCGGTTTCTTTATTCGCTACCAATTCTAGAAACTTACTATAGGCTATCCGTGGGGTCGTGAGTTCTTCAAAGAAGTAATTAAGACCGGAAAATCTAAAGCCTGCTTCGGTTTCATAGACTATAGCCATGACTAAGATCACGCCGTAAACCATCAGTCCGAAAGCAATAATATACTTCAATCTTCGCACGCTCGAGCCCCCATGTTCTCCTATCTAAGCATTGAGCTTGGTTTTGAGATATCGGGGAACTACGAAGAGGACCGGAGACTTCTATCGCCAGCCGCCACCTAATGCTCGATAAAGATTGATTTTGGACCCGACAAGGTTCATTTTTACTTCGACTTGTTCTCTTTCGGCATTCAGTTTCTCCTCTTGTGTGAGCAGCACTTCGACGTAAGTCGCCTTGGCGTACTTGAACAAAGCGTTTGCAGTAGAGATAGATTCCTCGAGCAGCACAACTTCTCGATGCTTTTTTTCAAATGCCTGCTGCATGTTTCTTATATTTGATACCTGATTAAGAACGTCAGTGTAGGCTGTTAGTATAGTCTGCTCATATGTCAAAACTGTTTGGGTTTGGTAAGCATCGGCTGTCTGTATGCGCGCAATGATTGCATTTCGGTTTATTAATGGAACCATGAAGTTACCAATTGCATTGTAAAACAATGACTGTGGTTGAAACCAAAGTTGGGGGCTGAACCCCGAAAAGCCAGTACCTGCCTGAATCGTCAGGCTGGGTAATAGCTCGGCTTTTACACTTTTCAAATCGAGCTTTGCCGCTTTAATCGCCGCTTCAGCCCGACGAATATCTGCTCTGTTTGCCAAAAGTTGAGTAGGCACACCTGTCTGCAATTCATCCACCGGCAACGCCATGAACTGTTCAGAGTGTCTCAATATTGGCGCTTGGTCATATTTACCGGTGAGAAACTTCAGACGATTCTCTTTTTCAACAATGCTTTGACTGGTTTCAAACCGTTGGCTTCTAGTCTTATTTAACTGGGCTTCAAAACGATTAACCGCTAACTGGTTCGATTTGGCATATTGCTTTAAGAGCTGCACTTTAAGAAAAGCAGCTTCCTGGATCTTGATGTTCTGATCAAGAATCTTCAACGACGTATCCAGAGCCATTAACTCATAATAGTTGAGTGCTATTTCAGTAACGAGTCTGGAAATAAGAAAATTTCTGACCTCGTATTGTGCTGCCATACGCTGTCTTGCTGCATCTTTGGCATTTCTCAATCGCTTCCAGATATCCACTTCCCAGCTAAGGGAAGGACCCAGATTCAGGTTGAAATCCGGGTTTCTATAAAAACCTCTTTGGATAATTTTATCCAACACGCCTTCGGGAGTATTTTCGGATGGTCTTATATAACTTCCGCCAGCTCCCAAGCCAACTTTAGGCCAATACGCAGCTTGTTTTTCTTTCACTTCGTTTGCAGCAATTTGAATATCTTGCAAAGCGATATTGAATTCTTGGTTATTTGCAAGGGCCGTTTCAATCAAAGAGAGAAGATAAGGATCAGAAAAGAATTTTCGCCAGCTGATGGAAGCCTCACTATCAGCGGAGTTTAAAAGGTCATCGTCTAATACCTGCGAAGTCTCATACCTATTTGGAACGTTGAATGTTTTCTTTTTTTCCGTCAGCTGAAACGGATGAAACCAAGATTTTGCAAAAACAGGCGCTTGAAGGTTTCCCATGAAAGCTATGACTGTTAAAAGACTAACAATTTTTTTTCTGTCTAATACTCTCATCTTTGACAGATTAGTCCTTATCCGATTTTTGAGCGTAATCGTGACTGTGCTCCTGAACATGATCTTGAATCGGCTCTTGAACCTGTTCTTGAGCCTTAGGCTTAGTCTTCATCTTCTTAATCAGTAATTTAAGTCGTGCTCTTAGCGTTCTATTTTTCTTCCAAGTGTTCTTTTCGCTACCAACAATTGAATCCGTGATACTGGTATGAGTTTCATCTTTCAGCAGGTTTTTGCCATCAACCAGAGCGGCAAAAACAAAGTATAGTCCCGGAATAATTAAGACACCAATCATGGTGCCAGTAATCATCCCACCCATGGCAGATGAACCAAGGGTTCTGTTCCCAACGGCCCCGGCGCCTTCCGACAACACGAGGGGGATAAGCCCTGCAACAAAGGCAAAAGACGTCATCAGAATTGGTCGAAACCGCATCCTTGCTCCTTCCAAAGCAGCGTCTTTCAACGATAAACCTTCATTGCGTTTTTGCACCGCAAACTCGACGATTAACACAGCGTTTTTACCCAGCAACCCAATCAGGGTGATGATAGCAATTTGTGCATACACATCGTTGGCCAGTCCCATCATTTCAAGCATTAAGAAAGAGCCGAGAATACCTACGGGCAAGGAAAAGAGAACGGCGAAAGGCAGTGCGAAGCTTTCGTACTGGGCCGCTAGCACTAAATAAACAAAAAGCACAACAATTACAGATATAACTAAAAATTCATTCCCTCGTTTCGCTTCGTCGTAGGCCAGGTCTTCCCAGGCAATGTCGAACTCGCGAGACAAGGTGTTATTAGCCACCTCGCGGATAGCCTTAATTGCGTCGCCAGAAGTGTAACCTTTGGCCGGAAAGCCCCTGATGGCGGCTGAATTGTACATGTTATAGCGAGTAATTTCATTTGCCCCTTTTGTTTTCTCCAGTGTCATGAACGATGTGTAGGGCACCATATCCCCTTGGTCATTTTTGACAAACAGTAAATTCAAATCATCCAGATTTCTTCTATATTCTGGGGCTGCCTGGGTAAAGACTTTAAAAAATCGGCCAAACTTAACGAAACCTTGCTCATATGATCCGCTGTTCAGAACATCCAGGTTTCTTGTAGCAGTGCCTATGGAAACACCCTTCTGCATGGCCATCTGGTTATCGATTTTTATTTCATATTGTGGGTAGGACGCATTGTAGAAGGTGAAAAGCCCTGAAATCTCCTTGCGTTTCATCAGGTTTTTCATAAAATCTTCAGTGGCCACTTGCAGCTCCTGATAGCGGAGATCGCCGGTTTTATCCAGTAATCGCAATGAAAATCCGCCAGAAGAGCCAAACCCAGGAATGGCTGGCGGCTCAAAAAATTCAATTCTGCCTCCCAAACCAGCGGTGTGTTGCTCTAATTCCTCAATAATTTCATGGACGTCTTGTTTGCGGTCGTGCCAGTTTTTGAGGTTGATAAGACAGGTCCCTGCATTGGAACCTCTGCCTTCTGTCATGATTTCGAAGCCCGCCATCGACGTTACAGAGTCGACCCCTTCAATCGATTTGGACATTTTTTGCAGCTGTCCCATCACTTTGTTTGTGTACTCAAGTGAAGACCCTGGAGGTGTTTGAACAATAGCATAGATGGTACCCTGGTCTTCATTCGGGACAAAACCAGATGAAACCTGTTGGCTTACATAAACAATGCCGGCAGCAAATAACAGGATGACCCCGATGCATATTATTTTTTGAGTAACTATCCGACTTAAAAGCCACATGTAGCCACGAGTAAATATTTCGAAAGTGGCATTGAATAGTCCAATAAACCAATGAAATACGTTGAATGAGGATTTGTGACCGGAATGGTTTTTGAGAAACATGGCGCACAAAACAGGCGTAAGTGTTAACGCCACCAATGCCGATATCACAATAGCGCTAGACATCGTAATAGAAAACTGCCGGTAAAACACACCCACCGGGCCGGGAATGAAGGCTATTGGCACAAACACCGAAATCATCACAAGCGTGATGGCAAGAATAGCGCTTCCCAGTTCGCCCATGGCTTTTTGCGTCGCCGCATAAGGAGATAGCGACGGATCTTTTTCCATATTGCTGTGGACGGCTTCAACCACGACAATGGCATCATCCACCACAATGCCGATGGCCAGTACCAAAGCAAATAACGTGATCAAGTTGACTGACATACCGAACATCGAGAGCACCAAAAAGGGCCCTATTAATGAAATAGGTACGGCAATGACAGGAATAACAGTGGAACGCCAGTCCCCCAGAAACAGAAAGACGACCAGGGTGACCAGAATAAAGGCATCACGGATGGTGTCAATGACCTGCTCAATCGAGGCGTCTAAAAACTTGGAGACATCATAGCTGTACTGAACGTGTATACCATCTGGAAATGCATTGGAGAGTTCGGCGATTTTTTCTTTGACCTTTTTAATTACCTCCCTGGCATTGCTATCGGGCGTCTGTTTCAGCACAATGGACGCAGAGGACTTTCCATCCAGATTGGTGTAAATATCATAAAACTCACTGCCCAACTCGACAGAGGCAATGTCTTTTAGTTTGACCATTTCACCAAATCCGGAGCTTTTGATAATGATATTTTCGTACTGCTCAGGCTCGGTGTAGCGGCCTATGTAATTCAGCACATATACAGTAGACTGCGCTTTTTTCCCAGAGCTGATGCCGAGCTGGCCAGGACGGGCAATAAGACTCTGGTTTTTAACAGCCTCGACTACTTCTTCAGAAGAGATATTGTAGGCTCGCATGCGATCAGGTTTAAGCCACAGCCGCATTGCATACGTTCTGCTGCCCAATAAGCTCGCGTTGGCAACTCCATTAATTCGTTGAATTTCAGGTATTAACTTGGTATACGCGTAATTAAACAGATACTTCTGATTAAAAGACTTTGAGTCAGAGTATAAATCCACATACATCAGCATGGATGACTGTAGAGGTCTAATGATGACCCCCTCTCGCTGAACAAGATCAGGTAATGAGGTCATCACCTGATCAACCCGAGTTTTGACACTAACAACCGCCTGGTTGGCGTCGGTGCCTGGTTCGAATACCAAGCGAACAGTGGCCTCACCAGCACTGGTGGCATCAGAAGACATGTAGCGCATGCCCGGCACACCATTAATAGCCGCTTCCAGTGGTACTAGCGTAGACTTGGTGAGCACATCGGCACTGGCACCGGGATAAGCAATAAAGATGTTGACCACGGTTGGCGCAATTTGGGGGAACTGTGCAATAGGAAGTTGCACAAGGGACAGGCAGCCAAGGAAGACTATTAAAATCGAGATAACAATCCCGAGTACCGGCCGCTTAAGGATGTCACGAAACATAGCAATCCGAACCTAAATTACTCTGCATACAGATTCAACTTCTCGATGGCACTTTTGGGATCTATCACCTTGTAGCTAATTCTGTCGCCTTTATCTAACCTGTTCTGCCGCTCAAGCAGGAACATTTCATCCGGGGATATTCCAGACGCTACTATGTAAATGTTGGGTAACTCATGTGCCACGTGAATCTCACGTTCATGAATCACCCCGGCATTGTCGACAACAAAAATAAAGCGTTTATCCAAAACTTCAAAGGTTGATTTTTGGGGCAAAATAATCGCCTGATTAACCTTCCTTGGCCATAATATTTTGCCTGTTTGCCCGTAGCGTAGCAGAGCCTTTGGGTTATTAAAAACCGCACGAAAGGCTATGTTACCTGAGGTACTATTAAAGTCCGACTGAATAACTTCTATTTTTCCAGGTTCAGGATAAATTTCCTTGTTGGCGAGTTCAAGATGGACGGTCTGATTAAGTCGCTTGTTCTTCATGTATTCCAGGTACTGAGCTTCTGGCACATTGAAGTACACCCAAAGTCGATGCGTATCGCTTAAGGTCGTTAGCAGTTGATTTTCTTCCAGCAAGCTTCCCAGCCTGATATCACCAAAACGGCCTATCAGCCCGTCAAACGGTGCTCGAATTTCAGTAAAGCCTAAATGCGTTTTGGCAAGCTCTAGTTCAGCTTTGACTTTGGCAAGCTTGGCTGCAGACATGGCGGCTTCAGTGGATGAAATAATATCTTTGTCTACAAGAGCCTGATTATTCTGCAGCTCAATTTTGGAAAGCTCAACTTCTGCTTCTGATTTTTGAACATCTGCTTGGTAGACGTTGGGCTTTATTTGAAAAAGCAGTTGGCCTTTATGAACAGTAGCTCCTTCGTCTACTAGTACATTTTGCAGATATCCTTTTTCTAGCGAACGTATTTCAATATGCCGAATAGCTCTAATCTGGCAGACATATTCATCGTTCAGCGTTACGTCTTTGACGAGGGGTTTGCTGACTTGGTAAGCTGTTTGCAATGCTTCTTCATCATTTAGCGCTTCACCTTGCTCACGAATTTTGCTTACGTGATTATTCGTATGCGATTCCGCTCTGGCGTCAAGCGGAGCCTGGTGCCCAGACATAGACATTACTGCTTGAGTCAACTGACCCAAACCAGAAAAGACGCTTTGACTAATCTTTGAATTTTCGGCTTGCTTGAGAGAAGCTTGCAGTTTCTTTACTTGGTTGAGAACATCTCTTTGCTCCAACTGAAACCCAGCGATTCCGCCTATTAGCAATAATAAGACTAACGGTATAAAGTACTTTTTTCGCTTTTTCTTAGAATGTGGAGTCGACTTTTTTTCCGCTTCAGCATGATCTTCAGCAAGCTCGGTTTCAACAACAGAAGGCTCGGCTTCAACAACAGGAGGCTTGGCTAAAATCACAGGAGGCTCGGCTTCAACAACAGAAGGCTCGGCTTCAACAACAGGAGACTCGGCTTCAACAACAGGAGGCTTGGCTAAAATCACAGGAGGCTCGGCTTCGATCACAGGAGGCTCAGATTGATAGTTTCTAATCTTTTCTTTCATTTAGATCTTTCTGTCTTAAAGCTTGCAAACGTCGGCTGGGATTTAATCCCTCTCCACTCAAGGTAACAGATAGTTGTTGTTGCCTCGTGATCAAAGCCTAGCAGCAAAAAATCTCTTCACATTTTTGACACTCTGTCTAGCACAGCAGGTGCTACAGTGCTCATCAACAGCTCAGTCTTGCTTATGCGCTCCAGTTGCCACGCGTTTACCTCTGGGTCTGATTTTGTCGCTTAATAGCATGGCATCAGTCAGGACAAATCTTGCCAGCGGCTCGCGGGAAAATGGCTTGAAAAACACCAGCTTGTGACGGCTTTTGACATTGTCAACGCTGAAGGTGATCTTGCTATTGATGTGACTGCTTGGCAAAATTTTGTTGGACCACATGTCTGCTTCGCCAACAGGAGAGGGGAAGAACACGTTGCCCAGCTCGTCTTCCAGTCCGACTTCAAACGTGGAGAATGTATTTTCGGTTTCATTCAAAATTTCAAGCGCAAGCGTAATATCGCCTGTTCCGCCTGATGGACGGCGATCAATGTGCATGCCTGTCACCTTCACTTGCAGCCCAGGGATACTGAAATCTTCTGCGGTCTCCTCGGGCATGCTCATTGTGGGCAGTTTCAGTGGTTCGCTAAGTACGACATGCATCTCAGCACCGGGCTGGAGCATGACGCTCTTACCCTTCATCAGCATGGCGATGGTCAGCCCAGTAGCTCCACCAATAGCCGCTCCAGCAGCCAGCGTAGACCCGTGGCTTGCTGCTGCCCCCGCTAGACCGCCACCAAATTGCAGCATAATAACTGTGCCAACCACGCCACCAATGGCGGTGAAGCCAGCAGCGCGCCCGACCACTTTGGCAGCGGCTTTACCTTTGGAGTTCCTCGTGGTGCTATTGCCCTCTATCGAGACGTGACGCCCGTCAGGAGTGATCAAATAATCAAAGTGCGCATTGATGTATCCATTGCGGCCAGCGCGCTTCGGCTCCACCAGCTCGCTCAGCACACCGTGAACCTGCGTGCCCTTGGGTATCACCACCCTGCCATCCACAAGCACGTCCTTACTGATTTTGCCGAAAAACTCATCGCCTTCCTTGGTCTCGTCGAAGACAATTTCGGTCGAAAGATACATTTCCAACACCGTGCCTAAGGGCACCAAACGTTCATCCCCCATGTTGACGGTCGGGCTTTGCGGACGATTGAATTCGGTCTGGATAACTGTGCCTTGCAGATCCGGAGAGATACCGCTTCTGGTCGAGGTTTCGGCGGATAATACTGCAAGCGGAGCGCTAGTGCTCAGGCATAGCACTAGACCCAACGCGCACAACGAACGAATGACGCACATCTTAAAAGATCGCTTCCAATCACAGTTTTCACTGATTTCTTTCATGGGTCTCCAAAGTGTCGAGCACTAAGTGCGAGCAAGCCATTCTTCATAATGACACAATAGAATGATCAATTTGTGCGGGCCGGCATAAACCATATTGCTATCCAACTGTATGGGCTTGTAATATTTTCTAAAATGCCAATAATCTGTTATTTGTGCGTTAGCCGAATTCAAAAAAGCTTCTTTCCGACTAGGGCAAACTAAGAACATGAGTCAAAAAATGAAAGTAATATCTTTGACTATACTTATAAATGTAGTTTTTTGCGCATGCAATTTTTCAGGCTCAAGTAAAGGTAGTGTAGTTCGAAGTCTTCGTCAGTATGGCCCGTTTAATTCTCAGCAGTGGAAGAAAGATAAAAGTTCAAGATACGGAATGTCTGGATACTGGAAACAGCATGAAAAACAAAAGGTTGGTTTATCTTCCAAAGAAGTAGACAATCAGCTTGGACCGGCCGATCATCATGAGACATCCCGTGGTTATGAAGTATGGATATACGACATGGTGGATTCTGAAAATCCTAAATGGAGATCCAGACTGAAAATTTATTTCAAAGAAAAAAAACTTGTTGCAACCGATCTTGAGGATGTGACTTAAATTTGACTGGCCAGAGAGTGAATTCAATATTAGCTCTCTTTTTTGAGGTTTAAAAGTGAGTTTCCATAGTATTGAAAATTCCCAAATTATTGCTGAAGAGATGGTGATATTTAACTTTCCGAATGGCGGGTCTCGGAAGGGAAGGATCTTTATTACCGCGCCGGTCTATGATATAGGGGATAAAGAGACTGAGCCGTGTTGGTGGTGTTTAAGAGGAATAGATGGCTTGGTGGATGTTGTTCCACTGGGCGGAAATAGTTCTCTGTATGTTTTGACAGCAGCTATAGCTTCCGTAAAAATCACGTTGGATGAATTCAGAAAAGCTGGAGGACAAATTCAATTTACTGATGGTTCTAGCTTCTTCTTATCACAGACTTTGCAAATTTAGCTTCCCAAAAGCCTTCTTCGACCGATTCTATAACCGCAGGCTTCACTGGGGTACATCAATGGTCAAAAATTACCAAATTAGGAAACCAGTTTTGACCAACTTATATTAAAATGACAACCTGGTACTTTGAAAAAGCGACTTACTTCGGGATCTCGCCCAGATAAACGGCAAATGGTTCCAAAACTAATTTGGAACTGAGCTCATGCGATTGATCGTCCTTCATCGTTGTGAATAAAGTTTTTAGTGATGATTTCTGAGAAATTTTCGTCAGATCAAATTCCTGTTTTTCAGAAGACATGTTTAAGCAAATTAGAATTTCTTGCTTCTTCGTATGGCGCACATATGACAGTACATGCGGATCTTGATCCAAGAGTTTTAGTTGTCCTTGACTTAAAGCTCCGTTATCGCGTCTCAATTTAATCAACGTTTTGTAGAAATTCAAAATCGAATCTGGATCCTTTCTTTCAGATTCGACATTGCAATTAACGTATGACGGTGGAACAGGCAACCATGGGTCAACATCGCTGAAACCGGCATTTTTACAAGCGTTCCATTGCATGGGAGTACGTTCGCCATCGCGACCTTTGAAATTTGGCCAGCCTAATTTACCAATTGGGTCTTTAACTTCTTCAATCGATTTTGGATCGTTATTCTTCATCCCAAGTTCTTCGCCATAATAAAGAATTGGTGACCCACGCAGAGTGAGTAAAAGAGCAGCTGTCAGCTTTGCTATTTGGTCGTTGTGCTTATTGTCGCCGTATCTATCGTAGTGTCTTCGCTCGTCATGATTACTGAAAAAATAAAGAGGCCAGTCGGATATTGACATTTTCTCAGCTTCTTCGATACGTTTGCGAAAATCTGGTGCCGACAATTTATTCAAATAAGCAAAAAAGAAATTCATGGGCAACTGAATTTCGTCATGCTTTTCACCGTAGAGATTTTTGATTTCTGCTTCAGTCTTTACAGTGGTTTCGCCTATGAGCACAGGATTATTTGGATATGAATCTAAAACACTGCGCAGCTCTCGAAATACTTCATGAATCTCAGGCAGATTATCATTGTATTTGTTTTGCATGGCGGGGTCACCATATGCATTTGGCTTTCCATCTTTTATAAGAGGATTGTCTTTGAGCGCAGGATCTTCGAATAAAACGCCGACCGCATCCATCCTGAATCCAGCCACGCCACGGTCGAGCCAGAATCTAGCTACGTCGTACATTGCTTTGCGTACTTCTTTATTACGCCAATTTAAATCGGGCTGCTCTGTGTAAAAAATGTGATAGTAATACTGATTCGTTTTTGGATCCAATTTCCAAGCCGAATGTCCAAAGATCGATTGCCAATTGTTTGGAACTTCTCCATTCTTTCCATCGCGCCAAATATACCAATCGCGTTTGGGACTGTTTTTCGACGAGGCCGATTCAACAAACCAAGGGTGTTTATCTGATGTGTGATTCATCACAAAATCCATCAGAATTTTGATGTCTCTTTTTTTTGCTTCTGCCACCAATTTGTCAAAATCTTCCAGCGTTCCGTATTCAGGAGCTATATTGCAATAGTCAGAAATATCGTAACCAAAATCAACTTGGGGCGATGGATAGCACGGTGTTATCCAAATTGCATCAACTCCTAACTCCTGCAGATAATCGAGCTTAGATGTGATGCCTGCAAGATTTCCTGTGCCAGTGTTTTTCGCGTCGGCAAAGCTGCGCGGATAAACTTCATAGAAAACTGCGCTTTTCCACCATGGAGCATTCGACTCACTTTTTGCAGCTGCAGATTGAACATCGAAGGAAAAATTTAATACTATGCAAGAAAGAATTGCATAAGCACTCATTTTAAATAGCTGTCTCATTTTTTCCTCTTGCAATGGAACATTTTCTAATCCGGTTAGCCAGGAGATATCATCTCAAAAGAATACCCGGTTTTTCCTTTATTGTTATCATCTATATATGGGTAAAAGAAGTTCATTCAGCCAACATCGTCAATTCTTAAAATCGAAACCTAAATGGACTCATCGAGCAAACAGTCAAAACAACTTCCTGCAGGAACCACTGAACATCGACTCAGCAAAGAGGCACAAAAGCAGTGGTGGCAAAGATCGCATATCTGGGCAATCAAGCTTAAACCTAATAATTACACCAATCAATGCTTGATGGCGCAGGTTTTGTTTCTGGTTCAGTTACCTGTCATGATGCTGGTCTGGATTTTTTCAGTGCATGCCATGGATCTTGCTTTGATCAAAATGCTATTGCTTACGCTAAGCGTATGGTTTGCAGCTCTCTCTGTTTTTGCCTGGACATTCAGCCATCATTTGCGCAAAATTATGGTGGCGCTAATCAGCAATGATGGACTGGAGCTTCGGTCTTTAGCGTATAAGCGTAAATTACGTTGGCTCGAAATCGATGCAGTTTTTCCAGTTAAAAACTCAGATTTGGGACAGGATGAATATGTCATTGTGTGTAAAAACGGAGAATTGTTTTTTCTCGGTCGTGAATTGTCAGAGTGTGAAACATTGATTCAAATAATCAAGAGTCACCTGGCTAAAGGCGTGGATACTTATGAGACAAGCTTCTGTGTGCCGTACGGTATTTTTGATACACCGATGATTGCTGTGTTTGCCATTATGGTGGCAGTCACTTTCGGTCCATTGAAATGGCTTTTCTTTTCTACGCATTTAAAAGTGATTGAATTGCTGATTACATTTTTGCCGGTGCTTCTTATCGGTTTTGTTGCTTACGCGTTCGTGTGGTATCACTACAATAGAATTCCCCAAATTGTGCGCATTGGCAGAAATTCGATATATTTGAAAACGCGCAATTCTGCTTTCACATTGCCATTGGATCTAGTATCAGTCAGCCGGTTCGGACCACTTCTGACGTTAAAAACGAAAGAGGGAAGGTTTTCTATTTACGCCTCCGCTAAAGAGCCTATTGGACAAAAATTGTTGGGCTATGGGCACGAGACAACAACAAAAGGGTCTAAACCAACTTAAGACATGTTAAAATCTGGTCTCTTCTGGAGACAAATAGTGAAAAAATTCGCGTTAATAATGGTCGCTACGCTCTCTGTGTTGGGAATTTCAGAGGCATGGGCTTTCCAACCAGGTGAACGTGTATTTGTAGGTGCCGCCAACCAATCGGGCGTCATTATTGAGGAGAAAGGAAATCTTGTCAAAGTACGTCTAGACTCTCAAACTGGCTACAGCGAAGGGGTGGGCGTCTGGTACGACAAAACGGAGCACAAAGTCACCAGCGGCGTAGCGCCTACTACAGCTGCTCCAGGAGGCGACAACAAAAATGGAGCTACGACACAGGGTGCAAATGCCCCGACGCAAGGCAAACAAGTAAAAATAGGCAACCAGACAGGTACTATCCTCGAAGAAAAAGGAGACCTGGTCAAAGTGCGCCTGGACTCTCACGCCGGATATAGCGAGGGAGTGGGAGTGTGGTACACCAGAGCGCAACTTAACGGTGCTGACAACGCCACCAACCATGCTACAAACACCCCTGCCAAAGCTCCAGCAGCGCCGCACAATATTGCTCCGGTTTTTCCAGTAAATCAGAATCAAAATCCACCGGCTCAAGCAACTCACGCACAAGCTCCATACACAGACGGATTGAAGGGAATTGGTGCACCTCCAGATGGACTTTATACTTGCAATAAGATTTCGGTTGGAAGGTACATCCACATAGGAACAATTGAAATCAGAGGCGGCACATACAAAGGCTTTTCAAGCCAGCAAGGCTCTTTTCACCCTTACAGCTTGACGGGCTCAGGTGATATCGTATGGACTGGCGGTCTTACCAGTATGCCCGATGGCTGGACGTTGAAGCCTGGCAAATATGTTGGTCCGGATCCAAAGGGACATCCCAGAATCAGAATTTATTACACCAGCAACAGAGGCGCGGCAGAAGTAATTGATGCCACCAAAGAAAAATAACTTTTCCTGGAAGCAACTTTCAAACCGTCTGCCATAAATGCTTACTTGTTCTGTTTGAGATCGATATCAACAGACAATCCTGGAGCACGTACACCTATCCACTTATCTGCTTTATCTGGAGGCGCAATCTGGATTTTAATTCGTGCGCTTTGAAAATCTTTCAATAATTCAGACTTCTGTTCATTTGGCACTATCACTTGCTTTGCAGATGATTTGCTTTTGAGTCTCACTACAACCAAGGGTTCACTGTCGAAAACAATTACAGAAATTATTTCTGCTGGAGATTCGCGAATTATTCTCTTCAACTCACCGACACTCATTGCATACTCCGGTTTTGAGCTGCGCGGCGTTATGTAGAAAACCAATACAACAACAAAAAGCAGAATCAAAAAAACTACCCAGGTGGTTGCATATTTTCGAGGGATCGTAATTGTCATTTCCTTTCTCGCTTGCCATTTTACACTCTTGAAATCCCGAATTAAAAACGACTGAGCACCACATTTAGTATCGACAAGATGTGCGCCACTATCGATGATGAAGAATCTGGTGCCGCTATTTTTGGTGGCATTTCTGAAATAAGTGCCGACGGACTGGAAACGAATTACGCTAAATTTGCCAGATTTCCGGGTCACCGAATTAATATAAAAAAAAGAACTTCAGCCTAATTTATAGCTTGATAACCGCAAATAACTGGTATATGGTCTTTAGCTTCCTGTTTTTCACTTACCAACAAGCAGAATATGTCCCAAACTGGAGAATCACCAGGACCTGAGATTTGCGATGCTGGCGGAAACGCCACAGATGGTACTGCCAATTCGACCGGTTTTGAAATGTACACCAGTATGCCTGACCCAAGCACATTTGCTCGGCCGCAGGAGTGCGTGACAAAAGGGGTTCTACCGAATGTCGGCTTCGTGCAGACCGGCTCCGAACTGACAGATCTGGCTCGAAATGTAGACACATTGCCCGTGATACCCGTCTCTGACCGGGCGGAAACGGCTGAGCCGGCAGACAGGACCGAGACAGCTGAACCACCAGACGCAGACAGTGCGCTCAGACAACGCATGTCCCGGCTTCAAGGACTCTACGGCATCACTTTCACTGCTCCCGGCGAAAAAATAGGAACACGCACCAACAGTGATGGCAGCACCGAGGATATCAAATCGAGAATGCCTACTAACGCGGAACTGGACGCGCTGGAAGCTGGGCTATCGAGATCCCGCCCAGGACAGTTGACCTTGCCTGGCAGACAGTCCCGCATGGAAATACAGTTCGCCGACAAGGATTTGAGGGAGCCCCAGGATGGTCATGAGCAGACTGTTGCAGAGCACGAGCAAGACTCCGAAGGTGGAAGACGTATAATAATTTATCCCGGTTTTGAAAAACTCAGTCCCGCGATGCAGATTGAGACAATTAAGCACGAAACCACCCATAACACGCAGGCAAACGTTTATGGAGTTGACGGCATTCCGGAAAGTGTAGCTAACAGCATGGGATGGGACAAACTGGATGTGGCGCACACTGGAAAACCAGGCGAACTCTACACACCATGGGGCTTGAGAACGCAAGACAACAAAATGTACACTAGAGCTGTCGACGAAAGCGGGAATTTGACTGACTGGTACCGAGTGAACAAAAACGGACAGTTTCTGGACAGCGAAGGAAAAGTAGTGCAAGACCGCTCTCAGGCTCATTCCATGACCAACGAGCAAATGCGAGAGGCGGCAAAAGTGAAGCCGTCTAGCGACTATTTCGACACCCCCACAGAAATGGAAGCCGAAGCTCTTGCGCAGTTCAGGGGTGGATCTCAGGCGCGCTTGGATCTTTTGCAAAACAATCGAGAAATGTATTTCCGCGCCAAAGAATTGGACCAAAAAGAAATCGACCTGAGATACGGACCCGGAGTCATGAAACGCAATTTCGACGGAAAGTTGGTGCCGCAAGCTTAATCCCGGACTCAAATGGTTGCACGTGACAATCCTGATGTTCTATCATAAATGGGCCGCACCATATGCGGTTTATGCTGGAGAATTGAAACAACGAAATGAACAAAATTCGTCAATTGCGAATGGTCGGAATTGCAGAAGGAATTTCTTTTATCGTATTGCTTTTCATCGCTATGCCCCTCAAATATGCAGCCGGATATCCCCTTGCTGTGACCGTGGTGGGAAGTATTCATGGCTTCCTTTTCATCGCCTATGTTATTGCGATGATTCGTGCGCTGCTTGAATACAAGTGGGGCATGAAAAAGATTTCTGGTGTCTTCGTCGCTGCGATTGTTCCGTTCGGCACTTTCATTCTTGATGGCAAATTGCGCAAGGAAGAAAATTGAACACTTGAATTGACTACCAACTAGCCATTTTGTCAAATCGTTGATCCTATCTCATTGGAACGCCTTCGTTTTCAATCAACCTAACGTCAACGTGGATATAAGCTCTTTCTTTTGAGTGAATGCCGTTTGTAGTCACGACAATAGGCACATGCCATTTTGGAAAATGCATGTTGGGAATTATACAAGTGATACTGGATTCAGTGGCAGAAATCACATGAGCCTTGATTTTTCCAAAGGTGACCACGTTCTCAGCTACAACTGGCGAAAAACCGCTTCCGCTTATTATGACGGGGTGTTCGGGCGGTGCGGCTAGTAAATTGATACGTTTAATATGGGGTAATGAGCGCATGGTGACTCTGACTGGAGCACTTTTCACTTCTGATACTGCAACAATTAAATTCGTACTACTGCTTTCCTGAAGTGCCAGAGGCATAAACTCTATTTTTCCTTCAGTACTATTTAGTGGTTTGACATGCTTTTTGCCTATATACACCTTAACTTGTTCAGGGCGCTCCGAAAAATTTTTGCCCAATATAGTGACCTTATCGACAGCGCTCATAGGGTCCGGCTTCACTTCGGATATCTCGGGTCTTGAAATAAATACTTTCCAATTCAACCGCGCGCCAGACGGTCCGAAGCCTTTCACCATTATTGGCGTATTTCCTGTCGACAATTGTCCTGTCAAATCGAGTGTAAATTTGTCTCCACCGCTAAAATTCTTGAATGTAGCAAACGGTTTTCGGTTTAGCTCTACCGCAAGGTCAGTAAATTTCGGTCTTCCGTCGACGCCGTTAGTAAATATCAGGCTCAAAGACCGCTTATCTTGACCGGCTTTGAGATGAATGTGATCGTTCCAAGTATGCCAGGCACCAGCTCTTGTTACGAGCGGTTTTGACTCTTGTAAAACCGCCATATTTTCACCGACTGCTGAAGTCGGGCAACATGCCATGAAAAACAATGGAAGCACCAATATGGCTCTTGTTTTCATCATGAATTTTGGTCCTCATAAACTCGGTAAGGCACCTTCTATTCTAGTCCACATTCATTGTTTCCTGTTTGCAATCTTGTTTTGTAGAGTATTGGGTGGGGTAGAAACCATTTATTTATATAGAGATGAATACTTGATGAAAAAGAAACCTCAAAAGGTAATTAATACTAAACAGATACACAGCTCTGCTATTCACGCCGACTATCTTGAGAAATGCGCTCATCTGCGCACGCGCAAGGATCGATTTGAGGTAGGAAGGGCAATGCGGGAAAAATGCCCTCGAGAAGAGCACTCGCAATACCAGGTAGATTGGAAAAAACGCCGAGATCCAATAGAGCTTTTGATCGAATCGAGCCAGGGGCGAATTGAATCTCTTTTGCCTATCAGATACGGACGAATGTCGACGTCGCCCTTTGCCTTTTTCAGAGGATCGGCTGTAATAATGGCGGCCGACTTGGTACAAACTCCCGATACCGGTTATGCGGTGCAATGTTGCGGAGACAGTCACTTGTGCAACTTTGGCGCATTCGCTACGCCGGAGCGGAATGTAATTTTCGATATAAACGATTTTGATGAAACCTTCCCGGCTCCTTGGGAGTGGGATCTCAAAAGATTGGCAGCAAGTTTTGTGATTGCCAGTAAACACAATGGGCACAAAAAATCAGAATGTCGCGCGGCTGCAATTAGAATGGTCGAATGCTACCGCGAGCGCATGTTGGCGCTCGCTCAGATGCCATCTTTATCAGCCTGGTACGACTTCTTGTGTTATGAAGAATTGATCGATCGCAGTCGTGATAGAAAATTTCAAGAACAGCGTCGAAAAGACTTAAAGAAAGCGATGGCGCGAGATGGGCTGACAGAATTCGTCAAACTTGGTCATATCGTCAATGGTAAGCCAGGAATTAAAGATCAGCCTCCTTTGATTTATCACGACGAAAGGTATCACACCCCCGAGTTTCAAAAAGCCATTATGGCAGGCATTGAAGATTACCGTCTTTCTTTGCCAATGGAACGGCGAGTCTTATTCGATCACTACGAGTATGTCGACACGGCAATCAAGGTCGTCGGCGTTGGTAGCGTGGGAACGATGTGTTTGATCGTTTTGTTTTTTGCAGCCGAAAATGATCCGTTGTTCTTGCAAGTCAAGGAAGCCAGAAAATCTGTCTTGGAGCCATACTCGGGATATCCACCGTTTCAGTCGCATGGAGAACGCGTGGTTTTTGGTCAGCGTCTCATGCAAGCCGCTAGTGATGTTTTCCTTGGACACTTCATCGGACTTTTGCAAAATAAACACTACTATGTGCGACAACTGCGCGATGTCAAAGTAAAAATTCCAGTTGAGACATTCTCTGCGCAAGAAATGCTAATTTACGCTCAAAAGTGCGGATGGGCTCTAGCTCGCGCGCATGCGCGTTCAGGCGATCCTGCTATTCTTAGCGGATATATTGGCAAAGCAAAAGTGCTACCAGAAGCGGTGGCTAACTTTGCTGAGACGTACTCTATTCAAAATGAGAGGGACTACAACAGGTTACTCGACGCCATCAAATCTGGTGCACTCCAGACGCAACCAGGGTAGTAAAACAACTTCTCGAGAAAGTAAGAGTACCAAACATGCACGCCATCACTTCGCAAGACCTACATTCATATAGTCGCTGGTTCTTGAGCGTGCTGGAACCAATTTGGCACCCATTCAAAGCTCTCCCCAATCCAAAACTAGCTCCCAACCCTGATTTAAGATTTTTGAGCAGCCAATTTCAATGGAGAATTGAAATATCAGATTCTGTAGATTCAATTAAAAATATTGAAAGAGAAAAGCATCTTATTCAATCAACCAATCTGCTTAGATTGCTGGTCGAAGCGTCAATAGTAATGACACCGGCAGCCTCGCCATTCAATGACTTTCGCGCGGGTAACTCGGCATTGCGTTACTGTCAGTACTTCAAACCGCTTCAAAAGGAGCACAGAAACAAACTTATTCTAAATAGCGATCCATCACTTCGAAGTATTCGCCTGCGCGCATTGATGGCAGAGGAATTGGCTTTTGGAGTGACGGCATTTCTAGCACGCGAATATTTCGACGTTGTGCACGTGGCTGATTATAAGCTATGGCAAAAGGTCGGCATAGATAAAACGAGTATTGAATACCCAGATCTTGCTTGCCTGGATCAAAACTGCCAGACCATTCTATTTGAATCCAAAGGTAGTATCAGTTCGCGCTGCTCGTCTATGAGTTTGCAAAGGAAAAGAGCAGCTGCGCGTTTACTCAATACTCAGATACCTGCTCAAAGAATTATCGTTGCCACCTGTTTATTGCACGACAATTTTGAGCAGGATAGTATTTCACTCATTGAACAAGTAAAG
Source organism: Cyanobacteria bacterium TGS_CYA1 (assembly GCA_026129135.1). GTDB lineage: Bacteria > Cyanobacteriota > Vampirovibrionia > Obscuribacterales > Obscuribacteraceae > Aved-18. The sequence goes on along the minus strand of JAHCIQ010000003.1, from coordinate 17,211 downwards.
CAAGAAAAGATCGAAGACCTAGATGGTACTAAAGTAAAAATAGAGCTGTCGCGCCTTGCCTTTGCAAAAATATTCCGTCTGGCAGGACGCGATGAAGAAGCTGACGCAATCGTCACCGGCATGCCCTTCAACTATTCGACACTTTCAAATCGCTTTCCTATCAAAATTTATGGAAGAGAATTCATACCGATAGGTATGGACTCTTTCGACAATATTATAGTAATCGACGCAGAGACGCTGAGTGAGCTAAAAGAAGGCAAAATTGCTCATATTCCAAAGCGAGGCACTAAGAATGAATCGAGCACCAAGGATTCATCAATAGAAGAAAAGCTTGTATTTACGATAAACGAATCAGTCTTGATTTTCCCATGCCCAGTATATTTCGAAGGCACGAACTAACTAAAAGTTTGTGAAAGTACTAGTCTATTGCTAATACGCCAAATCACACTTCTTCCTCCAGGCGTTTAATTTTCATAAGGCGAATATTGATTGAATCTACTACTTCTTGAGCACCTAGCGGAAGAAATTCATCAGGAATGTCGATCCAGGGCTGCGAATAGACCTGATTCAACTTATCATTCATGCGTCCCATCGATAAAAACTTCGCCACAACAACGGTTCTCTTCATAAAAGCCCAAAGAAGTCTTCCGCTTTGAGTTTCATCCTCACATTCATAGTGCTTCAGTATGGATGGATCATGTGGAACCACTCTTACATAAGTCCAACCGTATATTTCGAATTTCGTGACTTCTCGAATGAGCTCCCATGGAATCCTTCTAAAATTTCTCCCCGCACAATTAATGCTAATCCCAGTTGGATCAATTTCAATTGCAGGTTTTAGCGATTCCTTATAAGTCCTATGACCAAGGACATTAATTAAAACAATGCAGGGTGTGGCTAATAACACAATAAATACTGCAGAAAAAAAATAAATGGTCTGCAGACTTCTTACCGCATCGCCAAAAATGACTTTCATGACGCAATACAGCAAAAACAAAAAAATGACAGGGAGCGCAATAAGGATGGGACTCAAAAGACTTATACGTTTTGACCTGCGCAGCGCGTTCTTCCTGTTGAAATAAAGCTTCAACGGCTTGTTTGCATCAAAAAGGCTAGATTCTGTAAGTAATTCAGAATCCAATTTTTTTTCGAGGTCAAACTTTTCTTCCACGGATGAGACTGTCCATAAGGAAACTCAACTAATCTTATTCCCAAAAACTCCAGATTCAGCTCTCCGCCCCTTTACCATCGGAAAAGGCATAGAACCATGCCACTATGTGCAGTATCGTCAAAAAAAAACAAGCAACAGAATGACTATTATCGGACTTACTATAAATCAATTGCTTTTAAGTAGCGCATTTCTGAAATTCTTCCTCTCCTGCAATTCTGCATCATCCTACATTGACTGAGGCAAACCCTTTATTTCAATTACTTTTTCTACATCAAACAAAGAAAGTCCAACCGGCTCTAATTCAGCCTTACTCAATACTTTTAAAACTTCATGAACTTTGTCGAGCTGTTTTCTAGTAGCTATGTAATACTCCAATTTATTACTCGTTATCATCGGCCATTTCTCCTGACCTAGCAAAACAGCGTTATTATGCTCTATTATTCGCTGCCCCATCTTTGCGACTTCCATAAATTTTTCTATGAAACTCTTAGCCGATTCACAATCACCATCATGAATGGCAATCTCACTCTGCTCGATAAGATTGTCCAATATTTGATTTCTGATATTCTCCAGTTGTGCTCTTTTCTCTTCCGCGTTAGAAAAAGAAGGCTGTTTTAGAGCAACCAAATTCTCCAACACAGAAGACTTAAATGCCCTATCTAACTGGTTTCTATTTAGATATTCTTGCGTTAAATCATGCAGAAGATGCAGATCAATCTTTCTAGATAACCTCAATATATCGCTTAGTTGGCTCTTCAATTTAGCTACTTTATCTGAACCCTCATATGGCTGTTGCCTCATAGAAACCGATATTACCTGTGGTAGCAACTCCCTAAATTCGTTCGGCGCTGGACGCCCCATCGAAAGCGTTTCATCGCCCGAAGGTTCATAGAAATCACCGGAAGTGGTGTTCTCTGCTGTTTGCGCAAAAGCGGCAGAATTCCATGGAGCGAACAAAAATGTTATCCCAATAGAAATCACTCTACGCAATAACTCAACTTTATTTCGAACAGATTTAAAGATCCTGGGACAATTTTCAGTTTTTATGGTGCCATCTGCTCTGACAAAAAATCGCACACAAATTTTGTTATCCTCTAAGCCTCTCTTCAGAAGCGCTTCCGCCTCCTTCTTCGACATATCAGATATGTTATAAACCTTTTGCGAGCATTGGCTACAAAAACGCACTCTTTCATCGCCAGACATCGTTTGCCACTGTACAGGACAAGGAAACGCCAGAACCAGATTGTCTAAATTACTATCACTGTCCATACACTTCCTTTGACGATTCAGCTCTCGGTCGAATTCAGAAGATTACAAAAACGTCGCAAAGTTCATTATATCCGCGTTTTTGTTTTCACAAGATAAGCCCAAGAGTCGGCAAAGAAACAATAGGATAAATGACAAAAGGCCTAAGCAGGCTAAATGCAAAAATCGTCAGTTGTGGATAGTCGACTTCCTGCAAACAATCAAAATGCGATAATTGAAAAATGAATCTTCGAAAAACCAAGCTGATTTTATTCTCTATGGTCGTTTTAACCGGCTTGTTCATTGCTGCTGCCGAAGCTAAAAACAAAAATACTCCAGTAAAAACTAGCGTAATAGCGAAGAAGACCAAATCAGTTAATTCTACTCAAACCGAATATCCTCTCTTCACCTGCCCAGGACTAAAAGAAAACGGATACTGTTCCAATAGTCCAGAATTAAGACGCAAGCAATGTCTTCACAAACTGCCAAAAATCCACTTTAGCGATTCAAAAGACTTAGAAGAGTTTTTAGACGGAAAGTCAGCCTCACTCAACGGATTTGATTCAATTCCTTATCTGCATCTGAATCCGAATTCAGAATTCCCTCCAAGTGCGCGTTAAAACATAAGCGCCATGTGCGGTCCATACGGAAACAGGAGTACAATTGAATTACAAGATAAGCTCCAGCAATGAATATGTTCAACAAAAGAAAATGCATCCAGATCATCTTTATCTTTTTGTCCGTGCTAAGCACAGCGTTCTCAGTTTATCTTTTAATCGGTTTTTCTTACATCCATAATTCAGTTGCAACTGTCTCAGGCAGTATTCCTATGAGTATTGGCGATCCGTTGATCGAAAGAGTTATTATTTCGATGGCAGTTTTTTCAATAGCCGGCTCAATAGTTTTCTCTATTTTGGCGAAGAAAAACGGCAAGAATTCGAATAAATCAGATAAAGCACCTGACGGAGAGAAAACCTAACTCACCTTATGAGACCAACATTTTCTACCCAACAGGAATTGCGGAAATTCCAGTTCGGATATACAATGTGTTTACATAAGGTATACCTATCAATGCAAAAGAACCTAATTAAACATGGCAACAGTCACGCCCTCATAATAGATAAGGCTGTGTTAGAGCTCTTGAAGATTGATCCAGAAAAAACGACTCTGGAACTATCTACCGATGGCAACGTAATAATCATAACTCCAGTCAGAAGCAAGAAAACTCAGAAAGATCTCAATAAAAGCCTAGCTAAAATCGATACTAAATACAGATCTGTCTTTAAACGCTTGGCTGACTGAATAACCGCGATTCTTAGATTTAGCCGATATTTTAGAAATCCATCAATCACGCATAACTCTTTTCTAAATGGCCGCAGCCTATTTATTTCACATTGCCGGGAACCATCCTTTTCTTGACGGCAACAAGCGTCCACATTTAGTCAAAGCTTGGACCACACGACCTTGACAAGCTCCACAAATAGAGTTAATATACAATCAACTCTACAAATGGAGCTTGTGCGAATGGCTTCCCTTACACCCAACAAAACAGCTTCAGCTGGACTTCGAGCATTCTTCAATATCGCAGAAGCCTGGAAGCTTAGTGGTGCTCAGCAAATGAGCCTTCTTGGACTAGACAACGAATCTACTCTGTATAAATGGAAAAAAGATCCAGCATCAGCCAAACCAAGCAAAGACTTGATTGAGCGTATCTCTTACGTCTTAGGCATCTACAAAGATCTGCAAATTCTCTTGCCGGACCACGCCTCCGCAGACAGTTGGGTAACTAATCCAAGCTCCGCTCAACTCTTTGGCGGCAAAGCTCCTCTTGATCGCATGTGCCATGGAAGCATTGTTGATCTATTTTTAGTAAGACAGTATCTGGCACGAGAGCGAGGCCTCTAGTGCAAATTCCGATCAGTCAAATCTCCTGGACGCCTTCTTTTCGAATAATCTCTGACAGATTCCCTCCAGTAAATTTCTTTGAGCGCATTGCTGACCCAGCTGATTGGGAAGCGCTGTTAGAGCTGGAAAGCATAACCAATCCCTCAGCAAAAAACTCGGTTGGCAGCATATCAAATATTTCAATTGCAGATCGAGTAACAGGACCTGGAGCCGGAAGAATCATGCCATCTTTCACATTCCTGGACCAAACCCCTATGGGATCTCGCTTTAGTAATAGTCAATTTGGTGCCTACTATGCATCTAACGATATAGAGACAGCTATTGCAGAAACGATAAACAATCGAGAAAGATTCATGCGCAACCACAACATGACAGCGGCGCAAGAACTTGATCACTTAGTAATCCTAGCCAACATTACCGGCTCATTTCACGACATTCGCAACTTCCGGATTGAACTTCCTGAAGTCTATAACCCTAACGATTATGCTGTTTCCCAAACACTAGCCACTAAACTCAAAAGCGACAACAGCAATGGCATTGTCTATCAAAGTATCCGCCGCACAAACGGAGAATGTATTGCTGTATTCCGCCCTCCCCTCATCGCTAACGCTAGAGAAGAACGACACCTAACCTACATTTGGGACGGAACCAGAATAACCGGGTACTACGAGAAGAATCGATTTCAAAAAATCTAGAATCGGTGTCAACCAGGCAATTATTAAAAATGCGATTCGACTACGTATTTTCCCCATTGACATCGCATTATGCATGGACGAGACTTAACTTTCGGCAACTTACCAGGTCAAATAGAAGCAAGCGGCATCCGTTGCCCAAAAGGCTAATTATTGGTCTTTTGGGTACAAAGTAAATACATTTCTCGCATATTAAGGATGGCTTAAATTGGCTGACGATAACATACCAGTCAACGATGCAGCGGATGATTCGCCAAACCCCGACAATGTTAAATCCGAGACTCTTACTCCTTATGTTCCAAGCGATGCAGGCACATATTTAGATAGTAAAAGTGCGTTGGACAGCCAAGCAGCGCAAGGCACTGAGCCTATCGATCCAGAAATGCAAAAAGTTCTGGATACTACTCTTGGCTTAGGTGAAGGCGATAGTGCTGCATTACAGATTAAGACTTTATTTCAAAACGCAGAAATGCGAGTCAGCGGGACATCCCAGGTTGCCAATCCAGATGTCCAAAGAATACTTAGCGCGACCCTTGGATTATTTGAGAATGTAGGCGGACAGCCTGATTTTTATAGTGTCGACAAGAAGTTCGTCGGAATTGACGGTTTTGGACTTTCAGCAAAGCGCACTGAAGGAAAATTGCCATCCGATTCTGCACTGGGTATAGGTTTTCGGCAAATTGTAGCTGGAGCATTACGAGGAGTTGAAGACCCCGTGCGCCAGGCAGCAATTATGCGAGAACTGCAAGTGGAATTCAGCAAAAGCTTGCAAGGCAATCCTAATGGATGGTCAGTTGAATTGCAGATGGTTAACGGAAGACCATCGTTAATACTTGAACGAGCGGATAAAGAAGGCAATCCTAAATTCTCTGATCAATACATCCCCAATGAGACCAAAACTGAATTTGGCAGTCGCTTTGCCCAACGTTTTGAATTTTTGACCAGCGACACATTCAGACAAGCCTTCGTGAAACAGGCTCTTGTTGGTGTTTTGCGAGGAATGCCCGAGGCTGAGCGCAATGAATTTATTGCTGGTTTTAATGATGCGCTTACCGACTCAAAATACGGGCCTTTATCGTTTTCACCTACTGAGGGCATTAAGCTTATCACCGCCGAAGGTGCGATCTCGGCAAAACCAAAACCGGAGAGTGGTGACAAAATCACATTTGGCTCTCCACCGAATCATATTGAAGTTACTATCCCACGAAATTTAAACGACATCCAGGCGGCGAGCTACAAGTCACTTATTGAGTCTTTGCCTCAGTCAGGCGATGTGGAAGCAAACAGAGCGGCTTTATTGGCTCAAATGCCTGTTATTCAGCGAACTTTGTCCGATTTATCATCACAGGCATCTATCAAGGCGTTAGAAAAAACTAGCGCAGACGGGTTGCCTGTTTATTCCGAGATATCTGGAACTGAACAGAGTTTTGTCAAAGCGGCCGCTGAAATCAATGCCATTATTGCCAAATCGGTCGGCGAGAATATACGCCTGGATGTAAACAATTCAGGACGCGACTTTAAATTCAATTTGTATGAAAACGGCAGCAAAGTTGAACTACCTGCCAATTTAACCCCCGAGCAAGGTGTCCGGTTCATATCTATTGCTGCCGAAATAGCAAAAATTGCAAGTGGGATTTCGCCTAAAGAAGGTCTGGCGTCAATTGGAGAAAATGTAGCAGCCTTATACCAAGAGCTTGACGATAGTTCGCGCAAGGAACTGCTTGCTAAAATAAATCCGCTAGTAGCATCCAAATTTGGTAGTACCGACTATTTATTCGAACCTAACCAACAAGGTCCCGGGCTCCAACTAATTGACTGGAACTTGATCACCAGTAATGAAGTCTTGGGGCGTTTTGGCAATTCGCTTGAATCAGCTCAGAAGCCGGCAGCTGAATTATCGGCTCAGGAAATAAATCTTGAATTGCCGTCTCTACTAGCCCGAAGCGTTGCCTCCGATAGTACGGCATCTGAGGCGGCGATAAGTCGATTGAAGGAAATCGCCATTTCCAATCCCCAGCTTTTTGCCACCACTATGGCCCAGTTAGAAGCCACTGCATTTGATGGCAGCTTCCAAGCTTCCCGTTTGCAGGAGCAACTAAAACATGTTATTACCAAAAGCCCCGAGCTTGCCGACAAGATCATTCCGGATTTAGTGAAGCTCTCACTTGGAAGCACCGTTGAAGGGCAGAGAGCCAATGCCCTCTTGCAAGATATACAAACAAACAACCCCGACCAGAGGAGGAAAGTTTTACAGTCGTTACTGAATTTGACTGGTGATACTACATACGGTGTCCAAGCAAAACAGAAATTCACAGATTTCATGTCCACTGCTGATACTCTGGCTAGGTACGAACTGCTTTCAATGATTTCTTCGGCCGTTTCTGCGCCGGAAAATTACAATGCTGAAGGTAAACCACTGGAATCTATCTCGCACATTCTGGACTTGACACTCACTTTGGCGGCAGCGCAAGAGTCGCAACGGCGATTTAATGACCCAGTCAATAGAATAACCCAGGTTTTAGCGCAAATTTCGGACGAGAACGGCCGAAAGCGCTTCTTAGATGCACTGACTGCTCGGGCACTCGAATCTACCGAACCTAATCTCAAGAAAGCCTTTGCTCTTCAAATGTCAACTTTGATTGGCGACGCACAGGCTCAGGCGTTACTCACAGATTTCCTTAAAACTGTGTCGACGCAGCCTGGTGCTCTAGAAAAATTAGGTCTGAGTATGCAAGTAGACCCTGCCACGGGTGAGCGTGGCGTCAAATTACCGGCTCGAGACGGCTATGAGTACTTTGTCAGTTTAGGCAGAGCAGCAGGTCCAGACCTTGCAAAAGTCGAGCTGGATTTATTGAACGGCTCCCAGGAAGAACGTCTTGATGCCTACAGAACACTAGTGGCACATTTGGGAACTGGGCGACTGAAGCCAGAAGAATTGAATCCTATTATTGAAAAAGTCAATGCTGCCGCCGGAGAAGACGCAAGCAAGCGACTCTCCTTTAGTCCTGAAACGAATCTTTTAAGTCTTGGCGATTTGACCTTGAAACAATTCACCTTAACGGGACAGGACTACACTCTTCCTGCGAATTTAACTCAATCACAGATTGAATTATTTCAAGCAACGGTCGGCAATCTCATTTCGGGACGAATTTCGCAGTTACCGACTAATATGTCCGCTTTGCTAAAAGATTCATCTCCCGAAGCTGTTGGAGCTGTCTTGCGCGAGCTTCAAAATGTTATTGATGAAAAACTTCCTGCAGATAAAAAATTCACCTTAGAGCCGCATCCTTTGGGACTTCTCAAAAAGGGACCGCAAGATGCGATTCAACTATTCACCGCAGACGGTCGCTCCGTGGCTGTGAATGGCGATGAGGCTGTTTTGAGCCAAACCGCAACCGCGCAGATTCTCGCGAAAGTGAATATGTTGTCTGCCGCCATAAAAAATGGTGCGCCACTTTCGACAATTTCCGACTTAATTTCCGCTATTCCTCCAGCAGACCGCCGAATGGCTGAAGTTTTGTATTCAATGGGCAATGGTTCGGGCTTGAAAGAGGCCATTGGCACCAAATATGGTGCAGACTCACAGGTCGCCCAGATTAATAGCCTTTTGGATATAACGGAAGGACAACCGCTTGATACCCAATTCCAGACCAACTACGATCAACTTATCAAGGCTATCCAAGACCGAAATACAGAACTTATCGGGCAGATTCTTTCATCAATGCCCCCCTCGGATCGCCACCGGGCTTCGGCTCTCTTTGAAGCCACTTCCGACATTCAAGCAACAGGTTCGGAAACAAAAATGCTTGCTGCAATTAAGGCCGCGACACGTTCCGATATCATTGCTTTCCTGAAAATCGAGGCCATGCTGAAGTCTCGCGATGGCGAGACCAATTTAGCCGGAAACGCCAGAGTTGCGCTTGAATTAATCAGAGCGGGCTCACCAGATGACCGTTTAAAAGGCCTGCGAGTAATGGCTTCATTGCTTGCGCAAATGAATTCAAAAGATTCAGAACGCCTGCTTGCAGATTTTCAAACAGATTACGGACTGTCTTTCAAAAATGAGCTGGCAAGCCTAAACTCGCAGCAGTTGTCTTCACAATACAAAGAAATCTTTACTTCGCTATTAGCAGGTTGGGATAAGCTGGAAGCACCAGTCATTGCCCAACTGGCCGAAAAGGCCGTAATGGCAGGCGATATCATGGTTTTAGGTAGCATAATTAGTGGAAACCGCGAACGAACAATCGAAGCGCGCAATTTGTTGGCTCAAAACCAATCGTTTAAACGATACGTTGAAGAGCATTTTTCCGGTTCCGACTTAACCAGTGCAAAAGACCTGTTGCGAGATGGAAGAATAGCCTTAGCCACGGTCCTTGAAGCTGACTATGGAAGTTCGTGGTGGAAGAACCCTGAGAATTCCGAACTCACCTTTAAAAACGCTACTGAACAGGAAAGAAAAGACTACGCCCTTGGACGCGAATTGGTTTTGTCTGGCAGAGCTCCGGCGAATGCTCAAGAGTTGGCTGCTAAGCAATTTTACGAACGTTTGACTCAAGTTCTGACCTCTAAAGTTGATCCCGTGCAAGCAAAAGTACTTGAAGAAATTCTTTTGCAAGGTGACAAATCGCTTTTTGCCGGAGTAGCACAACAGCGTTACCAAGGATGGCTACTTGGAATAGGCGCCGGCAGCTACAAAACAAACGATATTATGTCCCGCGTAGAAAATATGACTGAAAAGGAATGGCAAGCCTTAAAAGACCCGGTCTACTTCAAATTTTTTACCGAAGCCCTGAGATCATTCACTACACCTGAGGAGCAAGCCAGAATCACGGCGCTTGTCCAGCGAAAAATCAATGCTCCCAAGCTGGGCAGCGACGCCGGTCCGCCGTCATTTTCTGACTCTCAAGCAATAATGCGCGGCATAAACGACTTCATGCTCGATTATATGCGAGCAGGCGTCACCGACTTGAAAGGAGTGGCTGCTCATTTTCAAAATATGAGCAACCAGGAAGCAGCACTCTATAAGCTTAATCCACAATTTAGATTGCAGGTCGATGATTTTGTAAAATACAAGCTTTCAGGTGACGATGTTGAAACCCGCGCAGCCAAGCTACTTATAGACGGTATTCTGTCACAAGCTTTGAGCAGTGGAAAAGCACCGGTATTAAGCGATGTGGACAAATTCCTTGTTGCCCGCTTAACTCGAGAAGTTCCAGCTGCTGATGACCATGAAAAACGAAGAATTCTGGCACTCGACCAGATGAATCAGTTAGAGGCTTTATTACCTAAAGGATCCGAATTATCCGCTCGAATGCTGGCGGTTGCAAATGGTGGCGGCAACGAAGCAGATCGCGTACTTTATGACGTTTTCAAATCAGTAATGCTGGCAGATGGATATTTGCCAGCATCTCGAAGAGAAGTCGGAAATATCGGCGATACTCGCTTAAAAGCTTTAATAGATAACGGCAGTGTTTCCGGCTTACTCAAAGTTCAACTCACGGGCGGGTTGACCTCTAATTATTGGAACACCGGCACGATGAGAGAATTAGCACGACTTTCTCCTGCGGAAAGAGCGACTCTTAATCTATCTCCTGAATTAGTAAAAGTGCTAGACAATGTCATAGCTCAAGGAGAGGGAAGACCTGCCGATCGCGCTCGCACAATGGTTTTAAACGGCGCAAAATTCGATCAAGTTATGCGCGAATTTTCCACTTTGGATGCTGAGCAATTCGCTCAAATGAAGGCAGACTATCAATCCAAATATGGAAGCGATCTTTTACCTGATATCATATCCGGTATCACCAAAGCCGAAAAGCCACCAGGAAGGGCAGGAGCTCAGTATAAATTCAGCCCAGAAAAAGCTGATGTTCTAAGAAATATCATTGAAAACAATGGTGTAAGTCTTGCCGACCGTCTGCGCCTTTTTGCAATAGGCAACGGTGAAAATTATCGTGAATTCCAGGATGTTCTAAGTAGTCTGGACGAAGCAGGTCGCTTCGCCTTGAAAGCAGATTATTTTAGACGATATAAATCCAATGTTGAAGTGCAAGTCATAGACAAGCTTCCAGATAATTCGGCTCTAAGAGAGCAATTCAAGAACTATTTCGCTGTTGGTCAAGGGTCAGACAACGTTCAACTATTCTTGAACAACATGGCCGAGTTTTCCTACCTCAGCGTTTATGACGGCACAACGTTGGGACGGCAACGCTCACTTCTTATTCATGGCGAAGAACTCAAAGATATCCACGCTGTCTTCATGCAGTTGCCCCGTGAACGCCAAGAAGAAATTGCACGCTATTATGCTGAAGCAACGAAAAACAATTTTGAATCAGCGGAAGCTAAAGCACAGTTTATGACCGATATGGCACTGCTTGTAGTCACAGTCGCTGCCACAGTTGGTGTAACAATGGCTAGCGGTGGGATGCTGGGACCAGCAGCAGTGGCTGTTCTATCGAAGCTATCTACAGCCCAATTAATGGCGGTCAGTGGTGCTGCCTTCGCAGCAATAAGGCCAGCCCTTGCTACGTCCTTACTCGACGATAGCGTTCCTCTAACGCCTGAATTTTTGATAAAAAATGGATTGATGGGAGCCCTGGAAGGCGCATTGGTAATTCCTCTAGGAGGCCTTGGCGGAAAAGCAGCTATCGAAGTTGTTCAAAGCGGAGTAACAAATGTCGCTGAAAAAGCCACTTTATCTGAGGCTGGAAAAACTCTCGCTGCACAAGCGCTACAAGCAGAAATGGCTCTCAAAGTAGCTCAATTGCCCGCTGAACAAGCAGGCAAATTGCTACAGTTTGCAAATGGTGATAGTGCGCTTCTCAATAAACTTGTTGAACTCGGGTCGGCTGGCAATGAAACTCTAGTGAACACACTGTTGACCCTGCCGCAGGATCACGTAAACAATCTATTGAATGCTGCCGGTCAAAATTCTCTCTTGCTAGAAAAATTGGCGGCAATGCCCCAAGGTGAAGCCGTAAAACTATTGCAAGCTAGTGCTGGCCAACCAGATCAACTTATGACTGCTCTTTCTCAAATGAATCCGCAGGAATTAGTCACTGCTGCTGGTAATGACTTAACTCTTCTAGCTAAGATGGTCAACGCCAAACCAGAGATGCTCGCTGCTGCTGGCAATGACTTAACCATACTTGCAAAAATGGTGGCAGCCAAACCAGAGATGCTCGCTGCTGCTGGCAATGACTTAACCGTTCTTGCTAAAATGGTGGCAGCCAAACCAGAAATGCTCGCTGCTGCTGGCAATGACTTAACCATACTTGCAAAAATGGTGACAGCTAAACCGGAGATGCTCTCAGCTGCTGGCAATGATTTAACTCTTCTAGCTAAGATGGTGGCAGCCAACCCAGAGATGCTCTCAGCCGCTGGTAATGATTTAACCGTTCTTGCAAAATGGTGGCAGCAAACCAGAGATGCTCGCTGCTGCTGGCAATGACTTAACCATACTTGCAAAAATGGTGGCAGCCAAACCAGAAATGCTGCTGCTGGCAATGACTTAACCCGTTCTTGCAAAAATGGTGGCAGCCAAACCTGAAATGCTCTCAGCTGCTGGCAATGACTTAACCATACTTGCAAAAATGGTGGCAGCCAAACCGGAGATGCTCTCAGCTGCTGGCAATGACTTAACCATCCTTGCAAAAATGGTGACAGCTAAACCGGAGATGCTCTCAGCTGCTGGCAATGACTTAACCGTTCTTGCAAAAATGGTGGCAGCCAAACCGGAGATGCTCTCAGCTGCTGGTAATGATTTAACTCTTCTAGCTAAGATGGTCAACGCCAGTCCGGAAATGCTCTCTGCTGCTGGTAATGATTTAACCGTTCTTGCAAAAATGGTGGCAGCCAAACCGGAAATGCTCTCTGCTGCTGGTAATGATTTAACCGTTCTTGCAAAAATGGTGGCAGCCAAACCGGAAATGCTCTCAGCTGCTGGCAATGATTTAACTCTTCTAGCTAAGATGGTCAACGCCAGTCCGGAGATGCTTGCTTCCGCTGGTAATGATTTAACCATACTTGCTAAGATGGTGGCAGCCAACCCAGAAATGCTCGCTGCTGCCGGTAATGATTTAACCGTTCTTGCAAAAATGGTGGCAGCTAAACCTGAAATGCTCGCTGCTGCTGGCAATGACTTAACCGTTCTTGCAAAAATGGTGGCAGCCAAACCAGAAATGCTCGCTGCTGCTGGCAATGATTTAACTCTTCTAGCTAAGATGGTCAACGCCAGTCCGGAGATGCTTGCTGCCGCTGGTAATGATTTAACCATACTTGCTAAGATGGTGGCAGCCAACCCAGAAATGCTCGCTGCTGCCGGTAATGATTTAACCCTACTTGCTAAAATGGTAAATGCCAGTGCCGATCTTCAGAGCGCGGCTAACGGCGATCTGAAAGTATTAATTGATCTACTCAACGCACGAGAAAAACTGATTCAGGTAGCATCTGGAGAACCGGGAATCTTAGATGATTTACTCAGGGTTGTGCAGGGCGATAAGGAATTAGTGGATGATTTAGTTAGAGCAGCCGGCGGCGATGCGCAGCACTCTAGCCAAAATGGTCACTGCAACTCGAGATATGCTGACGGCGGCAAACGGTGTGATCTGACTTTGCTTGCAAGAATGGTAAACGCATTTGGCAGTGGTAAAAGGCGATATGAATCTCCTTGCAAAAATGGTGACAGCCAAACCGGAAATGCTCGCTGCTGCTGGTAATGACTTAACCATCCTTGCAAAAATGGTGACAGCTAAACCGGAGATGCTCTCAGCTGCTGGCAATGATTTAACCGTTCTTGCTAAAATGGTGGCAGCCAAACCAGAAATGCTCGCTGCTGCTGGCAATGACTTAACTCTTCTAGCTAAGATGGTCAACGCCAAACCAGAGATGCTCGCTGCCGCTGGTAATGATTTAACCATACTTGCTAAGATGGTGGCAGCCAAACTGGAGATGCTCGCTGCTGCTGGCAATGACTTAACCATACTTGCAAAAATGGTGGCAGCCAAACCAGAAATGCTCGCTGCTGCTGGCAATGACTTAACCGTTCTTGCAAAAATGGTGGCAGCCAAACCAGAATTGCTCGCTGCTGCTGGCAATGACTTAACCGTTCTTGCAAAAATGGTGACAGCTAAACCGGAGATGCTCTCAGCTGCTGGCAATGATTTAACCGTTCTTGCTAAAATGGTGGCAGCCAAACCAGAAATGCTCGCTGCTGCTGGCAATGACTTAACCGTTCTTGCAAAAATGGTGGCAGCCAAACCAGAATTGCTCGCTGCTGCTGGCAATGATTTAACTCTTCTAGCTAAGATGGTCAACGCCAGTCCGGAAATGCTCTCAGCTGCTGGCAATGACTTAACCATACTTGCAAAAATGGTGGCAGCCAAACCAGAGATGCTCGCTGCTGCTGGCAATGACTTAACCGTTCTTGCAAAAATGGTGACAGCCAAACCGGAAATGCTCTCTGCTGCTGGTAATGACTTAACCGTTCTTGCAAAAATGGTGGCAGCCAAACCAGAGATGTTCGCTGCTGCTGGCAATGACTTAACTCTTCTAGCTAAGATGGTGGCAGCCAAACCAGAGATGTTCGCTGCTGCTGGCAATGACTTAACCGTTCTTGCTAAGATGGTCAACGCCACTCCGGAGATGCTCTCAGCTGCTGGTAATGATTTAACTCTTCTAGCTAAGATGGTCAACGCCAGTCCGGAGATGCTCTCAGCTGCTGGCAATGATTTAACTCTTCTAGCTAAGATGGTCAACGCCAGTCCGGAAATGCTCTCTGCTGCTGGTAATGATTTAACCGTTCTTGCAAAAATGGTGGCAGCCAAACCGGAGATGCTCTCAGCTGCTGGCAATGATTTAACCGTTCTTGCAAAAATGGTGGCAGCCAAACCAGAAATGCTCGCTGCTGCTGGCAATGACTTAACTCTTCTAGCTAAGATGGTCAACGCCAAACCAGAGATGCTCGCTGCCGCTGGTAATGATTTAACCATACTTGCTAAGATGGTGGCAGCCAAACCAGAATTGCTCGCTGCTGCTGGCAATGACTTAACCATACTTGCTAAGATGGTGGCAGCCAACCCAGAGATGCTCGCTGCTGCTGGCAATGACTTAACCATACTTGCAAAAATGGTGGCAGCCAAACCAGAGATGCTCGCGGCTGCTGGCAATGACTTAACCGTTCTTGCAAAAATGGTGACAGCCAAACCGGAGATGCTCTCAGCTGCTGGCAATGATTTAACCGTTCTTGCAAAAATGGTGGCAGCCAAACCAGAAATGCTCGCTGCTGCTGGCAATGATTTAACTCTTCTAGCTAAGATGGTCAACGCCAGTCCGGAAATGCTCTCTGCTGCTGGTAATGATTTAACCGTTCTTGCAAAAATGGTGGCAGCCAAACCGGAAATGCTCTCTGCTGCTGGTAATGACTTAACTCTTCTAGCTAAGATGGTCAACGCCAAACCAGAGATGCTCGCTGCTGCTGGCAATGACTTAACCATACTTGCAAAAATGGTGGCAGCTAGACCCGAGATGCTCTCAGCCGCTGGTAATGATTTAACACTACTTGCAAAAATGGTGGCAGCTAAACCGGAGATGCTCTCAGCTGCTGGCAATGACTTAACCATACTTGCTAAGATGGTGGCAGCCAAACCGGAGATGCTCGCTGCTGCTGGCAATGACTTAACCATACTTGCAAAAATGGTGGCAGCCAAACCAGAAATGCTCGCTGCTGCTGGCAATGACTTAACCGTTCTTGCAAAAATGGTGGCAGCCAAACCAGAATTGCTCGCTGCTGCTGGCAATGACTTAACTCTTCTAGCTAAGATGGTCAACGCCAAACCAGAGATGCTCGCTGCTGCTGGCAATGACTTAACCATACTTGCAAAAATGGTGGCAGCTAGACCCGAAATGCTCTCAGCCGCTGGTAATGATTTAACACTACTTGCAAAAATGGTGGCAGCTAAACCGGAGATGCTCTCAGCTGCTGGCAATGATTTAACCATACTTGCTAAGATGGTGGCAGCCAAACCGGAGATGCTCGCTGCTGCTGGCAATGACTTAACCATACTTGCAAAAATGGTGGCAGCCAAACCAGAAATGCTCGCTGCTGCTGGCAATGACTTAACCGTTCTTGCAAAAATGGTGGCAGCCAAACCAGAAATGCTCGCTGCTGCTGGCAATGACTTAACTCTTCTAGCTAAGATGGTCAACGCCAAACCAGAGATGCTCGCTGCTGCTGGCAATGACTTAACCATACTTGCAAAAATGGTGGCAGCCAAACCGGAGATGCTCTCAGCTGCTGGCAATGACTTAACCATACTTGCAAAAATGGTGGCAGCCAAACCGGAGATGCTCTCAGCTGCTGGCAATGACTTAACCATCCTTGCAAAAATGGTGACAGCTAAACCGGAGATGCTCTCAGCTGCTGGCAATGACTTAACCGTTCTTGCAAAAATGGTGGCAGCCAAACCGGAAATGCTCTCTGCTGCTGGTAATGATTTAACCTTACTTGCAAAAATGGTGGCAGCCAAACCAGAGATGCTCTCAGCTGCTGGTAATGACTTAACCGTTCTTGCAAAAATGGTGGCAGCCAAACCGGAGATGCTCGCTGCTGCTGGCAATGATTTAACCCTACTTGCTAAAATGGTAAATGCCAGTGCCGATCTTCAGAGCGCGGCTAACGGCGATCTGAAAGTATTAATTGATCTACTCAACGCACGAGAAAAACTGATTCAGGTAGCATCTGGAGAACCGGGAATCTTAGATGATTTACTCAGGGTTGTGCAGGGCGATAAGGAATTAGTGGATGATTTAGTTAGAGCAGCCGGCGGCGATGCTAACACTCTAGCCAAAATGGTCACTGCAACTCGAGATATGCTGACGGCGGCAAACGGTGATCTGACTTTGCTTGCAAGAATGGTAAACGCAGGCCCAGAAATTTTGGCAGTGGTAAAAGGCGATATGAATCTCCTTGCAAAAATGGTGACAGCCAAACCGGAAATGCTCGCTGCTGCTGGTAATGACTTAACCATCCTTGCAAAAATGGTGACAGCTAAACCGGAGATGCTCTCAGCTGCTGGCAATGATTTAACCGTTCTTGCTAAAATGGTGGCAGCCAAACCAGAAATGCTCGCTGCTGCTGGCAATGACTTAACTCTTCTAGCTAAGATGGTCAACGCCAAACCAGAATTGCTCGCTGCTGCTGGT